>JAJFKP010000054.1 GCA_021773135.1 Woeseiaceae bacterium | reverse complement strand
CGCGAATCAGCTGGCGTCAATGGCGGATGTCGGTACAAGCTTATTGAAGCCGGCGACGCCCGGCGTCATTGTCACGACGACCCCGATGGCGCCGCTGCTAAATACCGTCTGTTACACGACGGACACGCATTTCCACCAGCTGCCGGATGGGCGAGTCATCCTCGGTGAAAAAGCAGGACCCCCGCAATCGGAACAGCATCAGGCTTTGTTAGCCAGCCAGCCGAATGAATATCCTGACCCGCAGCTCTCCATGGAGCACGCGCGGCGCATAATAGACTTAGCCCGGAAATACGTCCCGGAATTGAAAATCGCCGAGGTGGAAAGCGTTGGCGTTGGCTGGCGACCGCTGCCGCTCGATGGACTGCCAATCATCGGTCGACCCGAAAAGAATCCCGGCATCTACTTGGCGGCAATGCACAGCGGCGTTACCCTGGCACCGATTGTAGGCCATCTTGCGGCGCTGGAAATCCTGGATGGCGTGACGGTCGATCTCCTGGCGGACTTCCGCGTCGAACGGTTCCTATAAAAAATCGGGACATTCTTGATTTAACGTACTAATACGCTAAATCAAGAATGTCCCGATTTTCGTTACCCAGGGAACTGGGAAAATTCCGGCGGGCCCAATTGGTTTGCATAGGCGTGCACGGCCGGCGTTCCGCCGAGGTGCATCAACAATACCCTGCTGCCGCTTTCGAAGTAGTTTTCCTGCGCGAGACTCAACAAGCCGCGCAGTGCCTTTCCCTCATAGACGGGATCGGCAATCAGCCCTTCCGTCTTGGCAAATAGCCGAATTGCATCCAGCGTTTCGTTATCTGCTTTGCCATACGGACTCTGATCTGCCGCGATGACGTGAACATCATCTGATGAAACGTTCGCCGATAGTCCGAGTTCCGCCAATGCGTCATTCGCGAGTTGCAGTACTCGCGACTGCTTGATTTGCGTTTCGTCGTCGTCGGCGACGCCGATGATGTGCATTACTGAACCGATAGCAGCAAAACCCGCGAGCAGGCCAGCCTGTGTGCTGCTGCTGCCCGTGCAGTGAACGATGTAGTCGAACTGCACATCTAATGCTTTGCACTGCTGGACCATTTCTGCCGCACAGCCCATGTACCCGAAACTGCCGAGGCGATGCTCGGAAGCGCCTGCCGGGATCAGGTACGGTTTGTGTCCCCGATCCGCCAGGTATTCGCAGAATTCTGTCAGTGGGGCCTGGTCTTCGATAGGCCTTGGCGTCTCGTCGAGGAAGAGTTCGGCCCCCATCATACTGCTCAGGAGGATATTGCCGACCTGCCGATAGTGCGGTCCCGCATCCCGGGTCCAGCCGAAATGAAGCAAGGCACACTCCAGCGAGCACCTGGCCGCCGCCGCGGCTGTCTGGCGCGTATGATTCGACTGTATTGCACCCGCAGTGACCAACGTATCGGCGCCGGTCTCAATCGCATCTCCAACGAGGTACTCGAGTTTGCGCGTCTTGTTGCCACCGCCTTCCAGTCCCGTCAGATCGTCTCTCTTGATCCATAGCTCGATATCCCCGGCTTCCCGGCCGAAGTTTTCCAATTGATGGATCGGCGTTGGCAATTGTGCCAAACGGGCCCGGGGTCTTTTCTTCAGGGCGAGCAACATGTCTTTCAATTTCTTTTCATCAGACACAACAGACTCCAGCCGGATGGGGACATTCCTGATTTAGCGTATTAGTACGTTAAATCAGGAATGTCCCCATTTTATAACGAGCAAAAAAAAGCCGGGGCTTGCCCCGGCTTTTTCGTTTTCTGCGCAGGACGTCTACTACATTGAGTAGTCAATGCCGACAAAGAAGAACCTGCCCCGAGGACTTACAGGGAACGCGTTATTGGTAATAAAAGGGTCCTCGCCAAAGATATTCTTGACGCCACCATAGACCAACGTCTCGTCGTTCAAGAGGTAACTGGCACTCAGATCATGTTGCCAGACTGCATCCTGGAACACCGAGCTTCCGTACAGCGCCTCGACTTCCTCGACTTCTACGCCGGCGAACAGCATTTCATCCAAGAACTGTGCCTGCCAGCCGACCTGCAAATCGCCAACTGACCAATTCACGAAAACGTTGCCTGCCAGCTCGGGGCGATTGACCTCGAGAAGCTCTGGATTTGCGAAAGATGGATCGAGAGGATTTTCGAAGTTATTGATTTCATCAACTGATGTGCCCTGCAATGTAACATCGAAACCGTGCGCCCCGATCTCAAACTGGTACTTGGCAGAGAAATCAATACCGTTGGTCTCGACCGCTGCGAAATTCAGTGTCGACTGCCGGATAAATCTGAACCCGCCATATTGCATATCGGTCGGGTCATCCTCACGATCTGATAATGCACAGAAAGCGTCGTTAAGGACTGCACCGAGATAGCAACCGTTCACAATATTCTGAGATGTCACTGATTCGATTGCGTCCTCGATGGAGATGTCCCAGTAGTCTACTGTCAGGCTAAGTCCCTCGATGAAGTCTGGCTGGAATACGAAACCGACGGTCAAGGTTTCTGCGGTTTCCTCCTGCAGCAATGGATTGCCTCCAGTAATGCCGCCGAAAGAAGCCGTTAGCGGGTCCTGGAAGTTATATTCACCTGTGACCGGGTCGAATGGATCAAGGCCGATACCATTGAAGACCGCGACACAGTTAGCCTGCGCTTGCGCTCCCAGAGTCGGGTCATCCGCGATTAGCGCGGCGATCCGTGATGCCTCACAGGGATCATCGGGTCGAAAAGTCGCGCCTATCTGCGGACCGAACAGCTCAGTGATATTGGGTGCTCGAACTGCTTCCGAGTATGTGCCACGAATTGCGAAACTATCCACGGGCGCCCACACGAGATTGGCTTTCCACGTTGTTGTCTGGCCAATCGTCGAATAGTCTGACAATCGTGCTGCCAAATCGAGCGTGAGCTCTCTTGCCAGCGGTGCGTCCACTAATAGCGGAATAGATGTTTCGACGAAAGCATCGATAACGTCGTAGCTGCCCTGCTCATTATCTACGCCGACCGTTGGTCGGAATACGAGATTTGAGTTGCCCGAAACGTCAGAAATCTGGGTACCTGCCGGAAACGGCGAACCGGCAGGAATAATGCCACGTTGAAAGTTATCGAACGTCGCTGTCGATGATTCATCGCGGTACTCAAGTCCCGCCGCAAACGCAATCGCGCCAGCCGGCATCTCGAACCAGTTGGATGAATCTCCTGTCACAAAAGCGGAAAGCACAAACTGATCGACGACGAGATCGTCCCACGTGTTGGTGGTCATGAAATCCGTGGCCGCCTGCGTTATGCCCCCGATCCCGTTCCAGATATCCAACGGCACACAGGACCCATCGCCCGGGGTAAAGGAGAAATAACCGGGATCATATACGGGAATTCCGAAGGGCGTCTCTCCAGGCGTGGCGAGCGGATCAATGGATGATCGACAAACCGGGTTGCCGCCTGCATCTGTAGTTGCATCCAACGCTGCGAACCACCGATCGTTAATAATCTGTTTCGTACTTACGATATTTTGTTCAAATCGACCATAGTTAGCGCTGACTTCATAGGTCCAGCTGTTATCGAATTCACCTTCAATGCCAATAACGGCGCGCATTGTTTCTCGCTGGGTCTCCCTGTTGGAACGAAATAGCACGGGGTCAATAGTGATACTGACACCGTCCACAGCTGGGTCGGCTGCTATCGCTGACAGCCACGGCGGCAGGAATGGATTGTCTGGTGCCGTCGGGATCAGGTCCCAGAATGAATTTGGGTCGTCGGTGGTATCTGTTTCTTGCGTAACGTACTTCAGTTCGCCAAACAAAGACGCCGAATTGCTGAGTTCAAAACTACCTAATAGATTCACTGAGACCTTGTCGTCCGGTAGGAGGAAATCGTAGTAGTCCTGGCGGTATACGTTGTAGGAACCACCGCCGAAGCCCTGGCCGCCACTCGCGGAAACGATATCGCCGTCGACATTCGGCCTATAAGTGCCGTCTTCCTGAATCTGCCAGCAACCACCGATGGCCCCGAATGCGGCTCTGGCAAATGTCATGTTGTAGCCGCTCCAGGATTGGAGGCAATCCGGTCCGCCGATACCGTCCCGGTCCTCCGGCAGGGTTTCTGCTTCAAAAAACCCGGTAAAGCCGAACGCCTCACCCGGCGCGACCGTGCCATATCCGGACGTCAGCCAAAATGTGCTTTCAGGACGGACGGCCCTTGCAGGCGCGGTAGCCCCGCGAGTAAGCAACGCCATCTCGGCGGTGCTCAGATCTGCTGCCGTGATAGTCGCACCAAACTCCGCGTTGTAGTCAGCGATGAAATCAGCCTCTGTCGGAATACTCAGACCATAGTGATAAAGACCAGTGTTGGCATAGTTGTAATACTGACTAAACAATGGTGTTGACCCACCTATGTCGCCAATCTGAAAACGAAGATCAGGATTTACGAGATCGCCGCCGGTGCCAAACAGCGCGCCGGGACGATCGCCCATTCTCAGACCTTCGTCGGTCCGATAGTCGACGGATACGACAAAGTTGCCGCGGTCATTGGCAAAATTGGTACCCCACGTTGCGGTAAGCGCAGTCTGTTTGCCGTCGCCCTCACTTGAGATTCCATAGTTGGCATCGACGTTGAAGCCTTCATAGTCGTCTTTCATGATGAAGTTAACGACTCCGGTTACTGCGTCTGCACCGTAAATTGCGGATGCGCCGCCAGTAAGCACCTCGACACGTTCGACAAGTCGCATCGGGATTGAACCAACATCAACGGAAGCCGTTCCTTGTACGCCGCCTACATGACGACGACCATCGACCAGCACCAGTGTTCGGTTGGATCCGAGACCGCGCAGATCGAGAACGTTTGCACCGTCGCTGAATTCAACGGCAGCGTCGATCGACTGCTCGGAAGTGACTGA
>JAJFKP010000053.1 GCA_021773135.1 Woeseiaceae bacterium | reverse complement strand
TCTGCGGTTGATCGGTGCCGTGCGGATAGGCGCTGGCTTCGTTCAAAAGGACGCTTGCGAACTGCGGCTGACCGCCGAGCTGGCGCGTTGCCTGGTTCATTAGTGCCGAAATATCTGCCGGCCGCATTTCCATATCTATATTTTCGTGAACGTATTGGTACGCGGCAATCGTTACGTCATTGGCCTTCTGCATCAACGCTATTTCCGCCGTGGACTTATACATGCGGCAGCCACGCGAAATTTCCTCGCCGTTTTGTACTTTGAAAGTCGGCGCCGATTTCTGCACGCCGTCGACGATAAAGTGACGCACCGTCTCTTCGATTCCAATCGTGCCGTTCTTCAGGCCGCGATCAGCGAGAATTCCGGCGACGAGGTCGAACGGATTTTCGTGTTCATGCCAGACGCGCACGTCTTCACCGAACGTCATACTCTCCCTTACTGAGGGTTCTTCGAAGTAGGGTGTCACGAAGGCAATATCGCCCTCGGCAGGGATGACTGCGCCGGTAAATCGCTCCGATCTCCGCCACCGTACGCCGGTGAAGTAAACCAGGGCCGAACCGGCCTCGAGCAGCAGCGCGTCAACTCCGGATGCGCGCATTAGTCGTTGCGCCTTGGCAACCCGGGCGAGGCGCTCAGTAACGGTAATAGGCTTCGCGTCGGCTGTGATATCTGTCAAATCACCAGTGCCCTTCGCAACAGCTGTTGGTCCGATGGCGGTGGCGACGCCGATTGCGCCGGACAGCTGCAGAAATTCTCTCTTGTTCATATTGATGTCATACCCTTGGCAAGGCTGGATGCAGGCCTGCGATGGTGGCTGAATTTTACCGTGTAGTCGATAGTCGCCGGGGGCGCGACGGGACCGGACGCGAAGAGCCGATCAGTTTTCCTGTGCGGCCTCCAGGATCGCCTTCAACGCGGGGATGTCCTCGACCTCTGGAGGATCGTCCTTAAACGTCCGGATGAAGGCGTATATGTCCTTCGCACTATCGTCGGGCAGACTGTCCGCCGGATAGTTGGGCATATTCTGGGTCGGAAAAAGCGGGTTCATATCAGCCCGTGCGCGCAAATACGCCAGGAACACCTCTTCGCTGAACATGATTCCACTCACGTCATTAGCAAGATTCTTGCGACCGATACCACCGAATCCGTGACATCCGTAGCAGCCGTGGTCGTAATAGAGCTGCTTGCCATTTTCAGCGTTTCCCGTTGCCGGCCCGTATTCAACCTGCGCGCCGGCCGTCGTCAGCAACATGCCGGAGCAGATCAGGGTCGCGGCCGCTTTTTTTCCAAACTTTGTCATTGCAGCCTCTAGCGCGGTTGAGTGATTACGTCGATCAGATAGGGCTCACCGTTTTGCACGGCCGCTACGCCACGGGCGAAGGCCGCGGCAAGCTGGGTTGGATCGGAAATCGGCCCCTCTGCCTTCACACCATACCCTTGTGCGAGTTTGGCGTAGTCGATATACGGGTCGCGCAACGTTGTGCCGATGTGAGCGCGGTCGGTGCCGCGGCCACGCACACCCGCCATGTACTGTACGTACATAAGCTCCATGTGCCATGCCCGGTTGTTGTGCATGATCGTCAGCATCGGCAAATTATGGTGTGCGGCCGTCCACAGTGCGCCCGGCGTGTAGTTGAAATCGCCGTCCGTTTGCACATTGATCACAATCCTGTCCCGGTCCCGGGCCGCAAGCGCGGCGCCGGTCGCGGCACCAAGGCCATAGCCCAGCGCTGCCGCAGGATGCCCACCGAGATAACTGTAAGGCTTGTCGTGATCCCACAACTCCATATGATGCATGCCTGAAAATCGGGTCGGCCCACCGATACACCAGTCCAGGTCCTTGATCAGCGGCCAAAGCTCTGCATAGATGCGAGCGGTGCTGACAGGGCTTGCGTCCCAGCCCTCGCGTTTCTTCTCAAGCGCCGCTTTGAGAGCGCTTATGCGTGCCTCGTGATTAACTTTCGTATGCCGGGCCGCACGCTGCTGCACCGCTTTTTGAGCGCGTCCGTTGGTCCGCCGGCGGACAGCCTCAATAAGTACAGGCAGGCTCGCCTCGGCGTCTGCCATTAGGTCCATTTCGCCACTTTCATCCCGGCGCGGACGCACGGGCGGCCGGATGCCGCCGAAATTGATGCTGGTGAGGTCGCGTTCCGTCAGCGTGCGCAGGTGTGGTCCGTTCAGGGACGCCTGCGCACCGCTTGCTTCGAGGCCAAGAACATAGTCGTACTCGGTGTCCGCCCCAGGCCCCACCAGTGGATGTCGTTGCGGAAAACTCATCGGACCCTCATGCGATCGAGTTTGCACGGAGGCGCCGACCATGTCAGCGAGCTCGACGGAGAGTCGAATGCCCTCGGGCGTTCGGAAGCGACCGACAGACAGACGCGGGTTTTTGGCGTCAAGCAGTCCGCTCGCAATTTCGTCTGCCTGGCTGTCAGTAATTGTGGGAATGACCGGCGGCCTGTATGCGGGCACCTGCAGGTCTCCCGCTTCTTCCTTTTGCACCTCGGTGTCCAGGATCACAACCGTCGGCGCGCACGGCGGTGTGATCGCCTGTCGATAAGCTTCATGGATGGCCGGCAGCGCCTCTTCGAGCGTGCTCGGGTGCGCATCCCACTTGGTAAACGGCCGCACGATGCCGGCGACATCATCGGCGGTATGCGCCTGCAGGAAGTGCTTGTCGTCACGACCCACGAGAATGACCATTGGTGCCCTGCCATGGTAGGCCTGGTAGATCGCCATTGCGCTGTGTTGCAAACCGATAGTGCCCTGTACCAGGGCGCAAATCGGTTTGCCCTCTGACTTACCGTAGCCATGCGCCATATCCACGGCCGATTCCTCGTGCATGGCCGAGATAAACTCCGGCATCACATTGGGAATTTCACCGTAGTTAATAATCGATTCCTGCAGACCTTCGAAGCTCGAACCGGGGTTCGACGCGACAAACTCGATCTCAAGATCCCTGAGAACCTGCACGATCAGATCGGAGCCGGGTCGCTGTGCTGCGCGAAATGTGGTCGGTGGCCGCGCGTCCCCAACCTCACGTGCCATCTGCTCCGGGGTCGGGGGGAGTGAAACCGGAACGCGGTTTGTCGGAGCCGACTGCGGCGCACTCTGTGTCGTTTTCGGCAAAATCGATGCGGCACCTGCTGCCGCTCCCGTGCCGAGGAATGCC
>JAJFKP010000052.1 GCA_021773135.1 Woeseiaceae bacterium | reverse complement strand
TTCGAGTTTCCCGCCTGGGTTCCAGGGAGTTACATGATTCGCGATCTGGCGCGAAACGTCGTTGCCATTCGTGCGGAATCAGGCGGGCAGGAAATCGAGCTCACCAAGACGGGCAAGAGCACCTGGCAGGCGAGTGCCTGTGACGGCCCGTTATGCCTGGTGGCCGAGATTTACGCTTTTGATCCCAGCGTACGCGGAGCGTACCTGGACATGAATCATGGATTTTTCGACGGCGCCTGCGTTTTTCCCGCCGTGGCCGGACAGGAGCAGCGCGCCTGCCAGGTCAAAATTCTGCCACCGGCAACCACGATCGGAGCAGATTGGCGAGTCGCCACGTCAATGCGCTCAGTCGACAGAGGCCGTTACGATTTCGGACAATTCGTCGCGGACAACTACGCCGAACTAATCGATCACCCGGTTGAGATGGGCGATATTCATATCGGAGAATTCGAAGTCTGTGGCATTCCGCATGCAATCGCCGTCCAGGGCGAGATGCACTTCGACATGGCGCGCGTTTGTCACGATCTGACGACGCTGTGTGAAAGCCAGGTTGCGTTTCTTGGCGCGCCAAGGGATCTCGACCGTTACCTGTTTCTGCTCATGGTGCGCGAGAAGGGGTACGGCGGCCTGGAACACCGCTGGTCGTCCAGCCTGATGTGTAGTCGCGAGGATCTTCCCAAGCGCGACGTGGCAACAACCAGCGATGAGTACCGAAAATTCCTGGGACTCTGCAGTCACGAGTATTTTCATTTGTGGAACGTCAAGCGCATGAAACCGGAGCGCTTCACGCCCTACAAACTCAACAGGGAAACGCACACTGGGTTGCTCTGGGTGTTCGAAGGGATAACTTCCTATTACGATGATCTGTTTCTGGCTCGGTCCGGCCTTATTTCGGATGCAGGCTATCTGGACCTGCTGGGCAAAACCATTACACGGGTACTGCGGACGCACGGGCGGTTTCGCCAGACCGTTGAGGAATCGAGTTTCGATGCGTGGACAAAGCTGTATAAACAGGACGCCAACTCGAAAAATACTATCATCAGCTATTACAGCAAAGGTTCACTGATTGCGCTGGCACTCGACATGACCATCCGACACGAATCGCAGGGCGCGCATTCATTGGATGACGTGATGCGGGCGAGTTGGAAACAGTATGGCGAGTCTGGCACGGGCATGCCGGAGCGCGGCCTGGAATCAATTGCTAGGTCAGCGACCGGACGGGAACTGGCAGATTTCTTCGATCGGTTTGTAAGGGGCACCGCTGATTTACCGCTCACTGGACTTCTCAAAACAGTGGGCGTGAACCTGCACTTACGGGCGGCGACCAACAGCAAGGACACAGGCGGCAAACCTGCTGATGATGCACAAATCGTCCGACCCTGGTTTGGAGCGACACCGGTACCCGCCAATGGCGCCGATCGATTCACCCTGGTGGAGGCAAAAAGTCCCGCTGAAAAGGCCGGCATAGCACCCGGTGACGAGCCCGTGGCAATTGACGGGTTGCGGCTAACCGCTGCGAATTTTGATGCGCGCCTTGCTAATCATCGCGCGGGTGACACCGTCACAGTCACCGTCTTTCGTGATCACAAGCTGACGCGACATCGGGTGCGGCTCGGCAAAGCGCCTGAGGACACTTGCTACCTGACACTGGATGCAACAGCGGACGTCGAGCGGGAAAAGGAACGTTCGAAGTGGTTGAACGTTTCCTGAATCGACGGAATTACATGATCGCGCGTGCACCTGGCAGACTCTGTGCCGCGCATACTGTCTGCAACGGCTGATTCTCGTCAGCCAGGTGACCGGGCACCGGTACGTCGGCGACCAGGCGAAATTCCCGCACCTCCTCATGCTGCACGTCCGCGTGAACAATGTGTGTGCCGCGAATCAAGCCAGGCAAGAGACGCAGAGTGCGACCGCGGGACATAGGGCCGGCATTGATCAGGTCAAGCTGTCCGCCACATAGGTGCAATGTGAAACGTACGGCCTAACCCCAGCCCGATGCGAATGTTCGCCATCGTAATGGGCCCCGGGTATTCGACGCTGCAATAGCGCAGTTAATTATCGAGCGTAATGACGCTCTCCCAAAGTTCTTGGGAACCGCAATCAGGTTGTCCATATCCACGATCGCCCAATGATATTTTGTTGCAATCCCGTTAATTCTTGCAGCGATGCCTGTGCCTGTACCATTAAAAAATTATCGATTATTCATCTTGCCCGCATCAACAGCGCATCGGCGTTAAGGGTTACGGATTCGGACTGCCGGTCACGCTAACGCCTGGCGCCAATCGAGCGGCGTGGCGATCGATTTTGCGAAGTCGTTACCGGTGTCGACAGTCACGATGCCAGGCGACGTATCTGACCCGGACGCGAGAATCCCGATTACTGCTTCGTAAACACTGCCGGCTCCGCATGCGACGATAGTTTGTGTGGCCCCGCCAGGGGCAACCCATGCACCATTCATTCAAGAGCTCAGCTACCGGAACGCTCACTCAGTTTAATGACAAGCTCGGCACTCGACATACCGGACCATAGATGGCGCCAGTTTTCGGGTTTCGCCACGACCGACAGCGGGGTTTAAAAAAAGCGGAATGGCAGTCGTGCGCAAGGGCATGCACACCAGCTGACGGGGGACCGCTGATGCTACAATGCCGGGCCGCCGCAAACAAAGACCTCACAGGTATCGTGCTCGAACTCGCAAGCAAATTTCTGATCAGCTATTTCCTGGGTTCATTCATGGGTTCGCTCGTGATGGGCAGGATTCGCGGTGGCGTCGATATCAGGACCATGGGCAGCGGCAATGCCGGCGGAACGAACGCATTACGTACTCAGGGTGTGGCATTTGCGCTCGGCGTCATGGCCATCGATATTGGCAAAGGCGTGCTTGCAACCGCGCTGGTGCCGGGCATCAATATTCCAACTATTGGACCAAGCCCGGATATTTCTCGCGAATGGCTGACTTTGTGCTGCGCGGCTGCTGCCGTTATCGGCCACGTGTGGCCAATGTGGCATCAGTTTCGTGGCGGCAAGGGTGCGGCGACCCTGGTTGGTACGCTGATCGTATTGGCGCCGTATTTATTGCTGCCGGTGGTATCAATATGGCTGGTCGTGCTGCTGTTGTCAGGCTTCGTTGGTCTGTCCACGATTAGCGCAGGCATAGCAGCGCCTGTGCTGATGTGGTTGCTGCGATTGCCGGAAGACCAACCGGTATTCATATATTGCCTGGCAATGTCCATGTACATCATTTTTAGCCATCGCTCCAACATAGGTCGGATGATCAGAGGCGAAGAGTCCCGGCTAACCCGGGCGATGCTGCTACGCAGGAACCGCTAGTGGCCGAACTGCCCGCTGCCGACACCCTGCGGCCTTTGCTAACTGCGCTGGCACGCGATCGCCTGGATCACCTTGAGGTTTTTGACGAAATCGATTCGACGAAC
Organism: Woeseiaceae bacterium; assembly: GCA_021773135.1. Taxonomy (GTDB): domain Bacteria; phylum Pseudomonadota; class Gammaproteobacteria; order Steroidobacterales; family Woeseiaceae; genus SZUA-117. The sequence goes on along the minus strand of JAJFKP010000052.1, from coordinate 20,679 downwards.
ACTTACTTGCTGGCACAAGATGCACCGGCACCAGGTCGATTCCGGATCGCCTGTGCGAACCACCAGTCTGCCGGCCGCGGGCGGCGGGGCAGGCAATGGCATTCATCGCCCGGTTCCGGCATCTGCCTGTCCATATCCTATACATTCCATGCACAGCCTGAAAACCTGGCCTGCGTGACACTGTCAAACGGTGTCGGCGTTGCTCAGGCGCTGCAACAACTGGGCGCCGACGGCATCGAACTCAAGTGGCCCAACGATCTCATCGTCGATCGTCACAAGCTCGGCGGAATTCTGACTGAGATGCACCGCTCGAATTCAACCGGCGTAACGGTTGTTACCGGGTTAGGCCTGAATGTCAAACTGAACGGTGCCAATAATTCAATTCCTCATGCCGATCCGGCAAACGCGGTCGATCTCGCCAGCTGTTGCAGCTCGCTGCCGCCCCGATTGGCGATTTTGAGCCGACTGATTGACGCGCTTTTCCATACACAGCACGAGTTTGAGAATCACGGATTTTCCAAATTCGCGCAAGCGTGGCGAGGTTTCGACCGGTTGCATGGGCAGCAAATCAGCGTTCAGCAGCCTGGCAGACAGACCACCGGTATTTGCGATGGTATTGATAACGAAGGTGCCCTGTTGCTGGAGACCAGCCTTGGAACAGAACGAATCGTCTCGGGCAGCGTAAGTTTTGCGGCGCAGCATGGCGGTCTCTAATATGGATAATTCTTGCATTGAAAAGCGAAAGTCACATTGCCCGTAGACCTTAAAAACTCTGTGCATGAATTGATAGAACAGCGTCGGCAGGATGTCGTGGAGTTGACTCGCGATCTGATCAAAATACCCACGGTCAATCCGCCCGGCGAAAACTATGCTCCCTGCGCGGAGTTTATCGGCGATCGTTTGCGCAAAAGCGGCTTTGACGTGGAGTATATACGGGCCGAAGGCGTGCCCGGCGATTCCGACAAGTACCCGCGCATGAATGTGGTTGCTCGTCGGCAGGGCAGTGCACCGGGACCGTGTGTACATTTCAACGGACACATTGACGTCGTCGAAACCGGTGCCGGATGGACAGTCGATCCGTTCGCAGCGGAAGTCAGGCAGGGGAAAGTATTCGGCCGGGGTGCCTGCGACATGAAGGGCGGCATTGCCGCAGCGATCATTGCCGTTGAGGCATTGATTGAAGCGGTACCGGATCTGCCGGGTGTGTTGGAAATATCAGGAACGGCTGATGAAGAGTCGGGCGGTTTCGGTGGCGTCGCCTATCTCGCAGAGCGCGGTTGGTTTTCAAAGCCTCGGGTCGATCACGTCATCATCCCGGAGCCGCTCAACGTCGATCGTGTTTGCATTGGGCATCGCGGCGTCTGGTGGGCGGAAATCGAAACGCATGGCAGAATCGCGCACGGCTCGATGCCGTTTTTCGGCGATTGTGCGGTTCGTCATATGAGCGCCCTACTACGACTATTTGAAACTGAACTCTATCCGGCGCTGGCCTCGAGGGTTACTGAGATGCCCGTTGTACCGGATGGCGCGCGCACGTCAACAATGAACATCAATTCGATACACGGCGGCCAGGAAGAAGGCAATGACGGGTTGCCGTCACCGTGCGTGCCGGATAGCTGCCGGACAATTATCGACCGCCGATTCCTGATCGAGGAAGACTTATCCGAGGTCAAGTCCGAGGTTCGTGCCTTACTGGACCGTTTAAGCACCGAGCGCGATGGCTTCAGGTACACGATGCGCGACCTGTTCGAAGTCATTCCTTCGATGACCGATAAAAACGCACCGGTTGTGCAAGCTACTGCCGCGGCGATCAAGTCCGTCATTGGCAGGGAGGCCACTATAGTGTGTTCTCCGGGAACCTACGACCAGAAACACATCGATCGAATCGGTAAACTCAAGGACTGTATTGCCTACGGGCCCGGAATCGTGGACCTTGCTCATCAGCCGGACGAATACGTCGAAATTGATGACCTCGTAACCTCCGCCAAAGTAATGGCGTCCGCTGCGTATTCGCTGCTTACAAGCGATCAGTAGCCAACGTCGGTTCAGGATGAAGCGAACGGCGAGAAAACATCGACTCATTTGCTGGCTGTTCCTGTGCAGTGTTGCGACAGCCGTTCCAAATTTCGCGCGCGCCGCGAACGTATTAAATGTTGGCGTGCAGCTCGAGCCGCCGAATCTGGACCCGACAGAGGGATCGGCTGCAGCTGTTGACGAGATTGTATACGCCAATGTTTTTGAAGGACTCACCGGAATCGCTCCAGACGGAACGGTCGTGCCGCGACTGGCAGAGCGGTGGCAAATCAGCGATGAAGGACGAACCTATCGTTTCTTTCTCAGAGGAAACGTTACCTTTCACGACGGCACGGCCTTCGATGCGCACGACGTAAAATTTGCCTTGGACAGAGCTGCTGCGCCGGCATCAACCAACGCGCAGAAGTCGCTATTTGAGCCTATTTCACAAATCAGTATCGTCGATGCGCACACGCTCGATATTTTTCTTGATCGACCGGTGGGCGCCTTCCTGCAACATCTGGCGTGGGGCGATGCTGTTATTGTCGCTCCCGAAAGCGCGCCATCAAATGCGACAGAACCAACCGGTACCGGACCATTCCGGTTTTCGAGATGGCGCAAGGGAGTGAGCGTAGACCTCGTTCGCAATGATGATTACTGGGGTCAGCCGGCGTACCTTGACGGCATCAGCTTTCGGGTTATTCCGGATCCCACAGCGGCGTTCGCAGCGGTGATGTCCGGCGACGTCGATGGATTTTCAACCTATCCGGCGCCGGAGAACCTGGCACAGTTTGATCGAAATGAGCGCTTCGACGTGGTCGTAGGAACCACGGAAGGCGAGACCATTCTGGCCATTAACAACAAGCAGCCGCCGTTTGATGATTTGCGAGTCAGGCAAGCACTTAGTCACGCCATTGATAAACGTGCCGTAATAGAAGGCGCCATGTTTGGATATGGCGAGGTGATCGGATCTCATTTTCCGCCTCATCACCCGGCTTATGTCGAACTACAGGATCGATATCCCTATGATCCTGCGAAGGCTCGCTCACTGCTCGCCGATGCAGGGTATCCGAATGGCTTCGAAACCGTTCTCAAGCTGCCGCCGCCCAGCTATGCGCGTCGTTCCGGTGAACTTGTCGCGTCGCAGCTGGCGGCTGCAGGCATTCAGGCAAGCATTGAGAATCTTGAGTGGGCACAGTGGCTTGATCAGGTTTTCAACAACAGGAATTATGCGCTGACAATCGTTGCGCATACGGAGCCGCTGGATCTCGATATCTACGCAAGAGACGGCTACTACTTTCAGTATGAGAGTGAGGAATACAATCGCATAGCCGGCCTGCTCGCGCGTTCCAGTGACAGCCAGGAACGGCAGGTGCTGTATCAACAGGCCCAACAGAAGCTCAGCGATGATGCAGTGAACGTCTTTCTGTTCCAGTTACCAAAGGCTGGTGTCTGGGCCAAAGGTATCAGCGGCGCCTGGGAGAATGCACCCTTGCAGGCGAATGATTTTACCGCGGTTCAGCGCAGCGGTCTGGGATCCTCCAGTATTTCGGGCACGGCTGGCGGCAATCTCAGTGTCCCATTAATTATTATTGCCGGCTTCGTGCTCGGCGCGCTCACATACCTCGTGTACAAGGCCGGTTTGGTCTTCGTGGTGCGGCGGTTTGCCTCGATCATTGTCACGATGCTGCTCGCGACGGTCGTCATTTTCCTGTTGGTCGAAGTCGCTCCGGGTGATCCTGCCAGTTACATGATGGGATTAAACGCCGAGCCAGAGGCACTCACTGCGCTGCGTGAGGAAATGGGCCTGACACGGTCCACGCCGGCGCGCTACTTAGCCTGGGTGGGCGGACTGGTCAGCGGTGATTTCGGCATCAGCTACACCTACCGAACCCCCGTCTCCGAACTTATTGCCGACCGCGTGCAGGTGTCGCTACCGCTCGCGATCTATTCAATTTTCCTGGCGCTCGCCATAGCTGCGCCCGCCGCTTTCCTGGCTGCGCGCAATCGTGGACGAACTGCGGACAGCGCGATTCTTGGCGCGACGCAGGTCGGCATTGCGCTGCCAAACTTCTGGATAGCCATCCTGCTGGTGCTGCTTTTTGCAGGTGTACTGCAGTGGTTTCCAGTCGGTGGATTTCCGGGTTGGGAAGCCGGATTACTGGCCGGGTTACATTCGTTGACCTTGCCGGCAATTTCACTGGCGCTGCCACAGGCGGCAATATTGGCGCGCGTCATGCGTTCAGCCTTACTGGATACACTGAATGAGGATTACATCCGCACGGCGCGCTCGAAAGGTCTTTCGGAGTCGGAGGCGCTTAGAAAGCATGCGCTTAGAAATGCGGCCATTCCTGTGCTGACCATTCTCGGCCTGCAATTTTCTTTCCTGATCGCTGGCGGAATAATTGTCGAAAATGTTTTCTACCTGCCCGGATTGGGGCGACTTATCTTCCAGGCAATCACTCAGAGAGATCTGATCGTGGTGGAGAGTGTCGTATTCCTGCTGGCATTTTCCACGGTACTCATCTCATTCATTGTTGATCTTGGCTACGCGGCGGTTGACCCGCGACTACAAACGAATGCGTAGTCGGTCTGCTGCAACCCGGGCTCGTCGACCCGCCGTCTCGGTCGCTTTCCGGGTTGGCTTGGGCATTGTTTCGGTTGTGGCCATGATGGCGCTGGTTTCATTATTCTGGACGCCATATGACCCGATCAACAATCTGGACGTCGGAGAACGCCTGCAAGCGCCGTCTGTGTTGCACATTCTGGGTACCGATCACCTCGGTCGTGACGTGTTGTCGCAGATCATGGTGGGCGCAAGGACCTCGATCTCCGTAGCCGTCATAGCGGTATTGCTTGGCGTTGGAGTTGGTGTGCCGCTGGGGCTCACCGCCGCGGCGCGGGGCGGGCTGTTCGACGAAATTGTGATGCGGGGCAATGACATCGTATTCGCGTTCCCGGCTCTGATACTCGCCATCCTGCTGACCGCGTTGCTGGGTCCAGGGGCACTGAACGCCATTCTCGCGATTGGCATTTTCAACATACCGGTATTCGCCCGCCTGACACGCGGGCCGGCACTGGCGCTATGGCAACGGGAGTTCATTCTGGCCGCGCGCGTGGCAGGCAAAAACAAATGGCGAGTATCCGCAGAACATATATTGCCGAATATCCTTAATTTACTAATCGTCCATGCCACGATTCAGTTCTCGCTCGGCATAATTGCCGAAGCCGGTCTGTCCTATGTCGGGCTCGGGGCCCAGCCGCCAACCCCCAGTTGGGGTCGAATGCTCGCAGAGAGCCAGACGATGATTGGCTTCGCACCCTGGCTGGCAATATTTCCCGGACTGGCGATTTTCCTGACTGTTTTCGGCCTGAATTTGTTTGGCGACGGTCTGCGCGACTATTTTGATCCCAAACTCGTCGGCAGAACGCCATGAAACCGTTGCTGCAAGTTGACGATCTCTCGTTGTCGATCAATGGCACGACTATCCTGAAGTCGTTGTCGTTTGCATTATCGGCCGGAAAAACGCTGGGCCTCGTTGGGGAGTCGGGGTCCGGGAAATCCTTGACGGCGCTCGCGATAATGAGACTCCTGCCGGCGGGTGCAGAGTTGAGCGGCAATCTGACGTTTGGCGGCGAAGATTTGCTGGCGAAGAACGATGCTGAAATGTGCGCGGTGCGCGGACTAAAGATCTCGATGGCGTTTCAGGAACCAATGACCGCACTGAATCCAGTGCAAACGATTGGCGCCCAGGTGGCGGAAGTCTTCGTCAAACATCAACGCCTGAACACGGTACAGGCCTGCGAGCGGGCCGCTGCTGTTCTCGAACGGGTTGGGCTGCCGAACAAAGACTTTCCCCTGGGCCGCTATCCATTCGAATTGTCGGGAGGGCAGCGTCAGCGCGTCGTGATTGCTATAGCGGTGGCGCTAGGACCGCAGCTCCTGATCGCCGACGAACCGACCACAGCGCTGGACGTAACCACTGAGGCGAAAATCCTCGCGCTGCTTAAACAGCTGTGCGTCGAGGATCAGATTTCACTGCTGTTCGTTAGTCATGACCTCGCGGCGGTCGCGCGACTCGCCGACAAGATCGCCATAATGAAAGCCGGTGAGATCGTCGAGACGGGCGATACCGTGGGCGTTTTCGACAACATGCGTCACCCCTATTCATTGGCATTGCGCGAGGCAAGTCTAATCGGATCGCGTCGTGTCGCTGCCGATGAACAGGCGGCAGCGTTGCAGGGCTCAAGCGAGCGCCGGCGGCGCGAAGCGGTCCTGCAGGTTGACAACGTTACACGCGACTATACATTGCCGAGGGCACGCTTCTTCAAGCGTCCCGCTGTTTTCAGGGCAGTGGACAAAGTCACCTTCACTCTTGCGGCCGGAGAGAGTGTCGGTATTGTCGGTGAGTCCGGCTCCGGTAAGTCCACGCTTGTTCGAGCTGTCCTGGGTCTCGAGCCGCTGCAAAGCGGCAGCGTTTCGGTTGCAGGCAGCCGTTTCTGGCCGGCAAAGCAACGTGATCAGCTGCCTCTGAGAAAAGAAATTCAGGCTGTTTTTCAGGACCCATACGGCAGCTTTAATCCGCGGCATACCGTTGCGCGGGTTGTCGCAGAACCTCTGTACCTGATAGACGCCAGTATGGCTGGGTTAAAACGACATGCGCGTGTCGTGGCCGCTCTCGAAAATGTTGGGTTGACGGCTTCGGATTGCGACAAATACCCACACGAATTTTCCGGCGGACAACGACAGCGTATCGCGATCGCCCGGGCACTTGTTGTTGCCCCATCAATCGTCATCCTCGACGAGGCGACATCTGCACTGGACGTATCGGTGCGCGCCCAGGTGTTGGCACTACTGGCTGATTTGTCCAGCCAGCTTGGTATCTCATATTTATTCGTCTCACATGATCTTGATGTTATGCGCGCCGTGACTGATCGAATTCTGATTATGAAAGCGGGACGGGTGGTCGAACAGGGTGCAACGGCGCAGGTGTTTGCTACACCGCGACATCCCTATACAGTGTCCCTTCTGGCCGCCAAACCCAGCCTGCGCGACGAAATCGAAAAACGCCGAAAAATGGAGCGAGTCCATGCCAACTAACGTCGCAAGCAGCGGTATTTTCCTCGACGGGGATTGGGTCGACCCCCAGGGCGAAATGCTGCAGGTTCAGGATCCGTCGACTGGCGATGTTTTTGCCGAAATTGCCAATGGCACCCCCGCAGAGATCGACGCCGCGGTTGCGGCAGCACGGCGCGCTGCTGACGGCGCGTGGGGCAGGATGACCGCGGTAGAGCGTGGCAGGATACTGCGGCGAATTTCAGATCTGCTGCTTGAAAACGTTGCCATGCTCGCCGAACTGGAATCCCGTGACGTCGGCAAACCGTTATCGCAGGCCAAGGCGGATGCCGAGGCGATCGCTCGCTATTTCGAATTCTATGCCGGCGCGACCGACAAGATTCACGGCGAGACAATCCCCTACCAGGATGGCTATACGGTCTACACGCTGCGGGAGCCTCACGGTGTTACGGCACACATCATTCCGTGGAACTATCCGCTGCAGATTATTGGGCGGTCCGTCGGTGCAGCGCTGGCCATGGGAAATGCTGCTGTGTTAAAGCCTGCGGAAGAGGCCAGCCTGTCATCACTCGCCTTTACGGAAATTGCCTGCGAGGCAGGTCTGCCTGCAGGCGCGTTAAACGTGGTAACGGGCATTGGTGAGAGTGCCGGTGCTGCTTTGGCATCACATGCGGGAGTCGATCACATTTCTTTCACCGGGTCTGTCTCAGTTGGGCGACTTATTCAGGCGTCGGCAGCAGAAAATGTTGTGCCCGTGACGCTGGAACTCGGCGGCAAGTCACCGCAAATCGTTTTCGATGATGCAGATCTCGATGCTGCCATGCCCTTCCTGTTGCGGGCGGGAATTCAGAACGCCGGACAAACCTGCTCGGCTGCCTCGCGCATCCTCATCCAGCGCACGATCTACGACGAAGTGGTCGATCGCCTGGCAAGTGCCTATGACAACTTGCGGATCGGGCCTGCGCCAACCGATCCTGACGTGGGACCGCTCATTTCCGCGCAGCAAAAAATGCTGGTCGAACGACTGGTCAAAGAGGGCGAAGGGCGTGGCAACCAGGTCGTAACAAAGAGTCCACTAAATGCCGATGTGCCGGCGAACGGGTTTTACGTACGTCCCACGCTGTTCGGCAATGTAGGCGGGCTTGACCCCCTCGCACAGGATGAGATATTCGGGCCGGTACAGATCGCCATGCCGTTCGATACAGAAGACGAAGCCGTCTCGATAGCCAATGGCACGGACTTTGGTTTGGTGGCGGGCGTCTGGACCCGAGATGGAGCACGACAAATGCGCTTGGCGAAATCCATCAGGTCCGGACAGATATTCGTGAACAATTACGGTGCCGGTGGAGGAGTCGAGTTACCGTTCGGCGGCATTGGCAAATCTGGCCATGGACGAGAGAAAGGATTCGAGGCGCTGTATGGGTTTTCAGTGTTGAAAACCATTGCCGCTTATCATGGTTAGCAACGTAACAAGGGGTGACTAATGCGACTGAAAGGGAAGAGAGCCGTTGTGACCGGCGGTGCATCGGGATTCGGGGAAGGTATCGTTCGTGCCTTGGTCACCGAAGGTGCGCAGGTCGTAATCGCTGATCTGAACAGCGATGGAGCGTCACAGCTTGCAAGGGAACTGGGTGATAATGTCCATGTGCAGGCGGTTGACGTCAGCGATGGTGATAGTGTTGCGGCGATGGTGGCTGCCAGCAGCGACGCGCTTGGCGGAATCGATATCCTCGTAAACAACGCAGGTATAGGCTACCTGCCACAGGCGCTCGAGTTACTGCCCGAACGTGAATTTGATCGGATTTTTGCCGTCAATGCGAGGTCGGTTTACCTGACCGCCCGCCATGTAGTGCCGATCATGAAGCAACAAGGTGCCGGCGCGATTCTCAATGTCGCCTCGACCGGCGGCGTCAGTCCAAGGCCCAACCTGGCCTGGTACAACGCCTCGAAGGGCTGGATGATTACAGCAACAAAGGCCATGGCTGTTGAGCTGGCGCCCAGTCAGATTCGCGTCAATGCAATCAACCCGGTTGCCGGCGAAACGCCGCTTCTGGCGACATTCATGGGCGAGGATACACCTGAGATACGTGAGAAATTCCTCGCCTCGATACCGCTTGGCAGGTTTTCCACGCCCGCAGACATGGGCGCGGCGGCCGTCTATCTTTGCTCCGATGAAGCTGCCATGGTTACCGGTATTGCCATGGAAATAGATGGTGGGCGGTGCATTTGAATAGTGCGAATAACTAAAGTCATGTCACGCCCAGGCATGCTGAATCTCATAACCGACGTTTCCGGTCTGCTCGTTGGTCACGCCACAGCCGTGAACGCGCACACTGGCGTAACCGTTCTGCGCTGCGCGAAACCGATGAAGGCGGCAGTTGATGTGCGCGGCGGTGGTCCCGGAACTCGCGAGACGGATGTGCTGCTGCCCGAGAACCTGGTCGATGAAATCGATGCTTTGGTGCTCAGCGGTGGTTCGGTTTTCGGCCTTGCTGCTGCCGATAGCGTTGCCGCGGCTCTGTCTCAGGAAGGAGTCGGGTTAAGTCTGACCGACCGTGGTCCGGCAATTCCGATTGTCCCCGCTGCGGTGTTGCATGACCTCGGCAACGAAGGTGAAAAAGACTGGGCGGACACGCCGCCTTATCACCGCCTTGGCACCGAAGCACTGGACGCAGTTGCGATCGAGTTTGGACTGGGCGCCAAAGGCGCAGGGCGAGGCGCGACCGCCGGAACCGTGGCCGGCGGGGTCGGCTCTACATCGATCAACCTCGGCGAAAATGTCATTATCGGTGCTCTGGCCGTCGTCAACGCAATGGGTTCTGTATTGCTGCCCGACGGCGAATCTTTTTACGCATGGCCATATGAGCAGGGGCAAGAGTTCGGTAACAAGCCTCCACCACCAAAATATGATCTTGGCGACCCGTTTCCTGAGTTTGGCCGGCTGCATGCGGCGGGTCGACTACAGGCAGGAACCAATACCACACTGGCTGCTGTCGCGACGACGGTTGCGCTGACAAACACGGAACTCAAACGGGTTGCGATGATGGCGCACGACGGTATAGCGCGGGCGATCCGGCCGGCTCACACGCCATTTGACGGAGATATCGTATTCGCGCTATCAAACGGAGCCATAACGCTGCCAGATGAGACTGCCAGGTTTGACAGGGCATCTTCGGTGGCAAGGATCGGCTCCGCAGCGGCGGATTGCCTGGCTCGCGCCATCGCACGCGGCGTGTATGAATCCGGCGATCGCATGAATCGGCTGTCAACTCGATGAATTCGTGTTCAGTCTGACTTGGTTGCAAAAATGAAAGACGGGGTAAATTTACCAAAGCGACTGTTGGTGCTGGACATAGGCAACACCAGTGTGACCGGAGGGCTTTATCATCGGGGCCGCGTAACTCACGTGCACCGGGTTGCAGAGACCCGCAAACGCACGCTGGCCGCCAGTGATACGCTGGTCAAACTCAGCAAACGGCATGAACTGGTCGACTGTATGATTTCGTCAGTCGTTCCGGAACTGGTTAAACCCTGGAGTCGCGTTGCAAGGACATGGACGGGACGGCGACCGATCCTGGTGACGCATAAGACGCCGATGCCGGTTGGCATAACGTTCCCGAAGGCCGAAACGATCGGCGCGGATCGTCTCGCAAACGCCTGCGGTGCCTATTCACGCTACGGCGCGCCGTGCATTGTGATCGACATCGGAACCGCCCTGACATTCGATATCGTCATACCTGATCTAGGCTACATCGGCGGCGTTATTGGACCCGGCTTACCCTTGATGTTTGACTACATGGCGGAAAAAACGGCCTTGTTGCCACACATCACACCCATGAAATTGAAACGTTCGGTCGGCAAGAGTACCGAAGAGGCAATGCGCATAGGGGCGCAACTCGGTTATCGCGGCATGGTCCGCGAGATACTAAGGGAGGTCAAACGCGAGTTGGGCTTGCGACGCATAAATGTGGTCGCAACCGGGGGCTACGCGAAGTGGGTCATTCCGGATCTCGACGACAGTATACCGATGGACGATGACCTGACCTTGTACGGTCTTGGCACCATCTATGACTATCGTGCTGACAGCTGCTAAGCGCTGCGACAATCCTTGCACAGGGGCCGCGTTGTCGCCTCATTGCCGCGCGTATGCTTACTCAAAAAATCATCTTGACCGGGCGTGGCGGCTCACGCATCCTAACGCTGCTTGGCGACAATATCCTTTCCCGCTTCTTCTTGTTATGCAGGGTCTGGCGCTCGTGACAAAAGTCCATTCATGAAAATCATTCTAATGTCCCTGGTGCTCGTGAACGTCCTTTATTTCATGTGGGGACGTTATGCGGTTGAACCGACCGAATCGGGTGTGGTAATTGTCAATGAGGCAGAGCTGGGGCCGATGCTCGAGGTATCACGGTCGACTATCGAAGATAGCGTGACCCGTGTGCCGGAGCGCACTGAAGCCAGTGAATCTACAAACCTCCCTGCCAACGTCGGGCGCTCGTGCGTAACCATTGGACCTTTTCAATCGAACGCAGAAGCGGATGCCGCGATGGGCGATTACAAGAGCCAGGGTATGACCGCAAGTATTCGCACTACTGAAGGGCAACTGTTTGTCGGCCACTGGGTGCAAATCAGAAATGTACCTGACCGCGAGGCGGGAAACGCGATGCTCGAGCGGTTGCGTGACGGTGGTCTGGGCGATGCATATCTCGTACCTACTGACGATGAAGGACTCAAGATTTCATTGGGCCTGTTCGGCGAAATGCCGCGGGCGGAACGGGTCGAGCTGCAGGCAAAATCGCTGGATCTACCTGCCGAAATTTCACCAAGAACGCGAGATGCAACCGTCTTTTTCGTGGATATCGGATTGCCACCGGGCAAAGGCGCTGGTGAGATGATCGAGAAATACGGCGAGGATAATGTGCTGCTTCGCGATCTGGCGACCTGCCCGCGGCCCGATTAGCGTAACCGCTTCCTTGTGATTTGACCGTTTCCGCTGACCGAAAAGCTTTCCTTGGGTATAATCCGCGCGATTACCGGTTTACCTGGCGTTTCTCAGTTGATAGAGCAGAGCTGTTCCAAGAAACCGCTTCATTTAAAAAATCGTTAAAAAATAGTATGTTATGGCTGTCCCGTCCAAAATGGCGGGCAACGTCCAAATTAATGCCGTCATAGCTCAGTTGGTAGAGCAGTTGCCTTGTAAGCATCAGGTCCCGAGTTCGACTCTTGGTGGCGGCACCATTTTCGATAGGGCATATCCGCTGTGATGTGTATCAGCAATGGTTACAACAACTCACAATCTCTAACTGAGGTTTGAATCAGGATTTCCACCGTGGAAGCTAAGCCCTAAGTTGCTATTGATTGCGTCAGTTTGACGACAACCGAGCGTGCGGACCGAGGCTACACATCGGGCGCCCGGCAGACTACCGAGTCCTCCTGTAATTCCTGTTGAGACCGCTTTGGCCCGGAATGGCTGTTTGCATCGAGGCCCCTTCAGGACTCAAAACACAGGCAAAATTATCGGCAGTTTACGGGCAGAAGCATCAATTAGATCTCCAGTTTCGGATTGTACTTAAACGCACCAATGCACCAACGCACCAACGCGTCATCAGCAGCGTCTTCACATGGCCAGGCAAAGTTCAGCAGTGTTTTTATCGCGTGCAGATATTGAAGAGAATCACTGCAAGGGCTCCCCGCGGTCGCTTAAGCTAATCTGCGGTGCTCTTGTTACCTTTAGGGTAAGTGATCGGAAACTCGCATCTGATCGATTTATCTCCGCTGTTCTTGATATTCGTTAATCTGCCTGATGCCGAAATTTAACACCTCTTCGGATAGCCCCATCGTAGTGGCAAATCTGCCGTCAGGATGATCAAAAAACCACACGTGCAGCATCTCTGGCGACCTGATATTTGGTACTCCCTTGCCACATGATTTCCTATCATCAATCGTATCGATTGGTAGAACTCCCCGCTCGTAACACATACGACGGTCTATGTGGAAATGCCACTCCGTCAAAGGCCCGGCTACCTGCGGTCCCCGCTCTCCGATGGCGAGAAACATTATTCCCATCAAGAAATCACCTTCTCTCGTCTTGTAATACATGAGAACTTCCGGCTTTTCGAGATTCAAGGTTTCGCCATCAAAGACATATTCGACGTTTACAAAATGGACCGGGTCTCCATACATTTTCTCGTAACCATCGCTCAGTGCTTTTTCCTTGCTCAACCAGCCATTACGTTCCACAATATCGAAGGAATCCTGAACCAATTTGCTAGCCGCTTCTGCTTGAGCCTGTGTAGGCTCCTGGTATGGATATTGCGTTAGCTCATACATTCCGAGCTTGAGACTATTCAAGTTTGTGCTTGCCTCAAACCTCCACCGCTCGTCTCTTTCGAAATAACTGTTTATGTACCATGGCATATCGGGATCTGTAGATGGTGCATTGATCATCCGATAGTCGGGGAACGACAGAGTTGGATCATGACTTTCCGTATCATCATTAGTATCTGAACACCCAGAAAAGATAACAGCCGAAAGGGTGACGAGAAGGCATTTGATGATTCTCATCACGCTGATTTTAGCAAATGGTCGTGCACGTGCCGGGTTTGTCGGCAACTGACACATCATCTGCCAGCCGATATTCAAAAGCGTAGTCACCTGATACCTCCGCGTGAAATTTTGCCGTTGGTAACTTTGAAATTTTGATCTCTCAAGCCCGGAATTTCCATACAGACCGATTTTGGGTCCGAACGGACTGAACTGGGCCGCCAGCAGGTTCTTTCCAGAATACTGACCCAACCGTTACTTCTGGCGGTAAACCGGAAGTGCTGTCTGCACTATCAATAGCATAAATCAGAAGCGATCCTGTAACCTTTTCGATCAGGATCCGAAAGGTGGCGGGCGACTTTTTCCCGGGCTTACGGGCAGGTGTTCTACGGTGAATTCGATAATCCAGGGGCGGGTGAATTTTCATTCCCGGCGTAGCGATAAAGTAACCGATGCTTCCGACGCATCGCGCGAAAAGATACGGTTATGCTATTCGATGAATGTATTCTGAATGAGTCTTGCCAATTGGGTCTAATGAATTTTGACGCAATGATTTTGTGCTGGTCCGTGAGACTTATTCAAGGCCAATGTCAACTCGTAAGTCACCTGGCTTCCGCGCCATTCACCAGGTGCCCTGAAAGGTGCGTTCAAACTACCAGGATAGCAACGACGTGGCGTCAGGCGGAATCGGCTGAGCCACTGTTGGACGAGTTCTGGCGGCGTGGCTGCCGCTTGCTGAATACAACAACACCGTAAACGATGCTGATCAGCCCGCAAGCAATGTAAAGAGGTGCCGCAGCCGTATCCAGGCCGACGTAAAGCGTGCCGGAAATAAACAGGACACCGCCAATGATGTAAAGATAAGGCAGGCTCTCGTAAATCGGTCCGGGAATCCACATGCTTGGGCTTGCTTTCATGGTCTTACCTCCGGGACTCAAGATGACTCAAAAACCCTTTTAAAACAGTGCGTATTGTCACAGCTCGGGAGAGGTATGAGCGAGCCCGGCAGCAAAATGTGACGCAGTTCACCAATGATGTTTCGGTTGAATGAGACGGACTGAACCTAACCTTGATGAAATTCGCGAATGAATTCGCCCAGGCGCCGGAACTCGTCGCTGCGCGCACTGCCTTTGCGCCACATCAGTCCGATGGTTCGAAAACTCTTTTCGTTGAGTGGATACATTTTCACGCGTGTGTTCTTGAGCAGCGAAGATCCCTGCGCCATTTCTGGCAGGAAAGTGATCCCCATGTCTGCGTCCACCATTTCAACCAGGGTCAGCAGGGAAGTCGCCGAGAATTGGCTGACCTTTTCAGTATTGCGAATACGGCAGGCTTCCAGCGCGTGGTCTCTCAGGCAATGTCCGTCTTCCAGAAGCAGGACGCTGTCCGCCTGCAGACGATTAAAACGGTACTTTTCGGGATCAACAGTTTTGGTGCCTTTTCTGGCAGCCAGAAAAAAACGATCCCTGAATAGCGCCATGCTTTCGACGCTGCGCAGTTCGTAGGGCAGGGCGAGCAACAAGACGTCAAGATCACCGTCGAGAAGCTTTTGGTGGATCGTTTCAGTTTGCTCCTCAGTCAAAAACAGGCGCAGCTCTGGAAACGCCTGCCGCAATCGCGGTAACAGCGGGGGCAACAGGAACGGTGCGATGGTCGGAATGACGCCAACTCTCAGCGGGCCTGCAAGTGGTTTGCGTCGCTGACCCGCCAACTCCACCAGGCTCTCCACATCCCGCACGCAGAGCCGAGCCTGCGTCGCAATCTCCTGTCCTATTGCGGTGATCGTGACCTGCCGCTTGGTGCGGTCAACCAACTGTGTGTCCAGGGCGGATTCGAGATCCTGAATAGCCGTGCTGAAAGCCGATTGCGAAACAAAGGATTGCGCGGCCGCGCGTCCAAAATGCTGCTGGTCGCAGAGGGCGATGAAGTAGCGAAGTTGTTTTATTGTGGGATAAATCATATTCGGAAAAACCGATTATTATTATAATAAAAATCTGATTTACTAATCAATGGATAAAGCCTAACATTTCCACATAATCGAGCAACAGGGCACAACAATGAACATTAATACTGGTATCAGCGAATCCCACCGGCAGGAAATATCTGCGCAATTGTCGCGGCTCCTTGCGGACAGTTACACACTGTATCTCAAGACCCACAACTATCACTGGAATGTAACTGGCCCGCAGTTTAATACGCTGCACACAATGTTCGAAACGCAATACTCGGAGCTCGCAATTGCGGTCGACGACATCGCAGAGCGAATCCGCGCGCTTGGCGTAAAGGCGCCTGGTTCATACAAGGAATTCGCAAAACTGACCAGCATCGAGGAGTCGGACGGTGGAGAAAGTGCAGACGAGATGGTGCGCCAACTCACCGAAGGCCAGGAGGCGGTGGTGAGAACTGCCAGGAAAGCGTTTCCGGCAGCGGATGCCGCCAATGACGAGCCTACTGCGGATCTCCTGACGCAGCGGATGCAGGTGCACGAAAAGAACGCCTGGATGTTACGCAGCATGCTTGGCGACCAGTCGTAGAATTTAGGAATAAACCACTTAAGACGGAGCATCAAAAATGTTTGAATCAAAAGAGGGGCAGCGCGTCCCTGACATAACCTTCAGAACGCGAACTGACAAAGGCTGGCGCGATGTCACCAGCAGCGAGCTGTTTTCCGGAAAGTCTGTCATCGTTTTTTCACTTCCAGGAGCATTTACGCCCACCTGTTCATCTTCTCACGTGCCGCGATTTAGCCAGCTGGTACCGGCATTCAAGGCTCGCGGCATTGACAATGTTGTTTGCATGTCTGTCAACGACGCATTCGTGATGAACGAATGGCGCGCCAGCCAGAATGCCGAAAACATTACTTTTATTCCTGACGGGAATGGCGAATTTACCGATGGAATGGGACTCCTGGTTAACAAAGAAGACTTGGGCTTTGGCCGTCGCTCGTGGCGATATTCAATGCTGGTTCGAGATGGCGTTATTGAAAAGATGTTCATCGAGCCAGACCTGCCCGGAGATCCATTCGAGGTTTCTGATGCAGATACCATGTTTGAATACCTGGCGCCGGGCGCAGACAAGCCTCTGGACATTGCCGTATTTTCTCGCCCCGGCTGCGAATATTGTGCCGAGGCCAAGAGTCTGCTGGCGGCTGCTGATTTGGAATTCGAGACACTGGAATTGAATACTGCGTACAGCGACCGAACCCTGCGTGCTATCAGCGCTGCTACGTCCGTGCCGCAAATCTTCATCAACGGCGAATTGATCGGTGGGGCCGCGGAGCTCAAAACCTGGCTGTCTGAGCAGACTGAAAAGGCTGCATAAGCGGAACCTGCTCACAGGCCCCGGTAGTGATGCCGGGGCCTTTTTGATGCGGGCTTAAGGCTGTTTTTTCGTTGCTGCGCGGCTGATTAGTCTTTATGCTCGGGCGCCGACCTGGGGGAAGTTCTAGACAGGAGCCAAATTTGTGAGCATGCAGATTTCCGACAATGGGTTGCTGAAAACCCAGGCCTATATCGACGGCAAATGGGTCGACAGTGATGACAACAGCACTTTTGCCGTAACAGACCCTGCAAATGGGCGGACCATTGCCGCTGTGGCCTCCTGCGGTGCCGCTGAGACGAGGCGCGCCATCGAGGCGGCAGAATCAGCAATGATTGACTGGCGCCGACGCAGCGCCAAGGACAGAGCCGGCGTACTTCGCAAATGGTTCGGCCTGATGATGGCCTCACAGGAAGATCTCGCTCAAATCCTGACCGCAGAACAGGGCAAACCGCTCGCCGAAGCGCGCGGCGAAGTCGCGTATGGCGCAAGCTACATTGAATGGTTTGCCGAGGAAGCAAAGCGCGTTTACGGTGATACGATGCCGGCCCCTTCCAACGACAAGCGCGTTGTCGTCATCAAACAGCCGGTTGGTGTGGTGGCGTGCATTACGCCGTGGAACTTTCCCAACGCGATGCTGACTCGCAAGATCGCGCCGGCGCTCGCGGCAGGCTGCACCGTAGTTTGCAAACCGGCAAATGCGACACCGCTTTCGGCGTTTGCCTTCGTTGAGCTAGCCCAGCGCGCAGGTGTACCGGCCGGTGTGATCAATATCGTTGCTGGCCGCACAGCCGAAATAGGTGAAGAACTGACATCGAACCCGACAGTTCGAAAATTGACTTTTACCGGGTCGACCCCCGTCGGCAAGAAATTAATGGCAGCGTGCTCTGCGACGGTAAAGCGAACCTCGATGGAGCTGGGTGGAAACGCGCCCTTCATTGTGTTCGATGATGCTGATCTCGACGCAGCGGTTGCAGGTGCAATGATCTGCAAGTTCCGCAACGCAGGCCAGACCTGCGTCTGCGCGAACCGCATCCTGGTCCAGGATGGCATTTACGACGAGTTTGCCAGCCGATTCGCCGCTGCGACCCAAACGCTTCAGCTTGGCATTGGTACGGGCGAAGGTGTGACCATGGGACCGCTGATTAACGAAGGTGCCGCGAACGACGTCCTGGAATTCATCGAAGATGCGGTCGCCAATGGGGCAAGTGTCGCAGTAGGCGGCGGGCGCTCTGAATTGGGCAATTGCTTCATAGAGCCTACGATTCTTACGGACGTTAACGACGGGATGCGGGTATTTAAAGAAGAGATTTTCGGGCCGGTTGCACCGTTATTCCGCTTCAAGACCGAGGAAGAGGCCGTCGCAATGGCCAATGACACTGAATTTGGTCTTGCCTGCTATTTTTATTCGCGCGACGTCGGCCGAATCTGGCGTGTCGGCGAGGCCCTAGAGTACGGAATCG
This sequence comes from Woeseiaceae bacterium, assembly GCA_021773135.1. Taxonomy (GTDB): domain Bacteria; phylum Pseudomonadota; class Gammaproteobacteria; order Steroidobacterales; family Woeseiaceae; genus SZUA-117. The sequence goes on along the minus strand of JAJFKP010000052.1, from coordinate 2,265 downwards.
TTGGCATTAACGAAGGTATCATTTCCAATGAGATGGCACCGTTCGGCGGGGTCAAGGAATCCGGGCAGGGCCGTGAAGGTTCAAAATACGGGCTCGACGATTATCTCGAAATCAAATACATGTGCATGGGTGGCATAGACAAATAGCGGAACTCGGGCGAGCCTGGCAGCAACACGAAACGCCTAGATCGGCGCGACCGATGCCGAACATAGGCGCGACCGATGCCGAACATATAGGGGTCCGATTCTGGCTACTTCATCCTGAGCGGCATTATATACTGTGCGCTGATTTATCAGGGTGCGGACGATGTTGCAGGAAGAAGTTTACGAACGCGCACGACTTGCGCGCGATGCCCGTTTCGATGGCCAGTTTTATATTGGCGTAAAAACTACCAAGATATACTGCCGCCCGATTTGCCCCGCAAATTCTCCCAAGAGTAAGAACGTTGCCTTTTATCCGAGCGCTGCGGCTGCTGGTGAGGCTGGTTTTCGGCCCTGTTTACGCTGTCGTCCTGAGTGCGCCCCGGGCACGCCTGCGTGGAGTGGCACATCAACGACGGTCAGGCGCGGATTACGACTGATCTCGAACGGTGCGCTGGACGAAGGCAGCGTTGAAACTCTCGCGAACCGCCTGGGCGTTACAAGTCGCCACCTGCGCAGGTTATTCACGAAGCATCTTGGCGCGTCACCGCTTGCTGTCGCCCATACGCAAAGACTGCACTTCGCCAAGCGCCTGATTGATGAAACATTGTTGCCGATGACGCACGTCTCCAATGCCGCAGGTTATGGCAGCGTCAGGCGGTTTAACGATACGTTTCAGAAGACCTACGGTCGTACACCGCGTGAATTGAGACGCTCAGGCGCGACGGCGCAGCAGGCCGGAGGCAAGGCTACATTGACCGTCAAACTGGCTTATCGCAGACCATTTAGCTGGCCGGCCATGGTGGATTTCTTCGCAGATCGCGCAACACCAGGTGTGGAGCAGGTTTCAGGTTCAACCTATCGACGTACGTTCTCAACCAACGGCGAGCACGGCGTCCTGGAAGTCGTGCCCCATGCCCAGAATGGCTATCTGTCACTGACGCTATTCGGTATCAACACCGCAGCGCTTTTCGATACGGTGCAATGCGCGCGCGAAGTTTTCGACCTCGATGCGCCGGCGAACGATATCAGCAGTGCGCTGGGCCAGGACGAGACGCTTGGCGCGATGCTACATCGGCAACCGGGAATCAGGGTCCCAGGGTCATGGGACGGCTTTGAGCTAACCGTGCGGGCAATCCTGGGCCAGCAGATTTCAGTGAAGGGCGCGACCACGATCGCCGGCCGCATCGCGACACGCTACGGCGAAACGCTCGATCTCGCTGGCAAGGATGACTTGCAGGGATTGAATCGAATTTTCCCGACCCCGGAGCGACTCGCGCGTGCTCGGTTTAATAACCTGGGGCTCATCCGCAGCCGCGCGGATACGATTCGAAATGTCGCCAGGGCCGTGCTCGCGGGAGATATTCATTTTGACTCATCGCAAGACCCTGACGATTTTTGTGAAGCGCTCAAGTCCATACGTGGCATCGGGGACTGGACCGCGCAATACGTTGCGATGCGCGCCTTGAAAAATCCGGATGCTTTTCCGGCAAGCGACCTGGGTTTGATCAAGGCGATTGATTACCCAAACAGGGTTACCCCAAAAGAACTGGAGAAACGGGCTGAGGCCTGGCGGCCCTGGCGAGCCTACGCGGCGATGCTATTGTGGAACTCGCTGGCGGGCTCTGGAGGATAAAAGATGTACTACTGCTACCTGGATACACTGATCGGAGAACTATTGCTGGCAGGCGAAGATAATGCGCTTTGTTTTATCGGGTTTCCTGAGGGGTCAATGCGGCTGGAACCTGAGACCGACTGGATCTTTTCCGAGAAACCGTTTGCCGCGGCAAAGGAGCAGCTACTGAGCTACTTTGATGGCAAACGGAAATCCTTCAATTTGCCGCTGAAACCCCACGGGACAGAATTCCAGCTACAGGTTCTGGATGAACTGCAGAAGATTCCTTATGGCACCACGACCTCATACGGTGACATCGCGAGTCGAATCGGACGGCCGAAGGCGGTGCGGGCGGTCGGGGCTGCGAACGGTCGGAATCCTTTGCCCATCGTCATTCCATGCCACCGGGTCATCGGCGCCAGTGGCGATCTGACCGGATTCGGCGGCGGCATTCCAACCAAGAAAGCGCTTTTGCAGCTGGAGCTCGAGCACAGCCAGTTTCCGCACACC
>JAJFKP010000051.1 GCA_021773135.1 Woeseiaceae bacterium | reverse complement strand
GCCGCGTATTTTTTTGTGAAGGCAGTCCGAATTGGTGAATTGCTGCCTGCGAGAGTGGACTTCAATGAATGGCGCTGGACCTGCCATGCAGCATCTTCCACAAAACCGGATTGGATTTGGAAATTTTGATTGTCGGCCATGACAAGACGACCGCATCCAGTCAAACACCAACGACCATCGTCTTCTAACGAACGATCTGGCGATGCCCGAAACTTGAGCGTCGCCAACCAAATCTGACACTAGCTATCTGAATACATCGAACAGATAGTTGAATTTGATGATGAACTCACGACCTTTTGGGGGTGCCCCAGGAAACCGTTCGTCGAATTCGTTGTAAACCACGAATAATCCGGAGTTAGCCGTTCGTAGTAATGAGAAACGGATATTCGTCGACAAGACATCTTCTCCATCGTTGTACTGAATCAACGTCTGCAACAATATCTGCGGGGTGAAGGAATATGACAACCGTAATCGGGTTAAACCGACATCAAAATCACCACCAGGAATTGGCAAGTCGAATTTATTGTAGACATAGGTAAGTTCAGTATTAAACGTCTCACCTATACGAAAATTGACGGACGGCTGCAGAACCACTCTATCGCCGCCAAAACGTTCACCAATGTTGGATCGAAATTCAAAACTCAAAGGTGCGCCACGGTTGGTATTGCCAACAATCTGCGCTTCGTGCCCCGAATAGCTACCTGCGGGCACGAATACGCCATCAATAATTTCAAAATCCTCTTGCAAGCCATCTTTAAGATAGTTCATGCCGGTATCGATTCGGTAACCGTTTTTGAACTCCCAATGCACATCGTAATGTTGAAAACCGGTTTCCAGAAACCCGTTCAGATCCCACGTATTCGTGATGGAAATATGTGGACGAACTTCGAGTAGCGCACCTTCCGGTCGGTAGCGTCGCAAAATAAATGCCTCTGCACGACGATAGTCGTCACGCCGCAGGAACCCAACTTCAGGATTAAAATCTTCGCGAACTTCTGACCAACCAAGTCGCGCCGACCAGTCTGACGAGTCATAATTCATCAAGGTCGAAAACGCGAAATCATCATTATTCAGCCCTGGTGTATCAGTCTTCGCAAAGTAACCCTGCAATAACAGGTTATCGCCGATTCCCCAGCGGCCATCCACTGCATAAGTCTGATTCTGATCAGTGGACGAAGATCCAGTGACGCTACCGTCGCCATCTCTGCTCACGATGATGGCGCCGATAGAAGACCGATTCGGTAGCTCCTGATTTACGCGTGCGACGATATAGTCATTTTGCGCCGCAACACCCGGTACGCCCTCATCCGACATATACAGGAACCCTACGTTAGTGCCCGTTCCGACCGTTCCTGACAGTCTCACGCCGCCATTGATTGGCACCGATTCGCCGGCGTTAATACCGATTCGACGACTAAAGAACAACTCAACTTGTTGCGGCGAACCCACCGTAAACTGGCCCGCATTCTCCAAAAAGAATGGTCGTTTCTCAGGCAGGAAAATACTGAAACGATCCAGATTAACGATGGCGTCATCGACTTCAACTTGGGCAAAGTCTGTATTTAGAGTTGCATCTAAGGTGAGGCTTGGCGTCAGCGAGTATTTTAAGTCTACGCCAAACTCCTGGTCGCTATCGGTGCCATTAATCACGCCGCCTCGCTCCCAGCTGCTGAGTACGTACGGGGTGATCTGCAAATTTCGCGAACCCGGCGGACGAATGCCACGGACAGTGCCGGCTTCTGATACCCGATTGATGCTGCGTTGCCGATTAAGCGGCGCCCAGAACGCAATTTCATTGTTGTTTCTGATATTCCGCTGGAAGTTTATTCCCCAATCTTGTTGGTCAGAGTCGCCGTATCGAAGCGTAGTGAACGGAATCTCAAACTCCGCAGACCATCCGTCCTCGGTGATTCTTGCCTCGACATTCCAACTCCCGTCCCAGTTAAGATTGAAGCCACCGCCACCAGATCCGAAATTTCCTGTACTGCCTTCTTTTATGATCTGTGCGTCGTATTGCATACCGACTGGGTTAGTTCCGAACAGATAACCATTTTGTCGATCCAACAAGCCATCTATAACAAACCGAATACTGTCGGTCTCGTCCAGAGAAGAGTCGCGGCGGCTATCGGCAACGATAATATTCTCCGGATTCTCGTCATATGCGATAACGCCGACATAAAGTGCAGTATCCGTGTAGCCGAGGAATATTTCTGTTCGTTGTGACGCGTCTTGTCCGACGACCGGTTGAATTTGCGTAAATCCCGTCGTGGGCACAACACCAGACCACGCTGAGTCTCCAGCAACCAGACCATCTAGAGTTGGCTGTTGCGTTAGTGCTGTTGCAGACGCCTCAGGTCGCGGACGCTGCTCAGGAGGTACGTACGCCTGAGCGACAGCGACCGTAGTCAAAGTCATCAGCCCGAACGCGGTGACGACTCGCATTATTAAGCGCTTTGATCGCAGCTTCATAGGATTTTCCATGTTGTTGCCCAAGTAACTAACTTGGGTAGTGTGTGGCAAAAATTGGTTAGCAGATCTAATATTCTACTGACCCATTTTGAAAGCGTGAGTTCGCATAATAACGTAACTAACTCGAACAACGTCAATTCGGATGTTTGTCGATGCATGGACAGAAGCAAGTCACGCGAATTGAAATACGGGTCAAACATAACTCTCCTACAACGAGAATCTAAGTGGCCAACTTGAAATCATCTCGGCGCCTTGTGGTGGCGACAAAATTGTCGTCAAGAGCGCTGTGACCACGATAATTAGCGCGATTACCGACAGTTCAGCCAAAATCGTTTTTCGCAAGCAACTATCTGCTCCCGAAATGGAATTGTTTAAAGCTGGCGCGATTTTCAGGCGGTTGTACAAAGCCAAACATAACAACACTAGAACCAGCACAAGTTTTGCTAGCAGCACTTTGCCGTACGTTGAACCTAAGGCCGACATTGACAAGCCAAGCAAGTCGTAGATAGCCCATACGCCGGCCGCAAGTAACACAGCAATCATCAATCGCGCTTGATTGCTGAAACGATTTACCACATTCGCAAACGACGGAAGGTCAGATATGCCGTGTTCTGAAACAAGAATTAACAGACCGCCTGTCCACCAACTTGCTGCTGCGACATGTAACGACACGACCATGCCACTTGCAATTGAGTTTGCACTCGCATGACCCGCAATACCTGCTGCAATGGCAATTAATGAAGCACCCACAAACATTGTTCGTGTATGCAGTGCGCCTAGCAATGCGCCGAACATTAAGACAATTGCTGCCAATCCCGATGACGACTGCAAGACGATCAGCGCGATACTCACGTCGAAAGCACCGCCGAGGCGAACAACCAAGATAGCGACGCCTGCAATTGCCCCCGCCGTCGCTATGACTAAGGCAAAACGTTGTATCAAAAAAGTGAATCTGTTGTTTACTGGACGCAATGTCGTCCGCGCGAAAATCATTCCCGCGCCGATCAGAATGCCGCTAAGTAGTGCGGTCTTTGCAATGACCGTCAAAACGAGCATTTATCCAGTGATATCCAGTTGCAGCCTGGATTGTTTTGGTATCGCCTCTGACGTCTGCGCCGTGCGTACTATCAGTATTACGACACCTTCTATGACATGACCGTCTGGTGACAACGCTGTCCAATGAACCGCATTTTTTCCCGGCGCTAGATTTGGAGCTTCGGTTTCAAAAACTGCGCTCGATCCACTGGGAGAAAAAGCTAAGCGGCGTTCGCTTCCGTCAATGGCCTCAACGCGAACGAGCGTCATCCGAACTGCTTGGCCAAACTCGAACCTGACGCTATCAGGCGACGAATCAAGGATACTCCCGCTCGCAGGCGTGGTTTCTTTGAGCGGGGTGTGTGCGATCACTGCTGTTGTAAGCGCGCAGACAATAAGGAATACGCTAATTAATCTTATTAACATTTGGTGTTTCTCCTGGTCAATTCCATGGTTTCGAATAGCTGTTTTTCGAAAGGAGTTCTCTATCTGCCAATGCATTCAAAAACGCCTTGAGGTCAGCGCGCTCCTGGTCGGATACCCTAACTCCCGGCACGAAACTGCTCTTTAAGGGGTTGTCGCTGCCGACACATGCATTGTTCCGCCAATGATGGATACTGTTGGCCTGCGTTGAGCGAAAATGCGATGGCAATGTCAGCCGAATTTGCTTTAGCACTTACGCCTCCGCTGCATCCGGCAATCAATAAACGCACAGAAGCCGGCAGAAAGTTCGGTAAAAAGTCCTTAGTTTTGTATCTCAAAATAACCGACCTGGCTCGTTAGAGCTCAACAGATGGGCCACGATCCCTGGTTAGGATCGACACAAATTTGATCGTGGGCGTAGAAAATTGAACATTCGGCACATCGGCACTGCTGTTGTCGGGCTATATTCCGGGGAAACCGGGACAACTACGATTTAGTGCCATACCGAAATCCAGCATTTATAGGGACGCGATGTTTGCATCAAATCAAAGCTGAATTCAAAGTGCGTTGCCAAACATTCGGCTTAGTGACTTCTGTTAGATTCGATGCGACCAGGCTGAAAATGTCAGCCAAATACTGGAAACGATCAGATCAGATTGTAACTGCTACCGGAGGACCCCTGGCAGAGCGTGAGGAAGGTGGCGCGGATTGGCTAAGCGTTTGTGTACCTGCCGGAACAACGGCGGGCCCGTCACTTGCAACCGCAACCAGCGTAATGTCGGACGCCATAAACGTCGAAACGGCCGATGCAAAAAAACACTTATCATTCCCGGAAGTCGACACGGAATCCGAGCTGTGTTGATGCTGGTGCTCACCTGATGATTCTTGGCTGCGCAGCAATTCGGTAAGAACTCGATTCTGCTCGGGACACAATACGAATGGCGTGCCGTCGGTTACGGAACCTGGCATGAAACCAATTGGAGTAAATGCTCCGATTGTAAAGCACAGCAATGCTAAACCAGGTAGCAGGTTGCGTTGCGCTAAAACGATTTTTCTAAGCACTACAATATCCAAGGTCATGTCAATTACGCGGAAGCGACAGTCTGGACTGACCGCGTTAGTACTGAAGTGCGATGACCGTCGTCGCCCCACTGCTGGCATCACCGTTGAGTGTAGACTCTCAGCAGGAGGCAACGCAAATTGGTCGCGTTGGTTAAGTGGACGAAAAGCTGCCGTTTATCTTGAAGTAGTTATGTCAATCACAAGGATTTGGTGCCGAGAACGCGGCTCGTGAACTAGAACCAAAGTGGACAAAATTCAGCAAATTTGAACTATCGGACGGGCAGGGCGCGTAGGCGCAGCTCCTGACCGCCTGAACTAAAGAGGAAAGACCGAGTGTGCATTTTTTCCGGAAGCCGTCACTCAGATTAGACGAAAGATCAGGCTTTGAGTGGCTGTCTTCGGCCAGGAGCGGTCGTCGCTTGCTCGCCAAGTCGCACCTTCAGGCGTCAATCGGCGGTCTCTTCGTCAATAATCTTGTCTACCACTGCAACGAAAGATGGTCGCCAGGATCCGCGAACGATGCCCCAGAACCTTAGGAAGTACATGTCCTCTCGAACCCTTTCACGAATGTCATGCTCAATTCAACGCCAATGTTCTTCGGACAACAATTCTGCGTTGTTTTGAAAATTCACATTTTCGTAGTACGTCGTCCAAGGATTATGGCTATACGTAAGCGCGTCGATTTCAATCGATGATCATTCCTCGCCGGAACTAAACTCTCGCCGCGCTTCGTAAAACTCTTCCGATGACTCGTAGTTAATCTGAATGGTCGCAAGCAAGGCTGCTTGCTGCTGATAGACATCTGCGATAGCGATATCGCGAGACTGCTTGATTTCGAGGCCTACAAAGACTAGTGAACCGACAATTGCAACTGTAGCTAGAATGTCGGCAATGCTCTTCCAATCCGGTGATTTCATAGCACACCAATTTTTTCCAGTTTGTCCAACAGTCTTACGCAGTTCGACAATGCCGAACACAACGTCCTCTTTGGGTCAGTAGCAGCCCCTCAGCATCCTAGCAGCCCGCCGACTGCTTTCGGCCAGAAGCAGACGGTCAACGTACTTTGTTTGGAGACCATTCTTTAAATTGTGGGAGATCATCGGTAATCTCATGCCATTGAGCCTTAGATTCAACGAAGATATGTGAATCCGGCTTAATCCCAGGATCTCCTACGACCGTGCCGAGCGTTACGGAAGTGATTTTTCCGTTTTCGGCTCCTGCTAAAGACGCACCGCAATCGATGCAGAAACACCATCCAGCTCCTGCTGGCGTTTCGTACATTTTTGTATGATCTTCTCCTGAGACCCATTTAAAAGTGCCTGGTCTAAATTCCGCGTAGGTCGAATATGCCGAACCATGCTGTCGCCTGCACATAGAACAATGGCAGTGATCTGCATGAACGAGGGGTTCGGTCACTTCGTACTGAACTTTGCCGCATAAACAACCGCCTTTAATTAGGAAGTCATTATTCATTCGTATTCTTCAACTCTTTTCCTATTCATGGGAGCCACCGAGCGGCAGGACGCGAACGGCTGCTATCGGCCATGAGCAGCCGGCCAATTCTGGCATGCCTTCGCTACGCTGGCAGATTCAATCGAATAAGGTCTGCGGTTCTTGCAAGTTGTCCAGCAGAAACCTGAACACGCTCGCGTCGCTGCGCATCGCCGCTAGGATCATGTGGAGTGCCTCTCTGACGTCCAGCACTTTCAAAAGTCGCGATCTGAGGCGGACCTATACCCCAATCACTTCCCTTCTGACGGGGAACGACATGAAAATGGAAGTGTGGCGTTTCCTGTCCGCAATAGACGCCGTTGTTTGAAACGTGAGTATTCCGAGCGGCTGATAGGTCTGCACAAGTGCTTCTGCGACCCTCTTGGCAGAGCACGCTATAGCTCCGCATTCTTCGTTAGAGAGATCGAGCAACGTCGCAACGTGACGACGTGTAATCACGCAGCATTGACCAGTTTCGAATTGCCACGGGTTGATGACGGTTAGTGTATGGTCACTTTCATCAATGATTGCCCACTTCTCTTCTCGGCCCGCCATTCCTTCGCAAAAATCGCAGGGGTCTCTACTGGAAGCTCGATCAATCGCACTCTCCTACTCATGCCGCCGTTCGACCTGAACACGCTTGCTGAGTCCGCTTCTGGTCAACAGCGGCCTCTCGGCAGTTTAGCAGCCCAGCGGTTGGTTTCGGCCAGAACCGGCCGCACAGGATTGCATTTCTGGTTGCTGATGGCAGCATCAATTACCATCAGATCGCTTACCGACTTAAGACATTCTGACTCGACCGAATCTCAAAGGGGTCGAACCGCATTTTCTGCCATAGATTTTCAACCCGAAACGATTGTCGGCATGTCGATCAAATCGGTCCGACCCTTTTTAAGGCTTTACTCGCCGAAGCGGATCCGGATGCCGGCATTGGCCACAAACCCCTCTAAAGGTGCCCACGCGTCTGTTGTCCAGCGACCGTCAGGTGAACGCTCCGTTAGAAGCAACGGATCTTCTTTGGTTTGGCGAACACCAAGCAGGTTTTCGAGGTTCAGGAACAGCCGATACCGGCCCAACACGATTTCGCCGAGCAGGCCGATTTCGAAATACGACCCGCTCTCCGACCGATAGGGATTATCTTCCAGCGGCTGCGTGCCGGTGTAGTAAACCTCAAGACCAATTCGGCCCCGATCGTGATCCTCCCACATGGCGACCAGGCTGGCAGAATGTTTCGGCGTAAGAGGTACCCTGCGGCGAGCGGCGCTGGTGACGATTGGTTCATCAGCGTCGACGTAAACATAACTCGTCGTCACTATGTAAGATCCTCGACGCCAGCGCAAGGATGCTTCCGCGCCGTCCGTACTGGTCTTCCCGCTGATGTTGATGAGCCGTACCTGATCAGCGGATACACTTTGCAGCCGCACAGCATCTTCAATTTCAGAATTGAACAGGGTCAGACCGATCTCCAGTGCGCCGTAAACATAACCGAAGTCCAGTGACGCAGTCTGTGCCGTCTCTGAATTTAATCCCATAAGCGGTTCGAGTCGGGACAAACCGGCGGCCTCCGTCTCTTCAACGAAGGGCGTCGGCGCATAGAATCCGCGACCCCAGGAAGCGCGAATGGTCCACGGTTCATTTCGAAAAAGCGCTGACAGGCGCGGGCTGAACTGATCGCCATATCTATTATGATCGTCCCAACGGGCACTGGCGGCAAGCGTAAGTTTCTCACCGAGGTCCTGGTCGACCTGCGCGAAGACAGCCGGCGCCTCATAGGTGTATTCGAAGCTCGGGAAAGTTTCGGACTCATAGTCGTCGGCCTGGTAGGCAATGCCCCCAACCCAAGTAGTTCCGAGCGTTTCGCCGGACAGGGAAACTTCAGTCAACAGGGTCTGGTGCTGGTCAGTTTCGAGCAGATCACCAAAGCGATGGACATGCGATTGGTGTACCCCGGATGCACGCACCTGCACCATGCCCCAGCCACCAACGGGTTGCTCTATCAAAAGGCCTGCATCGAAGCGGTCGGTATCCTGGTTCTGTGCGAACGCTTGCCCATCCGGCGTGAGTCCTTCGGGCAGTGTGCCGCCTTGTCTTTGTTCCGTCATCGCACCGATGGTGAAGTAGGCCGACGAACCGTCAGCCCCATCCCAGAACAGGCGCGGTCGAGCGGACCAGCGGTTATAACCCGGCATATCAATCCAGCCCTCGTCGTTAAGGTCCTGAACTGACTGCCGGTTGTAGGTCGAGAGTAGCGACGCGCTCCAGCCGGGCGAGATTGGCATCGCCCCATAGGCAGAGATATCCTGCCCGTCCCTCGTCGTTGCATTCAGGATCACCTCGCCACCCGGTGCTTCACCGGGCCGCCGAGATATCAGGTTGATAACGCCGCCCAGCGCCTGGCCACCATATAGTGCCGACGAGGAACCTTTGATGATTTCGACCCGACCGAGGTCGCTCGGTGGAATCTGCAGCAATCCGAGCGACGATGCCTGGCCACCGAACAGCGGCAATCCGTCCGCCAACAATTGGGTGTAACGTCCCCGCATTCCATGGACACGGATGTTGGCTGAACCAAGGCCAGGCGACGTGACCTGTACGCGCAGTCCCCCAGTCTCCGCGAGCAGCATCGAAATATTGCCTGGACGCATCAGGAGCTTCTCTTCGATTTCTTCCTGATTGATTACCTCAACGCGTATTGGCTCATTCTGCAACGTTCGGCGGGACCTGGTCGCCTGAACGGTGATTTCCTCTACTACACCGTCGTCATGATCGTGCTCATCTTCCTCGGCGGCTCCGGCCGGGTCGATCATTGCGATGAGTCCGAGGCAGGCAGCCATGGAGAACGCAAGTGGTCGGCGCGTTTGAATAAAGGGGTCGAACCGAATTATTAGACACCACAGCAATCGCGTCAGGTCGAGAATCAATCGCAGAAAATTCGGTTCGACCCCTTTAACTCCTGTAAATGTAAATCCGAACTAACGCTGACTCATTGGCGGAGACTTGCTTGTCATCCGCCAATGGTCAGTTTAGTTAGCCCTGATTGGCTGGCAATGCGTTGCGCTCAGCGCCCGCCCAGGCCGATTGTCAGGTTCACATACGCATATTGACCCAGCGGATTGTGCAGGGAAGCCAGGTAATTCAGGTTTTCGTCCGCCAGTGGCGGATCTTCATCGGTAACATTGTTAATTCCGACCCGAATTGTATTGTCTGAAAAATCGCCCATGGCGAAGCGATAATCGGCACTGATGTTGAAAGTGGTCCAGCTATCCACTGTCCAGAATGCACCCGTCGTGTCACTGATGACGCCGGGCTCGTAGAACTCGCCCACATGATTCACATACAGGCCTGCGCCCCATTCGTTTCTGTTCCATTGAACGTAGCCGCTGCCTTTCCACTCAGGACGCTGATCCCGTTCGATCAAATCTCCACCTGCTGTAACCGTGATGGCTGGCTCGTTCTGCGCGTTGATGAAATCACCCAGAGCCGAAGTGCTTTGAAACGTCTTGGTGAGCTGAGCGGCGTTTAGTCCAAAGGTGAAATTCCCAAGGCGATTTGTTTCAAGATCGTAAATGATCGAGATATCGACACCTTCAGTTTCGCGGCTGTCAAGATTGAAATACGGCACGTTTGTTTGCAGTACCTGCCCAACCGGATCCAGTCCAGAACCCGCGAAGAAAGCAATGTTGTCTGCCGTCGGCGCTTGTCGAACGACGTCAGGGTTGGGTGGCAAATTGTTGATACGCAATGCCCAGTCAAGTGCCAGGTGATTAGGTGTGCCGAAGATGCCGACGATGCCCGTCTGGTCGATTTTCCACCAATCCACGGTGAGTGTCAGTCCGTCGACGAAAGTGGGTTGGAAGACAAAGCCGAACGATGTGCTTTCGGATTCTTCTGGCTTCAATAGTTTCGAGCCTGACGTCAGTCGCTCGACGGCGGTGTTGAACTCGTTACCAACGCCCGTGTCCACACAAGCGCCCAGATTAGGCACGATTCCAAGATTGACCTGGGCCTGACAAAAATACCAGTCATCGCCAGCAACCTGTCTGGAAATCACCGGCTCACTGGTCATGGCCAGGTTCGGTGCCTTGAAACCCTCGGAGTAGGAACCCCGAATCTGAAGCCATTCTGCCGGGTACCAGGACAACGCGATCCTTGGCTTGGTAACGTCCCCAATGTCGTCGAAGTCTTCGTAGCGAGCGGCAAGCTGCAAGTCCAGGCTTTCAACCAGCGGAATGTTCATGTCCGGCGCAATTAGTGGAACCGCGAATTCCAGGAACAGCGAGGTCACACTTCGCCGACCGAAGGTATCGGGCGTGTCACTTGATCCCATGACGCTGCTTGGGAAAATCTCATCGCGGACGAAATTATATAGCGGTGCCGTGCCGTCGAGATGTGGATCGCGATTGTCCTCATAGGTTTGCCTGCGGAATTCAATGCCGGCTGCGAAGCCGAGATCGCCCGCTGGCATTTGCCAGAGTGAGCCGTTGGACACTTTAAAATCGGCCAATGCCAGGCGTGTCACTCCGCCACGGTCGATGTTGACGTAAAACGGATCGGTGCTGCTCGCCGGATTCGATGTTGAGTCGAAAGCATTATTCAAATAGGTTCCGCCACCGGTCCACGGATTGTAGGCAGCGGGTGTTTCCAGTGCGAGTTGCCGCATGAATTCATTGAGCCCGATTCGATTGAAAGTTCGGTCCAGTGTTTGTGCCTTGGAGTAGACGAATGCTGTATCAAAATCCCAATTTGCGACGTTTCCTCGCAAGCCCTGCACCACGCGATAACTTTCGTCCTTCACTTTAACAATCGGACCCGGACGTTCCGAAATCCGATAAAACGCACGCGCGCCGCCAGGCCCGCCACGAAACGGCAAATCAACACCCTCAACCGGGATCTGTGCCGGATCGAGACCCGGCAGGCGATTCGGGTTGGGTGACCCGTCAGAAAATGTCACCGGGCCAAACGGGTTCCAGTAGTTGGACGCAGCGAGATCAATGGGTTGGGTCGTCAACGGTCCGCCGCCGCCATCGCCGCGATCATAGAAGCTCTTGGCCTGGTAAAGTCCGATTTCCGAGTACATTTCAAATTCATTGTCGAACGTATGCGTAATAGTGCCAAAGAAATTGGCGCGTTTTACGCCGGGCATGAGCGTCGCGTCTGCATTCCGGTTGTGGCGCAATTCGGTAGGAATGTTGCCTGCGATGATGCAGGTGTCGGCAGGTGCAGCGGGCAGGGTGCTAACGCAATTGGCACCGCCGATGCTCGTCGGCACCAGGGTGAAACGACCGGCACCCGTTGTAATGGGCATTGGTCCACCGCCTAAATCCTGCGTAACCGCGCCGCCGACAGGCACGGTGAAAGTGGCCCATGGTGTCACCGTGCTCGAATTGTTAAATGCTGCATCATTCAGGAAATCCGGATGGGTTACCTGGCTACGTGCATCACGATTAGCTGAAAAAGCGCGGTCTGCAGCAGCCAGTTCGTCGCGATCGTGATAGGTGAATGAACCTGAAATATTCGTCCGGTCATCATTGAAGTTCAAACCACCAATGATGCTGATCGTGGATTCATTCATGCTATCGGCGCCGCCGAAACGTGCCGACAGCTCGAGACCATCGTAGTCCTTTCTAAGCACCGTATTGACGACACCAGCTACAGCATCGGTGCCGTAAAGCGCTGACGCGCCGTCGCGCAAAACTTCGACTCTCTCCAATCCCATGATCGGAATGGCATTCATATTGACCGCCACCGCGGGGGCTGTCTGCTCATCGGTCTGGGTACTCGGGTGATCGACGAGACGCCGGCCATTCATTAACACCAGCGTGTTGCCCTCACCAAGACTTCGCAGATTGATCGATGCTACGTCGCCGCGAGCACCGTTGATGCCGAAACTGGTTGAGCGTTGGTTGTTGCCGCCGAAACCAACCGCGCCAACACCGGGTAGATAGCGAAACAATTCGTCGGCAGAGGCAACGCCAGCGGTCGCAATTTCCTGGCGACTAACGACGCTTACGGGAAGGGCACCGGTTGTCGACGCACCTCGTATCTGTGAGCCGACGACGATAATTTCTTCAAGTTCCTCGCCGTCGTCCTGAGCAGCTGCAGGCAAAACAATCGTTACCAGCGCAACAATAGATACAAAGACGCGTCCTGGCCACACGCGTGACCATGTTTTACATTTAGAAACGAACGTTTTTCTACGCATTTTCAGACTCCCCCGAAAAATCACCCGACTAAAAACCAGTAAAAGGTTCGTGCAGCAAAAACACGCCCTTACTTAAGTAGACGTTTCAAAAACGAAAACCCACCAACGCTTTATAACACGCGCCGAATGGTTGCGATGGTTTCTGTCGAAACTTGGTCGGACTACCTGTCAGGATGTGCAACACGTGTACCCGCCATGTGTCTTGACCAGCGAAATTTATTGGCAGGTTTTCGCAGATAGCGCGTCGTTACGGGAAAGGTGACGAATTGCGGCATTACGCAGACATTAACTCAGCCGTCGCCGGTGATCGGAATAGTCCAACTGTGAAAATTGAGAGTCTCACGCACGTTGCCAAGATACGAATGGCGCAAGAACCCCTGTAGTCTTTAATGGCCATGGGAATGGATTCACCGCGACCGGCAGGGACTATTTCAGTACTATGGTTGGACCGTGATTCAAGGTGGCCACATTCGATGTCCGTAGACTTCAGTCAGCAGCAAACTCCTGACGCCATCTACGGCCAGACCGCGGTTGATCTGCGCCGGTATGTGCGCTCCCAGTTACGGAATATCAGGCGTGGCAATGGCATTGAGGCAGACGATGTCGTCCAGGAAGCGTTTTTACGAGTGTGGTCGACGGATCACCCGGAGAAAATAAAGAACACAAAAGGATATCTTTTTCGCACTGCGAAAAACCTCATTATCGATATTGGTCGTCGTCGAGCCGTCCGCCCTGTAGACACCAATGTCAATGCGGAAGAAATTCTTGCGCAAGGCATAACGTCAGTAAAACTTACGCCGGAACGATTTATCAGCGCAAAGCAGGATTTGGATATCGTAATTAAAACGATCGAACAACTTCCACAAAATTGTCGCCGGGCGTTTTGTCTGCAGCGGGAATCAGGAATTACGTATGCGAAAGTGGCTCGAGAACTCGGAATGTCGGAGAGCATGGTGCAGAAACATATGGCGCGGGCATTGATCGCAATTCACAAAGCGTTGCCGCATTGAGAGTCTCGACGATTGGGGAAACGATTAACTTTTCGTCAGCGAAAAGACGACTAGTATCAGAATGAGTTTCGATGACCGAAACAGGGCGCCCGGAGAACAGCAGTTTGAAGAGGCGGCAGAATGGCTTTCCGTTACGGAATCAGGGCGGTTTGAGCCAAAAGCTCGTAGGGAACTGGATTGCTGGCTGGCAGCCGATAGTAGACACGCACGTGCCTTTAGCCGCATGCAATACATCCTGATGCTGATTGGCGAAGTAGATCTATCTGGCATTGCTGCCGATGTCAGTGAACCAGAGGATCGGGGTCGAACCGGATTCAGTTTTTGACTGCTGGCCGCCGCAGAGCTCGAAAAAACTGACACCAATCCTGAGCGGCAGATCGACAGGTTTACAATCGTTTGCGCTCAAATATACGGATTTAATTTCTCTAACCACAGGACGTATTTTCTACAATGATGACGAAAGATCGCGAGGCATTAGCAGAAACTAATGGTCAGTTTCTGGCGAAAGGTTCGTCATTTCCAGTATCGGCATCAGTTTACGATGCCCGAATTCCAACATTGGAGTAAAACGATGACCGTCAGACTATTCGTGATTCTATCCGCCTTCCTGACTATATCCTGCCAGTCGGAGCAGGCAGCGATGCCAAGTGGCACGGCAATTACCAATGTCACGGTAATTGATGCGGTGAACAATGTCCGCGAGTCTCAAACAGTGATATTTGACGGTGACCAGATTGTCTCAATTGAGCCGTCAGGCACGGAAAATTCAGCGCTTACGTCAATCGACGGCAGCGGCAAATTTCTTATTCCCGGCTTGTGGGATTTTCACGTGCATCTTTCGTATGAAGACGCGTTTGGCGACAGCATGCCGGCGCTATTCCTCTCGTACGGCGTCACCAGCGTGCGTGATACCGGAGGCCTGCTGCGTAAAGTGTTGCCAATTGTTGAGAAGATGCGTGCACCAGGCGCCATTGCGCCACGGGTATATTATGCAGGCCCATTACTCGACGGCAACTATGTTGTTTACGATGGGAATGGTCGACCTGAAATAGGCGTACAAAATGCGACGCCCGAAGCAGCGCGTGCAATGATTGCCGATCTAAAAGCGCAGGGTGTCAGTTTCGTTAAAATTTATGAGATGGTGAGTCCAGCCGTTTTCGAGGCGCTGGTTTCGGCCGCAAATGAACACAATTTGCCCATGGATTCACATGTTCCATTGTCACTGCGCGCAAGCATTGCAGGGCCGTCTGTGGATTCGATGGAACATTTACGCAACATCGAAATGGACTGCGCTGCCAATGCGCCGGAATTGCACGAGACACGCCTGCAATTGCTTCGAAATCCAGATGGCTTGTCCGGTGGCGATCTGCGTGCATCGTTGCATAGCCTGCAACGTAACGCTGCCATTGCAAATTATGACGAGGCGCGTTGCGATCAGACCATAACGTCACTTACAGGCACCATTCAGGTGCCCACGTTACAGCTCAGCGCAAGTGGCGTTTTGCCGCCATACGAGCGCGATGGCTGGGAGACCGCATTTTCAAAATTGCCGGATGCTGTCAAAGCCGATTGGCAGGAATCAATGGAACGCCGCAAGAGCAACGACACGCCTCCGGATTCGACCTTCTTTGATTGGAGTCTCTTTCTGATTGATCGAATGCACAGTCGTGGCGTCCCGTTTGCGGCCGGAACTGATTCGCCGCTGGGACTGTCCGTTCCAGGATTCAGTCTGCATAACGAACTTGAGCTCCTCGTTCGCGCAGGATTGTCGCCAATAGAAGCGCTGTATTCAGCAACGGTAAGACCAGCGGAATTTTTCTCGTTGCAGGATGAAGTGGGTACGATCGACGTCGGTAAGAAAGCAGACCTGGTATTACTGGATGCGAACCCGCTGGATGACATTGCCAACACCAGGCGAATAGCAGCCGTCGTAACGCAGGGTCGTTATCTTGACAGCACGGCGCTCGCGGAACTGCTACGACAATCGCAGTGACATGATTAAAAAACAGCTGCCGTACAAAAGGGGTCGAACCGAGTTTCCTGGGCTAGATTCGCTACCGGATAAGATTGCCGTAGTGTCGATTAATTCGGTTCGACCCCTTTATCTTGCATTAGGCCGTGACGTGGGCCTTTCGACAACGTAAAAGCGAGTCTCTGGCAGCAACTACCGTCTCGTAATACATAACTTCGTAACGATTCTCGAGTGCTAGCCCTCAGGTGCCTGCTGCCACAAGACCTGCACAATCATCCATTTACCATCGTATTTTGCTAACGTCATATAGTCAGATCCCCACCACGCGTATACCTTTGCGACTGCGGTCTGATCAAGGACATCGAGTAGCTCGACTTTTTTAGGTGCATTCTTGTCTGGAAAATCGCCTGTTTTCTTAACATCTTCAGCGAAATCCAACATCTCATTGAACGACATTGGCGAACGCTTGTACTTGCCATCCTCTTTGTAGAAGCCAAATTTGTGGGCATCCGGGTGAACACTCTGGCGAAGCTTTTCCGTTGAACCTTCGTAAAAGCCCTCCAGGTAATTGAGTGCCGCACGCTCAACAGCTGCGCGATCATCTGGCGTTTGTGCTGGCAAAAAAGTGGGAATGGCAAGTAAAATCATAACGAGGGCAACTTTGTCCATTACTGCAATGTTCATAACTTAACCTCCGGGAATTGGTGGGAGTACTGTCTGGCCTGGTTTGCTTTCGGCCAACGGCAGGTGCCAGGAAGGCATATTGTTTTCGGCAGTACGTAGCTCAACAACCAGCATTCCCAAAGCGAATCCCAAACCGAGCACCGTTACTCGCTTGAAATCGGCTCCGCTATTTAACGTAGTGGCAATCTCATACGACCAGAGCAGCGCGAGCGCTGAAGCAAAAAAAATGACAAGCGTTTTTCGGGTCATGGCGATTGTCCTTGTGTAAGAGATCTAGTTGCATCCGGTCACTAGCGCACATTTTGCCACATTTCGGCGCAGCGCCTGTTTGCGGGGCAATGCCGATATTAAAACGCTCGGACACCTGAGCTCAAAGTGGCAGAATCATGTCCACGCGATGCATTCCCGGACCCCAGCCATCCGTGATGGTGGAGTTGGCCTTTGCCCCGAATTTTTCAAAGAACGGGGCAGATTTCTGGCTGGCAGCAATGCGAACACGTGTCGCTTCTGCCGCTCGACCGAGGTGCATGACTCGGTCCATTATTCTGGAGCCGACACCCAGGCCCTGAGATTGCGGATCGAGCAGTATCCAGTTCAGTGTTTTTTCACCCGGGCCGTCGTCAAACAGGCCAAATGCACCGAGCGCTAGCCCGTTAACTTCGCAAATTTCGTAGCCGTCCGGGATTTGCGCAAGGAATTGTTGGTAATCATCACGCTCGTTGGGAGCAAAAAACTCGGGGCAATTTGCATCGAAGATGCGCATGCAGGCTTCGTTGTCGGAATTGTAATATGGTCTGAACGTGATATCGATCATCGTTTCGCAGCCCTTGAGCAAAAACTCACAGCCACATGACCGGCTCTTTTCATGAGTCCCGGTTCGATGACTTTTCACCGGCTGCGATTACAACCGGGATATCAAAGTGCATGACATCTTCGCGAGAACCCAGTTTCGTGTACAGCGCAATCGCGGAGTCGTCTCCATGATCAGCCTGTACGAAAATTACGCTGGCATTGCGGGCAATCGCTATTGTTTTGAGTTTATCGATTAGCATCGAGGCTGTTCCCTCGCGGCGGTGATGCTTTGCAACGGCAAGATCATATATATAGAATTCGCTTCGCGCCTGCTCGAATTTCTGCAGTTCATAGGCAACCAGGCCACCGACGACCAGCGCGCCTTTCATTGCTACCAGCGCAACAAAATACTCATTTGCGAATAGTTTATTGAAATAATGAGCGTCAGGGCGAGCATCGTTGTACGTAGCAGCCTCGTCGAATGCGTCGCCAAATATCGTCAACATCGCATGCATCAATTCCAGGCTTTCAATGTCGACCCGCTGCACTGTCACCATCGTTACCCGTGCCTTTTTGTCATTTTCTGCTCAGTCTTTCCGGCTAACGAAGAAGCCGGAATGCGTTTGACGATCCAATGGAAAATGTATTGCAGGCGAACTGAAGTCGCTAGCGATCGATGTAGACACTGACACTCGCAGGGCCGTCCGGGTCGAGATCATAGTATGTCACCGTGCCAATATTGCCCTCGAAGCGTGGCCGTCCGAGCATGAACACACCCGGCTTCAACGGGCGGATCGTACCCATATTGCCCAGTGAGAGTATATCGCCCGCTTTCAGTCGCCTGCCGCGCTCGAGAATCCGGTCCCTGATGGCACGTACGCGATAAACCGGCTCGTAAGCATCTCTAATATTTCCCTCACCTAATACGACACCATACTCATTGGTCATCTTGTAACTGAATGAGTTAAGCCTATCCAGGCCTGCCCGGGTTGCAGGCACCACAATGAGATCTCCCAGGATGCCATTGCGAAAATCGTAGTTTGTAGCGATGCCCGAAAACTCAGAACCGCCTGCCGCAGTGGTCAGAATGTCCGGCATTTCAATAAACGGGTGGAAGCCTTTGAGGGCGGCGAGAATCTCCAGGTCAGTTATCGCTTCATTAATCGATTCATTGCCGACCTCAGCCGCAAAGTCCGACTCTACAAACGTGAAATTACAGCAATCGACAGACACGTGATGTCCACTTTGATGTAATCCGCCTGCAAACATGATCGCGGTAACCGGACCGGACCAGCCGTCGACCGGGCCATCGTCATAGAGGCCCGCTTCGAAGGTGCCAACCTTGTAGCCGCCGACCGGTCCCTCCGTCAGCATTAGCGCCTGCACATAAGCGTCTGCAACCTGATACGCCTCACTTTCAGTCAGGCTGTCTGGAGGGATCGGCGTGATTGGCGTCGATGTTCTGTAGTTTTCGACAAAAGCACTAACAAGCTCTTTTTGGTCTGGTGATAATTGTTGAGCCACCGGCGGGAACGTACACCCGTACCCCATGAGGATTGAAGTTATGCCAATCATGCATTTAGAGTACCGGGGCATGCTGCTTTATTTCTGATCAGGTATGTGGAGTAACGCGGCAATAAAGCAGCATGTCCCCACTTTACTTTTCAAGTACAGCAGCATTCTGCGTTGATCGGGAGGCAATTTCTGCATCGCAGTCAAACTCGTGAATCGGTGATTCGTCCGGTAGACGATAAAACACAATCCTGGCCGAGAACGGTTCCGTCAAATACACAGGGTCGGTCACCGTATAGTCAAGTCTGAGCTCCGAGCCGTCTTCGTTGACCGTATAGCGTTCGACTATCTTCTTTTGTTCACTCGATGGTATGTCAGCACCGTTGCCGTTCGGGTCCCAGCCGGATGCCAGGCCTGCGGACAACGCGGGAAAACCGGCTGATTCAATAATCAGCGTGCCGTCTTCGTAGCGGCCGGTGCGCCTGCCATATTGCGGATCGGTAACATCTGCTTCATCCGATCCCAGTCGAACCTGTCGTGAAACACGACCGTATTCATGGAATATCGAAATCGTATTCCGGTAGTGTGAAATGTCGTATATATAGGGAATCATCAACAACGATGGCAGGTTTGGCGTTACGCATTCCGATGACGGATTGTTCTTGACGTTAAAGTTTTCCCTTGCATCGAGCCCGGCCGCGTTCAGTGGCATCGGTGAGTCGGCTACCTTCTGCCCGGTAATGAATGTCATCCATATGCCGGTCATTCGCTCCACACCCTCGACGTCTTCGCGGGTATCCGTAATACGATTCTCCGGTGCTCTACGAATCGAGTCGAGCATTTCGAACTGTTGGCCACTGGCCGTGTTAATTTCGGCGCCGAACAGCAGGAGCTTTTCAGGTCGTCGGCTGCGCGGGCCACGAATTGTAACCTCGTCGCCCACTTTCAACGTGTCGCGGTTAATTCCGAGGCGACGCAGAATAGGTACGGCATGCGCTTCGACCTCCCACGTGTCGGTGACACCGCCATCGGAGACGACCTCCACTTCAAAGAACGAATGTGGGCTGCGCATCCTGACGCGCGACAGCTTGCCTGAAATTTCGACAACGTTGCTGGCGTCATAGTGGGTGGCAAACGAATGGTGCGCCGTTGCCTTGGTGGCGACGAGTAACGACGCCAACGCCAGCAACGCGGCAATAAGTGACGTTGATTTGTGCATCAGTTCTCCCCCGATTGATCCTGGCTGCGGCGATATTATCTGATGAGAAGCACTTTCTGATTCACCGGATACAGCCATTCTACGCCACGTTCAGTCACAATGGCGTCGTCCTCAAGCGGAATGCGGAGCTTTTTGCCGCCCCATTCGGGAATAGCGGTGTAGGCAAACAGTTCGATCGAAAAGAGGTTGGTTGGCTGAATGACATAGGTCATGCGTTCCGGGTTAAACCACGCAATCGAGGGCCCGATTCCGTGACCTAAGTTGCCAACGGAATGGCAGCCGATGATGATATCGATATCGTCCGGATCATCACTGGGTGTGTTGGCGGTTGCCATCACTCTGAATCCGGCGTCGGTAATATGTTGATTCAGCAGTTCGAACGTTTCGCCCGCTGTCCGGCCAGCCTTTATGTTGGTCTTCAGAATGTCACGCACCTTGCGCCCATTGTCGAACGCTTTTTGCATGCTCTCCGGCAGGTGCGTTTCGCCTTCCCGCAGGACGTAGGCGTGCCGCTTCATATCGGTGTAGAAATTCAGGTAGCCCACACCCCAGTCAATTGCCAGAAAATCACCGCGCTGTATGACGTGATCATTTGAAAGGGCGACGAACCCGTCGGGTCCGGTGATGTAGACAGACGGCATGCCGAACGACGTGCCGAGGTTTTTTTCAAACTGCTGTTCACGCATCCACCAGGCAACATCGGCCAAAGTTGTCTTGCCCGGCGTGATGACCTCGTTGGAGAAGGCGCGTTCGGCGATTTCACGTGACATTTCACCGGCCCAGGCGAACGCCGCAATCTCCGAGGCAACGCGGCGTGAGCGAAAGTCCGACGCGAGTTTCTCGGCGGACACGAAACGTTCTGCGTAGCGGGAACCAAGCTCCTCGGTCAGCTTTTGGTGAGACGTATGGCTCAGACCGTCTGCAGCACCAATATTGCGCGCGTAGTTTAGTGCAATCGACTTCGGGTCACGTTCCTCGACAAATGCCTTTAGTTCATCCGGGCCGCCGAAAATATCGTAGGCCCCATTGTCCTCGACGAGCGCAGTGCCGACGCCGAGAATCGCGCGTTCGATTCGACCTTCACCCCGATCGGTGAAAACATAGTAACCGTACGAACCGGTATAGCCTTTGCCGAAATCCTCTGTAAGCGGGTCGTCAAAACCCTCCCGATTGACCGTAATCCACATGTCGACGCCGTTTTCGCGCATTACCTCGGGTAGGACGAGATCAAATTTTTCCGTCCGAATCTGGTTCATCAGTTCCCAGCGTTTTTGGGCTTCGCCTTTGGCAGAGGCGTGTGCGGCGAAGGCCAGGCAAAGCAGGGCCAGAGTGAATTTGCCAATTTTGTGGTTCATCATTTTCCCTTGGGTTTAGAACAGCCCGGTTATTCTCCCACTTTCCGTAACACTAATCTGCTCTGCAGCAGGCGCACGGGGCAGACCAGGCATGGTCATGATTGCGCCACAGATCACAACGAGAAATTCTGCGCCTGTCGCAAGGCGAATTTCCCGGATCGGCACATCGTGTCCTGACGGCGCACCCAGCAGCTGCGGATCGGTCGAGAAACTGTATTGAGTTTTGGCCATGCAGATCGGGTAATGGCCATAACCATCATCTTCAAATTGTTGAAACTGGTCGCGAATCTTTTTATCGGCAATGATGTCTTCGGCGCCATAAATCGTTCGCGCAATGCGCCGCACTTTTTCCCACAGCGGCAGGTCGTCTTTATAGAGTGGTCGAAACTGTGATGTGTGACCGTTGATCAGTTCAATGACGGCTTCCGCGAGCGCTGTAGCGCCTTTGCCTCCGTGCTCCCAGTGTGAGGACACCGTGCAGGTCACGTTAAATTCCGCGCAGAAATCCTTGATGACCTGATGCTCGGCATCCGTATCCGTCACGTAATGATTGATCGCGACCGTTACGGGCACTCCGTACTGGCCGAGATTGCGAATATGTCGGCCCAGGTTAGCGCAGCCTTTCTTAATTGCTTCGACGTCTTCACCGACCAGGTCGGTCTTCGCAACACCACCGTGCATCTTGAGCGCCTTCGTTGTCGCAACCAGGACAATGGCGTCAGGTTTCAGGCCGGCTTTTCGGCATTTGATGTCGAGAAACTTCTCCGCGCCAAGATCGGCGCCGAAGCCGGCTTCAGTTACCACGTAGTCCGAGAGTTTCAGCGCTGTCCTGGTTGCGATAACCGAGTTGCAGCCATGCGCGATGTTTGCGAACGGGCCACCGTGCATCAGTGCCGGGTTATTTTCGAGCGTCTGTACGAGATTCGGCTGCAATGCATCGCGGAGCAGGGCGGTCATCGCACCTTCCGCCTGCAGGGCTCGCGCCTGCACCGGCTTCCCATCACGGGTCTCGCCGATAGTAATGTTGCCGATACGTTCTCGCAGGTCCTCTAAATCTTTGGCAAGGCAAAACACAGCCATGATTTCCGATGCGACCGTAATATCGAAACCTGCCTCGCGAACCACGCCGTTGTGGAAGCCGCCAAGACCGGAGGTAATCGCTCGCAGTGCGCGGTCGTTCATGTCGACCACTCGACGCCAAGTAACGCGACGCGGATCGATATTAAGCTGGTTCTCCCAGTGCATGTGATTGTCGATCATTGCAGACAGGAGATTATGCGCTGCACCGATGGCGTGAAAGTCGCCGGTAAAGTGCAGGTTGATGTCGGTCATTGGGACGACCTGGGCAAAGCCGCCGCCCGCTGCACCGCCTTTCATCCCGAAACAGGGACCCAGGCTTGGCTCGCGCAGGCAAATTGTCGCGTCCTTGCCTATGGCATTCAGCCCATCGCCAAGTCCGACGGTGGTCGTTGTTTTACCCTCTCCGGCCGGCGTCGGCGATATAGCCGTGACCAGAATGAGTTTGCCATCCTCCCTGCCAGTGAGGTCGCTGAGAAAGTCATAGGCGATCTTCGCCTTGTCGTGGCCATACGGAATAATGGCGTCGGCCGGAATATTCAGCTTCGCGGCGATTTCTGCGATAGGCAGCTTGCTGGCCGCCTGTGCAATTTCAATATCTGAAGGTACTTTGCTCATAGTCGAATTTTGATTCTTTTTGGCAGCGTAATGCAGACACGTTCACATCATGGAACGCTGTATTACAGGGTCAACGAGGTGCCGGGAAGTTTATCAGATTGCTTTTGAAAAACGACTGTCGTGCTGCTCTGCACCGATATAGCGATCGAATATCATGGCAATGCTGCGTAGCAGCAGCCTGCCTTTTGGCGTAATGACGATCTGTGCAGAGTCGATTTCGACCAGGCCATCTTCGATTAACGGCTGAAGGCGGCAGACTTCAAGTCGAAAGTAGTCAAGAAACTGCACACCGTGTGCTGAATCGAAGTCTGTAAATACCAGGCGGTCATAGCACATCAGTTGACTGATCACTTCGGCTCGCAGCAGATCGTCCGCATCGACCTCTATGCCTTTGCAGATTGGCAATCTGCCGGATTCAAGCAAAGTTTCGTATTCGCTGGTTGAAGTCGTGTTCTGTGCGTAAATGTTTCCGATATTGCCAATCGCGCTGACGCCAAGCGAAATCAGGTCGCATTCCCTGTGTGTCGAATACCCCTGGAAATTTCTTTGCAGTGAACCCTCATCCTGCGCGCGAACCAGGTCGTCGTCGGGCAGCGCGAAATGATCCATGCCGATGTAGACGTATTCAGACTTTGCAAGTTTGTCGATCGTGTGATGCAGAATCTCCAGTTTCGTTTCCGGCAACGGAATGTCTGCATCAACAATCATCCGCTGTCCTTTGAAGCGTGCGGGCAGGTGTGCATAGTTATATATGGCGAGCCGGTCCGGCCGCATCTCCAGCGTTTTGTTGAGTGTCAGGTCGAACGATTCGACGGTCTGATGCGGTAGCCCGTAAATCAGGTCAAACGAAACCGAGCGAAATTGATTGCGCCTGGCATCGCGCAGCAGATTATTGACATCATCTGCTGACTGGATGCGGTTGACGGCAAGCTGAACCTGCGGATCGAAATCCTGAATGCCCAGGCTCACGCGGTTGAAGCCAAGCTCCGCGAGAATTCCCATCATTCCTGCGTCGACCGAGCGCGGATCAACCTCGATGGAAAACTCGTGACGGTCACTCTCGTCGAAGTTAAATGCTGCACGCAGGTGCGCCATCAGCGCACGCAGCTGGTTCTCATTAAGATATGTAGGCGTGCCACCTCCAAAATGCAGCTGCTCAATTTTGCGCTGCCTGTCGAAGAGTGTCGCCTGCATGTCGATTTCCTGATTGAGGTGGTGCAGGTATTTTTCAACGCGGTCCGCGTTTCGCGTCACGATTTTGTTGCAAGCGCAGTAATAGCAAAGAGAACGGCAAAACGGGATGTGGACATACAGGGAAAGCGGGCGGCCTGAGGTATTGCTGCGCGCGACATGACGGCGGTAGTCGTCAGCGGTAAAACCCTCATCAAACTGCAGCGCAGTGGGGTAGGACGTGTACCGTGGCCCGCGGCCTCCATAGCGCTCGATCAGTGCCTGGTCGAAGCAAACCTCATGGGTATCGAACTTGGCCATGATGCGCATCGTGGCGCATGCTTGTCCCGGGCCCAATCAGTAGTTTCCGCATATGTGTGGCGGGCCGCAGGGTCTCGATCGATTCGCGAGGAGGCTGGCAATAAGTTGGCCGGAACGCATGCATGAACCCTGCAGCCCGGAATCAAGTTACAGGTCTGCGCCACCGCCGCCTTGCAGGTCAGACAGGCATTTAATGAGCACGCTGTGCTCACGCTCGCCGTGGCCGCTGCGCATGTAGAGCTCAGCGGCGTGACAGGCTTTCTTAAGTGACCGATTATTGTCGCGCAGTCTTAACAGAATGCGGGATATGTTCGCTGGCTCGCTGCCGCTTTGGACTGCCTGCTCTGCCTGGTGCATCACCCGGGATAATTCTTTGTCATTAATTGGCTGTGCGGACTCGGTGGATTCACCGGGCCTGATACTGCCGTCTCCGCTCGGAAGTTGTCGCAACAGTTGTGTAATGAGATCGCTCGTCGTCACGATGCCAACCAGTGTGCGATCGGGTCCAATCACCGGCAGGGCGTGATATCCGCCAACGGACAGCTTGTTGGCGGCGTCGCGCAGGCTTGCATTGGAGTCGAGCGTGACGGGGTCGACTTCCATAATCAGTGCGACCGGTGTTTCGTCAGCGGAATCCGTGCCACCTTGCAGCAGGTGAAATTTCAGCAAATCCGAGGTCGATACGATGCCTGCAAGCAGCCCATGTTCGACGACCGGCAGGTGATGAATGCGCCCCGGTTCAAGCAGACGTCTGGCAGTGGAAATCGGATCGGTCGGCTCAACCGTTGCCGGATTTGTCGTCATTACTCGATCGATTGCAAGGTCTCGCATAGCGGTAACACCGTGTCCTGATGGCTGTGGCAGTCAACCAATAGATTATCGCCGATTTCACGCTGTGAACCTGTGAAACACACCTTGTTTCGGGAACGAGAGGGGCGTTTCCGGCTGACAATTACGTCCACAGCGGAATTGGCTCGGTTCAGGCTCTACGTAAACCATGGCAAAGATAGAGTGCGACCGTGAACAGCAGCATTGCAACGGCCTGGTGCGTCGCGGCAAGGACGATGGGTACGACCAGCAACAAAGTAGTGATTCCCAGCGCTACCTGCAGTGTGGCGGTGTGCAGCAACGCATTAATTCCCTTGCGCAGGCGAACAGGCAGGTCATCTTTCGGGAATTTGGCCCAATATACGATAATGAGTACGAACGTTGTGATGGCCAGGACGCGGTGATCAAACTGCACTGTCGCAATATTATCAAACAGGTTTCGCCACCACGGCGCAAGCGCCATCAGTCCCGGCGGCACCCAGTAGTCACCCATCATCGGGAACGTGTTGTAGATTTTTCCCGCCTTCAGTCCTGCGACAAAACCGCCCGAAATAATCGTAATTGATATGAGTATCGTCAGGGCAAGCGTCTTGCGATACCAGGGATGCCGCCTGTGGGTATTGGGCGGGAACAATAATGTCAGCGCCACCCAAAACATGTAGGCATAGATCAGAAACGCTGATACAAGGTGGGCCGTCAGTCGATACTGACTAACGTGCGGATTGTCGACCAGGCCGCTCTTGACCATGTACCAGCCGAGAACGCCCTGCATGCCGCCGAGAACAAACATGGTGGTGTACTTAAGCCACTCGTTGCTGCGGATATAACCTTTGACCGCGAAGACCACGAATGGCACGAGAAAAACGATGCCGATAATGCGCCCAAGCAGGCGATGCAGAAATTCGAGCCAGAAAATACCTTTGAAGTCATTCACATTCATTTGTGAATTGACCTTCTGAAATTCCGGCGATTGCTGGTACATCTCGAATGCCTTCTGCCACGCTTCGTCGTTCAGCGGTGGGAGAAATCCGGTTACGGGTCGCCAGTCGACCATGGATAACCCGGAACCGGTCAGGCGGGTTACGCCACCCAGCACAACCATGATGAAAACCAGTGCGCAACAAATCAGCAGCCAGCGCGCTATTTTCAGGTTGATCTCAGCAGGGGTCGGTTGCATCAGGGTTATCTTGAAAAAGACAGAATTAAACGGCCGGGAATAGTATCAGAGATAGTCGAGTGGAAGTGCGGTTGTGTACTTGATGGTCTCCATACTAAAAGATGAGCTGACGTCGAAAAGGTTCACTTTTGAAATCATCTCGCGATACATTTCGTCATAGCGTTTCATATCCGGCACAACCGCACGAATCAGGTAGTCGACATCCCCGCTCATGCGATGCACTTCCATGACATTCGGCATGGCAGTTGTAACGCGATGAAACTGGTTGAACCAGTCGGCCGTGTGCTCGTGTGTTCTTACAGCAGCAAACACCGTCAGGTTCAAACCCAGCGACTCCTGGTTCAACAATGTGACGCGGGCCGATATCACGCCCGCTTCCTCAAGGTTCTGGATGCGGCGCCAGCACGCTGATTTGGACAAGCCGATCGATTCGGCCAGTTCGCTGACTGTTTTGGTCGCATCCGCCTGTAGTGCTTTCAGAATCGCCTTATCTTTCTTGTCCATATAAGTTCTCGATTTCGTCAAACAATCTAATTATCCATTAAGATGTAAAATTACGCAAAAATGTCCTAATAAAATGCACTAAATAGGGAAAAAATATGATTTTCTTGGCTTTTTTAGCAACAAATCTGAACCCTTTGCAGTGCCACTTCAGCTAACATTAATGCCAATTCCGGCCAATCGGCCGGAGACAAATTGCCAGGGGATCAGCGCATCAATAATCGGCTTGTGTTTGGCACATTGTTCGTGTCTTTCATTTTCTATTCGGCTTACGTCTACACGGCAGGCACCGAGGCTGCTCACCTCCCGCAGATGAGTGAAGAAGCCAGCCGCGGTCAGCACGTGTTCCAGAAATACAACTGTGTGGCCTGTCACCAGTTCTACGGACTTGGCGGTTACATGGGGCCTGACCTTACCAATGTTATATCCAAGTACGGTGCAGCCGGTGAAACCGTTGCGGCCACATTCATCGCTTCCGGCACGGCAACCATGCCGAACCTGGGGCTTGACCCGACGGAAGTACAAGACGTCGTTGCCTATCTGAGCTTTGTAAACCAGACGGGTACATATCCACCCAAAAATTACGAGGTGACCTGGTACGGCACCGTTCGCCAGGAGGACGATCCGCAATGATCGCACGTGATCGTGATTTGGTCGGTCTGAATTTCATCCGGCTCGGCATGCTGTCACTCGGCGTCGGCATGTTCTTTGGCGTAATTGGTGGCTTCCAGTTCCTGTTTCCTGAATTCCTGCGCGAACTGTTGTTTACCAAAACACGTCCGATACATGTATCGATGGTCGTGTCGTGGATTTTTCTGGTTGCTATTGGCGGCATCTATTTTTATCTGCCGCGGCAGCAGAAACTGAAGCTATGGTCACCCAATGCGGCCAGGATACATTTCTGGGTTTTCATCGTCACCGGCCTGGCGATTCTTTTCAGTTACCTCACGGGCCAGTTTGGCGGCCGCGAATACTTCGAGTTTCCTGCAGCGCTCAGTATTCCAATCTTCCTGACCTGGATCCTGTTTGGCGTCAATTATTTCAACACCGTCCGCCAGCAAAAGGGGCCCTGGCCGGTGTATTACTGGATGTGGGGCACCGGCGTCGTCTTTTTCTTTATCACATTCTGTGAAGCCTACCTGTGGCTGATACCGTATTTTCGCGAGAGCATGGTGCGAGAAATAATTGTGCAATGGAAATCCTATGGCGCATTGACGGGGTCGTGGAACATGCTGGTTTACGGCACGGCAATTTATGTTGCGACGCGTATTGCCGGGAATCAGGATGCAGCACGCTCGAAAATGGCCTACAGCCTGTATTTCCTTGGACTATTCAACCTTATTTTCGGCTGGGCGCATCATACCTACCTCGTGCCGTCGCAAACGTGGATCCGCCTTTTCGCCTATGCGGTGAGCATGACCGAGTTATTTATCCTCGGCAAAATTCTGTGGGACTGGCGCAGTTCGTTGAGCGAATATCAAAAGAATCGCCACTGCAATGCCTATCGATTCATGTTTGCCGCGGACATCTGGGTGTTTATCAACCTTGTACTCGCATTGATAATTTCAGTGCCGGCATTCAACCTGATTACGCACGGCACCCACATTACCGTGGCCCACGCGATGGGCAGCACTATTGGCATCAACTCGATGATACTGCTGTCGTCCGTGTTCTATATTATTCGTGAAGAGCTGCCACAAAATGTTCACGCCAGCTGTTCGAAACAGGTCATGACCGGTTTCTGGGTTGCGAATATTTCGCTCGCGGTATTTTTCCTGGCGCTCGTAATGGCAGGCTTAGGGCGCGGGCTTTACGACGGTGCATCTTTCCAGGAAATGGCGACGCAAATTCGACCGTTCATGATGGTTTTTGCCGTATCGGGCATCACATTGATGCTTGGATTCTGGGTGGTTCTGTGGAATGCATTCCGACTTATCGGCGAGATAATCACACCTGTAAGCAGCGAGCAGACTCAGCCGGAACTCGCCTGACTCTCGGCCAAAAGCTTCAGGGTTGCCAGTAACAACACGGCCGCCAGCCAGTTATGCGCGACGGCACCAAGTATTGGCAGGCCCGCCAGTATCGATGCAATGCCTAACGTGAATTCCAGCAATACGATAACGATTACCGCGATGCCGACGATTCTCAGGTCACGACCAGCCTGGATCGCCAGAATGCCAGCGAATAAAATCATTGCAGCAGTAATAACGGCGGTAAGCCTGTGCAGCTTGTGAATAGCCGCCCTTTCGGCGCCGCCAAGAACCATGCCGCTCGCTCCGATTTCATGGACGCGCGACAGGTCGAAGGCGGTGAAGACCTCCGCACCCGGCAGCCAGCTGCCGTGACAGTCTGGCAATGTCCGGCAGGCTGACGCTGCAAAATTGGCGCTTGTCAGTCCACCAACAAATATCTGTACACCAAGAAACAAAAGCGCAGCAACGCTCGCGAAGTGCAGACGCGATCTTTTCGTACGTGTCGAAGCTGGTTTGCGAACAACGAGCCAGCCAAGGATTCCCAGCATCGCAAATCCGCCGCACAAATTTCCCATCACGACGGCCGGGCTGTGCAATCCTTCAGAATAAATACCCAGCCAGGCGAGGAAGACTGTCAAGACCAGCAACGCTAAAGTGGCCAGACGGTCCCTTTTCTGTTGCAGCGAGAGCAGGGACATGCCGAGAATGGTCAGGCCAAGTACGCTGGCAACAAGACGGTGCAATGGTGTAGCCCACGAAAGTGGCTCGCTCGCTTCTTCCAGGAGCCGCTCGTAGGTGCCTGCAGCGCTGGGCGACTCAGCCGGCAAACCAATATTTCCGTAGCAGGCAGGCCATGGGTCGCAGCCGATGCCAGAATGCTCGAGCCGCAGGTAGGCGCTCACCGTAACGAGGACAATCACCAGCAGCAGGGAAGTTTTTGCGAGCGATGCCATCGAACTATTCTTTGACTTCCTCCAGTGCTACTGCATCGCCTCGTACCAGGCGCACATATTTCGGCGTTTTCTTCCAGTCGACGCGATCATGTCCGTACACGAAATTCCAAGCCCAGGCGGATTCGTACTGCATCGAGTAGTCGAACCCGGTCCAGTATTCGTCAGCTTGCATGTACGGAAAGAATTCGAGGTTCGCCGTTGGTGGTGTGGAGACCTTGCGGCGATCGGAAATCGAGTACAGCTCGTCGCGCGTCGGCATGCGCCAATCCCGAAATCCGCACAAACCTTTTTCGTTTACAGCCCGGACAAAGTTCCAGGTGTCGCAGGCCGAGTTTGTGCACTCACCACCATTTTCGAGGCCACGGTAGTCCAGCTCGTCATTATTCTCGTTCGGGTTGTACCAGCTGTAGCGGTTTTGCCAGTAATGCAGCCCCGCGGTAGCGGTTTTTTTCTCCCAGGTAAGGCCCGTAACCGTGTCTTCGACACAGTTGCCCACCCCGTTTTCAACGACGACGCCCGCGGCCGCAAGGGAACGATATTTCACATCGTGAATGGCATCCGCATGTTCGGTTTCTCCGCCACAACCGCAAAGCATCGCTAATAACAGGCCGACCAGAGTCGTTTCGGTTTTCATGCAAGCAAGCTTAACCGGTTTGCGGCGTCGGGTAATACGCAGGCCGCGTTATCGATCTAGGTAGTTTCCCCAGTTACCTGTCAATAGCAAGACGTCTAAGTTGGGCGGGTATTTTGGGGTCGAATTCTACCGATCATGGTTGCTGGACCAGTCGCCTCGCGGTAATCCCCTGGAAAAAAACATTGGCGTAATAAGGAAACTGGCCATGAGTGAAGAGCAAACCGGAGCCACCAGCTTCGTCCGTATTCCGATCATGCAACGCATCCTGGATAACCCCTTTATTCTGCTTTTTATAGGCGTCGTCGTGCCGACGGTGTTCTACATTATATGGGGAATCATGGAAATTGTAACAATCCCGATCGCGCCGTAACGGCGACAACTGAACGCGCAAGACGAGTGGGGTGATGTCGTGAGTGCAATACAGCCGCCTGCTGAAACCGTCTGGTGGAAACAGCCACTGGATAAAGTCGAGGGAACGTGGATCGCCATTGCCTTAGTGTGGTCCCTGTTCATGTTTATCATGATGCCGCTGTGGCACATCTACGGTAAACAGAACCTCTCAAACGAAGCTTATCGAACCACTCCTCAGGCATTTCTTGCCAAGACGCAGGCGATGGTCGACGAATTCACGGTACGTACGGAAACCGCTGCGAACATGCCCGTGGTCCGACCGCCGCCCGGCAGTGACGTGTATATCCTCGGCAGGCTGTGGCAATGGTGGCCGATTCTCGAGCTGGAGAAAGGGCAGAGCTATCGGCTACACATCTCTTCAATGGACTGGCAGCACGGTTTTTCCCTGCAACCGGTCAACATCAATACGCAGATTCTGCCTGGCTATGAAATGGTCATGACAGTAACGCCCGATACGTCGGTTGAACAAACGATCATTTGCAACGAGTTTTGCGGTCTGGGGCACCACAACATGACCGGGAAAATCTATGTCGTGGAGGGTGGGCCATGAACAAGGAACTTTTCAGAACCTGTCCCGAGTCCGGATTGCAATTTCACAAGCCGGCAGAAACGCTGATGCGGACCAACGCAGTTCTCGCGGTCGTCATCCTTTTGTTCGGCGGCATCACAGCGCTACTCGTGACTCTGACCCGGTGGCCGGCCGTGCATTTACTGGAGGCAAGTCAGTTCTACCAGGTGCTGACGCTGCACGGCGTCAACATGCTTATCTTCTGGATGATCACTTTTGAGATTGCGGTACTGTATTTCTGTTCATCGACACTACTTAAATGCCGCTTGGCGACGCCGAGGATTGCTTGGCTCGGGTTTGCGCTGATGTTGATCGGCATCGTGGTCAACAACGCGGCCGTGTTGAACGGCGATGCGTCGGTAATGATGACGTCCTACGTACCGATGCCAGCCAATCCGAATTTCTACCTTGGGCTGATTCTCTTCGCAGTTGGTGCACTCCTGGGCTGTTTTGTATTCCTTGGGACACTGATAATTGCCAAAGAAGAGAAAACCTACGAGGGCTCTATTCCTCTGGTCACTTTCGGTGCGCTGACGGCATGCATCATCGCAATATTCACGATCGCCTCCGGCGCTGTGATCCTGATTCCAACCTACCTTTGGTCAATCGGGTATATCAACAACATCGACGCTGCAATGTACCGCCTGGTCTGGTGGGCACTCGGGCATTCATCACAGCAAATCAATGTTGCTGCCCATGTGTCTGTCTGGTACGCGATTGCTGCAATCGTTTTCGGCGCCAGGCCATTGTCGGAAAAGGTCAGCCGCACCGCTTTCTTTCTTTATATTGCGTTCTTGCAAATCGCCAGTGCCCATCACCTGCTGGTGGATCCAGGCTTAAGTTCTGAATGGAAAATATTCAATACCAGTTACGCAATGTATCTTGCCGTGCTCGCGAGCATGGTGCACGGACTCACTGTGCCGGGATCGATTGAAGTTGCCCAGCGCGCCAAGGGATTGACCAATGGTCTGTTCGAGTGGCTCAGGAAGGCGCCGTGGGGCAATCCGGTTTTCTCCGGCATGTTCCTGTCACTTATCGGTTTCGGATTCATCGGCGGCATCTCCGGTGTGGTGATGGGTACAGAACAGATTAATATCATCATCCACAACACTATTTACGTGCCCGGACATTTCCACGCGACGGTGGTTATCGGATCGACCCTTGCATTCATGTCGTTGACCTATTTCCTGATACCCGTGCTGTTTCGTAAACAGGTGATGTTGCCCGGCCTGGCCAAAATTCAGCCGTATCTGTTTGGCATTGGCATGATGGTTTTCACTATGGCGATGATGGGTGCGGGAACTCTCGGTGTTCAACGCCGGCACTGGGACATGGCATTCACGGATGCGATGATCGGCTTCGATTATCCCGCCAGTGCCTATACCTTCATGGGCGTGGTTGGCATTTCCGGGGTAGCGGCAATTCTCGGTGGTGCAGCCTATGTCCTGGTAACCGTGCTGTCAGTGTTTTTCGGCAAACCGGTTGGGTCTGAATCCAGTTTCGGATTCACGACCAGCACTCTGACCCGCGCCGAACCGGTTGTGATGCCAGAGGGCGGTCACGAAGCTGCAGGAAAATGGGGCTTTGCAGCGCCGGGGACGTTCTTATTGGCAATGTTCTTCCTGGTAATCTTTGTGCTTTACTACGCTGTGAACTGGAAGTACCTGGCTTCAGTGTGGCCCATCAGCTAGGTTCGATCACGTGCGTGGGAGTTCGATTCCACGTGTTCGATCTGCAAGCAAATGCATAACAGAGTAATGAAACTGATAACGGCCCTGGCAATTGTTATTTCAGCAATTGTATACCCAACTGCCGCTGCAGCCGATGATTACGACCCGGACACTGCGCTTGCCATTTCGCAGGCTGCTGTCGGTACCAAGATAGGCAACTACGGGTTCGTCGACCGGCTGAATCGTAACGTCAGCCTGCACGACTTTGCGGGCAAGCCGCTTGTCATCAGCATGATCTTCACGTCCTGCCATCACGTCTGCCCGATGACGACGAAGCACCTTGACCAGGCAACCCGAGCCGCCAGGGAGGTACTGGGAGAGGACAGCTTCGAGATCGTAACTATCGGCTTCGACACCGCGCATGACTCGCCGAATGCGATGAACGCCTTTGCACGAGAGCAGAGAATCGATGCAAACGGTTGGCGTTTCTTAAGTGGCACGCAAGAAACGATCGAGGCATTGTCAGCAGATCTCGGCTTTATCTATTTTCCGACACCACGCGGTTTCGATCACATCAACCAGGTCACGATCATTGATCGCGACAGTGTCGTCTACAACCAGGTTTACGGAGTGAACTTCGAGTTGCCGTGGCTCGTGGAGCCGTTGAAACAGCTCGTTTTCAATCGCCCGGAGTCTGCAGGCCATATGGTGGCCAGCCTCGTTGACCGCGTACGGTTGTTTTGCACGGTGTTCAATCCCGCGAGCGGTCGCTACGAAATCGACAATTCGCTGTTCATACAAATTGCGATCGGTTTCATTATCGTAATTTCAGTCTCTGTCTTCCTTTGGAAGGGATATCGCCCAACGCGAGATACCTGACTGAATTTTGCTGTTATTTTTCCAGAAAATTGCTCGTGCCAGCCTGGGCATCCTGCATCGGCCACTGGCGCGTGCGTTCGGTCCTGTCGAGAACCCGCTCAATCACCTGGGTGCACTCATCATATTTTTCTGCTGGATCGTATTGATCAGCGGAATATGGCTGCTGATCTTTTTTCATACGAGCGTTTCCGGCGCTTTTGAATCTGTAGAATACCTGACGCACGAGCAATGGTACCTCGGCGGCATTATGCGCAGCCTGCATCGCTATGCTTCAGATGCGGCGATACTCGCGCTGTTCGTGCATATCGTCAAAGAGTTCGCATTCGATACCTACCGCCTAAAACGCTGGTTTAGCTGGGTGACCGGCGTGCCGCTGGTCTGGATGTTGTTCACGCTGGGTATCACCGGCTACTGGCTGGTTTGGGACGAGCTGGCTCAGTACGTTGCCATCACGAGTGCGGAGCTTCTTGACCGGATTCCGATCTTCACCGATTCGATGGCGGGCAACTTCCTGATCGAGTCTGCACTGAGCGATCGTTTTTTCACATTGATGGCCTTCCTGCACCTCGTTGGCCTGCCCATATTCCTGGTTTTCGGTATCTGGCTGCATGTTTTCAGACTGTCACGGCCGGCTATTAATCCGCCGCGGCGACTTATGGCTGGCACACTGCTTTGCATGCTGGTCTTGTCATTCGTGTTTCCAGCAGTCAGCCAGGACAAGGCGAACCTGGCGCAGGCAACGCAGGCGGTGAATCTGGATTGGTTTTATCTGCATGCCTATCCACTGGTACAGCAGTGGTCACCAGGATACGTCTGGTTGTTGCTGGTCGGCATAAGTTGCGTGATTTGTTTTGCGCCCTGGTTGCCGCCGGGAAAAATTGCGGAACCAGCTATTGTAGATCTCGACAACTGCAATGGGTGCCAGCGGTGTGCGGATGACTGCCCGTTCGGCGCTATTCAAATGCAGCCCAGGAGTGACGGCGCGAATTACGATCAGGAGGCCGTTGTCGATGCCGATCTGTGTACGCGATGCGGGATTTGTGTAGGTGCTTGTCCGACAGCTACGCCGTTTCGTACTCGTGGTGACCTGGTTCCGGGGATCGATTTACCGGAGTTGACCGCTGCCGATCTGCGCAAAACAATAAATTCCGTTGCGGCAACCTTGTCCGGCGACTACCGAATTTTAAGTTTCAGCTGCAGCGGCAGTACTACAGCAGCTACGCTTAAAAAGGCAGGCGAGGCGGTTGTTGAATTAAAATGTATGGGTCAGTTGCCGCCGCCATTTCTGGATTACGTTTTGAGCCGCGACCTGGCTGATGCGATCCTGATGACCGGGTGCTCGGATGGCCGCTGCCGTTACCGATTCGGTACGCACTGGACCGAAGATCGCGTGACCCGCAAACGGGATCCGCGTCTGCGACGACGCATAGATGAATCCAGAATCTGTCGTGCCTGGCAGGATTTGCCGCATTACCAGGGCAACGTGCAGAAGCAACTGGCGACGCTGCGAGCATCTCTGCGTGACAGCTCGGACAGCAATGAGGAACCGGCGGCATGAGTCGAGTGCTGGGCCAGTGCGTGACCTACACAGCGTTCGCTGCCGTTATCGGGCTCTTGTCAGTCTGGCCCGAATACCGAATGCTCAGCCAGCAGGACGCCATAATTTCTCTGAGTTTCTCGCATGCCGCAGAGCGGGTCGGTGAGTGTCGCCAATTGACCCAGGAAGAAATGAACGAGCTGCCACCCAATATGCGTAAACCCAATGCCTGTCCGCGCGAGCGACACTCGGCGTATGTCGAGGTGCGCGCTGACAATGAAGTGCTGTTTGCAGAAACGCTGCTGCCAAGCGGCCTGTGGCAGGACGGCAAGATCAATATCTACCACCGGAGCACGCTTCCCGCCGGCAAGTATCAGCTGTTTATCGGCATGAACGACTCGGGCGGCAACGCAGGCTTTGACTATGAGCACACTGCAAATCTGCAAATCGCGCCAGGCCAGAACCTGGTAATCGGATTCGACAATCTAACCAACACCTTTGTAGTTGAGTAACGTAAACGATGACTTTTCTCGCCTGGAAATCTGAATATTCGGTTGGCATTGATTCTGTCGATCACGAGCATCGTGAAATGATCGAGCTAGTGAACGCGTTGTACGACGAAATGAAAAATCGACGTGATCGCGGCTCTATTGAGCAGTTTCTTGGTGATATTCACGCGACGATTTCCGCGCATTTTGCGCTGGAGGAGCGTGTGATGAAGCAGGCGGCTTACGACCAATATGAGCCACACAAAGACGACCATGAAGAACTGCTTGACCAGATTCGCGAGCTGATGGATGTCTATGCAGATGATCCCGACAACGGATTGCCGCTGTTACAGGAACGGCTCTCCGACTGGTTTGCAAACCATTTCTCGAGTTTTGATTCGCGGCTGCACGGCAAGCTGGATATCCCGCACCATTAGGTACCGCGTTTTCAGAGCAATATGCGCGCATTGATATTCGTGGATATTGTGTCCGTGCGCTTTAGTCTTTAGTGCAATAGTTGTCAGCTCGCACCTGCCGGCAGCGCAGGTAGGATTTCACGCAAACCGGGTGCTCAGCCAGACTGTAACAACAAGCGCAGCATTTGAAACGTCGTCAGAGCTAGTGACAGGAAGATCGCGAAAAACACGATTTGCCGGTACTTCAATACGCCACCCTGCAGTGCCTCAATTTTTCTTACGATCCAGTCCGATACCAGGTAAATGAATATCCCGTTCAGCGTAAATATCAGAATTTCACTCACGCCTGATCTCCTTTGGCGCGCATCGATTTCCACGCAACAACCAAAAACAGGAGGCCGCCGATGACAGATATCAGGCCACCGAATCCCATCAGGCCCATACCGGCGATTTCTCCGAACCGATCGACCCCTTGCGCAAGCCCCGCAGTCTTTCTCTGCACGCCGTAGCCGCCTGTCCACGCAAGACCGGCGATGTGCAGTAGCTGTCCGCCGCCGTAGAGCAG
This sequence comes from Woeseiaceae bacterium, assembly GCA_021773135.1. Taxonomy (GTDB): domain Bacteria; phylum Pseudomonadota; class Gammaproteobacteria; order Steroidobacterales; family Woeseiaceae; genus SZUA-117. The sequence continues at coordinate 294,587 of JAJFKP010000051.1, read as the reverse complement.
CGGCTGCCAAAAGGCCATTCTTGCGGGTAGCGGCCCGAATCCGAGTCGCGGCAAAAGATAGTAGGTCAGACCCATCAGCGCGACCGTGACGCCGACCGTAGCACCGTGATAGTGGGCCGGAATGACGATGTCCAGGCCGGAGATCATGAACCCGAGAACACCGCCGGTCGCAAACAGCAACAGCGAGCTCCACAGAGCCGCCCGCAAATAGGTCGCCTCACCGTGCAGACGTTCGGCGTTTAGGAAGCTCGATAACACCGCAATCCCCAGCGGCAGGCAGGACAGACCCCCGTACTTCATCAGTTCTGTAAAAGCCAGGCGGTGACCCGGCGAAACCACGTCGTGGGCCAGGTACAGGAACGGCACCACGATGATCGGCAACACCAGGAACAGCTGGAAAATAAGCGTCAGGCGTGGCGTTAGTTCCAGGTGGCATCCACTGGCATGCGCGAGCACCACCCAGCTGATCATCATCAGTAAGGTGTAACTAAACTGCATGACGTGACCGCCGCCCCAGAATAAGAACTCGAAGTAGATCTGGCCGTCCATTTCGGCCGGAATACCCAGCATGGAGACGAGCACTGCAGCGAGAGCAACCCCGGACACGATTGCCGACAAAAACACACCGAACTGAAGTGCTTCACCGCCGCTCAGGTTTGCACTGATTCCTCGCCACGTATACAGCGTACGTAATACGTGGCTGGCGATGCCAAATGCGAACAGGCTCAATCCAGTGAAAAACAGCGGGTGCTGCAAAACCGGAACATAGTTACTCATCTGCGGATTGCCGGCGCCGGCAAATGGCGCAATCACGATAATTGCCGTGCCAATTGCGGCCATGCCGAATGACAGTCGGTCGAGCAACGGACGCTCATCTGCTGCGCACAGGCTCCACAATGCAGCTGACATGGAGAGCAGCCATATGAGCACCGACAGCGTAACGTGGACGACCAGGGAAACCTGGAAAAAATCAATGAATGGTATCCAACCCTGGACGATCGGCGTGCGCGCCAACACCAGCAGCAGAGAAAATATTCCCGCAAGAATGAGTGACACCAGTCCCAGCACCACCCAGGCGGTCGTCATGCGACGACTGTCGCCGCCATAAAATGGCAGAGCGTACTCCGTTGTATTACCTTGCAGATTCATCTTGCCAATCATGTCGGCAACTTAGTCTGCCGCCGGGAATGGGTCAACACATTCATGCGCCGATGTTGCCAATCGATGGCATTCGCTGGTTGTTAACGAATCTGGATTGATTTCGACCGCGGTCTGGTGCACTTTCCGATGTTATTCTCTACCGGTGCCAGCCAAGCTCGGAACGACATAATAATGAATTCGCATGCAGCGTAGAAAATCGACCATTCGTCGGCTTGGTGATTGTCACAACGTCACTGATCTGCGTGTTCTCGCAAAGCGGAACCTGCCGTGGCCGATATTCAATTACCTGGACGGCGGAGCGGACGATGAGTTTACGCTCAGTCGCAACACGGACGCCTTCAATGACTATGAGCTGCTGCCAAGCCAGCTATCCGATGTCAGTCGCATCAATACGGAAACCACGGTGCTCGGCCAACGGATTGGCTGGCCGGTATTCCTCGCGCCTACCGGCGCCTCGCGAATCTTTCATCATGAGGCTGAGCCCGCGGTTGTTCGTGCAGCCCATGATTTCGAGACGATCTACAGTCTCTCCACCCTCGGAACAACTTCAATAGAAGACATTGCAGCGGTGTCTCCTGGCCCGAAGATGTACCAGGTTTATATGTTCAAGGACCGCGCCATTTCACGAGACTTTATAAAGCGCTGCAAAGAACAGAATTACGCGGCTCTTTGCCTGACAGTCGATACACCGGTGGCAGGGAATCGGGAGCGCGATCTCGTTACGGGATTTGGTATACCGCCGAAATTCAATCTGCGCAGCGTGCTGAGCTACGCGAGGCATTTGCCATGGTCAATCAGAGCCATCATGAAGCCCAATTTCGATATGGTGAACGTCATCAACAGCGCAAGCGCGTCCACCGAGATTGGGGATGGCGTGATGGAGTACATTAACAGCCAGTTTGATCGCTCGATTACATGGAAAGATGTCGAATGGCTGGCCGAACTCTGGGACGGACCCCTGGTCGTGAAGGGCATACAAACTGCGGCCGATGCGCGGAAGGCTGCGGACTCAGGCGCGACCGCTGTAATGCTGTCGAATCACGGCGGCCGCCAGCTCGAAACGGCACCTGCGCCAGTAGACTGTATTGCGCCGATCGCGGACGAACTGGGGGATCGGCTGGAGATCATTTGCGATGGCGGTATTCGCCGCGGCACGCACGTCATCAAGGCCCTCGCTCTTGGCGCTACGGCCTGCAGCATCGGACGCGGATACCTGTTCGGGCTGGCCGCCGGCGGCCAGCGCGGGGTCGAACATGCGCTGGGATTGCTTCGGTCTGAGGTCGAACGTAGCATGGCGCTGGTCGGCTGTAATTCGGTGCAGAAACTGGGCCCGAAATACATCCAGAAATCCTCAAAGAAGCCAGCATAAACCCGGATTAAAACCAAGTGACTAACAGTTTCAGAAGCCCCCTCTGGTGGGCCGGCATCGGCCTCGCGGTCCTGATTTCATTCGCGGCCGGATATGTTGCCGAGTGGTTTGGCGAATCAGTGCTCGGTTTTGCTAGAAGCCCGGTGAGCGCGATCATGATGGCGATTATCCTCGGCATGCTGGTCGCCAACATTTTCAAATTGCCAATCGGTCTGAATCCGGGTCTCAAGTTTTGCACATCAACCATCCTTCGCATCGGCATTATGTTGCTCGGCATACGCCTGAGCCTCCTCGGTGCGGGTCGGTTTACACTCGTTGCGCTGCCGTTCGTTGTCGCCGCGATTGGCATCGGACTGACGGTCGTCGGCTTCCTTGGACGCTCGATGAATTTGTCGCGCCAACTGAGCGGCCTGATTGCGGTTGGCACCAGTATCTGCGGTGCGACCGCAATCGTTGCAACCGCGCCGCTGATCAAAGCGAACGAATCAGAGGTCAGTTATTCAATCGCCTGCATCACGGTGTTCGGCCTGGCGGCGATGTTCTTTTATCCGATTCTCGGTTACTACCTGTTTGCAGATGAGCCAGCGCTGGCAGGCCTGTTTCTGGGTACGTCAATTCATGAGACGGCGCAGGTTGCGGGTGCAGGCCTGATGTACGAAGCACAATACAACGCCCCGGTTGCGCTCGATATCGCAACGGTCACCAAACTGGTCAGAAACCTGTGCATGATTGCCGTTATTCCACTGGTCGGAATTTTGTATGGATCAAATCGCGGCACCGAAGATGCCCCAACCGGCCGTTGGTGGACACTGATTCCGTGGTTCATCATCGGGTTCGCCGTGATGTCGGCGCTTCGCACCGTCGGAGATTATGGCGACAAAGCGTTTGGGGTTCTTGATCAGGATCAGTGGGCGGATCTTGTCAGGTTTGTTCGTGATGCTGCGGAAGCGTGCCTGCTGTTGGCAATGGCGGCCGTTGGCCTGACGTCGATGTTCTCCGGCATCCGGCAAATCGGCGCGCGCCCGTTTATCCTCGGCCTGTTTGCGGCTTTGCTCATTGGTGGCGTCAGCCTGGTATTGATTTCACTGTTCGCCAAACCGCTGATTTCAGCGGTTGGCTTATAGCACTTTCAGCGCACGAAGCGCGCCCATCAGGCCCATGAAATTTCGGCGAGATTCGTCTTGCGATCCGAAAAGACATCGAAAATTCACGCATTTAGGTATTTTAGCTAGGGCATTTCGCATGCAGGCGCGATTTGCCAAGCGCTAAAAATGGGCCTCACAACTTATTTGCGAGTAGACTATTTGTGGCTTCGCTTCATGCGTGTCCGATTAGCGCTGGTTGCTACTGGCGAGTTTTTCTTAAGAGGTAGATATGTCAGGGGAAAGAGTTACGGGAACCGTAAAATGGTTCAATGACGACAAGGGATTTGGCTTTATCGAGCGTGAAGGTGGGCAGGATGTATTTGTTCATCACAGCACGATTCAAATGGAAGGCTTTAAGACTCTCAAAGAGGGGCAGAAAGTTTCCATGGAAGTGACCCAGGGCCAGAAAGGCCCGCAGGCGGAAAACGTAATCGCCGAATAGTCATTGATTAGGGCAGTTCGACGACGACCAGCGCAAAGCGGGTCACAACCAGAAACTGCAAAGGGCAACTGCATTGTGTCTCTGCGGAGATTATTGAAAGGAAGCAACAAAATGCGGTTCGCCAAATTCGCGATATTTGGATCAGATATTGCGGGAACCTCCTTGCGCCAATTTATTCTGTGCACTGCCTTTCTGTTCGCAGCCTGTTCTCCGGCAAAACAATCCGTGCCGACCCTGTCGGATGCACAGGCCGCATATCAGGGGTCCGAATCGTGCCGCGGCTGCCACCAGGAAGAATACGCATTGTGGCAGGGATCGCATCACGCGCTCGCAATGCAGCACGCGACGCCGGACACGGTACTCGGTGATTTTTCCGGCGTTGAATTTACACATTTCAACACGACGAGCCGGTTTTTCAGCCGTGGCAACGATTTTTTTGTCGCGACAGACAATGCCGCTGGCGACATGGAGGAGTTCCTGGTCTCCTATACCTTTGGCATCGAGCCGTTACAGCAATACCTGATCGAATTCCCGGACGGGCGGCTGCAAACGTTGCCGCTTGCATGGGATTCCCGACCTGCGCCGGCCGGCGGACAGCGCTGGTATCACATCTATCCGGATGAGCCGATCGAGAGTGGCGATGAACTGCACTGGACCGGTCGTGAACAAAACTGGAATTTTATGTGCGCCGAGTGTCATTCGACGAACCTCACCAAGAACTATGACGTGGCCAGCAATACATTTGACACGAACTGGTTTGAAATCAACGTAGGTTGCGAGAGTTGTCATGGCCCGGCTTCGGTGCATGTCGCACAGGCGGCAGTCAAGGAGTTTGATCGCCAGTATGGTTTGCCCGTCAATCTCGACGATGCGGGCCGCGCAGTCTGGGTCATGGATCCTGCAACCGGCATTGCCGCACGCAGTGAGCTGCGTATGCAGGTGCCGCAACAACCGGAAGCATGTGGCCGCTGCCATGCGCGGCGTAGCGTAATCGCTGCAGACTATGAGTTCGGTCATTCGCTGCTCGATACGCACGCGCCCGTATTGCTCGACGACGGCCTGTATTTTCCGGACGGGCAGATTCGTGAAGAGGTGTATGTATACGGATCGTTTTTGCAGAGTCGCATGTACCAGGCGGGTGTCAGTTGCAGCGACTGCCACAATCCGCACAGCGGCGATCTGCACACCGGAGCCGACCCCAACGCAATCTGTGCGACCTGCCATCTTCCGCAAAAATTTTCGAATACGAAACATCATCGCCATGCTGTCGACGCGGTCGGTTGCGTTGATTGTCATATGACCTCGCGCGACTATATGGTGGTCGATGGTCGACGCGACCATAGTTTTCGAGTGCCGCGCCCCGACCTTGCGCTGCAAACGGGCGCCCCGAATGCCTGCAATCAGTGCCATAGCGATCAGGGCGCCGATTGGGCAGTCGCTGTCGTGACCGACTGGTACGGAGGCACCGACCGTACTCATTACGGATACTCGATACACGCCGCACGGATTGGTGAGCCAGACGCCAATGCGCAACTCCTGGAGGTTATCGGCGATAGCACTCATCCCGGCATCGCCAGAGGCACGGCACTCGCGGCGTTGCAGTCACCGGTATCTCAAGAGGTCGCCGCCGCTATTCGGACCGGGCTTGGCAACGGTGACCCATTCGTCAGAATAGGGGCTTTACGCGCTTTACCGGGACTCCCGCCGGAGGCTCGGGCTGAGTGGGCAGGCCCGCTACTTGCCGATTCGTTACGGGCCGTTCGCATCGAAGCTGTCAGGCAGGTATCGCCGTTCCGGTCTTTGTTGGCGCCCGGATTCCAGCGCGCTTTCGCAGCAGCGGAGATCGAACTTGTGGAGGCGCTGATGGCCATTGCGGAACGACCGGAGGCGCACGCGAACCTGGGAAGCCTGTATGCCGATGCCGGCAATGTGGCCGCGGCGGAAGCGGCGTATCAAACCGCGTTACGAGTCGCGCCGGATTCCCTGTTTGCGCGCATCAATTATGCGGATTTTTATCGCCGCACAGGTCGCGATGGTGATGCCGAGGCGCTTCTGCGTGAGGGCTTGGAGCTGGATCGGGGTGCAGCCGATTTACATCATTCACTTGGGCTTCTTCTGGTGCGCAGCAATCGTCAGGATGAGGGCTTGGAAGCGCTCAGAATGGCTGTTGAAGCGAGCCCGGACAACGCTCGCTATGCCTATGTTTATGCGGTTGCATTAAATTCGCTAGGACAACCTGAAGCGGCGACCAAACTGTTGTCGGAAGTCAAAGATCGATTTCCTGCAGATTTTGATATCCATTGGGCATTGGCAACGATGTATCGAGACCAGGGAGATTCTGCCGCTGCACGGGAGGTTGCGGCGGTTCTGGCACAACGATATCCCGACGTTCAGCAGGTGCGGACGCTGCTGGATTCGCTATAGGCCGCTCAAACCGTCCCAAACCAGCTTGACGCCGACAACCAGCAGGCTCGCGTAAACAAAGCGGAAAAAAAGTAATTCGGAAATGCGGGTATGCAGCCAGTATCCGGCGAGAATCGACGGCGGCGCCAGAATCATCAGAGCAAATGAAGTTTTCAGGTTGCCCATATCCAGGTGTCCGAGCCACGCATACGGAATCAGCTTCAGGTAGTTTGCGACCGTGAAAAAAACCGCCGTGGTGGCTACAAAGGCAGTCTTGTCGAGCCCCCTGCGCAGCAGGTACATGCCCAGCGGAGGGCCTCCGGCGTGGGCGACGAAGCTCGTGAATCCAGACGTTGCCCCAGCCAGGATGCCAACGACAGGACCAAAATGATTCTGGGCGTATCTTTTTGCGAGCAGTTGCTGGAACCAGTGGTGCAGGGTAAAAGCAATGGCGATTCCGCCAAGAAGTAGTCGTATTATCGCGGGACTCATCTGGCTGAACAGCAGCGTACCCGCGCCAAGCCCGAGCAATGAGGCGGGAATGAGCAAGACCAGTTCTGACCACACCCATCGGCCTCGATATTTCCACAGGGCGACCAGGTCCATCACACAGAGAACCGGCAGCAGTATCGCGGCTGCCTGGATCGGAGAAATAACCAAAGCCATCATCGGAACTGCGGCTACGCCGAGTCCACCGGCGAAGCCACCTTTGGCAACGCCGAATAGTATGACCGCGGGAACCGCTACCAGGTAAAAATAGGGGTCCGTTATCAAGTTGACGGTCCGCGTTTCCGGGCGGCGCAGAATAGCAGGAAAGTCATCTCTGCCCGGAAATTTCGTCGACTGCGGGCGCTACTTTTGCTGCGGCAACCGTGATTTAATTGCGGCCGTAATAAAAATAGTGAGAGTGCCCCGTTGAAACTTCGTATTCGCGACAATTCGATTCGATTGCGGCTAACCCGATCTGAGGTTGCCACTGCAAGAGACGAGGGCCTGGTGCGTGGTCGCGTCCAGTTTGGCGGCAACAATTCATTTGAGTATGTATTCGAAAGCTCGCCGGCCACGGTCAAGCCGGAAGCTTTTGTATCGAACAATGTGCTGACCGTCCGTATTCCGCGGCTGGACGTGCAGCAGTGGGCTGAATCCGAAAAAGTTTCGATAGAGTCGGAGCAAGACCTGGACGACGGCGACCAATTGAAGATTCTGGTGGAGAAGGATTTTGAGTGCCTCGCGCCGCGGGCGGATGAGGACGAGTCGGACATGTTCCCAAACCCGAAAAATGCCGAGCTTACCTGAGCCGGGGAGGACACTAATGGCTGCTCGCTATGCACGTTTCACACCGGAGTCGATCGCTTTCCTGGCAGAGCTCAAGAACAACAACAATCGTGAGTGGTTCAAAGAAAACAAAAGTCGCTACGAGGAGCAGGTCCTGGACGTAGCCCTTAATTTTATCCAGTCGATGCACGACCCGCTGGCAGAGATCGCGCCGAATTTTACAGCGATACCGAAACGCATGGGTGGATCGTTGATGCGCATCTATCGTGACACCCGGTTTTCGAAAGACAAGACGCCCTACAAAACCAATATCGGAATACAGTTCCGGCATGAACAGGCTCGCGACGTGCACGCACCGGGCTACTATGTGCATATTGACCCCGACCAGGTATTTCTCGGCGCCGGCATGTGGCGCCCGGCGTCAGATGCACTACGCGGAATTCGTGAGCGAATTTCTGACAAGCCGGAAGAATGGGAGCGAGTCCGCGATGACAGGACCTTCAGCCGCCATTTCAGTCTTGGTGGCGAATCGTTGAGCCGCCCGCCGCGCGGCTTTGCCAAAGATCACGTCATGATCGACGATATCAAGCGCAAAGACTTTATCGCCGTCAAAAGTATGTCGCATGACGACGCACTCAGTCCCCGATTTCAGCAAAAGGTCGAAACCGCTTTCCGCGCTGCGACCCCCTACATGCAGTTTCTCTGCAAAGCCGTTAACGTGCAGTTCTAAGGCCCGCCCCGATGCGCGCAATTGATGAGAATTGACATATGACCTTGTGCGTCATGGGTGCTAGAATCCGCGCGCCACGGCGGCAAGTTCCGCCAGAAACTAATTGGCGAACAGCCGCTTAAGGGTGCCTAATGGCCGTATTTAGTGATTCCGCGTTCGATGCGCACGAGCGCGTCGTTTTCTGCCACGACGCAGACCTGGGCCTGCAAGCCATCATCGCCATTCACTCGACGGCGCTTGGGCCCGCCGCTGGCGGAACGCGGCTTTGGTCTTACGCGGACGATGTTGAAGCCCTGCACGATGTACTACGTCTTTCCCAGGGAATGAGCTACAAGAATGCGATGGCCGGCCTCAGGTTCGGTGGCGGTAAGGCAGTGATCATCCGCGGCGAAAATTTCGTTGCAAGCGATAAGCTGTACGAAAAATACGGTGAGTTTGTCGATTCGCTGGGCGGCAGCTATGTGACTGCCGAAGATGTTGGCATGAGTGTGGCCATCATGGAGATGATCGGGCGCAAGACGAAATATGTTGCCGGGCTTGTGCAACGGGAAGGCCAGGCCGGCGGCGACCCGTCACCGAAAACGTCCTACGGCATCTTCAAAGGCATAGAAGCGGCTGTGCAGACAAAACTGGGCCGCGAAGACGTCGCCGGCCTCAGGGTAGCGGTGCAGGGCGTTGGCAACGTCGGCTACCACCTGTGTAAATTCCTGCATGAAGCCGGCGCCAATCTGTTCGTTGCGGATATGGACGATTCGCGGGTTTCAAGAACAGTCTCTGAGTTTGCGGCGACGCCGGTGTCTCTGGAGCAGATTCTGCAACAGGAAGTTGACGTACTGGCGCCGTGCGCGCTTGGCGCGATACTGAATTCGAGATCGATTCCCCAATTGAACGCGCCGGTTGTTGCCGGTGGTGCAAACAATCAGCTTGAAACTGATGCTGATGGCCAGCGACTGCACGATGCCGGCGTTCTGTATGCGCCGGACTATGTCATCAACGGCGGCGGCATTATCAATGTTGCCTGCGAGTATTATCATGACGCCACGGATGAGGAAGTAATGCAGCAGGTTGCAGCCATTGGCCCGAGACTGACCGGGATTTTCGAGGAATCCGCAGCCAGCGACCTGCCCACCAATGTCGTCGCGGATGCTCAGGCGAGGAGAATTATCGCCGCCGCGTAGTGCCCCGCAGAGGATACCTCGTTTGGTCCGCGTGCACAGTGCTAGTTCGGAAGTCCCTGCAGCTGTTTTACAATGGCGAGTAACTTGACCGGATTCGGTCGGTCGGCGATGAACCGCGACAGCTCGCTATGCTGGATGACACCGTCTGCATCCACCACCAACGACGTGGGCCACAACGTATCAACGCCGTATTCAGGTCGGCTGTCTCCCGGTACACCACCCTCTTGCACCAGCCCCAGTTTTCTACCGATTGTCAGCGAATCGTCCAGCCAGAATTCGAAGTCGACAGCGAAAAAATCGGCAACCCGGCGGGTTGTCTCCAGTGGTTTCGGTGTGATCAGGATTAGCCTGGCACCGGAATCTGTAATTTCCTTATAGTACTTCGTGAGGTTCGCAACCTGTTTGCTGCAGAATGGACACCAGGATCCACGCACAAAGAGCAGTACCGAAGGTTGTTCGCGCAGCAACCCGGAATGCACCGCCTCACCATTTTCATTCGTGGCAGTGAATTCAGGCAGGGGTCTGCCGGGCTTGATCGCGTTCGGCACCGGTTTGCCCCGAACCTTGTCCCGGAATACAAAGATCCCGGCAGCCATGACAATGCCAGCGCCGATTAGTAACCAGATCGCGTCCACGTTAGTCCTTTAAGAAGCGGTGTCGAGCGTTGTTCGGACACCAATAGTTAACCGGTAAGATATTGCAGGTAGGAGAATAATAACAGGCCTGGCCGCGGTCCTTTCAATTGCCAGCCATGTTATTGCGTTGGCGAACTGTCGGTCGCTTACAATAAATCTTTGAGTTTGATCTTCTGCAAAGACAAAATAGACGTCAAGCGCGCGACGCGTCGGCATAATCGTCATAATCCAATTGTGTAACCGGGCTCTGTATTGACCGGTTACCAAAAATAAAACAGGCAGCGCAAATGGCAACAAACCCGGTTCTCTGGAGGCCCCCTGAAGAGCGCGTCCACAATAGCTCGATGTACCGCTTTATGCAGCTGCAAGATATCGATGATTATGACGCGCTCCATCAATGGTCCATAGAGAACGTAACGGAATTCTGGCAAGCACTATGTGATTTCGCGGAGGTCAGATTTGCCAGCGAAGCGAGCCAGGTCCTCGATCAGCCGGGCAATATGACAACGGCAAAGTGGTTTGACGATGCAACCATCAGCTTTCCGGAGCATCTCCTGAGGCACTCCGGCGATCGGGCAGCCATCGTTTTTCGTGGGGAGAACGGCGTTCGCAGGGAATTGAGCTTCGACGAACTGCGGACGGCGGTGGCCGAAATCACAGCCGGGCTGGTTCGTGCGGGTGTCGTAAAAGGCGATCGCGTTGCAGGGTTCCTGCCAAACTGCCCGGAAGCGATCGTCGCCATGCTGGCCGCCGCCAGCATCGGGGCAATCTGGTCGTCGTGCTCGCCTGACTTTGGTATCAACGGCGTGGTCGATCGCTTCGGCCAGATTGAACCCAGGGTGCTCTTCTGTGCTGACGGCTATTTCTATAATGGTAAACGCTGCGATTCTCTGCCGGCCATTCGCGGCGTTCTTGAGCAGATCCCGAGCATTAAACAAACGGTTGTCGTGCCATTCACGGGAGAACCTGTAAAGGCCGCCGAAATCCGCGATGGCATCATGTGGGAAGAATTTGGTGAAGCCGGCGCGGAACTCGATTGCGTTCCGACCGAGTTCAATCACCCGCTCTACATCATGTATTCGTCGGGTACGACCGGCGTGCCGAAATGCATTGTCCATGGTGCGGGTGGCACGCTGCTACAGCATTTGAAGGAACACATGTTGCACTGTGATATAGGCGCTGAAGACCGGGTGTTCTATTTCACAACCTGCGGCTGGATGATGTGGAACTGGCTGGCCAGTACCCTGGCAACCGGTGCGACGATAATTCTCTACGATGGTTCGCCGTTTCATGACGACGGTCGTGCGTTATGGCGCATGGCGGCAGAGGAGAAAGTGACCGTTTTTGGCACCAGCGCCAAGTTTATTTCGGCCACGGAGAAAGCCGGTCGCCGCCCGGGAGAGGAATTTGATCTGACCGGATTAAAAACAATCCTGTCCACCGGGTCCGTGCTGGCAGCGGAAAGTTTCGATTATGTCTATGACGCCATCTCGGATGACGTGCAGCTGGCATCGATTTCAGGTGGCACTGACATCATCAGCTGTTTTGCCGGCGGCAATCCATTGAAACCTGTACGTCGTGGGGAACTGCAATGCCTCGCACTGGGCATGCAGGTTCAGGTCTTCAGCGACGAGGGGAAGGCGCTTATCGGGCAACAAGGCGAGCTCGTTTGCGGTAACGCTTTTCCGTCCATGCCGGTCGGCTTCTGGAACGATCCGGACGGCACCAAATACCATGCCGCCTATTTTGAGCGGTTTCCCGGTGTGTGGGCGCACGGCGACTATGCCGAGATTACCGAACACGGCGGCATGGTGATCTATGGTCGCTCTGATGCAATTCTCAATCCCGGCGGCGTCAGAATTGGCACTGCCGAAATTTATCGGCAGGTCGAAAAGCTCGACGAAGTGCTCGAAAGTATCGCGGTAGGCCAGGACTGGAATGACGACGTTCGTGTCGTACTGTTTGTACACCTGCGCGAGGGCACGACGCTGGACGAGGAAATGGCGGCAAAAATCCGGCAAGTGATTCGCGAGAATACGACGCCGCGCCACGTACCGGCTAAAATTATTGCAGTTGACGACATACCGAGAACGATCAGCGGGAAAATCGTGGAACTCGCCGTACGGAACATAATTCACGGTCGTCCGGTGAAGAATACGGATGCGTTAGCGAATCCCGACGCGCTCAAGCAGTTCGAAAACCTGCAGGCTTTAGAAACGGAATGAGCAACACGAACATGATCGGAAACGTAATTTACGATGGTAGAGTCAAGCCAGAATGGATTGACGTCAACAGCCATATGAATGTTGCCTACTACGTTCTTGCGCTGGACCTGGCTGTCGATGCTTTGTGGGACAGGTTCGGAATAACCAGCGACTATATTGAGGGCGGACAGGGCTCTACATTCGCAGTTGAATGTCACATCACCTACCAGCGCGAACTACTCGAGGGCGAACCCTATATCGTTACGGCGCAAGTTCTCGCCTATGACGAGAAACGCATTCATCAGTTTCAACGTATGTATCATGCCGAACAGGAATACCTGGTTGCGACGGCGGAATGGATGAATCTGCATGTAGACCTGCAGACCCGCCGAGTCTCGCCATGGCCGTCACAAATTCTGACAAAAATAAGGCAGTACACAGACGCACAAAAAAGTACTGAAGTGCCCGAAGAAGTCGGCCAAAAAATGTCGATCAGCAAACCGCTTTACAGCCTGTTGCCGCGGAAGACAGTAGATGAGTAACGATACGACATACCTGATGGCCATCGACCAGGGAACCAGCAGCAGCCGCGCCGTAATCTATCGGCACGATGCGCAAGCAGTCGCCGCTGCGCAGCAGGAGTTTCCCCAGGAATATCCGCAGCCAGGCTGGGTAGAGCATGATCCTGAGGCTATCTGGGAATCGGTGGTGTCCGTTGTACGTGAAGCGCTGCAAGAAGCAGGCGCAATAACCGTTAGTGGGCTGGGCATTACAAATCAGCGCGAAACGGCGCTCATCTGGGACCGGGCCACCGGCCAGTGCATTCATAATGCGATCGTCTGGCAGGATCGAAGAACCGCAGACTACTGTCGCAAGCTCAGGGCGACTGGCGTTGAAAGCTACGTCACTGCAAAAACCGGCCTGCGGCTCGATCCCTATTTCTCGGCAACCAAGATTGTCTGGATACTCGACAACGTACCTGGCGCGAGAGACCTTGCCGCTGCAGGGCGACTCGCATTCGGTACGGTCGACTGCTTCCTTCTGTGGCGCCTGACAGCCGGTCGCGTACATGCGACGGACGCGAGCAATGCGTCCAGGACCCTGCTTTTTGATATTCATGCACAGGTCTGGGACGAAGAACTGCTCAAGATATTCGGTATTCCCGCGTCGCTGTTGCCCGAAGTGAAAGACTGCGCCGCGGATTTCGGCACGACGGCGAAAGACATCGTTGGTCGTGAGATCCCGATTTGCGGGATGGCGGGCGATCAACAGGCGGCGCTCATTGGTCAGGCGGGATTTTCTCCCGGCATAACCAAGAGCACTTACGGTACGGGCTGTTTCGTGATAGCGAATACGGGTAACACTGCTCTGCGATCCGAGAACAACCTCCTGACCACGGTGGCATACCGATTGAATGGTGTCGTCACATACGGTCTGGAGGGCAGCATTTTCGTAGCGGGGTCTGCGATTCAGTGGTTGCGCGACCAGCTGAAAATAATTGACGATGCCGCCGGGACAGAGGCAATTGCGAACGCGACCGGCATCATCGAGCATGTGCATGTCGTACCCGCATTTACGGGCCTCGGCGCACCTTACTGGGATCCGGATGCTCGGGGTGCAATTCTGGGCTTGTCGCGCGACACCGGCATCAATGAAATCGTCACGGCGACTTTGCAGGCAGTCGCATTTCAGACCAAAGACCTGCTTGAGGCGATGACAGATGACGGCATCGATCCCAACATCATCCGCGTTGACGGCGGCATGGTCAGCAACGACTGGTTTCTGAGTTTCCTTGCCGACATTCTTGACCGGACCGTGGAGAGACCGGGCAACGTGGAGTCCACCGTCGCCGGCGCGGCGTATCTCGCCGGACTGCAGTGCGGCGTCTACTCGTCACTTGATCACATTGCATCGCTGTGGTCACGGGACGCTGTTTTCACCCCAAAGATGGACGCTTCTGCGAAAGATGCACTCTATGAAGGTTGGCAGGACGCTGTGAGTCGTGTGCAAAGCGAACGACCTCGATGATGAGTGTCCAGTGGTCTAAGAAACCAGGCCAGTTTCCACACTTGACTTCAGTCCGCGTTGCAAACAATGATTGGTGTCGAATCGCAGCCAGGACCTGACCCTGGCTCAGGTCTCATTGGATTTATTTCGCATTGCTTCGAGCTCGTCAAAAACTCGGTAAATACCGAATCCTCGGTCGTATTGCAGCCGGCCCCCTGGCCGACGTTTACAAGGCGGCTGACACGATTCACAAGACGCGGGTCGCACTGAAAATTCCAAAGGCTGACGATAACGTCAGCCAGGACGATTTTCTCCGCGAGGTTCAGATTGCGACACGATTGAACCATGGCAATATTCTGCCGGTACAGGACGCCAGTTTCATAGACGGCCATTTCGTCATCGCAATGGAACTTGGTACAGAGTCGCTTGCAGACAGAATTGTCAGGCGTATGTCCACGGCACATGCGATGTCGATCGCAGACCAGGCACTCGCAGCTCTCGCGCACGCGCACGAGAAAAAAATTATCCACTGCGATATCAAGCCTGAAAACTTCATTTTGTTTCCGGGCAACCGTTTGAAGCTGGCCGATTTCGGCTTCGCCAAGATTAGCCTGCGTACGCTAAAGGCCTCCGGTTCCGGCACAATCGACTATATTGCGCCTGAACAGGCCATGGGGCGCCCAAAATTCCAGTCGGACGTCTTTTCGCTGGGACTGGTGCTGTATCGCCTTTTCTCCGGGAAGCTCCCGGAATGGCCGTTCAAATGGCCCATGGTAGGGTACGATCGATTGCAGAAACGGTACCCGCCGGAATTGTCGACAATGCTGCGCAAAGCGATCGAACTGGATCCCGCAGACCGTTTCCGAAACGCCAGCGAAATGGCGACGGCCTTTCGTCGTATCAAACGCAAATATGCTGAGAAGAATCCCTCCAGGCGTCGGCGCAGCGTATCCGTAAAGGGTGCCGGGTGGCGCAAACTGCAGTGGCGGGAATTTCAGCGCCTGTATCGTAAAGACCTTGAAACCCGTCATTATTGCCGTCGTTGCGAAGGACCGGTCGCCGAGAACATGCAGGGCTGCCCCTGGTGCGGTGTTGATAATCCTGCAAAAGGTGCCGAAACCACGATGCCCGCCGTTTGCCCGCGGTGTGAACGCGGCGTGAAGACCGACTGGCGATACTGCGCTTGGTGCTATGGGCCCGGTTTCGAAGTGGAAACGACGCGACGCTTTCCGGATAAGCGCTATGCAGGCAAATGTGCAAATTCACGCTGTCGCGAACCGCTGATGCCCTTCATGCGCTATTGCCCCTGGTGCAAAGTCAAGATCAAGAAGCCGTCGAAAATTGCCGGAAACAGGCAAAAATGTTCGACCTGCCATTCCGGTATCGTTCGCGAGTTCTGGAAATTCTGCCCCTGGTGTAACGCCCCGGTTAATCGATGACAACCGACATCATCATGCTCGACGGGGCGACGGACGCCGATCACAGGGTCGCCGATATTGGCGGTGGATCGATTGTCGCTTTTACCACCCCGGCCCCGGACAAGGAGACTGAAAACGAGGACAGTGTCGCCGCGATTCCCTACGGACCCGCTGCAGTCGTCCTGGTCGTCGCGGACGGCGCCGGCGGGCTGCCGGCGGGGCGGCGTGCGTCCCGCACCGCCATCGCATCCCTTGAAGCTTCATTGCATGAGGCGATGAATGAAACGATGTTGTTGCGCACCGCAATTCTGAATGGCATAGATGCAGCCAATAAAGCGGTATTGGGGCTGGGAACCGGCTCGGCCACTACCATGACCATTGTGACGGTCGAGGGGCATATTGCGCGCACCTACCAGATCGGTGACTCAGAGGCGATGATCGTCGGGCAAAGAGGCCGCGTACGGTCACAAACGATGGCACATTCGCCAACCGGATTTGCTGTTGAAGCCGGCTTCCTGGATCAGCGCGCCGCCCTGCATCACGAAGAGCGCCACCTGGTTTCGAATTTCATCGGCACAACCGAAATGCGCATCGATGTTGGCGCCGAAACCAAACTGAATGCCAGGGATACGGTGCTGCTGGCCAGCGACGGTCTGACTGACAATGTACACGGCGACGAGATCAAGGAATTTATCCGTAAGGGACCCCTGCCTGACGCAGTCAAAGCGATGATCAGCCTGGCGCAACGGCGTATGAATATCGAAACATTGCACCAGCCCAGCAAGCCTGACGATCTATCCGTTATTTTGTTTCGCAAGCCGTTTCGCCGCACTGCCAACTAATTCCGCGGCAGCGTTATCTCGACACATAGTCCCCCTTCGTCTCTATTCCTGGCAGTAATTTCTCCGTTGTGCAGTTCAACCGCGCGGCGAGCGATCGCCAATCCCAACCCGGTGCCCCCGTTGCCGTCAGCTTCGGCGGATGCTCGTGTACGAAAGAACGGTTCAAACAGGCGCGGAATTTCCTCAGCCTGAACGCCAGGGCCCGTGTCGCAAATTTCTATGCGGACCTCCTGCGTACCGGTGTCGACGCCGATCGTGACCGGTCTGCCAGGCGCGCTGTGTCTTACGGCATTGCGCACAATGTTTTCCACGGCGCTGACCAGCACGTCGTAATGTCCTGGGATATTGATTGCAGACGGCACGCTGGTTTCCACACTGACGCCACGTGCAGAGTCGGATTTGCATTCGAAATTGACGTTCTCCGCGACTTCGGCAACAACCTCTGCAATATCTATATTCTCATTGCGTTTGTTGGGCAGCGCGTCCAGCTTCGTATAACTCAAGATTTGCCCGATCAGGTCGTCCAGTCTTTCAGCGTCGTCATCGAGTCGCGCAAATTCCGACAAATCACCAGCCTTTTCCCGGGCCAATTCTACGGCGACTCGCATGCGTGCCAGTGGAGAGCGAAGTTCGTGTGAAATGTTGCGCGACAGTTCCGTTTGCTGCTGAGCTGCACGCTGCAGATTGGTGGCCATCGTGTCAAAATCACGTCCGAGCATGCCCAGCTCATCACGCCGATTGCCAATTAAATTTGCGACGCGAACATCGAGATCTCCGTCAGCAAGGGTAACTGTTGCACTGCGCAGTTTTCTCACCGGACGCGATATCGCGCTGGCAAGCGCATATGAAACCGCGCCGCTGACCAGCAGTGCAAAGATAAGCAGCAACAGCCTCACGTCGGTAGCGCCCCAGATCGCGTCCCGGATCCTTGACGTCGATACAAAGAATGTGAATGTATCTCCATTCGCGCCAACCAGCTGGGGCAGATGGCGCGAGCGCCTCAGGTTACGTGGATCATCCCGACCGGGCGGGCGAGTGCGTTGGAATTCTCGATGCCGCCGCACCGTGCCGGCGATGCGTTTCGACAATGGTCGATCAAGAATGTCTTCGTCCTGATCGTCGACTACATACAGCGTAATGCCGCGAGTCTGAGGAAAGTCGCGCAGCCAGTTGGTCAATCCGGCTCTGCCACCGGACTCCAGTGCCGAACTGGCGGCCAGCAACCGGCCGTCGAGCTCAAAATGTTCAATGGCATCCTGCACCTTCTCGGCATACCAGAATCCGCCGGTGGCTGCGGCCCCGATGATGATGCCGATGATCAGCCAGAAAGAAAGAAAGAAGCGCAGGAAGAGACTATGCATGAACGGTTGGCCTAAGACCCCGGAATCAGCAGGTACCCGACACCACGCTGGTTCTGAATGGTTTCATTCCTGTTGCCTGCCCGTTCGAGCTTGCCGCGCAAATTGCTGATGTGCGTGTCGACACTGCGGTCATAGGGCATTAGCCTTCGACCGAGCGCGCGTTCGCTGAGTTGCTCCTTACTGACGACCTCGCCCGGAGTCTCGAGAAGACACCTCAGGATCTCGTACTCCGTGCCAGTGAGTTCCAACTTGGTGCCGCTCACGGACGCCTGGTGGGTGCGCGCGTCCAGCGTAATATCGCCGAGAGTCAGTCGGCGCGTGGCTTTTTCCTGTGGGCCGGACCGGCGCAGTATCGCTTTTATCCGTGCCAGCAATTCACGTGGATTGAAGGGCTTGGGCAGGTAGTCATCCGCACCAAATTCGAGGCCAATGATGCGATCAATGTCGTCGCCCCGCGCTGTCAGCATGATGACCGGTATGGGGCTGGTCTGCCGCACTTTTTTCAGGACATCAAGCCCGCTCATGCCTGGCATCATGATGTCCAGTATCAGGAGGTCGAACTTCTGCCTGGCGAATTCTTCCAGTCCGCTCTCACCGGTGTGCCGGGTCGTAACGTCGAGCCGGTCTCCTGAAAGGAAATCGCCAAGCATCTTGCCCAGTTCCCGATCGTCGTCGATCAGCAGGACAGAGGAGGTTTTGTTTGCATCGATCATGTCAGCGGTTGTTTTGTGAACGTTGACTGGCATCGTCCGCCAACGGACCGGGCAGCGCAATGATCGGTCGTCCGTCCTTGACAATTCTTGGCAGAATCTGCGCGTAGATTGACGTTTGCCAACTTCCGCGCGGATAGGCTGTATCGAAAGCAGCCGCACAAGCGGCCAGAGAGGGGACATTTTGAACTTTAACGAGGTATTAATCATGAGCAAGAAAAATCTGTCCGTAATGATCGCAAGCATCGCTCTGCTGGTTGTCGGTGGTTCGGCAATTTCGCAGGAAGCCGATACAAACGAAATAGATCGAGGCGAGCGGCACAACCAGACTCGGCAGAAACATGGCGAGCATCGGTCGAATGACGCGCAGCGAATGGTTCGCGGTATGGCGCGCAGACTGGACCTGGATGATACGCAGGTCGAGCAAATGACCAACATTGTCGAAAGCGCAAGACCGGAGATGGAATTGCTGCGGGAAAGTAACCGCGAAAACCGTAAAGCGATGCGCGATCTGGATGTGAACGATCCGGACTACGGTGCGCAGCTGCAGAATCTTGCCGCTGCAAAAGGTGCGCTTGAATCGTCATCGGTAGAACTGCGTGGCCGGATCAGGGCTGAAATACACGCCATTCTGACGCCAGAGCAGCAGCAGCAACTGGCAGCAATGGGACCCGGTGACCGCGGCCGCGGGCACAGAAGTCGGGATCGTGCGCAGGCGCAGTAATCGAGGGCTTTACCTACTACAACCCTGAGTCATAGTGGCCCGGCAGTCAGGCGAATATCCTTCCCCCGATCCCTTCGCCGTGCCGGGTTCGCTATCTATGTAAAGTCAGGCCGGCTTCCGACGGCATTGCGTTGTTCGAAAACCCGCCCGCCGAACGCGCATCCTTTCCTCCGCGCCGCAAAGTAATCATTAAAAAACAAGTGCTTAGCTTTGTGGAGTCTGGCGCGCGCAGATCCCATGATCTGCTTCTTCCGAATCAGTGCGAACACGGTTGCGACAGCCGCTGGCGCGTATTATTGTCACTGTGGTCCAGGTGACGCGACAATAGCTCGTCGATGCGCATGGTTTGATGGAACTAAAGCACCGTTTCTGCTCTCCAATCGAACATAACACTATGGATTTCGGAGACTTTCGCAACGTACGGGCGTTTCCAAGATATTCAGGCATTTCAATCTGAGGGCGGGAAGTCGATGAACCTGAGCAGCCGGACACAAGTTATCACCCCCAACATTCGCGTTGCCGTTCTATCTGCGGCTATGGCGCTGATCCTGGGAGGATGTGCTGTTAGCTATTCTCCCAGCGGCGGCATGTCCGGTGGATCCAGTGGCGGCGGTGGTGTCAGCATTCCCGGCGGTGGTTCTTCAGGCGGTTCCTCGGGCGGCTCCTCGGGCAGTTCTTCGGGCGGCTCCTCAGGGGGTTCCTCCGGCGGCATGTCGGGCGGTTCATCAGGGGGCTCTTCGGGTGGATCCTCTGGCGGAATGTCGGGCGGTTCTTCAGGTGGCTCGTCGGGCGGCGGTTCCTCCGGCGGCATGTCGGGTGGCTCGTCAGGCGGCTCGTCCGGTGGTTCGTCAGGCGGCGCCTCGGATGGTGGTATGCAGGGCGGTTCGTCAGGCGGCGCATCAGGCGGCGGAGCTGGCGGCGGCGGGGCAGGTGGTGGTGCAGGCCAGATTCGGGGTGTGAGTGGACCCGTACCCGGCGCAGGCGGTGCCGGTGGCATCGCAGGCACGGGTGGCGCGGGGTCAAATACTGACTGTGATCCTAATGCAACCGGCGGTACCGGAGGATGGGGCGGTCCCGACGACAACTGCGAGGGCAGCGTTGGCCAGATACCGGGTGAAAGTGATGCTGATCGCAAAGCCAGGCTCGAGAAGACCCTGGATGAGTCTGTTGGTGGATTCGACGAAGTCCTGGGCGAGGAGCAGCGCGAAATATCAACAGTGGGCAGAAATACCGAAGGCTTCGGCGGCTCGGGCGGCGGTGCCGGGACAGGCCGGGTTGGATTGGGTTCGCAGGGCGGCGGTGGCAGTGGTGGTGGTAGCGGCGGCGGAGCCGGCGCGGCCGGCACCGTAGCGATGCCGCCGACAGAGCGTGAAGCCTCTATTGGCGGTCTCAGTGAGGAAGAAATTCAGGCCCGTACACCCGCAGATATCCCTGACCTGGTCAGCGAGGACATTGTTGCCAAGCAGCTTCGGGAAGCTGCGCTGGCGGAGTCCGATCCGGAATTACGTGAACGACTTTGGGAAGAATATCGCTCCTATAACGATCTTAATTAGGCCATAGACCGAACGGATTTAAGAAGACAATATGAGACACAAATTGCGGTTACTCCTGACTTTTGTCCTTGGTGCGTACCTGCTCGCCGGCTGTACGGTTTCAGAGATTATTCATGCCGAAACGTCGCCGCTTGAAGTGGCCTCCCTGCAGGTTTCGGAGAGTCTTTTGCTCGATGTAGGGATTCTCAATTTTGATGCCGGCGTTCCTGAAGAAAACGACGTAGAAAAAACCCGCATATATCCAGAAGTCCGCATGGCGGAAGCGCGTTACCTCCCTTATCACATTAAAACCACTTTGCAGGGCACCGGGTTTTGGGGCGCCGTGAGGGTCATTCCGTCGGCGGATGTTTCGACGGACGTATTGGTAAGCGGCCTGATTGAACAGTCGGACGGTGAGTTCATCACCGTGGAGTTGCAGGCGCAGGATGCGACCGGTCGATTCTGGTTTGAAGAGTCCTACACGATGCAAACCGGTATATCGTCCTACGCTGAATACCGCGATCGGACCCAGGATCCCTACCAGAAAATTTTTAACGACTTCGCCAATGATCTGCATGCTTATGTATTGACGCTGGATCCCAAAGACATTTCGCGCATTCGCGAGGTGTCGGAGCTTAAGTTTTTCGCCGATATGGCGCCGAATGCCTACGGTGACCATCTGGCTGCCGACGAAGATGGCATGATCACTGTGCAACGCCTGCCTGCGGCAAACGATCCGATGGTCGATCGACTGCGACAGATTCGCGAGCGAGATCGTCTGGTCGTTGACACACTCAACGAACATTACGCGAACTTCTATTATGGCATTGCGTTGCCTTATGAGGGCTGGCGGAAACGGACGCGGGAACAGTCAGTTGCCTACCGACAATCGCGCGCGGCGGCAATGCGCCGTGCATTGTTGGGCGCGGCAGTCGTGGTCGGTTCCGCCTCCATCAACACCAGTGGTGACTATTATTCCGCCGAGCGGATTGCGCAGAATGTCGCTATCAACAAAGGCTGGAACTCTATCATCAACGCGTTTGGTCAATACCGTTCGGCCAACGTGCATCGGGAAGAGATCAAGGAGCTGTCGGAATCCTTCGTTGCGGAAGCGGCACCGATGGTGGTCCAGGTCCAGGGAGAAACAATGCGACTCACTGGAACTGCCGAAGCGCAATATGAGAGCTGGCGCAAGCTGCTGCGCGATATCTATGAAACTGAGACAGGTTTCACCGAAGTCATCCAGGTTAGCGATCCGTCCAGGGCGCAACAGCAACCCCAACCGACTGGATAAATTCGGCTCGGGACTCTATGCGGAACCTCAATGAAGGTACGTGCCTGGCGAATCGATATACGCTGATCCGCAGGCTTGGGGCGGGCGGCTCTGGTGAAGTCTGGCTGGCGCGCGATGACCGGTTGGATACCCGCATCGCACTGAAAATCCTTAAGGATAAGTTTGCTGCCGATCCTCGGCAGCGGCAGTTGTTTAATCGGGAGTGGCGCATCGGCAGCCGACTGATGCATGCCAACATCGTTCGCCTTTTCGAATATCACGACGATGCGGATGGCCCGTTTTATGGGCTCCAATTCGTTGGAGCGACGGATATCGGGGCGTTAGCAGGGATAGATCCGTTCGAATCGCTGCGCCCTGTAGCGCTGATCTCGGATGCGCTGCGTTATGCACATGGCAAAGGCGTGGTGCACAGGGACGTAAAAGCCAGCAACGTACTGCTGGACAGTCATGGTCTGCCTTACCTCATCGATTTCGGCGTCTCGGGCGATGGTCATGATGCTGTTCCCGTGACGGGCGGCGGGTCTGAAGTTGCGAGCAGTCCGCAGCAGCAAGCGGGCGCTACGGCCGCTGCAGCCGACGATATATTTTCGCTTGGTGTTTTGATCCATGAGTTGTTGACAGGTATGCCGCCGGTTGACGGTGATGTCGCCGCATCCCTCACCAACGGCGAGCCCATGCCCTCGACCATTCGTGAACTGTTGCGCGAGATGCTTGCGATCGACGCCGACGATCGTCCGGACGCCGAGACAGTCGCTGCAAGACTTGCGGCAGCGGGAATCGCGCCAGGTCCTGCGCCGGCGCGGTTCGTCTCCGGTGCAGGTGGCATTGATGAGTCCGTTGAGCCTGTTGAGGCAAAACCTCGTCGGCATGGCGCCGCAGTCACCGCGCCGGAGTCAATCCAGAGTGCAGAGTCATCTGGAGGAATCTCGCCGACCGTTCTTTACGGTGGCCTCGCCGTTGCCGCACTGCTGTTCCTGATCGTTATTTTTGTTTTGCCCAATCTATTCGATTCAGAGCGTCCTGGCATTGCCGATCCGCCAGGCGCAATTGAAACAACCGTTGTGCCAGGTGCTGCTGAAGAAGCAGGTCCAGCCACCACAGAAAATTCGTCGCCGGCTACAACAGCGCCCCGTCCCGCTGGTGCTGAAGCCGGTGCGGATACTACTTTTAGCGAGAACCTGGAAAGCAGCGGAGCAACGTCGGTTACGCAAATAAAAGCAGCAACAGACCGCGCGCTGGGTGATTTGCTCTCACAGCTAGAGCGACTGCGATTTCGGGCCATAGATCGCTGGGGCGGACAAGAATATCTTGATGCACTGGATGTCTATGCTGAAGGTGACCAGGCTTATGTAGATCGAAACTATCGCCTTGCCGGGGAGAAATATGTGCAAGCGAGCAGACGACTTGAGCCGTTCTTCGAGCGTATTGATAGCGTGTTCGAAGAAACCCTGGCCGCCGCTCGCAGAGCCTTCGACGCGAGCGACGTATCGGAAGCAATAAGGTTGTTCGATCTTGCCACCTCGATTACGCCTGGTGACAGGGAGGCAGAAGCCGGACTTGCTCGCGCAAAAAACCTGCAGGCCGTCCTCACTCTCATGAGCCAGGGCGGTCAATTTGAAGAAAACCTCGAATTCGCAGCTGCGAAACTGGCTTTTGAAAAAGTGCTGGAGCTGGATCCACTGTGGGAGCCCGCAGCAGCGGGGCTCGAACGCGTACGCGCCGCAATCAAGCAATATTCTTTCGAGCAACGCATGACAGAGGGGTTTGATGCGTTATTCGCAGCCGATTTTGATACTGCGCGCGCTGCATTCAATGCGGCCAAGGCGCTTGACCCTGGGTCGCGCCAGCCTGTTGACGGGCTGCTGCAGCTTGATCAGGAAGTTCGCCTGGCCAATATTCGACGCCTGGAGCAAAAAGCAAGCGAACTGGATGCTGCAGAACAGTGGGAAGCCTCAGTGGTCGTTTACGAAGATATTCTGGAAATTGATCCCGATTTACAGTTTGCGCAGGCCGGTCTGTTTGAGGCACGTTCGAGAGCGGCGTTGCACGCACGGCTCGCGGCGTTGATCGCCGAACCCGATGTACTCAGTGATCAGGTCACGATGCAAAACGCGACCAACTTGTTGCTTGAAGTCACTCGATTACAGCCGGTTGGACCGCGTTTGGAAGATCAGAAAAACGAGCTGTCTCGTTTGCTCAAACGTGCGGCAACCCCGGTGCCGGTGACCCTGATATCAGATGAGCAGACAAATGTCGCGATTTTCAAGGTCGGTAAACTGGGCACTTTTGCACGGCAGGACCTGAGTCTGAGACCAGGCGTCTACGTTGCGGTAGGAAACCGGGCTGGCTATCGTGATGTCCGAATTGAATTTAGAGTGGCGCCAGAGGTCGAAATGCAACCGATTGTCATACTCTGCGAGGAGTCCATTTGAATTTCAACGCCGTCATCATTCGCGACAATGAGGGTGAGCGTCGCCTTGCAGTGAGTCAACTGCCGCTGCGCATTGGTACCGGAATTGATTGCGACATTCGCCTGCCAGGCCCGGGCAGAAGCGCCGTCGCACTGCTTGACGAACTCGACGGCGAACCTTTTGTACAGCCGGCCGTGGCGACGGACGCGTTAAAGATCAATGGTGAGCCGCTGCAGACGTCCCGCAAACTCAAGAGCGGTGATGAACTCGAGTTCTTTGGATCAACAGTTAAGATCGATGAGCTTGATGGGGCGATGCTGCTTGGTGTTCACCTCGAGGGCAGCGTATATGTGACGAAGCCGCCCGAGCTGGCGGATTCATCAGTCGCAGTAGCGGAAGAGACGATCGTAGCGACAGCGTTTCGCCGCGCTACCGAAAAGGTGCCGGTGGAGACTGCGTCGACGGGAATCCGCTGGCAGTCTGTGGTTGGCGGCGTGATTGCGCTGCTGGTGGCCGTCTCGTGGTTGCTGTTCAGTTCGAAATCGATTCAGTTCGACGTGCAGCCGGCCGGGCTGGATGAGATTTCAGTTGAAGGCGGGTGGTTCAAGCTGCCCGTCGGCGAGCGAATTCTTATGCGCGAAGGAGACTACACGGTCAAGGTGTCCAAGCAGGGTTATTTTGACGTCGCGCAGAGTTTCAGGGTTGGCGAAGAACCCAGCCGTACTATCGTGATCGAAATGCGCAAGTTGCCCGGCGAACTGACGGTAGCCACACATCCTGCCGTGGACGCATTGATAACCGTCGATGACACACGTGTAGGACCGGCGCCACTCGGACCCCTTGAGCTGGAGCCCGGAACGCACACTGTCACGGTATCCGCAGACCGTTATTTGCCCTTTACGCAACGATTGGTTGTGCCAGGCCTTGGAATAAGACAGCGGCTGGAGGTGCAGCTCGTGCCGCTATGGGCTGAGGTGGAGGTGAGTTCGAGTCCTTCCGGTGCGGCTGTTTACCAGGGGGAGACACAGATCGGTGAGACGCCAATGCAGCTTGAATTGATGGAAGGGTCGCATTCGTTGAGCCTGATCAAGGATGGCTTCAAGGCCTGGGACGGCAGCGTGGAGGCGATCGCAAACATTGCGCAGGTGTTGCCCACCGTAGAGCTGGAGCCGGCTAACGCGCAGCTGCGGGTTACCTCCATACCGCGTGGTGCGAATGTGTCGGTCAACGGCCGCTATCGTGGCCAGTCGCCTGTCACGATCGCGCTGTCGCCGGACATTAATTACGAAATAGGCCTGTCAAAAGCGGGCTATGGCACCGCGTCGCGCCGAGTGCGCCTGGAGGCGGCAGCTGCCGAAGAAATAAACGTCGATATGACGGCGCGAGTGGGCGAGGTTACGGTCGCCGTGCTGCCCGTCGACGCCACCGTATTTATTGATGGTCAGGCACGCGGCAGCGGCACGGTAACGCTTAATCTGTCTTCGGCGCCACACCAGCTGGAAGTGAAAAAGGACGGGTATGCGACCTTTGCGCGCAGCGTCACTCCGCGACCCGGATATCCACAAACCATTCAGGTCCGGCTGTTGTCGGATGCCGAAATGCTCGCGCGCAGCACCGCGAATTCCATCAAGTCAGCGCAGGGACAGGATCTCCGGCGAATTGAACCTGGTGAATTCGTGATGGGAACTTCGCGGCGCGAACAGGGCAGGCGCGCGAATGAGGTATTGGTGCCGGTTGTTTTGACGAAGCCTTACTATATCGGCACCAAAGAAGTGACCAATCGGGAGTTTCGACGATTCCGGTCCGGTCATGATTCCGGTGGCGAACTCCATGTCGCATTGGCAGGGGATATGAATCCTGTCGCAAACCTAAGCTGGGAGGATGCCGTCGAGTACTGCAACTGGCTTAGTACCCAGGAAGGACTGAATCCGGCTTACGAGAAAATATTCGAGCGTTGGCAACCGATTTCTCCGACGCCTAACGGCTATCGCCTGCCCACCGAGGCTGAATGGGAATGGGCTATCCGCTACCAGGCACGACCCAAAGCATCGACGTTTCCCTGGGGCAACCGCATGCCGCCCCGACGGGACAGCGGCAATTACGCCGGCAGATCCGCAAACGGACTGGTGCCATCGATTCTGCCCGGGTGGGATGACGGCTACGCGTCCACGGCACCGGTGGGTACCTTCGCTGCAAACGCTCTCGGCATTTACGATGGCGGCGGCAATGTCGCTGAGTGGGTTCAGGATTACTATTCGGTCGCGACACCGGGGCAGACCGAGCCGCTAGAGGATCCTGCAGGGCCGCCGAGGGGTTCAAATCGTGTCATTCGTGGCTCCAGCTGGATGCACTCCGGTATCATGGAGTTGCGCCTGGGCTATCGTGATTTTGGCAATCGCGGTCGGCCCGACGTAGGTTTCCGTTTGGCGCGAAATGTAGAGTAAAAATACGGATTTTTGGGCACGAAACTTGTCCAACCAGATGACGGTGCCCGCCCCGATTGTTCAGCGAGACGTATATGTCCAGATTTCTGATAAGCCTCATCTTAATGGCCTTTTTAATGGAGCCGTCCTGGTCGCAGGAAGATCAGTCCGAGCGTGAAGCCGATGCGGCTGCTGCGGAGGACGAGTCGCGCGACGAAATTCTCGATGACGATGACCTGGATGAACAGGTCTATGAGGACGATGACGACGATTTCGTACCTACCGAGGAAATTCCGGCTGACGAGCCGATTCCGTTTCCCTCGAATATCTGACTGCGCCTTGAAGACGTCTTCTGCAACTGCCCGCTACGAGAATTAATTGATGAAGAAAAAGAATATCCCGATCGAGTTTGTTTATCAGCTGTTTGCATTGATTATTTCGATAATCGTCGTGCATGCATTTTATGTTTCTATCGTCAGGCCGAACGCCACCGAAATTCTCGAGCAGCAGGCCATTGAGGCAGCCGCGGATCCGGACTATGTAAGGGATCGTTCAAACTGGGTATTGATAAAGGATCTCGAACAGGAATCTTGTTTTATCCTGATGTTCTGGGCGCTGGCTATCATGGGCTATAAAGCGCGTGAAATTATTCGCGAACGAAATCTGCTTGACGTTGAACTCGTTCCGATTGCGGAGGGCATGCGTATTTTGCCGGAAGATACGCGTGAATTTGCGCGCCAGGTAGAAGCACTGCCCGAGGATCGTCAAAGTATGCTTTTGCCGCGGGCGTTAAAAAACGCATTAAGACGGTTCAATTCAACGCGAAATATTCAGGACGTTTCGACTACAACCAATATCGTGTTCGAGTCTGAGGCTGATCGACTCGAATCCGAGTTATCCATGATTCGATATATATCGTGGGCAATACCGTCCATCGGATTCATAGGCACGGTGCGCGGTATTGGTGAGGCGCTGGCGCAGGCGGACAAGGCCGTGCAGGGAGATATCGCCGGTGTCACGCAAAGCCTGGGCGTCGCGTTTAACTCTACGTTTATTGCCCTGCTAATCAGCATATTCCTGATGTTCCTCGTGTATCAATTGCAACTGCTGCAGGAACGCCTTGTGTTCGACAGCCAGATCTATCTGGACGACAAACTCATCAGGCATATGAAAGGCGACTGACATGATGGTGCAACGGAATTCAGGCGAGGCCAAGGCGTTAACAGGCGCGGTTATCTGAATGAGTCGCTTCGCAATAAATCTCAACGATGCCGGCATTGCCCTGTCGGATGGCGAGCAGACCGTCTACCGCGAACCGGGTTTCGCCTACCTCGGCAGCGACCAGCTGACCACGGGAGCACGTGCATTCTCGCAGTCACGTATCGACCCGCGCCGTATCCAACACCACTTTTGGTCAGAGTTGGATACAGCGCCGTTCAGCGATCAGCGATTTGCGAATTTGAGTGCGGCGGATCTTGCGAGCAAGCAGCTCGAAGACATCTGGGCTGGCGTTAGCGCGAAACCAACTGAGCTCGTGGTTGCTGTTCCCGGATACATGACACCTGAAAATCTGGGCCTGTTCCTGGGCATCGCGGACGAACTGCAGCTGCCTGTAGTCGCGCTCGTCGATGCTGCAGTCGCGGCTACGCGCCGTGAATACAAAGGGGCGGTGCCGGTGCACGTTGACGTCAGCCTGCACAAGGCGACACTGACCCGGCTCGCACAACCGGGCATGGTGCAGATAGACCGCAAGGAGACGCTGGATGGGGCAGGTGTTTACGCGTTGTACGACATTTGGCTGAAGGCTATTGCCGAATCCTTTGTGCAGCAATCGCGCTTTGATCCGCTGCACATGGCGGAAACGGAGCAGATGCTGCTTGATCAAATGGGCGGATGGTTGCAACAGGCCTGCCAGGCCGACAGTGTCGCGATGCAGCTTACCGCGGGGGGCACTACCTATCATGCGGAAGTCGAGTCGCTGTCGCTGGTCGGCGCAGCGGCGCCGGTTTACCAGCAGATTGCCAGCAAACTTCGGGCCTTGTTCCGGGCCGAAGATCTGCCCGCGGTTCAGGTTACAGATCGGGTTGGCCGCTTGCCGGGCCTGGTCGATATGCTCGAGGCGCGTGTTGGCGGCGAGGTATTCGTTCTGGAACCTGGCGCCACGGCACGCGGCGCGCTGGCCCGCTGTCGGGGAAATAACGCTGCGGCAGAGGGCATCAGCCTGTTGCGTCAGCTGCCCTGGGACCAGGCTGCCGTTGCCCTGGACAGGAATGCCGTCGACGCTGTCCAGAAAGGCCTCCCCACCCATCTCCTGTTTGGCCACAATGGTTACGAAATAGGGAATTCGCCGCTGATAATCGGGTCTCAGGAGATTGCGGGAGAGCGATTCCTGGCGCTGCCGGCCGATATGCCAGGCGTATCCAGGCGGCATTGTTCGCTTCTGCGAAAGAACGGCCAGTGCGTGCTGGAGGACCACAGTCGGTACGGCACGTTCCTGAATGGTCATAAAGTTGATGGTTCTTCCACGTTGCAGGTTGGAGACGCAATCCGCATCGGGTCGCCTGGATTTGAGTTTCAGCTAATCACCACGGATATTGAAAATGGCTAGACGTCGCCGCCAAATGGAAGTGTTCAGCATGTCTTTCCTGGACTGCATGAGCTGCGGTTTTGGCGCTGTCATTTTGTTTTTCATGATTATTAATTCGCAGGTTGTACACGAATCCGACAACCCGCCGGAACTTGCGCAGGCGGAAACCGTCAAGCTGGAATTTGAAATTCTCGAACAGCGTAAAAATCTCGTGTTGGCCCGCAACACGATGGACCGACTGGAAGATGAGCAGGTTCGAGCCGAGGATCGCATTGCCCAGATCATCGCGCTTATTGAGAAGCTCAAGGAAGAGTTGGTCAAGCACGACTCGGTTACGCTGGCAAAAATCGAGCGGGTCGAGAAACTGCAGTCCGACATTGAGTCGCTTGAAGAAGAGAAAAAGCGACTGCTGGCGATGGAAAAGGAGCGCGAAGGCGAGGGCAACCGGGTACGTACGTTCGTCGGTGATGGTGATCGGCAGTATTTGACCGGGTTAAAAGTCGGCGGCGATCGTATTCTGGTCCTGGTCGACAATTCGGCGAGCATGCTCGACCGCAAGATTGTCAATATTATCCGCCGGCGTAATCTGCCGGATGCCAATAAACTGCGCTCCCTCAAGTGGCGCCAGGCCGTTGCAAGCGTTGACTGGCTGTCCGCGCAGTTTCCGGCTGACAGTCAGTTTCAGATCTACACCTTTAATACCGAGGCGAAACCCGTATTGAAGGGCAGTGAGAATGTCTGGCTTGATGTTGGTGACGGCAAGCAGGTGGACGAGGCTATTCGCCTTCTGCGTCGCACTATTCCGGAAGAAGGGACGAATATGCATGCCGCCTATGAGGTTATTTCAAACCTCAATCCCGCGCCGGACAACGTCCTGTTACTGGTCGACGGACTGCCGACGATGGATTCGCCGGAGGCGAAACGGGGTATGGTGACCGGTGCGGAACGCCTTCGCTTTCACTACTCTGCAGTTGATACGCTGCCATCCGGGGTGCCCATCAATATCCTGCTCTACCCGATGGAAGGCGACTACTACGCATCGATAGCTTATTGGCTGCTGGCATACCAGACCGGCGGTTCATTCATGAGCATCAGCAAGGACTGGCCATAGCATGGCGAGGCGCAAGCGCAATGTCGAAGCATTCAGCCTGTCGTTTCTGGACTGCATATGTTGTGGCTTTGGGGCCATCGTGCTGCTGCTTGTCCTGAGTAAAATTTACGAACCCGTAATTCTCGAAAAGACGAATGAGGACCTGGCGCAACTAATCGCGAAACTTCAGGAAGAGCTGTTCCTGATTCGCGGCGAAACGACGGTAATGAATCGCGCCCTGGGAGTAGTGCAGCTGGAAACATCCGAAACCAAGATGCGTCTTACGACGCTGCAGAAAGAACTGGACACCGTTCAGGGACAGTACAATTTGCTGAACACTGATGATCCGGCACTGAACGTCGACGAAGGTGACCTGCGCGCCGCCCGGCAGCGGTTGACGGAAGAGATGCTGAATCTTCGTCCGTTTCGGCGGGCACCCGACGATGCGGTCGGCGGGATACCGGTCGACAGCGAGTACGTTATTTTCGTTATCGATACGTCAGGCAGCATGCAGGCCAAATGGGGGTGGGCTGAGGAAAAGCTGGCGCAGGTTCTGAACGTCTACCCGCAGGTCAAAGGCCTGCAGATCATGAACGACAATGGTCGCTACATGTTTCAGCAATATGGTGGGACCTGGATCAAGGATTCACCGGAAATCCGCCAGGCAATAAGGTCACAAATGCGTCAGTGGGCGCCCTTTAGTGACAGTGATCCGTCGGACGGCATTGCCTACGCGATAGAAACGTTTTGGGCGCCCGACAAGAAAATAAGCATCTACGTTTTAGGCGACGAATTCCAGGGCAATTCAATGGAAGCGGTCCTGCGACAGATCGACAGCATTAACATTGAAGATGAAAACGGCGATCGCCGGGTTCGTATTCACGGGATCGGCTTTCCGTATAACTTCACCGGTACACCGCCACAAAGCTCGCAAAAATTCGCTGGCTTGATGAGGGTGCTTTGCGAGCGCAATGGCGGCACGTTTGTCGCGCTAACAGAAAGGAATCGTTAGCATTTTTCCCGGCGGCTGCAGACAGGCAACGGCCGTTTAAACGCAGCACAGTGTAGTTGCCACTTTTGGTCAGAATTGATCCGGATCCTGACATCTTACTGCCCTGAGGCCAACCTGTTCTGCTTGTGTAATTGATTCCGAAGGCGGCCCGTTATGGCCACCCATTTTTCGGAGGATTTGCACAATGATCAGGAAAACCATTCTACTCAGCCTGCTCGCAAGCTGTTTTTCAGTCCCGGCTTTCGCCGATAGCTCGTCCAAAGAGGAAGCTGCCGGCCTCGGTCTCGGCGTTGTCATTGGTGCCGCTGCGGGCGGACCATTCGGTGCGATTGTCGGTGCTGCCATCGGCGGCACGGTTGGCGATGAGCTTTATCGGCGTGACCAGGAGGCGGAAACGCTCGCAGCCTCGCTACAAGGTTCGCAAAGCCGCGTTGCCCAGCTGGAGAAGAACGTTATGTCGCTCAATGGCGAAATCCGTTCCATGGATGGCGAATTAAACGAAATTCGCGAATTGGCCAGGCCGGAATTGTTGTCGCTGCTGGCAGCAGGGATCGAGATGGATCTGCTGTTTCGGACCGATGAAGACGTTCTCGCCGATTCGGCTGGCGGCAAGCTGGGCCAGCTCGCCACGAGTCTCGCTGCAAATTCAGACATTCGCATTCGCCTCGACGGCTACGCGGATGAATGTGGCGACGCTGCGTACAACCAGGAATTGTCACTGCGGCGCGTGCAGCATGTGCGGGACCTGCTGGTCGCCAACGGTATTCCGGCGGCCCGGATTACGACGGACGCACATGGAGAATCCCCGGCCGTCGACACAAATGTCGACAGCTATGCCCTGCAGCGTCGGGTCAGCCTCGTGCTGTATATGAGCGACCCGCCATCGTTAGCTTCCAACCCGCGCTAAACAAAGGCCGTAGTGACAATCAAAAATACTGCATTTAATTACTCCACGACTCAATCTGAAGTCTCCGCCTTGCCGGCCCTGCATCGACCTGGGGGTCGGCATTTTTTTGCTACTGTATCCGTCAAGCCTTATAGTCTGCCGCTTCCGGGGCTATGGAATACAGGCGTTGCCTGATCTTGCGGACAAAAAGTGTAAACCCTGCGAGGGCGGCGTGCCGCCCCTGTCGGCTGACGCTGCGACGACACTGATGCACTCTCTCGATGGCGCCTGGAAACTCGATACCGAACGCGGCTACATTGAACGTACCTTCGAATTTCCCGCGTACAGCAGGACCATCGCGTTTACCAATGCTATCGCCTGGATTGCGACCAACGAGGGCCATCATCCGGAGCTAACCGTCAAATACGGCAGCTGCAATGTCAGGTACTTTACGACGGCCATTGCCGGACTTTCCGACAACGATTTTATTTGTGCCGCGAAAATCGACCGACTTGCACAGGAACTCTAGGGAACTGAATTATCATGGTTGAATCATCCGACATCGTTGCTGCTTCGAAACGCCTGTTGCCGGTCATTACCCGAACACCGCTGATTTCTTCGCCGCTACTTGACGAAATAGCGGGAGGAAAAGTATTGCTCAAAGCAGAGAACCTGCAACGGACCGGCTCGTTCAAAATGCGCGGCGCATACAACCTCCTGAGCCAGCTGACGCCCGAACAGGCAGCACTCGGTGTCATAGCATTTTCGTCGGGGAATCATGCACAGGCTGTTGCCGCGGCCGGTACGCTGCTGGGAATTGAAACCACGATAGTGATGCCTGAAGACGCGCCGACGATTAAGATTGAGAACACCCGCAGGCTAGGCGGGACGACGGTTCTCTACGATCGCTACACCGAAGACAGGGACAGTATCGCGCGTAATATCGCAGCAGACCGCGGCTGCGAAGTGGTGCCACCCTACGATCATGAGCACATTATCGCGGGACAGGGAACTGCCGGGCTCGAAATTGCTGCGCAGTGTAGCGAACTTGGGCTCACTCCCGATCAGGCGCTGGTCTGCTGCAGTGGGGGTGGCCTGACCGCAGGGTGCGCTATCTCCCTGTGCGACGCTTATCCGGACATTGATGTCTACGCCGTCGAGCCCGAGGCCTTTGACGACACGGCCCGGTCACTGGAAACCGGACAGCGTGAGAGTATCGATGTGTCGGCAAAATCGATTTGCGATGCATTGCAGGTTGCAACGCCTGGACAAATCACTTTCGAGATAAACAAGCGACTGCTGGCGGGCGCAACGGCTGTGACTGATGACGACGTCAGGGAGGCCATCAGGTTTGCGTTCCGGCATCTGAAGCTTGTGGTTGAGCCGGGCGGCGCGGCGGCGCTTGCAGCGGTGCTTTGTGCAAGGATTGAAACGCGTGACAAAGTTACGGTGGCGGTACTCAGCGGCGGCAATATTGACGCGAAAATGTTTGCTTCGATCCAGGAAGGCTAGTCAGCCAGCTCCTGTCGCGGCAATGCGAGCCACCATATCGCGCAGCTAATTCGCCCCCAACTCCTGCTTGGCAAACATTGCAAGACGCGGAGACTGTTCAATGATGCTCGTTTCGGAACTCTGGAATCGGCGTTCTTTCCAGGCATCCAGCCATTCTATGATTTTTTCGAGTTCTGCAATGTCCTTGCGAACCTTGTAAGGCTGCATTTCACAAATGCCGATACCCTTCTCGGCAGCGTGAACAAAATTCTGGCTGTCACGCATGACCGCAATAATCGGGATGCCGAGTGAATCAAGAAAACGCATGAGCTTCGCAAAGCTCCTGGTATTCTTGCGCGTGCGATTCGCAACTACCGCCAGCTTACGATCGCGT
This sequence comes from Woeseiaceae bacterium, assembly GCA_021773135.1. Classification (GTDB taxonomy): domain Bacteria; phylum Pseudomonadota; class Gammaproteobacteria; order Steroidobacterales; family Woeseiaceae; genus SZUA-117. The sequence continues at coordinate 259,863 of JAJFKP010000051.1, read as the reverse complement.
CGATCAACCTTCGCGACTAGAAGCAAATCGGCAATACATCTCGACGCGGCATGTATGTCGATTGACGATGGCAGGACCGGAACCAATATGCTGCTTGAGTCGCGAGTCAATTCGCGCAAGTCATCGTGCGACAAACTCGCCGGCGAATCGATGACCAGATTTACCGACTCCTGGGGTACGCGGAGCTGCCAACTGCGCGTTGCGGCCATCGAGCGCTTATAGGCGGCAATACCGTGTATCGGCGGATTCGTCGACGGTCTTCGCTCAATCCACGTCATGCTTGATCCCTGCGGATCGCAGTCCATGACGGCGGGTATCGGGCCGCGTTTTGCATAGTATGCAGCCAGGTTTGTTGACAGAGTCGTTTTGCCGCAACCACCTTTCGGATTGATTACAACGATCTTGTTTAGATCTTTGTTGTTAGGTGTGGTCAGCATTTGTCACTGTAAGTTCTTAGGCAACTCATTGGTTTTACAATAATTTTCCCGCAAATATTGGTTTGCAGGCGGTTTCGGCCTTTACTGTGTGGCATTCGCAGCCCGCGTTCCATGCGCCGGTTCACATAATACCGGATGCCGGGCGAACTTGGGTCCTGTCTAGCCATCCGGTCTGCGAATTACCGCAAGGCCAATACCGCCAACTACCAGGGACGCTGACAGGAGGAATTGCAGCGAGACAGGTTCGGTCAGCAGCAATATCCCGCCCACTGCCGCAATCGCCGGAACTGATAGCTGCACCAATGCTGCCCGCATCGGCTGCAGATAGTCGAGGGCGGCATACCAGACTATGTAGCCGATACCTGAAGTTATCGCCCCGGATGCAATTGCCAGCGTAAAACCAAGTATGGAAATACTGGCGCTATTCACGGTTATTGCGACCAGGATGGCGACCATGGGCAGGCAATAGGTAAAATTTACCGTTGTGGCGGAAAGCGCGTCTTTGACCGCACGTCCGCGAACAGAATACAGGCCCCAGGCCACGCCTGCTGTTGCCATCAAAACGGCGCCTTGCAGCGACGGGGCGTCTGCACCCGGTAACAGCAGCCAAACTAGTCCGCTACACGCCAGGGACCAACCAAGCCACTCGCTGGCGCTCGGCCGGTCACCGCTGAAAAGGCCCGCCAAGATCATCGTGACCTGCACGAATCCGAACAGAATCAGTGCGCCCACTCCAGCGCTTAGCCACAGATAAGCATAAGAAAAACCGAGCGCATAGGTGAATAACAGCACTGCCGAAAACCAGTTGCCATGACCATGAAAGGGTCCCGACCGTCGTGCCAGCCAGGAAATAATCAGGAGGGTGATGGCCCCGGCTCCGAGACGGACTGCCGTGAAGCTTGCAGGGTCAATCGTATGGTCACGAAGTGCAAACCGACAAATGAGTGAGTTGCCGGCAAAAGCGATCATCGCGACGCTGGTATAAATGACCGCCATCGTCTCTGGCGTGACGTGACGGTACTTCAAGGCAGTATTACGAGCGACTGCGGCCGAACGACCGCAGTCGCCGCGATGACTTAGCTCGCTGGCTTGCGCAACTTAAGAAGAAAACGGTCGGTCTTTCCACGTATTCCGTCAGCGAATACGCTTTGGCTGCGATCATCATTGCTGTTGCTAAGCAGGTCACTGTCGCCTTCCAGAACGAAGCCAGCTGCGGTCGCCAATTCAATCGCAACGTCTTTGTTCATGCGATGCAACGCACTCATGTCAACGTCAGCATTGCCTGCATGTTCGATTACGCCAAAGACACCGCCGGGTTTGAGAACCGTATAAACGGCGGACATCAGCTCGGCCGCCGCCTCGGGGGATTGCAGATAGGCATCGTGCAGGTTGAGGGCCGACAACGCCGCATCGTACTGTGCACCGGATGCAGCAAGTTCGGACCAGCTCGAATCGACACGGTTAACGTTGGACAGGCGGTCGCCAATGCGCGCGGTCAGGTCCTTGCCCATCGCGCCGTCTCGGAATGCCAGTAACCAATGTGGATTCTGTGCGTCTACAGACCCGTCCGGGCCGACTGCGTGCGAAAGTACCTCGGAATACCAGCCGCCGGCTGCCATCAGGTCGATCACAGACATCCCTGGTTCGATACCGAGGAACGCAATGACGTCGGCAGGACGCCTGCCGGCATCGCGGGCACGGTCTTCCTCCGAGCGGGCATCACTGGCCAGCGCGGCGCGCAGATCCATGGGCATTGCCATGCTCTCTGATGGCTGCATGCCGGTCTGGGTCGCGGAGCCAGCGGGCGCTTCTGGCTCTGACTGGCCGCATGCGGCTAGCGCAAACGCTGCAACGGCGTAAAAGGCGGTCATCTTGAAGTGCCTCATTATTATTCTCCAACGAGTCTGTACAAGGAATATCGGATACGCAGAATACCGACTAATACCGTCGGCAACAACGGGCCGTTATGAGGCGTGCGGACGATTCGATGCGCACGGGCCTGCGGGGCGTGCCGCCGGTATTAGCCCGGCTCGGGATAGGTCGGCCAGCAGGGCAAATCCCCCGCCGTGCAAGACCACTCCGTCCTGTCGTCCCAGAATATTCGAGCCGTGGGCGAGATTGCCGCCTCGACGTCCAGCGTGCCCGCTGGAATGACGGCGATGCTGAGATCAGGTGCGATTCTCGGCATCGGGCTGCCGCAGTCTTTGCAGAACACATTCCTGAATCGTTTCGCCTGCGGCACTGCGAAGCTATGCAACGCAGATTCGCCGCAAATCCATTCGGCGGAGTCCGGTTCAACGATGATGTTGCTGGCGTGGCCTGTGCCGTTTGCTTTGCGACAGCGCTGGCAATGGCAATGAAAAAAGTTACGCGGCGTGCCGGAAACTTCATACTGCACCGTTCCGCACAAGCAGCTTCCTTTGAAAAGTGCTGGTGGCATACGTTCAATCCCCTGATAGTCAGGGGACCATTAGCGCAGGAATTCGGTGGAACTACAATATTTGCGGTTGCGGCGCAATTTCTGCCCAGGTCGCGTCTTCCGTAACGTCAACGATGCCGTCGCCATCTGTATCGGTGTCGATTCTGACGTTGATGCTGTCCAGCGCTACGAGGCGGATAGTCGCTCCATTGGCGCCGGTGACGAGAAACTCGCCCGCAAACGGGTAGTCTGTGCCCGCGCCCTGAAACGTGACCGGGGTGGCGTAAGTTATGACGCCGCCGAGTTCTGTACTGTTAATCGTTCCGGACGATACCAGCGTGTAAGGTTCCGGCGACACGCTGGTATCCACCGTTTGCGTCGAGGAAAAGTTGCTGGTCGTCTCTGTCTCAGAGTTGGTCTGCACGGTCAGCGAATTGCCGCTAATCGAGGTCACCGCCAACGGGGTTCCGGAGAGATCGATAGTTACCGTCGAGTCGCCGTTGCTGAGCACGATATCAGACGCGGTAACGACTTCGAAATCGACAAGCTGTACGTTCATCACGAGGAGAAACCCGAGCGTGGACAGATCGAAGTCAAACGAAACTACGGTCATTTCCAGGCGGCCATTGGCGACTGCGCCCAATCCATTGTCACAGTCTGTGGAAACAACGTTGATCTGATCGCCGGGCGAAAGCAGTTGCGGGTTTGCGACCTCACCCGTAATCGTGGTGGTGCCGCCGGCTTCGCAATCTGTTACATCGGGACCAAGCGGATCTTTTTGCATTGCTCTGGTGAGCAGGTCGGGAAGACGGGCTTCCAGGTAAGGTTTCTGCAGACCGCCGCCGTTACCTGCTACCAGCCCGGCGCCAGTGACCATTCCGCCCGTACGCATGGATTGCTGAGCCGATCCGTATGCGGATTTAACGGCAGGTTTGGCGTTTGTAGAAGTAATGACGAGCCCGGCGCCATTCCCTGTTGGTGGCTGAATGCCGGCAGGCGCACTGCTGCCCCCGCCACATGCCGTTAGTAACAGTAACAATGGAAGCGAATATGCGACGCTGCGATTCATGGCCTACTCCGGATTGCAGCTGAACGCTGCTGGCCTTTTATGGCGGTATAACCAGTCTAGTAACAGCGGTTGCCAGGATGCGTGATCACGTTCACGTATCCTCGAATTTCACGACAGACGGCTCGGCTGAAAATCGCAGCGGCACGGCATATCAGAACATTTCGCTGGGTCCGGGCTGTTCGTCTGCAGGTTGGTCACGCGCAACAATGAAATCGCCGGTGATCATTTGGCTGTAACTCAGGCCGGGGCCAACCATCGGATAAACGCCGGCATCCGGATCGATGATGACTTCGAGAAACGCCGGTCCGGAAAATTGCATGAACTCACCGATGATTTGCGCCAAATCTTCCTTTTTATCCAGGCGCTTGGCGAACTTGAAGCCATCGGCTTCAGCGGTTTTGACAAAATCCTTGCTATGCAGGGATTTGTCGCTGCCTGACATACGACCCTGGTAGAACAGTTTTTGCCATTGCCGGACCATGCCATCGCCGTAATTGTTAAACACCACAATTTTGACCGGCAAACCATAGGTCGTTGCCGTTTCCAGTTCGCCGATATTCATGCGCATGCTGCCGTCACCGTCGATATCAATGACGAGCCGATCCGGTTTTGCAAACTGCGCCCCGATGGCCGCAGGCAAGCCGAATCCCATGGTGCCCATGCTGCCGGATGTCAGCCACAGTCGCGGCTCACGAAAGTCGAAGTACTGTGCGGCCCACATCTGGTGTTGGCCTACGCCCGTTGAAATAATGGCCTTGCCACCAGCGAGACGATTCAATTCCTCGATAACCGCATACGGTTGAATAAGCTCGCTTTCGCGGTCGTAGTTCAGCCGGTGCTTGTCTTTCAGTCCCGCGATCTCCTCGTGCCAGGTCGAAAAATCACATTTGACCGAATGCTTTTTGCCGTAAGCGAGCAGGTCGTCGAGGTCCCGGGCCAGCACGCCGACGTGATGCCAGTCAACGCGTTTGACTTTACCGATTTCCGACACGTCGACATCGAAATGCGCAATTTTTTTCGCGTTTGGTGCGAAATTCTTGGGGTCGCCAGCGACGCGATCATCAAATCTTGCACCGATCGCAATCAGCAGATCACAATCTTCGACAGCATAGTTCGCCGACGCAGTGCCATGCATGCCCAGCATGTGCAGCGACAGTGCATGTTTTGTGTCGCTCGCGCCCAGCGCCATCAGGGTGGTCGCCACCGGAATGCCATAGGCGTTCGCGAATCGCCGCATGCATTTCGTCGCGTTGCCATTGATCACGCCACCGCCGGCATAGATCAGCGGCCGCTTTGACTCCTTGAGCATCTGATACAGGCGTTCGCAGGCTGCATCGCTTAGCTTATTATCCAGCACGCTCTGCAGCCGCGTGCGGTAGCCATGCAGCGGCAGGGCACCAGAGCCGTTATAGGTGCCGCTCCAGTTCTGTATATCCTTTGGAATATCGACCACAACCGGTCCGGGACGCCCGGTGCGAGCAACTTCGAAGGCCGAGCGCAAGGTTGCCTCCAGCCGTTCGGGCTCCGTTACCAGGAACACATGTTTGGCGATAGCGCCCATGATGGCTGATACCGGCGCTTCCTGAAAAGCATCAGTGCCGATAGCGTTGGTAGGCACTTGGCCGCAGATAACAACGATGGGAACTGAATCCGCCATGCAGTCGCGAACCGGAGTCACCGTATTGGTAGCTCCGGGACCAGACGTCACCATGACGACACCAACTTCGCCGCTGGCACGGGCGTACCCTGCTGCCATAAAGCCGGCTCCCTGTTCGTTGGCCGGGACTATCAGTGAGAGTGGTGAACGATTGCCTTCTGTCCGGTGTTCCGTGTTGTAACGAAAAACCGCATCATAGGTCGGCAAGATCGCGCCGCCGGAATAGCCGAAAATCGTGTCGACATTTTCATCCGCCAGGACCTGTACAACAATATCCGCACCGCTCATTACGGTGCCGGGAGACGGTCGCATGCTGGCAACAATAGGGACGTAATCTGTAGACATGAGCAAAACTGGGAAAGTGACTGTAAGTGCTGGATTTTCGTCGAGTGTTTACTAATTCGTATTGCATTGCAATACTCAGGTAAGTGGGCCAACATTTGCGGCGCACAGATCACTAAATGGTTTCATCCGAACCTGAAAATTCACTGCTGGTATGAATTCTGAATGCGACACGTAATTTCTGTTTTGCTGCAAAATGAGGTCGGCGCCCTGACGCGCATGACCGGCCTGTTTTCCAGTCGTGGCTACAACATCGACTCCCTGAACGTTGCGCCGACGGATGACCCCCTCGTTTCGCGTGTCACGCTGGTAATTGCCGGTTCAGACGCTGCAATCGCACAACTCAATACGCAGCTCGCCAAGCTCGTGGACGTCGTCAATATCCATGACATGACGCTTGGCGAACATTTCGAACGCGAGCTTGCGATTCTTAAAATAAAATTGCCGCCCGGCGGCTCGGATCGCGTCGCCGCCCTGGCTCGGCGCTACGGTGGAGAGGTCCTCGACGATTCGCAGGTTAGCTTTACGGTGCAGATGACCGGCGATCCCGACGATATTGACGGGTTTGTCAGGGCCGCAGAAAAGCTTGGCGAACTGTCAGCGGTGGCGCGTAGTGGAAGCGTGGCGGTGTCGCAGGGAGAAATTACCCTCTCGACATATACCCGCCATCACCGACTTACCGGTTAGTAACCCTAAGGAGTCGCTGCCGGTGCTCAACAGTCTGAAACGGCTGGTCATCAAAATCGGGTCGACCCTGCTGGTCGATGACCGGCAGCGGCTTGACAGGGCGTGGCTCGACGGGCTTGCCGACGATGTCAATTTCCTGCGCGAATCCGGTCACCAGGTTCTGATCGTGTCGTCCGGCGCGGTCGCCATCGGCAGCCAGGTTCTGGGCATCAATCCGCGTCGTGCTCGCCTGGAAGAACTGCAGGCCGCGGCAGCTGCAGGCCAGGTGCAGCTCGTACATGCCTATCAGGAAGCGCTGGGTCGCCACAGCATCAGCGCTGCGCAGGTTTTGCTGACACCAGACGACACCGAGGTAAAGCGAAGATTTTTGAACGCACGTGGCACATTGGAAAAACTGCTGGAGCATGAGGTAGTACCCGTTATCAACGAGAACGACACGGTCGCCACGGAGGAACTCCGCTACGGTGACAATGATCGACTTGCGGCAAGAGTCGCGCAGACGGTGATGGCAGATGGACTAATCTTGCTTTCCGATGTTGATGGATTCTATACGTCCGATCCGCGTTCGAATCCTGACGCAGAGTATCTTGAAGTTGTCGCGTCAATTACCGATGAGCATCTGCGCATGGCGGGCGAGTCTTCCTCGGCACTTGGCAGTGGCGGTATGAAAACCAAACTGATGGCGGCACGCATCGCAACGCACGCGGGATGCGCTACCGTTATTGCAAATGGCGCCATAAGCCGGCCTCTACAAGCATTGTTTCGCGGCGCAAGGCATTCTGTCTTCCCGGCCGCCGCGACACCCGCTGTGGCACGCAAGCAGTGGCTGGCCGGCGTGTTGCAGATTAGCGGTGAGTTACACCTCGACAAGGGTGCAGCGGCTGCCCTGGTTGCGGGCAACAGCCTGCTCCCGGTAGGCGTGGTCGATGTCGTCGGAACATTCCGGCGCGGAGATGCGGTGAAGCTGGTTGACCAGCAGGGAATTGAGCTGGGCAGAGGCCTTGCTGCCTATTCAGGCGATGAGGCAATAGCTATCAAGGGTTGCCATTCGGAGGAAATCGCGGGAATTCTCGGGTACCGTGGTCGGTCCGTAATGGTGCACAGAGACGATATGGTTCTGTTCGAAAAATGAATTCCACAGCAAAGCAAACCTCTGTTGCAAAGACCATGGATGCGATTGGCACTGCCGCAAGGAATGCCGCCACCGAACTGGCGCGCAGCACGGTGACAAGTCGTGACGCAGCCCTGCAATTTGCGTCTGCGGTAATTCTCGAACGCTGCGATAAGATCATGGCAGCAAACAACAAAGACATCATCTCTGCCCGTAAAAAGGGACTTTCTGCTGCCATGCTCGATCGGCTGGCACTCGACAAGGAACGTATCGAGTCCATGGCCAACGGTCTGCTGGCTATTGCCGCAATCCCGGATCCTCTTGGAAAAATTCTGGCCGAGTGGTCGCGACCAAACGGATTAGACATTGCCCGAATCAGCGTGCCGCTGGGCGTAATCGGCATCATTTATGAGAGCAGGCCGAACGTGACCGCAGATGCAGCGGGGCTGTGTCTCAAGTCAGGCAACGCGGTGATCCTGCGCGGTGGTTCAGAAAGCTATAATTCGAGTTTCGCAATTTATCAGTGCCTCATCGAAGGTTTGCAGCACGCGAAGATTGATGCGGCAGCCATCCAGATGGTTCCGACTACTAATCGCTCGGCCGTCGGCTACCTGCTGTCGTCAATGAATCAATTCCTCGATGTTGTTGTACCGCGCGGCGGCAAGAGCCTGATTGAAAGAGTGCGGGCCGAAGCGCGGGTACCGGTAATCGGTCACCTGGAAGGTATTTGCCATGTGTATTTGCATGAGTCAGCAGATACTGAGATGGCGAAGCAAATTACAGTCAATGCGAAGCTGCGCCGTACTGGAATCTGCGGCGCTGCCGAGTCCCTGCTGATTGATGCTGCAGCGGCGGAACGACTGGTGCCCGAGATCTGTGCAGCCCTGACAGATCGCGGCTGTGAAGTGCGCGGCGACGCAACCGTGCAACGTTTGTATGAGGGCTCGATTGCTGCAACAGAGGAAGACTGGTCAACCGAATACCTCGATAGCATTATTTCCGTTCGGGTTGTGCCTGACATCCATGCGGCCACGAAACACATAGCGAGCTACGGGTCCGGCCATACCGAATGTATCGTCGCGGAAGACAATGAGGCCGCGGAAATTTTCTTCGCCGACGTTGATAGCGCCATTCTATTGCACAATGCTTCGACACAGTTTGCCGATGGTGGCGAGTTTGGCATGGGAGCGGAAATTGGCATCGCCACCGACCGGATTCATGCTCGCGGACCGGTCGGTGCAGAACAGCTGACCAGTTACAAGTATCTAGTTCGCGGCGCGGGGCAAACGAGGCCCGGATGAGCAGCTTCGTCGGAGAATACGATATTGCTGTCATCGGTGGCGGCATTAACGGCGCCGGCATTGCGCGTGATGCCGCCCTGCGCGGACTCAGGGTTATTTTGCTGGAGAAAAACGACTTCGGCAGTGGCACGACGAGTTGGTCGAGTCGCCTGATACACGGCGGTCTGCGGTACCTCGAATATGGAGAAATACCGCTTGTATTCGAGTCTCTGCATGAGCGGCGCCGACTGCGTCAGGTTGCGCCGCATCTCGTCGACCGAATACGAATAAATATCCCAATCTACCGATCAAGTCGACGTGGCAAATTCATTATTACTTTGGGCATGATCGCGTACGATCTCCTCTCGATCGGCAAAAAAATTCCGCGGCACCGGATGCTGGACTGTGATGAATTGATAGCGGAGGAACCGGGACTCAGCAGCGATGGCCTGGTTGGCGGCGCACAGTACTATGACGCACAGGTTACATTCGCCGAACGACTGGTCCTTGAAAACATTCTGTCCGCGCGGGAGGCGGGAGCCGATGTCAGGAATTACAGTCCCGTGATTGGCATCAGTGTACGCGAGGGTGTGGTTCGCGGGCTGCAATTCGAAGATCGGGTTAGTGGGCGGGAACGCGAGGTCAAAGTCGCAACTATTATCAATGCGGGCGGTCCGTGGGTCGACAGGGTCCTGGCGACAGTCAATCGCGAACTGCCTGAATTCATGGGAGGCACGAAAGGCAGTCATATCGTCGTTGGATCATTTAGCGGTGCGCCTAAAGCTGCGTTTTATGTTGAAGCCCGATCGGATGGTCGGCCGTTCTTTGTTATTCCGTGGAATCATCAGTATTTAATTGGCACAACTGATATTCGCTATGACGGCGACCCGGGTGATGTGCGAGCGAGCGCGGAAGAAATCGACTACCTGTTAAAAGAAACCAATAACGTGTTTCCGCAAGCCAGACTATCTGTGACTGACATTCATTTCGCTTACGCAGGCGTGCGCCCATTACCGAAACGCGATAAGGGACCGGAGTCCGCTATTACGCGCAAGCACATTATTTACAGGCACAAACATCGCGCGCGCGGGCTTATCTCGATCATTGGCGGCAAGCTGACAACCTATAGAAACCTTGCCGAACAGGCAGTAGACATTGCAGCAAAGCGGCTCGACGCAAAAGCGGGTAAATGCCAGACCCGTACGCTGTTGCTTCCCGGCGCCCAGGATTTCGCCGCAGAAAAAGCAGCTTTGAAGAGTCATCCGGATCTGTCGATCGAATGTGCAACCCGGCTCCTGGAAATTTACGGAAGTCGCGCGACCTTGTTCGCGCCTGGCGGGTCAGTGTTTCGCACGGAGGATTTTGTCGACAATGAAAAGACGGTGCTCGCAGCCGAAGTAGCTTTCGTTCTCCACCAGGAAATGGCGGTCAGCCTGATCGATATCATACACCGCCGTATGATGCTCGGCTTCCGGCCCGATCAAGGAAGGTCGCTCGCCGGGCGTATTGCCGAAATTGCGGCGGCGGCAGCAAACTGGAGTGACGCTGAATTAAAACGGCAGCTGGCCGAGCTGCAGGCCTATAACGAAAAATTCTTGGCCTGACTGCGCACTACTTTTTTCCTTCGAGGATAAGTTTAGGTCCGCTGTTGCCAAAAATGTGCTTGGTGAATATGCCGTAAACATGGCCACAACTGTCGCAATGGGCGACGTAGAACCAGGGCCTGCGTTCTTTCGACTGTTCTTTGCTCGGTGTTGCGATCACTTTTTCGATCCCGCTTTCGCCGCAATCGGGACATTTTGGTTCGGCCATGCCTGGTACTCACTTTTTGATTTGCTGAATTCGGTCCGGCTGCGTACTGGGAAAGTCCTGTACTTCATAGTACCGCCTGTGGACAGGACTATAAATCCCAAGACGCCAGACGCTTGACTCCGGATCGTCGCACTTCGTTTTCCCGTCTCTTTTTGAATAAAAAATTTGCGAAGGCTTCAATCGTACGGAACATTTTAGACCGGTCTGCCGCTATTATGATCCTTTGTCTTTGATGCATTCAATCAGAAAGAGTTGCTTATATCATGTCGCTGTCCTCCATAAGGGCCGGTTATATCCTGGCCATGATTCTCGTTTTCGCTTCCGCGAGCGCCGCTGAGCCTGACCCCGGAGATGTCCAAGAGCGCCCGCGTGTTGGCCTGGTGCTGGGTGGTGGCGGCGCACGAGGAGCGGCACACGTCGGTGTTCTCAAAGAGCTGGAACGGCTGCGCATACCAATCGATGCGATCGCCGGGACCAGTATGGGGGCAGTAGTCGGGAGTCTTTATGCTTCCGGCCGGAGTCCGGCGGAACTCGAGGCGCTGATCGGGTCAATCGACTGGGCAAATGCTTTTGTTGATTCGACCTGGCGGCGAGATCTTTCATTTCGCCGCAAGCAGGACGATGCCGCGTTTCCGGTGCAGCTTGAAGTCGGCGTAAGGGATGGCGAACTGCAGCTGCCAAGAGGGTTGATCCAGGGACAGAAACTGCAGCTGATTTTGCGTGAGCAGCTGCTGCATGTCGCCGGCACGACAGATTTTGACCTGTTACCTATACCGTTTCGGGCAGTAGCCTCCGATATCGAAACAGGTGAACCCTATGTAATGTCGAACGGTGATCTGGCCCTCGCTGCTCGGGCCAGCATGTCGGCACCGGGCATATTCTCACCCGTTCAGGTAGATGGCAGGACATTGGTCGACGGCGGACTGGTCGGGAACGTACCGGTCGACGCAATTCGGAGCATGGACGTTGACGTCATTATCGCAGTCGATGTCGAGTTTCCTTTGTATCCGCCGGATCAGCTTGAGTCTGCACTGGATATAACGGGACAGATGCTGACCACCCTGATCCGCAAGGAGACGCTGCGTCAGCTCAATAGTCTGGGTGCTGACGACGTGTTGATTCGACCCGCTCTCGGAGAATTCGGTTCAACAAATTTTGCTCAGATCACCGAGACAATTCCCCCGGGCGAGGCGGCGACCCGCGCGCAGGCGCCTCGACTGCGTGGCCTGGCAATGGGTGCCCACGAATATGCACAGCACCTGGCGAGCCAACGGGGCGCCGACTATGAACCCGAGACCATCGACTTTGTTCGAGTTAGCGGCGACGGGCCGCTGGCGGAAGACGTGCTGCTTGAGCGCCTTGAAACCGGGCCGGGCGATGCCGTTGACGCAAACAGACTGGCCGAAGATGCCGGGCGGTTGTATGGCCTGAACAGTTTTGAAAACGTTGGCTACCACCTCGTCCGGGATGGCGACCAGACCGGGGTCGAATTCAGGACGCGTAAGAAGAGCTGGGGTCCGAATTTCGCCAAGTTTGCGCTGTTGCTCGAAGACGACTTCGAAGGGTCAACTGCTTTCAACGTGGCCGGTCGCCTGACGATGACCGGGCTCAACCCGCTGGGTGCCGAGTGGCGCAATGATCTGCAGCTCGGCACCGAACCACGCTTCGAAACCGAGTTCTATCAGCCGTTAAGTCATGACTCGCGTTTTTTTGTAGCGCCACGCATAAGACTCGAGCAGCGGAACGTCAATACTTTCCAGAGTGACATCACCACCGGTCGATATCGTGTCTCGGAAGCAGAATTCGGTATCGATGTTGGACGCCAACTCGGTCGGTGGGGTGAGCTTCGCCTGGGTGCGTTTCGCGGCGCCGGCGATGCGAGCATCAAGGTCGGCGATCCGTCGCTGCCAAACTTCGATTTCGAAAAAGGCGGGCTGTTTGCGCGCTTCAGCGTCGATACACTCGATAACGCTCAGATTCCACGCGACGGCACCCGCGCCAACGTCGAGTGGCTGTTATCACGGCCGGGCCTGGGTGCCGATAGTCATTCGGATTCCGTATTGATGAACATTGACAGAGCCTGGTCCTGGGGCAATCACAGGCGGAATACGCTGCAACTGGGACTGGAATTTGCCACCACATTCGAGTCGGGCGATCAGCTTCAGGATTTTTTTCCCCTGGGAGGATTCCTCAGGCTTTCCGGCCTCGAGCGTGGAGAAATCAGCGGGCCACACGCAGGCCTGGCGCGGTTAATGTACTACCGGTCGGTGGGCGGGGATGGCGACAGCACGCTGAACATGCCGCTCTATCTTGGCGGTTCGCTCGAAGCAGGCAATGTCTGGCAGTCCCGCGAAGAGATCAACGCTGATTCACTAATTCTTAACGGCAGCGTTTTTGTCGGAGTCGATACCCATCTGGGACTGCTCTTTCTCGGTGCGGGATTTTCCGAGGAAGGCGAAAGCAGCTTCTACCTGTTTCTCGGTAATCCGCGGCGCTAGCAATGAATGCTAACGCACGATTTTTGTCAGTACCTGCGTTGGCGAGTCAGTATTTCGATAATAGCCGTGTCGCTTCGCCATGTTATCGTACGCTCGGTCGCGTTCGAGTTCGCTGCGATACCAGTGCAGCGTTTCCCACGACTCGCCGAGCATGCGGTTAAACGTGTCCCCGGCCGGAAGCTCAACTCGAATGCCGAACTTGCGCGCTTCCAGCACCGAATCCTGATCGACCAGATTGTGTTTATGGCAGTACGACAATTTTTTATCTCCGTCTGATTATTCTGTGCCGGCACGGATCATAACTGCGACCGCCAGCACGTCCAAGCGTTGCTGCTCTAGAATCGGTCGCCGGCTCCCTCCCGATCACGCCAACCCAGTATGCGGCGGGTAACGAGCAGGTAAATGCGCTTTCCGGTCCGTGACCAGATTCGCGCAATCGCCGATGGACTCGCCAGGATTCGCGCCTCCCGGGCAGTCAGGTCGTGCGCGCAATAAGTTCGTTTGTGTTTTAACAGGTGGCGGATGTCTTCGCGGGCAAGAATCCGAAACAGACGGCCACGGCCGGGGCTATGCCAGGCCAGCTGGTAGTCGATAATAGCCGGCGAGCCATCGGCAGAGACAATGAAATTGGGTTCTTTCGCGAGATCATTGTGCACAACATTCAGCCGATGGTGTCTCCTGAGTAACCGTGCGGCCGCTCTGTAATATTGCGGATCCGTCGGTTTTCCTTCCTGCATTGGCTGGCCCGGAATGTAATGCCGCTCCAGAAACGCATGCTCAATGCGGATCAGTTCCGGTACGCCATCCACGCCATCGAGGGCGGCGAGCGCCCGCGCTTCCCGCGCCAGCAGCCTGCGCGCGATCCAGCGAACGGCAACGTGCGCCTGCCCGGCATCGCGTCGGACAATTCGGGTTGCTTCGCGCTCGAACAATTCGGTGCTCCCGAATAGATCCTTTTTCAACAACTTAGAGCGGGATGCTTGCAATATTGGTCACTCACGCATTGAATGTAGCCAAAGGGCTCGGTACGACGGCGCCAACCTGCGCCTGTCCCAAGAATAGCGCAGTCTATGAGCAAAGAAGCAGACAATAAAACATCTCCGGCGACGGACAAAACTGGCGAATTTTTTAACGTTGGCGCGCCGCTCCATGCCGTTCGGCCCGGGTATGTTCGACGGCCGGCCGATGACCTGTTGTTTGATACCGTCGTTGCCGGACACTACGCGCACGTCATTGCGCCGGACCGAACCGGCAAGACCAGCCTCATTGCATCGCTTTCGGCTCGTCTGCAGCACAACGGTTTCAAAGTTGCGGTTCTGGACCTCGCCCAGATCAGCGAAAGAGACGGTGGAACCGATGCCGGTCGCTGGTATTACAGCATTGCCTATCGCTTGTCGCGCCAGCTCCGATTAAAAACCGACCTGCAGATGTGGTGGCAGGACCATGCGATTCTCAGCAACCGGCAGAGACTCGTCGAATTCTACGTACAGGTCATTCTCAAGAATATCCAGGAGAGCGTCGTTGTACTCGTGGATAGTGTTGAATTCGTTGCCGACCTGCCATTCAGTGAACATCTGCTGGCAAGTATCAGGGCCGCTCATAATTCCCGCATTGCAGAACCGGAATTCAATCGCCTAGGGTTCGTGATTTTCGGGGAGTGCGACCCCCACAATCTCGTCACCGATAATCAGCTGTCACCGTTTACAGTATCAACGGCCGTTCGACTGCAGGACTTCGCGCGGCTAGATCTGAATGTTTTTGCAACCGAACTCAATCTGTCGCCGGAACAAACAGACGCGGCGCTTGACCGTGTTTTCTACTGGACGGGCGGTCATCCTTATTTGAGCCAGAAATTGTGTCGCGCCATCGCCCGCGAGAATGTTTCCGATGAAGTTGACGAGACGATCGACAGGCTCGCATTGCAGCAGCTCGCGGGCCGTTCGGCGATTTCAAACGAACCTCATCTCAGTCATCTGCAGCGTGCTGTACTCGACGACTCTAAAGATTACGAAGCGTTGCTGACGCTTTATGGCCAGATCCGCAAGGGCATCACGATAGCCTGTGACGAGGATTCAACGTTGCATCGCAAGCTGCTCGCCATCGGTCTGGTAGTTGCAAATGAAGCTGGTGACTTCGTGGTTCGAAATCGGATTTACGAAACTGTGTTCACCGCCCGTTGGGCGAACGAAAACCTGCCAATGCGCTGGCGCGGCCCGGCGATTGCTGCTGGTATTTTTCTCGCATTGGTTGCTATTCCGTTTGCCTACACTCAGCTTCTGCCCAAGCCTTACCTGCGAGTAATGGCGAACCCAACCTACGATCTCGAAACCGTTTCCAATGCCTACCAGAACCTGCGCTCGTTTCCCGGGCACGTGGCAGCTGCTGACCGAATGTACCGGTTTGTTCTGGAGGACCGCGCGTTGCGAACCGCAGATCGAAACAACATACGGGATATTGCCCGGTATTCGGCACTGTTGCCGGACGGCACGGTCCTGGCGGACGATCTCACAGCTCAATACTGGGATCGACATACGCACGCGGCCATGCGCAATGAGTATCGAGACGAGGCACTGTTGGCTTCGCTGGAAGCATTGGCGGTGACAACGCAGGATCGCCGCCGGCGAGCGGCAACGCTTGTCGGTGCTGATTACTCGCAGTTGCTCGGGACCATCCCGGACACCGGTGCCGACGGCATGGTTTTTGATGCCGGAAATGCGCTGCTGACCCGACATCAGGGTGCGCAGATAAGGCAATGGATGGTTTTGGCGGACGGCATCGAGGCTCGTGAACCATGGACGATGTCGGCGCTGGAAGTATCGCCACTGGTGCGCCGGGTGATCGTCGATCTCGATGGCACTGCGCAGAGAATGGGTCTCACGATCAACGTAAGTCATCCCCGCCTGGATGACTTGCGCATGAAACTGATTGCGCCATCCGGCCGGACCGTTGAAATCAGCCTGCCGCAGTCATCTTCTGCTGCAAATGAAGAGATTCGCATAGCACCGGCCCAGCTGCAGCCAATGATTGGCGAGGCACTCAATGGCACCTGGAGCCTTAGTTTGCGTGACGAGGCGATGGGCGTTTCCGGTCATCTCGTCGGCTGGAAGCTGAGTCTGAATTCCCAGGTTGCCGTAGAAAGTTTCGAGCGCGGGCTGGACGTACCGGATCCCGTTGAGCGCCCTTCGGAAAACCTCTGGTTTGCAGCCGACGGTCGGTATGCCATCGCACGCGCCCTGCAAAGCGATAGTGCACGACTCTGGGATCTGAATTACGCCCGCGCCGCGCGCACTATCGCTGTACCAGCTAGCGAGCGCGTCATCGGACTTAGTGCCAATGCGGAGTTCCTGATGACGATGGCACAGAACACGATCAACTTTTGGCGAACTGCTGATGGCCGGCGGCAAGCAACTCTGGATGTGGAAACAACGATCATCGATATCGTACTGAGCAGTGACGGCAGGCATCTGCTCGTTTCGAGTCGCAGCGAGCAAGACACGTTACTGGAAATATGGTCGATTGATACATCTGAAGCTGTCGCCACCATGACCGTTGCGGGAGTGCCTGCATTAATGTCCATTGATGCCTCGGCAACCTATCTCGCGGTAGCGGATTTTGACCGTGCAGTCAGAATCTGGAACCTGCCCAACGGTGAACTGCTTTCGCAGCTCGATCTCGGTGCCCAACCGAGCCAGATCGAATTGTCCGCGAACGGCGAATCTCTTGGCGTGATTCTCGGTAATCAGGGTGTTGCTCTCTGGTCAACGCGCCGCCCGGATTTCCCCGTTTTCGAAGAGACCGGTGCCGGCAAATGGCATATGGGCTTTTCTCCATCCGGGGCGCGTTTCATCGCCGGGAATCAACGCGAAGGCATGCAGATTATCGAGAGCGTGAATGGCCAGCCCTCCGGACCATTGCTTGATGCAGGGCTGCGCCGCGCGTCGCAAAAAATATTCAGGTTCAGTGATGATGAAGGACTACTTGTTACTGCGGGACAGGACGACATCGCACGGTTCTGGACGGTACCGCCAACCACTACCGAGTCAGTAACCGAGGTTCCAGCAGTCGCAGAATCTGCAGCAACTGATGCCGTGGCAGACGGTGGCACGACGGTCAGCGCCCTGGCGCCCGGCGGCGAACGTATGGCCGTTGGAGATCGGTCCGGGCATGTGCATATTCGCCGCATCGATTCTTCTGGTGGCAATTTGCTGGCGAATAATGAGGAGATAAGTTTCCTGGGCCATCGGGGCGCTGTATTGTCGCTTGCTTTCAGCAATGATGGTGCATTGGTCGCGAGTGCGGGCGCTGATGGCACTATACGAATCTGGGATGGTCACAGCGGTTTGCCGCGACCTTTCTACGGCAAGGCAGACGTCAACAGGATTGATGCTATGGAGTTCTCGCCGCAAGCGACTCAACTTGCGGTGCTGAGCGGTCAGCGCGTTTGGGTCATGCGCACGGAAGACGGCGTCGAGCTTGCCAACGTCGAACTGGGCGAAGTGCACAATGCGCTGGCATTTGCAGCAGACGATCAGCTGTTCCTGGCGGGCGAAGCAGGAGACCTGCGAAATTTTTACGCCGACCGAACCGGCAACTGGCACCTGCGCAGTATCTGGCGGGGAACGGCGCCGATTCGACATCTTGAGATTGCGGCACAAAGACAGTTAATCGTCCTGGTTGACGTGGAGAACGCGGTCAGGCTGCTCGATCCGAGTGACGGCCGGGTCAGTTCTTCGTACCTTAAGTTACCCAACGCGGTGCTGGATGTCGCATTTAGTCCTAATGAATCCCGCGTCCTCTTCCGCACCGGTCGCTGGATCCATCGTGCGTTGATCTCGCCCGCGGGCCCAATCTGGACCGACACTATGCGTGTGCCGAAGGCCACAGGTGGCTCGCAAATGGTTTTCGACGCGACGCCATCACCGGCAAGTCAGGCGGGCGAGCACGTGCTCCTGTTGACCAGCGACACAGGTAACCCGAAGTTGGCTGAACTTCGCTTCGATTACACGGAAGGCCCTGCGCTGTTCGGTAGCCGATCAGGCCTGCTACAGGAGTGGACCCAGAAACTTCAGGGCGAGGCGATCAGCGACTTCGTCCGCGAAGGGTTCTGACCAGCAGTTCCAGTTTTTCGGCACTAACGTCGGCCGGCCGGACTGCCTCTCCAATTCGTACGTCAACCTGCGCCAGCAGTTTGCCCGGCAGCCGCTGCAATTTTCCGTTCGAGCGGCGACTAAACCAACTGCCCCACAGACCGCCGAGAGCGATGGGAATTACGGGCACCGGCCGGCGTTCAATGATTCGCTCAATGCCGGGCCGAAATTGCTGAACTTCGCCGTCGCGCGTGATGCCGCCCTCCGGAAAAATACACACGACGTTGCCGTCCGCTAATTCCCTGTCGATGTTTGTAAACGCCGCATCGAGAACTTCAGCATTCTCTTTAGCAGAGGCGATTGGAATGGCCCTGGCGTTGCGGAACAGAAAATTCAGGAACGGGATATCGAATATTTTGTACCACATGACAAAACGAACCGGTCTCCTGATCGATCCGCCAATAATCAGTGCGTCAATATAACTGACGTGATTGCAGACAAGAATTGCAGGGCCTTCGTCAGGGATATTCAAGCGCCCGGTGGTTCGAACCCGGTACAATGCGTTGATGATAATCCAGGCGACGAACCGCATCAGGAATTCGGGCAGCAACGAATAGATATATATAGCGACGATTGCGTTCAAAGCAGCAAGGACCGCGAAAAACTCGGGAATGGATAATCCTGCGACATTCAGCAGCAGCACTGCGAGAATATTCGCGCACACCATAAAGAAGGCGTTCATGATGTTGGTGCCGGCGATTATTCGCGACAGGTGTTGACGTTTTGCGCGTTGCTGGATCAAGGCGTACAGAGGCACGCTGTACAGACCGCCAAAAGCGCCCAGCATCGCCATATCGAAGAATATTCTCAGGCTGCCGGGGCGCGCAAAAAATTCGCTGACCGACCCGACCGCTGTCGGGTGCAAACTGTTTTGTGCAAAAAAGAGATCAAGTGAAAATACGCTCAGACCAATGGAACCGAACGGAACCAGGCCAAGTTCGATTTTGTGACCGGACAACCTCTCGCACAGCAGCGAACCCATGCCTACGCCAACGGCGAACGCGACGAGAATCATTGTCGTAATTGCTTCGTTGCCGTTCAGAATACTCAGCGTATAGGCTGGTATTTGTATGGTCATCGCCGATCCAAAAAACCAGAACCACGAAATTCCCAGGATCGAAAGAAATACATTCCGGTCCTCACGGGCAAATCCGATAATGCGAATTGTTTCCGTCCACGAATTCCAGTTAATACGTAAATCAGGATCGACGGCCCTTGTTTCCGGGATGCCGCGACTCGTCAGATAGCCTAAGGTAGCAATGCACACGAGGAATGATGTCAATACGTATTGCTTGTCCGGGTCGACGGCGACAGACAGTCCACCGACAATCAAGCCGAAAATTATTGCAAGGTAGGTGCCGGATTCCACCATCGCATTGCCGCCAACCAGTTCCGAGGTCGCCAACTGTTGTGGCAGATAGGCGTACTTTACAGGTCCGAAAAGTGTTGATTGGCAGCCCATTAGAAAAAGCAAAATGAACAGAATCGAATAGCTTTTGGTGACGAACGCAACTGATGCGATCAGCATCAGGACAATCTCGACCACTTTGTAAGTTCGTATCAGGCGGGATTTTTCATACTTGTCGGCGATCTGTCCCGATGTTGCGGAAAACAGGAAGAACGGCAATATAAACAAGCCCGCGGCCAGGTTGGCGAGATGGCTTGCACCCAGTCCAAAAACTTTCACACCCTGGAACGTGATCAGGATGATCAGTCCGTTGCGAAAAATATTGTCGTTGAAAGCCCCGAGAAACTGGGTGCCAAAGAACGGCGCAAAACGCCGTTCTTTTAGCAGCGAGAACTGGTTCGGTTCGGACACGCGCGAACTATATCAACTTAGCACACTGCCAGTATCCTCTTCGCCGGCAGGTCGGTGCGCCGAGCAAAGTCGTCAGTCAGTGGAATGTCCGGATTCGTCGTCGTCCAGTGCGGCGGCGGCTTCGATAACTTCATGTTCGACCGAGATTTCGGCGGCCAGATCGATGAAATTCAGCAGGCTGCCTGGCGCCGCAGGTTTGCTTGCAGGCGTGGTGCATGCGCTTTGAAACAGCAATAACATACTGATAAATAGTATTTTTTTCATATTGACCTCCCTGGTCGTACACACTGGACAAAATCCTTTGTCACAGATATAACGCGGTCAGAACCAATGCGTTGACGGGCGAAAACGCGAACTCGCCCACAATGTGGCCAACTCGCCCAATGCTATGATATGCCGCAATCTGGCCATGTGTGGGCCAGGACTGCGGTTTATATGACATGCGAACGGCAATGAAAATTCTGCAGCAGACAAGCTGCTTCTGTGGACTTCTGCTCCTCGGTGCCTGTGCCGAGGAAGTGCCGCCAATTTCGGCTGCAGAATTCATAGAGAATCCGCGTCTGCTCGAGGCGACGATGGTGCGCTGTGGTCAGAATCGCGCGCAATCCAAGTACATTGCTGAATGTATGAATGCCCGGGAAGCCGTAAACAAGTTAGAAGCTGCGGCTGAGCGGACACGGCGAGAAAGTCTCGAAAAACAATCAGAACGAAAAAGGCAGGCGTTTCGCCGGACACAGGAAGCGGCCGCGGAGGCTCGTCGCCGTGCCTTGGAAGACCAGCGCCGGCGTGAGGAAGAGGAATACCTGTTCGGTGGCACAGCGCCGGGAGAGGTATCGACACCGCCGCCCGCTGCCAGCCCGCAACCTTCGAGCAACGCGCCCTCAATAAACGTCGAACCGGCCCCGGAGCTTCCCGCTGATGCTCCGCCGGCAACTGTCGACGATCCGATCGATGCACCGGCAACAGACCTGGGAGCGATACGCGAAGAACTTAAGAGGCGCCAGGAGTCGCCGGAATAACATCATTCGACCGGCGCTGGCATGCTCCTGACATGTAGGTCTCTTTGCGGAAACGGAATCTCGATGCCGCCCGTGCGAAAACTTTTATAGACGGCACAGTTCAACTCGTGAACCATGCGACCCCGATTGACCGGCAGGTCTATCCAGCAAAGCATTTCAAAGTCCAGGCTTGACGCTCCGAATTGGCGAAACCGAACTCGTGGCGCAGGCGCTTTGCAGACTTCTTCGTGGTCTTCCGCGACCGCCATTAGCGTTGCGATTACTGCGTCGACATCACTGCCGTACGCGACGCCGACCGGAATTCGAATACGATGTTTGGTAGAAGGCCCGCCAGCCTCATTGACAATTTTTGTGTTCCCGATTATCCCGTTTGGAATAGTAATTTCGATATCGTCGCGGGTGAGAATTCTGGTACTGCGCAGACCTATGTGTGTAACCATGCCACGCTCACCTGTATCCAGCGTTATGAAGTCGCCGGTTTTGTAAGGAGCATCGGCCACGATAGAGACGCCGGCAAAAAGATTGGAAAGCGTGTCCTTTGCGGCAAAGCTGAGCGCGAGACCAACGATTCCTGCGGATGCGAGCCAGGCAGTAACGTCGATGTTCCAGGCGAGGAAGAAGAAATAGACGGCGAGTGCAAACAGAGCGACCTTCAGGACATTATTCACCAGCGGTAACATGCTCTCCGGAACTTTGCTGGCGCCACGGCGTCGTGCGACTGCGGCAATGAGGATTTGCACGAGTCCTCGAAAACAGTTGTACCAGATTACGATCGCTATGGTTTTTATGATTCCGAGCGTCAGGTATTCTGGTGCTTCGAGCATTTGCAGCCGGTCGGTTGCCAATGCAAGACCGAGCAGGACAAAAGATATGAAAACCGGGCGATGCAGTATCGCCACGAGATTGTCATCGACGTCAGTTTGGGAGCGGCTAACGAGCTTTGCGATCAGTCGAGAAATTACCAGGTCGGCGATTTTTCCGATGATGACAAAGATTGCAGCGATTGCCGCTGCCTGGAGATAGACATTGGGTCCAAGCAACTGGACCCATGCCTGAGTTTGTTCGATAAATTCCTGCAAAGAATTCTTTCGGGTCTAGCCGTGCACGCGACTACTCATAAGGATCGCGATTATTCATGCCGTAAGTGCGAACCTCGGATTCACGCTGCTCCCGCGGCTTCTGCAGTTCCGATATGCCTGCTTCCTTGGATTGCGCAATCGCGTCGCCACCCAGGGGCAACCTGCGGGTCTGGGCGGTCAGCAACTGGACAAAGCTGTTTGCCGATCGCGGTGCCGCATTGCCGCTGCTGGCAAAAATTTGTTCCGGCGTGATATTGGCCGTGCCGTAGTAAGCGGCATTGGCTTTTCGATCCATCGTCACACCGGCACCTGCCAGTGCGATGCCAGCGAACAGCCCGCGGCTTCGTGCGTAGGAGTAGACCTCGGACTTAAACTTGATATCGGTTGCGGCAGCCGTGTGTCGGCCAACCGGTCCGGCAGCAATTGATGCGTCCGCGCCCAATGTCAGTTTGCCGTTCGTGATTCCTTCCACGCTACGGCGGGTTTTGAAAACGAGAATGATGTCGGTCGATTGAGCACCGATCTGTAAACCAACGCTGCCTCCGGTCAGCTTTACGAATGCCGGATTGCTCCAGCTGCCATCGTCCTGCCTCACTACCAGCAATCCCTTGCCGCGGTGCGCTGCGAGACCGAATCCAACCTTGATGACGTCGGGGATAACCGCGACCCCATATGCACGCGAAAGCAGGGCCGGCGGAACGGATTGCTCGGGGATCCGCAACAGTTGATCAACGACGTCAGTCGCGTCAGCAATGCGGTTTTCTTCTTTGGTCTCCGCTATTGCTGGCATTGACGTCAGAATGGAGAGTACTACTACGAGAGTATATTGGCGTAAACGCATGATTCTATTCCTAAAATAGTGAATCTAAGGTTGTACGCTGTCGCCGCCCAAGGCAAACAGCTCTTTAACTTTTCAGAGTCGGTGACGAACGTATCCATCACGCCCGTATATGATACGCGAATTGCTTCCCGGACTCACCGAATAATTTTGTTTATCAGGGAGTTGAGAGAATTGGTGGAAGTGGACAATCAAGGCTTGCGCAGATTGCCCGTAAAAGCTCGCCTTCTGTGGTGGTTAGCTTGCCGTCATGGGAAACCGTTTTCGTTACCGCCTGAATCAGACTCTGGCGGCCCGATGAATTAATCATGCGTAGTACGTCGAGGGCGTTATTCAGCGTTTCGACAGTCTGTTCTTCTGTGGCAAAACTTTGCTGTTCACCCGCCCAGCCGCCAAACAGGCTGATCCCCGCGGCGAACGCCGCCTCGCGGGCCGCGGCATCCGTATGACCCTGATCGGCGACAATTCTTACCAGGTTTTTCGCCGCCTGCCGGGCAGCAGATTTTGAGACTCGATTGCCTTTTTGATCAACGGCCGGGGAGATCGCCTGTTCAAGGTGGCGGGCAAGAATTCGGTAGTAGCAGAATTCGCGTAAATCAACCTTGCCGTCCACTTCAATCAGTCGCCGGACCAGGTTGAGCAGGTACTCGAGCTTCGCCGCAGGGCGCTGTTTGAGTTCCGGGAAAGCGATTTCCAGCAATGGCAAACGATAGGCTGCGCCGATGTTATTGAGTTCATCGAAGTATCGCCGGACCAGCTGTGCTCGTCGGTCGCCTAGCTGGCTTTCGATAATGGCGATTTGACGATCCGCATAGGGTGAATCGAGAACCAGCGCCAGCGCCAGCAGGTAAGCCCCGCTCGGTGAATGTGCAGCGTCATAGAGCATAGCTGGAATCGAACGGCGCAGTCTGTGTGCAAAGGCAATGTGCTCTGCAGTTGGCTGACCGATTGAATCAGTGATGCTTGTATCCACTCTTATTTGCTTGTCAGCGGAAAATTCTGCAGCCGCGCCTGCAAATCCCGCAGCCTGCTCTGGCGCCGTCGCGTCGCCGATCTGATTCACATCGACGTCCGGGTAATCATCTGTCGTGAAGGAAGGGTCGAGCGCCTGAATTCGTTGTGCAAGCGGCGGGTGAGTGGCAAACAGCGAGGATATTTTCGGTAAGCCGTGTGCGAACAACATGTGACTGACTTCCTCAGGGTCTGCAGCACGAATGTATGAATGGTGACTGTAGCCGCCAATCTTCTTCAGCGCGTTGGCAATGCCGTCGGTTTGTCGTGTGAATTGCACTGCAGACGCGTCGGCCAGTAATTCGCGTTGCCGCGAGACTGCCGCTTTTATAAGCCGCGCAAAAAAAACGCCTATCCAACCGAGAATGGTCAGCCCCAGGCCGATCATCATTATTGCCGGGGCACCCCGGTCTCGTCTGCTGGAAACATAGCTGCCGTGATAGCTGCCGCGCAGCACCATTCGGCCGATAATGCCGAGCACCATGATGCCGAACAGTACGCCCATCATGCGGATGTTAAGGCGCATATCGCCATTCAGGATATGACTGAATTCGTGCGCGACAACGCCCTGCAGTTCCGCGCGGTTGAGCTGCTCAAGCATGCCACGGGTGACGGCGATTGCTGCGTCGCCCGGCGTAAACCCAGCCGCAAACGCATTGATGCCACTCTCGGCTTCGAGTACGTATATTTCAGGTACAGGCACGCCGGACGCAATGGATATTTCTTCGACGACATTGCGTAGCCGTCTGCGCAGGGGGTCCTGCACATCCGTAGGCACCAGAGTGCCGCCCATGTCTTTGGCAACGCGTCCCCCGCCACCTGATAAAACTGAGGTCTTGTAAAGCGTAGCGCCAAAGATGAACAGCGCGGTGAGCAACGCAGTACCGCCAAGGACAGCAGGGCTTGCAATTTCACCCTGTTCAGCGGAATAAAATACTGCACCGACGATGGCCGTGACGCCCGCGACAATCAGGATCGTCGCTGCAACATAAATAATCACAAGCCAGCGAGTGGCTCGTTTCGCATTATCCTGTGCGTCAAAAAAATTCATAGCTGCGCTTCAGTAACGAGGTTGCGTGCCGCCAACTTCGTGCGCTTCGCGTTTCTGGAAACCTAAGTGAAACTGACCTCGGGTACTTCACGCATTTCGGGTGTCTCGATCTCAAGGAAGCTTGCAAGTTCGAATCCAAACATGCCCGCTATAAAATTGTTAGGAAAGTTTTCGGCTTTGTTGTTGTACGTGAGAACCGCGTCGTTGAATGCCTGGCGTGAGAAAGCGACCTTGTTTTCAGTGCTGGTCAATTCCTCCTGAAACTGGATCATATTTTGATTCGCCTTCAGGTCCGGGTAGGCTTCGGACAATGCAAAAAGTCTGCCGAGTGCCGCACCTAGCGCGCCTTCGGATTTGCCAAGCTCTTGCATGGCGGCTGCATTGGACGGGTCAATTTTGGCTTTATCGAGACTGGACACGGCAGAGTTTCTGGCATTGATAACGGCTTCCAGGGTTTCGCGCTCATGTTTCATGTAGCCTTTTACGGCCTCGACCAGGTTCGGAATCAGGTCGTGTCGGCGTGTCAGTTGAACATCAATCTGGGCAAACGCGTTTTTGACGCGGTTTCTAAGATTAATCAGGCTATTATAGATGCCGATTGCGAATATTATGAGCGCCGCGATTACCGCGAGGAATGTTACTAATGTCGACACAGTCCACCTCCCCGGTGAGTAGTAGTGCCCGCAAGCATAAACGCTTGTCTTGCGTAACACTAGCAACTGTTTTGGCAGCAATTTCAATAATTTCAAGGCCTTCGTCCGCCGAGTGGATTGGCGCAGCCGAGGCCCACATGGGCACGGAAGTCAGCGTTTACCTGTGGCACGACGACCCGGAGAAAGGCAAGGAGGCTGTCGCCGCCGTGTTTGCGGAAGTTGCCCGGCTCGATCAGATGATGAGCACCTACATCGACGACAGTCTGATTTCGAGCGTCAACCGGGACGCAGCGAAACATCCGGTTGCGGCAGGCGACGAACTTTTCGAGCTGGTTGAGAGGGCGCTGGACATATCCGTCCTGACGCGAGGTGCATTCGACATTACCTATGACAGCGTCGGCCAGCACTACGATTTCAGGCAGCGACTGCGACCAAGCGAGCAGGTTGTGGCATCTGAGCTGCCATTGATCGACTACCGCCTGGTGAAGACCGATCGTAATCAGCGCACGGTGCACTTCTTGGCGGAAGGCGTACGAATTAATCTCGGCGGCATTGCCAAGGGCTACGCGGTCGAGCGTGGCGTCGATATAGCGAAGCGCTACGGCGTTCGGCATGCACGCGTCACCGCCGGGGGCGATACGCGGTTACTGGGCGACCGTCTTGGACAGACGTGGATGGTGGGCATACAAAACCCGCGCAATGACGATGAAGTTGCGGTCACTATACCGCTGGCCGACGAGGCTATTTCGACTTCCGGCGACTATGAGCGATTTTTCGTCGAAGACGGCGAACGCTATCACCACATCATCGTCCCCGCGACCGGCGCACCGGCCGGTGAAGTGCGTTCGGCTACGATAATCGGGCCCGACGCAGTCATGACCGACGCACTATCGACCTCCGTATTCGTCATGGGAGTTGATCAGGGTCTGCGCCTGATTTCGACTTTGCCGGATTACGAAGGGATCGTAATAAATGCCGATGGCGAGATGTACTATTCGGATGGCCTGCGACCCCCTGATTAAAAACGGATTTTTTCCTGCATGTCGCGCAGGCGCAACGTGCTATGTCGCAGATCAGCGACGTCTTTTCCCTTTGAATTCATAAATATACGTCTATTATAGAAATTAGGCAGGCGCATTACTGTGCGGATTTCTTGGCGATTCCGGTTTTTGGGTGCCGGTATTTTGGCGGTCCTGTCTGCGAGATCACGCAAACGAATTTGTTTTACATAATTTCGACAATTGGGCTGTGCCTTTCGGTTCGTTCGAATTTCCAGAATTGCAATTATGTTCAGGCCGTTGGAGTCATTTGTGAACGTCATCACGGCCTCAAAAGGAGTCAACAGTCACTATGCACGTCAAGGACCTGGCGTCGATGGTCGCTCTATTGCGTTGACCTTTTTTCGGCTGAGTTGTGAAAGTCGAGCTCGGTTGGTCGTGCACTAAAAAGTTCATCGACGTTTGTGGAGGATTCTCATTTGAGATTTCTCGAAAGCGCCTGTCCGGTCGTTTGTGAGCCGCGGGCAAAGACAAAGGAAGTGATCATGAAAGGACTAAAGACACTACTGCTAGGAGCAGCTTTCTCAGTATTTGCAGCCACGTCGCTGGCGTCATCATCCCTGGAAGGACAATCCGCGCCGGATTTCGTTTTGAAGAGTTCCGGTGGCGACAACCTGCGCCTAAGTGAGCATCGTGGCGATGTCGTAATGATTAATTTCTGGGCGACCTGGTGTGGCCCTTGTCGTCAGGAAATGCCGTTACTTGACGATCTCTACAATCGATATGAGCGGGTTGGCTTTAGCCTGCTTGGCGTTAATATCGACGACGATTCGCGCCGCGCGATGCAAATGATCGAAGAACTTGGCGTTAACTTCCCGGTGCTTTTTGATGAGCGCAAGGAAGTCAGCAAGTTGTACGAAGTCGAAGCGATGCCGGTAACGGTTCTCGTAGATCGCGAGGGCAACGTCCGCCACGTTCATCATGGCTACAAGCCGGGTTACGAAGAGAAATATTTGACCGAAATTCGCGCGCTGCTGCGCGAGTAAATGATCGAACTTGTGCGTACGACTGGCGTTCCTGCGCTAGTCGTCGGACAGGCAGGAGAAAGTAAGGTGACACGATTACGGTTTATCTGCATAGCAGGTGTGTTGTGGCTGGTCGGCTCGTTCGCCGCGGTGGCCCAGGATGCCGCGCCGCTGAGTTCTGACACGATGATGGCAGACGCTCAATCGATGGAAATTGATGAGGCGCAGGCCAGGCAGGAATTCAGGAGTCTTGACGAAAATGTTCAGTCGCTGAAGAAAGAAGTGCTCGATCTGAATCGCGACCTGTTCCTGCTGGAAGAAGAACTGCTGTTTCCTGCCAATTCGCAGGTAGCCTTCTTTATCTCGATGGATGTTGGCGAATACTTTGACCTCGATTCAGTAAATCTGAAGATTGATGGCAAAGAAGTTTCCAACTACCTGTACACGCAGCGAGAAGTTGATGCGCTGCTGCGCGGCGGCGTGCATCGAGTCCACATGGAAAATCTTAAAGTTGGTGAGCATGAGCTGGTTGCCGTTTTTACCGGCGAAGGTCCCCACGTGCGTGACTATCGACGTGGCGCCACGGTAAACATAGGCAAGGGAATTGGTGCCAAATACGTCGAGCTGGAAATCACGGACAGGGTTAAAAAGCAACAGCCGGAATTTGTCATCAAGGAATGGGAGTGATCGTTGATCGCTCGTTGCCTGACAATCGTATCTTTATTCCTGCTGTTGACGTTGGCTTTGCCTGCGTCATCGGTTGCCGTAGCTGACGATACTCGCGAGCCAACGATCGTTAAAGACGCTCACTATGGCGAGGTGCTTTTCTACTTTTACCAGGAAGAATATTTCCCGGCCATTGTGCGACTCCTGGCGGGCCAGAAGCAGACTCAGCTGGAAAACCATATCGACGAATCTGAGTTACTGCTCGGCGGACTCTACCTGTCTTACGGGCATCACCAACGCGCCGCTGAGATTTTCGAACGCCTGCTCGCTGACAACGTTGAACAGGATATTCGCGACAGAACATGGTTTTTTCTCGCCAAGATCTGGCAGCAACGGGGCTATTTGAGCGAAGCACAGGGGGCGCTGGACAACATCTCGGCCGAGTTGCCAGAGCAACTGGAAGCAGAACGGCACATGTTGCAGGCACAGCTGCATATCGACAACAGTCAGCATGCCGATGCCATCGAGATTCTGCAGGACTGGCCACAGAAGGATAGCTGGGCGAATTATGCAAAGTTCAATCTTGGCGTCGCCATGGTTCGCAGCGGGCGCGTAAATGCGGCCGCTGAAATGCTCGATGAGCTCGGCGAAATCGAGCCGCTTAACGAAGAAATGAGTTCGCTGCGCGACAAGGCGAATCTCGCGCTGGGATACGCTTATCTGCAGGATGAACAGCCACAGGCGGCGAAGCGATCCCTGAACAGGGTGCGTCTGGAAGGACCATTTTCGAACAAGGCATTACTCGGCATAGGCTGGGCCGATGCGGAAAATCAAAATTACCGGCGCGCCCTGGTCCCGTGGATGGAGTTACGCAATCGCGACTTGCTGGACTCCGCGGTACAGGAGTCAATGCTTGCCATACCCTATGCAATGGCTGAACTGGATTCGATTGGTCAGGCTGCCGACCACTACCTGAACGCTATAGAAGCGTTCTATGAAGAAACCAACCGCATTGACACCGCGATTCTTAATATCGAAAGCGGTGACATGATGAATGCGTTTCTCGAGCAGGATGAAGACCAGACCACCGGCTGGTACTGGAAACTCGAGGAGTTGCCAGAGGGCCCGGAATCCCGTTACCTCTACCATCTCCTGGCTACTCACAAGTTCCAGGAAGGGCTGAAAAACTATCGCGATCTGCACTACCTGTGGCGCAACCTTGACGATTGGCAGCAGAGTGTTGGCGTTTTTCGCAATATGATCGGCACCCGGGAATATGCCTACAACGATCGGCTGCCGCGAATTCAAAACAGCCTTTCGCAGGCAGATATCGACGGCATGGTCAGTCGTAAACTCGAATTCGATGCTCGTTTAAACAGCATCGAAGAGAGTGGAGACGTACTTGCCCTGGCAACGGAACACGAATTCGAGTTGTGGGGTGAAATAGCCACGATTGAGCGAAACCCGGCACTGCGGGCGAACCTCCCGGAAGCTGAAGAAGTTCGCGATAAAGTTCGCCTGCTCAAAGGTGCCCTGCAATGGAATCTCGATCGAGAATTCCAGGACCGATTGTGGCGAATTCGCAGGGATTTGCGGCAAACCGGCGAGGCGCTGGTAGAAACGCAGCGCGCCCGCCGTCAAATTGACGAAAAAATGCGCACGGAACCCCTCCTGTTCGCCGATTTTAACAATCGCGTTGAGGGTCTAAGCCCGCAGATCGATGGCCTCAAGGCGCGGGTTGAGGAGGCGATGCTGGCGCAACGCGGCTTTATGGAAGGCGTGGCCGTCGAAGAACTCCGGGCGCAAAAACAGAGACTGGACACTTATACGGTTCAGGCGCGCTTTGCACTTGCGGCAATTTATGATCGTGCGGCAACGGTTGGTGCGGCAGTTCAATGACGTATACCGCTGCCAGGAAATACATAATCGTTGCCGGCTGCATTGCCATGACGGCAATGGCACCGACCTATGCTGACAAGGTCAGGAAGAGCGACACCATTGAGAGCCTTGAGAACAAGACTGTAGAGATTCGTCAGGGATCGGTCATACTAAATAGTTCCGATCAGGCGCGTGACAATTACAGGGCTTTCCTGGACCTTGTCTCCAACGATCCGGCACTGCGCGCAGAAGCAATGCGCCGCTTGGGAGACCTGGAGCTCGAAGCGAGCGAGGCGCAGCAGCTGGCGGAGAATGCAGGTGCGGTTGAATTCGATGCCTACGATAATGCTGTCGGACTTTTTCACGCACTGCTCGAGTCCTACCCGAACTTCGCACGCAATGACTCCGTTCTATATCAACTCGCCAGAGCCTATGAAGTAGCAGGTAAGACGGACGAGGCGCTGGAGGTTCTGAATGACCTGATTGCGCGCTACCCCGATACGCCGCTGCTTGATGAGGTGCAGTTTCGGCGCGGCGAAATGTTGTTCCTGCGCAGGTCATACAACGAGTCGGAAGCCGCATACGCCAGTGTTGTCGACTACGGCGAGGAATCAAGGTTTTTCGAGCAGGCGCTTTACAAGCTTGGCTGGTCGCAGTTCAAACTGGCATGGCATGAGGACAGCCTCAAGCCGTTTTTTGATTTGCTCGATCGGAAGATCGCAAACGTTGAATTGAAAGAGGGCGACAATCGTCTTGAAGCACTCTCGCGGGCCACGCGTGAGCTGGTCGAGGATACCTTCCGCGTCTTGAGTCTCAGCTTCTCCTACATGGAGGGTGCCGAGAGTATTTCTGCATTTCTCGACCAGCGCGGATATCCGGAATACGGGTACATCATTTACATGAATCTCGGCGATCTCTACCTCGAGAAAGAGCGCTTTGTCGATGCCGCCGAAACCTATGAAGCATTCGTTGCCAGGGATCCGCACCACCCGAAATCCCCGATTCTGCAGGTTGAAGTTATTGAAGCCTACAAGCGCGGCGGTTTTCCTACCCTGGTGCTCGAGGGAAAGAAGGGGTTCGTGGATCGCTATGGCATGGATAGTCCTTTCTGGGAAAGAAACTCCCGCGAAGGAAATGCAACGGTTGAGGCGCACCTCAAGGACAACCTGAATGATCTGGCGCAGTATTACCATGCTGAGGCGCAATCCAACGGCAACGTGACTGACTACCAGGAAGCGGCTAAATGGTATCGGAAGTATCTCAACTTCTTCCCCGGCGAGGCAGATAGCGCCAATACCAACTTCCTGCTCGCTGAAATTTTGTATGAGAGTAAGGACTATGCGGCGGCAACCGACGAATACGAGCGTACCGCCTATGCCTATCCCGACCATGAGCATTCTGCAGAAGCCGCCTATGCGGCCATTCTGTCCTATCGCCAGCACGAAGAGTCGTTGAGTGGTGCGTCGAAGA
This sequence comes from Woeseiaceae bacterium, assembly GCA_021773135.1. Taxonomy (GTDB): domain Bacteria; phylum Pseudomonadota; class Gammaproteobacteria; order Steroidobacterales; family Woeseiaceae; genus SZUA-117. The sequence goes on along the minus strand of JAJFKP010000051.1, from coordinate 227,897 downwards.
CAGCCTGGCATCAGCGCTATCTCGACAGTGGCCTGCGTTTTGGAGATACCTACCCGTCTCACCCAGAATCCGGTGCAGTATTAACCACGGTTGCCGAGGATCTGTTTCAGCAAAACGAGTTCGATCTTGCAATTGCTGTGGGCCAATCGGTGGTCGGCAGGCAACCGCCGGTCGACCAGGCACTATCGAGAACAGCTTGGACCGTAATAGCGCATTCGCAGTTTGATTTGAATAATTTTGTCGACGCAGAGCAGGCCTACTATGCGCTGCGCCCGTTGACACCGGCGAACGATGCGACAGCGAGTAAAGAAATCGAAGACCGTATCGCGTCCTCAATATACAAACAGGGCGAACAGGCGCGCGACGCTGGCAACCTGGAAGCCGCGGTGGGGCACTTCCGGCGTCTGGGTGAGGCAGTGCCTGACTCCGATATCCGTGCGACTGCCGAATATGACGCGGCGGCGGCGCTTATCAACATGCAGGCCTGGGATCGAGCGTCCGGCGTACTTGAAGATTTTCGCAGCGAATATCCTGACAGTGAGTTCACGGATGACGTGACGCAGAAACTTGCCGTCACGTATCTCGAGTCCGGCCGCAGCGCCGATGCGGCCGGTGAATTCGTGCGTATTGCCAACGCGCCTGAGTCAACGGACGATGTTCGCCGTGAAGCGCTTTGGAAGGCGTCCGATCTGTACAAGGACAGCGCCGCTGTAGCGCAGGAGAAACAGGTCCTCGAGCAAATCGTTTCACGCTACCCCGAGCCGATTGCTGAGTCGATCGAGGCGCGCTTTCGCCTGCTCGAGATTGCTGAAGCAGACAACAATACCAACGCGCGAAACCAGATCCTGGCGGACATGGTCCGCGTTGACGCAACCGCCGGTGCACAACGTACCGACCGGACCCGCTTTCTGGCGGCAAAGGCTTCGCTTGCGCTCGCAGAACCGGTTCGCCGCAGTTTCATGGCAATGAAAATCTCGCAGCCTCTTGCAGAAAGCATGGAGCTCAAGAAATCTCTCATGGAAGACGTCCTCAAGGTATACGGCGACGCCGCTGCCTATGGCGTTGCAGAAGTCACCACTGCGGCGACCTACAGACTTGGCGAAGTGTATAACCAGTTTAGCGCTGACCTGATGGCTTCCGAGCGTCCGTCTGGCCTCGACGAACTTGCACTCGAACAGTATGACCTGCTGCTCGAAGAACAAACATTTCCATTCGAGGAGAAAGCCATTGACCTGTTTGAGACTAATGCTGCGCGCGCGGCTGACGGTGTCTGGGATGAATGGGTCGAAAAGAGTTATGAGGAACTCGCGAGCCTGATGCCGGCTAGATACGCCAAACTGGAGTTAAGTGAAGATGTCGTCACAGCACTGTATTAACAACATGCGCGTGTTGGCGATAGCGGCACTGCTCCTCTTGTTGGCCGGTTGCGCATCAGGGCCGCAGTCCGGCAAAAGCGGTGCAACTGCCCGCAATACTGCCGGGGTCAGCGGCCAGCCGCTGGAAAACCGCGAGATACCGCCGAATGCCCTCACCTTGTACGAGCAGGCGGTAGCCTCGATGGCAGCAGGTGACAGTATTGATGCCGAGCTGCGTTTCCAGGAATTCCTGCTTAATTTTCCCGACTATCCGGGCGCCCACGTCAACCTGGCGATCATATTCGCATCGCGTGGCGACCTGCAGGCCGCAGAAAACAGCCTGACTGACGCTTTAATAGTCGATCCGTCTCATGCCGCCGCGCTTAACCAGCTTGGCATGCTGCTGCGACGACAGGGCAAGTTCGTGGAAGCGGAATCTGCCTATATGAAGGCTATCCAGGCCAATCCCGATTACGCCCTGGCGCACTATAACCTTGGCGTTCTGAATGACCTGTATCTGCAGCGGCTCGATGTCGCGTTGGAGCACTATGAGCGCTACCAGGAGCTAGCGGGCGACAACCAACAGGTGACGAAGTGGATTGCAGACCTGAAACGGCGAATTAGTGCCACACAAAGAACCGCAAATGTGACGGAGTAGCGGGCATGCAGACGATTCAGACGAGATTATTAGTATTGGCGGCTTTGCTCCTTGCGTTCGGATCTTTCGGCGTAGCGGCGCAGGAAGCATCGAACGAGGAGCAGGCGGCGGAGATCGAAGAGCTCGAACCGGCGATATCCTCGGCAGATTTGGAAGCTGCAACGGCCGAAGAAATTGAGTCGACCGAACCGGCCGTTTCAACAGCAGTGTTGGCGGCAGATGTCAGGAGACGTGAAAGCTCGAGCGGAGTAATGGACGAAATCGACCTGGGTCGAACCGAGATTACCGGCAACCAGGAGCTTCCGACGGTGCTTTATATCGTGCCCTGGCAGAAATCGGATCCCGGTAACCTGATGGGAAAACCGGTGAACTCATTGCTTGACGAGGTATTAGCACCGATAGACAGATCAGAGTTTATTCGGCAGGTCGATTATTACGGTGATCTCTACGTTGAAGAAGATGAGTAGGCGGCAAGGCGATTACATTGATTGAGACAAAATATTTGATGGAAAGAGGAGAAATCAAATGGGCTTTTTAAGCGGCATTGTCCGTTTTTTCCAGGAAGGTGGTGCATTCATGTACCCGATCCTGTTCGTGTTCGCGCTTGGAGCTGCAATTGCTATCGAGCGCTGGACGTATCTAACTATGTCGGGCGCTTCGAACCGGTCGCTGTGGAAGAAGATCGTGCCCTATTTGAAGGCGGGTAACTTCCAGGAAGCAGCCGCTGTTACCGGCAAATCAAAGGCGGCTATCGCATCAATCCTGACGTACGGTCTGTATCGCGTTAAGTCAGCGCGCCGTCGCGACGATATTGAAAAAGCGATGGAAGAAAGCCTGATGGAAGTGCTGCCGCGTTTGGAAAAACGCACACATTATCTTGCCACGCTGGCGAACATCGCCACGTTGCTTGGGCTGCTTGGCACGATTATCGGTTTGATTTCCGCGTTCACAGCGGTATCCAATGCGAATCCGGCAGACAAGGCTGATCTGTTATCAGCGAGTATTTCGGTTGCGATGAACACAACGGCATTCGGCCTGATGTGCGCTATTCCATTGTTATTGGTGCACGCGCTTCTGCAATCAAAGACCAATCAGATTGTCGACAGCCTGGAAATGGCGAGCGTTAAATTCCTGAATGCGGTTACTGAGCGCCAGTTGAAACCGGCCGGAGCGTAATAATGATTACTAGCCGCAGAGGGGGCGGTCGTCGCAACGTAGAGACGGCTGAACTCAATATCACGGCGTTCATGAACCTGATGGTAATCCTGGTCCCGTTCCTGCTGATTACCGCGGTGTTCTCGCGACTGGCAATTCTGGAATTGAATTTGCCGGGCTCCTCTACCGAGCCCGCGAACCCGCAGGAACTGAGCTTCCAACTGGAAGTTACCGTCAGGGAAGCGCAGATCGAGGTTGGCGATAGAAACCTCGGCGCGCTGGGAATTTACCCGAACGCCGCCGACGGCTACGACTACGATGCGTTAAGCAACAAACTTTCCGAAATCAAAGACAATTATCCGGAGAAAACGGATGCCTCGATTCTTCTCGAAGCGGAAATTCCGTACGACACCCTGGTCCAGGTTATGGACCGGGTGCGTGTAGCGGAGATCGTTGAAGCAGACGGCGTAAAACGCAAGGACCTGTTTCCTGACATTTCGATCGGTGACGCGCCGGTCCTCGGAGGCGCATGAATCATGGTTAAGTCACGACGCGCCAAACGAATGGACCGCCACCACAAGCGTGGCAAGTCTACGCCGCTCAACCTTGTTTCTTTGATGGACATTTTCACGATCCTGGTGTTTTTCCTGCTCGTCAACTCCTCGGACGTTGAGGTATTGCCCAACGCGAAGGATGTGCAGCTGCCCGAATCAATCGCTGAAGAGAAAGCCAAGGAAACAGTTGTGATCGTTATCGGTGACGAGGACATCATCGTCCAGGGCAAACCGGTCGCAAAGGTCAGCGACGTGTTGGCACTTCGCGGCAATGATATTCCGGCACTGCGACAAGCCTTGCTGTCACAAAACGATCGTGTCCTGCGCCGGGAAGCCCAGGACGATATCGCCGGTCGTGAGGTGACCATCATGGGTGACAAGGACATACCTTACAGGTTGTTGAAGAAGGTCATGGCGACGTGCACGCAATCTGAATATGGACAGATTTCGCTCGCTGTATTGCAGAAGAGCTCTGAAAAGCTCGATGAAGTCAACGACCTGAGGGCGTCGCGTTAAGCGGCCCTCATTGAGCGGATAAAGGATTTAGGAGTTTCAGTTGGACATTCCTTTTTACAGAGAATATACGCTGCCCTGGTCGAGTCACGCCGGCCAGGAACGGAAGTATCGCCGTCTACTTGGCATCGTTATGGGTGCGGCGTTCTTCCTTGGCGTCGTATTGCCCTGGATTCCGCTGCCGGAAAAAGACCCGAACAATATCGAGGAAATCCCGCCACGAATCGCCAAACTCCTGCTCGAACAAAAACCGCCTCCGCCGCCACCACCCGAACCGGTGGAACCTGAGCCGGAGCCCGAGCCTGATCCTATAGTCGAGCCGGAACCTGAGCTGGTTGCTGAGGCACCGCCGCCACCTGAGCCGGAACCACAGCCAGAACCCGAGCCGATTCCGGAACCCGAAGTGGATTTGCAAGCGGTCGCCCGGGAGCAGGCACAGGCTGCGCTGCTGCCATTTACAGAAGATCTGGCGGCGCTGGCTGACAGTGACGTGCTGGAGACGGTCGCGGACAATCGCCCGTTGACAGCCTCCGTTGGTGAAGCGACGCGCAACGAGCGTTCGATGATCACATCAAAAGTAGGTACGGCGAGTGGCGGCATCAACACCGCGACCATGAGTCGCAATACCGGTGGCACCGGCCTTGCAGCACGCAACACAACGGCAATTGAGAGTCCGGTTGCTTCTGTCGGGCAGTCCCCTGCCGGCGGCGCACGCCGAACTGGTACCAGCGGCCGAGCATCCAGGTCTCGCGAGGAAATCGAGCTGGTATTCGACAAGAACAAAGGTGCAATTTTTGCACTGTACAATCGCGCACTGCGTATGGATCCCTCGCTGGAGGGCAAGCTCGTATTGCGCCTGACCATCGATCCCAGTGGCCAGGTGAGCGCCTGTGAAATCGTCTCCAGTGAACTCGGAGATCCGGAACTTGAGCGCAAGCTTGTTCAGCGGGTTCTGCTGTTCCGATTCGATGCGAAAGACGTTGAACCGATAACAACGACGAAGCCTATCGATTTCTTCCCGGCCTGATTTGCGGCTGGTTCGCTACCGTCGCAACCACTTATTCGCGGTTGCTAATGCGCGGTCAGAGTTCGACTTACCCTTGTTTGTCGGTTGCGACTGAAGTCGATGCAGGTTGCTCGTCAATGCAATGGATGTCAGTTCGCGGCCTGCAATTTCGCAGAGATTGGATGCTGGTTGATCCTGAAGGCAACAAATGCCAGTTTGCATTATTCAATTTCGTAACGATTGAACTCGGCAGGTTAACTGGGGTGCAACTTGCTCTTAAATGCAATAAATGTCAGTTCGATATAGTCGATTTCGCAATGAATGGATGTTGGTTGATAGGCAATGCAATAAATGTCAGTTCGCAATATTCGATTTCGCAATGAATGGCTACGGCAGGCGAACTGGGGGGGTAGTTGATCTCGGGTCGTGTGGCTGATCGCGGCTACAGCAGTGGTTTGACGCTGTTGATCCATTCCGGCGTTGATCAATACAGATGCCTAATTTCCTCGCCCGATTCGCACCCGCACACTTTCTATCGTTGCTTATCTGTGCAGATGCTAGGATTCCGGTTCCACCTTGACGACAAAGAACTGCGAAACCTATGACAGATTATGCGCCGCCACTTAAAGATATGAAGTTTGTGATTCATGAACTGTCAGGTCTCACCGAGGTTCTGCAGCTATCGGGTTTCGCGGATATCGATGTGGACACTATTGATCAGGTGCTCGATGAGGCGGGAAGATTTGCGAGCGACGTGCTGGCGCCGCTCAACATTCCCGGTGATCGCGCCGGATGCAGTATTGAAAATCGGGCAGTGGTCGTTGCCGATGGGTTTGCAGATGCGTACCAGCAGTTCACCGACAATGGCTGGCAGTCGCTGCCAGCGTCGCCAGCGCATGGCGGCATGGGTTTTCCTGAGATTGTAGGTGCGGCGGCGGTCGAGATGTGGCAGGCCGCAAACATGGCGTTTTCGCTATGCCCGCTGCTGACCGCGGGTGCAATCGTCGCGATCGACGCTCATGGGAGCGAACAGCTCAAGAGCCGCTTTCTCTCAAACATGATCAGCGGCGCATGGAGTGGCACGATGAATCTGACAGAACCGCAGGCGGGTTCTGATCTTGCCGCAGTCGCAACACGCGCAGTGCCCGAAGGCGAGCATTTCCGCATCCATGGAAGCAAGATTTATATCACCTGGGGCGATCACCCCATGGCGGAAAATATTGTGCACCTGGTGTTGGCACGGCTGGATGACGCGCCCGCCGGTGTTCGCGGCCTGACGTTGTTCGCCGTGCCGAAATTCCTGGTCGATTCTGACGGTACGCTAGGTGAGCCGAACGATCTCTATCCTGCGTCGGTTGAACACAAACTTGGCATCCACGCCAGCCCTACCTGCGTCATGAATTTCGGCGAAAACGAAGGGGCTCTCGGCTATCTGATCGGTGAACCCAACAAAGGCCTGGCGTGCATGTTTACGATGATGAATCACGCGCGCCTCCACGTCGGCATCCAGGGACTGTCAGTGAGTGAGCGCGCCTATCAGCTTGCTCGGGACTTTGCCCTGGAACGCATTCAGGGAAGTGCCCCGGGAAAGAAGGGCCGGGTCACCATCGTGCATCATCCGGATGTTCGCCGGATGCTGCTCGTGATGAAATCACAAATCGAAGCGATGCGCGCCGTCGCTGTCACGACGGCAGCACAGCTGGACATAGGTCATCATGGCGCAAATGAAAGTGAGCGCAGAGTGGCGAACGCGCGCATGGCGCTGCTCACGCCGATTGTAAAAGGCTGGTTAACCGAAGTCGCCCAGGAGGTGACGTCGCTGGGGATACAGATTCACGGCGGCATGGGATTTATCGAGGAAACCGGTGCTGCGCAGCATATGCGGGATGCGCGTATTCTGACGATCTATGAGGGCACAACGGGCATTCAGGCGAATGATCTCGTCGGGCGGAAAATTCTTGCCGACGAGGGCAAGGCGGCAGCAGGCCTGGTTACGGAAATGCGCGCGGTCGCAGGCGAACTCGGGAACGTCTCCGGGCTGGAATCGCTGGCGACCTCTTTATCCGCCGGTATTGATCACCTGGAATCGGCCGTCGCCTGGCTGATTAGCAATGCACCTGGCGATCAGAACGCACCGGGCGCTGCGTCAGTTAACCTGCTGATGCTCGCCGGTGTCGTGATTGGCGGCTGGCAGATGGCCCGCGCAGCCCTGATCGTCAGCGGAGATTCCGCCATTGCTGCGACGGACGAATCGTTTTGTGTGGCAAAACTGGAAACCGCGCGGTTTTACGCAACGCACATCCTGCCGCGATCGTATGCCTATATGCGTGCAGCAACTTCCGGATCTGACTCGGTAATGACATTGCCGGAAAATTCATTTTAAACTGTCCGCTAATACTGGCTAACGGTAAGCGCCATGAATGAGGCTTCATCCGACCTTGCACCTACGGCCGCGACAACACCGGCACCTGGATCAGAGCGACTGGTTGCCATAGATACGCTGCGCGGCGTCGCCGTGCTCGGCATCCTGGTTATGAATATTTACGCTTTTGCGATGCCCTTTATCGCCTATCAGAACCCGCTCGCACTCGGTGGCACCGAGTGGTACAACCTCGGCACCTGGTATTTCACGCACGTCTTTTTCGACCAGAAATTCATGACGATCTTTTCGCTTTTGTTTGGCGCTGGATTGGTGATGATGGGCACGCGCGCCGACGCGCGCGGCGCAAAATACGGGGGTTTGTGGTTTCGACGTTGCTTCTGGCTAATGGTAATCGGCGCCTTGCACGGGTATTTCATCTGGATGGGCGACATCCTCTTTCACTATGGCCTGATGGGCATGTTCGTGTTCCTGTTTCGCAATCGATCGCCGCGTGCACTGATCGTTATTGGCTGTTTGCTGCTGCCCATCGGCATGCTGATGAGCTACGGCGGTGGCATTTACATGCAAGAACTTCAGGTCACCGGACCCGAAGTTCTGGAACTACAGGAAGCCGGCGAAGAACTTACGGTTGAGCAAACGGAAATCCTCGAGGCGTGGGAAGAAATGGCCATTTTCATGAAATCACCGGAGCAGCAGGTGACGGAAGATGTGGCTGCATACACGGGCGGGTACGCGGGTATCGTTGCGCATCGGCTGCCAACGGTACAAATGATGCAAACGCAGGCAACAATCGGCTTCATCTTCTGGCGGGTTGGCGGGCTCATGCTGATCGGCATGGCCATGATGAAGCTCGGAATTATCTCGGGAGAACGAACGGCTGCCTGGTATGGAAAAATGCTGCTCGTCGGTTACGGCATTGGCTTCCCGCTGGTGGCCTACAGTGCATTCGGCATGCAGGCCAATCAGTGGGATATGACGTGGCTCTTCAAGATCGGCGGTTTGCCAAACTACGTTGCGAGTTTTTTTGTTGCGCTAGGCCACATTGCACTGGTCATGTTAATCGTAAAGTCCGGCGCACTAAGGAATTTGATGGCGCGTTTCTCGGCGGTCGGTCGCATGGCTTTCACAAACTACCTGATGCATTCGATCGTAATGACAACGATTTTTTACGGTTACGGATTCGGCCTGTACGGCCAGGTTCCGCGTGCCTGGCAAATGGGCTTTGTCGCGGCGATGCTGAGTTTTCAGCTATGGTTAAGTCCTATTTGGCTGCAGCACTTCAGATTTGGCCCGGCGGAATGGGCCTGGCGATCGCTTTCTTACTGGAAGGTGCAGCCGCTGCGGCGCGCAACCTGACGAGCTGCATGAGTTGTCAAATTGTTCGCAATGATTTATTCATTTACCTGTTATCCACAGGTTGGTGCTTCCAATCTGAACGTATTTTATGTTTGTTTGTCTACATTGAACTTCGGGGACCACATTACAAATCTTGTCGCTGATGCGTATACCTGACGGAAAAGCCAATTGCCTGGCAACGATCGCTTTGTTCGCAAGCGCTGCGGCTGCCGGTGACGATGCGTCAGAAGAAGGTACCGCCGAGGCGCTTGCCGTAGCAGAACGGTTTGAGCTGTCGGCGCTGGTGCAAGCGCCACCCACAACGTCCAGCCAGGAAAAGCGCGACCGTTTCGAGCAAATGAACGAGGCGCTGTCGAACGCGGCGTATGCAGAAGCGGAGGTCATTGCCAAACAGATCGTCGAGAATGTCGATCAGGATTCCGCAAACGCGCTCAGCGCGCGTGCGCTGGCCCTTCATAACCTGGCGATCGTGCAGCATCACAGCGCCAGTCTCGAGTCCGCCCGGCAAAATTACGCGGCCGCGGTGACCCTGATAGCCACGGAAGACAATAACCTGAGCCCCGGACTCATCCGGCCATTGCAGGGGCTGGCAATTGCGCACCTCGGACAGGGTCGGCCCGATGAAGCGTACGCGGCGCTGGACAGGGCCCAGCACGTCAGCAACGTCAATTTCGGCCCACATAGCTTCGAGCAGCTGTCGTTGCTCCAGGCCAAGCTTCAGATTCACATGGACAATGACGACCAGAAGGCGGCGCTTGACGCACTGGATCGTATCGTTGGTCTTTATACAAGAAAATTCGATAAGCACTCGGTAGAACTGCTGCCAGCAATGTATCAAAAGGCCGAAATTTACCGACGCTACGATATGGCTGCGGCCGAGCGTATCGCTTTACGTCATATCCTGGATATCAAGCGGAAAAATTTCGCCGAAAATGACATCGGCCTGGTCGAGACCAACATTCAGCTTGCTACCAACTACGCCCGGACGATGCGCACGCAGGAGCTGCGTGCCGTAGTATCGTCAAAAGCTGAGAAGCATTTCAAGACTGCATTGCGGATCGCCGAAAACAGCCCCGACAGCAACTGGCAGGTCAAGAAAGACTGCCTGCTGGCGCTCGCCGACTACTACACGCTTTTCGGCGCTCAAACGCTGGCGCATCGTTACTACGAATCTGCATGGGAATTACTGGCATCTAACGAAGAGCAACTGGCGATCCGTGCCGATGCCATGGAAAAACCGGTGCCCCTGACACGTCCAAAACCAGACCCCTATGCCAATTTTGAATACAGGCGAGACAGTGAGAAGCTCAATCCTGCCGACTATCTGACGGGGGAAATCGTAGTGGCGTTCACCGTTAGCGACCGCGGCCGGGCTGAGAATATCAATGTCATCGAAGCGCATCCGGCTAAATTCTCCGAAATGGAAAAAAGAGTGCGCAAAGCGGTGGAGCGCTTTGTCTACCGACCGCGCTACGTTAACGGCGTCGCTGCGGCGACCGGCGGCCAGCGCTATCGAACCGAATATTACTACCACGAGGCAGAGTACAAAGCCTCGGTGGCCAAGTCTGCAAGCAACCGGCGAACGGGTCGCAATCCGAATCGCTGAGCGCCTTGTCGGCGCTCATCCTGCGGCACTGGAAATCCTCACTGTTGTCATTGCGCAACAAATCTGTACGCGGACAAAGCCCTTATTCTATAAGGATATATTCGGGTGGGCAGGGCGTCGCGCTCAATAAGCGTCTCCAAAACAACAAATAATTGATATTTGCGATGCTTTAAGTAGATAATGCGCTCACTTGCCTGTCGGCGATTTCTCGGTCATGGATGACAGCTGGAGAACGAATGCTCTCCGGGCAAAGGTCGCTGCAGCGAACAAATAACGATATAGAAGTACCCCGACCGCATGCTTTGAGCGAAACGGCTGACGGTCAACCTTTGGGAGATAAAGTTATGCATATTGAAAAGCGCTTGTCGCGCTTAATTTGGGCGTCGCCCCTTGCACTCGGGGGCATGCTCTTCGGCATGCCAGCCCAGGCCCAGGACGATGACGTCGACGAAGAGATGATTGAAGAGGTCACGGTAACGGGTTCCCGAATTGCTCGGGACGAGTTCTCCACGACCACTCCGATCCAGATCCTCAACACCGAGGCCGCGCAGCGGATTGGTATTGTCTCAATATCCGAACTGTTGCAGAAATCCACGGCCTCAAGCGGCCAGCAGATTGACGGCAGCATCAGCACCAATGCCGGACAGACCAACGCATCCGAGGCTCCGGCCGACGGCGGTGTTGGTTCTTCCTGTATCAACCTTCGTGGCCTTGGCTGTGAGAGAACGCTGGTTCTCGTTAACGGCAAACGCTTAGGCCTGTCAGGTATTCGTGGTGCCCCGCCGCAGCCGGATATCAACATGATTCCGATTGGCATGGTTGAAGGTGTGGATCTTCTGACCGGTGGTCTTTCAACCGTATATGGCGCCGACGCTGTTGCAGGCGTTGTAAACGTCCGCATGAAGAAGGACTTCGAAGGCATTAACTTCACGATGAACACTGAGCTGCCGAATTCTACCGGTGGTGAGATTTACCAGGCCTCTATGGTTGGTGGTGTGGGTAGCGATACCGGCAACATCACATTCGGCATGGAGTATTCCCGACAGGAACGCGTTCGCACTGGTGATCGTTCTTACTCTTCCTGTCTGCGTCGTGGTGTCTCAGGAATAAGCCTGACGGAATCCGGCCAACGTATCCTCAACTGCCGCAGTGATTTTCCGGATAACTGGATGACGAGTCTTGGCCCTGACCCGTTCGCTACTGGCGAACTGGTCGCGGCAAACGGAGAGCCAGTGCTCGCTGTTGATGGCACGCGTCTGATATACACGCCGGGCTACAGCAACATTAACTATGGTCCGAACGGACTAAATCCGGGGCAGCCCGTTGTGGGCTTCTCCACATTCGCGGCACTGCGGCCGACAACCGGCGACAGCCTTGCCGATTGTCGCGGTGACTGCTCGATGCGATATCTCGATCGATTCCGCTATGATCCGAGTGTCAACGATCAGCTGGACCGGGCCGATGCCGACCTCTGGCGTCCCTACGAGCGATTTTCGCTGGTGATGAACGGCCACATGGATCTCGATTGGGGTAACAACGAAGAAGCCTATTTTGAAGGTTACTACTTCAACCGCACCAACACAGTGATCGGTGCGCGTGAGCAGATCTTCCCGGGTGTTCCTGGAATGATTCCGTTGGTCGACGATACCAATAACCCGATCTTCGACGGAAACGGTGCGTTGCAGATGGTGGATAACCCGATGAATCCGTTTTCATTCGACGTATCCCCTGTGTTGACGATGGACGATATCCCGCAGATCTTCGATGTTGAGCTGCAACAGATTCGTCTCGTAGCAGGCATCACCGGTGATATGCCATGGAGCGATCGCTGGAGTTACGACGTCTCTGCAAGTTACGACCGCAGCACTGGCTTCGCAGCACAAGAAATCCTGCTCGAGAACCACCTGTTCTTCGCGACCCAAAACTTGGGTGCAGTTGCAGACTCTGTGACCGGCCTGCCTAATGGCGACGTCGTTTGTGACCCCCGCTTCCCGGCGCCAGGTGGGCTGATCACGCCTACGCCATGTGTGCCATTCGACATCTTTAACCCAAGCGTAGCCGGAGACGGTGTGTCTTCCTCAGGTCGATTCAGCACCCAGGCCGAACGTGACTACCTGATGGCTAACAGGACCAACAGAACGGTTACCGAGATGTCGGTTTTGCAGGCATTTGTAACCGGCGACCTGTTTGAACTGTCATGGAACGGCGAGACCGTTGGTACGGCATTCGGTATTGAGGCGCGCGAAGACAAGATCGATTCCCAAAATGATGCAATCGGTGTACTTGGCCTTAATGCTGCGGAGAACCCGCTACAGGAAGGTGAAACGAGAGGCAGCCGGACGACTTTCGACGTCTACGGCGAAATTTCGGCGCCGTTGGTAGTAGATGCGTCTTGGGCTGATTTGGTCCAGGTGGATGCGGCAGTTCGCTTTACCGACGATGAAAACTTCGGTAACGAAACGGTATACAAGGTTGGTGGTTTGTGGAGAATTAATGAATACGCTGCATTCAGCACGTCATTCAACACCTCGTTCCGTGCCCCGAACCTGCGTGAGCAGTTCCTCGCTGACCAGGCTGGCGCTTTGCCGGGCGGCTCAGATCCTTGTCACTCGCAGTCAATCGCTTTGGCAACGCCGGGTCCCGCGTTGGATCGCCTGATTGCCAACTGCGTGCTTAGTGGCGCTGACGTCAATCTTCTCGGTTCATCTTTCACGGTTGCAATACCAACCTCTACCGGTGGCGCAGCAGGGCTGAATCCGGAAACATCGGAGTCTTTGACGGCTACCCTGACAGTGGCACAGCCCTGGACTGATCGCTTCGATTTTGATGTCGCACTGACGTATTTCGATATCACTATCGAAGATACCGTCCGCGCTCTGGATCCTGGCACCATTGTTTCACGTTGCTATAACGACCAGCCAAACCTGGCGAGCCCGTTCTGTGCCCGCGTTTCAAGGAACCGGGCTAATGCCACGCCGTTGAATAATTTCATCGGATTTGTGCGAGCAGGCTTTGTCAACACGGGTGAAGAAACGGCAAACGGTTATGACATCACGACTCGACTCGGGGTGGAATTTGATCGCGTTAATCTTAACTGGTCAACAGCCACCACTTTCATGAGTGAGCGCCTGAGCCAGGAATTCCCGCCGAGCGAGGCTGATCTTAACGGCTCCGCTATCGTGGACGACATCGGACGTATCGGAAATCCCGAATGGACTTTCCAGTCCACGGTGTCCGCAGCCTTTGGTAACTGGGACGTTGTCTTGCAGTCGCGCTACTGGTCTGACACGGAGTATCCTGAAGGTTTGGCAAACCCAGTCATTACCGATGTAAATGGCTTGTGTCTGTCCGGTTGTCCGGTAGGCTCGGATCCGAACGTCGTTTTCGAGGAAGACGGCTTCACGGATTACGGCTTCATCACCTCAACGCAACTCTTGCCAAGCGTTGGTCCGATACGGTCTGTCACAGCCGCAGAAGGTCAGTGGCATCACGATCTTGGTCTGACCTACAACTGGGAGACTGCAGCGGTAACCGTTGGTATCAACAACATTACCGACGAAGAGCCACCGCTCATCTCGCAGGAAGCAGGTCCAAACCGCAACAACGCCGTTGCTTCGGCGCGATACGACCTGATCGGTACCTCTTACTTCGTGAACTTCGTGAAGAACTTCTGATTCACAGTTCGACGTAAGAAAGTGATAGAGAGACCGGGGCCGTTTGGCCCCGGTTTTTTTTGTGGCCGGTATTCGATCCGGGAAACGCCTGCTAAGATGACATTATCGACAGACTCGGATTGGGGGGCGGCAGGTGTTCGTCAAATCGGAAAAGATTTTCACCAGTTCTACGGCGCTGACCGCGGTATTGATCTACATACTTGCGATGTCGAACTTCGCCGCGGCACAGGATGATACTCAAGAGCGATTGCTGGCATGTGATCGCATTAGCAATGCCGAAGAACGGCTGGACTGTTTCAACGCGGTCGTCGGTGGAATAAAGGGTGAGGTTGAGCCATCGTCCAACATTGCTAAGACTGTCGAGGCGCCTGCAGTATTGGCCGCTCCTGAATCAACCGCGGTTGAAACAATCCCGGAAGTACCGGCGGCGATCGTCCTGGAAGACCAGGCTAATAAGCCAGCTGCGGCGCCAGCAGTGGATGAAACTGTAGAAGCATCGACGGCAGCGCCGGCTACTGCCGAAAGCGATTTCGGCCTTGAAGACCAGCAGGCCAGGGCTGCGCGCCAGGCTGAACGCGAGCGAAAAAAAGAAGTGCAGGACGAAGCCGTCTATTCGACCATTGTCGAAGTGCGACGAGTGACTGGTGGACGATTCGAGGCACGGCTGGAAAACGGGCAGGTTTGGCGTGAAACAGAGGCGACGAGAACCGTTCGCCGGCCCAAGGCAGGGGATGCCGTGCGCATTACATCGGGTCGGCTTGGAAGCTACCGAATGAAATTTAATGACGACAATCGGTTAGCGTCGGTTCGGCGCATGCAGTAGCGGAGGTGACAATGAAAATTTTCACTCACTACTCGTTACTGCTAATTGCGGCACTTCCATTGTGCGCTGCACTGGCAGAGACCAGAAAACCGCTGCGGCCGGTGAGCACCTATTCCATCGTTGCCCGGGACCCGGACACCGGGGAATTGGGCGCTGCCGTCCAGTCGCACTGGTTTTCCGTTGGATCGATCGTGATCTGGGCCGAGCCCGGAGTAGGGGCCGTAGCAACACAGTCATTCGCAGAACCAAGTTACGGACCGCTGGGCCTGCAGCTGATGCGCACCGGCAAAACAGCGAGCCAGGCACTAACGGCGCTCCTCGCGGCCGATGAACATGAGGAAGTGCGGCAGGTCGGCATGGTGGATGCACTCGGCAGGGT
Source organism: Woeseiaceae bacterium (assembly GCA_021773135.1). Lineage (GTDB taxonomy): Bacteria > Pseudomonadota > Gammaproteobacteria > Steroidobacterales > Woeseiaceae > SZUA-117. Next base: position 212,435 of record JAJFKP010000051.1, on the reverse strand, counting down.
CGCAAACCATACGGGCCGTAACTCCATTGCTGAATATTGCAACATCACTGGTGAGAACTTCGCCGTACAGGCCAACATGATGTGGAAGCCTGGCGTGTGTGCCGCTATGGCAAATGCCTTCCAGAATGGCTCCGGAGATCTTGCCGAACGATTAATGCTCGCGCTGGAAGCAGCCCAGGGAAAGGGTGGAGACGTTCGCGGGAAACAATCGGCTGCGCTCCTGGTGGTCAGCGGTGATATATCCCAGCCCGCATGGGGAGGAAGAGAATTCGAGTTGCGCATCGAGGACCACGCCACACCATTGCAGGAGTTACGTCGTCTGCTCACCATGGCGCGCGCGTATCGATTGATGAATGCCGGTGATGAGTACATGACCAACGGCGACATGGAGCGGGCAGTCACCGCCTACAGTGGTGCAGAGGCCCTGGTGCCGGACAGCCATGAGATGGTTTTCTGGCATGCGGCCACCCTGGCGGCAGCGGGAGAAGTTGACCAGTCTCTGCCACTCTTCAAAAAGGCTTTTGCTGCCTGGCCCTTGTGGCGGGAGCTCGTTCAGCGTTTGCCTGCAGCGGGATTGATGCCGGACGATCCGGATCTTATGGAGAAAATTCTCGCCATAGAATGAGTCGGACCTACCGGCACTTCTTACTGCGCGCCAATCTCAATTTTCGCAGCTGTTGCTGCATGCGCTCACCTTGCGCACGCGTGTATCCCGCCCGCATTCTCGACTGGATATGGCGAATCTTTTCCTTGATTGCCGTGCATTCGACTTTGTCCGGCCGTTCGTGAGCAAATGCTGCAGACAGGCAGCAGTAAATGGTGCATAGCATTGTCATCGTGCGCATCGGAGCCTCCTTGCCCGTTTCCTGTGCACAGCAATAATCGCGCCGCTACCGGCCTATGACAATCGGCGAATCTGGTCAAACTGTCTGAAAATCCGGTCGCAGTACGGTGCTCAATTTCTGCGGTATATTGTTGCAATCCACAACCTGTCGATTCGCAGCGAGGAAGGGGCAGTGTCAAAAAAAGAAACCATTCAATATTCAGGCGCGGACGCAACGGTCTCCTGGAACGGCAGGATCTGCATACATGTCGGCGAATGCGGGCGGGCGAAAGGGGATCTGTTTATCGGCGGCCGCAAACCATGGTGCGAGCCGAACCTTGCCACCAAAGACGAAGTGAGGGACGTCGTTTCACGATGTCCTACCGGGGCGCTGTCCGTCGAATTTGCTGACGGTTCGCGAGTTGAACAGGCGCCTAGCGAAAACACCGTTCAGGTCGCCTACAACGGGCCGCTATTTGTCCGCGGCGACCTCGACATCGAGGGCGCACCGGAGGAGGTGCCTGGCCTGGCATGTCGTGCCGCACTCTGTCGCTGTGGTCAATCGAAAAACAAACCCTACTGTGACAACAGTCACGAAGAGGTCGGTTTTCAAGACTACGGCGCCGTTGGCGAAACCGGCAGTGACAGGACTGAGTCAGGCGGCGTCCTGCAGGTCAGGCTGGCGCAAGACGGTCCACTTCTGATGCGCGGCAATATGGCTATAGTCGCCTCCAGCGGCCGCGAGGCGTGGCACGGTAAGCAGGCGGCCCTGTGTCGTTGCGGTGCGTCAAACAACAAACCTTTCTGCGATGGTCAGCATAAGAAAGTCGGGTTCAAAAGCGGATGACGGACGATCAAACCGTGGTAATTCTGAAAAGGTTCGACAAACCGGATGAAGTGACGATATTTGCGAAAGGCAAGTTTGAAACTGTAACGCTGGGCGGCATGACGATCGGCCGCGCGACCTATCAGCCCGGTTGGAAATGGTCTGACGACGTTGGCCCTGACATTGGCGAGCGGTTTTGTTCCGTAGAGCACGTCGGCATGGTGATCTCAGGCGTTGCGACCGCAGCGTTCCCTGATGGGCAGATAACAGAAATGCGCCCCGGCGACCTGTTCTATGTGCCACCTCAGCCGCACGATAGTTGGGTTGTGGGCGACGAGCCCTATGTATCTTTGCATTTTTTAGGTGCGTCGAAGTACGCCAAATAGGAGAGCCGCATGTCCACCAACAGTGTGTTCCTCAAGAAAGTGTACCTGGCACTGGCGTTTGCCGGCGCGATCGTACCGTACATTTATTTTGTGCAGCACTTTACGGATACCGGATTCGGCATCGGTGACTTCACCTCGGCAGTTTTTGCCAACCCGGCGGCAGGAGGTTTTACGGCCGACCTGTTGATCTCTTCTTTCGTATTCTGGGTTGCCATGTTCAGTCGCATTGGCCGCGGGAAAGGCCCTAAACCGCTGCTGTTCGTGGTGCTTAATCTGACGATCGGCCTGTCCTGCGCGTTGCCGGCCTATTTATACGCCAACGAAAAAGCCAGGGAACCGGTCAAAGCATGATGCGGAATTACCCTTGCGGGCAGCGCAAACTCTGATGCAGCTCACGGCAGCAGCAATCAGCAGGGAGCTCGCGGCGTTAGGCAACGCGGAAATCGCGGAACACTCGCAGCGCTTTTTCAAGACCGGAAAAGGCCAGTATGGGGAGGGCGATCGGTTTATCGGGATTCGTGTGCCGGTGATTCGCAAGCAGGTTAAACGCTACCGTGATGCGCCGCTGCGAACGTTGCTGGCGCTGCTGAAATCGCATTGGCACGAGGAGCGTTTGTTCGCTGTACTGTCGCTGGTCGACCGATACGGGCGTGGTGACGCGTCGCAAAAGAAAGACGTTTTTAACCTGTATCTAAAGCATGCTGAATACGTCAACAACTGGGACCTGGTCGACTGTTCTGCGCACCTTATCGTCGGGCCGTGGCTGGAAACCCGAAGTCGCCGGCGGCTACAGGTTCTCGCACGTTCAGACAACCTGTGGCGCAGGCGAATCGCAATCATGTCGACGTATCATTTTATTCGCCAACTGGATTACACCGATACGCTAGTGGTCGCACGGATTCTGCTACATGATCCGCACGACCTCATTCACAAGGCGGTGGGCTGGATGCTGAGAGAAGTCGGCAATCGCGACAAGAAAGTCGAAGTTGATTACCTGATGACCTGTTACGCGCGGATGCCGCGGACGATGCTCAGATATGCCATAGAAAAGTTTCCAAAGCCTGAGAGGCAGGCGTGGTTGAAGGGGACGATGTGATATGACACCGGCTATTATTATTACCGGAGCGAGCCGCGGGATTGGCGCAGCGACGGCCATCATGGCAGCAGAGCAGGGCTATGGCGTGTGCGTAAATTACCGCTCGGACAGGGACGCCGCACACAGAGTTGTCGAAAGCATCGTCGAGGAGGGCGGCAATGCAGTGCCGGTCTCTGCCGACGTTTCGCAACAGGAAGAGGTTGCCGCATTATTTGATGCGTCCGAAGCTGCGCTGGGCCCAACGTCGGCGTTGGTCAACAACGCCGGCATCCTTGAGCTACAGAGCCAGTTCAAGAATATCGACGCGAAACGCTTCAGGCGTGTGCTGGAAACCAACGTCATGGGCACCTTTAATTGCCTGCAGGAAGCCATCCGCCGCATGTCGCTCTCACAGGGCGGCTCGGGCGGTGCCATTGTGAACGTTTCATCTGTTGCCGCGAGAACCGGCTCACCCTATGAATATGTTGATTACGCGGCTTCCAAAGCTGCCGTGGATACGATGACGGCAGGCGTCGCTCGCGAAGTAGCACCGGACGGAATTCGGGTAAACATCGTGCGACCAGGCTTCATTTATACCGACATGCACGCAGACGGCGGCGAGCCGGAGCGGGTCGATCGACTCGCGAGTGGCATACCGTTGCAGCGGGGCGGGCAGCCCGAAGAGGTGGCAACGGCAATACTCTGGCTGCTGTCTGATAAGTCTCGTTACGCGGTCGGAGCATCGCTTGACGTGACCGGCGGCGTCTAGGCGCCACGATGGCAGCGACGCTCGGGTTCCCGCCAATTTGCGGCAGCTGCCCGAAAGCCCTCATTCTGGGATCATTGCCGAGCCAGAAATCCGTTCAGCTCGGTCAGTATTACGGGCACCCGCAAAACGCGTTCTGGCGAATCATGGGTGACCTGGTCGACGCCGGGCCGAATCTGCCCTATCCGGAGCGCGCAACGCGGCTCGAATCCAGCCGTATCGCTGTCTGGGATGTATTGGCAGCATCCGTAAGGCCCGGCAGCATGGATGCCGCCATTGTCGGTGCAACCGCGCGCGGCAATGACTTCAGCACATTTTTTGGACAGCACACCGGGATCCGACTAGTCTGTTTTAATGGTCAGGCTGCGCAGAAATACTTCAGGAAACTGGTGTCATCAAACACGCGGCGAGATTTCGCCGACATCGATTTTCAAACATTGCCGTCAACCAGCCCCGCCTACGCTGCCATGACCTATCGTGAAAAGTTGCAGACCTGGTCAAAAATATTGGTACCGATCATTGCGGAGTAACACGTTATGTGCCGAAACATAAAGACATTGTTCAACTTCGAGCCGCCAGCGACTGATGAAGAAATATATCTGTCGTGCCAACAGTTTGTGCGCAAGCTGAGTGGCTTTACTAAACCATCGATCAAGAATGAAGCGGTTTTTGAGCAGGCAATAGAGGATGTCGCAAGTATTGCGCGCCGCCTTGTCGATAATCTCCAGACCGATGCTGTACCAAAGAATCGCGACGTCGAGGCGGCAAAGGCCAAGGCCCGCACTGCGGCACGTTTTGCCGGTAACTCGGAGCGGGTATAGCGCATTATTCGAAATCAATTGGTCCAAGCTATTGCCAAGATACGACTAAACGCGGTCCAATTGAGACCAGCACCGGGACGCATCGAATCCGTGTCGAAAAAACGATTTCAATAATACTATAGGAGAAAAAGATGATCGGTTACGTGACGTTGGGAACGAACAAATTCGACGAGGCAGCGAAATTCTACGATGAGTTGCTGGGAACGCTGGGTGCCGGCCGATTCCTCGAAGCCGATACTTTTATCGCCTGGGCGACCGCGCCAAACACGCCATCGATTTCTATTGCAAAGCCTTTTGACGGCAAACCTGCGACCGTCGGTAACGGCGTCATGGTGGCGATTGCCCTCGACTCGAAAGAGAAAGTTGACGCGCTCTACGCCAAGGCCCTGGAACTTGGTGGCAGTGATGAAGGCGCGCCGGGCAAACGCATGGATAATTTCTACGCAGGCTATTTCCGCGATCTTGATGGCAACAAATTGAACGCGTTTTACTTTGGCGAATAACGAACTCTGACCTGACGCGGCGATTGTGCAGAGGACACTTATTTTTCAACCGTTTTTTGCCCTAATCGGGCTGACGCTGGTCATCTGGATTGTGATGTACGTTAAGCGTATATCGTATATCCTCGCCGAAAAACTAAGTCTGCGCTCCGTCGATACGCCCGCAAAAATGGACCAGATTGTACCGACGGAAGTTAACCTGCCAGCCTTTGCGCTGCGCAACCTGCTTGAACTGCCGGTCATTTTTTACGTGCTGTGCCTTTATCTTTTCGCCACTGGCAATGTCGATCAGTTCTACCTAATCGCGGCCTGGGTGTTCGTCACCGGTCGGATCATTCATGCCACGATCTATTGCACCACCAACAGGGTAATGCATCGTTTCAGGGCATATTTTGTAAGCTCACTGATCCTATGGATTATGGTATTGCGGGCCGCGTACTTCGTTTTTTTTCCAGGTGAAACTTAGGCAGACGCCGATTGTCTGAAAATTGGCGTACAGAAGGAATTAAGGGATCTCGTACCGATTTCAACGAGGCCCCGCTTAACCAAATATTATGCTAAGACTGAAAAAATGGCTTAAGACCGAACTCCCGTCGATACTACTCCTCATTGTTGGCGTAATGGCGTTTCGATCATCGGTTGCCGATCACTACTTCGTACCGTCCGGCTCAATGGAGTACACGTTGCTAAGCGGCGATCGCGTGGTAGTAAATAAATCCGCCTACGGCCTGCGCGTGCCGTTCACCGCAGTGGAAATAGTCGATCTTGGCCAGGTGGAGCGCGGCGACGTCGTAATTTTTGATTCCCCCCGAGATGGCACTCGGCTGATAAAACGCATAGTCGGCGTTGGCGGAGACAGTATCTCGATACTCGACGGGCAGCTTACCGTCAACGGCACGCCTGCCGCCTATGGTGTCGGCACTGCAGAGGTCTACGACGAAAAAATTGTGGGCCTGAATCTCGCTGACGGTGGAGGACCGGACCTGTCTTCGTTGTCGATTCCTGCTGGCAAGCTGTTAGCCGTTGGTGACCACAGAGGGCGCAGTCTGGACGGACGGTATTTCGGATTGATCCGGGAGTCCGACGTGTACGGCAAAGCCGTCGCCATTTATCGTCGCAGCGGTGAGGGATTCGTCTGGCGCCCGCTTTAGGAAACGAGGCAACATCATGACTACAATGCGCTGTCGCCGGTTTCGCCGGTCCTGATGCGCCAGACCTGGTCTAAGGAACTGACAAAAATCTTTCCGTCGCCAACTTTTCCCGTTTTAGCGCTGTTAATGATCGCTTCAACCACGGCATCGAGTCGTTCGTCAGGGATAGCGACCTCGATTTTCGCTTTTGGCAGGAAATCGACCACGTATTCCGCACCCCGATACAGCTCCGTATGACCGCGCTGCCTGCCGAAGCCTTTTACTTCGCTAACCGTCATTCCCTGCACGCCCACTTCACTCAATGCGTTGCGCACATCGTCGAGTCGAAAAGGCTTAACTATTGCGGTAACCAGTTTCATAAGTTTTCGTCCTGCCTGCCCAAAAGGATTAATTGATTTACAAGAATACGGTGCCACCATCGACCATGATGGTTTGCCCCGTTGTCACTTTGCTTTGATCGCTGCTGAGAAATAAAACCGCACCGACGATGTCTTCGGTTTTGAGCGGCTTGCGAATCGCCTGTTGCGACAGCGTAACGTCGATTATCTTGTCGCGCTTGTCCCCAAATACTTCCGCAGTTGCATCGGTGTCGACAACGTTGGGGGCAACAGCATTGACGCGAATATTGTATCTTCCCAGCTCACGCGCAAGGCCTCGCGTTGCACCGATTACAGCGGCTTTAGATGCAGTGTAATGCAGGCCGTTGGGCATGCCGTAGGTCGCAGCCAGCGAACTGATGTTGACAATAGAGCCTCCGCCACGTTTCTGCATTGCCGGCAGCACAGCTTTGCAGCACTGCCAGATACCCTTCACGTTGACGCTCATAGTCGCGTCCCATTCGTCTTCTGACAGTTGATCAAAGGGCGCGAACGTCAGGCTGCCATAGAGCGCTGCATTGTTAACCAGCACGTCGATTGCGCCGAAATTCTCAAGGGCCGCTTCGGCCAGCTTCGCAGCGCTGGTCGCGCTCGTTACGTCAGATTTAACAGCAACGCCCTGTGCGCCTTCCTCGTTGATCACCTGCAGCGTTTCCGCGCAATCGCGAATATCGCCAACCACCACTTGCGCTCCACGCCGGGCAAACTGACGCGCGTATTCCTGTCCCAGCCCGCGCGCAGCGCCAGTAATGATGACAACCCTGTTTTCGAATTTCATGTGTTGGCCCCTGCGATCGCGGCGTATCCTAACAATACTGTCTGGCTAATAATACCGCGTGGGAGAGGTGCCTTGTCTCCGCTCTTGCGGGCAGTTATCTTGACAGGATGAGGTTCCGGAACGCGTTAATGGAAGTTTTGTAAGTCACTGAATAATGGAGAAAAAGTGGCGCTTTCGCCAATATTGAACGAGCCGCGCGGCCTTTACTACCATGGTGGGGCCGTGTTGTATGCGCTTGCTGCCTATGGCGTTGGCTGGCTGGGCTTGTTACACGATCACTGGGCCGTAAACCTGCTTGCCACGTTGCTGCTCGCGCATGGCATGGTAATCGCCGCGTACATGATCCACGAATGCGGCCACAACCTGGTGTTCAGGCGTGTCCGGCACAACACGCTGCTGGGCCGGTGCTTAAGCTGGCTGTGTGGATCTGCTTATGGCACCTATGAGGACATTCGATACAAGCATTTTCGACATCACGTTGATAATGACGACGTCGTATGGTTTGACTACGAGCGCTTTTTCGAGAAACATCCGCGTGCTTTCAAGATCACCCGTTTTCTTGAGTGGTTCTATATTCCTGCGCACGATCTCCTGATGCACGGTATTATGATCCTGACGTCGTTTATCATTCCGCAACGACGGAATCAGCGACGCCGGAATATTGTTGTCATTTTAATCCGGGGCGGTTTGTATCTTCTGCTCCTGGTATTTGTTCCCAAAGCTGCAGTTCTTTATGCAGTCGCCTACTTATTGATGATGACCGTGCTCCGCTTTATGGATAGTTTGCAACACGACTATCCTTACAGCCTGACGTTGTTCGAATTTGACAAGCCACCCCGCAAGGGCAACTTCGAATGGGAACAGGAACATACTTTCAGCAATCCACAAACATTAAGAGCGGATTGGGTGAACTGGTTTACGCTGAACTTCGGATTTCACAACGCGCACCACGACGACATGTCGGTTCCCTGGTATCAGTTGCCGAAGAAGCACCGCGAAATGTTTGGCGATGATCCCGCGGTCGTAATACCGCTTCAGGCGCAGCTTAAAATCTTTCATAAGCAGCGCGTCGCTCGCATTGCCGGGAACCATGAAGGCGCTGTTCCGGAAGGCCGAGAGTTCCTTGATGCCGCGCGCCGTGCCGAGGTGTACGGTGGCAATGCGGCATCCTTTCTGACGTCTTTCTGACCGGTACCTAATGCAAAACCTGAAAGTATTTCAGTCCCTGTGGGCGATGGAGCAACGTATTCCCGGCGTTCCGGAACGCACCAATGAGGAAAGTTTCCGCATGATCTCGGAGGCCGGTTATGCGGGCGTATGCATTGATCCGTCTGTCGAAGAAATTCCACAGTCGCGAGCGCTCAAACAATACTACGAAGCGTATGATCTGGAGTGCATGATGAACGCGTTCCCATTCGACTTGAATGATATGCAGCCACTCTATGATCTCGCGAACGAGCTCGGCGCACAGATCGTCAATATTATTGGCGGTGTTATGCCGATCAACCCGGCTGACGCCGTGCCCGTAATTCATCGCTGGACCGGCGAGGCCAGGGCCGCTGATCTGCCGATGCTATTTGAAACGCATCGCGATAGTCTGCTTAATGATCTCTATTACACGCTGCAGATACTCGATTTGGTGCCGGACTTAAGGCTCTGCGCCGACCTTTCGCATTTCGTTGTCGACAGGGAAATGCGTGCTCCGATACGCGCACTCGATCAAGCGTATATCGAGCGCATTCTGCAACACTCGGATTGCTTCCAGGGACGAATTGCGAACCGCGAGCAGGTGCAGATTCAGATCAATTTTCCCCAGCATCAGCAGTGGGTTGCGATTTTCAAAGACTGGTGGAAGCAGGGCATGCGGCAGTGGCGCGACAGAAATGATCGGGATGCGACACTGATCTTTCTCTGTGAACTGGGTCCGCCCCCCTACGCAATCACCGGTCCGGATCAGCGCGAACTTTCCAATCGCTGGGATGAGGCGCTGCAAATAAAGCGGTGGGTAGAAGAGATCTGGAACGAACTGGAGTCCGAGGATAATCATCGCCGGAAACAGGGTGCTCCGACCTAAGTGGACCCCAACCCGGCAGTCACAGCACATTTTGAGACGGGAGAATGCAATGAGCGATGCCGCGGAGCTGGGCAAGATTGGCTGGATCGATATCTCGGTCGAGAACGCAGAAGAGCTGCGTGATTTTTACACGGCCGTCGCCGGCTGGGCGCCCAGCGAAGTTGATATGGGCGAGTACTCGGATTTCTGCATGATGAGGCCGGGCAGTGAGGAACCGGCCGCAGGAATCTGCCATGCTCGCGGCGAGAATGCTCAACTTCCCGCACAATGGTTGATATATATCGTTGTACAAAGCGTAGATGACAGCGCCGCCGCATGCACCACTAATGGCGGCGAAGTCCTGGTAGGGCCGAAAGCAATGGGAGAAGGCAGGTTTGCCGTCATTCGTGATCCGAGCGGTGCAACGGCCGCCCTTTATCAATCGTCCTGACCATATTCATGCCAACCGATTTTCAATCCAATGCCTGGCATCAGGCAGTCGCCAACATCATCTCGGCTGCGGACGCCAGGCAGATTGCGGCCGGACTGACGGACGCTATCGACCTGGTCGCCAATCACGAGGGCACTTGCCTGATCGCGTTTCATCGTGATGCAAGTCCGGACGTACTGCATCACACGCTTGAGCCTGCCGGACGCAAGCATTACCTCGAAAGATATCTGCAGGGGCCCTATCTGCTGGATCCGCTTTACCAGCTATCTTTGAAAAACAAGAAACCGAGCCTGTGTCGATTCCGGGATGAGTTGCCAGATCGATTTCGTTCCAGTGAATACTATCGGCAATACTGCGAGCGTACCCACCTGCTCGATGAGATGGATTATTTCGTGCCCGTATCAACCCGCACCAGTGTTGTACTGGTTGTGGGCCGTCGCAGCCGCATGTTCACAAAGGCGGAAGTGCAGCGCCTACGTGTCATCGAACCCATGGTGCAGGCAAGTCTGCAGAAGATATGGCGCACCTGGATTTCGCGCACCGGCAATACCGGTGGAAAAGATGATGTGCATCGTCGCCTTACAGACTGTTTCGAAAATTTCGGCCGCTCCAAACTGACAAAACGTGAGCGGCAGATCAGTCAGCTATTGCTGCGCGGTCACTCGTCAAAGTCTGTCGCGCAGGAACTCAAAATCGCACCCGGGACGGTCATGGTGCATAAACGCAATCTGTTCGCCAAGCTGCGTATCAGTTCTCAATATGAGCTGTTTTCACTGCTGATAGACGATCTCAGCAGTATGTAAAAGATCATTAAAAACAACAAGATGCCCGAGGTACCGCCGCAATGGTATTCAGCGTTGAGGCGGCTTCTGGGAGCATTCACTCCCGCTACGTAAGTTTGAGAGAACGCATGTTTGATTTTGACTTCGGCCTAGGCGACGACATTGATTTGCTACGAGCGTCGATAAGCGATTTCGCGGCAGACCGGATTGCACCGCGAGCGGCGGAAATTGACACTTCTAACCAGTTTCCGCGGGACCTATGGCCCGAACTTGGCGAGATGGGATTACTGGGCATTACGGTCGAGGAAGAGTACGGGGGCGCAGCCCTTGGCTACCTGGCGCACGTTGTAGCGATGGAAGAAATAAGCCGGGCATCGGCTTCTGTGGGTCTCTCCTATGGCGCTCACTCGAATCTGTGCGTCAATCAACTGCGCCGCTGGGGCACTGATGAACAGAAGGCGCAATACTTGCCGAGGCTGATTTCCGGCGAGCATGTCGGAGCGCTCGCTATGAGTGAAGCTGGCGCGGGCTCCGATGTTATGGGCATGACGACGAACGCCAGCAAGGAGGGCGATGACTACGTCCTCAATGGCAGCAAGATGTGGATAACCAATGCACCGGAAGCAGACGTTACTATCGTCTATGCCGTCACGGAAGCGCGCGATGACGGTCATAACCGGCTTAGCGCATTTATTGTCGAAAAAGATTTTCCGGGTTACAGCACCGCGCAGAAACTGGACAAATTGGGAATGCGCGGCTCCGATACAGGCGAAGTCGTATTTCAGAATTGTCGCGTTCCGGCACAAAACCTGCTGGCCGGCGAGGGCAGGGGTTCGACCGTATTGATGAGCGGACTGGACTATGAACGTTTGGTTCTGGCAGCCGGCCCACTGGGCATCATGCGTGCTTGTTTCGATCTGATCATGCCCTATCTGCATGACCGCAAACAGTTTGGTCAGCCGGTCGGTACGTTTCAGCTCATGCAGGGAAAGGTTGCCGACATGTATACGGCAATGAATTCCTGCCGCGCGTACGTCTACGCGGTTGCGAGCGCCTGCGACCGCGACCGGGCGACGCGCTTCGATGCGGCTGGCTGCATATTGCTGGCGGCCGAGCGCGCGACCTGGATGGCGGGGCAGGCGATCCAGGCGCTGGGAGGCAACGGCTATATCAACGAGTACCCGGCCGGGCGATTATTACGGGATGCCAAGCTCTATGAAATCGGCGCCGGCACCAGTGAAATTCGGCGTATGCTTATTGGCCGCGAGCTGTTTGACGCAACAGGGTAACCAGAAAAGTAGCCGTTACGCGCATGCCAACTATACAAACCAAAGTTAAAACCGAGTCAAAAGAATTCGCACAGAACGACACTGCGAATCGCAAGCTCGCCGATGAGCTTAAGGCCGTGCACGAGAAAATCGCGGCCGGCGGCAGTGAACGAGCCCGCGAAAAGCACCTCGCTCGTGGCAAGCTGCTGCCTCGCGATCGAATTCGTTCCCTTGTTGACCGCGGCGCACCGTTCCTCGAACTCGGGCAACTCGCAGCATTCGGCATGTACGACGATGAGGTGCCCTCGGCTGGCATCATCACCGGCATTGGCCAGGTTAGCGACGTCGACTGCGTCATCGTGGCGAACGATGCCACCGTCAAAGGGGGTACATACTATCCGCTAACCGTCAAAAAACACCTGCGTGCACAGGAAGTCGCCGAGCAGAACGGCTTGCCATGCATCTACCTTGTCGATTCCGGCGGTGCGTTTCTTCCCCTTCAGGACGAGGTGTTTCCTGACAAAGAGCACTTCGGTCGCATCTTTTACAACCAGGCCAGGCTGTCAGCGCAGGGCATACCACAAATCGCTGCGGTGCTGGGTTCGTGTACTGCCGGCGGCGCCTATGTTCCGGCGATGTGTGACGAGGCGATCATCGTAAAGAACCAGGGCACTATTTTTCTCGGCGGCCCGCCGCTGGTCAAGGCTGCGACGGGCGAAGTTGTCGATTCCGAAACGCTCGGCGGCGGCGATGTTCACTCGAGAATTTCGGGCGTCACGGACTATCTCGCGAACGACGATGCCGAAGCGCTTGCCCTGGTGCGGACACTGATCAGCAACCTGAACCGGCAAAAGGAGATACCGGTGAAGCTGCGCGAAGCTGTAGAACCACTGTATGCCGCTGAAGAACTGTACGGCGTGGTTTCGAGGGAGTTCCGTTATCCGTATGACATCCGCGAGGTGATTGCCCGCCTGGTTGACGGATCCGAATACCAGGAATTCAAGGCGCTCTATGGACCAACTCTCGTCTGTGGGTTTGCCCACCTTTATGGTTACCCGGTCGGCGTCATTGCAAACAACGGCATCCTGTTTTCGGAGTCCGCACAAAAAGGCGCCCATTTCATTCAACTTTGCAATCGGCGCGGGATTCCACTGATTTTCTTGCAGAACATCACCGGCTTTATGGTGGGCAAGAAATATGAGCATGGCGGCATCGCAAAAGATGGCGCAAAAATGGTCAATGCCGTCGCCACAGCGTCGGTACCGAAATTTACAGTGATCGTCGGCGGTTCATTCGGTGCCGGCAACTACGCAATGTGCGGCAGGGCCTACAATCCACGGCTGATGTGGATGTGGCCGAACGCCCGCATTTCGGTAATGGGTGGTGAGCAGGCTGCGCTCGTGCTCTCGACCGTCAAGCGAGAAGGCGTCACTGCGAGAGGCGAATCCTGGACAGAAAAGGAACAGCTCAATTACGAACGCAAAATTCGTCGCCAGTATGACAAGCAGGGACATCCGTATTACGCCAGCGCACGCCTGTGGGACGATGGCGTCATCGATCCGGTCGACACACGCAAAGTACTGGGCCAGGCCGTATCCGCGTCGATGAATCGACCGCGGGAAAAAGAATCTCCGCACGGAATCTTCCGCATGTAATATTGTTTCCGTGAGTATCAGGCAGAAGCAAAATATCGGGACGCGGGAAGTCGCCGCAGGTTATGCGATCGACTCCGACCGCCTGCAGGACTACATGTTGTCGCATGTGTCCGGTTTTCAGGGACCACTCAAGGTCAGGCAATTCAAGGGTGGTCAGTCGAATCCTACGTATCTGCTTTCTGCCGCATCAGGCGAATATGTGCTGCGGCGTAAACCACCGGGCAGGTTGCTGCGCTCGGCGCATGCCGTGGATCGTGAATTCAAGGTAATCAGCGCTTTGTATGCAGCCGATTTTCCGGTCCCGAGACCGTTGTGCATGTGTCGCGATGAAGAAGTTGTTGGCACGATGTTTTTCATAATGGAGTACGTTAACGGGCGTATTTTTTGGGACCTGGAGCTGCCCGATTCGAATCCCGACGAACGCCGCGCTATTTATGACAACGTCAATCAGACGATCTCCGATTTGCATAATTTCGACGTTTCAAGAATCGGGCTGGCCGACTACGGCAAGCCCGGAAACTACTTCGCCCGGCAAATTTCTCGCTGGATCGGTCAGTACGAAGCCTCGGAAACCGGAATAATTCCGGAGATGAATCAACTGATGGACTGGCTGCCCCGAAATATTCCTGACGACGATCGGGTGGCCGTTGTGCATGGCGATTTCAGGCTGGACAACATGATTATCCATCCCGACGAGCCGAAAGTGATTGCAGTGCTTGACTGGGAGCTTTCGACTATTGGGCATCCTGTCGGCGACTTCACCTACCACCTGATGTCGTGGCAGATGCCGGAAATCGGCATCGGCAGCACGGGACTGCTGGGTAAAGATTTACAGGCCCTGGGGATTCCCACCGAAGATGAATACGTCGATGCCTATTGCGCACGCACGGGCCTTGTCGGAGGAATCGAAGAGCGGGAATTCTACGCCGCCTACAACTTTTTCCGCCTTGCTGCAATTCTGCAGGGTATTGCCGGTCGTGTCCGTGATGGCACGGCGTCCAGCCAGCATGGCGAGTCAGCGGCAGAGGCAGTTCGACCGCTGGCAAAAATTGGCTGGAACCATGCGCAAAGAGTCAGTTAGACCGCAGTTTATCTGCCAGCGAACGGGTCATGACGACGGCGGCTTCGCGTCCATCGTAATAGGCAGCGATTGTTCCGGCGCGCCGGTAGTCGAGATGCTCGTAAAACTTTAGTGCATGGCTGTTCGAGGCGCGTACTTCCAGGCGAACATTTTCGATTCCGGCGGTTTCACACGATTTTTCCAGCCAGCGCACGAGCCGCCTGCCGATACCCGTGCGCCGCAACTTTGGCTCAACCGCCAGCAGAAAAAGGTGTGCTTCAACGTCGCCAAATTTCATGATTGCGAAGCCCTGCAATTCACCATCGATACTGGCAACCAGGACCATGGTCTCGCGGTCTTCAATCTGCCGCCGAACCTTTGCCGCCGTCCAGCGCCAGTGCAGTCCATGCTCAACCTGCAGCCGCGACATCGCGGCAATCGCCTTTGCCTCGGACCGGTGCGCAGCTCGAAACACGATAGAGTTACTCATTGTCAATTAGAAATCGGCCGGTATGCTCATCACCACATCGTATGTCAGTTCGCCGGTCTGGTGCCACATGGCTGACCGCTGCTGTTAGAATGCGGACCCACGCGGCAAATCAGCAGCGGCAAGAGCAAGTACGACACGTAAAATGGCGATCAGCTACGACGCAATGATGGCATCGGAATTGTCCGATCTGCCGATAAGCTACAGCGAACGGGACACGATGCTGTATGCCCTCGGGCTCGGCATTGGCAGCAATCCGGAGGAGCATCGCGAGCTGGCCTACGTATACGAGCGATATGGGCCGCACACGGTACCTTCATTCGCAAGCATGCTGATTCCTGATGACCTGCTCGCTGGGACGGACTGCAACACTCGTCAGATGCTCCATCGCACGCAGAATATCGAGTTATACCGTCCCCTGCCTGGGGCCGGTGATTTCCTGCTCAATCAGAAAGTCATCAATGTTTTCGACCACGGTGCAGACAAAGGGGCCGAGGTTGAACTTGAGTCAGAGCTGCGTCGCAGCAAGGATGACGTCGTCGTCTGCACACTCCTGAGTCGCATCATTCTGCGGGGAGACGGTGGATTCGGCGGACCCGCACCCATCGTTCGCCCGCGGCACAAGATCCCGAATCGGGCGGCGGATATGACCTGTGATATTCAGACCCGGGCTGATCAGGCGCTCCTGTTTCGACTATCGGGCGACCTGAATCCACTGCACGTTGACCCCGACGTCGCCCGCGATACCGGATTTGCAATGCCCATACTGCATGGCCGTTGCACCTTTGGTATTGCGTGTCGTGCTGTATTGGGAACGGTCTGTGACTACGATTTTACGCTAATCCAGAGTTTTGACGCCCGTTTCAGCGCGCCGGTGTATCCCGGTGACCTGATTACGACAGAGATGTGGCAAGATCGAAACGTCGTTTCGTTTCGTTGCCGCGTGCCTGCGCGGGATGCTGTTGTTATCAATAATGGTCGGTGCACACTGACTGGCTAAAAGGCCTGGGAAATGTCTGAACGCGTCATCACCGCGATCGAAAATCACGTAGCAACGGTTACCCTGAATCGGGCCAAAAAACGCAATGCCGTGGACATGGATATGTTTGCTGCGCTCATTGACGCTGCCGAATCACTGGCGCACAACAACAGTGTCCGTGCGGTCGTGCTCCACGGTGATGGCGATCATTTCTGCGCTGGCATCGATATATCTGTATTCGCAGGCGGCGGGTCTGTCGCCCGATTGACTGAAAGAATGCAGCCGCGGGAAGGATCTGCGGCCAATATCTATCAAAGTGTTGCAACGCTTTGGCAGGATCTGCCGGTGCCGGTGATCGCGGCCCTAAAGGGCGCGACATTTGGCGCCGGGTTCCAGATCGCGATGGGCGCCGATGTTCGCATAGCCGGGCAGGACCTGCAGATTTCCATCATGGAAATAAAATGGGGAATCATTCCCGATATGGGCATTACAGCGACGGTGCCGGGCGTCATACCGCAGGACAAAGCCAGGTTGCTGGCATACACGGGCCGGGTTTTGAGCGCTGTCGAGGCACACGAGTTCGGACTTGTTACTGAGCTTGCTGACAATCCGGTCGCTGCGGCCCTTGCGCTGGCAACCGACATCTCGGAAAAGTCGCCCGACGCTGTTCGTGCGATCAAGCGTTTGACCGGTGAAGCGTGGCAGCAGGATCCAGCCGGTTTGTTACGGCGCGAGGCCGAGCTGCAAATGGCTGTAATGGCAGGAGAAAACATGGCGGAAGCGGTACAGGCGGTCAGGGAGGGGCGTGCCCCGAAATTCAATGACCCTGGCAGCTGAAATTCCGAGATCGCACTGGTTAAGGGTAAACCAGCACGTCTCGATTACGGAACTTGCCGGGCATTCAGGCACTCTTATAATGTAAGCAAGGCGAAAGCCGTAACGGAATTGTAGGACATTGAAAATCTGGTTGGCATTTTACTCGGGTTTACTCGCGACCTTACTGTGCGCCGGTGTATGGGCACAGGCCTATACGCCATTTCCTGGCACCGTGGTTGATAATCGTACTCGGCATATGCAGGAGCGTGTCGAGGAAATCTATACCGCCGGCAATCATGACCGTGCGTTGCTGATCTACGAAAAAGACCTTGCGCCACTCGGCGACAAGTATGCGCAGTACATGGTTGGCTTCATGCATCTGAATGCGGAAGGCGTGGAGCAGGACCGCATCGAAGCCCTGTCGTGGTATCGCCTTGCGGCTGAGCGCAGCGAACCACTGCTGGTTGAAGTTCGCGATGCCCTCGTTGCGCAGCTGTCGCCTGAGGATGTTCGTGCATCCGACGTACGCTTTCTTGAACTCTGGAAATCGATAGGCGATCGCAAGCTGATCATGGAACTGATTCAGAGCGATCTGGATATTCTTCGTTCGCAAACCGGCACGCGAATTACCGGCTCGGTAGTCAGCGGTCCGTCAATTATTTTTAAACCCAGCGGTGAGCAACTCGGTCCTAATTATTACGTGCGGGTTCGCAACAGACTGCTGGCTCGCCTGAATTATCTGGACGCGAAAGTTGATATTGTTGACCCGGTGCTGGCCGAGGAGTTTGGCAGAGCGCGGGTTCTGGAAACAGATATCAAGGAAGAACTGGCAGCGTTGGAGAATCCCTGAGCGACTATTGACTGCCTGGTGGACCTAATCCCCTGGTCAATATCTGCGGAAATTCATCTCGTATCTCTGCAGCCATTACTGCTTTGCCGTGATACCACTTCGGTATCCAGTTGATGGATCCCATGATGGCATTGCCCGTCATCCTGACATCGCAGGGCACGATACTCCCGTCATCGATGCCGCGTTCCAGAATCTCTTCGAATTTCGAGCTGTGCTGCCGGGACAGTTCCAGAACCTCATTTCGGTGCGGCCGCTTTAGAGAAGGAATCTCGCTCATTATGGCTACCGGACCTTCCTTTCCGACCATGATGTCGATGTGGTAGCGGATGTACAGGCGGGCCTGTTCAAAACCATTGTGACCGTCCCCCACCGCCTGCAGCATGGCGCGCCTGCCTAGTTCGGCGGCTCGCAGATAACACTGGTAAACCAGCTCTTCCTTGTTCTTGACGTAATAGTAGAGTGCCGCGTCTGTCAGCCCTAAATGTCGTGATACATCCTTGAGCGAAGTTCCGCTGTAGCCCTTCTGGTTGAAGCAGGTCGCTGCTGCTTTCAGAATGCGGTCTCGCTGAATCTCGAAGCGTGTTTCATCGGCATTTGTAGCCATCGTTGTCAGATTTCCCAGAATGCTGCCATGCGCACTTGAAGTCTTGGTGAGAGTGCATTATTTTAATCTACATTAAAATTTTTGCAATGCCAGAAATTGTTGATTTTTATGGGAATTACCGCTCACTAGCGGGCATATCTGGCGCAAACAATCCAAGGAAAACAGGCAATGAGTAGAGCTCGGTCTGATTTGCCAGACGTTTCCGGTGAGGCGAAAAAACTGCCGCTGCGATTTATAACCGCCGCGTCGCTTTTCGACGGTCACGATGCGGCTATTAACATTATGCGGCGCCTGATACAGGCAGAAGGCGCAGAAGTCGTCCATCTCGGTCACAACCGCAGCGTTGATGACATCGTCCGCGCCGCGATCCAGGAAGATGCTGACGGCATTGCCGTCAGTTCCTACCAGGGTGGTCATAACGAATTCTTTCGTTACATGATTGACCGACTTCGCGAGCTTGGCGCCGCGCACATCAAGGTGTTTGGTGGCGGCGGTGGAACCATTACGCCGGATGAAATTGCCAGTCTTATGGACTACGGCGTCGAACGCATTTATCACCCGCACGATGGCATGCAGATGGGACTTACGGACATGATCTCCGATCTCGTCGAGCGAACCACCGACGGCCGCAAAACCGCACAGCTACCGGCGCAGACGCGCACCGGTGAAGCGACCGATGTGGCAGCGATGATTACGGCAATCGAGGCAGAAGTGTGTAGTGACACCAGGATGGCTGCACTCCGCAAGGAATGGGAGATCAAGGGCCGTAAAGTGCCTGTCATAGGCATTACCGGCACAGGCGGTGCAGGCAAAAGCAGCGTGACGGACGAGATTCTTAACCGCTTTCTAGCCAGCTATCCGGCAATCAAAGTAGCGGTGCTTGCCGTAGATCCAACACGACGACGTACCGGCGGCGCCCTGCTCGGCGATAGAATTCGAATGAATTCACTGCGCTCTGAGCGCGTCTACATGCGTTCGATTGCGACCCGACGACAACATCTGGCGACCAGCAAAGTCCTTGCGGATCAGATACTTTTTCTCAAGTCGCTGGATTTCGATCTGATCATAGTCGAAACAGCGGGAATCGGACAAAGCGACAGCGAAATCGTTGACCTGGTTGATTACTCTGTCTACGTCATGACGAGTGAATACGGCGCGGCCAGTCAACTCGAGAAGATCGACATGCTCGATTTCGCCGATCTCATAGTGCTAAACAAATACGACAAGCGCGGTGCCGAGGACGCGTTGCGAGACGTACGCAAACAGTGGAAGCGAAATCATGTCGAGTTCAAGATCGACGACACTGACATTCCCGTGTATCCGACAATAGCCAGCCAGTTCAACGATCCCGGAATCGACTGGATGTTTACTGAGCTCTGCCGGCGCATGGTCGAGAAACTCGGCCTCGATCCGAACTCATGGACACCGGATATCGACGTCTCGGAGAAAGAACCGCGAGCAAGTGTCCTGATACCGGGAAATCGTATTCGATACCTCGCAGAAATCAGCGATCAGGGGCGTGCAATAAATGCAGATCTGCAGCGCCAGTCTGAGGCGGCAAGTCAGTTGCAACACATCCATGCAGCGTTGCATACGCTTTCTGACCCCGAGCTGCCGGAACCGCTCGACGCATTCAAGCCAGGTGCGCTGGCCGATCATGACGACCAATCGGTCCTCACGTTGAGACAGCACTACCAGGAAGCATTGAACGTACTGAGCCCGGAAGCAATTGCATTGCTAAAAGACTGGCCGGCTCGTCGCGATGCCGTGCGCAGCGAAGTATATCGCTACGAGGTTCGTGGCAAGGCCGTGACGGGCGCCAACTTTCGCGAGTCACTGAGCCACCAGAAGATTCCGAAAATTGCTGTCCCGGGGTTTTCAGACTGGGGCGAGCGGCTTAAATTCCTGATGAAGGAAAACCTGCCGGGTGCGTACCCGTTCACCGCCGGCGTTTATCCGTATCGGCGCCTTGGCGAAGATCCCATTCGAATGTTCGCTGGCGAGGGGACGCCTGAGCAGACCAATATACGTTTTCACTACTTGTCACAGGGACAGGAGAGTGTACGGCTCTCAACCGCGTTCGATTCAGTAACCCTGTATGGCGAAGATCCGCACGAACGACCCGATATCTACGGCAAGGTCGGCAATTCGGGCGTATCGATTGCCTCTGTCGATGACATGAAGAAGCTCTACTCCGGCTTCGATCTTTGCGCTTCGACGACCTCGGTTTCGATGACGATCAATGGACCCGCACCCATGATCCTGGCGTTTTTCATGAATGCTGCGATCGATCAGCAGGTTGAAAAACACTTGCGTGAGAGCGGCGGCTGGGAGGAAGCCAGCAAGAAGATCGAGTCCTATTTCGCAGGCCGGCCGCGTCCCCGGTATGTTGGTGAGTTGCCGCCGGGCAACGATGGACTTGGTCTTGGGCTTCTCGGCATCTCCGGCGACAGACTTGTCGACACCCGGACTTACGAAAAAATTCGTGAGCAGACGTTCGCGTCCGTGCGTGGCACCGTTCAGGCGGACATTCTGAAGGAAGACCAGGCGCAAAATACCTGCATCTTTTCGACCGAGTTTGCGATGAAGATGATGGGCGACGTGCAACAATTCTTCATCGACCACAAGGTGCGCAACTATTACAGTGTTTCCATCAGCGGATACCATATCGCGGAAGCCGGGGCGAACCCGATCAGTCAACTGGCCTTTACCCTTTCCAACGGTTTTACGATCGTCGAGTACTACCTGGCACGCGGCATGGACATCGATGAATTTGCGCCGAACCTGAGTTTCTTCTTTTCGAACGGTATGGATCCGGAATATTCAGTGATTGGGCGCGTAGCGCGACGGATCTGGGCACGGGCCATGCGAGAACGCTACGGAGCCGGTCCACGGAGCCAGATGCTCAAGTATCACGTGCAGACGTCCGGCCGCAGCCTGCATGCACAGGAGATAAGTTTCAACGATATCAGGACCACGCTGCAGGCACTGTATGCACTATTCGATAACTGCAATAGTCTGCATACCAACGCATTTGACGAAGCGGTGACCACGCCCACCGAGCACTCTGTTCGACGTGCGGTCGCTATCCAGATGATTATTTCCCGCGAATTGGGTCTTAACTACTGTGAAAACCCGTGGCAGGGCTCATTTATAATTGACGAGCTGACCGATCTCGTCGAAGAGGCCGTATACCAGGAATTCGACAGGATCTCAGAGCGCGGTGGCGTGCTGGGTGCCATGGATACCATGTATCAGCGTGGCAAGATCCAGGAGGAAAGCCTGTACTACGAGAGCAAGAAGCACGATGGCTCCTATCCCTTGATCGGCGTCAATACTTTCCTCCCTGAGAGAGGACATGAAGATGAGGTGCACGAACTCGAACTGATTCGCTCCACCGATACTGAAAAGGACAATCAGATTCGGCACGTCCGCGACTTTCACAGTTTGCACAGCCAGGAGGCAGCCGACGCACTTGCGTCGCTCAAGCAGGTTGCCCGTTCCCGCGACAACGTGTTCGGGGAACTTATCAACACGGTCAAGTCGAATTCCCTGGGCCAGATTTCAGCAGCGCTGTACGAGGTTGGTGGCGAATATCGACGCAACATGTAGCGTTGCCGGCCAGGAATCCGCCTCTGACGCGCCGCTAAATCTGCGGTAAGCTTTGCGCAAAATAAACCGGAATCGAACGTGGTCATTAACGCCAGAAACAAATCATTATTTATTTTCCCCGCCGTCGGCGTGGTGACTGTGCTCCTGGTGATCTCGATACTGCAAGCGATTTTCGACTGGAATCAACGGACTGCCTGGATAGGAGCGGCAATCGCGTCATTGCCATTGCCGATTCTGATGGCACGCCTGATGTTCTCGCGCGTTGAGCGGACCAGCGACAACCTGCCGAGCTTGCTTCTGCTGGCCGGTGCCGGCTTTATTGTCGCAATCTGGCAGCAGTTCGTTGAATTCCGGTCCGGCTGGCCGCCCACTGCGGTCGCTGGCTGTGCGGCGCTGATTTTCGTGCTGTACGTTTTCTGGTACTCGCGGTTTGATCGTATTGCCAGCGGTCAATTGTCGGTGGGCAGCAAATTGCCTGACTTTCAGCTGCCCGACAGCGATGGTGAACAGTTTGATTCCGCATCACTCCGGGGCTCGCCTGCAGTATTGTTGTTCTATCGCGGCAACTGGTGCCCATTGTGCATGGCGCAGATCACCGAGATCGCCGAGCGTTACAAGGATCTCGAAGCCCTTGGCATTAATGTTGTTCTCATCAGTCCCCAGCCTGATGCCGCGAGTCGCAATCTTGCAACACTTCACGATGTGCCCTTCAGGTTTCTCGTAGACGCGGGTAACCAGGTCGCTGAGTCGCTGGACATCGGCGTAAAAAATGGTGTGCCGATTGGCATGCCGGGTGGCTATGCCTCGGATACCGTCATGCCGACGCTGCTCGTCACAAATGCAAACGGAACCATTATTTTCTCGGATCAGACTGACAATTACCGCGTGCGCCCGGAGCCGGATATTTACCTGGCCATTTTGCGCCGCTCGGGGGCCGTGCCGTCGGGCCCGCAAACCTCAGGAGTGCAATCCTAATGGCGGACGAAATCCCGGGCAGTATTCTTGGTAAGCCGACACCGTATGAGGGGACCTATCTCGAATTTCTTGGCTTCAAGCTGGTTGCCTGGAAGAGCGGCTATGCAAAACTGGAGATGCCGGTGCGAGCAGAACATCGCAATACGGTTGGTTTCCTGCACGGCGGTGTCATCGCGTCGCTGCTCGATATCGCAGGGGCTGTGGCGGGCAGTTACGGAGCATCTCAGGAGATCGTTTCCGTAACCATCAATCTCAATTGCAGTTATATGGCGCCGCACCAGGCCGATACTGCAATCGCTGAGGGCGAGTTGATCAGGACAACCAGTTCACTGTTCTTTTCCCAGGCAAAATTGCTCGACCCGGAGAACAATCGCCTGTGCGCCACGGCCACCGGAACGTATAAACCAAAACCACGCGAATAATCGTGCAGGTTTCCATAGCGGCGCCAAAAGGAACGTAAGAATGAAGCAGTTCAACCTTGACGACAGGGTCGCGCTGGTTACCGGCGCAGGAACCGGGCTGGGACGACAATTTTCGGTAACGCTTGCACAGGCCGGCGCAAAAGTGGCGCTTGCCGCCCGCCGTCGCGAGAAACTCGATGAGACGGCGGAGATTATTCGCGAGCATGGTGGCACAGCCGTATGTCTTGAGCTCGATGTGACGGATGCGCTCTCGATAACGAACTGTATTCGCGAAACCGAAAGTGAATTAGGTACGCCGGATATCCTGGTCAACAATGCCGGTATTGCGCGCCAGGCATTTCTCGCGGAGATGAGCGAGGAAGACTGGGACGCGGTACTGGATACGAACCTGAAAGGCGTGTTCCTGGTGGCGCAGGCTGCGGCCAAGTCAATGATTAAGGCTGACAAACATGGATCGATCATTAACATTGCATCGATCCTGGGCATACGGGTCAGCAAAGCCCTGGGCTCGTACATCGCGGCCAAAGCGGGCGTTATTCAGCTCACCAAGGCAATGGCGCTGGAGTGGTCGCGCAACAAGATTCGCGTTAACGCGCTGGCGCCCGGTTATTTCGTTACCGAGATCAATCAACACCAGTTTGATGATGCTGCGCACGAGAGAATAAAGCACTCGGTGCCACTCGGGCGTGTCGGCGAGTTAGAGGAAATTGCCGGGCCGCTATTGTTACTGGCATCAGATGCGGGCAACTATATGACCGGAAGCATCGTCACGGTCGACGGTGGTCACCTGTGCGGCAGTCTTTAGGAACGTTCCGCACGAACTGATCAAGATAAAGTGACAGGGAAAATATGTAACTCAGTTGCGGACGCGATTGGCAATACACCGCTGGTTGACCTGGCACGTATAACTGCAGACCTCGATGGCCGCATCCTGTTAAAACTCGAATACCTGAACCCGGGACACTCCAAGAAAGATCGTGCGGCGCTGCGGATAATCGAAGAGGCGGAAAAGCAGGGCGCGCTCAGTCCGGGGCAAGTGGTGCTCGAATTAACGAGCGGCAATATGGGTACGGGACTAGCCATCGTTTGTGCACTGAAGGGCTATCCTTTTGTGGCCGTTATGTCGACGGGGAATTCGGCGGAACGCGCGCGCATGATGCAGGCGTTGGGTGCGGAAGTGATTCTCGTGGAGCAATGTGCAACTTCGAGCCCGGGCGAAGTCAGTGGTGATGACCTGAAATTGGTTGACGACGAAGCCGTGCGCCTGACTCGCGAACGCGGTGCCTTCAGGGCAGACCAGTTCGAACACCACGGCAATCGTGCAGCTCATTACACGGGTACGGCAAAAGAAATTTGGGCGCAATGCGGCGGCTCAATTACGGCATTCTGCGACTTTGCGGGATCCGGCGGCACTTTCGCCGGCTGCGCCGAATATTTCAAGGAGCGGAGCGAAGATGTTGCCTGCTTCATCGTCGAACCGGAAGGCGCAGCGGCATTGTGCGGTGAGGCGGTAACCGATCCCGACCACCCTATCCAGGGTGGCGGCTATTCGATGCCAGATTTGTCACAGTTGCAAGGCGTTGTCCCCGACGGATTCCTGACAGTAACCGCGGCCGACGCCGTTGCGGCTGCGCGCCGCCTGGCAAGGGAAGAGGGCATCTTTGCGGGCTATTCGACCGGCGCAAATCTGGCCGCAGCCATCGCTTTATTGCAGGGTCCACTGGCCGGTGCAACGATTGCAATTATTGCCTGCGATTCCGGGTTGAAGTACCTGAGCACAGACCTGTGGGGCTAGCCGGCTAGAGCTCTGCGAAATTATCGGGCGCAACGCGGTGCAACGTCGCCTGCTCATAAGCATAGGCGAGTCCGAACAACAGGCCCTCTGCGTACGGGCGGCCCAGTATCTGCAGCCCGGCCGGCAATCCGCCGTGGCTATAGCCCATTGGCACGCTTACCGCGGGCAACCCGGTCGCCGGTGCGACAAGTTGGCTGTTGTCCCCCTTGTAATCCTCGATACCAGTCGCCAGCGGCGCCGGAGGGTGGGTCCAACTCGGGTAAATTACTGCGTCAACCGCGGCTGTATCCATGGAGCGAACGGTATCGGCGAGAAACGCCTGCCGTCCCTCATGAAGAGCGAAGTCAGGGCAGGGCGGATCGAGATCGTTCGGGTTTACGTTCGCCGGATTGCCGCCAAAGAATTCGAGCGACTCTTTAACGTACGGTGAGTATTCCCCGGTCTCCAAAACATCGAGCACATCCTTTATCGGCGCATTCTCGCCCAGCGATTGCAGGTATTGGGCCATATCGTAACGAAAACGCGCGCAGAAATAGTCTCCCTCCAGGTGCGTGTCGAAATTATCGATCCTGAAGTCACTGACGATGACTGCACCCGCAGCTTCGAGGTCAGCTACGGCCTTTGTAAATAGCTGCGTGATCTCTTCATCCGCATCCTCAGTTGTGACGAGTGCTTTGAGGATGCCTATCCGCTTGCCCTGCAGCGCATTCTTATCAAGAAACCGGGTGTAGTCGCCGGCATGGCGTTCCTTGCCTGCAACGGTATACGGATCGGCCGGGTCATACGCTGCGACGACGTTAAACGCCTTTGCGCCATCCGTCACCGTACGGGTCATCGGTCCGGCAATATCGCGATCGAATGCCAGCGGGATGACGCCATCGCGACTGGTGAGTCCCAGGGTCGACCGAATACCGAACAGAGCCAGATGCGACGAGGGGCCGCGGATTGAATTGCCTGTGTCCGATCCCATGCCGATCACCCCAAAACTTGCGGCAGTCGCTGATGCCGTACCACCACTTGACCCGGCCGGCACGCGCCCGAGGTCATAAGCGTTTGCGGTAGTACCGTAGGAAGAACTCACGGTGACTCTCGGGCTGAATGCCCACTCCGCCATGTTGGTTTTTGCAATGATGATAGCGTCGGCCGCTCGCAACTGTTGCACCATGAATGCATCGTCGGGAGGCGTGCTCTGTTTCAAAGCGACCGAACCGCCGCTGGTCGGCATGTCAGCGGTATCGAAATTGTCCTTAAGTAGCACCGGTACGCAGTAGAGCGAACCCAGCGTTTCATTGGCGGCCAGTCTGCGGTCAATGGATTCAGCCTTGGCGATAGCGTTTGGATTGGTGAAAATGATTGCATTCAGACCGGACGATTTGTCATACGCCTCAATACGCTGAAGGTAACCGCTAACAACGTCCCCGCAGCTCGATTGGCCGCTGGAGATGGTCGAATGCACATCTGCAATCGTCGCTTCCACAAAAGAGAAACCGGTTTCCGGTGCCTTAGCCGTGCATGAAATAATGCCAGCGAAAGCAACTAACGATAACGAAAGTGAAAGCCGATTCGGCGAAACTATTTGCATCTGGTTTTCCTGTAAACCCGTCTTCGTGTAGGGCGCAGTGTGTCGTTAACCGCGTGGTTTTGCACTGGTTTGCGGGTGAACAACCTTGTATACTCACTTGCTTGTCAACAGCAAGTATCTTGCTGACGCTATAACACATTGATTTATAGAAGGTAATTACATTGTCTTCGCCCGCCACAGCCATTTCCGCTGGAGATCGTCCACTCACCCAGGCCGAACGCACCGCGATCTCCGATCGCGCGATGCTGGATGCCGCGATCGAATTGATCCTGAAGACAGGAATCGAAAAGACCACTCTTGCGGCGATCGGGGAACAGGCCGGCTACAGCCGCGGATTAGCGACCTACCGGTTCGGTTCGAAGGCGGGATTGTTCGATGCAGTTTGCAAATCAATATCGCGCCGTTGGCTCGATTATCTTCGCGAAGACGTTGGCGACAAAATCGGAATTGAAGCGATGAGTGCGGCGCTCGACTCGTTCTTTACATTTATTTCTGACTCGCCGGACGAGGCGCGCGTGTTGCAGATTTTATATTGTGGAGCGGCAAGCCCGGAATCCGAGTATCGCCAGACATCGGTATCCATTCACCAGCGCCAGCAGGATGACGTTGCGGAATGGGTGAGCGCGGCACAGGCGGCGGGTTCAATCCGGGACGATATCGAACCAAAAAGCGTTGCGACACAATACATCGCCTATATCTCGGGAATGACTTACCTGTGGGTGATCAATCCGGACTCAATAGATTTCCAGAAGGCGAACAGCGATATGAAACAGCACCTGCAAAAGTCGTTGGCAGCGGATAGCGGCGCCTAGTCGCATTAACAGGAACAATTAATGAACAAAATTGAAACGGTTCGTTATGCAACCGACGATGCAGTAGCGATCATTACGATATTTCGTCCCGATGCAATGAATTCGTTCAACAAGGCACTACGCGCCGACCTGCTGGCAGCATGCCGGCGTGCGGCAGACGATACAACCGTACGCGCGGTCGTGCTCACCGGCGAAGGACGCTCATTCAGTGCGGGCGCCGATCTGAAAGACGGCCTGAATCCCGACGACAGCGTCGAAGACATGCTGCAAACCGAGTATCGACCGGTCCTCGAATGTATCTGGAACATGGACAAACCGGTTATCGCAGCTGTGGGCGGATCGGCAGCCGGAATCGGCATGTCGTTTGCGTTGGTCTGCGACCTGCTGATCATGTCGGACAAGGCTTTTTTGCTTTCTCCCTTCACGACGATTTCGCTGGTGCCTGACGGCGGGCTGAACTGGCTCCTGGTGCACCAACTGGGTTATCGCCGTGCGTTTCAACTGAGCGTGGAAGCGGAGCGAATCCCGGCGGAGCGCTGCCTTGACCTGGGTCTGGCCAACAAGGTCGTGCCGGCGGGTTCACTGTTAGATGAAGCGGTTGCGTGGGCTAAGGCATTAGCCGAACGAGCGCCGCTCTCTATAGCCGCAACCAAAAAGGCGATGCGTCACGCGACCTGCGGGTCCTGGGCGAGCACGTTCGACGTCGAAGCGCCATTGCAGCAGCGGCTGCGCAGTAGTGCCGACAGTGCTGAAGGCGTTAATGCATTTCTGGAAAAACGTAAACCTCAATTTACAGGCAAGTAACGGAATTACTTGTCGAACGGACACAGGAGATTGGAAAATGAAAAGACGAATCTTTGACGACGAACATGAAATGTTTCGGGATTCAGTACGCAGCTTCCTGAAGAACGAGATCCAACCGCACAGCGATAAGTGGCAGGAACAGGGCATCGTCGACCGCGATGCGTACCTGAAAGCAGGAGAACAGGGTCTCCTCCTGATGTGGGCTGACGAAGAATATGGCGGTGCCGGCGTTGCTGATTTTCGTTACGAACAGGTGCTCATCGAGGAAAATGCACGTTTCGGTGATGCGGGTTTCTTCGCAACGCTGCACAATCGCCTGGTCGGTCCTTATATCGGGGAACTCGGCACGGCTGAACAGAAAGCGAGGTGGCTGCCAAAATGTATTAGTGGCGAATACGTTCTTGCCGTTGGTATTACGGAGCCAGGCGCCGGTAGCGACGTTGCCGGGCTGCGAACCAAGGCTGAGGACAAGGGCGATCATTACCTGCTGAACGGTTCGAAGACATACATCTCCAACGGCATTCTCGCTGACCTGGTTGTGGTGGTCGCGAATACAGATCCGGGCAGCGGACATGGTGGCCTAAGCCTGTTTGTCGTCGAGCGCGGCATGGACGGGTTTGAGCGAGGTGATAACCTGAAAAAAATGGGCCTCAAGAGCCAGGACACCGCTGAGTTATTTTTCAACAACGTCAAAGTGCCAAAAGAGAACCTGCTCGGCGAGTGGAACAAGGGCTTCTATCATTTGATGCATTTTCTGGCTGAGGAACGATTGCTGGGTGCGGTTGGCTATCTCGCTGCCGCAAATGCGGCGTTCGATATCACGATGGAATACATCACCGAGCGCAAGGCGTTTGGTCAGAAGATTGCCGACTTTCAGAACACGCGTTTCAAGATGGCGGACATGCGCATGGAAATCGATGTCGCACAGGCATTCGTCGATCAATGTGTAATTGAACACAATGAAGGAAGTTTGAGTGCTGACGACGCGGCCAAGGCAAAATTATTTACCAGCGAACTGGAAGGGCGGGTGATGGACGAATGCGTTCAGCTGCACGGCGGCGCGGGCTACATGGATGAATACGCGATATGCCGGATGTATCTGAATGCACGCGTATCCAGGATATATGCGGGCACGTCCGAAATCATGCGTGAAATCATTGCCCGCTCTGTGGGATTGGATCCCAGGAAAAAGAGCGGGAAAGGAGTGCGGGCTGATCAGGCCGCCTGATTTGTTCGATTCGCTGTTAAACTGGCGCGCCAAAAATTTATAAATCGGGGAACTAATATGCGAGTTGCATTTGTCGGGTTGGGCGTTATGGGTTATCCAATGGCCGGATTTCTCGCGAAAGCCGGACACGACGTTGTTGTATACAACCGTACGACGTCGAAGGCCGAACAATGGTGTAGCGAATTCGGTGGCAGCCTGGCAGCGACGCCGGCTGCCGCAGCGGAGAATGCCGGGATCATATTCTGCTGCGTCGGTAACGACGACGACGTTCGTGAAGTTATCCTCGGCGACGATGGGGTGCTTTCCGGGTCAGGCAGTGGTTGTATCATCGTGGATCACACGACCGCATCCGCTGCAGTTGCCCGCGAGGTAGCCGCTTCTGCGGACGCGAAGCAGGTCGGTTTTCTGGATGCGCCATTGTCAGGTGGCCAGGCCGGTGCAGAAAGTGGGCAGTTAACGGTGATGGCGGGCGGCGACAGTGCCGTCTTCGAACGTGCGCGCCCGGTCATGGACTGCTACGCCAAAGCGATAACGTTGATTGGCCGGGTCGGTTCGGGTCAGCTGGCGAAAATGGTCAATCAGATCTGCATTGCCGGCGTCGTGCAGGGCCTGTCGGAGGCGCTGCATTTTGCACAGCGCGCGGATCTCGATACTGCAAAAGTGATCGAAGCGATTTCCAGGGGCGCAGCACAGTCCTGGCAGATGGAAAATCGTTGGCAAACTATGGTCAATGATGAGTTCGATTTCGGATTCGCAGTCGAATGGATGCGCAAGGACTTAGGAATAGCCATTGACGAGGCTGAAAAAAACGGCGCGCGTCTCGACATGACGAAGCTCGTTGACGCCTATTACAAAGAAGTGCAGGAATTAGGCGGCAACAGGTGGGATACGTCGAGTCTGATTGCCCGGCTTGAGCGCAAAGCCTAAGCGGGGCTCACCCATTGACTGCCGAGTTCGTCAATTCGTTGTGTCAATTTAAGTCCGGATTTGTATATGCGCAGCGGAAGCCGACAAACTCGGTAGCATTCGTGGCGACGTGGCTGTCACGCCAACGCGTGCGAACATTCACGACAGAGCCGCCGAAACTTGCGCCGCGCACGGCGCGCCGTCCTCTCACACTGCCTTCTTCGTGACGCGCTAACAGCCCACCCACTATCGGATCTGACTGTGGCTCGGACGAATATCCGGGCTCCCACTCATCGTAGAGGAATTCCCAGACATTGCCGGCAAGATCGTAAACTCCGAATTCGTTTGGCGGATAGGTGCCGACGTTTATTGCCCTGCCATGCGGGCTGGCCGAATAGTTGGCCACGTCCGGTGAGGGCAAAGCATTGCCCCACGGGAACTCCCGCGCGTCGCCGGCACGTGCTACATATTCCCACTCGGCTTCCGTCGGTAACCTGCCATCGCGCCAGCGGCAGAAGGCCTGAGCCGCGGACCAGGTTATGTTGACGACAGGATAGTCTGCCTCTCCGGCCGCGTAGCGGCCGTCACTCCAGTGCACCAGGTACTGCCCATTGTGCTGGCTGTCCGCGATCTGGTCTTTCCGCCAGGCCGGATTTTCAGCAGTGAACTCGAAGAAGCGGGAATTGGTGACTTCGAAACGATCGATAAGAAACCTGCTGATCGTTACCTCACGAGCAGGCACTTCGTTTTCGAATACGCCAGGAAAATCGACCCCATAACGGGCCTTCAACGCGGAAACTGTACCGGCGTCAGTACCCATCCAGTAAGCGCCGCCTTTTATTAAAGCAATATTTTGATTGTCCGTATCCTGAGAAAACGCTGAGGTCCAAAGTAGTGCGCTGGCAACAGGGAGCATACGTCTGATATTTCCACTCATTCTAACCTCCCAAGCCTGATTTTCTGGTCGCCGGCATCTGCACTAGAGCATTATTTTGAAAGCCAGGTAGGGCACCAGGTTTAGCACGACAATCGTAAAACGATACTGTTGAAAGACCCGGAAATGGGTCGCCCTGACCTGGCCCATCGAAATCCCGAATATGCCAGCGATGAGATTGAATGGAAAACCTTCCTTATTCACAACCGCAGTGAGAAGGAGAATCAGCAATATTAGTCCGGCGTTAATGACCGTACACCAGCCAAAAAATGTTGCAAGAAGATCCAGTGACATTTTGTCGCGCTCCTATTGGATAAGCCCCTGCAATTAATTCGGTGGCGACGGTTTGCTGCCGCGGGCTCGGAAGTAGCACGTGCAATATTACCATCCGATTGGCAGGTTCCGGGGTAACGACCGGTGCCGAAATTGATCGGAATCAATGTCCATTCCACCTGAGGCACCGACGGCCGGGTAGAATGAGTGCTCCCATCCTAACCGGGCTTAACATTGGCAAAGAGATTCGAGAGACGACACCGGAGGATCCGTGCCCAGGTTACTTTGTTATCAGGTATCCGCAGTCGTCGTTCGGCTATTACGATCCGTCAGAGCGCCAGTTAAGCTCCACTATCCAATCGCCAGCGGCTTCGCGCACGCGGCTATCCGCGTCGGACATGGCCTTCTGAATCAGTTTTTCTGCTGCTTCCCCGCCAATCTCACCCAAAGCGTCCAGCGCGTTGATGCGGAGTCCGGCGTCAGAATCAGCGAGTGCAATACCGAGCGCCAGGATCGCCTCGCGGCCGCCGATGTCAGGAAGGGATTCGATTGCAGCTTGACGTACCTGGCGGCTTGAATCTGAAAGACCCAGTCGAAGGAGTTCAATGTTCGCGCCGCGGCGATTTTCGCCAAGTCGGAACATCGCTTTCTCGCGGTCGGCTTTCTCAACGGAATTCGCGAGTAACTGGTAGCGGTACCACTCGTTGTCCAATGTAGTCCTGGCGTCATGCGCCGGCCGTGCCGACCATCCTTCGGTTTCCTGGTCATCTTGACCTGACAATATCCACAGGTGGCCGCGCGCCATCAATCGGTCGTCAACATTATTACCTGCCATCAAAAGAATGTAGCTTTCATTGCGCAGTATGCGGGCAAAGGCGTCGACGATACTGGTCGAATCCAGCTGGACTGTTATACGCTCATCGAGTACCGATTCAGAACGTACGACAATATCGGCTTCTTTTGAGATTGATTCGATGATTCGACGAATACTCGTATTTTCCGCTTCGATAGTCAGCGCCGATTCGGTGCCAGAAACATAGACTTCATCTTCAGCAAAGGTCGCGTGGCATAAAAACGTGAAGCCTGCCAATAGGCAGGCCCCACGTGATGCCGGAGCTGTGGGTGCTCCTGTGCGCAGCGGGGGTATCCGACGCACAGTCATTCCCGAATAAAACAACTCTCGACAGCGGTCTGATTAAAACTTTTTTCGCGTGCCAGGACCTCAAATTTGAACTCAGTTCCGAGGTTTGTGAATTCCTGCGGCAACGAAACTGTAGTCACATCCGGTGGCAGCTGCATGACAAACTTTGCTTCAATTTCTTCATCCAGAATCTCTACAACCAATTCGTAATTGTTAATCTCTACCGGCACCGGCGGTTGAACACTGGCGCCGCCGCCATCGGAATCGGGATGCGACATGGTGACTGCCGGCCAGGCTATTTCGATGGGCGCCGAGACCGTGACGACATCAGCGTCATCGCAGTCCTGATCGAATGCGAGGCCGTTGACCAGCGGCGCGGGCGGCGCCGGCATGACATGGGTCAGCTCGGCGGTACTTTCGAGTTCTGCCCAATCGAGCGTTCTTCCTTCGATTTCATATTCACCTTCAGGAAACCTGTGAAAAAAGTGGGCTGGCGGCAGCTCATCGAACGTCGGTTCGGCGCTTTCAAAGAATATTTCAGTTAGTCCCTGTCGCCGCAGACGGCCTATTACGCGGATATTGAGCATCATGCGTTCGTATGGGTCCTCGATTCTGAGCGAATTCCATTCTTCCCCGTCGATCAATGCATGAATCCCCAGGTCGCCATCGGTGTTATTGAGTTCAAAGAAAATCTCGGCCTCGTCATACGGTATTTCCCCGTCATCGTCGTCATCATCAGCCCATGCCGGCAGTGACAGGCCCATTAAGGCAGCACTGCATGCTCCGGCCACGACCAGTTTTATTTTGCAACGTATTTTGTCCATGGTCTTCTCCGCGGGTTGTGTCAATCAGCTTAAGTTGGCAATCGCACTACAACGTATCGTTTCGATAGACGGCTGTGGGCGCGAAAATCGGTCGCGGTCAGCGCCGGGAGGAAATGACGGCGCTCCTCTGCGGAGGCTTAATACGTTATAGTCCGATTCGTCACAGGGGTGGCCATACCGGCCTGAGATCCTTGGCGCGAAAAGACAGGCGCGCTGCGATGGGAACCCTAGAACCTGAACCGGGTAATGCCGGCGTAGGAAGAGGATTTCTAAATGCCATCAAGCACTTATCGAATGCGAGCGTATTCGGCCGCACTGTTGTGTGCCGCGTCCCTGGGTGCGGCGGCACAGGACCAGGGTGCCCTGACAGAAATCATTGTGACGGCAGACTACCGAGGCGTGCCTGTGGCGGAGGCGCCTGCCAGCGTTACTGTCCTGGATGCGGCTGCAATCAACGATCTCGCCGTCCAGCACTTTGAAGAACTGATTGGGAGTCTGCCAAACCTGAACTGGTCGGGCGACGGGCATCGCGCCAAATACCTGCAGATTCGCGGCGTGGGCGAATTGGCTCAGTATCAGGGAGCACCCAATCCTTCCGTCGGGTTTGTCGTGGATGACATAGATTTCAGCGGCATCGGCGGCATTGCCACCCTGTTCGACATAGACCGGATCGAGGTACTACGCGGCCCACAGGGAACTCGATACGGTTCGAATGCGCTTGCGGGCCTTATCTACATGCAGAGTACGGATCCGGGCGACACCTTCTCAGGCAGACTTAACCTGCTCCTCGGTGATGACGATGCCATAGGCGGCGGAATTGCCTTAGGTGGTCCTGTCGGTGAAACGGCCGGTTACAGGGTGAGCGCGCATAAATATGAAAGCAATGGATTTCGCACAAATCCATATCTCGGGCGTGACGATACTAATGGTCGCGACGAGACATCTTTTCGTGCACGCCTGAACTGGACGGCTGGCAACAACTGGTCGTTTAAACTTACCGGCATGCTAAGCGACGTGGATGATGGTTACGATGCGTTCGCTATCGACAACAGTCTTACTGTGCTTTCCGACAAACCAGGCAAAGACGCCCAGCGCAGCCTCGGTGCATCGTTCAACATCGACTGGGACGGCAGCAGCAGGTTCAGGATCACATCGGTGTCGTCCGTCGTCGACTCAGAGATTGATTTTTCGTTTGATGCCGACTGGGGTAACGACGATGCGTGGTCGCCGGTTCTGTACGATTACGTGTCGCTGAACGATCGTCAGCGCATGGCGCTGAATCGTGAGATTCGCTTCATATCAAAAGAGCGCGGGCGAATCTTCAATGGCACGACAGACTGGATCCTGGGTTTCTACGTCAACAAACTCGAAGAAGACCTTACGACGATTAACCAGGGAGAGTATTTCGACCCGGGTTTTAATTTTTCGGATTCGCTCGATGATCAGTTGCGCAGCAGGTTTGAAGCGTTTAGCACCGCGGTATTTGGTCAGCTTGAATACCCGGTTGGCGAGGCAGGACAACTTACCCTTGGTGCTCGGCTGGAACGGCGCGAAGTCGACTACACGGATTCGTCGGCACTCAATTTGCGGCCAACGGAGAACATGGTCGGCGGTGAGCTCAAATATTCCCACAAATTCACTGATACGATGATCGGCTTCGCCAGTCTGGCACGCGGCTATAAAGCAGGAGGCTTCAACCTCGGATTCGTACCCGCAGGGCGCCGGGAATTTGCCGGCGAGTCACTGTGGAATGTCGAGGTAGGCGTGAAATCGAGTTTTGCTGGCGACCGCCTGCAGGTGAGCGGCTCCGTCTTCTACAGCGTTAGGGATGATCAACAGGTCGAAACCTCGTTCCAGATTGATCCTAACGATCCTGCCTCATTCGTGTTCTTTACTGACAATGCTGCAGAGGGCCGCACCGTGGGTCTGGAGGCCGACATGCGCTGGAACCCGGTGGATTATCTCGAAATTTATGCGAACGTAGGGTTACTCAATGCGGAATTCGATGATTTCTTCACACCCCAGGTAAGCATCGACGACCGTGATCAGGCGCACGCGCCGAATTACACGGCCGCGCTTGGTGGCGTATATCGTCATGCATCTGGCGTATTCGCGCGGCTGGACGTTACTGCGAAAGATGATTTCTACTTCGATGTTTCGCATGACCAGAAATCGCAATCCTATTCAGTTACGAATGCAAGAATCGGCTTCGAGTCCGAGAACTGGACTGCGCAGCTGTGGCTGCGAAACGCATTCGACGAGCACTATGCCGTGCGGGGATTCTTCTTCGGCAACGAGCCGCCGAATTTTCCGCCTGCACTTTTTATTCGCCAGGGAGATCCCAGGCAGTTTGGCGTTACATTTGACAGGAGGTTCTAGCATGCGCATTGCCGCTGATATTAGTCTTTACCCACTCACCGAAGATTTCATTCCGCCGATCAAGGATGTCATCGCACGTCTCAATGGTCACGAGTCAATTGAGGTAGAAACCAACGCAATGAGTACCCAGGTACGCGGGGAGTATGAAGACGTTATGTCGGCCCTCCACAAAGAAATCGGGGCGACGTTTGCTTCGAATCCCAAGGCGGTTTTCGCAATCAAGATACTGAACAACCCGCTGCAAGGATGACAAAGACGAATGGGTTTAAGCGCCAGCGAAATCTGGGAGCAGCTCTCCGGCTGGTCTGTTGCTGAGTTAGCAGCAGTCATATTCGCCATTCTTTACCTCGTTCTCGCCATTCGCGAGAACATCTGGTGCTGGTTTTGTGCCGCCGTTAGTACCACCCTATATATCGGCGTGTACTTTGGTGCAAGGCTCTACATGGAGTCATTCCTGAACGTCTTTTACCTGGTGATGGCGATTTATGGCTGGTTCGTTTGGCGCTCAGGCAGCAGTGGCGCAAGCATACTGCCGGTGGTCAAATGGCCAATCCATGTGCACCTGATCGCGCTTGCATCGGTTGCGACATGCGTACTGGTAAGCGGTTATACACTGGAAACTTACACCGACGCGGCCTTTCCTTATATAGACTCTGCAACGACATTTGCCGCGATCTGGGCAACTTTCCTGGTAGCCAGAAAGGTGCTGGAAAACTGGTGGTACTGGCTGGTGATCGATGCGGTTTCAGTTGTAATTTACTGGTCCCGTGGACTTGAGTTAACGTCCATTCTTTTCATCGCCTATGTCGCTATGATTCCATTTGGATTAGTAAGTTGGACTAAATCCTGGCGCCGCCATCAAGAGAGTGTTGCATAATGAATGCAGTGGAACAGGTTCGTGAATCGCTGGCCTCAATTGCAGGCTGGGATTTTGCGAACGCCGAATTCACTAAACTTCCTGGCGGCGTAACCAATCAGACGTGGCTGGTTGAGTCAACGTCGGCGAGCTGCGTTGTGCGTTTGAATTCGACTCACGCCGGCATCATCGATTTCGATCGCAAGTGTGAACTCCTGGCGCACGGAAATGCTGCCGAAATCGATATCGCACCTGAAATCATTCACTATGACCTGGAAAACGGCGTTCTGGTCACAGAGTACCTGCCTGGTCGCATGTGGGACGAACAGGATCTGGTCAGCACCCGGAACATCGAAGCCGTTGCGCGCCTACTGCGTCATGTTCATTCGCTTCCGGTTTGCGGCACGACCCTCGATCTGGTCAGCACTGCGAGGCAGTATGAGCGCCATCTACAGAAACGGGAAGGTTTGCATGCATTCGCTTCGCGGTGCGTCGAAATTGTCGAGAAACTTTCGGTCGAGGGTGCCAGGGTTTGCTGCCATAACGATATCGTTGCAGCCAACGTTATCGGTGACGACACGCCGAAACTGATCGATTGGGAGTACGCCGGGGATAATGACCCGTTCTTCGACCTGGCCTCACTCATTGGCTATCATGGTCTGCCGCCAAAAACTGTAGAAACGCTGTTAAGCGCTTACACAGGCAGGGACGCGGCTGCGGATCGCGACGCCCTCGATACACAGATCAGAATATATGATGCTATCCAATGGTTGTGGCTGGCCGTGCGCCAGCTGGACAAACCGACCAAGGAAGGTTTCGCAATGCTCGAGGAAATTCAGCAAAGAATCCAGTAGCGATTTACCAGCTATTTCTCAGCTCGCGTAATTTCAGAAAAACATCTCGTGGCGTCGGATTCCCCCCGAGCTCAGGGAACTGTGTCGCCAGGCGTTCAACAACGGTCGGGTTCTGCAAACGGAAGAACGTATTTACTTCTTTCTCCAGCGTAAGCGTCGTCACCAGTGCATCGTCGAGGTTCTGGTCTCTGTAATCAGCAAGCAGCTTTTTTGCAGCGGCATTGTCCGGCTCACGGTCCAGCGTAAATTCGAGATTGTTCACGAGATAGTCATGGCCCGGATACAGCAGCGTATTCTGGTCGAGTTTGTCGAGCTGGTTTGTGAATGTTTCATACAAGTCGTTCGGGTGCCCGCCGTTGTGGCAGTTGCCGGCGCCGGCATTAAACAAGGTATCGCCGCTAAAGAGCGCCGGCTGATCCGTGTGTGACAGCAGGCAGATATGACTCATCGTGTGGCCTGGCGTATCGAGACACTCCAGTTCGACCGATTTCCCCACGCTGATGACGTCGCCGGCACCGACACCACGATCAATGTTCCGAATGCGGTCTTTAGCGCCGGCATGTGCTATGACTTTAGCGCCGGTTGCGGCGACCATCGCCTTGTTACCTCCCGTATGGTCCGGGTGCTCGTGAGTATTGAGAATTTGCGTAATCGTCCAGTCGTTTCGCCTGGCGACTGCAAGACTTTTTTCGTAGTCCAGCGGATCAATAGCAAGTGCGTCGCCCGTCTCCGGACAGGCAATCAGGTAGTTAAAGTTACGCAGGGAATTTCCGACCCAGATTTGTTCAACAATCATCGCGCACCTGCGTTAACACATTCAGCGCTGTCAGGATCTTCGCAGCGCTCGTATACCAGCTGACCGCCAATCCAGGTTTGCACCACTTCGATATCGTCAATCTCTGCCTCCGGGATTTCGAAGAAATCTCGATCCACCACGATAAAGTCGGCCCATTTGCCGGCTTCGAGGCTGCCAAGTCGTTCCTCCTGGAGCGCAGCGAAGGCTGCGCCAAGCGTGAACGAGTGTAACGTCTCTTCACGAGTCAGTGCTTCCTCCATTTGCCAGCCGCCCGCAGGCAGCCCGTCACGACTCTTGCGCGAGATCGAGGCATACAATCCGTACATCGGATTCGCGGATTCCACCGGAAAGTCAGAACCGTTCGCGATCACAGCGCCGGAATCCTGCAGTTTTCGCCAGGCGTAAGCGCCCTTAAGTCGTTCAGCGCCGATTCTGTCTTCCGCCATGTTCATGTCGCTCGTGGCGTGCGTTGCCTGCATCGATGCGATTACCCCGAGTTCTGCAAAACGCGGGATATCGTCGAGTGTAATGATCTGTGCATGCTCGACCCTGTTCCTGAGTGGCGAGGGCACACCGCCCTGGGATTGTTCAAATGCATCCAGCGACTGACGATTGCCGAAGTCACCAATAGCATGGATACCAACCTGGAAGCCCATATCGTTCGCCTTCTTAACTTTTGCGTTCACCTCCGCCTGTGTGTACATGCGCAGGCCGCGATTCTCGGTGTCGTCTTCGTAGGGGTCGATCATTGCCGCGCCCCGACTGCCGAGCGCGCCGTCAGACATGAGCTTGACGGATCGAATATCCAGACGATCATTGCCATACGCGATGATGGGCTTGCCGATGGCGTCGAGGTTTTCACCCGCCTCCCACATCATGGCGTAGATCCGCATCGGCATTTCACCGCTGTCTGCCATAGACATGTATACCTCGGCCTCATCGATACCGATGCCTGCATCGTGAATACTCGTAAGGCCCAGTGAAGTCAGTTCTCTGAATGCAGCCTGAAAAGCGCGCCGATACTCTCCTTTCGACGATGCCGGCACTTGTGACGAAACCAGGTCCATAGCATTGTCTATTAAAGTGCCGGTTGCCTTGCCATTGTCATCGCGAATGATTTTCCCGCCGACGGGATCTGCGGTGTCGTCGTCGATGCCTGCCAGCGCAAGCGCCCTGCCGTTAGCCCAGCCAGCGTGACCGTCAATGCGGCGCAGCCACACAGGCCGGTCGGGCACAACCGCGTCGATTGCTGCCGCCGTCGGAAATTCCTTGACCGGCCATAATACCTGGTTCCAGCCGCGACCCTTGATCCAGTCGGACCCCGGATTCGCTTGGTCGTAGGCTGCGATTCGCTCAACAGCCTCTGCAAGGCTTTTGGTACCGGTGACGTTAAGTTCGACATTGAGGAAGCCCTGGCTCGAGACGTGGCCGTGCGCGTCGTGCAATCCAGGCAGCACGAACTGGTTATTGCCATCGATTTGATCCGCGTCAGAATTTGCCTCGATCAATTCGTCATCGCCGATCGCGACAACGCGGCCGTCGTCGTCGAACAGAAGTGCGCTGAATGAAACTATGCCGGTGTCGCTACTGGTGTAGCCGGTGACCGAGTGCAGTAGCGTATCGGCATGCGCCGGTATCGGTGTCGCGAGCGCAAGAACTGTGTAAATCAATGATTTTCTTATGTTAGTCAAATAACTATCCTCTGTACTGGGAGCGTGATCACAGGTGGCCGTTTGCTGCATCTGCTGACTGGCGCGCTTTCTAAGGCGCGTTGAACCACTTATGCTTCTGCACTGTCCTATCGATGACTATTGTAATCCGTTCGGAGATTTTTTCGATGAAATTTGGTTTAAGCCGCGTCATTTTCTGCCTGGTGCTTGCGGCTTGCAGCCAGCCAAACGACGAAGCGATCACGGACGACGGCGCCGCTGCCACGACGCAAGACAATGCCGCTTCGCGAATATTTGACATGCCGTACCTGATGCGTGACCTCGACAATGAATTGCGGGTCATCATCGTTGAGACGGATTATCCCGATATCGTTGATTTGCAGATTCTCGTCCAGGCGGGTTCCCGTAATGAGGTCGAGGCGGGGAAGTCCGGCTTTGCGCACTTTTTCGAGCACGTAATGTTTCGCGGCACCGAACAATATTCGCCGCAGGCTTATAACGCGATTGTCAAAAAAGCCGGTGCGGAATCCAATGCATTTACGACGGACGATTTCACGAACTACTACTCCACTTTTACGAAACCTGATCTCGAGAAGATGCTCGAGATCGAAGCTGACCGGTTTCAGAACCTCGCATACTCCGAAGCGGAATTCAGAACGGAGGCGCTCGCGGTAAATGGCGAATACCTTAAAAATTATTCAAATCCGTTGCTGGCGGCCTTCGAACGGGTCCGCGCACTGCAGTTCAATATTCACCCCTATCACCACACAACAATGGGGCTAATCGAAGATATCCGGCAAATGCCGGATCAGATCGAATACGCCAGGGAATTTTTTGATCGCTGGTATCGACCCGAAAAGACCGCGATTTTGATTGTCGGTGACGTTGATCCGGAGGCAACCTACGCGCTGGTAAATCAATACTGGGGTAGCTGGGAGGAGGGTACATATTCCGTCGAGGTGCCCGCTGAGCCACCCCCGACGGGCCCGCAGTATGAGCACATTCAATGGGACGGTGATACCCAGCCGTGGCTCCTGATCGGTTTTCGCAGTCCCGCGTTCACGCCGGGTGAAACAGATATGCCTGCCATGAACCTGCTTTCGTCAATTTATTTTTCAGATTCGTCGGCGCTTTACCAACAGCTGGTCATCGATGCTCAATCTGTGGATTCACTAGCGACAGACTTCCCGTTCAACAAGGACCCGAACCTGAACTTGATCTATGCGCGGCTGACGGACGAGTCATACCTGCCTGATGTCGAGGCCGCAATACTGGCAACGCTTGCCGAGGCACGAACGACGTTGGTGAGCGAGGTGAAGGTGGCGCAAACCAAGTCACGTTTGCGCTACTCATTTGCCTCTCAGCTGGGCAACTCCAGCGGCATAGGTTCCGCGCT
Source organism: Woeseiaceae bacterium (assembly GCA_021773135.1). Lineage (GTDB taxonomy): Bacteria > Pseudomonadota > Gammaproteobacteria > Steroidobacterales > Woeseiaceae > SZUA-117. Next base: position 170,668 of record JAJFKP010000051.1, on the reverse strand, counting down.
GGCAAGCTATGTGCAGTATGCACGTACGCCGGAAACCGTCAACGAGATGTATGCGGCGTACGAAGAATTGACAGCCGAAGATCTTCGCCGAATTGCAAATGAATACTTCAATGATGCAAGCCGGGTGACCGTTTCGTTATCCAATAGTGAAGCAATTGTGGATTTTGGCAACGAGGTGATGCTTGATGAGCTTGCGGCAGCGGTCACCTCGAGTGATGCGTCCGTGGATTCCGCCCGGGCGGTCAATCAGCCTGAGGACGAGAGGTTTTCGCCGAACGCAGAGGTCGTCGAGCCAGTGGCCATCGTCGCGAAACCGTTGCCGTCATCTCCTTTGGTCGACGTGTCGATCCTCGTTCACGCAGGCGCTGCCATGGATCCGCCAGGCAAAAAGGGACTTGCTGCACTCACTGCGTCGATGCTGACCGAAGGCGGTTCAGCGACCTGGTCGATCGAGGAGATCAACGAGGCGATGTATCCGATTGCGAGCGATTTCAGTGCGAGCGTCGACAAGGAAGTGACGCGATTGTCCGGCCAGGTTCACAAGGATAATCTCGATACCTGGTATCGCTATGTCCGCAGTCAGCTACTGAACCCCGGGTGGCGCGAGTCGGATTTTGAGCGCATTAAAACGCACCAGGCAAACGCGGTGCGCACAGGCCTTGTAGGCGACAACGACGAGGAACTGGCCAAAGAGGTTTTGTATGCGGATATTTACGGCCCGGCGCACCCCTATGGGTCACTCAACGCGGGCAACAGTGACGATATCGCGTCCATGACACTGTCTGATGTGCAGGATTTTTATGGCAGATATTTCACGATCAGTAATATGACTGTTGGTGTGTCAGGCGGATATCCGGAATCCTTTCCGACGCGACTGAGCCGTGACCTGCAGGTGCTCCCGGCAGGGACACGGGCAGAAGTTGCGTTGCCTGTCACTGAGTCAATTGATGAGAATTCGGTGACGATCATTGCAAAAGATACCCCTGCGGTGGCGGTATCGTTCGGCTTTCCGATCGATCTCAGGCGTGGTGACCCTGACTGGCTGGCGCTGTGGCTGGCTCGCTCATATCTCGGCGAGCACAGGAGCGAAAATGGTCGGCTGTATCAGCGTATTCGCGATGTGCGTGGGATGAACTACGGAAACTATGCCTACATTGAGTATTTTCCGGGCGGCATGTTCAGCATGCAGCCTGACACCAACAAAAATCGGCAACAGCAAATATTCCAGGTGTGGATTCGACCGCTGCGAAGCAACAACGATGCCCATTTTGCAACACGAGCTGCGAAATTCGAAATTGATAAGCTCGTCAGGGACGGAATCACGGAAACAGAATTCGAGGCAACAAGAGAGTTCCTGTCGAAATTTGCGAGCCTCATGGCGGACGGGCAGTCACGCAACCTGGGCTACGCACTCGATAGTCAATATTACGAGATTGACGAATTTGCCGAATACGTTCGCGAGGGCCTCAGCGATTTGACGCTGGCAGACGTCAATCGGGTAATCCGGGAGAACCTGGCAACAGAAAACATGCGCTACGTTTTCGTAACCAATGACGCGGCGGATTTGCAGGCCAGACTGGTCGATGAGCGCGCCTCGCCATTGACCTATGAATCTGAACAGCCCGAAGCGCTCCTGCAAGAGGACGAGATCATCGGTTCGCTGGCACTTGAGTTCGACGCGGACGACGTGCGCGTTATCCAGGCCGACAGCGTGTTCAGAAAATCGCGTTAACTGCGAATCGGCCTGGCGTGGATATCAGACGGCTGGCAAGTCATTGATTCCCTAATTTATTATCAGAATGGCTTGTTGTAATCGTGCAACACTATAGTTGCTTATTTGGTCGGAGCGTTCCGAAATCGCTTGGGCAATTGACAACCTGTGCAAATTCTGCGAACTTTTCTGCCTGAATTCAGTCTCCTTACAACAACACTAACTCGTTGAGATTGAGTTCCACCGATTTCAACGACACCTTCAGGTACGACTTGGCGGGGGATAGTTAAAGGCCAGGAATGATGTACTTTTGACGGTAGGGCGGCTCCCGGTGGGAGCCGCCTTTTTATTCTCTGCATTGTCCTTAAGGCGTGCTACGAATCTGACGCAGCGGGGTGATCTGCCTGCATAGTTGTGAGCGTCGATTGCGGTCATAGCCGCGATTGCATTTATCAAACTAAAAAACAGCATGGCACCGAGTTTTGCTGTCAATCACTCGATCCGGCAATCTCCTTCCGCCAGCCCGCGATGGCCTGGCCAATCTCGTCTGGCGAATCTTCCTGCATGAAATGAATGCCCGGCACCGTGACTTCGGTCTGCTTGCGGAACCGGCGACAAAACTCCCGTTGCCGGCCCCGTAAAATGGCGCCGGGCTCGGCATTGATGAACAACTTGGGTAGTTCACTTTCACTCAGCCACGCCGCGTAGTCCGAGACAATCTTGTGTACATCCTCGGGTTGGCCTTCGATCGGTATTTGCCGCGGCCACGTCAGCGTCGGCCGACGATCTTCACCCGCATTCAGGAACGGACGTCGATATTCGTTCATCTCCTCTGCGCTCAGCTGGCGCAGGATAGAACCCGGCAGCACGCGTTCGATAAACATGTTTTTTTCGAGCACCATCTCTTCGCCGGCACTGGAACGAAATCCTTTGAATATGCCGGCGGCTGCTTCCGGCCAGTCTGCCCAGCTGACCGGGCACACGATTCCCTCCATGTAAGCAATTCCCAACACCGCATCGGCATGCTGTCGCGCCCAGTCGAACCCCAGCGCCGAGCCCCAGTCATGTATAACCAGAGTTACGCGATCGCGAACACCCAGTGCGTCCCACGCAGCAAACAAGTAGTCGCGGTGTTCGACATAGCGGTAGCTTTGATCGGATACGTTGTCGAGTTTGTCCGAATCGCCCATGCCGATGAGGTCGACAGCAATGCACCGACCCTGGTCGGCAAGATACGGCATGACATTGCGCCACAGATAGGAGGATGTCGGATTGCCGTGTTGGAACAGGATGGGATCTCCCTCACCCATTTCTACATAGGTCATCGCCTTTCCCAAAACTTCTACGGTCTGCTTCCTGTTCTCTGCCGCTCGTCCCACCGTATAGGCTCCTCTCTGATAACTTCCTGATTAATCGATACATTGCACCATGAATAAGGCATTATGCTCTGATAAATTGTAATCCACCAAGAATACGACCGGGGTACACATGACACCTGAAAACAGAGCAGCGTATTGGCAGGCGAATTTGCGACTGGTGTTTGGCTGCATGATTGTGTGGTTCTTGTGTTCCTACGGATTCGGTGTACTGCTCGTCGATGAGCTTAACGCGATTCGCATAGGTGGCTTTAAGCTAGGCTTCTGGTTCGCGCAACAGGGTTCGATTTACGTTTTCGTCATTCTGATATTTTTTTATGCGTGGCGAATGAATTCGCTCGATCAGAAGCATGACGTTCACGAGGACTAGGCATGTCACTTAAGGTGCTAACTTACCTCGTCGTTGGTGCAAGCTTCGCGCTCTACATTGGCATTGCAATCTGGTCACGCGCGCACAACACGCGTGATTTCTACATTGCGGGCAAGGGCGTATCGCCGATCGCCAACGGCATGGCAACGGCAGCAGACTGGATGAGTGCAGCCTCGTTTATTTCCATGGCAGGGTTAATCGCGTTTCTTGGATACGACGGATCGGTTTATCTCATGGGATGGACGGGCGGCTATGTCCTGCTCGCACTGTTTTTGGCACCGTACTTGCGTAAATTCGGCAAGTTCACTGTTCCGGAATTTATCGCTGAGCGGTATTACTCCAAAACAGCACGAATCGTCGCAGTTATCTGCCTGATATTTGTATCTTTCACGTACGTCGCGGGCCAAATGCGTGGTGTAGGCATCGTCTTTTCGCGATTTCTCGAGGTCGAAGTGACTGTTGGCCTCATCATCGGCATGGGAATTGTTTTCGTGTACGCCGTACTGGGTGGCATGAAGGGTATTACCTACACGCAGGTTGCACAGTATTGCGTGCTTATCTTCGCGTATACGGTTCCCGCAATATTTATCGCCATTCAGATTACAGGCAATGCCGTTCCACAACTCGCATTCGGCAGCGAGATAGCAGGCTCTGGCGTGAGTTTGCTCGATCGTCTTGACGGTATCGTCACTGCACTGGGGTTCACGCAGTACACCAGTGGCGAGAAAAGTACGATTGATATTTTCTGTATTACGCTTGCACTCATGGTTGGTACGGCCGGATTGCCGCACGTCATCGTGCGGTTTTTTACGGTCCCGAAAGTTCGCGACGCGAGGGCCTCGGCAGGTTATGCGCTTTTGTTCATCGCGATTCTCTACACCACGGCGCCGGCGGTTGGCGCCATGGCCCGTTACAACCTTCTGAATACGATTCAGCCAGGAGAGATCGGCGCAGTCGACGGCAACCTGGTGTTTGAGGATAGGCCGGACTGGATGCACACCTGGGAACAAACCGGTCTGGTCGCCTTTGATGACAAGAATGGCGATGGCCGCATCCAGTATTACAACGACCAGAATCCCGACTTCGAGGCAACGGCGGCCAGTTATGGCTGGCAGGGCAATGAGCTAAGCGTTGATCGGGATATCATGGTACTCGCGAATCCGGAAATTGCCGGACTGCCGGATTGGGTCATCGCCCTGGTGGCTGCGGGCGGCATCGCGGCTGCATTATCGACCGCCGCCGGTCTGCTGCTGGTGATATCAGCGGCCGTCTCACATGACCTGATCAAGGGAATATTCGTTCCCGGCATCTCCGAGAAGGGCGAATTGCGGGCGGGCAGGATTGCGGCGGCTGTTGCGATCATGATTGCCGGCTATCTGGGGTTTGATCCGCCGGGCTGGGTGGCACAGGTCGTCGCATTCGCCTTCGGGCTTGCTGCGGCGTCGCTGTTCCCGGCAATCCTCCTGGGGATATTCTACAAACGGATGAATAAGGAAGGAGCCATCGCGGGAATGATCACTGGCCTGTTATTCACCTATGGCTATATTGAATTTTTCAAAGGCTTGTTCTTGAAATGGGCAGGCGCGCCGTGGGGCGAAAACGTCGCCGCTAACTGGCTGTTCGGAATTTCCCCGGAGGGCATTGGGGTAGTCGGCATGTTGCTGAATTTTACGGTTGCGCTATTGGTCAGTAGCATGACCTCGCCGCCTCCGGAACATATCCAGCACCTGGTCGAACACATTCGCGTACCCCGTGCATTGGAAGAATGAGCCACGACCATCACACGCACCACGGTCAGGGCGTAGATAAGAACAGCATTTCGCGGGTTCAGATTGCCTTGGTGATTACCGGCATTTTCATGCTGGTTGAGGTGATCGGCGGTATCTTGTCCGGGTCGCTCGCTTTGCTCGCAGATGCCGGGCATATGTTCACCGATACGGCTGCGCTCGGACTGGCCGCATTTGCATTCCGCGTCAGTTCACGGCCGGCAGATGCGAAACGCAGCTTTGGCTATCACCGCTTTCAGATAATTGCCGCATTCGTCAACGGTCTGTCACTACTGCTGATCGTCGCCTGGATTCTCTTTGAGGCTGTACAGCGAATGATTGATCCGCCCGAGGTAATCGGGCGAACGATGTTAATCGTTGCTGTCGGCGGTTTGGTCGTCAATATCGTTTCTTTCCTGATACTGCATGGCGGCGATCAGGAAAACCTGAATATGCGCGGGGCGGCTCTGCATGTTCTGGGTGATCTTCTTGGCTCTGTCGCTGCCATCATTGCGGCCCTTGTTATCATCTATACAGGCTGGCTACCGATTGACCCGATACTTTCGCTGCTGGTCGCCGCGTTGCTGTTGCGCAGTGGCTGGCACCTGGTCCGTCGCAGTGTTCATATCCTGCTCGAAGGTGCGCCCGACTGGCTTGATGTAAAGGCCATTGAAAATAAGATTGTCGAAGGCATTCCGCCAATCACGGAAATTCACCATGTTCACTGTTGGGGACTTACGCCACAGCACCCGATATTGACGATGCATGTCGTTGTCCTCGATCCTCCGGATGATCCAACCGCTATCGTACGAAGCGTAAAAAAACTACTGCAGTCGGAGTTTGATATTTCGCACTCGACGATAGAGCTTGAAGTCGGGGAGTGCGCGGACAAATAGTCGCACGTATCAAGGGTTTATTTTGACGCCGAAGAGTTGTCAGGAAGGCGGTTAATCCTGTGGTTCTATTGCACCGATGTAGGGAAGCGTCCTGTCCTTCTCGTCGTAGTCGAGGCCATATCCAACCACCCATTCGTCACCGATCGTAAATCCAAGGTAATCGATTTCAACGTCGACTTCGGTGCGATGTTCCTTATGCAGTAATGTGCAGGTTCGGACGGAGGCCGGGCCACGGGACCTGAGCATGTCAATCAGGTAGTGGAGGGTGTGTCCGGTGTCGACAATGTCTTCGACGACAAGCACATGCTTGCCTTCGATGCTGCGCCGCACATCCATTACCAGGCGCACCGCGCCACTGCGAACGCTGCCATGCTCATAGCTCGACACGGCGATAAACTCGATGTGGCGGGGAATGCTCAGTCGTCGCGAGAGGTCGGCGAGAAAAATGAATGACCCTTTTAGCACGCCGACCAGAACCAATTCGCCTTTGTCTGCGTAATCGAGGGAAATCTGTGCCGCGAGTTCGTCAACGCGGGTTTTTATTTCCGCTTCGCTGATTAGTGTTTTCGGGTTAGACATGTGCTGCACTCAACTGCCTTGAAACAAGAGATCCGGTATATCCGATTTTCTGGACGGTCGCCAGACTGAAAAGATAAAAACGTGACCTGCGGTCGGTGATCGTCATCATAAGGTCGCCGAAATTACCGAATCAGTTTCGCTGTTCAATGAATTCGCGCAGTTTCAGCAGGCACTGGGGCGTATTGGCGCGGCCATAGCCGATTCGGAAACGATCTGCAGGCGTATCGGTCAGCGCTGATCGGTAGACACTGGCGGGCAGTAGCAGGACACCGGCTTCCTCTACAAGGGTCTGGCAAAACGATTCGACGCCTTCCTGGCCGTTGTAGCGCGGAAACGCGATGCAGCCTCCGTCAGGCTGCTGCCAATCAAACAGCGCCGTGTAGTCTTCGAAAAACGTTTCAAAGAGTGCAAGATTGTCCTTAATTAGCTTCCGATTGCGCGCCAGGATCTTGTCGGCACAACCCAGTGCAATCTCGGCCAGGTACTCACTTGGACCTGAATTGCAAATCGATAAATAGTGTTTGGCACGCTCCATGCGTGCAAGAACTTCCCGATCCTGTGCCGCGATCCACCCAATTCGCAAGCCGGGCAGGCCATACGATTTCGACATGACATTTAGCGACAGTCCGCGCTCATATACATCTGCTACCGGTGGCAGACGCACCTCGTCAGTTCGCTCCAGCAGGCGATAGACCTCGTCTGAAAAGATATAGATACCACGCTCGCGAGCGATACTGATCAATTCGTCATAGGTCTCATGGTCAATCACCTTGCCGGTCGGGTTGTGCGGAAAATTGATCGAGATGAGCCTGGTATTTGGCCGCAGCGCAGCTCTGACGGCGTCGAGGTCAAGCGCCCAGTTTTGCTCGGCACGCAGCGCGACGCCGGTTACCTCGCAAATCGAGCCGGGGATGGTCTCGGCAGCCTGGTAGTTTGGCGTGATCACAACCGCGTGGTCGCGGTCAGTGAGCAGGACCTGCATGGCCACGAATATGCCCTCTTCAGCACCTGCAAATGTCAGTATGTGTTGCTCGTCCACCGTGTCGAAGGTTGCTGCGATCGCCTTACGCAGGCTCGGTGCGCCGAACGTCTCCGTATAGCCCAGGTGCAGATCGCCAAGACCAGCAGGGTCCTGGCCGGCCAATTCAAGCAACGCTTTGATGGACATGGATTCCATATCTGACGCACACATGTGATAGCGAGCTGTAAATTCCCATTGGGAAAAATAAGTCTCAAGTCGAAAATCCGGCAGCATGCATTAGTCTCTGGGGAAACAGTCGGCACGCGATTATTGCATGCCGCGACAGAATATAGGACCAGCGCTGCCGCTGGGCGCCATATTGGTGTAGATTCAGTGGTTACGGTAACTCCAGCTGGCGTGTCGCCTGGTCGGGACGTCATCCACAAATATAAATACAGGTGCCGCTATGCCTATTCCTGTCATCATAAATCTCATCGTTTTCGTTGGACTCATCGTCCTGCTTAGCCGTTTTCGCCGGCCCGGCTTTTCACTGTCGCGCCAGGTTCTGGCGGGCCTGGTAGCGGGCCTTGCATTTGGTTTCGGACTGCAGTTTGCCTATGGCGGGGGCTCCGAGACGATTGCGGGGACACTGGAGTGGACCAACGTCGTGGGCAACGGCTACGTCAACCTGTTGAAGATGATCGTGATGCCGCTGGTATTGGTAATGATGATTGCCGCCGTCGTGCGCATGCACAAAGTTGCTGCGCTGGGAAAAATCGGTGGCATGGTTGTCGGCATCCTGATCGGCACCACCATGATTGCCGCGTTGGTTGGCATAATGATGGCGAGTGTATTTGGACTAACCGCTGAAGGCTTGACCGAGGGCGCTCGGGAGCTGGCACGCGCCGACACACTGCTGTCACGCCAGGACGCCGTGGCCGACCTTGGCCTCGCCGACATGTTGCTGCGCTTTATTCCAAGCAATGTATTCCTTGATCTGACGGGCGCCCGGCCGACTTCAGTGATCGCCGTGGTCATATTCGGCATCCTGTTTGGTGTCGCCGCGTTGCTCGTGATCACCGAGGACCCAAAACGGGGTGAGGGTATTCGAGAATTCATCGAAACACTGATGACGATAATAATGAAGCTCGTACACCTTGTTATGGCGCTGACACCGTACGGCATCCTCGCCCTGATGACGAAAGTCGTGGCTGGCTCGAATGCCAGCGATATTCTCAACCTGATTTCGTTTATCGTCGCTTCCTATATCGCGATCCTCATCATGTTTGGCGTACACGGACTGCTGCTGCGACTAAACGGTGTGAACGTTATCGACTACTATCGGAAAGTTTGGCCTGTGCTGACGTTTGCATTTGGCTCCCGCAGTTCCGCGGCAACTATTCCGCTTAACGTCGAGACGCAGATCGAAGAACTGAAAGTGCCGCAGCCCGTTGCAAACCTCGCGGCGACGTTCGGCGCTACGATCGGCCAGAACGGCTGCGCCGGCATTTATCCTGCGATGCTGGCGACGATGATGGCGCCGGTGATGGGCATCGATCCTCTGACGATTGGTTTTATCGTCAAGCTCGTCGCTATCGTTGCGATAAGCTCATTCGGCATAGCCGGCGTTGGTGGCGGCGCCACGTTCGCGGCACTGGTGGTATTGCCGGCAATGGGTTTCCCGGTCACCATCGCAGCGCTGCTGATCTCGATTGAGCCCTTAATCGATATGGCTCGCACCGCGCTGAACGTCAATGGTTCGATGACGGCCGGCGTAATCACCGGTCGCTTTTTGAAAGAGGTTCCGGCAACGTCCGAATCGGAGCCACAGGCGGCCACTGCTGAATAGCTGTCGAGCGTCCATTCTCGCAGCCACGGCATAAGTCGCCGCCAATTTGCTGAGGCTGGCACATCACGGGCGAGTCCCGCGTGTGTCTGGCCGTCCAGCCCATCGGTTCGCAGTCATGACCATCGGTGTGAAACCGTGGCAAAATGCGTTTTTCCAAGGAGAGTCACGAATGCCCGGCCTTTTATCGAATGTAGATCCGGACGGATTGCTAGAATATTCAGTGGTTTATACGGACCGTGCTGTCAATCACATGTCGGGCGTCTTCCAGGAGGTCATGACAGATCTGTCCGCGACCTTGAAGGGCGCCTATGCGGCGGAAGCCGTTGCTATCGTTCCCGGCAGTGGTACGTTCGGCATGGAGGCCGTAGCCCGGCAGTTTGCAACTGACAAAAAGTGTCTCGTGATTCGCAATGGCTGGTTCAGTTATCGCTGGACGCAGATTTTCGATATGGGGAACATACCAAGTCATGCCACCGTACTGAAAGCGCGGCAGACCAGCGACGACTCGCGCGCGCCGTTTGCACCGGCACCTGTCGACGAAGTCGTCGCGACCATCGAGCAGGAGAAACCGGACGTCGTTTTTGCGCCCCACGTTGAGACATCGGCGGGCATCATACTTCCCAATGACTACCTCAAGGCCGTTGCGGACGCCGTACACGCACATGGCGGCCTGTTTGTCCTCGACTGCATTGCGTCTGGAACCATTTGGGTCGATATGCGTGAGCTTGGTGTGGATGTTCTGGTCAGCGCACCACAAAAAGGCTGGAGTGGTTCGCCTTGCGCCGCCTTCGTCATGCTCAACAACAGGGCGCTCAAGGCACTTGAAGCTACGTCGAGCACGAGTTTCGCATGTGACCTTGGCAAGTGGCTGGATATCATGCGCGCCTACGAAGGCGGTGGCCATGCTTACCATGCAACCATGCCAACGGACGCGTTGCGCAGTTCCCGCGACGTGATGCTGGAGGCCAAGGATTACGGTTTTGACAAGCTGCGTGCCGAGCAGCAGGAGCTCGGCGACCGCGTGCGTGCGCTGCTTGCCATGAAAGGCATTCAGAGCGTTGCTGCTCCTGGCTTCGAAGCGCCCGGCGTCGTGGTGGCCTACACCGATGATGCTGACATTAGCAACGGCAGCAAATTCGCAGCACTCGGCCTGCAGATCGCGGCTGGTGTGCCACTGCAATGTGACGAGCCTGACGACTTCCGGACTTTTCGCCTGGGCCTGTTCGGCCTGGATAAGCTGCATAACATCGATCGAAGTGTGGATGCACTGGAAAAAGCACTCGACAAGGCCTTGTAGTCCTTGCGACAGTGACCGGACTGAGTGTCGGTACCGGCGCAGCAAAGCCGGTGTAAATTGCACACATTAATAAGAAGGACAAGTGCATGCAGGTTGAAATAAGGTCGCCCTATTTATTGTTCCTGGGCGATGAACCGGAGCGCAGTCATGCGAAAACGGCGGTGGGAATCGCGCACTGGCGCAGCGAGCTCTGTGTTGGACAGCTGCGATTGCCGGGCAGCGGCGTCGATCTGGGCCTGCCGGACCTGACAGCGGCACAGGCCGCAGACGCCGGAGCGCGTTCGCTCATCTGGGGCGTTGCCGGCGTTGGCGGAATTATTCCGCCACACTGGATTGACACACTGTTTGACGCTGTGGCGGCCGGGCTTGATATCGTTGCGGGCACTCATTCTTCGCTCAGCAAGATTCCAGGGCTTGCTGACGCCGCTGCGAAAGCAGGCGTCCGCCTGGTCGACATTCGCCGGCCCCCGGAAGGCCTGCCAGTGGGCAACGGCCAAAAAAGAAGCGGAAAACGGCTGCTGATGGTCGGCACGGATTGCGTGGTCGGCAAAAAGTATTCGGCATTGTCGATTGCCAAAGAGATGTCCGAAAGGGGTATGAAAGCAGATTTTCGGGCCACGGGTCAGACCGGCATCATGATCGCCGGAGGTGGTATGCCCATCGATGCCGTGGTCTCCGATTTCGTATCGGGTGCGGCCGAAGTGCTGTCGCCGGACAATGACGCCGATCATTGGGATGTTATCGAAGGACAGGGTTCGCTCTACCATCCGGGATACGCGGCGGTGACCCTCGGATTGATGCATGGCTCACAACCGGATGCTTTCATCGTTTGTCATGAGGCAGGCCGCACGATGATCGAGGCGTTTCCGGGGTTTCCCCTGCCCACTATTTCTGAACTGATTGAGCTCACCGTTGCAACCGGGCGTCTGACCAATCCTGAAATTCGTTGCGCTGGAATCAGTGTGAATACGTCCCGGTTGTCCGCGGCAGAACGCGCGGACTACCTGGCCAAAATCCAGGATGACTCAGGCTTACCCTGCGTCGATCCGATTGCTACCGGCGTCGGCCCGCTGGTTGATTTCATCGTCGACACGTTTTGAGGAAGGAAGCGCCAATGACCAACAACACAGGTTTCGTGCAATCACTGTGGCCGAGGAGAGCAATTTAATGAGCCACGTAAAAGTGATTCAGAAGCAATGGGGTCTGCACAAACCGTTTAAGATATCGCGCGATGTGCATACCCACTCGGAAACGATTATTTGTGAAATAGGCGACGGAGAATTTGTTGGCCGCGCCGAAGCAGCGGGTGTCTCTTACGCAGGGGAAACCACGGACTCGATACAGAAACAGATTGAAGATATTTCTGCTGAGCTTGAAGCCGGCGTTAGCAGAGAAGAATTGCAGCAGCTATTGCCACCGGGCGGCGCGAGAAACGCAGTCGATTGCGCCCTCTGGGATTTGGAAGCAAAGCGATCCGGGCGATCGATCTGGGAGATGATCGGGTGGGACCCAAAACCGGTAACGACCGTGTATACCGTCGGCATTGCCAGCCTGGATGAAATGCGTGACGACGCCGCGCGGCACAGCGATCATGCTCAAATCAAAGTCAAAGTGGGCATAGGCGACCCGCTCGAGCAAATTCGTGCTATTCGTGCAGGGGCGCCCGGCTCTGCAATCGTCATCGACGCGAACCAGGCCTGGAGCATAGCGGATCTTGAAAAATTCGCTGAGCCGCTGCAAGGCCTCGGCGTCGAAATGATCGAGCAACCCATGTCTACGGACGATGACGAGGCACTACGTGGCTACGAGTCACCGCTGCCGCTGTGCGCGGATGAATCCTGTGCCACGACAGCCGACCTGGATCGTCTGCGCGGCCTGTATTCCATGGTCAATATCAAACTCGACAAAACCGGCGGCCTGACCGAGGCTTTGCAACTTGCCGCGCAGGCCGAATCAATGGGTTTTGAGCTGATGGTGGGTAATATGCTTGGCTCATCACTGGCCATGGCACCGTCTTTTGTCATCGCACAACGTTGTCGATACGTCGACCTCGACGGGCCGCTGCTGCAGTCCGAAGATTGCGACAACCCAATGCACTACGAGAAAGGGCAGGTCGAGGTGTTTACGCCGGCTCTGTGGGGCTGATTTTGCGGTTCAACTCCGGCATCCCGGCAAAATGAAAGACAGCTGGTTTCAGCGTTATATCCTCCCGGGATTCATATTTCAGTCAGCCGTAATCGGCGGCGCCTACGGCTCCGGAAAAGAACTTGCACAGTTTTTCCTCGGGCATGGACCGGTCGGCGGCTTGCTGGGAATGGCCGTCACAACCATCGTATTCAGTGTTGTATTGATGGCGGCTTATGAATTTGCGCGACTCTTTCGGCTGTTTGATTACCGGAGTTTCTGCAAGAGGCTGCTCGGTCGGGCATGGCCGCTATATGAAATGCTTTTTGTCCTGCAGATGATTCTCGTGATCTCCGTCGTAGGCGCTGCTGCCGGCGACATCATGCGGGACACCTTTGCATTGCCCGCGATTATCGGCACCGCCGGAATCATGGTCTCTATTGCGCTCCTGGTGTTCTTCGGCACGCCTGCTATTGAACGGTTTCTCGGCGCCTGGTCTGTCGTGCTGTATGTCACGTATTTCAGTTTCTTCGGCTGGCATTTGATCCAGAACGGTGAAGCTATAGCGGCAAACCTTGCTGCAGCACAGAACAGTGGTGGCTGGCTAAAGAGCGGCGTTGCCTTCTCTGGTTACAACATGTCAATCATTCCAGCGATTCTGTTTTGCATTCGCCATCACAGTCGCCGCAGAGAAGCGGTCATTGCCGGCGCATTGGCCGGACCGCTTGCGATGGTGCCGGCAATGCTGTTCTTTGTTGCCATGATTGGGCAGTACGACCTGCTGACTGCGGCCGGTGTGGATGGCCCGTTGCCTATAACAGTCCTGATGAACGCACTGGATGGCGCCGGGTTTTTTATCTATCTATTTCCGGTCGTTTTGTTCGGCACATTCGTCGAAACGGGTGCTGCCATGATTCACGGCGTTAACGAGCGACTCGACCACACGTTTCTCGAAAAAGGACTGACCATGCAGAATTGGCTGCGACCCGTTGTTGCCATTTTCATACTTCTTACTGCCGTAGTGCTCGCCGACGCGATCGGCCTGATGACTTTGGTAGCACAGGGTTATGGCACGATCACCTGGGGCTTTTTGCTGGTCTTCGTGTTGCCACTACTTACCTACGGCGTGTGGCAAATTCGGCAGAATTCCGCATAGTATCTGACCAGGGAAAACAGGGGAGACAAACAGTGAAACTTCGAAACCGATCGCAAATGACATGCTCGTTGCTGTTGTCTGCCTTATTGATGGCTGGGGCGCAGAGTGCGATGGCGCAGGATGATTCACCCAGCATGATTCCCGCGCCTGACAGGGCGTCGGATGAGGGCGGCGGTCCTTATACAAAACTCATTATTCGCGGTGCGACGCTTATCGACGGCACGGGGGCACCCCCTATTGGGCCAGTCGATATCGTTATCGAGAATAACCGAATAACAGAAGTAAAATCAGTCGGTTATCCGGGTTTGGAGATCGTTGAGGAAAAGCGTCCAAGCGACGCCACGCGGGAAATTGACGCACATGGGTCCTACGTCATGCCAGGCATAATCGATATGCACACGCATACCGGCGGCAGCACCAAGGCGCCTGAAGCTGAGTACAGCTACAAGCTGTGGATGGGACACGGCATCACGACCGTTCGTGGAGTCCCTAGCAGCGACGTGGAATTTTCCCTCTCGGAGAAAGCCCGCAGTGCGAAGAATGAAATTGTTGCGCCCAGGATTTTTTCCTACCACCGGCCGGGCTCCGGAGAAAAGTACGCTGATGTCGACATCCTGACTCCGGAAGCTGCGCGCGAGTGGGTGCGATATATCGCCGGGGAGGGTGCTGATGGTCTAAAGCTTGGCTCGTATCGTCCGGCCATCATGGAGGCGCTACTCGACGAGGCAAAAAAACAAGGCCTTGGTTCGACGGCGCACCTCGGCCAGATGGGTGTCGCCCAGATGAACGCGCAGGACGCGGCAATACTTGGCCTGGGCACGCTGACCCACTACTACGGCCTGTTTGAAGCGATGTACGAAAACAACGACGTACAGCCATGGCCCGTCGACATGAATTACAACAACGAACAGCATCGCTTCGGGCAGGTCGCGCGACAGTGGAACCTGATCGCGGGTCGTGGTTCGGAAAAATGGAACTCGCTCCTGCAGGAGTTCAAGACGCTCGATTTCACACTCGACCCGACGTTCAGTATTTATTCCGCCGGTCGTGACGTGATGCGCGTTCGGAACGCGGACTGGCACAAGGAATACACGCTGCCCACGCAGTGGGATTTCTACACACCGAACCGCGAAAGTCACGGAGCGTACTGGTTTGACTGGACGACAGCAGACGAGGTCGCGTGGAAAAATTTCTACCGGGTGTGGATGCAGTTTGTTAACGACTACAAGAATATGGGCGGTCGGGTAACGGTTGGTTCCGACTCCGGATTCATTTACCAACTCTACGGTTTTGGCACAATCCTGGAGATGGAGATGCTGCAGGAGGCAGGTTTTCATCCGCTGGAAGTTGTGCGCTCCGCAACGATGCATGGGGCTCAGGCACTGCATGCTCCCAAGGGTCAGGAGATCGAATTTGGCGTCGTTCGCCCCGGGTTGCTCGCTGATGTGATTATCGTCGATGAGAATCCGCTCGCGAATCTCAAGGTGCTGTATGGCACCGGCGCCGTGCGCCTGAACGATGATACCGGCCGGCCGGAACGCGTCGGTGGAGTTCGCTATACGATCAAGGACGGTATCGTCTATGACGCCAAGGCGTTGCTGGCGGACGTTGCCGAAATGGTCGCGCAGCAAAAAGCCGAACGCGGAGATCTCGAGGAGTACTGATGCCAGGAGATGCATCAGTTATTCGCGTCAACAACCTGTGTAAAACCTATCCCGATGGTTTCGAGGCCCTAAAGCGCATCAACCTTGACATCAGCGAGGGTGAGATCTTTGCACTGCTCGGCCCTAATGGTGCCGGCAAGACAACGTTGATCAACATAATTTGCGGCATCGTCAATGCCAGCAGCGGTGATGTTGCGGTAAACGGCTTTGATAGTGTCCGCGAGTTCAGGCAAACGCGCTCACTTATCGGACTGGTGCCGCAGGAGTTAACGACGGAAACCTTCGAGTCTGTCTGGGACACCGTCGCGTTCAGTCGTGGCCTGTTTGGTAAAGCACCGGACCCTGGGCACCTGGAGAAAGTCCTCAAGTCGCTGTCGCTTTGGGATAAAAAAGACAATGTGATCATGTCGCTGTCCGGCGGCATGAAACGCCGTGTTCTGATTGCCAAGGCGCTTTCTCATGAACCCCGAATTCTCTTTCTCGACGAACCCACGGCAGGAGTCGACGTCGAGCTCCGCCAGGACATGTGGGAAATCGTGCGCGAACTGCGCAAATCCGGAGTCACCATTATCTTGACCACGCACTATATCGAGGAAGCGGAACAAATGGCGGACCGCATCGGCGTAATCAACCACGGCGAGATTATCCTCGTGCAGGAAAAGAAGCAGCTGATGCGGGAACTTGGCAAGAAACAGTTGATTCTTGACCTTGATGCACCGCTCGCCGCGATTCCCAAGGAGCTGTCAACGCGCAATCTCGAGATAGGTGCAAACGACAAAGAGCTGATCTACAGCTACGATACGCAGGCTGAGAATACCGGGATTACGACGCTGCTTGGCGAGCTGCGCGAGGCGGGCATCAATTTTCACGATGTCAAAACGACGCAAAGTTCTCTTGAGGAAATATTTGTCGATCTGGTGAAGCGCATAAAATGAACTGGTACGGCATCAAGTCAATTTACAAATTTGAAATGGCGCGCACGCGACGCACACTGTTTCAAAGTATTGTTTCCCCGGTCATATCCACGTCGCTCTATTTCGTCGTCTTCGGCGCCGCGATTGGCTCTCGAATCACGGAGATTGACGGTGTCAGTTACGGTTCATTTATTGTGCCCGGCCTGATCATGTTGTCGCTGCTCACGGAGAGTATTTCCAACGCTTCCTTCGGCATTTACTTCCCACGTTTTTCAGGCACGATCTATGAGTTGCTGTCGGCACCCGTATCTGTAGTTGAGATCGTAATTGGCTATGTTGGGGCCGCAGCAACCAAGTCCATTATCTTAGGCGGCATCATACTCGCGACCGCCAACCTGTTCGTTGACATCCAGATTCTGCATCCGTACTGGATGCTGCTGTTCCTTTTCCTTACGGCAATTACGTTTAGCCTGTTCGGATTTATTCTCGGCGTTTGGGCTGATAATTGGGAAAAACTCGCAATCGTGCCGACCCTGGTAATTACGCCGCTGACTTTCCTGGGCGGCAGTTTCTATTCGATCAGCATGCTGCCGCCAGTCTGGCAAACCATCACGTTGTTCAATCCCGTTGTCTATTTGATCAGCGGGTTTCGCTGGAGCTTTTACGAAAATGCGGATGTGTCTTTAGCCCTGAGCCTGGCGATGACCGGTGGGTTCCTGGTGGCGTGTATTCTGGCGGTCTGGTGGATATTCAAGACAGGTTATCGACTGCGAATCTGATGTCGCGTTCACTGCGCGTCGCCATGTGTGTCGCAGCCGGGTTTGCTGCCTGTCATGCGGCGCCTGAATTTCCGGTGTTTGCGCAATCCGTCGGGAATTCTCAAGCCTGTGTCAGGTCCAATTTCGAAATGCACGGGATTTAGAGCTGATTATGGAAGGTCGCCGCTGCCGCGCGAACCTTGCACGACTTATAATGACGCATAACAAATCGGGGGCAATGCGATGACGTCGAAGAAAAGCCGCATGGCAAGGCGAGAGTTTCTCACGTCAATCGGTCGCGCCGCCGGAAGCTCGGCGATGCTTCGCACAATGCTGGCAATGGGTATTGGTACAACCGCCGCTGGCTGCGGCTCATCATCCGCAGCACCCGGTGTGCTTTCCAATCCGCCCGCGCCACCTCCACCACCGCCGCCTCCGCAGGGGGCCGCGTCCCCGAGGCCGGGAGACTGGCCCGCCAACGTCGGCGCTGGCAAAACCGTGACGATTCTTGGAGGCGGCATTGCGGGCATGACAACGGCGCTCGAAATGACTCGTCTGGGTTACAGCTGCACCATTCTTGAAGCGACATCACTCGCCGGAGGCCGTAATCGCACCATCCGTTCTGGTGATGTGATCACTGAAACGGACTCTACTCAAACCTGTATGTTCGATGTTGATAGCGATCTCTACTTCAATAGTGGCCCCGCACGAATTTCACATCATCACGAGTTTCTGCTGGGTTACTGTCGCGAGTTCGGCGTTCAGCTCGAAACTTTTATCAACGATAATCGCGCGGCATTGTTGCATTCCACGACCCGCTTTGGGGGCCAGCCGGTTATCGCACGACGGGTGCACGCAGACACGCGCGGCAATATTTCGAGATTATTGGCAACGGCGGTTAATCAGAATGCGCTGGATCAGGAACTGAGCGCCGCCGACAAAGCCAATATTATCGGCATGCTCGCGCGCTACGGTGATCTCGACGGTTCGCTGAACTACACCGGCTCAACGCGCGGTGGATTTCCGGGGCAGGAAAACACCGGCAGTCGCCAACGCGGGCAGCGGGTGTCCCCGTTGGCACTCACGGACCTGATTGCAGAGTCGTTCTGGGAGCAGCGGAGTGGCTTTGCGCATGACCTTGAACAGCAGCCAACCATGTTACAGCCGGTGGGCGGAATGGACCAGATCGCCAGGGCGTTTGAGACCGAGGTGGCCGGTGACCTCGTTACGGAAGCGGTTGTTAGCGAAATTCGAAAAACGCCTGCGGGTGCGAGAGTCGTGTACCGGGATCAGTTCGGCGCAGACATGACGCTTGATTCCGATTACTGCATCTGCACTATTCCGGCGACCGTGTTGCGGAACATTCCGAACGATTTCGCTGCTGCGCACCAAGCCGAAATCGCTAATTTCAACTACTCTGCGGCAGGAAAAATTGCATTCCAGTCACGGCGATTCTGGGAGCAGGATCACAACATATATGGCGGCATTTCCTGGACGACCCAGGACATTACGCAAATCTGGTATCCGAATAACGACTTTGGTCGCGACAATGGAATTCTCGTTGGCGCGTACATTTTCGGTGGCCCGCCGGGCACCAGCTTCGCAAACCAGTCGCCGCAGCAGCGCATTGACTCTGCCACGGCGCAGGGCAGCAATCTGCACTCGGAAATGAACGGAGCAGCGATCAATGGAATCAGCGTTGCATGGCCAAAGGTACCGTTTCAACTGGGTGCCTGGGGTGTATCCAACCCGTCTACGTTGTTAACCCCGGACGAGAACATATTTTTTGCGGGCGAGCACCTTAGTATCCTGCAAGGATGGCAGGAAGGTGCGATATTATCTGCCTACCATGCAATCGACCTCGTGGTTGCACGAGATGCGCCCTGATATCGCTCGCAGGCGACCGATCGGCAGGATTCGGGAGTCAGCAGGAGGCGATAGGTGGGTAAACGGTCGGATCTCGAGCCACAATGTTGAGTGTCGACGGTTTCTGTGAAATAGAGTATTTGAGGCAACGGCAATTAGGTAAATGCGCGGCATTCTTCTTCGAACACTAATCACGGCACTTGGCCTATGGCTCGCGAATGCCATCGTCCCGGGCATTAATATTGAAACGCCCGGCACCATGCTGCTTGCCGCAGTTTTATTGGGTCTCGTAAATGCCCTGGTGCGACCGCTGGCTATACTCCTTACGATACCGCTGACGATATTGACGCTGGGGCTCTTTCTCTTGGTGGTCAACGCGGCCATGTTTGGCCTGGTCGCGGCGTTCCTAGATAAATTCACAGTAACCGGATTTTTTGCCGCGCTCATCGGCTGGCTAATCGTATCCGTTACCAGCACGATGGCATCGTGGTTCATAGGACCAAAGGGACGCTACAACATCCTGATTGTCGAACGTCGACGCTGATCCAGCGCGACGACAAATCGAACATGGCACAGTGCCGTTTGCTGCCTATCTCGATATTTTCCGCGACTGATTGGTTACTGTTCCCTAAAGCAGACGTTCGGTATCGAAGCACACCGGTGGTGTTTAGGTCTGCTTTCGGCAAGTAACAGCCGGTGATCCTCCGCATGGAGCTGGTTTTTCGCGAAGCTTAAAGTGAATTCTAGAAGAAGTTTCCGCGGTAACGTTGAACGTCTGCTTCTACCAATACCAGCCGCTCAGCGATTCTCACTCGATCTGCCGCTTTCGGCCACAAGCGGACATTCGGAGATGCCCTGTGGGTGGAATAAAAGGTGTGCTTTTGCAGGAGACTTCGGGTTTGGCCACCTTCGAATTCCTATTGACAAGTGACTTGTCAGATATGACAATGTACTTGTCAATAGGCAGGTGATCGAATTTCTCTTCACCGGCCATCTTTGGAAACCAATATAGAAAGGTAATGAGAATGGAAAACAAAATGGGAACTGGATTCGCCAATCAAGTAAATCGGGAGCGTGGCCGCGGCAGAAAGGCCTTTTGGATCATCATTGGTGCGGCGCTGCTGATTGGCGTCTTTATTGCCACGCGGAGCTAGCCATGAACTTGTCAGACTGGTTACTAGCCAACGGCGGGGATCTTCAGATCGTTCTATTTTTCGGCCTATTTGCTCTCCTCGTCGGTGCCGAGCGGTTGGTGCCCCAACGCCCCGTCCACGCGGAGCGTCGTGCCAGATGGCTAGCCAACATTGGGCTGACCGCGCTCAATCTCGTGACTTTAGCGGCACTGCCGCTCTCATTCATCTCCATCGCGCATTGGGCATCGATCGAGGGATGGGGCCTGCTTAATCTAATCGCGCTTCCTCTGCCACTGGCAGTGGTCGCCAACCTACTACTGCGCGGATTCATCTCGTTCTTCACGCACTTCTTGGCGCATAAGATCCCGATATTGTGGCGAATCCATCGTGTTCATCATCTTGATACGGAGATGGATGTGTCGACGACCGTTCGCTTTCATCCGATGGAGTTCGCCGTGAATCTAGCCATCGGAATTCCCCTCGTTGTCGGCTTTGGCTTAAGTCCCTGGATGCTTGTGCTATACGAAGTCGTGGATGTCTGTGTCACTTTATGGTCGCACTCTAACGTAAAGTTACCTGCAGCCGTTGATAGAGTTCTCAGATACTTGGTCGTAACACCCAATCTTCATCGCATTCATCATTCGACCTGGCAACCGGAGACCGACAGCAATTTCAGTGCTGTTTTTCCAATCTGGGACATCATTTTTAGGACGTTTCGGCCGACGCCAAGGAGGGATCATCGCATCATGCCGCTGGGTCTTGAAGAGATCCGTGGGTCTCTTGCCAATCGATTGCTGTGGCTCTTGTTGAGCCCACTCCAAGGAAGTCTCCAGGACTCGCCAAGCGAAAGCTCTGAGAGAAACAGGCTGGAAGCGGAATTCACACCCAATCAAGAGGTGGTGGCCAATGACCATTGAGATAGAAAACCTGCTCAACGAAGTGCGCCTTTTGTATCACAGCATTGTTCAGGTGGGCGAGCAACTCCATGTGAACGAATCTGTGACGCTGGGGATGCGTGCCGTGCTCGAGTTCCTCCTGAAGAATGGTCCCACGACCGTGCCGGACATCGCCCGGAGCCGCTCTGTGACGCGACAACACATTCAGTCCCTCGTCAACGCTCTTCTTGAACAGGGTCTCGTCGTGCTTGATAGTAATCCTCTGCATAAGAGTTCATTTCTCGTGACACTTACGAAAGAGGGAGAACGAGTCATTCGAAGGATGC
The DNA here is from genome assembly GCA_021773135.1 of Woeseiaceae bacterium. Lineage (GTDB taxonomy): Bacteria > Pseudomonadota > Gammaproteobacteria > Steroidobacterales > Woeseiaceae > SZUA-117. Next base: position 149,026 of record JAJFKP010000051.1, on the reverse strand, counting down.
GGAATCGGGAGGATCAGCTTTATCAGGCTACAAAGTTCGGCGTGAAGCGCAACGAGCTTAAGACAGCGGTCAAGACTCTTGAGCATGTACGCGACGCTCTAAAAGGGATCGGAGACTTGTGATGAATTCGGAAAAACGCGACCAACCTGGGCCTAGGGACAATGCGGAGGTTGCATTTCATCCTCCTTTTCTCCTCTTTGCCTCTATCGGCTTCGGCTTCGCAGCACGTTGGTTTACCGCGGTCGAATTCCTGCCAAGATCGTGGGAGGAAGTAATGGGTCCGATCTTCGTCGCCGCTTCATTTGGTATTTTCCTATGGACCACTTATGTCCTGCATCGTGGGGGTGCTTCAATACCGACCAACGAGCCGACCGACGCGCTGGTAGTCAAAGGCCCGTATAGATTCTCGCGCAATCCGATTTATCTGAGCATGGTGAGCCTCCTCATTGGTGTCGGAATTTGGGCAAATAGCCTGTGGTTTATTGGTCTGGCAGTCCTCGCCGTCGTACTTCTGAATTGGGGCGTAATCTCGCAGGAAGAGCGTTACTTAGGACGCAAGTTTGGTAGTGAGTACTTAAATTATAAGAAGCGAGTTCGGCGGTGGTGCTAGACCGGGCGGCTCCGAACCTGATGTTACAAAAGGATAAATGTCCGCTTCGGGTCAGTAGCAGCCTCTATTGCCTATTGTAGCTCGATGTCTGCTTCCGGAGTAAAGCAGCCACTCGCCATTCGACCCGACCAAGGTCTGCTTTCGGCCACAAGCAGCCTCTCAGCAGTTTGTCACTCCAGCGGCGGGTTTCGGAAGAAGCCGTCACCGGAGTGGGGAACTAGTCCTTGCCCCAACGCCATTTGGCTGGCCGCTCACCCGTAAACACGACCACGATAATAAACATGAACGTGAGGATGAATATGACTGGCAGCTTTATGTCACTCGGCGCAAAGCGCGCAGTTCCAATGGCAAGGACGAGGTAGATAACAAAAACAATCCACTCCTGCCAGGAAGCAGGCAGGCCCCAGCCGAATCCAAACGACTTGGCATGAAACCAAAACTTTTGGTCACAATCGGGCATCTACTTCTCCCGCTATCAACGTGCGCGCTGTCTTTAGTTTCTACTATTCTCATAAGCGGCCAATAGCCGGCAGGAATAGCTCTCTACCCTGACTGAGTACCATTGATCAGAGTTTTCTATACAAAACAATCCAATACAGAATTTAGGTCCAATTCCGCAATACTACGCAAGAACAGGGCGTAGTCCTCATTGATCATCACGTATCTAAACCATTTGTCACCGTTTTCTTGACGATAAAATCGTGACGAATTTCGATTCCCGCGGCGTTCGGATGATCAATTTCAACAACCTCCCATCGCGATAGTTCGTCGGGTCGACGCCGCTTTCTAGCAGATATGCTTACAGACACGTCAGTAAACCGCTGTTCTGTCCTTGCCTCGGCGGAGCGAAATGAGTGAATCTCGTAGGCCGGATTGCCGCTGGGATCGAAACCATCGGGAAATGGCAATACGAAACCGAGCCTCGTATCGAGATGGGATTGAGCATCGGATTGGCAGACTATCTTAACCTCGCCAGCGCCGGCTAACGCTTGAATGCTAAATCCAAACATCACGGTTGTAGCTAAAGCTTTCGCAATATTCATCAATATTCCCCTGCATAGTCGAGCGGTACGAGGGTCCGCTTTGGGTCAACAGCAGCCTCTCGTCAATTTGGCAGGCCAGTGGCTGGTTTTGGCCATTAGCTAGCGTATGCATCCGCTGTAGTTCAGTGTTGTCGATACCCACGCTTGTTTTTTCTATTATCGAATATGCGTTCGCTAAGACGTTTTGTTGGCTCACTGTTTTAGAAACCACCAATACTTGGCACTCACTGTGGCCTACTCAGCTTTTGTGACGAATTTCTGGTTTGTAGTGGAACCAAGATACTTGTCCAACCAGTCCAAAGTTTCCCCTATGTAGATCGGTGGTGGTACAAAGTGTCCCGTTGCCTCCACAACCCATTTTTTATCAGCATCCGCCGTCCCAAGACCGTCGAAAAACGGCTTAGCATGAGTTTGGTAGCGAAAGTCTGCATCGTATCGGCCGTTGAATTGCAGCACCGGAACCGTGACTCGCGGCAGAAAATGAACAGCACTGATGTCGTAGTGTACATTTGGCTCGATCCCCGCCTGATTGAGTATCCCGACTTTTAATCTCGGTTCGACTGCAAGTACGGTCGGTCCCATTCGGCCGCCCCAACTGATACCGTAATATGCGAGCGCGTCGTTATTAATGTCTCTGCGTGTCTCCAGGTAATCAATGGTTCGCCGCATATCCTTAACCTGCTCTATTGCAAGATCACGCCCGGCAACGCTAGTCCATTTTGGTACGATCGGAAACCTGCGCTGAAACATCCCTTGCAAGATCGGAATTATGACAGCGCGCCCATTTTTTAACGCAAATTCAAGATGAACTCTCTTGAAATTAATAGAGTCAATGTATAACCCGTCAATTCCGGACCAAAACACGATTGTCTGAAAAGGAGGATCAAATGATTTAGGAAGATACAGATATGCAAACATTCGTTCGCCACGATAACCTGCGTCAAATGATATTGTTTCTCTGGTCCAGTACAGCTCATCCGTCACATTGTCTACCATTGCGTTCAGAGGACTCGCATCGTAAGCGTAAGCGCTGGTAAAAGCGGTAAAAGTGTCAGTGGAGACAGGCTCGGGGTGCTCTATAGGTTTCGGTTCAGGAATATTACCGCGGAGCTTGTCGGATACGATACGTTCGTCTTGTTCCAATGAAAGGCGAAAGCCATTGGCGAGCGATCGATCAAATGGCGGTGCAGAGCTGGGATCCTGAATTGATTCCTGCACAACATATAGTGAATCGTTGAACCCTCCACCGACGATTGTCTTAAGTTGCCCAATTCCGTTGAAACACCACTCCCGCGAATTGCCAGCCATATCATAGGTTCCGGTCCAGCCGATTCCGTCGTTTACACCGATCGGATCAGACCTGTCGCCATCAAGATTGCTGGCTGGCAACACCCAGGGAAGAGTTCCAAGTGAGAACGCCCGGCGCCAATGATGGACAGTCGGCAAATCACGGTCGACAAACGCCGCATATGCAGCCGCTTCATACCAACTGACTCCCGTTACCGGATGATCGGCCTCTCCGTCCGCATAATTGCCGCCCTGCCATGTGCTTGGCCCAGGGCGGCCAGATTTATCAATAAATCGTTCCATCGCCTGTTCCCAGGCGATAGTGTTGCCGTTCAGCAAGAACTCTTCCTCCCACAGATCGCGACGGGCGTAGCCACCTGAGGCAACAAATTCTGAGAATTCCCGGTTTGTAACTTCAAACCTTGAAATAAAGAAGTCAGATATCTCGATCATTTCTCCTTCAACAACGATGCTCGCACCAGGAACACGAACCATGTCTTCTGGCAATATACCCACAGGATCCAGCACGTAGCGCTCAGGGTTCGCACCAAACAAGGTGTTTTGAGACCGGTCCGCTACCGGCATTTCGGTGGGAACGGGAAATCCGTTACCAATGACCCGCAACAATGGACGATGATCATCTAATTCGATTCGTAGCAACGACATGCCGACAGGAATTCGTACGTTGTGAATTGGGGTAATCCCGAGTTTTTCCCATTCGGCGTCGATAGCGTTGTAGCCGCGCCGGTACACTGTTGCGCCGGGCGGATCGGATGGAATTGTTGCGAGCCTCGTGAATCTCTGCCATTTCTCATCTACGACAGGATCGTCTGGCAGTACTTTCTCGATCTGACTGGCGAGTTTGTATGCTGCCTCAAAATGGCCTGCATCAATGAAGGCCTCCAATCGTGGAATATCTACGTTTCTCGCGTGTCGGGCTTCCTGACCGCTGTACCAGTAGCCGACCCCAGCGATAAGAGCAACCGAGAGCAAGAGAATGATTGAGTAGGGCACAATCTGACGATGGTCTCCGCCAGTGGTCGACTGTTGCGAGTTCCCGATATCGCGCTTCAAACCGGTAGGCGTCATTTCGTAAGCCCAGGCAAGAATCAAAGCGGGAAGGAAGGCGATAAGCAACAGATAGAAGACAAGTTTAGGGGCCCACATGGGCAATTCAAGAATTCCAGACAGGACATCCGCGATCTGAAGTAGCAGCCATGCGGCGATCAGGTAGGCAATGGCTACCCGAAAAACTTTTCGCCGTTTCAGTTCCTTAATGAACGACATTCTCTCCGCCTAATGTTGCGATACTACCTACCCAAAATTCGCGAATCAGAAGTATGAGAATAACATCGTCTCCCCGCAAAGGTCCGCTTTGAGTCAATAGCGGCCTGTCAGTAGTTTAGCAGTCCAGTGGCTGGTTTCGGCCATTAGCAGACATTCTGACCCTTCCTCATTAGACTATTCGTCTTCGTTGCGTGCAATCAATGCGTCCACCGAAATGCTGCCTGCACCCGTCAGCGAGTATTGAAGTCCTATGCCGACTAGAACAATCGCGGGCCACCAGCCGCGGAAATCTTGTGACCAATGAACCATGACCAGGGCGATCACAAAATGTATCGCAATTACGATTCCCGCCCAACGTGTCAGCACCCCAAGCGTGAGTGCTACACCGCATATAAGCTGGGTATACACTGATATTGGTGCCATCACGCTGGCTTCAGGGAAGTTGTTTGATTTCAGGAAAGCTGAGAACTCCTCCATCCTGCCTGCACTCACCACATTATCAAGAACCCCGTATACGAGGAACGCACCGGTCAGTAGTCGAAGTAGAAGCAATCCAAGGTCCGCAAACTGCCGCAGGCCCTCCAAGAAAAAGATGTCTCGGTTCATGGTTCACTCGCCCGAAAGGATAATCACAACGAACCGAGGGCGTGCGATTATGCTTGACCGCTTTGGGCCAATAGCAGCCTCTCAATTCAAACCAGATACTAGCATCTGAGTTTCTGGTTTTGAGGTAAAGCAGCCACTCGCGCTCACTAATAATAGCGGCTTGTCCTGGCAAATAGCTGCCGGTCGATTATTGGTAGCTTTGGATTACGCTGATTTTTGGATACAGCAGGTCTTTTCTTGACAAAATTAAGCCAACTCAGAGTTTTGGACTCGTCGCATTCTAAATATATACATTCAGAGCCACACGGCTGCACTGACTTGCCGTCGCCTAACTCGTTCTGGCAGTTCCGGAGCTGGAAACGTAAATCGGTTCGACCCCTTTTCTAATTATTCGCTTAGCTGTGGAGCACTATCCGGGACATAGCTTCTTGCCAGGTCTAGATCGCCGCGAGGGATGTTGTACCTCGATCTCAAGACCAGCGTAGTTCCTATCATCGCGCCAGTCTCGAGATCGACGTTTCGTGAACGACCTGCAAATACCACGGTATCAGCCTGTTGCCAGTTGTCATAGCGAGTTTCCAGGTTCTTCTTTGTGCTATCCACGCCGGGATGAAATGCGCGAATGTCCCGGGACAGGTCAACCAGCCAGGTGTCAGCATTGACGTATCTGTAGGTCTCAAAGCCATCCGACAAGGTGATTTTCAGAACGTAGTATTCCTGGCCGCGAATCGTTTCTTTGCCAACAAGCTCTAAGTCGTGTCCCCGATCTGCCAACCTGGCCAATGGGAACAGATTAAATTCAATGCCATGTTCGACCGCACCGACGCCATCGTGATACACGTTCTCAGGCCCATCCTTTCCCCCCGGCCATTCCCAGACGCCCTCGTCATCTTTTCCTTCGGAGTACACTCTGACGTGCTCATCAAATACGTCAATTCGCATGTGGCCGTCAGAAGACGCTCGATAACGAGCAATCAGCGTGAAGTCGGCCTCAGAAATTTGAAGGACTATATCCGCATTTTCGATATTTCCGGACGTGGATGCCGGACGAACAGCACTAAGATTATTCTCCAGGATTTGCTCGATACCGACGCTTTTACCGACGCGTTCAACCGCGAGAACAGGATTGCCACAAAATGCAAATACGGCGCTGGCAACGATCAGCAGAAACCGAAGTCTGACAGACTGGTTTGAGTTATTCATTTCGGAATTCCACGTGGTTGCTCAAAACACAAATAGATAAAGTCATCTCTGTATTTGATGCATCCACACGATAAAACGTTACGTGACATGGAAGAGAATTTGCCAGAATGGTCCAGTTATGGAGCTATTAGCCCTCAAATTGTAGCTACATCTGCTTTTGCTCCGCAGATTTCAACCCGAACTTCGTGCTCTGACGAATATCCGCTTCGAATCAATACCAGCCGCAGAGCTTATCAACTGTATTTGTCCAATCACGGCAGCATTAATCTCGGGGCGCTTTTCCAGATCGCCGAGGAGGGTAATGAATAAATCGAAAAACGGGTTGGATCCAATATCACGCAGCATTGCGGGACTGGATCCGGCTCTCGATCGAGTCGGACTTCGACTCGCATGACGATTTCAGGTTTGTGGAGTTGTCCAGGTCTAGCGGCGTTTTCTGAATAACTAAAGCGTTATGTCTGTTTCGGACTTGATAACTGTCGTCGATCCCGGCGGAAAACCACCCTCACGAAGAGCAACCACCAGCTGATTGCGGGCCTCGGAGGTCTACTACACTGTACTTTACCGCCCTCAAAAACTGTTCAATTCGGCTAGCGACTACTGTTACCTGACATAACAGCCGACGCAGTTCACTCACTCATGTGTGATAGGGATGAACGACTGAGAAAAGCATTACGTTCAACATGTAGCAGCAACGGTCAATTTCGAATGTGGTATTCCACGGAAACTATTAAACCCAATCAACTACAACAATGATTTGTCACCGCAACAAACTGATCTTTATTCATTTGCCGAAGTGTGCCGGCACCAGCATTGAAACCGCGTTTACCGGAAGGAGTTGGAGTGACGGTGAGTTGCTGCATGAGCAACACCTGACCGCGGCTGAGGCGCGGGAAACATACGGCGCTAATATATTCGATTCCTATTTCAAGTTTACCGTCGTTCGCAATCCCTGGGACTTGCTCGTCGCCTACTACCTTTGGGGATGTTGGGGTCTCCGAGGCCGTGCCGACACAAGTCTGAAAGGTCGAATCGTACGCCTGTTGGGCCGAACCAACGCATGGGGGCATCCTTTTCGAACGGAAAAGCGCGTATGCGGCGCTCACCCAACTCTGGAGGAATACCTCGACAATACTGAGCACTTCAACGAACAGCTGGGATTCAGTGCGAGTGCTGCAGATCTGACCCAACAGCTCGCTGCGATTTCGATCGACGACAAGATTGTGGTCGACTTCGTTGGAAAATTCGAGAATCTACACGACGATATCGCGGAAATTTGCAGGCGGGCTGGCATAAACGCGTTAAAGCTGCCTCACCGGCTAAAGTCCAACCGGTCACGTCATTATTCGCAGTTCTATTCTGAAAAGACTCGCGAAATCGTTCGAAAAAAGTTTATCAAGGACATTGAAGCGTTTGATTACGTATTTGAGGATTGTGGTGATTCTCGCTGGCAAGCAGAAGTCAAGATTCGCGCCGGCGGAAAAGTCCAGTGGCACGCCGCCGCAAGGAGCGGACTCCAGTCCTAGCAATCGGTACCCCTGCAATAGAGCCCGACAAACAATTCAGAGTAAATTCGCCAGACACCGTCGGATTTTCTCCATGCCGCAGTGTACTGACCACCATTTTCGAGAACTCCGTTCTTGGTCGTCCTGGAACCAGTCCACGTGCCATGCTCGATGGCCAGTGGATAGGCTTTGCTCAGCGTAATTTCCGTCGGCGTTCGAACGTACACGACATCAGGATATTGCTCAAAGTGCAGTGCAAATGACTTGCCATGCTCTTCACGGCTTCGCTCGATGCCACCCGTGCTGATTGTTATTACGAAGTCTTCGTCAAGCACAGACTGCAAGGCATCGACATCATGCCGGCCGATGGCGGCATTGGATTCCATACGTTCTGTGCGGATAGTCTCAACGTCATCCGCTGCCCAAGCTGTGGTTCCACCAACCGCCAGCACTGATAACACGAGATACATTCGAGCGGTTTGCATGCCGTTTCTCCAAAACACAGTGAATATCTAACTGTTAAGGTCTTACTTCGGTTTGTCAGCCGATTGCGTCACCCAACTTAGCTGGATGGCACCCTTCGAGAAAATGGAAACATCGATATGTTTCGGATCTCCTCGTGGTGGATTTGCGCGCCCGGAAAAGTCATGCCGCAGCCAGAACGAAAATCAGTGCCTCTTTATACTTTGGATTCTTGCACCAAGCGCATGCGCCAACTAGTCCCCAACATTGTCAACTTCCCTGCCAGGAATAATCCAATTGATGATAATGAGTGACAACGTCAATGCTGCATAAACAACAATTACCAGTATTTGAAAGTAAAATGCCGCAATTCCGCCCTGGTCACCGGTGAATGCCGCAAAATAGACGGAGACAGCACTGCCAAGAAAAACCACTATTCCACCGAGTACCACGTACACCTTGCGCAAGCCTGGCTTGAGCCGCTTCGAAAGCGGGAGTGTAAAGAGAAAAACAGCGGCTGGTATCAGGATCATTAACAGGCCAATCAGCATATCAGGTCATTCCTTATAGAGTTAATGGCCAATGTGAACATATTGCGAGCTAATCTCCTGGAATTCCAGCTTCAAGTCTATTATTGACGATCACAGCCGATCAGTTTAGCGGTGACCAGGAACAAGAATTGTGCTTTTAGCCGTTTCCGCCCAGCCCACGCGGAGACTGGTTAATTGGTGTTATTGCTCTAGGACTGAACAAAGGCCTGAAATCCGCCATATGCCATTCGCACCGCATCGAAGTCGGCATTGGATGATCTGATCAATTCAGCCATTCTGGGGTCAGTCGCAACCTTTTCATTCGCCTGGTCACGTGCCTCACGAGATGCAAATTCCACCCACCCAAAAATGATGACCTCATCATCAGTCGCGGCTATGAGATCTGTGAATGAGCTCGTTCCTTCACGGTTCATGTCGTCGCCGATATATTCCCTGTATGCCAGCGCGCCGTGTTCCTTCCAAATAGACGCAGCCGCTTCGACAAGATGCTTATAATCGTCCAGGCGATCACGCGAAATGGGTAGTACGTAGCCGTCGATGTAGTTTGCCATGATAGCTCCTGTTGTTGTCATTGATTCTTGATGAATAAATCGGGAATCAAATTTCGTCGCACAACGCGCCGCTTAACTCACTGCTTCCAAGCGTCATGCGAGCGCGCGCGTCCGACCACTGGCATTGACGAAGACATATTCTGTCAAGATACAGGATCAACAACTGGTTTCAGCGTAAAAACTGTACGTCTCGCTGAGACTAATTGTCTGGCTGGCCCCAATCTATTACTGACGCTTTCGCCTGGTATTGCGACAAATATGGCATTCGACTGCTTTGGAATCGATTTGACGCTTCGCTTCCTCGGAGTGCCACTTTTGCAAATGCGCCTTCCAGATTTCGACCTTCCCCCAGGCTTGGATTGTAGATGGCCTGTCAATGTAGAATTCGAGCAGGTGCCCGTACGTATTGACGTGGTCAAGCCTGCTGTGATCTGCGGAAATCGCTGGCGGGTGATTGTTTTGCGCGTCGGGATCGAGTGCTGCAATTCGTTCGGCTTCACTGACCTGCTAGCTTGTTGGGTCTCGGCCGTTGTCGTCTTTCGCCTTCACTGCACTGAATCTGCCGCTTCAGTGCAGTGAAAATCGTACGGGTTATTCTGCCAATACTCAGAGTCAGCGCAAATACACAGCTATTTTCTGCGGCCAATTTCACGCTGACCCCAAACCAGGCATTGACCGATTCTTCGCGCATAGCCTGCCTGCCGACCGCTCTGTGTCTGCAGGTGGTCGGCAGGTCGCCAAAAACAGGCTATCGGCGCTGGATAGCTCCGCCAGATTTTTAGTCGGGCTTGCGGTACTTCTGAACGAACGTTGTCGTCTTTCCCTGCAGGCCGGTTTCAAACCAGACGTTCTTTCGATCGTCGTCCGGGTTGTGGAAAATCTCCGGCGCATCGCCTGCAAACTCAAAACCGACGCTGGTGATATCCGTTTTCGCCATCTCGGGCGGTGTGCGATGCCAACCGCCGCTTTGCGCTCGTCCGGAACCGTCCGCGGCCGCATGTTCGATGATGATTACGGTGCCGCCCGGCTTTAGAATACGTCGAAACTCACCGAATAATGCCCTGGAACTCTCGGGGAACATTTCTCCCGATCCGTCCGTAAAGTGCATATGATGAAAGAGATATGACACCATGATCGAGTCGACGGAGCTGTCGCCGAGTGGAAAGGCTGCACCGCTTTCAAGCGGCATCAGCTCGATGTTGCCAAATGGCGCGAACTGTTCTGACCACGCCGCCTTTTGTTCCTCGTAGCGTTCCCCAGCGCGCTGGTGAGCATAGACTTTCCCGGCATCGCCGACGACGCCGCTGAAGAGTTCTGCCCAGTAGCCGCCACCCGCGCCATAGTCGAGAACGATATCGCCCGCATCCAGATCGATAAACTCAAGAACCTGATCCGGCTTACGCGCACCGTCGCGCTCACTATTCGCCTCGGCACGATCGGAATTGTCGATAGCGTCGGCGATAGCCTCATGGTGCTCTGCGCTGGCGCTACCTGCTGCTAAAACCACCGCGACTGCGGCCAATGTCTTCAATGCATTCATCTTGTACTCCCCGGGACTCTCGAAAATGTTGTTTTTTCAGTAGTTTTTTAGGTTTCTAACGACTGCTCTTGTCGCCTGATTAAGACCAGCAAACTGGCCAGAAGTTGCCAATTGGCGTCAATCAGTTCGACTGTTCGCGCACACAATCCAATTCGTGGTCAGGCTACCGCAGTTTGAACTGCCTCGATCAGCCCTTCACCATCTTCGTCCGGCCGATAGCCTGTTTTCTGGTGTGGCGTATCGACGTTAGGCAGGCGCGTCTGTTCGATTGGTGCGGTGACGAGGACAATGTCGCAACTGGCCGCATCGACGTTTGCTTCGAGATCGCAAACCTGCGCTGCACCGTATCCCACGCACGGTAGTGGCGGCCCTCTGTCTCAATAGTTTTCGAAGGTCGAAGAGTTCCACCCTGCAACTGGCCGCTATTTTGCCAGAGATTACGGCTAGCACTCGATAAAGTTGACCGGCACTTCGATGACGTTCGTTGCCAGTCCGCCCCGCGACGTCTCCTTATATTTGTCCTGCATGTCCCTGCCGGTTTCACGCATCGTCTGAATGACTTTGTCGAGCGAAACAAAATGCTGCCCGTCACCGCGCATTGCCAGTCGTGATGCATTGATCGCCTTGATCGATGCCATGGCATTGCGCTCTATGCAGGGGATCTGTACCAGTCCGCCGATCGGGTCACAGGTGAGACCAAGGTTGTGTTCCATTGCAATTTCTGCAGCGTTTTCCACCTGCTCGGGACTCCCGCCGAGTGCCTCCGTCAATCCGCCGGCGGCCATTGAGCACGCGGACCCCACCTCGCCCTGACAGCCAACCTCGGCACCGCTGATGGATGCGTTTCGTTTAAAGAGCAGGCCGATTGCTCCTGCCACCAGCAAAAATCGGACGACACCGTCGTCATCGGCCCCACGGCAGAATCTTACAAAGTAATGCAGAACTGCAGGGATGATTCCGGCCGCCCCGTTGGTCGGTGCCGTAACAACTCGTCCGCCAACAGCATTTTCCTCATTCACGGCAAGTGCATAGAGGTTGACCCAGTCCATGATCGTCAGCGGATCTCTCAGCGCCGCTTCGGGTTGACTGGCTAGCTGTGCATAAAGGCCCGCCGCGCGCCGCTTGACCTTAAGGCCCGGCATTACCCCGGTGTCCTGGCAGCCCCTTTTGACACACTCCTGCATGGCGTGCCAGATGTCGAGTAGCTGCGACCGAATAGCTGCCTCATCGCGCCAGGCCAATTCGTTTTGCAACATCAGGTCACTGATTGACAGGTTGTTGGCATTGCAAAGTCTGAGAAGCTCCTCGCCGCTTTCGAACGGGTAGGGGAGGTCGACTTCGGATTCAGTAATCACGGGATCATCCGTGCTGTTTTCGTTGACTACAAAACCGCCACCTACGGAATAGTAGATTCGCGCAATGAGTTCGTTGCCACTTTCGTCCAGCGCGCTGAAACGCATGCCATTTGGATGGCCCGGCAAGGACTCGCGTTTTTCGAAAACCAGGGCCTCCCGAGGCTTGAAAGCCACTTGATGCGAACCAAGGAGATTAATCTGCTGACGTTCCTCAATTTTCGCCATTCGCTCCGGAATGCCGACTACGTCAACTGTTTCCGGAAGTTCCCCTTCGAGCCCGAGAATGACCGCCTTATCTGTGCCGTGGCCGCGTCCCGTGGCGCCGAGTGAGCCGTAGAGCCTTACGGAGACGCTTTTGACATCATCCAGAAGGTTGTGATCGCGCAGCTTGGTAGCAAACGTGCACGCCGCCCGCATCGGGCCCACCGTGTGGGAACTGGACGGCCCTATGCCGATCGTAAACAGATCAAATGTTGAAATAGCCATGGACAGGAAATATCGACTGGTGGGTTCTTTCGACTATTATATACAGCGCTTTCACGCCGAGTTGGTTTAACTGCCACGGCCCGCTGGACAGAAAATTTGCACGCTCGAGTCATTCAATCGGTGGTCCTGATACTCCTGCAAACGGCCGTTTGCTTAGGTGAAACCCCGGCTCTTGACAAGCAGGCATTGGGACAGGCACTTTTCTTTGACAACAATCTGTCGCTGACTCGCAAACAGTCTTGTGGAACGTGCCACGAGCCGGGCAGGGCGTTCACCGATAGTCGGGACAACGGCGTGTCTGGCGCCGTTTCCCTTGGCGACGATGGACATTCGCTTGGGAATCGCAATGCGCCAATGATTACCTACGCATCTCACGTTCCCGAATTTCACAAGAACGAGAACGGTGAATATAGCGGCGGGTTCTTCATGGATGGCAGAGCGGTAACGATGGAGGTGCAGGCACGCGAGCCGTTCCTGAATCCGATCGAAATGGCCATGCCGGACACCGCCGCGGTCGTCGCAAGAGTTCGGGAGAACCCGTCCTACGTTAACGCGCTGCAAGCGAACTTCGGGACGAATGTTTTCTCGAGCGACGAACAGGCGTTTAACGCCATTGCAACAAGCATTGTGGCTTTCGAGCGTTCTGGACGTTTTTCCACGTTCGACTCCAGGTACGATCGCTATCTCCGCGGCGACTATACGTTGACCGCCGAGGAGGAGATCGGGCGCATGCTGTTCTTCTCGCAGCTGGTCAACTGCCACAGCTGTCACCTGTCAGACCTTCGTGAAACGGCCAGCGGGGAGCTCTTTACGAATCACAAATATAACAACATTGGCATTCCCGAGAATCAGGCGCTTAGAGAGAAGAGCGCCCGGTCCGAACCGGACATTGGATTGCTGGCGAATCCGCGGGTCAACGACCGATCGCAGCAAGGAAAATTCAGAGTGCCGAGCTTACGGAATGTTGCAGTTACAGGCCCGTACATGCATAACGGCGTCTTCGAAGAACTTGAAACTGCGATTCTTTTTTACGATAAATATCTTCTGAGCACGGCGAGTAGCCAGACGAATCCGGAAACCGGCACTGGCTGGGGACAGCCCGAGACCGCGGAAAATGTGGAGGTAACGCTGTTGCGCGGTGGCCAACCCATTACGCCGCAGCGGGCGTCGGCGCTCGCTGCTTTTTTGCGTACGCTGACTGATCAGCGGTACGAAGCGTTGCTGGAAGAATAGCCGCAGACGCTGACTTTCCTGGCCTGCTTATTTGAGCAGAGCATGCCCCGCAGGCAATTCGTGAGTCACCCACATTGCCAATCGATGGCGCATGTTTGGCAGAGTCACCTGGTCCGCAGGGAAAGGGCTAATCTTCTTGTCGTGTACGAGCAGTCGATACGCATACTCAATTTTCAGGTTTTGCGAATCCGTGGCTTCGAATTCGACAATGCCACGCTTTACAGCGTCTTCCATCACGATGCGCAGCGCCTCTTTCAACAGTTCTTTTTCGTTTTTTAATTTTTTCGCCATCTCATTATTTTAGCAATCGCATGCAGTCATTGGCCGCAAAAAATTCACCAATAAACACTATACCAGTATCCAGCCATGTGCCTCGCCGCGTCTCGCCGTGACCAGGACTGGTCGCGATTTCCGGCCGGTCCGGGACCTAATCAGAACCCGGCCGTGACCGTTTCGTGAGAATTGATCCGAATACTAACCCTCGATGCCAACTCTGGAATTCGATGGAGGGTTTTTGTGATGAAAGTGTTTGTAGAATCCGCTGCTATTGCGGCGTTTATTTTTTGCGGTGCGTCAGCCAATGCGGCTGACCTGAACGTTCGTGTCGTCAATTTGACCAATGGAAACTGGTTGACGCCGCTTCTGGTGGCCGCGCATCCCGACGGCACCGGCCTGTTTTCAACCGGGCAACCAGCTTCTGCCAGTCTGCAAGCCATGGCTGAAGGCGGCGACATCGGGGGCCTGATGACCGATCTGACCGGAATCGGCGCCACTATCGCCGCAGATCCTGCCGGTGGTCTGCTGGGACCTGCTGCGAGCACCAACGTCGACGTGAACACCGATGGTACGAGCAATGTACTGCTGTCTGTGGTCGCCATGGTGTTGCCGACCAACGACGCGTTTGCCGGCCTCAACGCCATCACCATACCTGTCGATCCCGGTACCTATGTTTATGACGTTCCCGCCTACGATGCAGGGACGGAGGCAAACGACGAAATCATTAATGGCGGCGGAATGCCTGGAGTGGCAGGCATCCCGGCCGATCCCGGCGCACTTAACGGCACTGGCGCTACCGGGGCCGCTGCCGCCGATGCTAACCCCAACGTGCATATTCACCGCAATGTCCTCGGCGACACGGACCCGAATGGTGGCACCAGTGATCTCGATAGCACAGTGCATCGTTGGCTGAATCCGGTTGTTCGCGTCGTTGTCACGGTGCGATAGGAGGCGATGATGAATTTACGTACAGGACAATCGCTACGCCTGCTATTGCTGTTAATAACGACAATGGCATTGCAGGCCTGTGATAACGACAACAACCCTGTCGTGCAGCCACCACCCCCACCGCCTCCGCCTCCGCCAGCGATGGCAGGATTCGCGGTGACCGTTACCAATTTGACCAATGCGCAGCCGCTGTCTCCGCTCGCGGTGATAGGTCATGGTTCGGGGTTCAGCGTTTTCGAAGTTGGATCGCCAGCCAGCCCCGGATTGGAGGAACTGGCCGAAGGGGGCGCCAATGCGGCACTCATTGCTGAAGCAGACGGCGATGGTGCTGTCGTCGCTACCGGTTCCGGGGCCGCACCCATAGGTCCGGCTGGCAGTGAAACAGTGGCAATCAGCGTGCTGGACAGCGACCGTTTCGGTTTACTGCTGAGCGTCACATCAATGCTTGTCAACACCAACGACGCCTTCACCGGCCTGAACGGTGTTGCGGTGCAAACCATGGCTGTTGGCGATGTGATAACAGTTGACGCAATCGCCTACGATGCCGGGACCGAGGCTGATACCGAGATGGCAATTCATATACCAGGTCCTGCAGGCAGCGGCGAAGGCTTTAATGCGGCCCGTGATGACGGGGCTGATCGTGTGGCAATGCACGCGGGCGTCGTCAGCCAGGACGACGGGTTAGCGAGTTCCGATCTGTCAGAGCAGAACCGGTTTGACAATCCGGTTGCCCGCATCAGCATCGAGCGCACGCTCTGAATGCAAACAGGCTCGCGGGCGTGTGTCGATGCCCGCGAGCCGATCCCCTGTGATAAATCTGTGAAGTTTCCGGTCTACTATCAATGGAACAACGTTAGCGACGGCATAGATGACAACCGCCGGGGACAGGGACAGATGAGCAAGCGCCGCATACTCCTGGTTGAAGACGAAGAAGATATCGCCGACCTGGTTGTGCTGCATCTGGGTGATCTGTGCGACGAAGTTATCGTGGCGCACGACGGTCACGAAGGCATGCGACTGGCCACCGGCCAGGACTGGGCACTTATCATCCTCGATCTGCGCCTGCCCGGGCCCGACGGGCTTGAAATATGTCGAACCGTTCGACGCGACCGCTCCTATCAGCCGATCCTGATGCTTACATCCAAATCATCGGAACTGGATCGCGTCCTGGGTCTCGAAACCGGCGCGGACGATTACCTGACCAAGCCGTTTAGCGTGCTGGAACTGGCAGCGCGCGTCCGCGCGATTTTTCGCCGCATTGAAAGCATGCGATCAAACGCAGCGGCACATGCCAATACAGAGATTGTTTCCGGTGCGCTTCGAATCGATCCAAGTCGTCGCGAAGTGTTAATGGGAGTGCGTCAAATCGAGCTCACGGCACGGGAATTCGATTTGCTCAACTGTTTCGCGCGAAATCCGGGCCGGGTATTTCGCCGTGCAGATCTGCTTGATCGTGTCTGGGGCTATGGTCACGAGGGCTATGAACACACGGTCAACTCACACATCAACCGATTGCGAGCAAAAATCGAAGCCAATCCGTCCAAGCCGAAGTTGATCGTGACAGTCTGGGGCGTTGGCTACAAGTTCTCTGCACAAAGTGAGGCGAACGACCTGGCGGCAGCATCGTGAACAGTTTGTTCGCAAAACTATCGGTCGCCCTGCTATTGATTGTCGTGTTAATGGGTTCGGCATTCTTCGTCGCCGATCGAATGAACAGCCGGTTGTACTACGAAGAGCTGACGCAGAAACTCAATGCGCCGATTGCCATGTACGTGACAGGACAAAGACAGCTGATCACAGACGGCGAAACGGATATCGCGAGCCTCCAGGAACTCGCCAGTCATGCAATGGTGATTAACCCAACAGCTGAAATCTATTTGCTGGATACCGAAGGAAAGATCCTGGGACATGCTTTGCCCGCCGAGACTGTGCTGCGCGAACAGGTCGACCTCGAACCCATTCGCAGACTCATAACCGGAGCCGACAGCGGTCCGATTCATGGTGATGATCCGCGCAGTCGTGACATGCAGAAAGTATTCTCGGCGGCCGAAATCAGATCGGGAGAAAAACTCGAGGGCTATCTCTATGTCGTCCTTGGCGGGCAAACCTACGAGGCCCTGGCAAACGATATCGGCAGTTCCTATATAGGCAAAGTCAGCCAGATCATCGCTTTGGTTATTGTAGTCGCGGCCGCAATCGTTGGGCTGGTGGTATTTCGCCTGTTGACCCGACGGCTGAAGAAACTCAACAGCGAAGTGAGCGCAGCAACGGAGTCGCAGTTCGAATCCCTGCCGAATCTTGAGCCTCATCCGGAGGGCGGCGACGAGATTGATCAACTGACAGAATCTTTCCTGACGATGTCGACACAAATTCGGCGCCAGCTCGAGCAGCTCACCGAGAACGATCGACTCCGGCGCGAACTGGTTGCTAATATTTCGCATGACCTGCGCACGCCGCTTGCGGCGATGCAGGGATACCTCGAAACGTTAATTATCAAGGGCGAATCGCTTGCCGATGCCGATCGCGACCGCTATCTCAGGATTGCCCGGAAACATACGGTCCGCCTGGGGGTTTTGATCGGTGATCTTTTTGAGCTGGCCAAGCTCGATTCAGCCAGCGTAACGCCGAGTCTCGAGGCGTTCTCCGTGCCCGAGCTTCTGCAGGATATCGCCCAGGAGTTTCAGCTGGAGGCAGAGGGCAAAGAAATCGAACTTACCATCGCACTTGATTCTGCCACCGCACTGACGATCGGCGATATTGGCCTCATTCAGCGAGTGCTGGAAAACCTGGTGCGAAACGCGATTCGCTTTACGCCTAAGGGGGGTGAGATCATTCTGAGCATTGCCGAGCGTCCGCAATGTGTGGCCGTATCCGTGACCGATTCGGGGCCGGGCATATCGCAGCAGGACATTCCGCGCATTTTCGACCGATTTTATCGGTCGGAGCAGGGCGAAGAGGCGCTATCGGCATCGTCCGGCCTGGGGCTTGCGATCGTCAAGCGCATCCTGGATCTGCACGAGAGTCGAATTACCGTAATCAGCTCGCTCGGCGCGGGCACGCGCTTCGAATTCGAACTTCCATTGTACGCCCGGGCAGCCTAGCGGTTACAAACTGTCGGTCAGGCGTGCTTGCCGACTTCCCAGCCGGTCTCGGTCAGATGTTTTTTGCCAGCTTCGATCGGGAGATCCTCCAATACAGACCCCATTGAATCATTCCATCGGTTCAGGAAACCAAAAAGTGCTACGACTGCAGTAATTTCGACAATCTCGCCGTGATCCCAGTGTGCGCGCAGGTTTTCCGATATCTCCTCGTCCACTTCATTTGGCACCATGGCAGCCGCTCGGGCGAAAGTTAACGCGGCTTTCTCAGCTTCGTTAAAGTGCTGACTGTTTTCAAAGTTCCATACGTCGTTAAGGCGTTCCTCGGTGGAGCCGAATCGCTCCGATCCGAGAATCGTGTGTGCCTGGCAATACCGGCAACCCGAAACATAGCTGGTCATATAACCAATCAGTCGTTTGAACTCGGGCGTGACCCCGGCATCGCACTTCATAACGGATATATTCAGATTGGTGAATGCGCGGGCGATTTCCGGCCGTCGCGCCATGGTCCGGACACTGTTTGGAATAACGCCCAGCGGGCCTTTGAAAAATTGCACGAACTCAAGCAATTCCGGATCAAAATCTGCGTCTTCTAATGGTGGGACCAGGGCCATCTAATTCTCCAATGTCGGTGTACCAGTCGGTGATAAGTCGTATGCCGGGCGTGGCGAATCGTTGCAAAAAAAACCTGACCGAACTGTGCAATCGTAAGAGCGCTGTCGCCGTACCTGAAAAGACTTGCGTCGCACAGAATAGCAGCCCACTGCGCGGTTTTCCTGCGGGGATTCGAGTGCTTGGTGCTGAGGCAAGCGTGGTATGCGTTCGATGACTCATTGCCACTTCAGACGCAGCGTGCCGGTTACGTGTTTCTGCAATGCTTCCGGTATGCCAAGGTCTTTTGCCAACGCCTGCCATTTGGTAAACGCGGCAACTGTCGTTTGGATAACCTGTTTCTCTCGACCGCGCGGCAGTCCTGCATATTCGGCCAGGTGTTTCAGATCGCTGGTGGTGAAGCCTGTCGTTTTTCCGTTGATGCTCATCTGGTGAAAACGCGTGAAGTCACTGCCTTCCGCATGACAAAGGTCGTATGCCGGGGAGAGGCTCCAATGTCCCTGCCGGTCCATGATGAAAGCGACGTTCTTGACGTGATCGTCCTGGTTGCAGCCGACGATATTGAATACGGTGCGTCGAAATTGTTCTTCGATTTGGGACATGGGCAGACCCAGCCGCTTCATGGTCATAAAGAGTTGTTCATAGGAATAGAAGCCACTTTCCCAATAGTCGAAATGCGCTATGGCGCCAAGCGTCTGTACGAATTTTTTGCCGCCGTCAGCATCACGGTCGAATCGCCGCGTGAGGAAATGGTTGCGGCCATTCTCGGCAAGCAGGCGGCACTCCATCATCTCGATGTTGCACTCCCTGGCAACCTGGTAGTAGCTGTACTCGAGCAAGCCGTAACCCGCCGGGTCAGCGACGCCCCAGTCGCCACTGAATTCAACGCCGTCGAACTTGATCAGCCAGTGCTCGAAGCCTGTAGGCAATTCTGACTGCCCGGAGCGAACCTCGAGTGTGTCCGGGTTGAACGCAATGACGGCTTTAGCGCGTGCGCCACCTGCCGAGGTGCCGACGCTCAGGATATCCAGCAAGCCCTGTTCGCTGGTTGCCTCGGCAACGTTGGTCCTGATGGCATCTTTACTGGCGAAAGCGAGTGCCGCGAGTTCGACCAGCTCCTGGACTTCGAGGCGCTTGTCTTCTGTCGATACATTGCTGGCGGACGGTTCGTATTCCAGCGCACCCATGCCGCGCACGCCCGTGTAACACAGGCGGTCAACAGCATTGAAACTGTCTGGTTTGCGTCCGGTCTGTGCCAGCCAGACATCAATGAGCCTGTTGCCGTACTTGTCGGGAATACTGTCGGACAGGAGGCCGGGAAGCCCGTAAAAACTCCGCGGATGCAGCTCGGTAAACTGATAAATGTGGCGCGCCTTCAGAGGCATGACCAGTGGTGCAAGTTCAATTCCCAGGTCGACGAAATCAGGATCGTATTCGAACCGCGCAAATCGTTCCTGTTCGGTCATCGAGACGTAGCCAATTGTGGTGCCCCACAGGCGAACCGTCGCGGTGGTCACGTAGCTTCATCTCCCCAGACCTTCCCGGGTAACCTGGTATGTCGCCGGCGATGCCGATTCGTGTCCAGAACATCGGCCATGGGTGAGCTGAAGTTCTCCGGCAATAGGGCATCAATGGACTGCGACATATTCAACGCTTTGAGGACCTTGATCCAGGACTCCATATGGCCATCCTGTCCACCCTCAATTCGACGCAGCGTCGCGACGCCGATGCCGGCCATCGACGCCAGCTGGTCCTGTGTGAATCCCTGCTGCTTACGCACGCGGGCGAGGCGCCTGCCGAGTTCGCTGAGAATTGCGGTTTCAGGGCTCAATTCATCGATTTTCATAAGATCACATATGATAGAAAAACGGTTCTAAACTTAATAATCAATCATTAATGATCGACTATTACAAGCTGCAAGTCTAATATGGACTGAACACGGTTACCAGTGGTCAGTCCGAAAAACAATCAAAAATGATTGTCTTAGTCAAAATACTTAATAAATATATCATGTTTGATAGGAAAAGCTCCGTTTTTTCACGTTTGGACTTCCCGGCGACACGTATGTGCAGACCTGGCGAATTCATTCTCGGCGTACAATGAGCGAAAAAAACAGGAGAGTGCAATGCAGATCCCAATAACACTCATGTACGCGAGTATTTTCGCAATCTTCGCTTTGGTGTTGAGCTTCAGCGCAGGAGCGACCAGGGGAAAATCAGGCGCATCGATATTATTTGGCGACCCGCCGAATATGGAGCTTGCCGAAAAAGTCAGGCGCCACCAGAATTTTCTCGAATATGTGCCGATTTTCATGATTGTCTTCGGGGCGATCGAGGCAAACGGCGGCTCATCGACGTTTCTGTTAATCGTCGGTGACCTGTTGATCATTTCAAGAATTGCACATGCCATTGGATTGAAGCACGACAATATGGCGCACATCGGGCGGTTGATCGGGGCGGGCGGCACCGCTTTGCTCACACTCGTTGCGGGCGTTTACGGGCTCTGGCTGTCAGTGAATCCGGTATTAGAGATCACAATGTCGTTGTTCTAGCAACGGCATCGTCGCTGTCGGCACCGCAATCTGCCGGGCCGGCCAGGGCCACACTGTGAGCAAATTATGGAAGCGTCACGAAAGCACAGTAGACTTGTACATATTGATTCGCTGCTAACAGGTTGGCCATGACAATGCCAAAAGACGGTAAGGGCGTTTCACCGAGCCCGTTGATGCGTGAGCATTGGCAACACATCGACAAACGCTCGCTCGATGCGTGTCGGTCTGCCGAGTGGGAGACTCTGAGCCAGCAGAAAAACGATTACCTCGCTGCACGTTGTGCCGATGAGGTACTGCGCATGTTGAAGATCCAGGCGGACGATCCCAGTTTTGGGTATTCCGTTAACATGTACCAACACTGCCTGCAGACGGCAACCATGATGTACCGCGACAACTTGCCGGAAGAGGATATCGTCGTAGGCCTGTTTCACGACATCGGTTACATGGTTTGCCCGGACGCACACGGAAGTTTCGCGGCACTCTTGCTGAGACCCTACATTTCAGATCGCAATCACTGGATGCTGGAACATCACGAGGTGTTTCAGCAGGTTCATTTTCATGAAATGGACGACATTGATCCTGACGAACGGGAACAGTGGCGCGGGCACCCGTATTTCGACTGGACCGCAGAGTTCATTGCGAAATACGACCAGCTGGCGATCAATATAGATGAAGAAATTCTGCCCCTCGAAGAATTCGAACCGCTGGTGCGACGGGTCTTTGCGAAGGGTCACGAGGCGCCGACCGCCTGACAGCTTTTGATTAGCGTGCCAGGTTTTTTTCCGCCTCGATTTTCTTGTGTAAAGCGCGTCGAAACTGCACGGCCGCCGCGTCGACACCCAGCGTGATGTTTGGCGTTGTGGCGTTTTCCATTCCCACGTGTACGGCCTCCAGAATTTCACGATCCTCTTCGAACGCGGCACGTGCGCCAGCCGCAATTTTGTTTGTAATTTCAACATCGTGCGGATCGGTGTTGCGCTGCTGCAGCCAGAAATACCGCGTATTATCACTGTCGATCGGTGTCAGGAAGTTGTACGACACCATCTGGTAGTCGTTATCTGCAGGCGCGTAGCCAGGACCGCCTTTTCCGGGCGCTGTAAAAACAGACTTATTGATCGCGCAGGACGGAAACTGCACCTCATAGTGCTGGTAACGATCGACGCGATTGACAGATTTCAGCAGGTCGGCGTAGAACGGCGGCGGCTCCTTGCCGAGGATCCAGCGTGAAGCGATAACCGCCTTGCTACTGATCTGCACATCGATTTCGGTATCTTCGGTGCCGGCTGCTGCAAAAGACGATGCATGCACCCAGGCAACATGTGATGGATCCAAAAGGTTGTCCACGAGGTGCAGATAGTGACATGCGCAATCCATCGCATCACCTGAAGTAATCTTCCAGTCCGGATTATTGTAGTTTTCGACTGTCGGAATGAGGACCGTATCTGCCTTGTCCGCCTCACCCATCCATATCCAGACCAGGCCATACTGGTCGGTGGTCGGATAACTTTTTACCTGCGCGTTGCCGGGGACCAGCTTCTGCGTTGGCGCGGCTACGCACTGCCCGGCGCAATCGAATCTGAGCCCGTGATAGCCACACTCGACCTCGTCCTGCCGGAGCCTGCCTTTTGACAGTGGCAGTTTCCGATGCGGGCAGGCGTCTTCGAGAGCAACCGGCGTGCCATCCATTTTGCGATAGAAGACAATGTGCTCCCCCAGGATCGTCAGCGGACTGAGCGCACGGGTGATCTCAGTATGCAGTCCAGCCACATACCAGGCATTTCGTAAAAACATCAGGCGCGCCTCGACGCATTTCGATTGGATGTCGTAATCATGCTTGCAGTGTATCGATTTGTGTCGCTGACACAGCGTCGTCGCTGCGAAAAATGGCAAAGCCCAAAGCGGCCATCAGCAGGGATACGCCAATGTTTATGATGCTCAGAAAGGCCCAGGGTGCGTATTGGAGTGTGGTCACGCCCAGGCTCGCCGAAAAGAACGCGCCCGTCGTCGTCCAGGGAATGAGTCCTGCAGTCAACGTCGCACCCTCCTCGACACTGCGCGACAGCATACGTTGCTTCAGGCCCATCTTGCGAAAACTTTCCTTAAAGATCTGGCTCGAGAATATTATTGTCAGGTAGTTTTCACCCATGCTCATATTGACCAGTACGCCGGTTGCAATGGTTGAGGCAACCAACTGAACTACTGTCCTGATTTTTCGGATCAGCGCATTGGTCAGCGTGCGCATGATGCCGACACCATCGAGAACGCCGCCGAGTGCGAGCGCGATCAGGGCCAGTGACAGCGTCCACATCATGCTTTGAATGCCGCCGCGATTAAGCAACGTATCGACGGTGCCGACTCCGGATTCAATCGAATAACCATACTGAATGCTGGTAAAAATTTCGTCGAAGCCGCGACCCTGCACCATTGCTGCCAGGCCTATCGCAACCAGCGAAGCCGTAATCATCGTCGGTTCGGCTGCGGTGCCACGCATGCTCAGGGTCAAGAGGACGAGTATCGGCAGCAGTGCCACTGGCCCGATCGAAAATATCGAGTCGAGCGAATCCCTGATAGCATCGACATCGCCGCCTCCCACGACCATGCCGTCATACTGCAGCCCGATTGCCGCAAATAGCAGCAGTGACAGGAGGTAAGCCGGTCCGGTCGTATAGGACATGGCACGAATATGTGAGTAAATGTCGGTCTCGGCGCAGGCAGCAGCAAGAATCGTTGTATCAGATACCGGGGACATCTTGTCTCCGAACAGAGCGCCTGAAACCACCATGCCCGCGACGATGGGGAGCGGAATTCCGATAACGGACCCGAGCCCGACCAGCACAACCCCGATCGTGCCCACCGTTCCCCACGATGTTCCGGTCGCGGCCGACATGAAGCTGGTGAACAGGAGCCCTGCGGGAAGAAACCACGTCGGACTGACGTAATCGACCGAGTAGTAAATTATCGTCGGTATCGTGCCACCTTCGATCAATGCCGCAATAACAATGCCGATCAGGATAAACATATACAGCGCACTCAGCGCTTTAGCGATGCCGGCACTCATGTAATTTTTAAGTTTTTCGAAGCGCACGCCGTTAAGCGAGCTGGTGACGCAGACCCAGATGAGTGCCCCGATCAGCAGGATGTGAAGCTCGATATCGCTCAGCGCGATTCCGGCAATCATTATTCCGAGCACGCCGCCGAAACTTATGGCCGCCTGTGCGACAGAGGGATCTTGCTGACTCATTTGTGCCTCGTCCACGCGCCGCTAACCGGCAAATTCCACAGCCGCTGTAGCCAGCATGTCCTGGTAGGCAAAAATGGCAGGCGTTCCGCCGGTATGCAGGAAGATATTTGTCGTCTCAGGTGTCGCGCGTTTCGCATGCTGTATCGCACCGGCCATCACCTTTCCGGTGTAGACCGGATCAAGAATCAGTCCTTCGGTTCGCGCTGCAACCATAATGGCATCCAGGACTGTTTTTCCCGGAATGCCATAGCCCGGGGCGAGGAACTCGTCATCTAGCTTGATGTCGGCGTCTGTTACGAGGTTTTCTTTGCCAAGGAGCGTCGCAATCTGCCTGCACGTACTGGCGATGCGTTCGTGCTGCAGTTTAGCCTCTCGACGAACGCAAATGCCGACAACGCCAATCTTTGATCCCAAGGCCTTGAGGCCAAAAAGCAGTCCACCATGGGTGGCGCCAGATCCCGAACCGACAAAAACATTATCGACCTGCAGACCGGCTGCATTAATCTGACCCAGCAATTCCTGTGCTGCCACGACATAACCAAGCGCTCCCAGAGGCGCATGCCCGGGCCCGAGCGGGATAATATAGGGGTTCCGACCCGCCGCTCGCATTTCGTCTGCAAGCTTTTGCACCTGTCGATCGGCACCGGCTTCGTCTTCGCCGCATGGATAGGAGGACAGCGTCGCGCCCAGCAATTTGACGACAAGTACGTTGCCTGATTCACGATACACATTGTCAGTTTTCGCAACTCGCTCTTCCTGCTGAATATGGCACTCCATGCCAAGCTGTCGTGCCGCGGCAGCGGCCGTACGCACAAAATTCGACTGCACTGCGCCGGTGATCAGGATAGTGTCCGCACGTTGCGCCAGTGCTTCGCCCAGGTAGAACTCGATCTGCCGGACCTTGTTGCCGCCAAAGGCAAGTCCCGTGCAATCATCGCGCTTGACGAAAAGTTCGGCGCCACCGCAGTGTTTCGTCAGGTTCGGCATAAGCTCCAGTGGGGTGACCCCATCGAACAAAATCTTTCGCGGTCGACTTCCGAGCGCGCCAAGCTTCTGAGACGACGGCTGCTGTGCCGCTAATTTTTCTTCTGAACCCATGCTCGACTCAGTCTTTTAAGCTCACGAAGAGCGTTGTGGAGGTCGCTATCAAAACGGCAATTATAATATTGCGAAAAACGGCTTCGGATATTCGGTGGCTTAAACATCTCCCTGCAATAACGCCGACAACAGTGGGTATTGCCAGTTCGGCGCAAAACCACAGTGTGTCACTGCTGATACCCACCATGGAGAGTTGTAGCAGCAGTGCCGTAACGTAGGCGAAAATAAACATTATCATGATCGTCGCACGGGTCACGACTTTGCCGAATCCGCGTGCCGACAGCCAGGCGGCAGGGACAGGTCCTGGCATCGCAAGGCTGCTGCCCATGATTCCCGCAATGGCACCGATCGAAAGTTGCTCCGCTGTTGCAGGCTTTTTGATCGGTTGGCCGGCTGCCGGGCGAGTTCCGAAAAGTAAAAAAAACAGGGCTAGTAAAACGAATACGCCGGCGAGCGCTTTCAGGTACAGGATGTTGAGAGTTGTGAAGATCATAAGTCCCACGGGTGATCCGACTAACAAACCCAGAACCAGTTTCGGCAAAACGCTCGAATCAAAGTGTTGCCAGACCGTTGGGGCCAGGAGTGTCGCAATCATCAAATTCAGAATGATGCTGATCTGGATGGCGGAGGCATCATTGAGCGTTGCCAGCAAAAGCGGACCTGCAATAATGCCAAAGCCGATGCCGGTTGCAGCCTGTAATGTGGCAGCGGCAAATACGGCGAATATCAGCAGGGCAAACTCCGGGTCCATATATGTGTGTCGCTGTGACGATGGGCGAGCGCCGAAGTATCGCACGAGAACGTCACATCCGCGTCGGTATGTTGCATGGACGCCGGGGAGCGCAGCGGCGCCTGACCGGACTGTGAATTATTCGAGAAATGCAGCGTGCGAAGGATAGCCGCCGACCGTGGCCATCGGTTTCGACTTGATTCAGTTGCCGTTTCGCACGATAGTGGATTGTCTGCAACGGACGCGCATGTCCCTGCAGCGCATGTCTACGAGGCACCACCGCGTGTGATTCCGCACGCCCATTTGATTAGCCGGGATTGAATTGATATGAAAAAAGTCGTTGCTGTTCTTTCCTGCGTCGTGGTCGTTTCATTCACGATGACCTGCCTTGCGGCAGAAACTGACACCGTTGCCGTAATCGGCACCGGCGATATGGGTGACTCACTCGGGCCACGTTTCGCCGAGTTGGGTTATCGGGTGGTATACGGGTCACGCAGTCCTGGCAGCGAACGGGTAAAGGCACTTGTAGCGCGAACTAAGGGAGACGCTTCGGCGGCCACCCAGGCTGAGGCGGCACAGCAGGCCGATATCGTCCTGACACTGGTACCGTGGCCTGCCATGGAAACTGTCGCGCAGAGCCTCGGTAACCTGGATGGCAAAATTGTGATCGATGTTTCCATGCCTTTTAAACAAGGTGACGACGGGTATCCGGAACACCTGTTGGAGACTTCAAGTGCCGAAATGATTCAGTCCTGGAATCCGGGCGCCAAAGTTGTAAAAACATTCGCGACCCTTGGTTCGCAGGTTATCGATGACCCACTGGTGGAGGGTGGCCTGGTGAGCGTACCAATTGCTGCAAACGATCGGGCCGCGAAGGAAAAAGTCGCACGGATCGTCGCGGCCTTGGGATTGGACCCGGTGGATTTCGGGCCATTGCGCATGGCCAGGGATATAGAAATCATGCAAATGATTTACATGATTCCTTTGTCGCAGAATCGCCCGCAGAACTGGGAGTTCTTCTTTCGTCGCAGTGATCACTATGGCTGCTATCTTTCCTCCGCGAGCACGTCGGAAGGAATAATGCCGGTTTATGATGCAAATAATCTTGCGGAGTTTCCGCAGGTAAATGGCGCTGCGCGGAACTGCGTCGAGTAACGGCAACCAGGCTTTGCGTGGCACCGTTGCCGGGCCACGATTCGGAAAAGAGTGGCTATTGGAAGACGAAGTCGCTGCAAGGTGCGTTCGCCTGGTTTGTCAAGAATTGGTACGGAGGTAATGCGGTATCGTCGATTCAGAGTCAGAGGTGGTGAGACTGGTTCCCGCCGCAGGCACCATTCTTTTTGGCGCGCTTCCGGCAACCTACCTCTGCCTGTTGCCTGCCGCACTAATCATTAAGTCCACGCAGTTGCTTTTTGACGGCGGCATCCTGCCGGGTCTCTTAGGGCTGTTGTATGGATTTGCCGCTCTGTATGGCGCCGTGTCCCTGTGGCTGGTGCCATTCACAGTTCGTAATTCTATTGTGATCACAGGGCTGGTGGTCGGCATGCTGGCTATCTCCCCCATGTCATACGCCGCAATTTTCAAACCACACTTGTATGATCGTGAAGACTGGTTTTATACGCTGGCAACTGTTCTGCCGTTCATTGTGGCCCTGGCCTGGCTGGCCTATTTCGCCATTAACAGGCCGGGTGGAACGAGCAGCGTTGCCGCCGTCGGAACTAACGAAAACGACTAATCGTGCGACAAAGATCGGTTGCGACCGGCTCGTAAACTGATCTAAAGAACCTTTCTTGATTGATCGAGTTTCGCAGGAGATGCGTATGGATTGGAAACTCATGCTAGGCCTGAGCGGCATTACCCTGCTCGTGATTGGCGTAGTCATCATTTTCGGCCGCAAGATTAACAAAGTTGTCCTGCAGCGTGCTCCGGATACGAGCATGGCGCTTCATATTACGCCTGCGGGTACAGCGCTGTGGGCGTGTGTTGTAAGCTTATGGCTGATCTGCCTGGTTGCAGCGAAATTGAGGCCGGACTCACCTCTTGGTGCATTTTCGGGATCGTTGGCTGGCGCGGGCCTTGTACTTGCTGGGTCGATGCTGATCGCCGCCGTGGCGGCAGCAATCCTGGAAAAGTTCGGCTATCCGATTGCAGTAAGAAGTGAAAAGCGTTGAACCGGATAGCGTACGTGGCGTTAGAAAGGCTAACAAAAAATGATGAGCGAAACAGACATAAGTGCAGCTGAGATTCACAAGGGAGACCTACCGGTTCTTTGTCTCAGTGAATCGGAAATTGCGGCGCTGCTTGATCCCGAGGAGTTGATAACAGGGCTGGAGCAGGGTTTTGTCGCCATGTCCCAGGGGAAAGTGCAGTCACCTGACAGGCCCGAAATCAATGTGCCGGCAAAAGGTTTTTCGCTTGCCATGCCCGCATGGATGCCCGGTATGAATATATCTGTGAAGGTGGTGAACGTATTCGAAGGCAACTTGAACCTGGGCCTGCCCAATCATCTTGCCACCATTACGCTTTATGATCCGGATACCGGGAAACTGCTGTGTGTGATGGACGGCACGTACATCACCGCAATAAGGACAGCAGCCTCGGCAATTGTGTCAGTGAAAGCACTGGCGAAAGACGACTCGAGAATTGCAACGATTATTGGTGCCGGCGTGCAGGGCAGGGAGCACCTCAAGTTGCTGCCGTTGGTGCGTGAATTTGAGGAAATAAGAATAGTCTCGTTGCGCTACACGGATGCAGAAAAGCTTGCATCGCAACATCCACTGGCAACGCCGGTAGAGGATACAGAGCAGGCGGTTCGATCGTCCGACGTCATTTGTTTATGCAGTCACTCCTATAAGCCGGTCATCCAGGCCAATTGGGTGCAAAGCGGAGCGCATGTCAGTTCCGTCGGCTATGCTCCGCCTGCCGGTGAGTTGCCGGTCGAAATTGCCAGGGACAACGCCCTTTTCGTCGAAAATCTGGACGCATTTTCACCACCCCCGGTCGGGTGTGGCGAGCTTGCTGACCTCGAGCCCGGAAAATCAACCGAGATGGGGGACGTGCTGTCGGGCGCATGCAAAGGCAGGGTTTCGGATCGCCAAATCACCGTTTATAAGGCGATGGGGTTGGCCATGGAAGATATGGTTGCTGCGAACATTGCGTATGAGCGCGCATTGCGCAGAAGAACAGGTTGCACCGTTAAACTATAGAAAGCCTCGACGCAACAAACTTGAGGTTGTGCGCGGAATTGTAGCTCGCCGTGGAATCAGGCGGCTCTGCGTCGCGTTCGATCCAGCGCGCCTGCTCGCAGTCGCTCGGTAAATTTCTCGGCATTTATCATCACATCGTCCTGTCCGATCTGGTCGAACGGGTTCTCCAGGTGACTTTGTATGTTGTCGAGACTGACCAGAATGACGGCGAACAAAACCGGCATCACGAAAACCAGGCCGCTCGAGAAGTCGCTGGCCAGGTAGGCGAAATAGGGGCCGTATAGCGGCGGTAGCACAGTGATAAAAAAATCACTGAACGCTCGCAGGGTGCGAGGGGTACGGTATTGGTAGACGTGTTTGATCTGCTCAAAAGCCAGCACCATTTTCGATAAGTACTGATTGCAGCGTGAAACTTCGCCAGAGGCTAGTCCCGACTGGCGCAGCTCGTTCCGAATAAACAACGATAGTTCCGAAAAGCAGCTGTAAACGCGTTCTTCGCGCTCATGCATTTCGGACCTGGGGGCACTGAACATTTCTCGGGTTGACAAAAGTAAATCGCCGAGCAGAGTACGGCAACGCTCCAGCCTTGCGGGGTCGGCATCTTCCAGCCAGTCGCGTGTTGCGAAGTAAATGGCGCGACCGTGTGATTTCAGTGATGCGTAGTCATCGAGTGCCAATTCTCTCCGTTTGTACGCGCTGTTAATGGAGAAAACGATTGGAAAAACGATGGCAGTTGCGATCAGCGTTAAAGGAAAATTTGCAGAGATGTTCCAGTAGATGCAGAGATAGGTAGACAATGTCGCCAATGACGCAATGACTATCGCCTTGGAATTGATGAGCAGGGTGATGGTTTTCAGTCGCCTTAGCATTGTACGGATCCCGTGGTACACAGCCTCAATCCTGTCAAGTGTCCCTCTGAAGTTGACTTTGTTCGCGGTAACTGGTCACGCTTTTGCGTTTTTTCCTTGCGACCAATAGGACAAAACTGCGGGATGACCTGGTTAACAAAGTCGTGGACTCGTTGGGGAAGCCGGGTCAGGTCGATTAAGTTCCTAGCTCATCTCTACACGGGTCGTATCTTTGGCTGCGGCCCCCGGGGTTTGGATGTCGCACCGAGTTTGACGGCATAGGCCACGAACGACTCAACATCCGGACTCCGACAACCTGATTCCTTGGCCTGTACTCGGCAATTACATGGAAGGAGTCGATACATGGGTTTCACAAAACAGTTGTGCGGCGTCTTGTCTAAACGGACTGCCACAATAGGCAGAAACTGCTTTCGTCACTACACGGCTTTAGTCTCAGTTCTCGAATCTCCAAGATACCTGTCGCACCTGAAACAATGTAGCGGCAAATCGAGATTAGTGAAGCCTCAATGCAAGGCACTGAGGTAATATCCACGGTGACCATTAGAAGAGCCACCAATCTAAGAATTTTCTTTGCCTGGATGTCAGCAACGAATTACGCCAAACTGATATTGCCAACGTTCAATGGAGGTTGGACAGATGGACCACAACAAGATAACCGCAAAAGCCAGTACCCGAATTCGCAAGCCGGCAGCGGAAGCGTTTGCCGCATTTGCTGACGCAGATAAAATGAGCAAATTCTGGTTTACTCGACGGGATAACGGATTGCAGGAGGGTGAACCCGTTACGTGGTCAATGGGAAGCGGCGACGATGCGTTTGAATTCGAGGTGCTGGTCAAAACAGTGTGCAAGAACGAAAAAATTGTGATTGAGTGGGTCGGGCCGGACGGGAATCCGACACTGGTCTCATGGACTTTCGCCGAGACTGATGACGGCGACACAATTTTGACCATTGAGGAAACCGGATTCTCCGGAAGCGGTGAAGCAGTCGTCGAGCGGGCACTCGACTCTACGGGCGGATTCAATCAGGTCATAGTTGCCGCCAAAGCGCTGGTCGAACATGGCGTTGAATTGAATGTGGTCAATGATCACGCTTAGTTAATACACGCCCGACATGCTTAACCTTCTGGAAAGTTTGCTATCGAAGCAGGATCCTGAACAGCCGCACTCAATTCTTACCCGTTTAGTCGTAAGTTTTTGTATTGGCTTTGCAATCATTGTGTTATACGGTTTCTACGGCCTGTGCGCGGGCATCGTGACCTACCTTCTGGGCGTTGAGCTGTTGGGGCTGCCGCAAAAATGGGCGTTCTATCCGGTTGTTCTCGGTTTCCTGAGTGGTGCCTGGATGTCTGTCCGACATTTGCGTGATTATTGGCGAAATTTCGGCAATGGCGATAGCTAAGGTGCTCGCTGTTACCAGACAGTTGGAGTTTTTTAACCATTGCAGATATCAGAATCTGGTGAAATGACCGCCATATTCTTACAACAGCTGGTCTTTTCCCAACGGAGGGCGGATGACGACATACGCCTGGTTTGATCGCGGCATCGTAGCAGCCTTAATGCATCTGATTCTTGGGGCGATCTTTGGGGCAGTCATGTTTGCTGTAGTTACGATCTGGTTCGTAGACTCGATCTTATTCTGGCGGCTCATCATTTTTGGCGCGGTCAGTTCTGCCGCCGCCGCCACCATTTGGCGTAGCAGATACTGGGCCTTTGTCGCCAACAACCCGCTGTTCCTCGCTTGGCGCCGTATTTTTGGGAGCATCTTCTGACCGCAAACGGCGTTAAGATTCCAGAAACTCCGTTGTTTTGACGCCTGCTTTGCGCTCCAACGCAGACATGAGGCCAAGATGCGGTTTCAGGGACCGCTTTTGAACCTGTGACCCCATTTCTCCGGTGCAACCCCTGGCGTGCGTCAAACCGGTCAGTATTTTCGCCCGACGAGGGACTTGAGAATTGGCTGCAGGAGCAGGCCGTTAATGTCGAGAGCCGCGTGTGCGACTACTGCAATGCATATATTCCCTGTTCCCAAGTAGACCAACGTCAAGAGCGTACCGAGAACTGTCGTGGCAACTACGCCGACCCAACCTTGATAGCTGTGTATCAATCCAAACAAAACCGCCGCAACGGCGAAAGCGGCTAAGGTATTCCCAAAAATGTAAGTGAACAACAACGGCAGTAATAGCCTGAAAAACAATTCCTCACTTACGCCCGCATTAAGAGATATGACGAACGCCCAGATCTGCTCCGATCTGTTCTTGGGAAGTAGAGGCAGCACATCACCCGCCATCGCGGTTTCTATTTTTCCTCGACTTAATACGGCAATGATTGACGGAGATACAATGGCGCTGACCACGAAAAGGATAACCAGGATACGATCAAATGCCAGATCGACGATGCTATTTTCCTGGGAGAGAATGCCGCCCAGCTGCTCGGCTAGATGCGCAAACTCTTTCGGCATTTCGGCCAGCGCTATCAACCGATCGAATATTCCGAGAATAATGATGGTCACCACTGCGTAGGCAATAAGAGAACGAATCGTCCATTTGCGATAGAACGCCTGGCGGGTCACCGTGTCCGTCTGTGATTTGAAATCCGCATATTCGGCGATATCCACACGAAGGTAATAGATCATGCTTAATAGAATCGGGATAAAAGTGACGATCGCGGAGACAGGTGTAAGCGGAATAGACATCTGAAGGTTCAGTAGTTGGCGACGGTAAGGAATGAACACCTGGCTGGAAATCGGAAACAGCTTCGCGGAATTGGCGGAATTTGTCGATAGCCTTGAGGAGGAAACGCTGTCTGAGTGGCTGGTTATGGCCGAAAGCAGAGCTAGGAAACAGACTAATCCGATGGGCTCCTGTGTCTGTTATTTGCAAAAGATGACGTTTAGCCTGCGCATTTCAGATTTTAGTCTCAACAGACCCGCTCGGCGCTCATTCTGAATACAGTCAATGAGTTATCATAGGTCGAACGGAACAGTATAGACTAATAGTGGACGTCAAGAGGTCTGGCCGGAGCTGTTCGAGCCTAATCTGACTCGAGTGCGCTCATTTTTTGATGGAGTTATCTGAATGAATGCCGACACATGTTCTAGTCATGGATCCAGGCTCACCCTGCCGGTAATTCTTGTCACTGGCTTTGTATCCGTCGTGCTGGCTGCTGTAACAGCAATGGTTTTCGTATCAAAAAGCATGTTGTCCTCGCCGGGAAGTTCGTGAGACATCGGCACGAAAGAACTGGTCGTCAGGCTTGAACGTCTGGAACAGCAGGTTGGCCGTGAACCAGGCAGAAACGAGCCTGATGCTCTTGTTGAGGCAGAGGGCGTCATGAATGTAGATGTCGATGACATCCGTATCATGAATCAGCGCCTGACGCGGCTTGAGAAAATGCAAGAGGCTCGCCAGGTTACAGATCGCAGGCAGGCAGAATTCACGGAACACGTGCGCCGGATTAGTGAGGTCTATACGCATGAGGCTGCGATCAGGACAATGTCAGACCCGTCCGCGGATGACGAAATGAAGGCAACTGCGTGGCGGTCCATTCGCTTTAGTGCAGCGCAGGCGTGGACCGATGAGATCGTCATGGAGGCAGTTCGCATAGGAACAACGGCAAACGATCCCTGGCTGCGAGCAGACATCTGGCGCCAGGCACACGCGAACCATACAAATCCGCTGCTTTTGCAGCCGCTGCTACAAGCGTTGGCGAACGATCCCGATGCGAGCGTTAGAAGCGAGGCAGCCGAGACGCTCGACCTTTATATCGACGAATTTGGCGTGCGCGAGGCACTACAGAGTGCAGGTCAGTTTGACGCGAGCCCGGATGTACGGGAGCAAGCAATGAGTTCGTTGCAAGGCCCGGACGGTGGCTACTAGAATACTAATTGAGAGCCCGATCTCGGCGGGCCGAGCATCAGTAATCAGCCTGGTTAGAATTAAACAAGGTCAAGCGAAACGCGAAGTTTTCGCTCCGGTTTCATGTCGTTTTGAGACCATCAACCGCCGGCGCGGCGCACTACCCGCGAAACGCATTGGCACGAATAGCATTGTCCAACATCGAGCAGCGCGTCGTCAGTTTGCAGAGAAGCACATGTCGCTGCGACCCGGCTGGATCGTCAACTGCGAATCACCAGTCGACTCAGGCCACGATGACCCGCGTCGACTGAGAAGCTCAATATCGTGCAGTTGGCGATGACTTGTGATGCTGTCCTAGTCTTGTATAGCGAAGCAATAAAATAGTCCGTCACCACCCGAACTGATCAGTGCTGCCTGGCTGCAACCCCTGGAATCGTGCGCGGAGTTCCACGCGGCGTAGTCATGGTGTCCAACTCGTGCTTTGCCATTGTCGGAGCTGCTCGTCCAGTTGCTGCAGGTCATGTCATTGCCACCGCCATAGGCGGTACCGTTCGTTTGTGAACCGGTGAGAATGTCATGCCGATTGGGCGCATAGCCGCTGCCAGGTATCGTTCGTCCACGTTCGTCGACCGCGGTGAAAGCACTAATTCGATTCATCACGCTATGGAGCTCGGCCACGTCTGCCGCAATACGATTGCCATTGGCATTGAACCAGGGTCCGGATCCGATCCTGTCTCTGGCATTTACCGCACCGTCGCCTTGAGTACTAAGGTAGGCGCGCCAGGTCAGGTTGCCACTGTCGACGCTTTCTGCGAGGTTCTGACAAATTGCATCGGCACCCTCGATTCCGCCTAAATTTGCACCATTGCCGGATCCGGCGCTGGTCAAGAAGAAGGACATAGGTCCCGCAGCCTGTTGAGCTACGGCAAGGCTGGCGACAATTAGCCCGCAAAACGCGAGGCCTGCTACGACGTTTCTGTTCTTACGCATATTCTTGTTTCCTGAGGTCAACTTGTTGGTGGGTGAAGTCACTAATATAACAGGACTGTACGACCGAATACGTCTGGGTCTGGTCACAGCAGATTCCGGCAACCCTTTTGACAATTAGGAGTCAGAGTGAAAACGGTCAAAAGTGCATTACCCCGTTAACCTGATGCCAGATCAAGACCAAACCAATGATACCCGGAGTCCTTGCTCAGGGTTGGATTTCGCAAACCGTGTGGGGGCTGCTTCGATCCGAATTGAATTGATCGCGATAGTATTCGACCTCGAAAACGTCGTCGAGACCTGTGTCACGGTCAACAACGTATGCACACACTACAATTGACTTCACTGCCGATCATGTTCGCGCGTGAAACTTTAGAAGCCCAACCAAACCACACAGGTTCCAGCATGCACTTTGTGATCTTGATATTGGCATGGATTACGCCAGCAGTTATCGCCGGAATTTTGGGCTGGTCGGGTATCTGGGGTTCAGGAAGTGCGTTTGGCGAGTTCCTCGTTCCGATTCCCGTTGCGGGTGGCGTCTTTCACGTGCCTAGTTTTGCAATTGTCGCTGGCATTATTCTGGCCAGCCGCAATTCGATCGGACCCTTGTCTCGATACCTGCCGGTTCTGGCTTTTAGCGTGCTGGCGCTGGCGCTCTCCCTGATGCTCGAATTCGATCGCATCAATGCCTGGCTTTTTACTGATTACACACCTTATGGCTCACCGTTTCGGTTTGATGATAATCCGCTGTTGTTGTTCGTAGCAACTGATGCTTTCTGGCTCGGGGTCTACGCGCTGATGAGAGGATTCTCGTCGCCCGTGAGACTCTGGTACGCGGTACCGCTCGTGCCTCTCGCGATCATGGGGTTCAGTGCCGTCAACTATCAAACGAGTGGACCGGTATTCAAGGTCGGTGGATCGATGTACACAGCCTCACGCGGCGAGGAAATCATCGTCGTTTACACTTCGTCGGGCTACGACGAGGAAGCGATTGTGAAATGGATAGAATCGGATCGAAAGCTCAGTCTTCCCTGGTTCAACGTCAATTCAGAGCATGTGGCGATATTCTTTACGAACAGTATGCAGGCGATCAAATGGGGCCGGTTCGATCAAATCGAGGGCGACAGCACTGTCGCGACGATCTGCCTCTATGAAGAGGACAGGTCTATTGTTCCGCATCGCGACTACTACGATTGCTTCGCTGGCCGCAACACAGTCGAACAGGAAATGGCCGCCCTCGCGGCGAGCGAAGCAACGGGTCTTGGTCGTGACATTGATTCCTGGTATGCACAGCTGCTGCTGTGTGACGGTGTCGAGATACCCGAGTCCGCTGCGACAGATATTGCCCTGATTGGCGTGTGCCAGGGAGTGGTTCGTGTTTACCCGCGAAATGTCAGCCGGTTTATTGAGAAATATGGTGAAGACTCGGAACAGCTAACTTTTGTCAGAGCTGAGGCCGCGACCAGGGGATTGGTTGAGCTATGATATTTAGTTCTGCTGCGATTGATACTTTAAAAAGTGAGTGGTGGCTCGATCAGGCGCTGAAGGTTTGTCGACCCTTAGTGATGCAGTGATGCACATTTTTACCACACGCTGCCCAATGCGACTCTGATTGCTTCGCCGCTGACACCACTGGACTCTTCACTTGCCAGAAACGCGATCACCTCAGCGACTTCCTGCGTCGTCGCTACTCTCCCTGCAGGATAAAGCGCTGAGCGCTCATCCCAAATCTGCTCTGTCGTAACGCCGCGATCCTTTGCTTCCTGCGCGGCAGAACGTTCAGCCATTTCTGTGCGCACCCAGCCAGGCAAAACCGCATTCGAAGTTACGCCGAAGGCGCCACCATCCTGAGCAACGGAGCGCATGAGCCCAATCAGCCCGTGCTTTGAACTGTTGTATGCGCTGCCAGCGTGCTCCGCAACAATGCCGGCGGTCGAGCTTGTATAAACGACACGTCCATACGCCCGTTCAGTCATACTCTTCAATATGCGCTTTGACAGATAGAACGGCCCATCAAGGTTGACTCGCATCGTTTCGGACCAGGTATCGTTCTCCTGTTCCCAGATGACTCGCTCATGCGCAGAACCGATACCGTGATTGCAAATCAGGATCTCGATCGGCCCAACACGCTCTTCGGCATCGTTGACGACCTGCGAACACCCCTCCGGCGTTCCCAGGTCCGCGACCGAATACGCCAGGCCGACATCAGCCAGTTCCTTTTCACTGCGAGCCACACAAATAACGTTGGCGCCACGTGACGCTAGCAGTTCCGCGGTGGCACGACCAATGCCACGGCCGGCTCCCGTGACCAGCGCAACGCGTCCTGCAACTCCTGGCATGCTGATGTTCCGTTAACGAATACTCCCAGTGAGTATATAAAATGCCGCAGCGAGGCGCTTGTTTCGGCGGTTGGGCCCTAACAAAATTGGGATATTCTTAATAAATATTGCTGGCGAAATTAAGAATGTCCCAATTGTTGGTGCGTCGCTGCTCGGAGTCGGCTCGACAGCCAAAATCCTGCCAATCCTATGAAGGGGGAGGTGAATAGACCGGGAAAGTAGCCGTTAGCGGCAATGGCCAATAGCGGATGTGCAATACCGTTGATCATGGCGGCGATTGCGAGAAACCAGGAAGTGAACAACGCAAAGCGCCGTGCTGCATGCAGTCCCTGCACTGATGCGATCCAGATTGCGATCCAGACCAAGTTGAATGCGACAAAAACCGACTGAGACATGGGCGGCAGGCCAAACAGAGGCCCCAATTTTTCATGAAAACCGGTTGCCCACTCTTCTGCAAAGTGGATGCACTGAACTCCAGTCGCTAATGCAAGTGCTTTTGCTGACGCGAGTCGTTCCGTCTCTTTGATGTGAGATGAACGTGGGCGAGCAGCGAGAACAAGTGCTGCAAAGGCTGCAATGCCCAGCGCGAGAATGCTGGGAATCAGGCTCTGCAACGTTTTCGTGTCACGTTAGCGATCCTTGCGCAGCACTCGTTCTGACAACGCGACCCAGTACTGTGCGCCGACTGAAATCAGATCGTCGTTAAAATCGTATTTCGGATTGTGCAAAGGTCTTCCGATGGCACCGTCTGTCCCATTGCCGATGAGGATGTAGCAGCCGGGCTTGGCTTTAAGCATTTGCGCGAAATCCTCAGAGCAGGACGCCGGAGCGCATTCGGCGTCAACCAGGTCAGTCCCAACTACCGAACGCGCAGCGTCAGCGGCAATTTCAGTTTCCTTATCACTGTTGTTCAGAACGACAAACTCATGACTGTATGCGAGTGATACGGATGCGCCATGTGCCGCGCCGATATGCTCAGCTAATTGGCGCATTCGATGTTCAATCAACGTCTGCGTGTCCTCGGTCAGGCCGCGAGTGTCGCCCTTAAGTGTCACCGTGGTTGGAATAACATTGCGCGCGCCGTCAGTCAGTATTTCAGTGACCGAAACGACCCCGGCCTCCATCGGATCGAGTGACCTTGAGACGATCGATTGCAATCCCTGGATAATCTCGGCGGAGACGACCACCGGATCGATTCCCAGGTTTGGCATTGAAGCGTGACCGCCACGCCCGGTTATCGTGATTACAAAATTGTCTTCAAAAGTCATCATGGGCCCTTTCCTGACTGCGAAAGCGCCAGCGGGTATGCCGGGCATGTTATGCATGCCGTATACCGAATCCATCGGGAATTTCTCGAACAGACCATCTTTCATCATGGCTAGCGCACCAAGACCGTTTTCTTCATTGGGCTGGAAAATAAAGTAGACAGTGCCGTCTATCGTGTCTGAAGAAGCCAGTTTTTCGGCTGCGCTTAAGAGCATCGCTGTGTGGCCATCGTGGCCGCAGCCATGAAATATTCCGTCATGTCGGGATC
Organism: Woeseiaceae bacterium; assembly: GCA_021773135.1. Taxonomy (GTDB): domain Bacteria; phylum Pseudomonadota; class Gammaproteobacteria; order Steroidobacterales; family Woeseiaceae; genus SZUA-117. The sequence continues at coordinate 109,964 of JAJFKP010000051.1, read as the reverse complement.
GGTGCAAAAATTCGTTCTGTTCCTGAATCGGAATCGCGTCGATATCAGACCGCAGCCCCAGTGACCGCTTGCCTTTGCCCCGTCTAATGACACCGACCACGCCGGTCTCGCCGATGCCTGTATGCACTTCTATTCCCAACGTTTTCAGGCAGTCGGCTATCTTTGCTGCGGTCTCAATTTCCCGAAAGCCGAGCTCCGGTTGTCGATGCATATCGCGGCGCCATTCTGCCCAATCCTGCACTTTTGGTTCGGCGACCGTCATTGGCTGGTTCAGGCTGGCGCGGAGGCGGTCTCAGTGCTGGCCGGTGATGTATTCGTAGCTTGCTCTTCCGCAGTGCGATGTTTGCCGGAGAGCAACAGGTAGAACACCGGCACGACGAAGAGGGTGAATGCGGTGCCGAAACTCATGCCACCAACGATAACCCAGCCGATCTGATGTCGTGCCTCAGCGCCTGCACCTGCCGCGAACGCGAGTGGCACCGCGCCAAGCACCATGGCGCCCGTCGTCATCAAAATAGGACGCAGCCTGAGCGACGCCGATTCAAGCACGGCATCGTATTTGCTTTTGCCCATTTCACGCAGCTGATTGGCGAACTCCACGATAAGAATTCCGTGTTTGGAAATGAGTCCAACCAGAGTAACTGCACCAATCTGGGTGTAGATATTCCAGGAGCCCGCAAAATTCCACCAGCCCGCCTGGTTTCCATAGTTGAGTGCGGCCAGGCAGAGAAATGCACCGAACATTGCCAGCGGCACCGATATAAGAATGATCAGCGGATCGATAAAGCTCTCAAATTGTGCTGAGAGTACGAGATAAATAAAGATCAACGCCAGCGCCATCAGGATTGTCGCACTGGATTCCGACTCACGTAACTCGCGCGTTTGTCCGGACAAATCGTAAAGCGTGCCGGGTGCAACGTCATCTATCGCACCTTCTATCCAGTCCAGCGCTTCACCCATCGTGTAACCCGGAGCGAGGCCTGCACTAACAGTCGCCGAGCGAAGTTTGTTGAAATGATTGAGTTCCTTCGCGGCTACCGTTTCCGTTACAGTTGCCAGGTTCTGCAGCTGAATCATCCGGTCATTTTCGCCGCGAACAAAAATGTTGCTCAGATCACCGGGTGTGCGTCGAGATGAATCTTCGATCTGGACAATAACGTCGTATTGCTCGGTACCCTTCTTGAAGCGCGTTACGTTGCGTCCCCCAAGCATGGTTTCAAGCGTGCGTCCAACGGCATCCACGCTTGCTCCAACAGTTGAAACTTTTTCGCGATTGACGTCTATCCGGAGTTCAGGCTTGTTTAACTTGAGGTCCGTATCCGGATTGGTCAGCTGTGGATTGGTCCTGATCTTGACGATTAGTTGGTCGACCAGCGCTCCAAGTTCTTCCCAGCTGCCGGTGGTTTGCACAACGATGTTAAAAGGCTGTCCAAAGTCTCGCTGTCCCAGTGGCGGTGGCGTAATTGGAAACGCCATCAGGCCCGGGATGCCCATGAATTGCGGAAACAGGCTGTTCGCAACCTGCTGGGCTGTGCGCGATCGTTCCTCCCAGGGATGCAGCCCCACAAATCCGATGACGCTGGTCACGCCACTGAATCCTACGATGACGAACGAACGGTTTCTTTCTTCGACCGTGTTGTAAATGGCTTCAATCTGCTTGGCATAGCGGTCCGTATAATCGACGGTTGACCCCTCAGGTGCCGTGCCGAAGCCGATCACAAGGCCCTGGTCTTCCGGGGGCGCAAGTTCACTCGGCAGGCTCATCAGCAGACCCACCATCGCGGTAATGATCATCGCGGCGACTCCTACGGTCAGCCAGCGCAGCCGCAACACCCGGCTCAGGCCACGATGGTAGGCGCGGTCGAGGCTTTTCAGTACGCGCTCGCCGAAATCGTATAACCGGCCATGCTTTTCCTCTTTTTTTAACAACTTTGAGCACATCATTGGTGACAGGGTGAGAGCCGTGAATCCCGATACGATCACGGCGCCTGCCAACGTCAATGCGAATTCGACGAAGAGGAGGCCACTGCGCCCGGTGGAGAATGCAAAGGGTAAATAAACCGCAGCAAGCGTCAGTGTCATCGCGATGATCGCGAAGCCGATTTGCCTGCTGCCTTTCAGGGCAGCCTGAAACGGTTCCATCCCGTTTTCGATGTGCCGGTAGATGTTCTCCAGCATGACGATGGCGTCATCCACCACCAGGCCGATGGCAAGGACCATCGCGAGCAGTGATAACGTGTTAATCGTAAAACCGAACAGCAGCATGATGGCAAAAGCGCCAATCAGCGAGACTGGAATCGTAACGAGCGGAATGACAACAGCGCGCCAGTTACGTAGAAAGAGGAAAATGACGATCGCAACCAGGATGACGGCTTCCGCAACGGTGGTATAAACCTCGTCGATCGATTCCTGGATAAAAATTGTACTGTCGTAGGCAATGTCAACGCGCATGCCCTCAGGCAGCGTGCGCGTAATCTGCGGCAGCATTACTTTCAGGGCGTTGGATATATCCAGTGGGTTCGCAACCGCCTGCTTGACGACGCCAAGCGGCACAGCGTTACGCTGATTGAAGCGTGCCCGAAATCGGGCCGAATCCGCGCCGAGTTCAATGCGGGCTACGTCGCCAAGACGTACCAGGTATCGATCGGTATTCTTGACGACGATATCGGCAAATTCTTCCGGTTCGCTCAAGTCGGTCTCGGCAAGCACCGTGAACTCGCGATCCAGGCTTTCCACGCGGCCTGCGGGCACTTCTATATTCTGCTGGCGTAGCGCGTTCTCGATATCCTGTGGCGTCAACTCGTAACCCGCAAGTCGATCCGGATCCAGCCAGATGCGCATCGCGAAACGGTTGCCAAAAACACCTGCCTGCGCCACGCCGGGAATAGTCTGTACCCGATCTTTCACGAGTCGAGTGGCGATGTCTGCAATTTCTGTCAGGTTGTGCCGATCAGACGAAAATGCCAGGTAGATAATTGGCTGTGCGTCGGCTTCCTGTTTTTGCACAATCGGCTCATCAGCCTCTTCCGGCAACACTCCGCGAGCCTGGGCGACGCGATCACGCACGTCGCTCGCCGCGGCGTCGGCATCCCGATCCAGACGGAAGCGAATAGTGACCTGGCTCGACTCGGCACGACTGACGGAACTTATGTAGTCAATTCCCTCGATGCCCGACAATGCATCCTCGACCGGTTTGGTGATCTGTGACTCAATAACCTGTGCGTTGGCGCCCGGATAGAAAGTGGCGACTGTAACAATCGGCACGTCCACGTTGGGGACCAGGCGAACGGCCAGCCGGTCGTAACTGATGATGCCAACCAGTAATATGATGACATTCATGACGGTCGCCAGGACCGGCCGGTGGATAGAGATTTCAGAAATCTGCATGCGAGTGCCTAATTCCGTATGCCGCTATCGGCAATAGTTTTGACGTCGGCGCCATCGAAAATTTTCATTTGGCCGGCGGTGACGATTTCGTCGCCGCTGGACAGGCCCGCTACGATTTCAACCATACCGTCCTGACGTTGACCCAGTGTGACCGTTTTCTGTTTGGCTTTTCCGTCTTCCACGACGAATACCGTCTTGTCCTGGCCGATAGGCCAGATCGCCTGCTCCGGTACCATGAGCGCGTCGGGTTTTACCTCGAGCGTCACGCGAACCTGCGCAAACAGGCCGGGTCGCAGCTTCAGCTCCTTGTTAGGTAACCGGGCACGAATGGTCACGCTGCGACCTGAGACTTCGATCTGCGGTGCAATGGCGGTGATGATGCCCTCGAAAGTTTCGTTAGGATACGCGCCGACAGACACGTCAATCAGCAGGCCCGGCTTAAACTGCGCCAGGAGGGTCTCCGGTGCGCTGAAATCTACTCGAAGCGGGTCCAGCCGGACGACGTCGACCATGATTTGCCCGATGGTTGCATAGTCGCCGATATTGATTCGACGCAGACCTACTGTGCCATCGAATGGCGAGCGGATGACGGCTTTGGACAGGCGCGCCTCAGAGGAAAGCAGCCGCGCAACACCGACATTGTAGTCGGCACGCGCGGTGTCGAATTCAGTTGCCGAAACCAAACTATTCGCGATCAATTCCTGCGCACGTTTGAACGCCGCCTCACTTTGTTCCACATTAGCGCGAGCCTCGTTAACTTCCGCCTCAAGCACGGTGGCCTCGATCGTGAACAACGGATCACCTTTGGACACGCGCTGGCCATCTTCGAAGTGCAGTTGCAATACCTGGCCGGGTAATTCGGCACGCAGTTCTGCGGATGCATCCGCCAGGATTGTGCCCACAGCATTGATCGACGAACGCAACGGCGCAGGTTCGACAACAAAGCTCTCAACTGTTGTCGGTCCCATTCCGGGAGGGCCCTGTGCAAATGCCGGCATACTCAGCAGCAGCAGACCCTGCAGAATGCCAAGCAGGCGCCTCGCGGGCAGGGCAATATTCAGATTTGTTCTCATTATTCTTCGCAGATTTTTGATTTCGGGGGTATCGCAGCCGTCGCGCCTGGCACATTGCCGGCGGACCAGGCGCTTCATGGGGCCTGCAATATACCGAATTCCAAGGCAATTTTGACCAAAATCACCGCCTTGAGTTGCATCCGGCGCGATAATCGTGAGTAACCGTTGCAGAATACCTGTTTTTTTCTACAAATCGAGCCTTGATCTGCGCTCGAATAGCAGAACTTTCAGGGGTTTAACAGGGATTTTCCAGCGTTGTCTAGGGCAAGTCAGAAGGTTGTGGCGGAATCGATTTCAAGTAGGCAGCGATCGCAGCTCGATCGGCGGCGGGCAGCCTGGCCATGTTTTCCTGAACTTCAACCATGGAGCCGCCGAACGAATCGAAATCCGGATCGAATCCTGATTCAAGCGAGTATGCGATATCGGACTCGCTCCAGTCGCCAATTCCATCCTTGTGCGGCGTGATATTCGGGATTCGTCCGCCGCCTTCTCCAGCAGAGTCCGGCGCAACTTCAAACGATTCAGCGCCGGCCAGGAAGCGCTCAACCTGTTCTCCCCCGTAAGCATCTCTCGGTGTATGACAGGCACCGCAATGTCCCGGTCCCGTTACGAGGTAACGGCCGCGCTCCAGTTGCGCGGTTGCATCTTTGACTGGTTGGGACCTGTTGCGGTCGAGGTAGCGCCACTTCCACAGGCTCACACCGCGACGAAAGGAATATGGAAAGTCCAGTTCGTGGTCGGCAACCTCATTTGACGAGAGCGGCAGCGTGTCCAGGTATGCTTTCAGATCGATCAGGTCAGCGTACGTGATGTTCTGATAATGGGGGTAGGGGAACGCCGGGTAATAATGGTCCATGTCAGGCGATAGCCCCTTCACCATCGCGTTGACGAAATCCAGCGTCGTCCAGTCGCCAATGCCAGCGTTCGGGTCCGGTGAAATGTTCGGCGACTTAAAGACACCAAACGGCGTGGCAAGCTCAACGCCTCCAGACAGCCGCAGCAGGTCGTCTTCTGTTGCGCCGGGCGCAGCATGGCATGACGCACAGCCCCCTGCCCAGAAAATCAGCTCCCCGTTTTCAAGGTTGGCACTGTGCGTCGGCAGCGCATCCGCCTGCAACGGATCCGGAATGGAGAGCACGAAAAAAACGCACGCGCATATGAAGGCCAGGCCGAGGCCAGATACGAGCGTGCGTTTCAAGGTCGTGTGGTTTGCGAGTTGCGGGTCTAGTCAGATGCCCGGAACGATTCGTGACAACCTTTGCAGCCGTCGCCAACCGCACCCATGTTACTACGCAGTGCGTCTAGGCCGTCACCGGCCGCTGCAGACATCGCTTCGGCAGCTGCTCTGAGGGCGCGGCTTTTTTCACCGACATCAGACATGTTAGACCAGATCTCCGGTTTGGCTGCGGTCATATCGGCCAGACCAGGTGCACTCATATCAGAGCCGGCAGGCCACATGGCACCGTTTCTCATGCTGGAAGCTGCAAAGAGGTTGTTGGCGGCATCAGACGCCATGCCCGCATCGTAGGGCATTTCACCTTTTGCCATTGCGCCTAGCAGACCGAGATTAAAACGGTAAACGTTCATCAATGCCTGTCGGGCCTCGATCTGATTCTGGTACGGGTATTCTTCTTGCGCAAACGTTACAAAAGTGGTCGCGCCGAGTGCGACGGTCGCCAATGTAACCAGTAGTTTCTTCTTCATTAAAGAGCTCCGTAGGATGGATGTTCGGTGATATGCGCTGGCGGCTAGCGAGTTAGTGTTGATCCTGCTTGCGCGGCCGTACGACGTTTCGATTATGACATTGGTCGCCGGCGATTTGTAATCTTTGCAGTTCTTTACGCTGCGCCAACTGCAGAGATCGGTGGCGGTTACCATGCCAAGCCCTTGTATTCATACAATACAATGATGAAGACCGACGCGGGTCGAAATCGTTCAAAGTGAGTTTCCCGTTAGCGCAATGCCTCTGGACATGACAGGGTCGCTGGCGCTGAACCGGCGGCGCGTCGACTGGCGGCTATATCGCGCCCGGTTCCGGGCGTTGATGAAGGATTGTTAAAGATCAGCGTTTGCGTCGTCAGTTATACGAAGTTGGATGAGGTCGAGTGCAACACGCCGCCGCCCGCGATCTCGGTGCAACTTAGGCGCGAGACGCGCAGGAGTTACCACCCCGCCTACCGCACGCGATAATCGACACTACGTTTGCTGGGTTGCCCGTACTCGCTGCGACGAAGAGTCTGCGGCCCGGAGGACGCCTTGTTAACACCGCACTGCGCAAAGATGACAGGGATAAATCGCTCCTAGCGGAAATCGACTACGTGACACACCTGCCGCAGAAAAATCAGCTGCAAGCTGTTGCCAACGTAAACAGCTACGATATCGCGACGTTTCTGATGATAGCCGTCGAAAGCGGCGTCGGTCCGGGCGTACCAGTTTATCGGCTTGAGGAGGCAAAAGTCGCACTGCATGAGCGCGAAGGCGGCGTCATAAGGCGAGCGACGGTACTCACCATTGCGAGATTCGATTCGTCAGCCGCTTACGTCATTTGGGTGAATTCCCGCACAACTAAGTGAAACTACCAATGGTCTGAAACGTGCTGCGAAGTAGCATGAACGACAGAGTCTATTGAAAGGGGTCAGACCGATGCAAATTCAATTGCGTGCAGCTGCATTGGTGGCAGTCAGCGTCATTTTCGTTGCCTGTACGACACAGACCGAGGTCGTCAAGCTATATGACAACCGGACGCGTACTGCGCATGCCTACAAGCGACTGTTTGTTGTCGACGTATCGAGGACACAGGATCAGCTGGTCGATTTCGAGAAAGAAATTGCGGCCCGCCTGAAGCAGGAAAGTGTCGAAGGCGTGCCGAGCTATACGCTGATTGAATCCGGCGTCGGGGTGTTACAAGAGGACATCTACCGTGCCAGTAGAGAAGTCGGAGCTGACGGTATTCTTGTTGCTCATATTGCCAGTGTCGATACGACCATGGATGTCGAAGAGGGACGCGACGACCTGAAGTTCGAATGTCGCGGAGGCAGCCCGGTTGACTACTTTCTCTATGATCATGAGGTGTTGAGTTCGCCGGACTCAATCAAGCTGGCCCACACAGTTGTCGTTGTCACCAACCTGTATGATGCCGCCAGCCGGGAACGCGTGTGGACCATACAGTCCACCTGTTTCGAGAAAGCCAGCATGCGAGAGGTATTGCTTGAGGAGGCAAATGCAATCGTACGGCAGCTGCGTATCGACAAGCTGATCTAGCGATTGTAACAGGGCAACAGCGATCGATAGTCGCGGTCGTCGCTTGATCTTTGCGATTCTACGCCGAAGATTAGACCGCTCTGACGATAAGCACATCACAGGGCAAATGGTCGAGTACCCGCTCCGCCGTGCTGCCGATCACCATGCGCTTGATTCCCCAGCGTGCGAGCGCTCCCATTACTACAAGATCAGCATTCTTGCTGCGCGCATACGTCGGCAGTATCTCTCGGGTCGTTCCAGGTAACTGATGCGTGTGTTTGTCGTCGAATCCGTTTTTCACCGCGAGTTCATGCAGCGCTTCGCGATGGGTTTTCTGAATTCGCTTTTCCAGTTCTTCAATTGGAAGTACGGTCGATTTAATCGCTCGATTGGCAGCCTTGCCAACGCCGATCAGGCGCTCGTATGTGTGCAGCAGGTGCACCTCTCCGTTGGTCGGGCCAGCAATTGTTTTCGCCGCATCGATGATCGCCTGATCGAGCGCCATCGGTTTGTCATGTTCGTGGGTCGGATCAACGGCAGCAATGATGACCGGTTGCTTCCTGAACTCCTCGCGCTTGACCAGCCACAGCGGATAGGGGCAGGTGCGGATTAACTGCCAGTCGGTGTCAATCATGATGCCGCGATCGGCCGCGCTGTGATAGTGGGTTCCCTTCACGATAAAACGCGGATCCATATTCAGTGCCGCCGCCAGGATGCCGTCTGCGAGCGGGCGTTCTTCAAGCACATCGGTCGTTACGGTTACGCCGGAATTCCTGGCCGATTTTGCAAAGCCCTCAATCGTTTCTTTGCGCAGATTGCTGATGTCCCGACCGATTTCCATTGCTTCGTTCGACACGATGATACGATAGCCCAGCGGACTGAACGCCGGCTCGCAAAGTAGAAGTTCGAGGTCGCAGTCGACCAGTTTCGCAAGCCAGGCGGCCCGTTCGACCACTTTCTCAGGGCTATGCTCCATTTCGATAATTGCGAGAATTTTATCTCTATCGCTCATGTAGACCTCTGCTGGTTAGCTAATCATGCGAACAGTGTTTTCAGTTTCTGTATGTCGTAGCCGGCAGTATTCAACGGCAATTCGCAGTGCACAGTCCTGCGGCAGGCTGCGGACAGCTCTTTGCGCAGGAAACCTAAAAATTTAGGTTCTGCGACGATAGCCAGGTGTTCGAATTTTCCTGCGGACAGCGCGCTACCGAGGTATTCGCCGACCTTGTGCGCGAATCGGCGGACTTCGTGTTGGCGAGCGGTTTCCGTCGGCTCCATGGCGTGCCGCGCTTTGCCGAAGCTGTCGAATGCGCGGCCCGGCCGGTCCGTCACACGTTCGCGCTCCGGTGACCTGGCGTCCGGGTTGGACAAGGAAGCAACCTCGCTCCAGTCGCCAAACCGCCGGTGCGACAGGAATACGCGTAATTCAGCAGAATCGCCAACAACGATATAGGTCGGGCTGTTGGGCAAAAGGTGGTCAATGTCGTGGTTAATCACTCGGCTCAAGCTCATGTAGCCCGGGTACCGGTTGAGATTAAGAATTTGCGGTGCGTAAGCATATTCGTAGCGCGCCCCATGATTTTCGGCTAGTACCTACTTGAAATCTCTGCTGGTGAATGCACTCGATGTCGCACGCCCGTCCCGGATTATTTCGACCGGTCGGACACCGGAATCGGGCAACCAGCGGCGGCAGCGCACGATCGACAACAACCCCCCGGGATTGCAGGCCATAACGTCTCCAATTCAAATCCCGGCATTCGGCGCGAGAGCGCATGAACCATGGCGTCAGCCATAGCGCACCACTAAAGATAAACCTCTGCTGACCGATAACGGTAACTGAGTTTGTTTATACGGCGGCAAGTGCTGGGCGATGTTGCGACCATTCAAAAGAGGATTGGCAAAGCGTGTACGGGTGGGTATCGCGATTGACGGTGCACGTGCGGGCCTGGCTCGCGTTCGTCGGCTGGACGATGGTGCTCTCAGCGTATCTGCGCGGGTTTTCGACACAGGTAAAGATGCGCAGGGATGGCCAGAGCGCATTGCGTCACAGGCTGCCAAAATGTCTCTGGAGCGGACCCCAACTTCTGCCGTGCTGGCCGCAGACGCGTATCAGCTGCAGTTGGTTGAAATGCCGAATGTCCCGGCCGACGAGATGCTTGCGGCAGTGCGCTGGCGGATAAAGGACCTGATCGACTACCCCGTGGAAGAGGCGGTCGTTGAGCTGTTTGAAATGCCGCCACATGCAAATCCCGGCAACGCCCCTATTGCCTACGCTGTGGTTACGCGGAAATCTGAAGTTTTGCAGCAGGTAGAACGTATGCGGCATGCCGAATTACAGATGGATGTCATCGATATTCCGGAACTGTGTATTCGCAACTTAGCTTCGCTATTGCCGCAGGATGAGCACGGCGTCGCTTTGCTGCACTTCACTGAAGAATGTGGCTACCTGACCGTTACGCGCCGCGGCGTGCTGCACATGATGCGAAGGCTCGACAGCGGCAGAAATGTGTTCACCGACGCCGCGGGCGATGACTTTGCGCTGCAGGAACACATTTCAGGAATTGCACTCGAAATACAGCGCTCTCTCGACTACTACGAGAGCCACTACGATTGCCGGCCGGTCGGGGACGTCATTCTCGGCCCCGGCGTGGATTCCCGGTTGCTGTCGACTGCTCTCGCGGAGCACCTTGGACTGGCCGTGAGCCCGCTTGTGTTTGAAGAGATGTTCGAGATGGAAGAAGCCGTCTCTTTTGAAGAGCAGGGCAGCTGCCTGCTTGCCATTGGCGCAGCGCTCAGGACAGATGCGCCCGCGCCACAGGTTGCCGCGTCGTGAATCAGCAAATCAATCTTTACCAGGCACAGTTCCAGCCGCAGTCACGGATATTCCCTGCCTGGTTCATGCTGCAGGCGATCGGCATTCTCTTGCTCGCCATGGCACTGACCTACGGATTTGCACAACAGCGAATTGCGGGCATTGAGCAGGAACTTGAGGTCGTAATCCGCCAGGAGTTGGCGGCTGTCGAACGGTTGCAAAATATCGGGCCACTTATTCAAGCCGTGACGGGAGAAAAAAACTGGTCCGAACAGCTCGATGACAGTGTACGCATGCTGGCCGAGCGCCAGGCGGTATTGAACCTGATTCAAGGTACAGCACTGGGTGACACACACGGTTTCTCTCGTCACCTGCGGGCGCTGGCCCGACAGGACATCGAGGGCGTCTGGCTAACAGGCCTTGCGTTGTCGGCCCAGGGTGACAAGACGCGCCTGGAGGGTCGTGCAATCAGGGCCGAGTTGATTCCGCTTTACGTGCAGGATGTGACTGCCGAAACGCCGTTTGCAGAGCAGCGCTTTCATCGCTTCAGGATCGACAATCCCGCCGCAGATAACGGCACAGCACTGCACTTCTCCATGAACAGCGACGCACTGGTCGTCGCCGATGCCGGGATCAAACAGTGAAGCTTGCCAACGACCTTAAAGCGCAGCTAGCTCAGCTCGCATCGTTAGTTGACGCACTTACCTTACGCGAGCGGATCCTGATTCTGAGTGCCGTTTTGGTAGTGATCGGGACGCTATGGCAGACACTGCTGCTGGAGCCATTGGCACAGCAGGCAAATGAAAGGCGGACTGAACTCGCCGCACTTGAAGAGCGGATTGGCGTTGCCAATCGCGGCCTCGAAGAGCAGATTCTGCAAATCGCCGGTGGCAGCGACGTGCAACGAACACGCATTGCGTCGCTGCGCGACCGCATCGCCGAGATTAACGCGATCCTCGGTGATCATGCGGCAGAGCTAATTGACCCGTCTGAAATGGCCCAGGTGCTCGAAGGCGTGCTGAGGGAACAGTCCAGGCTGAGCCTCGTCCAAATAAGCAATACGTCACCTGAATCTCTTTCTGCCAGCGACGATGAAAACGCCGTTACGTTTTACCGACATGGCCTGGAGATAGAGGTTGAGGGCAGCTACCTGGCCTGTCTCGAGTATCTCAATGCCATTGAGGCGCTGCCATGGCGATTGTATTGGCAGGTCCTCGAGCTTGATGTCCTCGAGTACCCGCGCAATCGGATTCGCATTGAGGTCAGTACGCTGAGTCTCGATAAGGAGTGGATTGGTGCGTGATGCTTCGAGCAACCTGCTGCTCGCTGCAATGCTGCTATGCAGCCTGTCCTGTCTGGCAAACGGACAGGAACAATTGCGCGATCCCACCCGGCCCTATGCTGTCAAGCAACGCCTTGCGGTAGTAGCCCCCAGTTTCAAAGTGAACGCAATTATCGTATCGGCCGATCGGCGCGTTGCAATTGTAAACGGACAACGCGTGGTCGCGGGCGGCTCCGTAAACGGTGCAACGGTCATTTCGATTGAGGCGGATCGCGTGATTCTGGAAAAAGATGGCAAGCGGATGACCAGCACACTGAATGACAGGGCGTCGCGCCAATGAAGAGATCTGGAGAAAAATTCGATGTTAACTAGAACCGTGTTATTCACTGCAGCGCTTTTTGCCCTGTGCGCATGCGATGCAACGATGGCAACGCGGGAAGCAACGCCGGCGCGGGGCGATGCAACGCGTGACAGTATCGAAGCTGTACTGGAAGAGGCATCGATCCGCTCACCAATTGCGGACGTGGTTCGGCAGCAGCCTGCCGTGCCAGAAAAAGCCGTGCCGGAATCGAATTCTGAGGAGCGCTTCAATCTCAACAGTGAAGATACGCCGGCGCAGGCCTTTTTCATGGCGCTGGTTGACCAGACTCGGCACAACATTGTTGTACATCCGGATGTCAGCGGCAATGTATCGCTGATGCTGCAGGATGTTACGGTCGAAGAGGTCCTGGAATTGGTGAGCGAGGTCTACGGCTACAACTACCGCAGCAGTCCCGCCGGCTACATCATATTCCCGGCGACTTTGCAGAGCCGTATTTTCCAGATTGACTACCTCAACCTGCAGCGATCGGGCGTTTCGCGCACCCGCGTAAGTTCCGGCCAGGTCAGTGAGGCAAGAAACAGCGGTCGTAACAATAACAACGCCGGCGCCAGCAACCTGGTTTTTTCTCAATCGGACAATACCTTGCAGGATAACCAGCAGATTAGCGGTTCCGGAATCCAGACCAGTTATGAAGCAGATTTCTGGACCGAACTCAGGGACACATTGACGCAAATGATCGGAGATATCGACGGGCAGCAGGTTGTTGTCAATTCGCAAACCGGGGTGATCGTTGTCCGAGCGATGCCGGACAAGCTGCGCAATATCGGCGAATACCTTGACACGATTCAGGACATCGCGCAGCGGCAGGTGATACTTGAAGCGAAAATCGTAGAGGTCCAGCTGAATGACGGGTTCCGATCCGGAATTAACTGGGTTGCCGTGTCGCAACCAGGCGATGACACACACACCTTTGGCCAGCTGGCACCGCCACCCGGATTTAGCGGTGATCCGAGCACGCTTGGTGGCGCCCCGGTTACAGTGCAACCCGGCAACCCTGTCACCGGGTTCGAAACGGCGTCGCTGGGCGGAGCCTTTACGATGGCGTTTGACATCGGCGATTTCAATGCGTTTCTCGAATTGCTGCAGCAACAAGGTGAAACGCGAGTGCTTTCCAGCCCGCGCGTTTCGACACTCAACAATCAGAAGGCCGTTATCAAAGCCGGTACCGACGAATTCTTTGTTACGGACATATCCAGCAATACGGTAACCGGCACATCATCAACCACATCGAGAGACGTTGAATTGACACCGTTCTTCTCCGGAATTGCGCTCGACGTTACGCCACAGATCAGTGCCGGCAATGAGGTGACGCTTCACATTCACCCAACCGTCAGCGAAGTCATCGATCAGCGCAAAGATCTCACGGTTTCCGGCGAGACGGATTCGTTACCTTTGGCTTTTAGCGAAATTCGCGAATCGGACAGCATCGTTAAAGCGCGCAGCGGTCAGATTATCGTTATTGGCGGGTTGATGCGCAATTCGATGATCGATGAGAGTTTCGGGACTCCGGGCCTCAGCAAGATTCCCGGTATTGGCAACCTGTTCAGGAGCAAGCGTTCGGTCGAGACGAAGACCGAGTTGGTCATTCTGCTGAAGCCTATCGTTATCGAGAGCGACGATGACTGGGCCGATTTGGCAGGTGAATCCCTGCAACGTGTATCGCAGAGCAAACTGAAGTAGTGGCTCAGGCGACTGTATTGTGAGTACCTCCAGCTCAACCGTTTCAAAGATTGTGCGTCGTCGCAAAATGCGGCTCGGCGAACTGTTGCTGGATGCTGGCGCTATCACGCAAGAGCAGCTCGACCAGGCGCTGGCAGCGCAAAAGCGCACCGGCCACAAACTCGGTCGGGCGTTGACCGAAGTCGGTGCCATTGAAGAAGCCGAGCTTTACCGGTTTCTGGCTAAACGACTGGAAATCGATTACCTCGACCTGAGCAGCATCAAACTGCAAACCGAGACGGTCATGTTATTGCCGGAAGTGCAGGCCCGCAGACTGCGAGCACTTGTTCTCAAACGTGATGAAGATAGCCTGCTGGTCGGCATGGCGGATCCGACCGATATATTTGCTCACGATGAACTGGCAAGGCGGCTTGGCGCCAGTGTCGATATCGCGCTGGTTAACGAATCAGAACTGCTGCGCACGATCGACATCATGTATCGACGCACGGATGAGATCGATGCCCTTGCCAAGGAGGTTAAAGAAGACCTCGGCGAGGCGCGAATTGATATTGACGAACTTTCGGCTGACGATGATTCAGCCGAGGCGCCGGTTATAAAGCTATTGCAAACGATGTTCCGTGATGCGGTCCAGGTGAGCGCATCCGATATCCATATTGAGCCCGATGAGTTCGTGCTGCGAATTCGCCAGCGAGTGGACGGCGTGTTGCAGGAACATGTCATCGACGGGCGCGGAGTCGCTGGCGCACTGGTGACCCGGCTCAAATTGATGAGCGGCCTCGATATTTCTGAGAAACGGCTGCCGCAGGATGGCCGCTTTTCTATACGGGTTAACGAAACCACTCTGGATGTTCGGGTATCGACATTGCCGGTTCAGTTCGGTGAGTCCATCGTGCTTCGGCTACTGGACCATTCCGCCAATCTATTAAGTCTCGAAAAACTCGGCATGCCGGAGCAGCTCCTGGAACGCTTCTATAGAATGATCGAGCGGCCGTCCGGCATGGTCCTCGTGACAGGTCCGACGGGAAGCGGCAAAACCACAACCCTCTATTCGGCACTCAACTACGTCAACCAGCCGTCGACAAAAATTATCACGGTGGAAGACCCGGTTGAGTATCGACTGGAACGAATCAACCAGGTGCAAGTGCACACCCGCATCGGGCTGGATTTTGGACGTGTACTGCGCACTGCGCTGCGTCAGGATCCGGACATTATCC
Source organism: Woeseiaceae bacterium (assembly GCA_021773135.1). Taxonomy (GTDB): domain Bacteria; phylum Pseudomonadota; class Gammaproteobacteria; order Steroidobacterales; family Woeseiaceae; genus SZUA-117. The sequence continues at coordinate 94,894 of JAJFKP010000051.1, read as the reverse complement.
TGGTAGGCGAAATGCGTGACCGGGAAACTGTCGACATCGGTTTACGCGCAGCGATGACCGGCCACCTTGTATTCTCCAGTCTGCACACCGTGAATGCCGTAGCGACGGCGAGTCGCTTGCTCGACATGGGGGCACCAGGCTACCTGATCGGTGCGGCGTTGCAGGGCATCGTCGCCCAACGACTTGTCCGACGTGTCTGCCAAAGCTGCGCCGCACCGGTCGAGCTGACCTCCGGACAAAACGCCTGGCTTAAGGCACAGACGTTCGGCGAACGCGCGTCCAAGACCGCTTTTCTGCGTGGGCGCGGTTGCAACTACTGCCAGCTAACCGGCTACCGCGGGCGCATTGGTGTTTACGAACTGCTGGAAATGGATGCCGGACTGACGGACGCGCTGCGACATGAGGATCTTGCATCGTTTGTGTCACTTGCTGCACGAAAAAAGAGTTACGTGCCTCTGATCAGCTGTGCGCTCGATTATGCGGCGGACGGAATTACCTCACTCGAGGAAGTAGTTCGGGTCGCCGGCGGCCTGGACGTCGATGATGGGCGCGCTGTGGACGCCATCGCCACTCAGCCAGACGAGGCGCTCGATGGCTGAATTCGCCTACAAGGGTCGATCCGCCACTGGCGGATTGATAACGGGCAAGCTCTACGGCACCTCTGCAGATGCGGTTGCTGGCCGGCTCGTTAGTACTGGAATTACACCGGTCGAAGTGCGTGATCTTGGCAGTAACGGCAGCATGACCGTGTCCGACTTGTTCTTGCGAGTTGGCGGCGGTCAGCCGACAACGAAAGACCTGGTGTTGTTCTGCCGCCAGATGCACACGATTACGCGTACCGGGTTGCCGCTGCTCAAAGGTTTATCCGGGTTGATGCAGACCACGCACAACGAGGTACTGCGTGCCGCGCTGGTCGACGTCATTGCCAGCCTGGAGTCGGGCCGCGGCCTGGCAAAATCGCTGCAGGCCCATCCCAAGGTCTTTTCTCCTTTGTTCGTAAACCTTGTCGAAATAGGCGAAGCGACAGGTACGCTGGACATCACTTTTCAGCGCCTGTACGAATATCTGAGCATGGATCAGGAAGTGCGCGACCGGGTCAAATCCGCAGTCCGCTATCCAGCCATTGTGCTGGTCGCCGTTGCTATCGCGCTGGCAGTCATCACGATTTTTGTGATTCCGAATTTCGCGCCGATTTTTCGTACGCTTGGCGACAACATTCCGCTGCCGACCCGCATAATCATGGGCGTCTCGGATTTTGCCATTAACTCATGGCACATCCTTTTTGGCAGCCTGGCACTGGCGTCAGCGGCGGCCGTGTTTTACTTAAGGACTGAACAAGGCCGACTGCGCTGGGACAGAGTCAAGCTGGCAATTCCGGTAACCGGAATTATCGTGCGCAACGCCGCGTTGTCGCGGATCACCCGCTCCCTGGCCGTGTCGCTAAGTGCGGGTCTGCCGATCAATGCAACCCTGCACACAGTGTCTGCCTCCATCGGTAACAGCTGGCTGGGTCAGAAGATGGCCCTGCTGAGTTCCGGCATAGAACGGGGTGAATCGCTGTCAGCAACGGCGTCGCAGTACGAAATTTTTACGCCGCTGATCCTGCAAATGATCGCGTTGGGTGAGGAAACCGGCGCGCTGCCCGAACTTCTGGAAGAGTCTTCCGATTTCTACAAGCGTGAGGTGGATTACGACCTCGATAACTTAAGCGCCGCACTTGAGCCCATTCTGATTGTCACTGTTGGCGCCGTGGTACTGGTTCTGGCGCTCGGTGTATTCCTGCCAATGTGGGACATGATTTCGCAGGCGCGAGCCGGTGGATGATAGTGATGCGATCTGCGTGCGCCTGCCAACCCCGTCTGTCAGTTAGAGTCTTAGGCCCGGCCGGATTCTCATTGCTTGAGCTGGTCGTTGTCATTGCACTCATTAGTCTGCTCGTTGGAATCGTCCTTAATCGTCTATTGCCCTATATCGATGAAGCGGAACGAGTCGCCGTGCTGACCCTGGAAGGGCAGATCAGGAGTACGCTGTTGACGGCGGCGGCCAAACGTATTGCGGGCGGAAGAGCTGCCAGCATTTCCGAGCTTGACGGCAGCAACCCGATGCACCTGATGCTTGAGGCACCTCGGAATTACGCCGGTGAGCTACGAAAGCAGGACAGGGATAGTGTGCCTCGTCGCAGCTGGTATTTCGATCTGGATTCCCGCCGCCTTGTCTACCGGGCCGGGCGAAGATTGGGCCGGGATCACGATGAACAACCCCAGCAGGATCCCGAGTTTGGTGTGCGCGTTGCTTTCGAAGACCGCAACCGCAACGGCCGATTCGACCCTGGTGCCGACGAGCTTTATGGCGTACGCCTGCAACGGGAAGCAGGGTCTGGCTGGCTGGCCGGCGAAGCGATATTGCGTTGAATTTACCAGCCCGCTAGCACCGGTGACGGCGATCACAAATGTGAAGCCGGTCACACAGCACCCGCTACCAACTAAAGATTGCTCGCCACGAACCGATAACTTTAACGGCGCCTGGCGAAACTGCCGTTCGCATTCGTGCGAATCGCCGAGCGTTCAGATTGATGCAGCCAGGTAACGTAACTAAAGGTTTTATAAACATATTTACGCAGGACAATTTGCCGCAAGTGATACGGCGAAGTGTATTTGGAGATTTCAAAATGAACAAAGCAACGAAAGGTTTTACGCTCATCGAATTGGTGGTCGTGATTACGATTCTCGGCATCCTGGCGGCCTTCGCCATTCCCCGCTTCGCCAACCTGGAAGTCGAGGCACGTATTGCCGCGGTGCAAGGTCTTGGTGGCAGCATTCGAAGTGGAGCCACACTGGCGCACAGCCTGTCGCTTGCACAGGGTCTGGCGCCCGGTGCTTCCGTCTCCATGGAAGGCCAGTCCATCGGTATGGTCCAACGCTATCCGGCGGATGCCAGCATTGACGATACGCTCGTGGATTTCACTGGCTTTACATTCACGCCGGCAACGGGCGTATTCACCAAAGATGGTGCAACGACGCCCGCCAACTGCAGCGTTACCTACGCTGAGCCGACCGGTGCCAACCTGCCGCCAACGGTCACCGTTGACGTGAGCGATTGTTAATCGAGCAGGGATTTCTCTAATTCCATTGCAGGAAGCGCCCTTCGCGGGCGCCTCTTCCTTAACTGCAAAAGTGACGCCAGGATGACTGAAATGAACAAGACGAATCACAGCAGGCAACCAGGTTTTACACTGATAGAACTGGTCGTTGTAATCACGATTCTGGGTATCCTTGCGGCATTCGCAATTCCGCGATTTGCGTCGCTGGAGACAGAAGCAAGAATCGCGGCGATCCAGGGACTGGCCGGCAGTGTGCGCAGCTCCGCGGCGCTCGCCCACAGTCTTTCGCTAACGCAAAACAATCCGCCGACAGTGAACGTCGAAGGCAGCGTCATTAATATGACCAACGGTTATCCGAACGACGATGACATCGACGATACGCTTGCCGATTTCACCGGATATTCATTCTCCGCTGCTGGTGGTACCGGCACATTCACGCGGCCCGGGTCTCCCACTCCGGCCAACTGCAGCGTTAGTTATACAGAAGCCGTTGCCGGTTTCGCGCCCGCCATCGTGGTAGACGTGTCGGGGTGCTAAATGTCGTGCTGTTTTCGAACGCACACAACCAGGGCGACTTCCCGACATAGGCGACCTCGAGTCTCCCATGTTCGTCCGGTCGTCGGTGGCTTCACCGTCATTGAACTTATCCTCGTCATCGTCATCGTCGCGGTCCTGGGTGCTATAGCAGGGCCCCGCTTTTTTGACAACGCGGCGTTCGACGGGCGTGCCTACTACGATGAGCTTGTCGCCGCGATGCGCTATGCACAAAAAGTCGCCGTAGCGAGCGGCTGTTCCGTGCAGGTCGCTGTTACCGCCACCTCCTGGTCGCTGACCCAGCAATCGCCGCTCGCGGGTCACTGCGACGACGCTGATTCGACCTTCCCGACACCCGTCTTACTGCCCTCAGGTGATGCAATGAATGGTGTGGCACCCGGCGCCGTTACGGTTACGCCGGCCGTCACCTTCATCTACGGGCCGCTTGGCCGAACAAGCCTTACTGCCAACCAGGTTCTCAGTCTTGGGGGCCGCACACTGTCGATTCAGGCCGAAAGCGGCACGGTGGTGACGCAATGAACAGCGCAGCAAGACCTGCGTCAGGAGTGACCCTGGTCGAATTGCTCGTATCGATCGTGGTGGTATCCATCGCGGCCAGCGCTGTGCTCGGCGTTTTGTCGATGAATACCGCACGCAGTGCGGACCCGATGATTCGTCACCAGGCGGCGGCCATCGCAGAGTCTTACATCGAGGAGATTCTGCTTAAGCCTGCGAATGATCCAGACGGTGTCGATGGTGAAGCAGCGCGCGCTGATTTTGATGACCTGGATGACTATGATGGCTTGGCGGATGCCGGCGCACACGATCAGTTTGGTACACCGCTGCCTGGTCTCAGTGACTACAATGTAACAGTAACGGTCGCGCCGTCGTCTGCATTACCTGCCGTTCCGGCAGCGGATGCGCTGCGTATCGATGTCGTTGTATCCCATGCAAACTCGATAAATTTCGCGTTAAGCGGTTATCGCACGCGATTCTGAAACGATGCGCAATGATTTACAAAGAGGTTTCACGCTCGTTGAGCTGGTCATTACGATCACGCTAACAACAATCCTCGTGTCCTTCATGTCGATGTTTATCTCCGGGCCGGTAAGGGCCTACAATGATCAGGGTCGACGTGCGGCATTGGTCGATTTGGCCGAAAATTCTTTGCGCCGGATTACGCGTGACGTGCACCGTGCGTTGCCGAACAGCGTGCGCCTCAGTGCGTCCGGAAGCCTGGTTGCCCTCGAACTACTGAACACGGTAGATGGTGGCCGCTATCGTGACCGGCCACCGCCGGGCAATCCATCGAAGCGGCTGCGATTCTCCGCGCCAGACGACGCATTCAACAGTATCGGTAACTTTCGCCATATTGCGAAACCGTTTTCATCGAATTCGCACTACCTGTCGATTTACAACGTTGGTGTCCCGGGAGCGAACGCCTACGAGCTTGGCAATGTAATTACTCCACCCGGTACGCAGATTGATATTACTGCCGATACGACGCCCGGAGAGGACAACATTCGCTTGTCGCCGGCTTTTAAATTTGCCTATGCGTCTCCGGGTCAAAGAATGTTTCTGATCGATAGTCCGATCACCTACCTGTGTGATGCAGGCGCCGGCACGCTGATGCGTTATACCGACTACGCGATTGCTCCGGACCAGGCTGATCGCAACAGCCACATCGAGCTGCTGGCGGCCGGCGCGGACGCAACATTAATCAGCAATCGCATCAATGCGTGCTCGATGAACTATGCGCCCGGTACCTCGCAGCGTGCCGGTCTGGTTACGATTTCGCTCGCAGTGTCTGACACGGGCGAAACGGTATCGCTCCTGCACCAGGTTCATGTGGACAACGTCCCATGAGGATGCAAATCGCCCGGCAAAGACTGTCTGGATTCTCGCTGGTACCTGCATTGTTCGTGCTGGTAGTTCTCGCAGGGCTGGGCGTTGTCGCTGTCCGCATGATGGCAGTCCAGCAACAAACCGCTGTGCTGGCGATGCAGAGTGCGCGCGCCTACGCGGCTGCACGGACTGGAATTGACTGGTCCGTTTATCAGGCTCTCGTAAACAATAGTTGTGCAAGCTCGACAATTGCGCTCACCGAAGGTGGCCTCGCCGGTTTCTCGGTCGAGACAAGTTGCAGCACCACGACACATGCAGAAGGACCGAACTCGGTAAACGTTTATGTAATCGAAGCGTTCGCCAGGTCGGGTAGCTATGGTACGCCAGACTACGTGTCTCGACGCATCCGGAGTACGGTAACCGATGCGACCTAACATACAGAATCTGCTTGCCTGCCTGCTTCTTGCGCTGACATCAGCTGCACAGGCGCAAGTCTGCACATCGCAGACTATTGGCAGTGAAGAATTTCGCGGTATTTCCGGCAGCTCGGACAGCAACGTGATTGGCGTCGGCAAAAAAGGAACGATTTTTCGTTTCGACGGCAGCAGCTGGAGCGCAATGACCAGCCCCGGCAACGAAGACCTGAATGACGTTGAAGTTCTTGGTGATAACACCGCTTTTGCCGTTGGCAAAGACGGTGAAGTGCTGCAGCTTGGCGGGGGCACGTGGACATCGATCGGAAACTTCACGAACGAGGACCTGTTCGGTGTCTGGGCCGCGTCGGCAAGCGAGGTTTACGTCGTTGGCAAGAAAGGTACGATCTACTCCTACGACGGCAGCGCCTGGACCGATCAGAGTTCTGCTGCAGGAACGGATAACAGGGATCTTGAGGATGCCTGGGGTGACTCAAGCTCTTTCTATGCACTAAGCGAACGTGGTGAGCTGTACCGCTATGACCGTGGATCCGGAACCTGGGATCCGAAAGATACGCTGTGCAACACCGGCAATGGCTTCGAAGATCTCTGGGGTGATGCTGCAGGTAATCTTTATCTCGTGCGCAAGAAACAGATTTATCTACATGATGGTTCAAGTTGTGCACTGGTAGCGACCGTCAGCGAGGATCTGCGTGGCATTTATGGTTCATCAGTGGATGGCCAGATTTACGCCGGCGGCAAGAAGGGCCTCGTCGCGCGCTACGATGGAGTTTCCTGGCAGGAATCCACACCAGCTGATGAAGAAATCAAGGATGTCTGGGTTTCACCCGCAGGTAATGCCTACTATGCAGGCAAGAAAGGTGAGGTAACTACCTGCAACGTATCGCCAGCAAGTCTGCTAGCCGACTGGCAGCTAGACGATTGCACCTTGGGTTTTGATGGCAGCGCGGTGATAGACGCCGGACCAAACGGCCTCGACGGTATAACGGTCGGCGGTATGGGCGTCGAAAACATGGGACAGCTTTGCAGCGCCGGGGATTTCGACGGTAACACCGGCCATATCGCTGTGCCCGATGCGGCAGCCCTGGATTTAACTGAGGGATTTAGCGTCGCAGTCTGGGTGCGTCACGACGGTGCGGCATTAAAAGACTGGGAGGCAATCCTCGCCAAAGGTGACAGCGCTTACCGATTGCACCTGAATGGCGGTTGCAGCATTGCCGATTCGCTTCCTGGTAACTCGCGGCACGGATTTACCCTCGGACTAAATGGCGGTTGCAGCGGCGCTGATCTGAACAGCAATGTCGTTCCCATACCGGGCACCTGGTATCACGTGGCCGCTACCTATGATCGCGCCACGATGCGAATTTATGTCAATGGCAATCTTGTCAATTCGGCAGCGTACTCCGCGCCCATCAACGCGAATGATTTCGATCTATTTATCGGCGAAAATTCGCAGCAGAATAATCGCCACTGGTCAGGCGATATCGACGAAATCACAATCTGGGATGGTGCAATTACGCCGCAGCAGGTCGTCGCGCATCGTGACAGAACACGTCCCTGCACGAATTGCGGTGGAGTGGAATTCTCTATCAACCACGACAACTTCGGCATCAATTGCGTGCCCGAAGTCATTCGAATCGACGTCGTCGACAGCATAGCCGGTACGCCGCGGACAGACTACAACGCACAGATAACGCTGGACACGCAGAATGGGCGTGGCTCCTGGAGCCTGGTTTCCGGGAGTGGCGCGTTCTCGGATGCAGGTGCTGATGACGGGCTGGCCACCTACAGTTGGCCGCTGGGTGAGAGTGCGGCCGAATTCGCCTTGAGTTATACCAACGGCAACGCCACTTTCGATATCGACGCTTACCAGACCAGCGACCCGGCAACTCGCGATGACGACTCGGAGGGAAACATCAGTTTTGCACCGAATGGTTTTACCCTGACTGCGGCGGCACTGGGCAATCCACCGGCCGCTTTAATCGTACCGTTTTCAGCCGCGCAGATTGCGGGTTCCGACTTTCCCATTCACATCGCAGCGTTCGGACAGACGCCAAACCATCCGACCTGTGGCGTAATCGAATCGTATACAGGCAACAAGAATCTAAAATTCTGGTCTGGCTATATCAATCCGGGCACCGGCAGTCGCTTGGTGAATATCGATTCCAGTCCCGTAGCCAGCGCCGAGGGAACGGCAGGTGCTATGTCGGTCGTGTTCACCAACGGCCAGGCAGTCGTAACCGGGAAATACAAGGATGCGGGGCAAATTCGAATCAGCGTCAAAGACGACAGCAGTGCAGATCCGGACTTGCCCACGGGTATCCGCGGTGCGACCGCGGGTTTCGTCGCCAAGCCGTACCAGTTTGAGTTGTCCAATATAGAAGACGGGTCCGGCAATCCGAATCCTGTCGCCGCCGATGCAAATGGCAGTGCGTTTGTAGCCGCTGGGGAAGCATTCTCGGTCACTGTCACAGCGCTGGATGCTGAGGGCGACGTAACGCCCAATTACGGTCAGGAGAATGTTGCCGAAACCGTCACGCTGACGCCCAACCTGGTCGCACCGGTTGCCGGCAACAACCCGGCGTTGGGTGCGCCAACCAGCTTTGGGGCTTTCTCGGGTGGGCAGGCCACCGGCGACAATTTCAACTGGCCCGAAGTCGGGATCATCACGCTGACGCCGTCAGTCGGTGATGGCAGTTATCTTGGTGCCGGTGATGTGCAGGGCCAGACCACGGCAAACGTGGGGCGATTCACGGCACATCATTTTGCTGCTGCAATCAATTCGCCGTCGTTCGGCACAACCTGCGCCGCCGGCTCGTTCTCCTACATAGGAGAACGTTTCAACTATTCGAACGTGCCCGAAATTACGGTGACAGCGAAAGCACTGGCCGGGCAGACAACCGAAAATTACACGGGCAGTTTCTTCAAGATAAGCAACGCAAGTCTGCCGAATCCGCTGTATACGGCCGCACCAGCGACTCTCGACATGTCGGGCTTGCCGCCCGGCAACAGTGACCCCGGAGTTGCAGACTTAGGCGCCGGCCTCGGGACGTTGACTTTCTCCGGCGGCAGCGGGCTGTCGTACATCCGGACTGCGGAGGAATCCCCGTTTGATGCTGACATCCGCCTCAGTTTGGAGGTCATGGATGCGGACGGCATCACGGCGGCGGGCAACCCCGTCGTTTTCGGCAGCGGCAGCGGCATACTCTTTGACGCGGGGTCAACGATGCGCTTTGGCCGTGCGCGGCTGTTCAATGCTTACGGTTCCGAGTTGGTCGATCTTTCGCTGCAGTTCAGGACAGAATATTTCGTCGATGCAGCAACCGGTTTTGTACCCAATGTTGCTGACGCATGCACCAGCACGGTAACGCTTGCACTGGGTAATTTTACGGAGAACCTTGCGGCCGGTGAAACCTGCGTGCTGGATACCGGCGCGCCGGGCGCCAGCGACGAAGGATGTGCTGTAGCCGGGCCACCCGCGTTGCAATACCGGGAGCCACCACTGGGGGGTGATTTCAATCTTTACCTGCGCGCTCCCGGTGCAACCAACGAAGGCAGTGCGGCGGCGACTGCCGATGTGCCCCACTGGCTGGAATACGATTGGGACACCGGCTTGCCGGGACTGGAGGATCCGACCGGGACAGCCGTTTTCGGAATTTTTCGCGGTGCGGACCGGCGCATTTATACTCGCGAACTCTACTAACCACTTTTCGTTTCCGGATTGCTTTGTTGGCAGTCCCGTTCGTGAGACCATCCGAAAATATGGTCAGTACACAGCAAGGCTTCGCACGCTCCCGTTCGCTCCTTTTAGTTGCCGCAGTAATCTTTTTCATCGTTGCCGTCGCGGCCTTTTTGCGCGCAGACGACGCGGGTCCCGATGTGGACGAAGAAATTTTCAACCCTGGTTCGAGCGCTGACCGGGAGGCGCAGGTCGAAAGAGGGAAATACCTCGCACTTGCCGGAAATTGTGCGAGCTGTCACACGACCGGGAGCGGTGAATTCATGGCGGGCGGACTTGCGTTCGATACGCCTTTTGGCACGGTCTATTCAACCAATATTACGCCCGATGCGGAAACCGGGATTGGCACCTGGACAGGTCGCCAGTTTCTTGATTCGATGCGCCGCGGCGTGCGCCCGAATGGCGAGCATTTATACCCGGTGTTCCCGTACACGGCTTTTACGAAGGTAACCGACGAAGACATTGCCGCGCTGTTTGCGTATTTCAAAAGCATTCCGGCAATTCGCATGACTGTCCCCGACAACGACCTAGCGTTCCCCTTCAGTCAACGCGGTCTGATGTCGATCTGGAAGGCCATGTTCTTTGACGCAGGCGTTTATCAGCCCGACGACTCAGAGTCGCCCGAATGGAATCGTGGCGCCTACCTGGTCGAGGCGCTGGCCCATTGTTCCGCGTGCCACTCTCCGCGAAACTTGTTGGGCGCGGAAGATGCCGATCGACACATGGCTGGCGGCGTTTATGCAGACCGGGTCAGGACTGGCGAGCTACGTCCATGGTCCGCACCCAACCTCACATCGGCATCGACCGGGCTGCACCTTTGGTCTCATGAAAACGTGTCGGCGTACCTCAAGACCGGTCAGAACGAATACGTTGAGACGTTCGGCCCAATGAACGAGGTGATTCTGAACAGTACACGGCATCTGCGTGGTGACGATGTGGAAGCAATGGCAACGTATCTAAAAAGCCTGCCTCCGCAGGAAGTTCGTCCGGGACAGACTGCAGATAACAGCGTGCTGGGCATGGGACGGACGGTATACAACCTGCACTGTGGTACCTGCCATTTGCCAACGGGGCTGGGGGATGTCGAATCGGCACCCCGACTGGCTCGTGCCAGCCTGGTCGTGCAGGAGAGCAATCCGGCCTCGATGATCAATGTCATTTTGTATGGTCCCGAACTGCCGCAGCCACCGTTTCCGACCAGGCGCAGAAAGCCGATGGAGGAATTTCAGTACCTCCTGACCGATGCCGAAGTGGCAGCAGTTGCGACCTATATCCGCAGCAATTGGGGTAATACCGGCGGACGTGTAACGGAAAAACAGGTTGCCGCACAGCGTTAGTACGCATTGTGTGACGGGCCCTCGATCTCAACGGTCACAGGGACTGCGCAGTGCTATAATTTTTTTCTTCAGAGTGCGAGCCAGGGCGAGATTTTTGAGAATTCCAGGTACTGACAGTTTGCGAGGAGCGTGCTTTGTGCGATGTCGGCAGGCATCCATTATGTTTATTGTCGGCCTGCTTGCTGCCTGCACCAGCGGCACGCCGGAACCGGAAGATAGCGCGTCCCCACTGCGGGTACGGCTCATGACCGGCGAGCAATATTCCAACACGCTTGCCGATATATTCGGAGCGGATATCGCGGACAGCGTCGCGCCACCACTGCCGCCACTGGCAAGGACCGATGGACTACTGGCGTCCGGTGCGACATATGCGGGTGTTACGTCCGATCAGATTCAGCAGATTCAGCAAGCGGCCGCTTTCGTGGCCGCAAAAGTGGTCGACGACTACCACCGGGATTTCCTCATTCCCTGTGAACCAGAATCGAACAAGAAAGCTGACGCCACCTGTGCGGCCCAGTTCCTGAGAAAAACGGGGCGGCTCCTGTATCGCCGTCCGCTGGATGAAACCCGGGTCGCCGAACTGACACGCGTGGCGGACTCAGCGGCCGACCAGACCGAGGATTTTTATGCGGGCCTGGCACTGGCACTGGAGTCCATACTCATCAGCCCGGAAGTTATCTTTATAGTCGATATCGCGGAGCCGGATCCTGCGAGGCCTGGACAGGAACGGCTGAATGCCTATTCGCTGGCTTCCAGGCTGAGTTTTTTCCTGTGGAATTCTGCACCAGATGATGCGTTGCTGCTTGCCGCTGAGCGTGGCGAGCTGCACACCCAGGATGGCCTGGAAAAGGCCGTGACCAGGCTGCTTTCAAGTGCACGCCTTGAAGACGGTCTGCGTGCCTTCTTCGACGACATGATGGCGTTCGACGAATTTGCGAGCCTTGCAAAAGATCCTGTTGTCTACCCGATGGTGACCGGTGCGACGCTTGCAGACGCGCGTGAACAGACGCTGCGAACGGTAATCGATCATATTCTCGATAAGGATCTGGACTATCGCGACTTGTTTACGACGCGCAAAACCTTCATGTCAATGAGTCTCGCTGCGCTGTATGAAACGCCAACGACGAACGGGTGGGTTGCTTACGAATTTCCTGAGGAAAGTAATCGATCCGGCCTGTTGACTCAGGTCAGTTTCCTCGCGGCACATTCACATGCTGTGCGCAGCTCACCGACATTGCGCGGCAAGGCGCTCAGGGAATTATTTTTGTGCCAGAAAGTGCCACCGCCACCTCCGGACGTCGACTTTTCTGCGCTGGAAGATGCCGGCGATGTGCCCACGGCACGCGAGCGCTTGAAGGTGCACAATTCGAACCCGTCCTGCGCCGGGTGTCATCTAATTACTGATCCAATGGGGCTTGCGCTTGAGAATTTCGATGGCGCTGGTCGCTTTCGGGAAACGGAGAACGGCGCTGAGCTCGATATCAGCGGCGAGCTGGACGGCGCCGAATACGACACGGTCGGTGGCCTGGCGCAGGCCATGCGCGACCATCCGAAACTGCCGTATTGCCTGGTAAATCGACTCTATGCCTACGGCACCGGCGGGCCCGTATCATTGCGTTATGACCGGAATATACTGTCATATTTCGAGGAACGGTTTGGTGAGCACAACTACCGGGTTCCCGAACTGCTGCGTGAAATCGCCATAAGCAAGGCGTTTTCACGGGTCAGGCCGGCCCCGGAAGCGGCTGAGCAGGTTGTGAACGGAAACCGTGCAAATCCGTCAAAACTGGCATTAAACTAGTAAAGATACCGAGAGAGGTCATCTTCCAATGAGCAAACTGAGCAGGCGCCGCGTTCTAAGAGGCATGTTAAATGGCAGCGCCGTGACCATAGCGCTGCCGCTCCTCGACTGTTTCCTGAATGAAAATGGCACCGCATTGGCGTCCGGTACGCCGATTCCACAACGCTTCGGAACCTGGTCGTGGGGGCTGGGCATGAGCGAGGCGATATTTGTGCCGAAGAAGACCGGGCCAAATTTCGACCTGCCACCGGAAATCGCCGCGCTTGCACCGGTGCAGGAGCACCTGAACCTGTTCACGAATTTTCACGTCTTTAAAGATGCAGCCCCCAATCTGTGCCATCACTCCGGTTGGGTAATTCTGCGCTCTGGCATCGCACCTTTTACGGCCGAGAACCGGCCGGGTGAAACCATCGACGTTACGATCGCGCGCAAGATCGGCAACGCGACGCGCTTCCGCAGCCTGAGTGCTACGGCCACTGGCGATGTTCGCGACAGCTTCAGTTATGAGAACGGCAATTCCGTAAATGTACCGGAATGGTCGCCGCTTCGATTCTATCAGCGCCTGTTTGGTACGGACTTTCAGGATCCCAACGCGGAGGAGTTTACGCCCGATCCCAAGGTCATGGTTCGCAAGAGCTCGCTGTCGACAGTACTGGATGAGACCAAGGCTCTCAACAAAGAGATTGGCGCGAATGACCGTGCGCGTCTCGATCAGTATTTCACCGGGCTTCGTGACCTGGAGCGTCGCTTCGATCTGCAGCTCAAGAAACCTGACCCGCGCGAGGCCTGTATCGTTACGGATCGGCCGCAGGACTTGCCATCAGGACTTGACGCTGACCTCGTTGCCAAGCGGCATCGAATCATGACCGACCTGATGCTGATGGCAATCGCGTGCGACCAGACACGTGTATTCAATATGTTTTATGCGTCGGCGTTTTCAGCCACCACGAAGCCTGGCTACGATAAGCCCCACCATACCGCGACGCACGAGGAAGCCGTGGATGAATCGCTCCAGTGTCAGCCGAACGTTTCGTGGTATACACGACGTGCGATGGAAGAGTGGGCTCACTACGTTGAGGCGCTGGCCAATTTCAAGGAAGGCGACGGTTCGCTGCTCGACAATTCCCTGATTTACGCAACGACAGATCAGTCGTTCGCCAAGATTCACGGCATTGAAGGCATTCCCATGTTTAGCGCCGGCCGTGCCGGTGGCAAAATCAAAACAGGTTTGCATATCGATGGCGGCGGCAGCCCGGGTTGTCGGCTTGGCTATACCGCATTGCGCCTGATGGGCGTCGACGTCCCTTCCTGGGGTGACAAGAGTAATAACACGTCCAGCGAAATCGGTGAGATCCTGGCGTGAAGCCGACAGGCTTATTCTGGTTCACTGTCGCAACAACGTTTTTGTTTGCGCCTGCAGCGGCGCGCCAGGACGAGACCTCGTCGTCATCATCAGCGGTGGAACAATACGTCTCCGTCCCGATGCCACCAGGATTCCGCATCGAACACACGGAACTGGAAGGCCCCGTATTCGCGAATTCCGACGGCCGCACCCTGTACACGTGGCCGTCACACAAATTGCGCAATGGCTATAGCGGCGAGACCCAGGGAAATCCGGCCTGCTATGACGAGGTTCGCACAACGACAGCCGGACTGATGAGTCCCTATCCGCCGGGTATCACTTTGCCCGATCTCGACACCCGGCCGAGCTGCACTGACCTGTGGCCGCCAGTGCTTGCCGATGACGCTGCGAAGGCGATTGGCAAATGGACTATTGTCAGGCGCAAGGACGGCAAGCGGCAGTGGACCTACGATGAGCAGCCGCTCTATATATCGGTGCTCGACAGCGAGCCCGGCGACGCGCTGGGTGGCACGACGCGGAGATATGGTGGTGATTCGCCCGCGATGCGGGTGCCGCTGACGCCGCCGAGCAAGGTTCCGCCCGGCTTTGCGGTCAAGACCACCACAGTGGGTCGCCTGCTGACAACAGATAAAAACTTTTCCGTTTACGCCTACGACGCCGATACGGCGAATTCGACCACGTGCGTTGCTGATTGTGCACGTTTGTGGACGCCGGTCACGGCCGGCGCAATGTCTATTGCACAGGGCGAATGGTCAATCATCGAACGCTCACCCGGCATTCGCCAATGGGTATTTCGAGGGAAACCCCTTTATACCTATGTTCTCGATCAGGGTTCGTGGAGTCTCGAGGGCAGCGACGTCGAGGGTTGGAGCAACGTGTACACGCAGTTGGCTCCGCCGCCGCCGGATGTCTTTACGGTGCAGGATACGCTCGCCGGCCAGGTGCTTGCCGATGCACGAGGCATGACCATTTACACGTACGTATGTGGCGACGATTCGATCGATCAATTAAGTTGCGACCACCCGAACGATACGCAGGTATACAGGCTGGCAATGTGTGGCGCAGGTGATGCCGAGAGGTGCCAGGAGAACTGGCCATACGTGCAGGCGGCTGACGGTGCGGTTGGAACCAGCCGAACCTGGAGTGTAATCAGCATCGACCCGAAAACCGGCCATCTCGCTGCCGCTGAACAGGCAGATGCCTTGAGTGTATGGGCGTACCGGGATCGACCGGTATATACCTATGGCGGCGATGACCAACCGGGCGATGTCAATGGTGCGGGCACCGGCGAGTGGCGCGCCCAGCGCAATGGTTTAAAAGCATTCTGGCTAAGAGACGACTACATGCGTGGCACGTTATGAAGAATCGACTATCAGCGTTATTGATCGGATTTGGCATCACCGTTTCCTGTGCTGCCCTTGCAGAGGATGGCGACTCGTTTGCACCACCAGACGGCAGAATCGGATACGTCATGACGAACCTGTTCTGGTCGGTTTACCAGACACCGGATGCGCAACAGGAGTGCCCGGACGGCTTCAACGATGGTCCTCGCGAACAGTTCGAAATCTTGTTTCCGGATCCTGAAAGCCGAACTGTTGTTGGTACTCAACTGAAGCAGGAAATTGAAACCTGGCACCCTACGGTTGATCCCGATCCACTACCATTCCATTACGTGCAGGGACCTTACTCTTACGGGCTGAACCTGGACAACGAGATCGGCCCCAATGATTTCACGCATCCGGATGGCGGGGAGGGCATCGATAACGAGGTTTACCGTGCGGTCGGTTGCATCATTGGATTCAGAGGACCCGACGGCGTCGAAGTCATTTTTCAGGACAAGGCGATCGCCGACCGGCGCTACAACCGAACGATGATCGAACTTACCGGAGTCGATGACCTGGCAAACGACGATGACGTGACGGTGACTGTATATCGTGGTCTGGATCGGCTGTTGACTGATGCCACCGGACTAAAAGTCATGTCGGGAGGTTCGCAACGAGTCGATACGCGTTGGGGGGCAAGACTGATCAGGCGAACGCGGGGGAAAATAACCGATTCTGTGTTAACAACCGAGCCGATTGCTGAGGCCATTATTCCCTGGATGAACCTGTCAGTGCCGACGGTACAGCTCATACGTGACATGCGATTGCAGCTGACGCTGTCGCCGACCGACGCCAACGGCCTGGTGGCTGGTTATGCTGACGTTGACACCTGGTACAAGCAGTTGATCAGGAATGATTCAACGCACCATCTCAGCAACGGGCAAATTTCGGGCATTTCCCTTTACAAGGCATTACGGCGGCTTGCCGATGCGTATCCCGACCCCGAAACCGGTGCCAACACGGCCATTTCAACGGCACTCGATGTCAAAATGACGCAGGTCTTCATTGTGCATCCTGATCGCGACGGCAACGTGGGCACAGACATTTCGCCCTAGGATGAACACGCTCACAGCGCGCGTAGAATCCGTGCATGCCGGAACGAACGACGATCTGAGCAAAGAAGCACACCCCTCAATCCAGGTGGAGCTCGACGGCATTGTCGGCGACCGACACCGCTCCGGTCAGCGCGAAACATGGCAGGGGGACAAGCAGCCAAAGGGGACTGTGCGACGCAACGAACGCCAGTGGTCCGCGGTGTCAGTTGAGGAGCTTGCAGAAATCAGCAGGGCGTTGGACCTGCGCGACGAACTAACAGCGACCTGTCTCGGTGCCAATCTCTGCCTGTCCGGCGTGCGTCAACTTTCCCGTTTACCGAAAGGAACGATCTTGAAGTTCCCGTCAGGGGCGGAGCTGGTGGTCGAGGAATATAATCCTCCATGTCAGGACATGGGCAGAAAAATTGCAGATCTGTATACAAAGCGTTCGGGGCAAACATTGTCTGCCACAGAATTTTCCAAGGCGGCCAAGCTGAGTCGCGGTGTCGTCGGCGTCGTTGACGTGCCTGGCGCGATCAAGCCCGGGGACGAGGTAGTAGTGGTGATTTACGAGGCGCCTGCATGGTTACGGCGCTCGGCCGACTAATTCGCAGCTAGTAATTCGGTGGCGGAGTCGCGCGCGCCCGGGCAGGCGTCCAGAACGGTTTCTGTTTTTGCGTGCACTTCACGACCCGGCTGTACTGGCGCAACTCTTTTTCGTAATAGATCTCCACCCACAGTTCGCCCTGCAGATATTTTGTTTCAATCATTGCCAGAGCGATGTTCGCTTTTACCGCGGGCGACCACATGGCTGACGTGACGTAACCGACCTCCTGGGTGCAGCGCCGGTTCGAATAGATGTACGAACCATCAGCGGGCTTGTTGCCTTCAATGTCGAGTTTCGTCAACGTGTATTTCGGGCCGCGACGTTTCTCTTCCAGCAGGGCGCGTCGGCCACTGAAGTGCGGCTTTTTGAAATCAACAAGCCAGCCCAGGTTCAGCTCGAACGGAGTCTGGTCGTGCTCGAAGTTCACGGTGCGGAGTGCCTCATTAAACTCCATCGCGGGCATGATGAACGCAGCCTCAAGCCTGGCCATATTCGTTGCAGCTTCACCGTAAGGCTGGATACCATAATCACCGCCCGCAGCATAGAGTTCGTCCCAGAGCCGGAGTGCAAGATCAGGTTTGATCCACAGCTCGTATCCCAGATCGCCGGTGAAGCCCGTGCGTGACACCATGAGTGTGTCGTCGTGGAACGGAAGCGTCAGAATATCGAAGGGTTTCGCAGACTCAGTTCCGGCCAGACCCATTGCCTGAAGCACGGCAAACGACGTGGGGCCCTGTAGCGAAAGTGCCGCGAGCCTGTCGGTAATGTCAGCAACCTGAACCTCATCGAAGCCGAAAGCGCTTTTTTCCAGCCACGCGTTGCAGGGGCTGCCGCAGGTAAGCATGAACCTGTCGTTTGCCAGTCTGAAAATGGTGCCGTCATCGATCATGCGTCCTTCGTCGGTGCACCAGACGCAGTAGGCCACCCTGTTAACCTTTATTTTCTTGACATCCCTGGTGACCATCCGATTGAGCATCGCTTCCGCATCGTTGCCGCGAATTTCATATTTCTGCATCGGGCAGATGTCATAAGTGCCACAGGTATTACGTACGCAAAAATACTCGTACTCTGCATCGTAATAGTAGTCAGCGAACTTGTAACCGTTCCACGCTGACCATGCATCGCGAATGTTCAGCTCACGCTGTCGCGGATGGAACGGAGAAAGTTTCAGACGCTCGCCGGCGTATGGGTCAGCACTGTTCATAGCTTATTCATCATAAAAGTCGTCTTCAGGAACGGTGTTCGGTCGCTTCAGGTCCATGAGAATTTCGCGGGCCGCATTGGCGCCGCACGCAGATGAAACACCGCCTCCCGGGTGAGTCGACGAGCCACACATATAGAGATTTTTTACCGGCATACGATATTGCGCATAGCCAGGAAACGGGCGATTGAACAACAGTTGATCGATGGTCAGCTCGCCCTGGAAAATATTGCCCTCGGTCAGGCCGATTTCCTGTTCGATCTCATGCGGCGTGCGAACTTCCATGTGGACGATCAGGTCTTTGAAACCCGGGCTGTACTTTTCAAGTTTGTCGACCACCGTCTGCCCGAACTGATCTCGTTTCTCCGGGGTCCACGGACCGCTGGCCAGCCTGGGCGGGCAGTACTGGATAAAATTGGACATCCAGTGCTTGCCGGGAGGTGCGACCGTCGGGTCCCAGGCAGACGGGATTACGGATTCGATGAACGGATCGTCAGACCAGCGACCTCGCTTCCAGCAATCGTAGGCTCTTTCCATCGTTGCAAGAGAACCTGTAAAGGCCTGTCCGCCCCGATTAATGTAGCGGTTTTCGGGGACTCCGGTGAATTTCGGCAGTCCGGACAGCGCAATGTTGACCTTGCCTGACGAGCCGCGAATTTTGAAATTCTTCGCCTTTTCGTAAATGCCGTCCGGCAGATTGTTTTTGTCCATGACCTGCGTGAAGGTGCGCTTTGCGTCCAGGTTGGAGACGACGATGCGTGCCCTGATTTCGTCGCCGTTCGCAAGCACGACACCGACCGCATTCCCTCCCTCCACCAGTATCTGCTGTACCCCGGCATTAGTGCGAATTTCGCCACCGTGTTCCTGCAAAGCGCTTGCGATAGCGTTTGATATGGCACCCATGCCACCGCGTGCGAGACCCCAGGCACCGATACTTCCATCGACATCGCCCATGACATGGTGCAGCAGGATATAGGCGGAGCCCGGTGAATAGACGCCCAGAGCCGTGCCGATGATACCGGGGCTCGCCATCGCAGCCTTGATCATGTCGTTCTCGAAATAGTCATCGAGATATTCTGCGGCGCTCATGGTGAAAAAGCGGACGTATTCGTATATCTCGTTTTCGCCAAGCTTCCAGAACTGTTTGGCCAGGTACAGCAGCTCTTTAATATCCCGCGGCTTGAACGAAGCAGGGTCCGGAGGCGTTCTCAGCAGCGTCTTGCGGATCAGCTGCGAGTATCGCGTCAGATCCGTTTGGAAGCGATGCATCGCGTCTGCATCGCGCTTCGAGTGTCGCTTCAATTCAAGATGCGCTGCCTCTTCATTGTGATACGAAAACAGCCGCTCATCACCGTCACCGAAATTAATGGTGCCAAGATAGGGCACCAACAACAGTCCGTGGCGGCCAAGGTCGAGGTCACGATGCAATGCCTGCCGCATCATGCTACAGACATAAGAGCAACTGGAATAGGTCCAGCCTTCGTGCAGTTCCCGTGACACGGCCGCGCCACCGATATACTCGTTCTTTTCGACCACCACGACATTGAGCCCGGCTTTTGCAAGATAGGCGGCATTCGTCAGGCCGTTGTGGCCGGCGCCGATTATGATTGCGTCGTAGTGGCTCATCCCAGGATCACCTGCGCGGCGTTGTGTCCGGCCCCACCCACCAGGTCGCCGCCCGGGTGACTGCCGGCGCCACACAAAAACAGTCCGGGTACGGGCGTCTGATACTGTGCTGCCCCATAAGTGGGTCGCATCATCAACATCTGGTCGACTGCAAATTCTGTGTGGTGCCAGTGTCCTCCCGTAACGCGATACTGCCGTTCGATATCGGCGGGCGTCAGGAACTCCTGTCCGGTTATTTGCTCACGGATGCGCGGCGCATAGCGGGCGATTATGTCGATAGTACGTTCACACATCTGGTCGCGTGCCGCGTCGGTCCATCCTCCTTGCAGCTTAAGAGGCACATACATCACGTGTGCCGAAAGTACATGTTGACCATCTGGCGCTACGGACGGGTCGTGCAGGCTCGGCAGGACAATCTCCATTACCGGATTCTTGGGACTTTCACCGTACTTCGCATCGTCAAATGCAAACTCTATAGCATCCATGTCGGGCGCAATAATCAGTCGCCCATCAGGTTGCTGCAGCCCGTCGAACAGCGGCAGTTCGCTAAGCGCAAGATGTAATTTGGCGACGTAACCATCGCACCGGAGGCGACGAATACGATTGGTGAAGCCGATATCAAGATACTGGACACCGACCAGGTTCACGAAGGTTGTTTTCGGGTCTGCACTGGAAATTACCCGATCCGCTTCAACGCGTTCGCCGTTACGCAGTTCGACGCCAGTTGCGCTTAATCCGTCGCCGCTTTCGCTGATGAGGATGCGTGCGACATCGGCGTTATATCTTAACCTCACGCCAGCTGCCTCTGCCGCACCTCGCAGCGAACTGATCAGCGCATTGACTCCGCCGGCAGCAATGGCATGTGCACCACGTGCCTCACCACTTAACCGGTACAGTAGCGCCAAAACTGCGCTGTTCGGTGACCTGGGCGCCATTTTCGCACCAAGCAGCCCGTCCCAGCTTAGCGTTGCCTTGAGGATTTCATTCTCAAAATTTTCGTCCATCAGGTCACGGGCCGGGAGCGATGCAACGCGCAGAAACTCCTGCATGTCTTTTCTTCCTAAGCGCCGCAGTTTGAGCCCGATATTGCCGAAGGCTGCCAGGTCGGCGAAGTTCGCGCTGCCGATGCGCGGCATTGTCTTTAACCAGAAGGGTTTCAATACATCGGCAAATCGATGCATAGACTTGCAGTAACGTCCGTAAGCCGCGACGTCGTCCGAACCGGCACCCAGCAATTTAGTTCCGTCAATGACAATGTGGTTGCCATCGAGGCCAAGACCAATGGTCGGTATCGGGTCTGATGCGGGATCGAAGCCAAACGATGCCAGCTGCAGGTCGTCCGCTATCGCCTGTGAAAAGTGGCTGACAGAATGAGCAATCGACGCACGAAATCCGGGATGAAACTCGCGGCTTGCACCCAGTCCGCCCGCCGTCGCGGCGGCCTCCAGAACCAGGACCCGCTGACCATTTTTCGCCAGGTACGCTGCGCAGACCAGTCCGTTATGTCCGGCACCAATGATGATTGCGTCGTAGCGATCCAACCGGTATCCCCAATTCTGTTATTTTTCTGCGTCGACAAGATTGCTGGTCGCCGTCCGGTTAACGACCAATAGTAAAGTGGCCTGACTCCAATATCAGCACAGATTTCAGATGGTGGGGATAGTGCCACCTTCGGTCATCGCGGGGAACATCGTAGTGCGCTTGCGGTGAGCATGAAAAACGGCCGGAAATCTGACATGCTGCTGCCGTTCGGAAAACAATAACCGGAAGAACCCGGGGGGATCACTATGCAGAAACCAATCGCGTCGCTGTTCACATTATTTGTGCTGACGCTTTCCGGCGTGACGATCGCAGCAGACACCGAGCGGGTTTTTTTTGACGGCATTGAGGCGCGTAACGTAGGACCGTTCAGAGGCGGTCGCGCGATGGTGGCGGTTGGCATCAGACAGGATCCACACACTTACTATATGGGCACAACGGGCGGCGTCTGGAAAACCATCAATGCCGGCGCTTCCTGGGCGCCGATTTCCGATGACGATTTCGACTCAGCCGCGGTGGGCGCGATTGCAGTGGCCCCGTCGGATCCGAACGTCATTGTCGTGGGCATGGGAGAGTCGCCGTTCCGAAACATTGCGTCTTCGCAGGGCGATGGTATCTATAAATCAACCGATGCGGGCAGGAGCTGGAAACACATAGGTCTCGAGGGCGTGAAGCAGGTTGGCGAAATCCGTATTCACCCTGGTGATGCGGATACGATCTGGGTCGCAGCCCAGGGAAACGCCTATCTGCCGGGACCGAACACCGGCATTTTCAAAAGTACCGATGGCGGTGACAACTGGCGGCGCGTGCTGGTGCCGCTGAACGCGGCGACAAGCGCTGTGGACCTGGCCGTGGACATGGAAAACCCGCGCATTCTCTATGCGGCGATGTGGGACAGCGTGCGAACTGCATGGTCATTGCGCTCAGGCGGTGAGGGCAGCGGTATCTGGCGCTCGGCAGACGGCGGCGAAACCTGGCAAAGACTGACCGAAGGGCTGCCTGATGGCATGGGTAAAATTGGTGTGGCGGCATCGTCGGCCAAACCGGGGCTGGTTTGGGCCATCATAGAGGCGGAAGGCGATACTGGCGGCCTGTACCGATCTGCGGACGGTGGAGATACCTGGCAGCAGGTCAACAGTGAGCAGGTGCTGCGCGCGCGATCCTGGTATTACATGCACATTTTTGCAGACCCGAACGACGCCGATACGGTTTACGTGATGAACGCGCCGTTCCTTAAATCGATTGACGGCGGCAAGTCGTTTTCCACGGTGCCAGTTCCGCATGGCGACAATCACTACCTGTGGATTAGTCCGGACGACTCAAACCGGATGATTAACGCGAATGACGGCGGCGCGAATGTTTCGGTCGACGGCGGTGCAAGCTGGTCACGCCAGGACAATCAGCCAACAGCGCAATTCTATCGTGTCAATACAGACAATCAGTTTGAATACAGAATCTATGGCGGCCAGCAGGACAATTCGACCGTGGTGATTAACAGTCGCTCTCGTGATGGGACAATAGGTCGCACCGACTGGGAAAGTCACGGCGGCTGCGAAAGTGCGCATCTGGCTTTCGACCCCGACAATCCGCGCTATACCTATGCGGGCTGCTACCTGGGCCTGATCGAGGAATTCGACACGGTCTCAAGGACTTCGCGATCGGTAAAGGCTTATGAAGAGCTGGGTCTGGGCGTACCGGCCAGCGAGCAGAAGTACCGTTTCAACTGGAACGCACCGATTCACGTCTCGGCCCATGATTCTCGTGTGATTTATCACGGCGCCCAGGTTTTGCTCAAGTCGATGGATCGGGGCTTCAGCTGGACGGAGGTCAGTCCTGACCTGACACGAAATGAAATCGACAAGCAGGGTTTCGGCTCCGGGCCGTATACCAACGAAAATATAGAAATCTATAATACGATTTTTGTCGTTGAAGAGAGCCCTCACGACGCCGCCGTTATCTGGGCAGGTTCCGACGACGGGCTGGTTCACGTAACGCGCGACGGCGGCACAAACTGGGAGGACGTGACACCACGAGGAATTGATCGTGCACTGATCAACTCGATTGATGTGTCGCCGCATGATCCCGCGGTCGCGTATGTCGTCGCTATGAAATACAAATCGGGCGATAACGCACCGTACGTCTATCGAACCGGGAACTACGGAGCCAGCTGGCGCAAGATTACCGACGGTCTGCCAGGTGAGCACTTTGCCAGGGTTGTTCGCGAGGATCCGGAACGGGCTGGACTACTTTTCGCTGGTATGGAACGCGGATTATTTGTGTCATTCAATAATGGCGGTGATTGGCAGCCGTTCCAGACAAATCTCCCGGTGGTGCCGATAACGGACCTGATGGTTCGACGAAATGACCTGGTTCTGGCCACGCAGGGCCGCGCGTTCTGGGTCGTTGACGATATCTCGCCCCTCAGGCAGTACGTTGCGGATAATGAGTCGGCCACGGTGCACCTTTACGACGCCGCGACCGCGTATCGCATGACGCCGACCAAAGGGAGGCCGTCCGGTGGGGAGAGTTCTGCTCCCAGCGCGCCAAATGGCGCGGTCATTTACTACGCCCTGGCCGAAGACGTTGATCTCGAAGACGACGAACTAACGCTGGAAATCCTCGACAGCCGTGGCGATGTGCTGCGCACACTGCGGACGAACAAGGAAAAAGGCGTCAAAGGCGGCGGCGCGAATGCGAGCTACGCCATTCCGGCACAGAAGGGTATCAACCGTGTGGTCTGGGATCTGCGACGCAATCCGACAACTTCGGTTGACTACAAGTTTCTGTTCGGCGCGGCGCGCGACGACGATGCCATCCTGGGCCATACCGTTGCACCGGGGGACTACACCGCTCGGCTGCGCTACGGTGACGCGAGTCAGGAAACGACGTTCGCCGTGGAATGGGACCCGATCAACAGCTACGACAGCAGCAGTATCGCCGAGCAGCAGGCCTTCGCCGCACAAACGTTCAACATGCTGGATGACATTTTCAAGCGTATTGACAGTCTTCTCGATATCAAGAAACAGCTTGAGCTGCGCAAGTCGCTGGCAGAGGATTTGGACGACGATGCGCTGGCTGAAGAAGCGTCGACGCTGATTGATGCACTTACCCGTTGGCAGGAAAGTGTGACTACTCCCGCGCGCGAGAATGGCCAGGACGTTTTGAACTACGCACCGAAACTCGATGCGTTTCTGATCAATATTTTTGGCCAGGCAGATTCGGCCGTGCTGGGCATTACCCAGGGTCAGCGCGACCGGCTTGCCGATATCGAACCGCAGTGGCAGGCGGCCATGCGGGCATGGGATGATCTTGTCAGCAACGAGATTGCAGCCTTTTCAGAGCGTGCGGGGCCAACCCTGATCCTGCCGCCCTGGAACTAGGGCACGGACGAGGCGCGCGCCGATTTTGTACAAGGATGCATACGACCTGGAGGTCACCTGTGCCAGTGATGCGGCGTTGCAGGCATACCTGGCTGGCATAAGGTGCGCACTGCGATTCGACCGACCGGGCATTGACGAATTGCAGGAAGCAGTCGGGCATGACGAAGAGTTTGCGCTGGCACATGCGACCTTGTCCCGACAGTTGTTCATCCATGGTTTCAAGGACGCGTCCAAACCGCACATGGAAAAAGCGGTGTCGCTGGCGAAGCAAGTCACGCCAAGAGAGCGGCGTGCGATTACTACGATGGACCAGGTTGCCAGGTTCGATCCACGCGCAATTGAAACCGTGCAGGCACACGTTAACGAGTACCCCCGGGATGTATTTGTGCTCGCATTTCTGTTGGGACCGTTCGGCATGCTGGCGTTTTCCGGGCAGCCCGACTGGTGTCAGCAGAACCTTGAATTGTTGAAAAAAACGCAGCCTTTCTATCGGGAGGATGACTGGTGGCATATCACGACGCGGGGATTCTTCGCCGCCGAATCCGGCCAGCTTGTGCTGGGCCGCAGGGAGTGCGAGCGCGCCTGGTCAATCGACAGGAATGGCAACTGCGCACATACGCTCACACATCTTTATTTCGAGGCCGACGCAGGACACGAGGGCAGGGAGTTCCTGGATAACTGGATGCTCGAATTCGGCGATGAATCGGACATGCGTCATCATATGCACTGGCATGTATCGTTGCTCGATCTAGAGGACGGCGTTACCGGCGAAGACATTTACAAACTCTATGCTGGTGAGCTCGACCACCATGTGTGCGACCCTATGCCGTTAACGACGTTTAGCGACAATGCATCGTTCCTGTGGCGGTCGTATTTGTCAGGCGTTGCAGTTCCAACATCAACGTGCGACGACCTGTGGGACTATGCAGAACAACACTACCCCCGCTACGGGTTCGGTTTCGCCGACATACATCGGATCATGGCGGCAGCATTGCACCCGAACGCGACCCGCCACACGGAGTGCGTACAGCATTTGCGCCAGGCGTCACAGGATTCCGGAAGCAAATTGGCAGAAAACCTCGTCACCTACGCACAGGGATTTCGCGCCTATCGCAACGCAAAATACGATGAGGCTGCGGAGCTTCTGGCACCTGTGGTAGCGGACAGTGTTTTGCTCGGTGGCAGCAATCCGCAGCGACGCATCATAGAAGACACCTACCTGGCGGCCTGCCTGCGTGCCGGACGACGTGCTGAGGCCAGGTCAGTGGTTGTCGGTCGCAATCGGAAGAATTCGAAAAATGATCAGGAAATTCTGCAGGGTGTCACCACCCATGCATGACAGCCGACTTGGTCTGGAAGGTGAATTCGATGAAGCCGATTTGCCGCTGCTGGTCCGCCGGGACGGCATGGCACAATGGCGCGGTGACGCGGTGCGCATACTCGACAGGCGCGAGCTGCCACTGTCCGAGGTCTACGTCGACTGCGCCAGCACTGAGGACGTTGCGAGGGCCATCGAAGAGATGGTTATCCAGGGTGCATTTTCACTCTCGATTGCCGCGGGATACGGCCTCGCACTAGCAGCCAAAAACGATCTGCAGCAGGTAGAAAGAGCCGCGGCTCGCCTGCGAAAAACGCGGCCGACAGGCCTGGCACTGGATCGAATGATGACTGCCTGTATCAACGGTGCCGAAGCCGCAACAGCAGCTGGCGAGCCAATGTGTGACGCAATACTGTCTGTCGTGGACCGTGCGGCCGCGACGCTCGCTCGACAAGGCTGGAAAACCGGGCAACGTGCCGCTGAGCTCCTGCCGGACGGTGCCACTATTCTGACCCACTGTTTTCCCGATCGTGCGTACGTGTACATGTTGATGGAGGCCGCCAGAGCCGGCAAGCGATTCAACGTTATCTGCAGTGAGACAAGACCTTATATGCAAGGTGCGAAGCTGACATCGCTATGCGCGCTGCAGGCAGGCTTCGATGCGACCGTTATTACTGATGGCATGGGCGGTTACCTGATGCGTCGCGGTGATATCGATGCGTTCGTTACCGCCGCGGATCGGGTTTGCATGGACGGCACCGTTTGTAACAAGATCGGCACCTACCAGTATGCGCTCGCTGCAAATGCGCACGACGTTCCATACTACACGCTACGGCAGAGCGGTCCCGATCAGGAAAGTGCCGGAGAGGCAGATGTCGCTGTTGAAATGCGTCCAGGTGATGCCCTGTTGACTGTCGGTGGCGAGCGAATTGCTCCGCCGGGTGCACAAGGGCTCTATCCGGCTTTTGATATAACCCCGCCAAACCTGGTCAGCCGGATAATTTGCGATCGCGGAATTTTCGAGCCTGCGCAAATCCATACTTATGCATCGGTCACTCCCTTCGTGGCCGACGCGATACTATGAATTCAGTTTTCTTCGACAAGGAACGCAACTATGGCAGCTGTCTGGCCAGACCGGTCTGAATTACCCGATCCCAATGACCCTGCTCGCGCAGCGCAACGGGCGTTGCGCTGCCTGCCGGGAGAAATTGCTCCCAATGTTCTGGTCCCTGGCGATCCGGCACGTGCACGGCGTATCGCCAATGAGTGGTTAACGGATGCGAAGCTGATCATGGTGCAGCGCGAGTTTCATTCGTACACGGGTACTTACGAGGGGGTACCGGTTTCCGTGGTTTCTACCGGCGTCGGCAGTCCGGGTGCCGCTATGGTGATGCAGGATCTCGAGAAGCTGGGCTGCGAGACCGTGATCCGCGTTGGGACGGCCGGTTCCTGTGTGGAGGCGGTGGCGCCCGGCGACAACGTAATCGGCACGGCCGCAGTGCGGGACGAGGGGCTGACGCTTAAATTTGTTCCGCCAATGTATCCGGCGACCGCCAACATTGACGTGACTAACGCGCTGCGAGAGGCCGGCAGTCGTCAACCCGTTGCACAGCATGTGGGTGTGGTACACACATCTGATTCGTTCCGCAGTCCGGCACTGGAGCGTGACATCGAAATATCGATCTATGCCGGCGTGCTGGCGTTTGAGATGGAAGCGGCAACCGTCCTGACTATGGCGGCAATAAGTCGAATCAAAGCGGGCTGTATTTTTAGTATTGATGGCTATGTGATGAACGTAGCGGGCGGCAACGTGGTTCCCGATACCGAAGCGCGCAATCGCGGTATCAAGTGCGCTATTCACACATCACTGGATGCCATTGCCGGACTACACGGCAAATGAAAATACCATTGAAAAAAGAGCGTAAGCGTGTCGCTAAAACGGCCCGCGATCTGCTGCGCTCCGGCCTGGTTGTCAACACGTCCGGAAATGTCAGCATACGTGTTGGAGACCAGGTTGTGATAACACCAAGCGGCATCGGCTACAAATCGCTGGATGCCGGTGACATTGTCATTGTTGATATGCTCGGCGATGCAGTGAGTGGCGATCTTCTGCCGTCATCCGAGACGCCGCTACACTTGTCGGTTTACGCTTCAGACCCTGACATCAGCGCGATTGTGCATACCCACTCTGTATGTGCTACGGCGGTGTCTACGCTGCTAAAAGAATTACCGGCAATTCACTATCAAATTGCTGATCTGGGTGGCCCGGTTCCGGTTGCGCCGTATCAGACTTTTGGCACGCCCGAGCTGGCTGCGTCCGTGACGGATGCATTGCGCGGTCGATCGGCGGCGCTAATGCAGAATCACGGTGCGGTCACGATTGCCGATACCGTCGAGCAGGCACTGGCTCGGTCGGTCACACTGGAATGGTTATCCCGCGTGTACCTGACTGCCATTCAATCGGGTGAGCCGTCCCTGATCGATGCTCAGGAACTAAAGCGGGTCACGGAACAAATGGAAAAATTCAGGGCAGAGCAGCAGCGGCGCATTGCGGCGAGATCTTCTGCCGATTGCTGTGGCGACGATGCCTGACAGTGGCCAGAGCTCGTTGCCTAAACTGACGCACTCGGGCAGGCCATGCTGGCTATTTTGCAAGTCCCGCTTCTGCCAGCAAAGTCACCAGGCCAATCTGGATGCCGACATGTCCATCCTTGTTTTGCCACCACTCGTCAGGAGAGTGGGAGTTGCCACTGATGCCGCCACGACTCATCGTGACGGCCGGTACACCTTTTGATATGGGCAGATTGGCATCCGTCGACGATATTCGCAGACTGGGCTGAACGCCAAATGCAAGCGTAGCTGCCATCGCTCGCTGCACAACCTCTACTGTTGAATCCTGTTGCGCGGCGGGCCGCGTGCCAACACGTTGCACGTCTACTGTTAGTTCCGGACCGTCAAGCCGGTCGGCGTTTTCTTCCTGTAGCGCTTGTTCCACTGCGGCCTTTAAGACGGCGTCGATGTCGTCCAGCTTGTCCTGGCTGCCTGACCTCATGTCGACTTCCATCCAGGATTCAAACGGGATGGAATTGATGGATGTACCGCCGCCGATGCGGCCGATGTTGTAACTGGTCTTCTCGCCAACAGTGGTTACGGCCGGCGCATTCTCGTCGAAAATCTGTATGGCGCGACCCAGCGCGTGGTGCGGGTTCGCCAGCCCGAAGGCGCCCCAGGAATGTCCGCCCGGGCCTTCAAAAGTAACTTTGTAGCGGTGCGAGCCGACCCCTCCGTAGACGATTCGTTCGGACTCACCCCCGTCGACGGCGATCAGTGTATCGATCCTGGCGGCCCCGTCTCTGAACAGGTGTTTTACGCCGCGCAGGTCGCCAAGGCCTTCTTCGCCGACATTGCCGATGAACAGAATGTCGGCTTCTGACTCAATGCCGGCATGTTCCATCGCACGCAGAACGCCAAGCACCGTAACGAGCCCTCGCGTGTTGTCACCAATTCCCGGCGCATACATTTTTTCATCGTCAAATCTGACCGTGACGTCCGTATCGGCGGGAAACACGGTGTCGAGATGTGCGCTGTAGCCGACTACGCGATCGCCGTTTCGTCCCGGTCGGCGTCCAACCACGTTCCCAACGTCGTCGATGGATACGTCTGTCAGGCCGGATGCGCGCAGCATTTGTGCGAATCTTTCAGCGCGCGCCTGTTCTTCAAAAGGCGGCGCAGGAATCTCTGTCAATTCAATCAGATCGCGCCTGGATTGCGGTTCGATTGCAACGATATGTTCCAGCGCCGACATAACCCGCCGATCGGCCATAATGGACTCCGTTTCCGCCACGTATTCCGGCAGAACTTCCGGCGCGGTTTGTTCCTGTGCAAACGATTGCGGCACAAACAACAGCACTACCGATGCCAGCAGATATATCTTCGTTCTCATGGAAAGCAAATCTCCTGATGAATGTGTTTTATTTTCCGTTTTCCAGCTGTACGTAACCTACGCCGCGGCGCATGACGATTTCAGTACCGTACTGTCCCGACAGACGCTGCAGGGCGCCGATTATTTTTTCACCCAGTTCAGGATTCGCCAGTAACGGTCGACCGCGGACCTGGCGCGATCTGCCGAAGCCCAGGTCGATGGGATATAACGCCAGCTCAGTCAGGTTGCGGTCATTGAAGGTTGGTACGGCAACCACCGCCTCCCAGATACCTGGAACAGTGGGGAAGCCTTTGCTGTCTTCGGCGTAGCGGACGTCATTAAAATCCGCGACGTGTTGGTCGCCGTCAAGCTCGTACCGGACGTAATTGTCCGCCGGCAGTCGATCGAGCGTTTCGTTCTGAAAGAGAAAGTCGCCAAGGCTGTAGAGGATTGGTTTGCCACGAAATATCTCGATACCTCGCAACGTGTGCGGTCCGTGACCGACAAAAACGTCGGCGCCCGCTTCGATCATCGATCGCGCGAACTTCTCCAGGAATTCTGGCGACGCATCACGTCGCCTGTCGTACTCGTGCGAATGCATTGTGACAATTGTGAAATCGGCCAGCCGGCTGGCATTGTTGACGACGGCAGAGATTTCGACAACGTCGTTTTCGTTAGCGACTCTGCGTATGCCGGCCTCGTCGCCTGTGGCAAAGTTGCTACCAAACAGGGACATCTCACCCGGCGCGTCGTCTTCCCTGCCTCGCGGCACGCCGTCCTGGTCCGTGAATTCTCCCAACGATTCCCCTGCCTGCTCTATGGTCGAATACATGGTTTCCGGCAGGACATAGGTTGTTTTATAACGCAGTGGATTCAATCCAGGCCTGGCCGGCACGTCGTCTCTGGATCGTCCAGCGCGCATGTGATTTGCGAAACTGGACGAAATCGAAATCAACGCAACACGGGCCTTTGCAGTCTCCAGGAATTTCGCTTCGCGAGCCTCTGCAAGGCTCATGCCCACTCCCGCATGCACGAGTCCGGCTTCCTCGACATATTTCGTCGTCAGTTGCAGGCCGAGGGTGCCGTAATCGCCGGAATGGTTATTGGCGCGGGAAACGAGATCAAACCCGGCCCACTTCAGTTCGCCGACCAGTTCAGGTGCGCCGCGCATCCACGTGCCGCCGCTCTCGGCCATGGGGTAGGGTTCATAATCATGAAAAAGCATTTCGAGATTAGTAAATGCAATATCAGCCGATCGCACGATGTCGATAAGCTGCAGAAACTCAGGTTCGTCGTAAACAGATAATTTACGCGTGATAATAGAGTCGCCGGTCAACGCCATTGAGAAAGGCTCGTCCGCCGAGCGGTGTTGTGCATAGCCCGCATTCGAATAACATGCGACGTAGAAAATCGCGTATAAAAGTAGAACGCACAATCGTTTCATTGCCTGGCTACTCCCTGAAAATTCGGTACCGAGCTTAGCAGTGTTAACTTGACGCGTGTATAACAATTGGCTTCACTAAAAGAATGAGCGGGGGAACAAGCAGATGTTGAGAGGATGTCTTCTCGCCATTATTTTGGCACCGGTGTCACTGGCGTTCGGCCAGGACGGCGATGATATTGTGGATTTCATTGATGCTCGCTACGAGTCGACCGCGGAAATGGCGCGCGAGATCTGGGAATACGCCGAGGTAGGCTACCAGGAAACAAAAAGCAGCAACCTGTTGCAACAAACGCTCGATACAGAGGGCTTTGCGGTGAAGCCAGGCGTCGCCGGACTTCCAACAGCTTTCGTTGCTACCTATGGCAGCGGTGAACCTGTCATCGCCATCCTGGCCGAGTTTGATGCGTTGCCAGGCATTAATCAGGATGCCGTGCCCACGCGGCTTCTTATCGACGAGAAAACTGCAGGTCATGCCTGCGGCCACAACTTGTTTGCCGCTGGCTCGATAGGCGCTGCCATAGCAATCAAGCACTGGCTGGACGAAAGCGGTGCCAGCGGGACGCTAAAAATACTGGGCACACCGGCGGAGGAAGGCGGCAGCGGCAAGGTTTATATGGTGCGCGACGGACTGCTGGATGACGTTGACATCGCGCTGCACTGGCATGCCGGAGACAGGAACTCCGCTGCGGCGACAACGACACTTGCAAACCGCTCCGCGAAATTCAGGTTTCGCGGGATTTCTGCACATGCGGCAGGTGCGCCCGAAAAAGCCCGTTCGGCGCTCGACGGCGTCGAGGCATTCAACAATATGGTCAACCTGATGCGTGAGCACGTGCCGCAGGAAACCCGAATCCACTACGTCATCACGTCCGGCGGCGTAGCACCCAACGTTGTGCCGGACTACGCCGAGGTCTTTTACTACCTGCGTCACCCGGAAGCCGTCATGGTGAAGGAGCTGTGGGAACGACTCGAATCTGCAGCAAAGGGCGCGGCGATGGGAACAGGGACGCAGGTGGACTGGGAGATTATCCATGGCAATCATCCGCTGCTGGTCAATGAAACCCTTGCCAGGCTGATGGATTCAAAGCTGCGCCAGGTCGGCGGTGTGACCTACAACGAGTATGAACAGGAATTCGCTGAAACCGTCTACGAATCGCTGGATCGCCCCGAACTTGCGTTGGGAAGCCAGGAGCAGGTACAGCCTTACGAAGTCAGACTTGGCTACGGATCAACGGACGTAGGTGACGTGTCGATTGCAGTGCCGACCGTCGGGCTGAGCACCGCCACGTGGGTACCGGGCACCTCGGCACACAGCTGGCAGTCGACCGCGGCCAGCGGCATGTCCATCGGCTACAAAGGGGCGCAGGTTGCGGCGAAAACGCTGGCGCTGACCGCAATTGAGCTTTTCGAGAATGCCGAACTGCGAGCTGCGGCGCGCGCGGAGTTTGAGGAGCGGCGCGGCGTGGACTTCCAGTATGAAGCGCTGCTAGGCGATCGGCCGCCGCCGCTCGACTACCGCAACTAGGACGGTAAAACCAGGCTGTTACCATGTGTTGCGTTGCTGCAACAATCAATCATGTTAGTTTCTTCTGAAATCGATTCTCCGGGTTTGTGCAGCACGAATTGCTAATAACCGCTGGTTGGATTGACAGGCCGCCTGTGTAGGTCTAGATTGGCTCAAATCAAAGAGAATTAAGTAAAACTACGTACCTTTAAAATATCGAAATTTGAATAAGTACGTAACGGGCTCCGGACAGGGCGAGAGTGCCAATTTGGGCACTCTGGTAGCAGAAATAAAAGATACATTTTAGCAACAGTTTGGTCGTCGCGCGTATCAGGTTGAAGCGTCGACGCGGCAACAAACAATTCACAAACGCAATACGATCGGGGGATCAAATATGGCTAGTACGACAGTAAAGGCGTCTGCAGTCTCGGCAGCAATAGCAATTGCATTGGGCACCGCCCCGCCAGCACTGGCGCAGGATGACTCAATAGAAGAGATCACGGTCACGGGCTCGCACATTCGAAGAACCGAATACGACGGCCGTGCGCCGATCCAGACCGTGGACGCGCAAACGATCGAGATGATCGGTGCTGCGCAGCCCGTGGATATCATCAAACAACTATCGGTCAACAGCGGCTCCGAGTTTTACAACGAGACCAATGCCCGCGCGGGCGTGTCCCAGTTCAATATCCGCAACCTGGGACTGGGCTCGACCCTGACCCTGATCAATGGCAAGCGCGCCGGTATCGCGCCGGTTGCAAGCGAAGCCGGCACCGACTTTTACGATCTTAACCAGCTGCCGCTGGCCATGATCGAGCGAATCGAGGTGCTGACCAATGGTGCCTCTGCAACCTACGGATCGCAGGCGGTCGCTGGCGTGGCCAACATTATTACGCGCAAGGGCTTCGAGGGCCTCGAGATCTCAGGCGGCTATTCGGCCTCGGAAATCAATGCCTGGAACCTGAACATGGCGGCCGGCGCCGGCTTCGATCGCGGTCACTTCAACGTGTACGCGACCTACTACGAGCAGGGCAAGATGGACCGCACCCAGTTTGACTGGCTGGACTACCGCCTGAACGGCGCCGGTGATCAGACTCGTTCGTCATTCCTGTCTGGTACCGGCTCGCCCGGCAGCTCGCGGCGCGCGATGCTGGATCCAGTGACCGGCGAAGCCACCGACGTGGCGGGTGCCATCCAGTACCCGGACCCGGATTGCGAAGCCGCAGGCGGCGTGATCGGCGACCCGGCTATCCTGGCCTCAAACACCTGCCGTTACAATTTCGCCGACCAGGTATCGGTCATCTCGGCCGAGCAGCGGGCGCAGGTCTTCACCGAGTTTAACTGGGAGATTTCTGACAAGGTTAACTACTACGTCGAAGCCAATTTCTCGGAGAACCAGATCTTCAGGAATGCCGGTGGCCAGTTGCTGGCGACGGGCAAAGCAACCAATGGCGGTGCGACCGTTCTGCCCAGCCATCCGTTCAACTTCTTCGTCGAAGACCCGGGCGATCCGGCAGGCCTGCTATACATCGATCCGGCCAGCTGGGATCCGACGATACATTGCACGGACATCAACGCCGCAGCGTCCTGTCAGTTCCAGACGGCGACCCTGCGCAACATCCACCGGCCGCTCGGTCCGGATGTCACCGGCACCGCATTGACGCCGGAGATCCAGCGTACCCTGCAGTACAACCGCATCATGCAAGGATTGGAAATCGAGCTCGGGGGCGACTGGTTCCTCGATGCATCGTTCGGCTACTCCAAGTCGAAAATCACGACCGACGATCCTGCCGGCCTCCGCTCGGACATGTACCAGCAAATGGTCCGTGACGGCGCCTGGAACCCGTTTGGCACCCGGCTGGCCAACCCAACCCTGGTTTCGCCCAAGGATCTGACGGATACAGCCAATTGCTTCAATATTGAACTCGGCGGCTGCACGGCCGCCAACTCCGAGGACTCGCGGCGCCAATGGAACCAGCGACAGGTCGACACCGCCAGCGTGTCCGAGACGGTGGTCGACGTTGTCGCGTCGGGCGAACTGTTTGACTTTGGATCCAACACGGTGTCAGCGGCCGTCGGCGGCCAGTTCCGCCAGGTCATCTACGGCAGCTACCCCGACTCACTAAGCTCTGCTGGCGAAGACGGTTCCCAAGGAGTTTCGGGCGCCGTGGAGGGTAGGCAGGACGTCGTGGCGTACTTCGTCGAAATGGTTGCGCCGATTGGCGACATCGGTGAGGTTCAGCTTGCCTTACGCAACGAGGACTATGGCGATAGCGTCTCGACGACCGACCCGAAGATTTCGGCCGAATTCGGCATCACCGAGAACATCGGCGTCCGTGGTTCCTGGGGTTCATCATTCCAGGCACCGACCGTGCGCCAACTCGGTCGCGCGACCTCGTCCGCCTTTATCGACGATCCGGCATCCGCGACGGGCCCGGGCGGGAGCTTTATCTGTAACGACACCGGCGTGACCAACAACATCGGCGTCGTCGTCGAAGGCGCTCCTGGCCTGCAACCGCAGGATGCCGAGAACTTCAACTTCGGCGTCATCTTCCAGACCGATAATTTCCGGGCCGCAGTCGACTACTTCACGTTCGATTACACGAACCTGATCGCGCCGGAAGCCGGCGTCCAGGCGATCGTGAACGCGCAGTGCCCGAACGGCAATGACAGTTCGCCGATCGTCCAGGATGTTAGAGTGTTTCGCGACGCAACCGGCCAGGTCCGCCAGGTTAGTTCACAGTTCACCAATATCGGTGCCGTAGAAACCGACGGCATCGACGTGAACGCCGACTACACGATGGAGCTTGGCAACAGCACCCTTATGCTTGACGTAGCAGCCACGTACCTGCTGAGCTACAAGGTTGACACGGACGGTGACGGCACGTTGGATTTTGATGGTGCGGGTAACAGGAACTTCACCAACAGTTTCTCCACAATGCCGGAGCTTCGCGCCAATGCGGCTGCCACCTGGTTCAGCGGAAATCACTCTGCCCGCCTGGGGTTGAACTATATCGACAGCTATAAGAATGACCAGGGCGGCGACAGGGTAATCGATTCCTGGGTGACGCTTGACGGGATGTATTCCTACACGTTCTCCGGGTTGCTCGGCGAAGGTGAAACGACGCTGACCGTTGGTGTTAATAACATCACTGACGAGGAGCCATCGGGCTTGTGGGCGAACTTCTCGGACGGCACGCCACAGGAGCGTTTCCTGTCGGACGGCACTTACAACCGCGGTATGTTCCAGCGCCCGGGTTACGACGATCGTGCCGGTCATGACCTCCGCGGTATCACCGGGTACGTCAGGTTCAAGCACCTGTTCTGAGTATGGTCATTGCGAGACTCAAAGAGGGGCTTCGTGCCCCTCTTTTTTATTGTGCGCTGGTCCTCGCCTGCGGGAGCCTTGCGCAGGCGCAGGCGCAGGCGCAGTCGGTCGACCTGGCCGAACTCGAGCGATGCGCCAGGATCCACTCAGCTGAGGAGAAGCTCGCGTGCTTTGAGGCGATTGCAGCCGGGAGCCAAGCTGCGATGGAGGTTGCAGCCGAACCCGCCCCGGCACTTTCGCGGGAAGAAGTTGCGGCGCCGGATTCAGCGGTGCCTGAAGCGCCCACCAAGCCTGCCAATGCGACGCAGGAGCCGGCACCCGGTCAGGCGGTCGCTAGCCCGTCGACTGCGGAGTCGCCAGTCATACAGACGGCGGCGGAGGAGCCAGTGCCGCCCTCGGTTGTGGATACGGCACCGCCCGTGAACGAGAACGATGACTTCGGCCGCGAGTACCTGGAAAGCGTGTCAGAATCACGAGCCAAAGAAATGACGGCCACGGTCGTTGACGTGACCAAGACCTATTACGGCGAGCTTGTCTTTCATCTCGACAATGACCAGGTCTGGGCTCAAATCGAAAAGCGATATTATCCATACCCGAAGAACCAGAGATTCGAGGTGGTCATTTCGATCGGCGTGCTGAACGAGTACCAGCTGCAGGTCGATGGCAGCGGGCGTAAAGTTACGGTCAGGCGAGTTAAGTAAAGGACCCGATGATGTCAGAGCAAGCATTACCTGAAATTGATTTCCAGAAATCCATCACCACGATGTTCGGCAGGGCGTTGGCGTCGGTAGACTGGCCCGCCGCTGAGAAAATGAACCAGCAGATCTATGACCTCGTGGTGGCCGAAGAGCAGGCGGACGACCATTGCCGGGGAATTCGCTCTTATGCCGGCGGCTGGCAGTCTCGCTGCAACCTGTTAATGCTATCCGAGCCCTGTATTGTCAAGCTCAACTCAACGTCACTCCACGCTATAACAAGACGCTTTATTTCCACTTGGCAAATGGGCGCATCTGGCGACAGTTTGAGCCGCGTCGGGTTCAGTATTCGAAGTAAAGTGAGTTCGAAGTCAGTATCTCGCAGGGCACTATTGGTGAGCTTCGATTGCGTATCGGCGACCAAGGCCGGATGGTGAGAATCCGACGCGTGAAATAAAGGGACCGACCGCAATGTCAGACAATAGTGACTCCGATTTCGACATCCGAAAGAGCCTGTCCTTGTTATTCGCCACACCGCTCGTAGTACACGACTGGCCGGAAAGCGAGCAACTTAATAAAGAGTTGGCCGACCTCATTGTAAGAAAGGAAAAGTCGGACAATCGTGGTTATGGGACACGGTCGAATGCTGGTGGTTGGCAATCGTCCGGCAATCTTATTCAGTGGCCAGAGACCTGTATCCAGACTTTGAAAAGCCGAATTGAGACGATCGTGTTCAAAATGATTGGCGAACTCGTTCGGAAAGACGGTACCGCTCGAACATTTACGCTGTTAATTGACTCCTGGGCCAACATCAATCGTCAAGGTGATTACAACGTGGTTCATACACATCCAAACTGCATGTGGTCAGGCGTCTATTACGTGCAGCCCGGCAAGCCGGACAAAACGATTCCTTACAGCGGACTCCTGGAAATCCTCGACCCCAGGGAGGCAGCCAACTACATACAAATACGCAATACTGTGCTTGATGGGCGCGAATTTGTCGAAAATGTGCCGGGCCGGATGTTGTTGTGGCCCAGTTGGTTGAAACACTGGGTGCACCCTTTTGCCGGTGAGGGTGAGCGGATATCGATCGCATACAATGTGAACGTAATCGAAAACTAGCGCCGAGCCTGACAAGACGTATCGCGTCTTGATCGTTCTCGATAGATGTTCAATACGGCTGGCCTCATCAGTGAATGCCCACGACTGGTTCGGTACTGCTAATTGATAACCTTACTTTTTCGATCATCGATCTCTATCGCCGGTTCAACCGGTTGGGTCGCGTCCAGGAACATCGCCCTGGCTATTTTGATCGAACGTGCCCGGGGATTGATTGCCTCGCCTTTCAGAAGCTCGATTTCTGCTTTTTCATATTGCCTGGTAAAGATATAGATCAACGCTTTGCTGTTGTACGCTCGCCAGCTCTTGTCATTGCGTGCCAACACAATATCGCAATACTTCAGCGCGGTCTCATAGTCTCCAATATTGGTGTAACCGGCGCACAGGTTACTTAGTGCGACTTCCTCATCTTTGGCGCTGGTGGCGGATTCCAGCCCGAGCAGAGTCCGCCTGATACCCTCTGCGTCTTTGCCGGCCTGAAGCAGCCGGGCGCCTTCAAACAGGTCCGGATTCAGTGATCCGATGACGATCTCCGGTTCGCCTGCCCAGGTAGAAAGGCACGACGTACAAACCACGATGAGCACGAATCGTGCGGCCATAGCTTCGTCCCCTCCGGTAAGCTGGGCTATAAATTCTAGCAAGAATCACGAATCCTTTCGATTGGCATGGCAAGGTCTGCGTGGCCGAAAGTGAGGTATGCTTCTTCAATTCAGACTCGGCGTTTCGGGGGGCGTCATTTAATGGTGATACCCGGAATCCGTGATCTGGTAATTCGATGTAAATCAATAAGCTCAAAATCGGGGGTGCATATGCGATTGTTCTGTCAAGCACTAATCATTTTTTCGTATTTAATCCTGTCTGCAGCAAAAGCGCAGGATTTCGACTACGACTATCAGATTCGCGAGCACATCCTCGACAATGGTTTGCGCTTGCTGGTCATCGAGCGTCCCGATGAAAGCCGCGTCGTCAGCAAGATTTTCACGGACATGGGCGCGCTTAACGAGACGCCCGGACAGTTTGGTAGTGCTCATTTTCTTGAACACCTGATGTTTAAAGGAACGCCGACGCTAGGTTCCCGCGACTGGGACCGAGAGCAGGACCTGCACCGCCAGATTGAGGTCGCAGAAGACGCATTCATCGAGGCGCTGAACAGGGCCAGGAACGATACTCGCGAGCGTGGCGTTTTTCACGACTATCAACACAAAACGACAACACCCGAAATCGAGGAGCTGCGCGCGCTGATTGATTCACTGAATCGCCAGGTGCTGGAGCTCAATGACGAAGGCCCTATGAAGAAGTGGTACCAGGCCTATGGTGGTACCCGTCTGACAGCGACCACTGAACAAGAGTATATGAAGTTTGATCTCGATCTACCCGCGAACAGAGTGGATTTGTTCCTGCGCGTAGAGGCCGATCGGATGCGCAACTCCGTCTTCCGGAATTTCGACGCGGAACGGATGGTGCTTCTAGAGCAACGCTTAGGCGACCTGAATCGACCGGAAACCGATTTTCGCGAAGCGATGAACTCGCTGGTCGGCAGGGCGTCGATGGTCTACGTGCCGGAAGGTTATGCAAACGATTTTGACCAGTACACGCGTCGCTACGAACGTGAACTTTACGAAACTTATTTTGTGCCGAACAACACTACGCTGATATTCATCGGTGGCGTCACACTCGAGGAGATGGTGCCAAAAGTCGAGAAGTATTTCGGTCATATGGAACGCCGTCCGGAGCCAGCACGCTACCAGGGCCGGGAGCCGCTGCCGAGTGCCGAGAAAAGACTCAACTGGCGCAGCGATGACCTGAGTCCAAGGGTCGAGATTCGTTATCAGATACCGGGCGTCGGACATCCGGACCGGCCGAAATTTGACGTACTGGCAGTCGCATTGGCCGATCACCTCCAGGAAGTCACTGCTGATGCCGGCATCAATGGAAAACTGGACATCAATACGCGAGTGGTTCACACAACCCGATTTGGTGTACCGGGATCCGTCAATGTCGAACTGATCCTCGACGATCACGTTCAGGTCGGCGCTGCTGAGAGCGTGCTGTTGACGGAACTGAATCGCCTTAAAAAAGAACTGCTCGCTGCTGACGATATAGCATTTGCCCGCAAGAAACTTCGTACTCAATGGCACCGAACCGCCGTCGATCCGAATGCGCTGGCGTTCCAGATTGGTCATTTCGAAGTAATGGACAGCTGGCGGACAATGCAGCCCTATCTGCAGGCACGTGATGAAACCACCGCTGACGACATTCGTGCCCTTGTCGATAAGTACTTCATCGGCAGGAATCGTTCCATAGGCACAGTGATGCCTGCGGAGGAACGTCAATGAGCAAGTCCTGTCGTTTCTCTTGCGCAACTTTGCTCTTGCTGGCGATTACATCCGTCGTTGCGCAAGACCTCACCCACCCAACCCGCATGGCTCTGCCAGACAGTGATTTTAAACGACCCAGCCCAACAGATTTCGAGCTGGCGCTGGACAATGGCCTGACCGCTTTCGTGGCAGAAGCCCGTCAGGCACCGTTGGTCACTCTGACTGCGTTTATCCGCGTGGGGCTAGTGGACGATGACCTGCAGGGCTCTGCAGAAGCGTTGCTAGATGCAATGCGGTCATCGGGACCCGCCGATATGACGCCAGACACGTTCAGGGCGTCACTAAAACGGATGACGGCGGATTTCACGGTCGAAATGCATGACGAATGGACGGAAGTCTCATTGAACGTGCCCGCGGAGGACCTGGGTGCGGCAATGCAACTATTTGCGGCTGTTCTCCGCCGGCCGGCGATTGCCGCAGGCAATATCGAGCGCGCAGCACAGAGCGCCGAACCCGATCCAGATGACCTGGGCGGTGAAGACGGGCCTGCGCTGTACGAGGGCTCTTTGAACGCAGCCATTGAGCAGTTCAATGACGTTCTTTATGCGAGGCACCCCTACGGCGTGCGCCCTGAATTGACAGATTTCGAGCAGCTGAGCGTTGACGATGTCGTGCAATTTCACGCGGCGTATTTTGTGCCCGGCAACCTGGTCCTTGCCATGGCAGGCGATTTCGATGCCGAGGCGATGCACGCAATGATCGCCGAACAGTTTGAAGACTGGCGGGCGGGGGTGGTGCCCGATGTGGAAGAAATGCCACCGGTTCGCATCAGGGGATCACGACAACACAGCTTTCCGGCTGAAAAACTGCAGAGCTGGCTGGTATTCGGCCACGACCTGCCGCAGGTGCCCGGCAACGATGCGGCAGCCCTTGAGGTGATGAACTATATTCTCGCCGGAGGTCACCTGTGGACTCGCATGACGATCGAGACTCGCTACAAGTACGGCTACACCAACGATGCCAGTGGATTTCTGGAGGAAAAGTGGTTCGGGCCGGGCAGCTACAGTTTTCGGTCTTACAGCCGGCCGGAAGTCATCAAGGCAATCTACGCCAACATGATGGCTGAAATCATTCGAATCAGGAATGAAGAAGTAACTGATGAGGAGCTGTTTGTGGCGAAAGGTGCGCTGACGGAAGGCAGTTTCCAGGTCCGCTATTTAGATGGCTACCAAATTGCACGGAGCTTCGCACTCGAAAGATTGCGCTACGGACACCACGAACGGTCGGCAACTTACGTTCAACGAATTCGTGGGGTCACCGCAAAGGATGTACTTGCGGCGGCGGTCAAGTACCTAAGGCCCGACGATATGCAGGTCATCCTGATCGGTGCAGCCGAAGATTTGCTGGACTAGTTCGAGGCCAGCCAAGAAGCGAGTCGAATCCTCAAAAGAACACGGTCAGGGCCTGGTCAGCGGCAGGCCTGCGAGCGCACCCGTTGCTTTGCCGTCGCGGACCGCAGACTGGCCATTGACCAGCACATGCACAACGCCCTCGGAATATTGCCGCGGCGATTCAAAAGTCGCGAGGTCGCGGTATTTGTCCGGATCGAGAACGACCAGGTCCGCTACATAGCCTTCACGCAGGTAACCCCGGTCAGGGAGTCGAAAAAAATCGGCGGCCAAACCGGAGAAACTTCGAATGACAAATTCCGGTGTCAGCAGATTGTTCTCAAATACAAACATGCGCATTTTTTTCGGAAACGCACCATAAGTTCGCGGGTGCGTAATCGGCTGATCGGGCCGCGGCGTACGCCCGTCCGTGCAGGTCATCATCCAGGCTTCCTGCGCAAGCCTTTCGGTGTTCGCATCATCATATAGCTGAAGATTCATCACGCCTTTATTGCCGCTGCGAAGAATTTCCTGCACAGCGCCCGCCGGTTCCAGTTCGCGTTCCCGCGACACCTGTGCCAGCGTCTTGCCATTGAGTTCGGGGTCCGGATCGACGAACAGAATTCTGTCAGCTCCGCCGCGAATCTGCAGCATGGCGTTGGTGGCGGAAGTGATTTGTTCAGCTGTTTCCGGATCATCGAAGCGAGCAACCAATTCGTCCTGCCCACCTGCGACAGCCCAGTCGGGGATGGTATATGAGCGCAGGTTACTCTGCGTAGCAGTATAAGGATGGTGTGCTGCCCAGACATCAACGCCCCTGCTGCGGGCAGCATTGATGTATTGAGCACCAACATCTCCGCGTCCGTAATTGTGAGCGCCCTGCAAATTGTAATGGCTGAACACGCCACGCAAACCCGATTCCTCGACAATGCGAATGCCTTCTTCTACGGAAGCTTCATATCCGACACCCTCGTATACCGCGCCCAGGTCTCGGTCATGGGTGTCGTAGATCGCACCTTCGTATTCGGCTGCAGTCTGTGCGAGTGAGATGACTTCTTCTGTGGAAGCGTACGTGCCCGGCACATAGAACAGGCCGGTCGAAAGTCCGAACGCACCCTCATCCATCCCCTTTCGAACCAGAGCATGCATGGCATCCAGTTCACCCTGAGTCGGTGCTCGATTGTCGGTGCCCATCACGGCTTCACGAATATGGCCATGGCCTACGTAAAGGATACCGTTCGTGCCAATCCCGTTCGTTTGCCAGCTTTGCAGGCGGTCAGCCACATCACTGGTGCCATCTCCGTCAACGCCCAGGACAACCGTGGTAATCCCCTGGTACAGGTAAGGGATAGCGTCCTTACCGTAGTCCTCATCCAAAACAGCATGACTGTGCGCATCAATAAAACCTGGAGTAACCCACAGGCCACTGGCATCGATAGTGTCCGCGGATGTCACATTTGTTGAACTCGCATCGCCGACGAAAACGATTTTTCCATCGCTGATACCAACATCTGCAATGATGGGTTCGCTTCCCGAACCGTCAAACACGTTGCCACCAACAAACAGGTATTGCACTTCAGTCGCCGCCTCGTCGTTCGTCGCAATTTCAGAACTGCATGCCGATGCGATGACTGTCAAAATGATTGTGCTAAGGAAACGCCTCTGTTTTTTCACGTGCATGATGGCTGCCTCATATTTATTTGATTCGATTGCCATGGACTCGCCAGCTACTGTGAACCTGACGTACGCCGCATACGACGCCGATTTTCGCATTTTTTGATTTTCTGGTCTGCCAGGAATTGCGGATAGGACTGTTTGCGGCATGAAATCCCGAACAACGCCTGTTTTAATCAGGCATTCAATACTAAACTAGACCTGAGTCACGAAGAGGGCAATATTGTGCAAAATCCATTCCACCGCTTGCAGCTACTCTCTCTGCTCCTGGTCCTGGTGAGTGAAATCGCCTTCAGCGCGGACATCGATTTGCTGATCAGAGACGCCAGAGTGGTCGATGGTACCGGTAGTCCCTGGTTTGTCAGCGATGTTGCCATCGACGACGGCCGTATTGTGGGAATGGCCGTCAATCTGGCAGCCGATGCCGATCAGGAAATAGATGCTGCCGGACGGGTCCTGGCGCCGGGTTTCATCGATGTACACACGCACGTCGAGTCTTCGGCAAACAACGAAGGTTTGGAGAGACTCCCGAGAGCCGACAACTACCTGCTTGACGGCGTAACGACGATTATCACAGGCAACTGCGGCAGTTCGGAGGTTGATATTGGTGCGTACCAGGACCGGTTGACCGACCTGGGAATCAATGTAGCAACGCTGGTAGGACACAATGCGATTCGCAGTACGGTAATCGGACTCGACAATCGCGCTCCGACGACAGGTGAATTGCGGGAGATGCAACGCCTGGTTGACAAGGCGATGCAGGATGGCGCCGTCGGCCTGTCAACCGGACTGTTGTATGTGCCCGGCACCTACGCGACGACGCAGGAGGTTGTCGATCTCGCTAAGGTTGCAGCCCAGTACGGCGGTGTTTACGCAAGCCATATGCGTGAGCAGGGCGCGAAATTACATGAGTCCATCAATGAAGCGGTGCAGATTGGTCGTGAGGCAAAAATGCCGGTTCAGATTTCTCACCTCAAGGTAAAGGGCCGCACCCGCTGGGGAACCATCGGCGACGCGCTGGAACTGATCGAGTCTCATCGCCGTGCCGGCGTTGACGTTGTTGTGGATGCGTATCCATACGAGAGGGCCAGCACCAACCTGGGCGTCAACCTGCCACGTTGGGCCGTTGCCGGCGGTTCTGCCGATATCGCTGCCCGCATCGACGACCCTGAAACCAACGAACGCATGGTGAATGAAATGAAGGACATGCTCGTTGATGGCGGCTATCCCGA
The DNA here is from genome assembly GCA_021773135.1 of Woeseiaceae bacterium. Taxonomy (GTDB): domain Bacteria; phylum Pseudomonadota; class Gammaproteobacteria; order Steroidobacterales; family Woeseiaceae; genus SZUA-117. Next base: position 50,030 of record JAJFKP010000051.1, on the reverse strand, counting down.
TTATTCCTTCGCAACGGTTGCACAATTTGGACCCGAACCTGCCTATATCGGCCGCACGATCAGTGAGATAAATCGCACACTCGAGCGATCGGCGACCACCGACAATGAGATTCGCACGATTTTTGACCTGATGATTGACGGCGGCGCTGCCGGCAATATTCAGGGAGCATCGATGGTTTATCACTACATGAGCATGGACGATGTCGACACCATTTTTCGCTATCCTAACGCGGCTGTCGCGAGTGACGGATCGATAATTGCTCACGGCAAAGGTCAGCCTCATCCACGTTCCTACGGGACGAACGCCAAAGTACTTAGCGATTTCGTAAGAGAGCGTAACGTGATGACGCTGGAAGATGCGGTTCGCAGGATGACGTCCTTACCGGCCCGGACCTTCTCTTTCCATGATCGAGGAATTGTTCGACCTGGATTTGTTGCTGATCTCATATTGTTCGATCCGGACAAAGTTGCAGACAAGGCAACCTTTACCGATCCGCATCAATATAGCGAAGGTTTCGATTACGTTATTGTCAACGGCGTCGTCGCAGTGGCGAACGGAACGCCAACAGACGAGCGTGCCGGAATGTTCGTCAAACACTCGGGCGCGATGTAATACTGCGACCAATCAATCGACGATCAAGCAGCCAGGATGACTTCAATGCACAGATGTACAAAAAATGCGGTTAGCTGGCTGCTTCTAATACCCATAATTGCGCTACTTGCATCGTGTACAACCACCTCGGAACCCGCGACGCCTCGGAGGCAATTAGATTCCTGCCCGCCGGGGTTTCTGCTGATCTGCACAAGTGGCACGCAGGAAACGCCCTCGGACGGCAACAGTGACGAGATTCCTGAGTACGATTTTTGCAGATGCCAGCCCGATAATCTGTAGAGAAATGCAAGGAAAGGATCTGTTTAACGCCTGTCCGGAGGTGTACCGTACGGGTAGTAATTATTCAATTCAACATTCTCATAAGGCAGTGCATCAAGGTGAACTGTGCCGACAAATGGACCTGGTGCATCGACAATAATGATGGTTTTCGCATACCCGGTTTCGTCAAAGCCGCGCCTGAAGTGCACCCTTGATTTGACGACGAACGCATCGAAGTCGTCCGGGTCGAGCGGTCCAAACGCCAATTGTTCGGTCCACAGGATCTGCTTCAGCGCTGGTGTGATAACCAGCGAATTTCGATCACCAAAATCGACAACTGCCACCTCATCAAAATCAAGGCCTGGTCCGAAGTAAGTCAACGTGCCATTGACTGCGACCGGCGCGCCGCTTGCTTGGCCGGCAAATCCACCGACCTCCAAGTTAAATCGGTCGCCGGTCTGGGCGTTATTCTGGCGCAACGTAGCGAGAACCCCTTCATCCCGTATCGTCGCGACCAGCACGCCACTAAGGTTTTGTTCGACGACTTCGCGCAGCGCGTGCGTGGCATCGCCACTTCTATCGCTATAGTCCGCGAGAACGATTGGCGTCTCCCCGGCAGCAAAAGCCGCGGACGCCTTCTGTGCGGCCACATCCGGTTGAGCAAACTCCTCGCCAAACAGGTTTTCGCGCATCCGCCAGATATAGTCAGACATATCAATCGCGATTTCTTCCGCCAGCTCCTGGTTATTGTTCGTCATCACGTGAACGGTAGCACCTACGTCCGGAACATCCGCCCAGGGAAAGCCGTAGAAAACGCTGACGAATACATCCGGCTCCCGCGCCTCCCAGCGCCGGGCGCGTTCCATGATGTCCATTGCCGGAGACTTGCCGGTCCACTGTAATACGGTCGGTGTAATTACCCCCGGTTTGCGCGTGGCTGTGGTTGACGCATATGTGCCGCGTGCCAAACGTACGAGAGAACGTGCAGATCGAGCGCCCTGAATGCCAGCGTCATAGTGCGGATAGCGCTTGGTCACGAAGGCCATGTCGGCCCAACGTAGAAATTCAGCGTCCTCATTGCCGTGCAGATCAAATGAAGCGACGATTGGCACGTCAGGCCCGACTACTTCTCGAAAGCGCCTGGCAATCTCCGCTTCCGGGCGGGGTACGTTGCGTACAGCCATTGCCCCGTGAAGTGCGAGGTATACGCCGTCAACCGGCATCGCCTCGCGGAGATCTTCAAGCATACGATTCAGGAAATGATTAAATGCCTCCTCTGTTGACCAGCTTGCCGACGATCCGCCAAATACTCCAACCGGAGATTCAAGGCCCAACAGTTCGATGTCCTTGTATTCACGTGCAGCCGCTACAAAACCCTTGATGTAGGAATCGGCCGACAGGACTTCGTCGCCAACATACGGCGGTCGGATTCTTGTCCAGCGCTCTATATCACTGTCGCCTCCCGGGCAGAAGGTGCAGGTTTCATGCGCGAAAGTCGCTACGGCAAAACGCAACCTGTCGTCGTTTTCCACCGTCACAGACACCTCTGTGCATCCTGCCACGAACAGGACCGCCGACAGTGCACTCAGAATTTTCTTCATACTAATCTTCCCGAAATCGCTTATAAAATCGCCTGCCAGTTGTCGTTACCCGCAATTCTAGCAATCACGGCTGACCGGTGCCGGCGGTTATCATGTGCGAACGGCCTAAATTTCGTTTCGCCGTTAATTGGTTAAGACTGAAACCACTGCAGCCCGGCCGATCGCCCAACTTTCCGCTACAATTCAATGCTACCAACACCCTATTTGCCCACTAACTCGTTTAAACAATCAGGCAGGTCTCATCATGGTTAACTCCGTTCAAAAGCAACTTGTACGCTTCATTCTTGTCTGCTCAGTGCTTGTGCCAGCGCTGCTGAATGCTGCGCCAAAGTCTCCTGCGGAGATATTCGGTTTCAATCCCGGCGACGATTACAAGCTGGCCAGTTATGAACAAATGGAAACGTACTATCGCCAGCTGGCGGCGGAGAGCGACCGCGTGGAATTGCGCGAAATCGGTGAATCCGCGCTGGGCAGAACGCTTTTTCTGTTAACGATTTCGAGCCCGGAAAACCTGGCGAACCAGGACCGCTACAAGTCGATCAGTGCGCAACTGGCACGAGCCCGGGTGGCAGGCGATGAGGCAGACCAGCTTGCAGTGGAGGGCAAGGCGGTCGTGTGGATCGACGGTGGTCTGCACGCGACAGAGGTGGCGCACGCCCAGATGACGTCACAACTCGCCCACCGTGTTGCAACTGAAGAGTCTGCGGAGATGCGCCATATCAGGGACAACGTTATCTTCTTGCTGATGCCTGTAATGAATCCGGATGGGCTCGAAATCGTGCGTAAATGGTACGACAGGCAGCTGGGAACGCCGTTCGAGCAATCACGTCCACCAGAGCTGTATCACCACTATGTTGGCCACGACAACAATCGCGATTTTTTCATGAATAACATGCCGGAATCGAAGGCGGTCGCGAAAGTAATATACAACGAGTGGTATCCGCAGATTGTCTACAATCAACACCAGAGTTCGCCCGGCTATGCACGCATTGTCATACCGCCATACTCGGACCCAGTAAATCCCATCATTCACCCCGGCGTTACGACCGGTCTGAACGAGGTTGGCAGCGCGATGGGAAATCGATTCGCTCTGGAAGGCATGGCCGGTGCAATTTCCGATGTCGGGTTTTCGATGTGGTGGAATGGCGGCATGCGGACGGTGCCGTATTTCCACAACATGATTGGCATCCTTACCGAGACCGGCCACGATTCCGCATCGCCCAGGTTCTATGATCCGAAAATATTTCCTCGAACCATTGCCTATCGCGCCAACCCGAGTGCGATCGGTCAACTTCCTGACGAAGATGAGGAAGAAGAGTTCACCGGTGTGCCGCCGGCAAGAGTCCTGTATCCGGATCCCTACCGCGGTGGTGAGTCACATTTTAGTGAGCCGGTTGCGTTCATGATTACGGGCTCAATCGCCGTTCTGCGGGCTGCTGCAGACTCCCGGCTCAAGTGGCTTACCAATATCAATCGTATGGGACACGATTCGATCGCCGCAGGAGCGTCCGGAACTCGATTCTACGTGATTCCGGGCGAGCAGCGACACAGTGACGAAGCACGCAACATGATCAATGTCCTGATTGAAGGCGGCATTGAAATTGAGGTGGCTGAATCTGCTTTCCGTATTGGCGACCAACGTTACCCGGAAGGCACGTACGTCATCAATGCTGCACAGGCGTTTCGACCATATATTGTCGATCTGTTGGAAAAGCAGACGTATCCGGATACACGACTGGATCCGAACGAAAAGCCAAAAGCGCCGTACGATATTGCCGGCTGGACCTTGCCCATGCAGATGGGTGTCGAAGTCGATCACATAGCGAGTGACATCGATGCGGACCTGACGCGCGTCCAGGGACTGGTCGGACCACCCGAAGGCACCATCACTGGTGGTGCCCGTTTTGGTTACGCATTAAGTCATGCGACGAACTCCAGCATCAAGGCCGTCAATGCACTTCTCGCGGAAAATGAGATTGTCTACTGGACCGATGAGGCCAGTCGCTCCGGGGGTAATAGCCTGGAAGCTGGCGCCTTCGTGATTGAATCTGGCAGTGATACCGAATCTCGCGTGGAGTATCTCGCCGCCGAGCTTGGTGTGAATTTTATTGGGCTGGGTTCGCAACCAACGGACAGCATGTCCAGGCTCAGGTTGCCACGGGTCGGGATGTACAAATCCTATGTTGCCTTTATGGATGAAGGCTGGAGTCGCTGGCTCCTGGAGGAATACGGCTTTGCGCCGACATCCTTGCAGGATGAGGACATACAAAGCGGAGACTTGTCGCAGTTTGACGCGATTATCTTGCCGCATCCCGACGGCAGTGCCGCGTTCAAGGACAATGTACAAAAAATACTCACGGGACATGCGCCAGGATCGATGCCGGAGCAGTTTACGGGTGGGCTTGGGTTGCAGGGTGCATTCGCGTTGCAACAGTTCGTAAGCAATGGTGGAACGGTCGTCACATTCGGCGATGCCAGTAATTTCGCCATCGAGCAATTCGGGTTACCAATACGGAATGCGGTACAAGGAGCATCCCGTGAGAATTTTTCGATTCCCGGATCGCTCATCAAGGCGTCGGTTGATACGGATGACCCACTGGCATACGGAATGCCGAGCGAAGTTGCGATCAACTTTGTCAATGGTGCTGCCTACGACGTACTTGGCCAGCACGGCTGTGTGGCGGACTTGTTAAATCAGCGCCATTGCAGCGAAGTGACTCGCGGCGGTCGACCAATTCAGGAGCATGAACCGGTGTCACGATTCGACAGTATCGTAAATTTTGCTGGCGAAGACTTGCTGATGAGCGGCTGGGCGCAGGGAACGGAACACATTGCGACCAAGACTGCCATGGCACGCGTGCCACACGGGGAAGGTGATGTGATCCTGTTCGGCTTCCGACCACAGTTTCGTGGCCAGCCCCGGGGAACTTACAAGCTGATTTTCAATGCACTGCATGCTTCAAGCATTGATTAGTTCATCCTGGTAAATGCGGCAATGTCATCGGAGAGATCGTAATGAACACGAAACCGGCCGCGTTGGCCTCGTATTCCAAATTTGTATTGACGATGCTGCTGATGCTGGCGATCGGAACAGCAAGCGGACAGCAAAGCGATCTCCGGGTTGACGCAGAGCGGTTGCACGCCTCGTGGTCCAAGCTCAGGACGATTGGCCTTAACGATAATGGCGGATCGGACAGGGTCGCATACAGCCAATACAACAAGGACGCTCTGGACTACCTGTCCAGCCTGATGTTGGCTGCGGGCCTGGATCCCCGTATCGACGTAGCCGGAAACCTGGTCGGACGCAAAGCCGGCAATTCCTCAGTACTGGCGCCGATTATTACCGGGTCGCACATCGATACCGTGCCCAATGGCGGACACTACGATGGCATCGTTGGCTCGCTGGGCGCGATCGAGGTTGCAAGAACGTTGCATGATGCCGGATACATTACCGATCACCCGCTGGAATTCATCATCTGGTCCAACGAGGAGGGGGGTAAGACGGGAAGTCGGTCATTTAATGGGTCGGTGACGCCCGACGAAATGGGATTGCCAAGTCTTGGCGACAGGGCGCTTGGCGAGGGCATCGAGTTTATAGGTGGTGCACCGGCGCGATTAAATGAGAATAGAAGGGAGCCGGATTCAGTAGCCGCGCTAATAGAGTTGCACATTGAACAGGGCGCTATCCTCGACCGCGAAAACGTCTCCATCGGCGTCGTCGAAGGCATCGTTGGCATCAGGCGTTGGAACATTACTGTAGTTGGCTTTGCCAATCACGCAGGCACGACGCCGATGAACCAGCGTCGCGATGCGATGGTTGCCGCGGCACAGCTGGCGAGCGCGATCAACCGCATAATTACTTCAGAGCCGGGCAGCCAGGTGGGGACCGTCGGTCGTATTGAGGCGTTCCCGGGCGCACCAAACGTGGTGCCGGGAAAAGTTGTTATGAGTCTCGAAATTCGCGACCTGAGCATGGAGAAAATCGGACGCCTGTTTGCAAGAATAGAATCCGAATCTGAGATTCTCGCGAAGCAAACAGATACTGTCATCACACTTGAGCAATTTTACGAGTCACCGGCGGCGATCACTGACGAGCGTTTCAAACGCCTGATCAACGATGTTGCAGACGAACTTGGACTGTCTTCAATACACATGCCGAGCGGAGCAGGTCACGATGCGCAAAGTCTTAGCGGCATCGCGCCACTGGGTATGATTTTCGTACCCAGCGTGAAGGGAGTCAGCCATGCACCGACCGAATTCACCGGAAAACAGGATTTTGTAAACGGCGCAAACACGCTGTTGCAGACCATTATCAGGCTGGACCAGCAGCTACGCTGAAAACCCGGCATGAACAGGCGTTCGGTACGCAAGCCCGGTGAGACATTAACTTTGCAAATGAGACAACTGGTACACCTGCCAATTGCGACAATCGCCACGCTGCCAGAGCCGCGGCTAATGGTAGTACGCCCGATAAACATTTTCGATTGGCAGACGCCAGCCGGGTGCTGCCCTTGCGGCCACGATTGCTGACAGGTAATCAATCGGCAAGTACACCGCGATGCCAATGGCAGCGGTCAACGCTGCGGCGTCCCAACGTCGGTCCAGTCCGTAGCCCATCAGGCCAAACGCCAGCATGGGTATGTATACGGCCAGTTTACCGAATGCGAGCGATACTAGAATGCGACACCGGCCAGAATGCGACACCGGCCTCGGTCACTGTTCCCGCAGGCTCCTGCGTTCTCATTGCGACGCAGAGATCGTAATTGAATGCCGGAATGGCCTTGCCGTAGACGAGTTAGAGGAGCAAGAGCCAGCCGGGACCCTGCATAGCCCAGATACTGGCCGCTGCTTTATTCATTCACCCGGCGACGAAGTCGATAATCAAGATCGAGGTTCGCCGTAAGTGCCTAATTACAGCTTCAGCGACCCCGTTCAGCTACTGACTGCGCGTTTGAAGGCAGCCGTTACCTTGTCAACGCCATCGTTTTCAAGGTCGCAGTGAGTGACCAGTCGCAGCGTATCGCCGAATCCGGAGATGAGCACACCCTGATCTTTCATTTTCTGAATGATGGTCGGCACAGACGCAGATTGAATACGGGCAAAAATCATGTTCGTCTGCACAGATGACAGGTCAATATCGAATTGGTCCATCTTGCTGAGCGATCTCGCAAGCCGCTGTGCATTCGAGTGATCCCGCCGCAGATGCTCACCTCGTCCGCTTAAGGCAACTATACCTGCTGCGGCGATGATGCCTGATTGGCGCATTGCGCCGCCGAGCATTTTCCGCCATCTGTGTGCAGCACTGATAAGTTCGACACTGCCGCACAGAACAGACCCGATTGGTGCTCCCAGACCTTTCGACAGGCATACCGAAACGGAGTCGAAGTGCCGACTGATTTCAGTGACATCAACATCCAGCTTGACGCTTGCGTTAAATATGCGGGCACCGTCCAGGTGTAACCGTAATTGGTGCTGATCGGCAAGGTCCCGTGCCTGCGCGAGATAGTCCAATGGCAATACTTTGCCCATATGAGTATTTTCAAGACACAGCAACCTGGTTTTTGCAAAATGCGGATCATCGGGTTTGATGCAACGGGTGACCTGGTCCAGGTCCAGCGTTCCGTCAGGCAGGAAGTCGAGTGGTTGAGGCTGAATGCTACCAAGCACTGCGGCACCGCCCGCTTCGTACCGGTAGGTGTGGGCCCACTGACCGACAATGTACTCATCGCCGCGGCCGCAGTGACTCAGTAGCGCGCACAGATTCGATTGCGTACCACTGGGTATGAAGAGTGCGGCCTCCTTTCCGAGTGTCTCAGCCGCAATATCCTGTAGTTCGTTTACAGTCGGGTCGTCTCCGTAAACGTCGTCGCCAACGACTGCGTCGGCCATCGCTTGGCGCATTGCAGCGCTTGGGCGGGTGACAGTATCGCTACGTATGTCTATGAAGTCTGGTGTCGGATGGCTTCTTGGATTTGCAGCCGAAAACGTCGTCTGGTGAGAGGCAGTCATGCGCTCAATGTATAGGTCGCGATTCGTTGGGGCAACAAGAAGCCGGCACTGTACGCGCCGGCTTCGGGAGATGCGGGTAAGGGGGAACTACTGCCTAACCTGCGACTTTGATACGCCTCGGTTGAGCCTTCGCCTGTTTCGGAATAACAATCTCCAGGACGCCATGCCGGTGTGTGGCATTTACTTTTTCCGAGTCCACGGATTCCGGCAAAATGAAGCGTCGATAAAAACGGCCGTTGCCGCGCTCGGCGCGCCGGCTGACGATCTTCTCATCGTCCCTGGCGGCCTGGGCGAAGCGCTCGCCGGAAACGGTCAGGACGCCTGACTCCAGCGTGATATCGACGTCATCGGGATTGACGCCCGGAATATCTGCGTATAGCTGAAAACGGTCCTCGAACTCGTTAATGTCCACGGTTGGGATCCAGTCCGCAGTGACGCCGCTGCTGTCATTCGTCGACAGACCTGTGAATAGCTGGTTGATATTGTCCTGCAACTGACGAGCGCCATACCAGGGTTCATGACTGACTAGTGACATCTTTTTACCTCCTCTATCGATGATTAGACGGACGCAATGCCGCCTGATGGCATTGCAAATATGGTTGCTTACTGAGTTTTCAACCCATGCACTCAAGAATTTTCCGGTGGCCCTTGAAATGAGCCCTTAAGCTCCTACGTCGGCAAAAGGCATTCAATATTCTCGATTGGCGCACCCCGTGTCGGCCACTCGTGCTTTTCGCGATAGGGAGGAATTCTTATGAAAATCAGAGGATTATGGGCCACTGGCGCGACGGCTTTGTGCGCTTTGTGGATGCTTGCGATCGTGCCCGGTGGCGCGGCAGCCCAATGGCCCGCGGAGTTGTCCATCAATGGGCGACCGACACTGGCTCCCTTGCTCGAACGTGCAACCCCGGCAGTCGTCAATATTTCCGTTTCAGGCACGGTCAGCTCGCAGCGGAATCCCATGCTCGAAGATCCGTTTTTTCGCAGGTTTTTCAATGTCCCGGATCAGCCGCGTTCGATTCCCCGACAAAGTGTTGGTTCCGGTGTGATTATCGATGCCGACAAAGGCTATGTCCTTTCGAATCACCATGTCGTCGCAAACGCCAGTGAAATAACAGTGACCCTGCAGGACCGTCGCCGGGTTCCTGCCGAACTGGTCGGGAGTGATGAAGGGACGGATATTGCGCTTCTCAAGATCGATTCTGATGGCCTGAAAGCATTGCCCCTGGGAGACTCCGATTCGGTCCGTGTCGGTGACTTTGTCGTGGCCGTCGGCAACCCGTTCGGGCTTGGGCAGACAGTGACTTCGGGAATCGTCAGCGCGCTGGGTCGATCGGGAATTAATGCAGATGGCTATGAGGACTTTATTCAGACAGACGCATCGATTAATCCGGGAAATTCAGGCGGTGCACTGATCGATATCGATGGCAGTTTGATTGGCATCAATACAGCGATTATTGCGCCATCCGGTGGCAACGTTGGCATTGGCTTCGCTGTCCCGGTCGCGATGGCCAAAGCGGTTATGGAACAGCTTCTCGAATATGGTGAAGTTCGCCGTGGGCGGCTGGGGATTCTCATACAGGATGTCACGCCGGAGCTCGCAGAAGCACTCGATCTGGAGACCGCCGACGGCGCACTGGTCACTCAGGTGCAGGAAGGATCAGCAGCTGAAACGGCAGGCCTTGCTGCCGGCGACATCGTAGTTGATATCGATGGAAACGCCGTCACGAATTCGGCGGAACTTCGCAATAGAATCGGCCTTACACCGGTAGGTGAAGATATTGAGATTACGTATTTGCGTGATGGCAGGCGCCGAACGATTGACATTGAGATCGGCACGTCAGGGCAGACTGCCCTGACCGCAGGCGATACGTTCTCCAGGCTGCAAGGTGCGGAGTTTCGCAATCTCGACCCCGGCCATCCACGTTACAACGATGCCGTGGGCCCGTTGGTTGCAAGCGTGGAACAAGGTAGCCCGGCCTGGAGGAACGGCATCCGTGAAGGCGATATTGTCCTGGCTGTCAACCGCGTCAGGGTTCGTAGCATCGACGAATTGTCCTCGGTACTGGAAAGAGCCGGCGGCACTATTGCGCTGAATGTACTGCGCGGGAATACCCGATTGTTTATTGTTATCCAGTAATAAATCTAAATTAACGGATAATTTTTCCCTGAAACGCGGCCCGGCTAAGGTGTCGGGCCGCGCACCAGGCGCAACAGAGTCTCCCTTTCCCGGGTAGGGCTGACTTACCGATGCGCGTCTACCCATTTGACGATATCCGGCGTGCCGAGCGCACCGGAATGGCGAGCAACCTCCCGGCCGCCTTTGAAAACTGCGATGGTCGGTATGCTCTGGATCCGAAATTGAGCAGCTACATGCCGTTCGGTGTCCGTGTTGATCTTTGCCAAACGTACCGTGGGTTCCAATTCCGCAGCGGCCTGTTCGAACGCCGGGGCCATCGTCTTGCAGGGCCCGCACCAGGGAGCCCAGAAATCAACAACAATGGGGACGTCATTGCGTTCGACAAATTTGCCGAACGAGCTGTCCGTCAGGTTCAATGGTTTCCCGTTAAACAGCGGTTCATGGCATTTGCCGCAGTGCGGTTTGTCAGGCAATCGGTTCGACCGGATTCGGTTTACTGCCAAACATTGTGCGCAAACAATATGCAGTGATTCTGGCATGGGCGGTTTTTTGGGGGTGCAGGTAGAAACAATTAGATGTGATTGTCTTGCTCAAATTCAAGGTTCGCGTTCCGCTTCAAGCCTTTGTAGCCGTCGTCGCATTGCTTCGTTTTCTGCCAGCAAATCCAGGGCCAGTGCCACGCCCGCGATATTGATTTGCAAGTCATGATGCAGTCGCGTTGCGGTCCGGGCTTTAAGGAGACAGGCACCCGAGAATCGCCATCGGGTCTGTTCCTGGCCACCGGGCCGCAATACACCTTCCTCGACGAGTTCGACGATCCAGTCCACTGAGGCCGAGCAGGCGTCGCAAAGTTCGACCAGGGATATTTCGACTCGTTCGTCCAATACAACGCCGGTAAGAGATTTCTGATTCATAGTTCGTTAGACCCCGAGAGTGCTGCGCGGATTGTAGTCAAGCTGCTGCTCCATCTGACGATAGAGTTGCTTGGCGGCATCACTGTCTGCTTTCGGAACAGTTATCGACAGTGTCGCGTAGAGATCACCGGGTGGCGTACCGGGGATGCCTCGTTTTTGCAGGCGCAGCTTGCGCCCTGAATTTGTGCCAGCGGGAATCTTCAATTCAACCGGCCCCCCTGGTGTAGGTGCGGTTACGGTAGCGCCCAGGGCGGCTTCCCAGGGCGTTATCGGCAGATCAAAATAAACATCACGACCCTCTACCCGGAATACCTTGTGCGGACTGAATTCAATTTCCAGGTACAGGTCTCCAGCTGGCGCATCGCCAACGCCCGGTGAGCCCTGTCCGGACAGGCGAATGCGCTGACCTTGCCTCACGCCCTTCGGGATCTTGACGGTTAATGTCCGTTCGCTGCTGGCCACGTGCCCGCTGTTATCGACTTCCGGTGTCCGTAGCGTTATCTCGCGAGTTGCACCCTTAAAGGCTGCTTCAAGGTCAATCATGACCTTCGCATGGTGATCGTTACCGCGGGCTTGAAAGCCCGCATGTCGGCCGCCAGATTGCGCTGAGCTGAATCCTCGCCCGAAGAGAGACTCGAAAAAATCACTATGAGCAGCGCTCTCGCCGTCAGAATAGCCCCCGCCGCTGAACTCGAACCCGGCATCCCAACCCGGCGGCGGACGGAAATCCTGTCCTGCTTCCCAATTCGCCCCAAGCTCATCGTAGGCCGCCCGTTTCTCCGGGTCCTTGAGGACGGCGTAGGCCTCGCCCAGTTCCTTAAAGCGTGCTTCGGCGTCTGCTTCCTTGCTGACATCCGGATGATACTTGCGCGCCAGTTTACGATAGGCGCGTTTAATCTCTGCCTGGCTGGCTTTCCGCTCCAGCCCCATAATGTCGTAGTAATCCTTAAAGTCCATACTGTGCTTCACCGCGCCATCAGGAATTGTCAGATCTGCAATTTACTAGAAGCACGTCATCAATTACATAGCGGACTATAACCATAGGTATTCGGAAAAGGTCAAAACGTCATCCGGTCGCGACCGATCGGGCCCCCGTTGATTCACCTCGAGCCGGTCCACAGTGCAATTGAACACAATACCGATCTGTTCGTTTCCTGTTCTTGTCGTTGGCTTGGCACATCGATACACTCTGATTGACAGATCAAATTTCACGCGCATGCAATCCTGAGCATTGGCATGCAGATAAACGCTGAGATTCTCGCAACAATACAACAATTAAAACGGGACTCCATTTTGTCGCAAAGTAAATCCGAATCGGCGGTGACCGACATCATCGCGGGCTACCAGTTGCCGGAAGAATTACCTTTTGGAGTTGAAATGGCACCCGTCATGTTCCGCGCGGAATTCAGCGATGGCCAATGGCAGGCGGGCGGGTTGGTTCCTTTTGGAGACGTACCGGTTAATCCGGCGTCCACAGCACTGCAGTTTGCCCAGCAGGCTTTTGAAGGAATGAAGGCCTACAAACGCTCGGAATCAGAACCCATATTGTTTCGACCGGATATGAACTGGCGGCGCTTTGCCCGATCTGCCGAACGCCTGCGGATGCCCATCGTGCCTGCAGAACTATTCGCCGAGGGTCTGTCACAGCTGGTCGGATCGCTTGCGAAATTTGTGCCCGTGGGGCGCGGTCAGTCTCTGTATCTGCGTCCAACGTTGTTCGGGCTGGACCCGCACTTTGCACTGAAAGGCAGCGACCGTTTCCTGTTCCTGATTCTGGCTAGCCCGTCGGACGCATACTATGCGGATGCTATTCGCATTATGATTGAACGCGAGAATTGTCGTGCTGCCCGAGGGGGAACCGGGGCGGAAAAAGTCGGCGGCAATTACGCAGCTTCCTTGATGCCGAACGCAAACTGTGTGCAGCGCGGTTTCGATCAGTCACTGTGGCTCGACCCGACCAGCAGCTCCAATATCGAGGAACTGTCGGCAATGAATTTCATGGCAATCATCGACGGCGATCTGCACACGCCCGAGCTTAGCGGCTCACTGCTCGAAGGGGTTACCCGAGACTCATTGCTAACACTTGCGCCGCAGCTTGGTATGACGTCTGTTGCGAGAGTCATGCCAGTCGATGATGTGTTGAGAGATATTGAAACCGGTCGCTGCACCGAGCTCTTCGCTTGTGGCACGGGTGCAATCGTAGCGCCTATAAAAGCAATCGGTGAGTCTGATGGTCGCGAATGGCCACTGCGCGATGTGGGCGTCATGTCTGCAACCTTCAGGGATGCATTGCTGGATGTTCAAGAAGGCGAGGCCGACGATGCGTTTGGCTGGGTGGTTAATGCAACCGACCCGCAAATCGTTGCCGCATTTATTGATTCCTAGTTCCTGTCCTGACGCCCACAGGGAGAATGACGGCGACACGGTGCTGAAAAAAGCGCGACCTTTGGCCCTGCTGTCAAACGGGACGAAAATATTCCGTTTAAGCGCGCATTTGATCTCGCGATCGTCCTGAATACGGCTTACAGCCGTTGGATACATCGTTAGCATATGCCGAGATAAAGTTTCGCAGTTCTTACCGACGAAAGACTTGAATTGATTTATGCAGACATCGTTTGCGAGTTCGAAAATTACGTTTTCGTCGGACTTGCTCGATGAAGAAGCGTCGAGGACGCCAATAATCTTATTATTATGAGTTTCGAAACCGCGAAACCAGGCAGATTGCTGACGTCAACTTTCTCCGGACCAAGGTCGACTGAAAGGTCATAGCCCCTGACAAAAAACCGATAGCTAGCTACTCTACTATCGATCGTGCCGGAGCTGTCACGACGCCATAAACCGCGAAACCCAATGTAGCCAGAAAAACCTGCTGAACTTTTCGTGGCGCCTCTCGATTAATCCACACTGTAAACGGCGCTGGCCCAGTGCGGATCAAGCCTGCTGGCAAAGCGGTGCACGAGTCCTGAAATAAGTTTTCGAACAACGCCCTCAGCGACGTATTTATTGTCATAATCCATAGCTGGTCTGTGCATGACAGAAATACGCGACGGGCCTCGATAACTATCAAAAAAGTACATGCAGGGGTGCATATGTCCGAATCTCTTGAAGAAAGCGCACTGGCGTACCACAGTTCCAAGCCGGCGGGGAAACTTACGGTAATGGCGACCAAACCGCTGGCGAACCAGGTTGACCTCGCGCAGGCGTATTCCCCGGGCGTCGCCTACCCGTGTCAGCAAATTGCGAAAGATCCACTGACCGCAGCGATCTATACCGCGCGAAGCAATCTGGTTGGCGTTATCACCAATGGGACCGCTGTACTCGGCCTGGGTGACATCGGGCCGCTGGCTGCCAAGCCTGTGATGGAAGGCAAGGCGGTATTGTTCAAGCGTTTCGCGAATATCGATGCGTTTGATATCGAAGTCGATGAGAAAGATCCCCAAATGTTTATTGAAGCAGTAGCCAGGCTTGAGCCGACGTTCGGCGCGATCAATCTTGAGGATATCAAGGCGCCCGACTGCTTCATCATTGAAAGCGCACTGAGCGACCGGTTGAATATTCCCGTGTTTCATGATGATCAGCACGGCACCGCGATCGTTGTTGCAGCGGCGATAAAGAACGGCCTTGACCTGGTTGATAAGCAACTTGCCGACGTGAAGCTCGTTTCAACCGGTGGCGGGGCGGCCAGCCTGTCCTGTCTCGATTTGCTCGTTGAGCTTGGTATGCCGCGGAAAAACATCACTTTGGTGGATCTGCATGGCGTCGTTTATTCGGGGCGAGCTGAGGACATGAATGCTTACAAGGCGCGTTATGCGAAGGATACCCGGGAAAGGACTCTGGACGATGCGATTGCCGACGCCGATGTGTTCCTCGGTTTGTCAGCGCCAAACGTCCTGTCCGCGGATATGACGAAAAAAATGGCACCCAATCCGCTGATTCTTGCGCTTGCTAATCCCACCCCCGAGATTCTGCCCGAAATCGCTTTGGCCGCCAGGCCGGATGCCATCATTGCGACCGGGCGCTCCGACTATCCGAACCAGGTAAACAATGTTTTGTGCTTTCCGTTTATTTTTCGCGGTGCGCTTGATGTGGGTGCGACCAAAATTAATAAAGCGATGAAGACGGCCTGCGTCGATGCTATTGCCGGCATTACCAAGCGCGAATCGACGGACGAAGTTGCAAGCGTTTACAAAGATGAAAAACTCGAATTTGGCCCGACCTACCTGATCCCAAAGCCCTTCGACGCGCGGCTGCATGTCGATGTTTCTTGCGCGGTAGCCAAAGCAGCGATGGATTCGGGTGTTGCATTACGACCCATTGAGGATATGCAGCGGTACCGGGAACAACTCCAGGCGTTTAGTAATCGCTCCCTGATGTTCATGCAACCCGTCATCGAAGTCGCAAAGCGCGACAGGGAACGTCTGGTTTACGCCGAAGGGGAGAACCTGAATGTCCTGCGAACCGTGCAGGGCGTCGTACGGGAAGACATTGCCGAGCCGATCGTAATTGGGCGAGCCGGGGTTGTGGCGACGAGACTTGAAAGGTTAGGCATCGACCTCGTGCCGGGCAAAGACTTCGAGTTGGTCGACCCCGAAGACGATCCGCGTTATGCCGATTATTGGCAGTTCTATCATGCACGTGTCTGCCGCCGTGGCGTTTCCGTTGCGGCCGCCCAGACGGTGATTCGGACAACCAATACAGCTATCGCTGCGTGCATGGTGGCGAAGAAAGAAGCCGACGCTATGATATGCGGCATGGAAGGCCGTTTTGACCACCATCTCCAGCACATCATTGAAGTAATTGGCACTGATCGGCCGGGCGAGAATATCTCATCGCTGGCCGCGCTGGTTCTGCCGCAGGGACCACTTTTCATTACCGATGCACACATCGGAATTGATCCGAGTATCGACCAGATCGTCAATACCACCATCGCCAGTGCGCGGCGTGTCAGTGATTTTGGCATCAAACCGAAAGTGGCGCTGCTATCGCACTCCAATTTTGGCTCGTCACGGGCACCATCGGCACTCAAGATGCGTAAAGCGACAGAAATATTACGACGTGTGGCACCTGAACTCGAAATCGACGGCGAGATGCATGCTGACGCGGCGCTCGACGAAAAAATTCGCAATGCCTTGAACACGGATTCCCGGCTCAGCGAGGCAGCCAACCTGCTGGTGATGCCGAATCTGGACGCAGCCAATATTGCCCTTGAGCTTATGCGTTCCGTTAACGATGCCCTGATGATTGGACCGATTCTTTCCGGGACGGCCAGGTCAGCTCATATCGTGACGCCGTCTTCAACTGTCAAAGGCGTTTTTAATATGAGCGCCATCGCGGTTGCCGATTCATGGCGCCGGGGAAATCAATACCAGCAGACAGCGCAGTTGGAATTCGATTGATCAGCGGCATCAGTTTATTCAAAATGAGTATTGCGATGATCAAAGACACCGCGGGAACGTTCTTAAGGACCACTGCTGGGCTCACGCTTTTCTTATTGCTGGCTTGTGATCTTCTGGCTGAGGAAAGGGAGTTTCAGCAGCTGGGTAAGATGGTCGAGCGTGAAGTCGCAAACAAAAACCTGCCAATGCTTTCAATCATCCTGGTTGACGAAGATGGCGTGGCGTGGCGATACGGTGTGGGGGCCAGTACTAACACCCCGGGTTTGATTGCCGACAGCGAAACCAGCTATCGCATAGGGTCCGTGTCGAAACTGTTCACGGATATCGTTGTGATGCAGATGGTGGAAAAAGGCGTTTTGGATCTCGACGAGCCCGTCACGTCCTATCTTCCTGGTTTTAATCCGAAGAATGACTTCGAAGCGCCGATAACGCTGCGCTTGCTGATGAGTCATTCATCTGGCCTGGTCAGGGAGCCGCCTGCAGGTAACTACTTTGATGCGTCGTCGCCAACGCTGGCCGATACCGTAGCAAGTCTTAACCAGACTGAACTTGTCTATCGACCTGGCGGCAAGGTGCAGTATTCGAACGCTGGCATCGCCGTTGTTGGCAGGGTCCTCGAGAAGATATCCGGGATGCCGTTTGCACGCTTACTCGCAGAAAATGCATTGCATCCGCTGGGCATGACGAATAGTGGATTCACACCCGAAGAACACCTGGTAGAGAAACTTCCTGAGGCCTATATGTGGAATTACCAGGGAGACCGCACGGTCGCGCCGACGTTCGAACTCGGCATGCAGCCGGCTGGCAGCATGTTCTCGACTATGGACGACCTGGCACTATTCATGAGTGCTTTGATAAATGAAGGTCAGGGAGTGAATGGACGCATCCTCAACGAGGCAACGCTTGAGCAAATGTGGACGCCACAGTCAGAAATAAAGAGTGGCCGGGACAGATCATTCGGCATCGGTTTCAGCATTGGCAGGCTCGATGACGAAATGGCAGTGTCCCACGGGGGTGCAATTTATGGTTTCGCCACGCAGCTCAAGGTATTGCCCGACAGCAGGATAGGTGTCGCGGTGTCCACGAACCTGGACATGGCCAACGGTGCCATCAACAGGATCGCGGACTATGCATTAAGGGTTCTCCTTGCGGAGCAGGGTAAGCGTGCATTGCCCGAATTTCACATATCCGCTGCCATCGCAGATGAAAAGGCAGAACTCCTGGTCGGACTCTATGAGCATGACGATGCGATCATACGGGTCTCGCGGCGCTTCGATGATCTCTATGTCGAACGCGTGCGAGGGCTGTCGTTACGCCTGAGGGAAGCAGGTGGCCGTATTGTCGTAGACGACATTATGCTCTATAGCGACGACATAGAATTCTCGGCTGACAAAGTGCGTATTTTCGGAGACGAGTATGAGCGTACGAGCAGAGGAAAGCCGGCGGAGCTTAACCCCGAATGGGCAGGACTGTTGGGCGAATACGGGTTCGAGCACAATATTCTCTATATCAGTGAAAAATTCGGCCAGCTGCATGCGCTGATTGAGTGGGGCACCGAATATCCTTTAGAGGATCTTGGCAACGGACGATTTCAGTTTCCTCCCTACGGGCTGTATCCGAACGAGCAGCTAACTTTTGAGCGAAACGAAAGTGGACAGGTCGAGACAACAAGTCTCAACGGCATAGACTTCGAACGCAGGTCATTAGGCAACATCGATGGCAACGTGTTTCAGATCGAACCGGTACGGCCTGTGTCGGAACTGGAGCGGGAAGCACTGCTTGCGGTGCCGCCCATTGAAGCCGGCGAGTTTAATGCAGCGGACCTGGTTGACGTCACCGAATACAGTGACACGATGAAACTCGATATCCGCTATGCGACGAACGATAATTTTCTCGGCGTTCCGGTCTATTCCTCTGCCAGGGCGTTCCTGCAACGTCCGGCGGCGGAGGCGCTTGGAAGAATCAGCAGGAAACTGGCGGAGCAGGGCTATGGACTGCTCGTGCATGACGCCTACCGTCCATGGTATGTAACCAGAATATTCTGGGATGCGACGCCGGAGGAAAGCAAAAGATTCGTCGCCGATCCATCACAAGGTTCACGCCACAATCGCGGAAGTGCAATCGACCTGACGCTCTACGACCTGGAGACAGGCGTGCCGATCGAAATGGTCGGGTTGTACGATGAGATGACCCAGCGTTCCTATCCGCATTACCCGGGCGGGACATCGCTGCAAAGATGGCACCGGGAATTGCTGAGAGAGGCCATGGAGGCGGAAGGTTTCAAAGTTTATGAATACGAGTGGTGGCACTTCGACTTCGATGGCTGGGAGAAATACCGGATTCTTACGGATACGTTTGAATCGATTCAGCCTGAGTAATTCTGTCTGTGGTTTCTCCCCCGCAATACTCAACAATGTTTCCGATGGTCACATCAATTACGGCGATTTCGTCCAGGCGCAAGGCTTATCTATTGGAGCGTACGGCATCTGCCAGCCACGTAGTTGCAAGTTGTACTGCAAGTACTGGTTGGAAACGCTGGCGACCGCGCGGAAATCGAGTGACTTATTACGCGATTCAATTTGTCAACAGACTTTGACGATACAGGCCGATCTGTAGCTACCGGGGCCAACACTTTATACGAAAGCGGAGCGACTGGAGTTCTTGGTCCTCACACAAAGATGGAAGCGGAGTGTGATATCGACAGGAACGGCTCGTTCGTCGAAAAAAAATTGACGTTCCACGCGCCAGACCGGTTTGCGTCACGGTAATGGTCTACTCCGTCAATACAAAGCATATCTTCGTGATGATTTTGGGCATTGATGTTTCAATCGACATGGTGACATGGATCCGCTAACTGTTTTGAACCTGAACACTCGGAACTATATCGAGACTTGTGATAATAAATTTTCCCGTTCTACAGGAGTCGTTCCGATAAAGATAATCGAGCGTGGACGTGCAGATACAGAAATAATCTTGCAGGGGTTTTTCAAAAAGGTCAGCGAACCGTCGTATTTCGGCCCGGGCGTTACAGCTGATAGTCCCATTAAGTCAGTATTCGTAACGTGAGTGTGGCGCAGTGATATCGGCTGCGGATTTCTTAAATCAAGTTGCTGCAATGTTCCTGGTGAAGGCTTAAATATCCGGAAACTCAGATCGTGATATATCCGCAGCGGAAGTTGAGTTTGAGTTGGAATTCTTGTGTCCGACAATGTCGCGCCGGCAGTCCAAAGCGACTGTCAGGTCACCGGCCCAAGTCAGGAGGTGTTCGTTTCGCAACCGATTCGTGTATCTGAATCGAACCGGACCAGAGGAATCACGCTTACACCATCGCCTGCCAAATTGTCCAAAAGCCAATAACAATGAATCCTGCTCCTGCAGCAAAGGACAAATACCGAGGGTCAATGAATTGCGAAATTAGAGATCCACCGACCACGGCTAGTGTTGTCGCGAGAACCAGAGCGAGCGATGCACCAACAAACACTGAGATGAGGTTCGCTGATTGCTTGGTAGCAAAAATGAGTGTTGCCAACTGCGTTTTGTCCCCCAGTTCAGCAAGAAATACAGTGCCGAATACAACGCTCATTGTTTTAAGGTCCATGGTCTAGCCTCCCACTTGGTCGGGTCGTGACGTTTTGACAGCTATTTCGAATGGGTTTAAAACGCCGGGTCGAGTATACTAGCGACATTTAAGCATCCGTCTATCGAGCTTGCGGGCAATAATGCCCAAATCCTCCTTTCGCGGTTCCCGTCATGCTGGAGGCATCATGCTCGCGCGGCTTCACATTAAAACTATTTCGACCGCGCGGCGAGCATGTTTTCTAAATGTTGCTTTTCTGCTGCAGGACCATGAATTCTGCAGTTACGACGCAAGATGCCGTCAATTTCAGCGAATTCAGACGAAATCCGCGAAGATGGATGCACACTCTTGAGTGGAGAGTCAAATGACTGATGAATTGTTACTGGAGGAGGCCTACCAGATAGAGTCGGTGACGCCGGCTGAGCCTCCGACCGGGATGGACGGCGAAGACTGGCACTGTTACATCATTATGCAGGGAACCAATTCTATTCGTGGTTATCGGCAGGGAAAACGTCGTGCCGTAATGACCGCAGTTGAAGAAATCGTGGGCCAGCTAAACGAGCGCCGCTTCGGTAAACGCGGCCGACCTAAGAAGGCAGAGCCTGCTAAAAAAGCAGAGCTCGCCAAGAAAATTGAGCCTGTCAAGAAACCCACACCATAAGAGCACAAAAGCAAATGTCCGGAGCTGTCGATAACAATCTCGCGCTTTTTTGCGATTTCGAGAATATTGCACTTGGCGTGCGAGATGCCAAACACGCGAAGTTCGATATCAATGAAGTTCTCGAGCGGCTGCTTGTTAAGGGCAGTATTGTCGTCAAGAAGGCTTACTGTGACTGGGGTCGCTATAAAGAGTTTAAAGCGCCTATGCACGAAGCGGCATTTGAGTTAATCGATATTCCGCATGTGCGGCAATCCGGTAAGAATTCGGCTGATATCCGCATGGTCGTCGATGCACTGGACTTGTGCTATACGAAATCCCACGTCAACACCTTCGTCATCATCAGCGGTGACTCTGACTTCTCACCGCTGGTCAGCAAGCTGCGAGAGAATGCTAAAACGGTGATCGGTGTTGGTGTCAAGAATTCGACGTCTGATCTTCTCATCAATAATTGCGACGAGTTTATCTACTACGATGACCTCGTTCGTGAGCAGGCGCAGAAAAGCAAGAAACAGAAGCCGGCTCGAAAGCGTTCTTCAAAACGCAAGGTCGCCAAAGCGAAACCGAAAGATGTGCAACAAGAGGGCATCGATCTCGCCATTGAGACCGCCGCTGCATTGAACTCTGAGCGCGGCGACCAGGAGAAACTCTGGGGCTCGATGGTCAAACAGGCTCTAAAGCGACGCCGTCCAAGCTTTAATGAGGGCACTTACGAATTCGAATCGTTTAGCAAACTTCTTGAAGAAGCACAGGCGCGTGGCCACCTGGAGCTGGAGCTGGATGAACGGTCGGGCGGCTACATCATACGCAAGGTCGTCCCTTAGCCAGCCCGCGAATTCGGCCCTATGCCGGCCCGCGCCTCAGACGATTAACAGCGCTCTGCTTCTATCCACCAATTTCTAGATAAATTCAATAAATATCTGTTTTTAAAGGTATTGTCAGGGTATTCGTTCTTGACGTCCTGTGCCATGCTGATTTTTTTCTCTAAGGATTCTCCGCCACCTGCCGCTATAGACCCGTAAGGATCCTGTTTTTCGGGTTCCGCAGCAGTGGCATCGATTATGTCTACGCGCGCCCCTCGGATGTGGCAATAAGAGCGAATAATGACAGAAGACGCAAACCAGAAAATCGGACGCTACGAGATGATTCGTTCTGTAGGCAAAGGCGCCCAGGGATCCGTATACCTTGCCCGTGATCCAACACTGGATCGACTGGTTGCCATCAAAATTCTGACAGGAGATGACGCCGAGCTGAACCGGAAAACCGAGGACGGAGCCCCGCTCGAAGCGCGCATTTCCAGCAAGCTGAAACACCCCAATATCGTCCCGATCTTTGATGCCGGTGAATGTAAAGCGGGACCTTACCTGGTATTCGAGTATGTCGAAGGTAAAACGCTTGCGCAGAATCTGAAGGCCAAAGGTGCCATATCGATAGAGGCGGCCGTGACACTTATTTCTGCGATCCTCAAAGCGGTCGCCACTGCGCATACCTCTGAGATTTTGCATCTGGATTTGAGTCCGCGAAACATATTGATCGATGCGGACGACAAACCAAGAGTAATGGACTTTGGCCTTGCACAATACATCAGCATAGCTCGGGAACCTCGAGAGTTTGCCTCCGGTACATTGCGCTACATGGCACCTGAACATTTTGTTGGGGAGCCGCTCGGACCCTGGACTGACGTCTTTGCATTAGGCAGTACATTTTTCGAAATTGTTTCGGGTGAACGTGCGATGCAGGGCACCACGCTTGAACAAATTCAGTACAAGATTATCGCCGGAGATGTCAACTTTGCGTCGATTCTGAAACTGCAGCATGGAGAAGCATTCGCACGTTTTTTACAGGGCGCTTTAGAGAAAAGCCGCGAAGGGCGCTACGCCGATTGTTCAATAATGAACGAAGCTTTCGAACTCTTTCTTAACGAAACCGGCCTGGCTGACAAGGCGCTCGCCGACGGGCCTAAGCACAGCACAATCGAATTCCTGCTTCGTCGCATGCAGCGTACCGGAGATTTTCCTACGATCTCGCGCACGTTGTCGGACATCAATCGACTGACCGGTGAAGATAGTGACGCAAATGCGGACAAGCTCGCCAATGTAATCCTGCGCGACTTCGCGCTGACCGGCAAGCTCCTCAAGCTCGTTAACTCCGCCTTCTATGGTGCGCGTACCACCGAGATTACGAGTATCTCGCAGGCGGTTGTATTCCTCGGCCTCGAAAAGGTACGGATGACGGCCAACAGCCTGACGTTTTTCGGACATATGAAGGGAGATTCTGCCACCCTCAAGGACTCGATGACCAAGTCTTTCCTGAGCGGACTTATTTCCCGTCATCTGGCGAAGGTTGCGAAATTGCCTGCTGCAGAAGAAGCGTTCATTTGCGGTATGTGCCAGAACCTTGGCGAAAATCTCGTAATTTTCTATTTTGCCGAGGAGTTCGACGGCATCTGCCAGCTACAGTTGAGTAAGGGGCTTGAGAAATCGGCCGCCGCGCGCGGTGTGCTCGGCGTCAGTTACGCTGATCTTGGTTCTGCAGTGGCGAAGGAATGGAATCTGCCCAACTCGATAATCGAGTCAATTCGCGGTGTGCCACCTGGGCGGATCGCGGTCCCCGAGTCTGAAGAAGAAAAAATAAGGGACTACGCCGTGTTCGCCAACGAATTTTGCGATCTCTTTCAGCACTATCAAAAGGCCGAAATTGAGTTTGCCTTGGGCGATCTGCTGAGCCGATTCAAACCGAGCGTCTCGCTGGAACCAGATTATTGTCAGAAACTGATCGCAGCCGGATTCGAGAAACTCAAAGAATACGCGCCCATT
Organism: Woeseiaceae bacterium; assembly: GCA_021773135.1. Taxonomy (GTDB): domain Bacteria; phylum Pseudomonadota; class Gammaproteobacteria; order Steroidobacterales; family Woeseiaceae; genus SZUA-117. The sequence goes on along the minus strand of JAJFKP010000051.1, from coordinate 26,048 downwards.
TTTGAAATCAATGTGTCGTCGAGTGGCTACTGCCAGTCAGTGCAGGGCTGGCTAGAATCACAGACTGCAGCCGGCGTTGGCGAGAGCAGTTCCGAACCCATGGCGAAGTCCGGAACCTAGCCGGAACACCGGGAACGATTCATAGCAGGTCTTTCATTCGGTAGTACAGCATTCCCAGAGCAATCATCTGGTTGCCCAGCCACTGCGAACCAGGAATTCGGAAGTGTTTCATGTCAGCAAAAAGGTCAAATTTTTCCATGGTCCCACCAATTGCGTCAGACATGATTTCGCCCATGACGTGGGTAGCGTTCACACCATGTCCGGAATATCCCTGGCAGTAGTAGACATTGTTGTTAATGCGTCCAATTGCAGGGATCCGGTTGAGCACAATGCCGATTTTGCCGCCCCATTCAAAGTCGACTCGGACGTTCGCGAGCTGCGGATAAACTTTGAGCATGCGCGGCAATATGTACGACTTGATGCTGGCCGGGTCGCGATTGGAGTAGTTGCAGGCGCCGCCATACAGCAATCGTTTGTCCGCTGAAAGTCTATAATAATCGACGACCTCATTCATATCGCAGACCGCGATGTCCAGTGGATTGATCTCGCTGACGACAGCTGCAGAAAGTGGTTCCGTACCGATGATATAGCTGCCGGCAGGGAAGATCAGGTTTGACAGGTGTTTCGGTTCGAACTGGCTGTATGCATTGCCCGCCAAGACAACGGAGTCTGCCTCGACGACACCGGCTGCAGTCTTCACCTGCGGGCGCGCGCCGTGATCGATGCCGGTGACCGGCGATTGCTCATAAATTTTTACGCCTAGTTCGTGTGCCGCTCTTGCCTCACCAATACAGAGATTCAGCGGGTGCAGGTGTCCATCACGGTAGCAAATGAAGCCACCGAGAAAAGCGTCTGTTCCCAGCATGTCACGTGTTTTCTCGCTATCCCAGATTTCATATTTGTATGGAAAATTGTGCCGGTCTCTCTCCGCTGCGTACTCCTCCGCATACTTCATTTGCTGTGGTTTCAACGCGGTTTCCAGAAACCCGCTCTTGAGATCGCATTTGATGGCGTACTTTTCGACCCGTTCGTAGACAATATCGTTGCCGCGCCACTTGATATCCCAGAGCATGTCGGTAATGCCTGCGCCATGCTTTTTACGGATTTTTTCCAGCCCACTGATGCCATTGATCAACTGACCTCCGTTCCTGCCGGACGCGCCCCAGCCAACCCGGTTGGCCTCTACGATTGCGACAGAGTAGCCCCGTTCAGCCAGGGTCAGCGCGGTTGCAACGCCGGTGAATCCAGCACCCACCACGCAGATATCCGCGGACTGTTTGCCTTTGAGGACCGGGTAGTTGGTGATTTCGTTGACCGTCGCTGCATAGTACGAGCCGGTGTGTTCCTGTTTTTGATTGACTGCCTGCATCTCTTTTTCCCGGTACATTAAGATTTATTTAAATCAATCGATCGGTATAATATAATTGTAATTGAGCTAATGAATTCGGGTCAAGACCTGACAGCAAGGAAACCAGGCTATGCCGAAGATCGTCGACCATGATCTGCAGCGCAAGAAATTCGCCGCGGCAGCCATAGCCCTGATCGCCCGCCTGGGGCTGGAGGGTCTTACCATGCGAGCTGTGGCGGCAGAGGCAGGACTATCTTACGGATCACTATTCCACTATTTTGATTCGAAAGACGAGCTGCTGAAACACGCGATACGTCACTCCACTTCACAGCAATCCAGGCGAGTTAACGAATTTTCAAGTCAATACAAAGGCCTGACGGCACTGGAGCATCTGCTGTGCGACGACGCGATTATCAACGATTCATCCAGGGACGCCTGGATGGTTTGGATGACATTTCAATACAAAGTCGCGCTGCAACCATCGTTTGCCGAGCTGCACTCTGAGTTGATCGATGGTTGGCTTGGCCGGATCACGCAGTTGCTAAAGGACGCGCAGCTGGATGGTGAAATCAGTGACACGCTTGATATCGGATTTGAAGCGATGGCCGTCTGGGCCTATTCGGCCGGTGTGGGGCAGTTGGGCCTTCTGCATACCGAAACATTGACAGCCGATGTGCAGAAACGAATGATCTCTGCCTATCTGGACAGGCTTCGTTCCAGTTGAGTGAGCATCCTAGCGCGCGTCACTCAACTGACTGACTGGCCGGCATTATTGAGGAGGCGCCTCGTCGTACTGGTCGAGGTCGTCAGTAATATCGTGCCAAGGTGCCTTTGAACCAACAAAGATGTGATATCCGGGCGGCCGGGGAGGGTTGCCGTCAAGGGCGCTCATGCTCAGGTAGAGTACGTCAGGCTCCTCGTCCTGCGCGACCATGATGTTGGAACCGCATACTTCGCAAAAGACGCGTTCATGGGTAGTGGATGAGGCATACGCTCTGGTGTCGCTTGCACCTGTCAGATAGCGGAATTTGCCGCGCGCCACGCCAGCAAAAGTTGCATACGCGGCGCCATGCAGACGGCGGCACTGTGAACAATGACAGTGACTGAAATCGTCAATGTCACCATCAACCTCGAATTGAATGCGACCACATTCGCAGTGTCCGTTAAACATCTTGTTTGTTGCCTTTGAATTTTGCAATGAGAGAACAGCGGTCGCATAAAAATGCTTTGCCGGATCCTCCTAGCCAACTCCAAATATGAGTTCTATCTCGCTCATCACGTCAGGCGTAAAGCTGTCAACAAAATCAATTGCCTGCATATTTTCCTGCACCTGTTCAACCCGGCTGGCACCGGTCAGCACGGTGCTCACATAGGGATTTTGCAGGCACCAGGCAAGCGAGAACTGGGCAAGACTGGCACCCATTCGATCGGCAAGCGGCTTGAGTGCCGCTACCCGGTTCAGCCGCTCGGAGTCGGTGAGCTGATCCTGCAGCCAGCCAAGTTCTTTGAGTGCGCCTCGGCTGCCGTCCGGAATGCCGTCATTATATTTTCCCGTTAACAGTCCAGATGCCAGCGGACTCCAGGTTGTCGACCCATAGCCATGGTCCTTGTAGACCGGTAAATAGCCTTTACAAAATCGATGTTGCTCAAACAAATTGTAGATGGGCTGCTCCATCACGGGCTTGTGCAAGTGGTGCCGCTCCGCAATTTCGATCGCCAGAAGAATATCGGCTGCCTCCCACTCGGAGGTACCCCAATAAAGCGCTTTTCCTCGTTCGATTATGTTATGCATCGCCCAGACAGTTTCTTCTATTGGCGTGGACGGATCAGCGCGATGGCAAAAAAGCAGGTCCACATAGTCGAGCTGCAGTCGTTTGAGCGACCCGTCAATGCTCTCCAGCAGGTACTTGCGATTCAGCGTATTTCTTTCGTTCGGCCCGGCGTGCAAACCCCAGAACAGCTTGGTCGAAACAAGGTAACTGCCTCGCCGCCAGCACAATTTCTTGAGTGCTGCGCCCATTAATCTCTCCGCCTCACCGGCCGCATACGTTTCAGCGTTATCGAAAAAATTTACGCCTGCGTCATAGGCCGCAGCCATCATCGCCTGGGTCGATTCGATGCCGACCTGGGTATGAAACGTTACCCACGACCCGAACGAAAGCTCGCTGACCTGGATGCCTGCTTTGCCTAGATGGCGATACTTCATAGGTTCTCCTGCCGAGCTTCGGGTGCCATGTGGTTGGCTGACCTCGCCGACATTCCCGTTGCTAAAGCTGATTCTATTTAACTTTTTGAATTATCGGTTGGCTGATTTGGGCAGTCTGAATCGCAGCCCCGGGTCCTGAAATCCAAAGGCGCTGGTGACTGTTTTCGAACAACGCTTCAATCAAAGCTAGTTTCAATATTAGAAAGACCTTGCAAATTATTGATCCTAATCAATTAAAAAATCTCGAAAAACCCAAGAATCACTCCGAGAATTGCCTGCCTATTGGAGCGATGTCGATTTCTGATTAGCGATCTGTTTTTCTTAAAAATTTGCAGGATTGGCTTCGTTGGCCTCGATCCGGTGATGGTGCATAATTGTTATCGAACGAAGTCTACAGAAAACAAGAACGGCTAGTGATCCATTCGCTTCCCTACTCCGCTGGCCGATAGATCTAACGAGACGACGTCCCGGGAATGCTGTTTCAGCCAAACGAAGTCAAACAACGTGGCAGACAATACACACACTGAATATCCTGCGGAGCCGGCCGGCCACGGCGTGGTTGCGCGCCCGGACAACAAGGCTATCGACGACGAGGTGACCGCGGCGATCTCGCAGAAAACGGTTCGCTCGCTGGGCGGTAACGGCGCCACAAACGACGATATCGCCGGTGACAATATTATTACCGGGAAGATCAGGCTCAACGGCAAGTCCGCAGCGGAATCCGGGTCAATCGACGCAGCGTTAGACGATGAAGCTTTGCAACCGGGGTACTTGCTCAGCGAACGATTTGAAATCGTTGACCTGGTGCACTCTGGCGGCATGGGCCATGTCTATAAAGCGATCGACAAGAGACGCCACGTTGGCGGCTCAGAGCAGGTCCACGTTGCTATCAAAATGATGCGTCGCTCCGTTGCGCCCCGACTGGATGCGCGGCTGGCGCTGGAACGCGAGGCGGCCAGGACGCAGCGCCTGTCGCACCCGAACATCGTGAATATCTACGACTTCGATGAATACGAAGAACACTTCTTCCTGATCATGGAGTGGCTGGAAGGCGAATCTGCGAATGCGTTGCTACGCCGAACAAGCGGCCGGCCGCTGGCAACACAGTTTGCCTGGCAGATCATTCACGGCATTGCGAAAGGTCTGCACCATGCGCACACGCACAATGTGGTGCATGCGGACGTAAACCCGTCGAACATTTTCATTACCGACACGCAAGAGATCAAGTTACTGGATTTCGGCGTTGCGAGAAAGAATGGCGAGCCGGAAATTGAAGCTGAAGACGGGATTGTCTGGGCGACCCATTCGTATGCGAGCCCTGAAGTTCTGTCGGGGTTGGCACCGACATTTGAAGACGACATTTTTTCGCTGGGTTGCATCGCCTACCGAGCGCTAACCGGACGGCATCCGTTTGCCAGCCTGTCATCGACGGAGGCGATGGAAGCGAAATTGTCTCCCGAACGAGTGCCAGGCCTCGCCGAGAACCAGTGGCGCATATTGCGGAAAGCCCTTTCCTATGAGCGCGCCAACAGACCATCTTCAGTGACGGCTTTTTTCGTCGATCTGCCGGCTTCGACTAATTTTAAAATTGCCGAGCCTGTGCCTCCGCGATCGTCCTTCAGGCGGGCGCCCATTCTGATAGGTGCTGCAGCGATCGCTGTGACTGCGGGAGCCTGGTGGCTGAGTCAGCAGAGCAGTCTCTTTGAATCTCAGGTTGTTGCACCTTCAACCGTTCCGCAGGAGGCTGACGAAGCCCTGCAGCCGGTTGAGCCCTCGGCTCTCGAGCAATTGCTCAGCAATGCCACGCAGGCAATGAACGAGCTGCGTCTGATTGAGCCCGAAAACGACAATGCGCGCCGGTATTACCGCGAAGCGCTGGTAGTCGATCCGGCGAATTCGCTGGCAACTAGTGGTCTGCGCAGGATCAGCGACGTTTACGTTCAACAGGCCGATACCGCGCTACGTGCTGACAATCCGGCCGCAGCGATGATTGCCCTGGCAGTTGCGGTAGAAACGGATCCTGAAAACCCGGCGGCGGCAATCATTAATCAACTACTCGCGGCCCAGGCCAATAGTGAGTTGGGGAGCGCGCGTCTCGCAGCCGCCCAGGGTAACGGTGCCGCTGCGCGAGAATTCCTGACACGAGCGGAACGTTTCGGCGTGAGCAACGCAACAGAAATCGATGAACTCAGGAGTCAGATTGCTCGGGATGAGTGGGAGCAGGCATTTCTGGGGAAGCTTGCTGATGCAGACGCTGCTATCGAATCTGGCAGGCTGCTTACACCGGCCGATGACAATGCATTGGAGTTGTTGAACGAACTGCAGGTTACGCACGGCAATGAGCCCCGACTGGTGGCGGCCGTCGAACGCCTGAGTCACGGTCTTAAACTTGCAGCCGAAAATGAGATTGCCGTGTATCGATTTGCTGAGGCTGCTGAGTTACTGGATACGGCAATCACACTCGGTGTTTTGATACCCGAGGTAATGGCTGCCCAGGATGCATTGCAACTCGCAATTATCGAAGCGGAGGAGGCCGAAGCTGCCGCTCTGGCACAATTTGAGGCGGCGAATCCTGTTATCGCACCCAACCCGGCGGTCGAGAAGAACGAAGATCTGGAGCAGCCCGTTTCCGGGGACGGTGGTTCTGCACCGATACTGCCTCCGAACGTCGCTGATTCCGTATCGGTGTCCGCTAACGTCGATGGCCCTGATGCCGCCGCACCAAATGGTTTGATGGAACCGCAATTTGTGAACTTCACTGATCTGCGCATCGAAAGGCGCGTGGCGCCGCGGTTCCCCGCCCGCGCCACTGAACGTGAACTGAGTGGGTCTGTGGATCTACGCTTTAACGTCAACACCGATGGCAGCACCGGCGAGATCGAAATAGTCGGTTCCGAACCGGGCACGTTATTCGTATCCAGTGCCAGAAACGCCGTCCGGCAATGGCGCTTCGAGCGGCCTAATCGAGTGATACGAACGGAGGTGAAACTTCGATTCGACTGGGCTCCTGATTAGTTTAACCGCAGTCGTATTGGTTTCGGACGGTGTGCACATCCACAGCCGTGCAATTCGAAACCAGGCGCCGTAGTATCGGCTAACCCGGATCGCGACCGACGAACATCGCCATCGAAACAAGGTTACAGAATAGTTTCACCGCTGCTCTGATGCCGATTTCATTTCAAATCGCGAATCCCTTCGACGTATGCACTCAAAGTGCCCGTGCTGTCCGAGTTCTGCAATATCCCGTTCCGGACCTTGTCGGAAAACTCCGTAGCCCACGCGGCGCGCTCTCCAGGTGTCTGTTCATGCAGAGTCATGCCCAATGAGCGGTTTAGCGCCCGGTGATAGGTCGCCGTTGCCTGCTCGTTGACGAATGCCAACTTCTCTGCTGCTCTTGCGGCTCGCAGGACGCCCGCCTGCTGTGCCCCGTCCAGGCTATTCCAAACATCACTGTTCAGGATAAACGTGTAGAAAAAAGTGTAAAACGACGGTGCCACGGTAGCGAAGTGAAACTTCGTATATTGTTTCTGGGCATAGATGTTCTGCAGCATGCCTATGGACGTATCAAGCAACTTCTCATCATGCAGGGCACCGTCCACTGCCTCCGTAAAGCCGATGCTGTAGCGTCGCGCCGGTTTTATGTTCTCCCACATTGGTGCGAATGATTCGAAGTCGTCGTTGATGTAACGGCCCGCGAAATCCTGCGGCAAAATCATCAGTCTGTTTGTCGACGTAATGGCGACGTTGTGCGCAACGAGAAAATGTCCGAGAACCTTTACGCCATAACGCTCCTCGATCAGGCTCGAGAAGTCGTCTGCAATGTCCGATGCTGGATATCGCTGTGCATGGGCAGCGTCATCGAAAAGATAGGGGATCTCGAAAATCTTCAGTTCGTGAACTTTGGGCAGGAAAAATGACGGCACGGCGGTGGCCTGGATGACAGTGCCTTCCTGGGCCATCCCCGGCATTGCGTACACCGGTATGTCAGGTCGTTTGCCTTCGAGAATCTCAAACGTGACTTCCCCATCTGTCTCGACAGAGACGAGCTGGGCAAAATCGTGCTGGGTCTGGTGCATGTGGTGCGCCATGTCGCCGGGCCGTGGCGAGCCAATGACGTTGCCCGACCGAATGACTACTGCATCAGCCATGACATCAGCAGCAAAAACCAGTGCGACGAGCAGCAGTGTTGCGATTTCGGTCAACATGGGCTTCAAATTGTCCGTCTCCCTGACATGTCGCGCTAGTTATTCAATCGGTGTAACCATCGTACCAATACACTCTATCCACATTTCCACTACGTCGCCCGGGGACAGGAATTCTGGCGGCTCCTTCGCCGAACCGACGCCTGCAGGCGTTCCTGTGGCCACGACGTCGCCCGGATAGAGGGTCAGGATCGAGGTGGCGTGCCTTAAAAGGTACGCTTCGTTATGAATCATGTCTTTTGAATTGCCGTCCTGTTTGGTCACTCCATTAACTTTCGTGACAATGCGCAGATTGGCCGGATCGCCTATGAATTCGCGCGGTGTAATCATGGGCCCCATGGGCGCGGCGTTGTCGCGACTTTTTGCTTCGAACCAGCTGACGCCGAAATCGAAGCCACCTTGCGCTTCCTCTTCCGGTTCATTCGGATTGTCACGCGAGCTGACGTCGAACATGATCGTGTAGCCAAAAATATGCTCACTCGCATTGTCGAGTGTCACGCGGGTCGCCGGCTTGCCGATAACGATAGCCAGCTCGTTTTCGTAGTCGAACACTTTGGTTGTCGGCGGTATCGGAAACGGCCTGCCGGGATCGATGATCGTCGAGCGTGGTGATTTCGCAAACAGGACCGGATTGCCCTTGTCCGGGTCAATTGGTTTCGGATTAAAGTTGCCGAACTTGCGCGACATCTCAGCAGAATGGTCCTGGTAGTTAGCGGCAACTGCCAGCAGGTTATAGGGATACTTTATCGGTGCATTCAGATGCACGTCACCAAGGGCATATGCAAAATCCCTGCCGGCGAGGTCTTTATCCGCATAGTAGTTGGCTATCTGGTAAAGGCGACTTCTCGTCTCCTCATAACTTTCTATGAGTAACCGCATGTCGTCCGGAATATCAACGGCCGCCAGATTCTCCGCCGCAGTAAGCTCGGCGTTCGCAGCGCTGATCTCAAGTATGCTGTCCTTCAGTGCAAGACCAACATGTGGCGCGCTACCGGTATCGAATGTCGCCAGCCTGAACGGCGTATCAGGAGTCCTGTCAGGAACCTGAGCCGTTACGGCGCCGGCCACAAGAAGCATGCACGAAACCAGCCATTTTCTCATCGTATTGGTCCTGTGGCGGGGATTTACGGGGTTCACCTTTTCCGGCCAAAATTATAACGAATCATTGCAGGATTGATTCCACGAATGCCGCCGGCGACGGCGTTTGTCACGCTATACGTACACCAGAGATCGCGCTGACAAGGAAATCGCAATATGATGCTGTTCACCGCCACGCTGCGCGATGTTTAAGGTCCGTCATGAGATTGGGTTGGTCATGAGATCGGAAATTCGGATCTCGAGGTGTCAGATGCCTCAGTTATTGTTGGGGTGAATATGGCTTCGGATAGAACAAACACCATGCGCCGCGCCGTCATTAGAAATATGGCACTTGGTACTGCGTCGGCACTGTCTGGGTCATTAGCAGCCTGTGCAGGGCCTGCGATTGACAACCGGCCGGTCTGGCTCAACATGAGTCAGAAAGAACTCGACGACGCCTATTCGCAGTTCATATATGCGCCGAACATCGGCCAGGTCATTGATCGCTGGGCCAGTAACAGCGAATTGGTTCGCAGCCGACTGGGTCAGCCCCTGAAGTTTTCGTATGGTGATGGGGCTATTGAAACGCTTGACGTCTACCCAACCGACCAGCCAAATGCGCCCGTGCATATATTCATTCACGGCGGCGCCTGGCAGCAGGGAACTGCCGAGAGCTATGGATTTCCGGCTGAAATGTTTGTCAATGCCGGCGTGCACTACGTTGTGCCCGATTTCAGCTGGATCCAGGACGTCGGGGACAGCCTTTACCCGATCGCCGACCAATTGCGCCGAGCGTTAGCCTGGGTGTATCGCAATGCCAGCCAGTTTGGCGGCGATCCGGATCGCCTGTTCCTTTCGGGCCACTCTTCGGGTGGTCATCTCGCCGGCGTGATGCTGACGACAGACTGGGGTCGCGCGACGGGCCTGCCTGCCGACGTCATCAGGGGTGCGATCTGCTGTAGCGGCATGTTCGACATGCAGCCCGTGCGCCTGTCGTCACGCGGCGAGTATGTGGCGTTCACTGATGATATGGAGCACGACATGAGCCCAATCCGCCATATCGATCGATTGCGCGCGCCGCTGACTGTCGCCTACGGAAGTTACGAGACGCCCGAGTTCAAGCGGCAGTCAATCGAATTTGCCAATGCAGTGGCTGACGCCGGTAAGCCGGTAGAATTGATTGTGGCCCAAAATTACAACCACTTCGAGATCATAGAAACGCTTGCCAACCCGCACGGCATACTCGGAAGAGCCGCCTTGCAGCAGATATATGCCTAGATCGAACAACTGCAGCCGAACCGTTAAATTGAGGGAAGAATGAAAACGGAACACGAAGTCGTAGATATCAGTGACCGTGATAAACGCACTGTCGGACCACTCACAACGACCATCGCCTGTCTATGCGCGTTCTTATTGGTCGGTGCCGGTTCCTGCGCTGTTACAGACCATCCGGCAGAAAGCATCGCGGATGCCCAGGAAGCGACTGACGATCATGAGGTCACAGTGGACAACATTGTCGACCCCTGGGTACAGCGCGTTGCATCACTAAGCGAGAACAGGACGCCACCCGACCCGGCAGCGGTAAGTTTCGGGCTGAGCCGCGAGACCGGTGAATTTACGCATCCCGCAATGACGCGTGACTCTCACGATCCGCACCCGTTCGATGGCACGCTGGACTACTGGGATCCTAACGACTACGCCAGCAACATAACCGTCGAGGCCTACTACCCGATCACTGTCGAACCCTTTCATACCTGGCAAAACATCGTCGATTTTAACGATCGGCGCTACCTCTACCAGTATGTTCGGGGTGATCTGAAGATCATGGACATCACTAATCCGAAAGACGTGAAGGTGCTGCTAACGCGGGGTCATACCTGGGGACCCGACGGCGGTGGCGAAGAGGAAAATCCCTATCCGGATGGCGACATGTTCGGCGCTGCCACTGTCCAGTGGAATGCGGCGCTGGGCAAGAACATCATGGTGCAGGCATTTGAAATACGCCGCTTCGGATTGTTGACTGACAAATATTCCGAGCCCGATCGGGTCGACAGGATTCGTCACAGCAATCACCTGAAGGGGTTCAAAGTCTATGCAATGAATGGCCCATTGCCCGACGACTGGGAATTGCTTGCGGAGCGCACGACTGACTTTGAACACCCGGACGCTCCGATTGGCGAGCAGCAGGGATCGGGCGTGAGGGATATACCAGTCTACTTTGGCGGCGATTACATGTTTGTCGCTGCCGCTCCAAGTGCCAGCCATGCGCTTACCGAGTATCCAAACGATCTCTATTCAGCCGGGTACCAGGCCTGGGATATGTCAGATCCTGCCGCTCCCGAATTCCTGGATCAACTAAATGTCGACGGACAGATTGCCGGCGACCCTGTGCATGAGGCGGCATACGTCAATAATCCACGCGCTGGAAACCGCACCTCCTGGATGGGCGCGCGCATGTCACTCTTTATACCCATACCGGTCGAGGAGGGCGGCCAATACGGCTACGCGGCCATGGGTGGCCTGGGATTTTATGTTGTCGACATCTCCGACCCGGCCGATATGAGAACCGTCGGGCACGTTGCGTTTGAGCCCAGCGTTGCGGGCGTAGAGAGTGATTACATTGATGTGTCCCAGGTCGAAAAAACAGGCATCGTCTATACCAGCGGCTATCCATTGAACGAAGATTGTTGGGAGCCTTACAAGGACATTTTCATGATCGATGTCAGTGACCACACCAATCCGACAGTGATCGGCGTGTTGCCACGCCCGAAGCCACCGGCCGACGCCGCATTCACGGATTTCTGTCAGCGACGCGGCAGCTTCGGTCCAAAACGCACCGGCTACTACACCCAACCGGGCACACCTCGTGACGGAATTCTGCCGTTCAATTTCTACAATGCGGGTTTACAGGTATTCGACGTAAGCGATACCGACAACCCGGAAATTGTCGCCTACTTTGTGCCGCGATTCGACGAGGAGCGCGTGGTCAGCTATGCAATGGGGAACCTGTCGCATGGCGTGTACGTGGAATATGATCGCAATCTGTTCTGGCTCTTCACCAATCATGGCATCTATTGCCTGTCGAGCCCGGTGCTGGGCGAACCCAATTTCGGCCCGCCAACCGAGCCCTGGCCGAAACGGTGATGTTGACGCATGCGTAGCTTCCTCGCAGTTACCGCCATTCTGTTTAGCACTGCTTGTCTTTCGGCCGACGAGTGGCAGGACCCTTCTGTTTTCTCTGTAAATCTTGTGAAACCACATGTTTCCATTGTTCCAAGCGGGGGCGGCCCGACTTCAAGCGATAGCGCGGCCGATAATTCGCAGTTTTTCCGCTCTTTGAACGGCGCCTGGCGCTTCAACTGGGTGAGGCGATCAGCGAATAAACCGGCAAATTTTTTTGAGCTGGACTTTGACGATCGCAGCTGGCCGGAGATCCAGGTTCCTGGCAACTGGCAATTACAGGGCTACGGTACAGCGCACTATCTGGATTCAGGAATGTTGGTCGGACCTGCTCCGGCGATCGACCTCGACTACAACCCGGTTGGTTCTTTTCGACGCACAATAGATATTCCGAATGACTGGGAAAACAGGGAGATCTTCCTGCACTTCGGCAGCATCGGTTCTGCGATGTACCTGTGGATTAATGGCCAGAAGGTTGGCTACAGCCAGGGCAGCAAGGTGCCGACTGAATTCAATGTCAGCAATTTCTTGAATGTCGGTGCAAATAATACGATCGCAGTTGAAGTGCATCGCTGGAGTGACGGGAGCTACCTCGAGGACGTGGATTTCTGGCGTCTCAGCGGCATCGATCGCGAAGTTTTTATGTACTCATTGCCCAAGACACATATTCGCGACTTCTTCATTAAAACGAAACTTGATGAAAATTACGAAGATGCACAACTGGCGGTAGAAGTATCATTGCGGAACGCTGCAAACCTGTCCCGTTCCGGATCGATTGAATTTTTACTGACCGATGCGGGCGGTAAAGATGTTATTCGACCGGTGACCCAGAAGTACGCGGTTTCGGCAGACGCAGAATCGGCAATCCGTTTTGATCAACATATTCCCAATCCACTCAAATGGAATGCCGAAGACCCGAATCTCTACACGGTTCGATTGAATCTTTATGGCGATGATGGTCGGGTCATACATTCGGTGTCCCATAGGGTCGGATTCCGTAGCAGCGAGATCAGGAACGGGCAATTGATGATCAATGGCAGGCCCATTACGATCCGCGGTGTAAATCGTCATGAGCACGATCCGGTTACCGGTCGCGCGGTGTCACGAGCGTCGATGCTCAAAGACATTCAGCTAATGAAGCAATTCAACATCAATGCGGTACGGACGAGTCACTACCCCAACGATCCGGAGTGGTACCGATTGACCGATGCATACGGGATATATGTTGTCGATGAAGCGTTTATCGAATCGCACGGCACGGGCTACGATCGGGACAAGACGCTTGCAAACAAACCGGAGTGGTATGGCGCACACCTGGACCGCATGCAGCGGATGGTCGAACGCGATAAGAACCATGCCTCAATCATCATGTGGTCACTGGGTAACGAGGCGGGCGATGGCAGCAATTTCGAGGCGCTTTACGAATGGACGAAAAAGCGAGACCCGGATCGTCCGGTCGTTTACGAAATGGCCGATTTACGCGATCACACGGACGTGTTTCTGCCGATGTATGCCCGCCCTTATATTCTTGACAGCTACGCTTCCGGGCAGCGCAGTCGGCCACTTATTTTGAGCGAGTATGCCCATGCGATGGGCAACAGCGTTGGTAATTTGCACATTTACTGGGACCTCATATACAGCCGCGACACCCTGCAGGGTGGATTTATCTGGGATTGGGTTGATCAGGGAATTGCTGCGACAAAAGACGGCCAAAAGTACTTCGCTTACGGCGGCGATTTCGAAGCACCCGGCGAGGAGGTACGGTCGGGTTTTAACTTTAATATCAATGGGCTGGTGAATCCTGACCGAGCGCCGAATCCGCACATCTGGGAAGTGAAAAAAAATTACCAGCCGATCAAGGTCGATGCTGTGGACCTGGCCGCCGGAGTGGTTCGAATCACCAATCGACAGGATTTCTCAGATATGAGTGCCTTCATCGCGGCGTGGAGCATCAGCAATGACAGTGGCGTCGTCGCTACGGCCCCTATCGACGACCTGGCGATTGAACCTGCTGCATCGCAAGATTTTGTCCTCCCGCTGCCGGTAGTCGAACCAGTCCCGGGTGCCGAATATTTTCTCAATGTAACGTTTCGCAAGGCGGAAAATTCAGAGTTGATTCCTGCAGGGCACGTTGTCGCCTGGGATCAGTTCCAACTACCCGTTGACCGCCCGCGAAATGCTGGCAATGAGAAGAAAGCCGCAAAGATCACGCGCTGGACTGAGGATGACGTTTTTTATCTCGAGGGTGAAGCAGAAGACTTTGAGGCGGCGTTTGACCTCACGACTGGCGAGCTTATCCGCTATCGTTTCCACGGCGTTGACCTGATCACGTCCGGACCAAAGCCTAACTTCTGGCGGGCACCAACGGATAACGACTACGGGTGGGAAATGCCGCGCCTGCTTGGTGCCTGGAAACCTGCAATGCGGGACGCAGAGCTCCTGCGCGTCGAAGCGGCACAGCACTCGGATCGGGACGCCGTGGTCGACGTTGCATATCGACTACCGGTTGGAGGCTCCGTTCAAGAAATCAGCTATCACGTGTTCGGTAACGGGGAAATTGTTATCACCAGCAGTTTCACACCGGGCGATATTGATCTGCCGGAAATGCCTCGATACGGATTGACCCTGAAAGTCCCCGATGATTTCAGCCAGGTCGAATGGTTCGGACGGGGTCCGCACGAGAGCTACGCCGATCGAAAGCATAGTGCGCAGATCGCACGCTTTGGTGGTCGCTCAGTTGAACAGTTTTACAACTACATCCGGCCACAGGAGACCGGCAACAAGACCGATGTGCGCTGGATTGCACTGAGCAATGGTGAGGGCATTGGACTGCTGGCTGTAGGGGATCAGCCAATCAATGCCAGTATCTATCCGTTTGACCAGGAAGATTTCGATGCTGGCATGCCGGCTAAACATCGACACAGTACTGACCTGGTCGAGAAATCGTACCTGACACTAAATCTGGATCACAAAATGATGGGCGTGGGTGGCGACACGTCCTGGGGTGCCGTCATCCATCCGCAGTTTCGGGTGCCAGCCGATGAATACAGTTACCGAATAAGGCTGCAGCCGTTTTCAACGGTAACCGGCGATCCCGCAGATATCAGCCGGGAGCGATTTTAGGCCGGGTTCAGAACGGCTGACATCGAATCGAGTCGCAAAGGTTAGTACTCACGATCCTTCATCCTGATCCCGATCGGGTAGAGCAATGCCATCGATCCGGGTTTGCCTGAGCCGGCCAAGTCCATTGGCGCAACCACAGGAATGCCAGCTCAGCCACTCATCCATGGCGGAAATGAGTCTATCTGCATTGTCCGTTGTTCGAAATAGGCGTAGTTCTTGTGTCAATGTACTATACATCCGACCGGGCACACCTGTTGTGAAGCGGAAGGATTGTTACGGTTGCCGGATTTCGATCGGTGATGCGTATCTTCACTACCGGACCGATGTGGTTTCGGGATTAAGGCGATAACTTCACGCGGGTTTTTCAGGAACGAGCGTAATCAGGAATAACTATGGCCCACCACGACACTGGCACCGCATCTTCAACAACAACTCTGCGGCTGGCACAAATATTCCGGGGAATGATGATCTTGTGTTGGTCGGCGACACTGGCGCTGGCAGCGGACGATCTTGTCGTAGAGCGAGACGTCATGATCCCGATGCGCGATGGTGTTCTCCTCGCGACCGACATCTATCGCCCGGTGGTGAACGGTAAACCCGTGACCGAGCGGCGACCTGTGTTACTGACGCGAACACCCTATAGCAAAGACAGAGACAGAACGGTCGTTACTGCCGAGCATTTCGCCCGTGCGGGTTATGTATCCGTCGTGCAGGACATGCGGGGGCTATACAAATCGCAGGGTGTTTTTTCCAAATATTCGGTTATCGAGCCTGAAGATGGCTTCGACACGGTTGAGTGGTTGGCCGGTCAGGCGTATTCGAATGGCCGCGTAGGCATGTGGGGGACATCGTATGGTGCGCACACCCAGGCCGACGCGGCGAAGCTCGATCCGCCTGCGTTGAAAGCCATGCTGCTCAATCAGGGCGGCATGTCCAACGCCTGGGATCACGCGGTTCGGCATGGTGGAGCGTTCGAACTCGGTCGCGAACTAACCTGGGCTTTCAGGCAAATTCCGCTGACGACTACCAACCCGGCAATAAGAAAACTTTTCGAGACAGAGAAAATAGAGGATTGGTATAGCGCGCTGCCGTTTCGTCGGGGCCTGAGTCCGCTGTCAGTGGCGCCGGAATTCGAGGACTACATTCTTAGTGAATACACCCGCTCCGATTATTCAGATTTCTGGCGTCGAATTTCGCTGAACTGGTCCGAGTACTATCAGCAGACCGCCGATGTTGCGATGCTGCATGTCGGCGGCTGGTACGACATTTTCCTGCGCGGCACAATTCAGAACTACGTTGAACTGGAGAAGCTGAAAGATTCGCCGATCGAGATGATGATCGGGCCATGGACGCATTCGGGGAATAGCAGGGCATATTCAGGCGACGTCGATTTCGGCGCGTCGGCGGCGGTCACTGATTTTGACGGCGAATTCCAGCGCCGCTGGTTTGACCGGTACCTGCGGTCCGTGGACGATGTGCCACGCCGGAACCCGATTCGATTGTTTGTCATGGGTACAGGCGATGGGAGCCAAACTGATGCGGGTCGCATTGCGCATGGAGGCTATTGGGCCGAGGCCGCCGCGTGGCCTTTGCAAAACGCTCAGGAGACAAACTTTTATTTTCACGCTGATGGCACGCTGTCGGAAGACGCACCCTCCGCGAACGAGTCTTCGACGACCTACACCTATGATCCGGCACACCCGGTCCCGACGATCGGCGGCAACGTTTCCGCACGCGTGACAGATGGTGCATTTGATCAGCGCGAGCGACCGGATTTCGTCGGCTCAGTGCCGCCATATCTGCCGCTTAGCGCACGTCGAGATGTCGTGGTATTCCAGACGGCGCCATTGGTCGAGGACGTGGTCGTAGTAGGTCCAATAGAGGTCATTTTGTTCGCAACGTCGACAGCAGTCGACACAGATTTCACCGCCAAGCTGGTCGATGTGTATCCGCCGAGCGCCGATTTTCCCGGCGGCTTCGACATGAACATTTCGGATGCGCTGTTGCGTGCCAGCTATCGGGATAATCGGCACACGCGTGACCTGATCGAGCCTGGCGAGATATACAGACTGGTCGTAAAGCCGTTCCCCACTGCAAATGTCTTCAAGAAAGGTCATAGAATAAGAGTGGACGTGTCGAGCAGCAATTTCCCGCGATTCGATGTCAATCCGAATACCGGAGAGCCGCTCGGTCAGAATCGACGCATGATTAGTGCGGACAATACGATTTACCACAGCGCAGGCAACGCGTCTCATATCAAACTGCACTTGCTGCCGGAGCGACCAGCACCGAGTGATGTATTCAAGTGACAACCGGCTGATAATTGAATGTGGCAACGGTCGATGAAATGCAGAATTCCGGCGTTGCTGCTGGTCCTGGTACTTGCTGGTCCGGGTTTCGCGGCAGAAAGGATTCATTTCCTGATTCCAGGAGGTGCCGGAGGCGGATGGGATGCCACGGCGCGCGGCGTTGGAGAGGCGCTTGCACGTGCCGGCGCTATCGATGCATCGTCCTATGAAAACCTGTCCGGCGGTGGCGGCGCCCGAGCGTTGTCACACCTGATTGAAACTGCGGATCGCCAGCAAAATACACTCATGATCAGTTCTTCACCGATCATCTTAAGGTCATTGCGGAAAATATACCCGCAGTCGTACCACGACATTGTACCCGTCGCCAGCGTAGTCGTTGATTATGGGGCGCTTGTCGTTCGCGTGGATTCGCTTTACCTTAAATGGCAAGACGTTGTCGACGACTTTTCGAACAATCCACGCGGCGTCAATGTTGCAGGCGGATCCTCACGCGCAAGCACTGACCATATAGTGGCGGCGCTTGCCTTCCAGAAATCCGGCCTCGACGCCAGGCAATTGAAATACATCCCCTACAATGCCGGCGCCCATGCGATGGTGGGGTTGTTGTCAGGCGAAACGCAGATTCTTTCAACGGGTCTCAGCGAAGCAATCGCGCTTGCGGACCAGGGAGAGGTGCGCATTCTCGCCACCACGGCACCTGAGCGACTTGAGCGGGTTCCCGACATACCGACGCTCACAGAGCAGGGCGTGCCAGCGGTATTTTCGAACTGGCGAGGGTTCTTTGCTGCACCCGGTACGACCGACACGCAACGCCTTCAGTTTGAACGAATACTTGCTGGCATGTACGAGACAGAAGAGTGGCAGTCCGTGCGAGAGAGTCGTGGCTGGACAGACTTTTTCGTGGCGGGCGATGATTTCGTGGCATTTCTGAATCAGCAGGAACAGGAAATGTCCGCGCTCTTGCAAGAGCTGGGTTTTCTTAACTGATGATGTACCTGCTGAACAACAAAGACAGAGTGGGCAGCCTGCTGATCTTGGTGTTTGCGATCGTGTATCTGAAATATGCACTAGGATTGCCGCTTGATCCCACCGCAGGCGATGACTCATTCAACGCGAGGACGCTACCTGTTGGATTATCGATTGCCGCGATTGCGTTCGCATTGCTGGAACTGATTGTCAGTACCCGGCGCGCGGGAGACGGCCGCATTAACGCGGCGGTGCAGGGGTTTAGCTGGTTGCCAACGCTGCTGCTTGTTTTATCTATGGCGGTCTATGCATTTGTTTTCGACTCGTTGGGCTTCATTCTTGCCAGCTACCTGTTCCTGCACTCGGGTTTCCTGATCCTGGGGGAACGTCGACTCCTGTTGAGTGCAACTGTTGCATTGGCACTGGTAATGTTTCTCTGGTCAATGTTGACTCAGGCCTTTGGTATTTACCTGGATTCCGGTGATCTGTTTCGCTTTTTGGCGGGCCTAAGCAATTGATTGACGGCATCATCACAGGTTTATACACAGCGTTTTCGCCGATCAACCTGATGATGGTGTTACTGGGATGTTTTGCTGGAACTTTCATAGGCATGCTGCCAGGTCTCGGGCCGGTGTCGGCAATCGCGCTAATGATACCGATTACCTACGGGCTCGATCCGGCATCCGGACTTATCCTGATAGCCGGCGTCTATTATGGGGCAGTCTTTGGTGGATCGACGTCAGCCATCCTTATTAATGCGCCCGGTGTATCCGGTGCGGTTGCCACCGCATTTGACGGCTATCCGCTTGCGCAGAGCGGGCGTGCCGGCAAGGCATTGGCAATTGCCGCCTATAGTTCTTTCGCCGGCGGAACGATTGGTGCGGTGCTGCTTCTGGTCTTCGTGCCAATCCTCGCTAAGGTCAGCTTGAGTTTTCAGTCAGCTGACTACTTCGCACTAATGCTGTTTGGCTGCACCGCGATCGCAGCGTTTTCCGGCAAAGGCCAGGTCCTGAAAGCGATCCTGATGACGCTTCTCGGTCTTATGCTGGCCACTGTGGGCGAGGATCCATCGGGTATTCAGCGCTTCACTTTCGGCAATGCCGACCTGTATGACGGCATCAGTTTCCTGCTGCTGTCAATGGCGACATTCGCGTTGGCGGAAGCCCTGATTGTCATACTCAAGAATGCAGGTGGATCTGCGCCTGCAAGTAATCTGCACAGTTCGAGTCTCGGGTCGCTGTCTGTTTCCAGAGAAGAACGCAACGATATCGCGCCTGCGGTCGCACGATCGTCCATTCTCGGGTTCTTTGTTGGCATTCTGCCAGGTGCCGGTGCGACCATCGCCTCATTCCTTGCGTACGGCATGGAACGCAATCTTGCGCCGGACGACAAGCAAGACGAGTTTGGCCGGGGTAGTTATCGCGGTCTCGCAGCGCCCGAGACGGCCAACAATGCCGCATCCACGGGTTCATTCGTGCCGCTCCTGACGCTCGGAATTCCCGGGTCTGCCACGACGGCAGTAATGCTGGGAGCACTGTTGTCGTACGGGGTGCAGCCGGGCCCGCGGCTTTACATCGACAACCCGGCCGTATTCTGGTCGGTCATCATTTCCATGTATGTCGGCAACATCGTGCTCCTGGTGCTTAACTTACCGTTGATTCCTTACATCTCTAAATTGTTGCGCGTGCCTCGACAGCTGTTAACGCCAATCATCCTGTTCTTTTCGCTCATGGGCGTATATCTCGTATCATTCAATACGGTTGACCTGACCATGATGGTCGTAATCGGCGTCATTGCCGTTGTTTTCCGGGTCCTGGATTATCCACTCGCGCCCTTGTTGCTCGGCTTTATCCTGGGCGGCATGCTGGAGGACAACTTGCGTCGTGCGCTACTGATCTGGGACGGCTCATTTGCGTTTCTTTGGCAACGGCCGATCACCCTGACAATCATGATCATTACATTGCTGACGCTAATGGTGCCGATGGTTTCGACGCTCAGAGGTGGCCGTCGTTTTCGGCACCCTGATACGATGTCCGAGTGACCTGGATTTTACCGTCACATTCAGCAGGTATCGATTGTAAAGATGCGAATGTCCCCGGAGCAGCGCAATAAAATGAAATCGAATGCTTGAACTGACAGATGTGCGACTGCGCGCTGACGCTGTCGAGGGATTCGATCATGTGTTTCAGGCCGGGGAAATATCTGTCGTCCTGGGCTCGAATAATGCTGGCAAGACGGATCTTTGTCGCCTGATTGCGGGACTGCACACGCGGGCCAGCGGCACGATCAGTGTTGACGATTGTAAGCTGGGCAACCTCGCACCACAGCATCGTCCCGTCGGCCTGGTCTACCAGGCATTCGTGAATTACCCGAACCTGACCGTCAGCGAAAACATCGCGTCACCCATGGTGGCTCGTCGATTACCCGCTGTTGAACGGGACAGAAAAGTCGTCGAGCTTGCGTCGATGTTACAGATAGCAGAGTTTCTGGATCGCCTGCCGCATGAATTGTCGGGTGGGCAACAGCAGCGCCTGGCAATTGCGCGCGCACTGGCTAAAGATGCGCAAATTCTGTTGCTCGACGAACCGCTCGCCAACCTTGATTTCAAGTTGCGCGAATCGCTCGAGAATGAATTACGCGACCTGTTCGGCAAGACCAGCACGGTCGTAATCTATACCAGCAGCGATCCGCGGGACGCGTTTGCGCTAGGTGATCAGATTCTTCTGTTGAAAGACGGAGCAAAGATACAGGCAGGCACTCCAATCGACGTTTATCGATTCCCCGAAAGCTTTGCAGCAATGGAGTTGCTGGCCGAGCCAATCATCAATCACTTTGAAAGTTCTGGCGATTCCTGCGCGCTGCGTCCCGAGCATGTGCTTATCGGGAATGACGATGTTCCGGGCAATGTTGATTTCAAAATGCTGGTCACTGCTAATGAAACGAATGGCAACGATTCGTTCATCCACGGCGAGGTCGGGGGCCGCCATTGGGTGGTACGTTGCCACGGAATGCGTGCAATCGATGTCGGCACGACCATCGATCTGTTTGCAAGCGCAGATGACGTGGTGTGCATCTAGCATGGCAGGCATAAGACTCGATAAGTTGTCATTTCGGTATCCGGGCGCCGATACCAATACGCTGGAAGATTTACAGCTGGACATAGCGAACGGTGAGGCTCACGCACTCCTCGGCGCCAGCGGTGCCGGTAAAACAACCTTATTAAATCTGCTGTCCGGAATTCTGTCACCGACGGGCGGGCGGATACTTTTTGACAGTGAGGATGTGTCAGCCCTTGCCGGGCGCATACGAAACGTGGCCCAGGTTTTCCAGTTTCCGGTTCTTTACGAGTCCCTTTCGGTGTTTGAGAACTTAGCCTTTCCACTACAAACCAGGCGTGCATCCGCGGCCAGAATTGCCGAACGTGTTGATTACGTAAGCGCTGAACTTGGCATTGCTGCACTTCACAAACGCAAACCCGGCACGCTCACCCTTTCGGAAAAGCAGCTCGTTGCAGTCGGCAAAGCGCTTACCCGGCCCGATACTTCCCTGGTTCTGCTGGACGAACCATTGACGGCGGTCGAGCCCAGGAAAAAGTGGCGGCTTCGACAGGCCTTGCTGAAAGCGCAGTCTGATCTGGGC
Source organism: Woeseiaceae bacterium (assembly GCA_021773135.1). GTDB lineage: Bacteria > Pseudomonadota > Gammaproteobacteria > Steroidobacterales > Woeseiaceae > SZUA-117. The sequence goes on along the minus strand of JAJFKP010000051.1, from coordinate 3,938 downwards.
GTCACCATGATTTACGTCACACATGATCAGACTGAAGCACTCACTTTCGCGGAGCGCGTTTCCGTATTGACAGCAGACGGCATTCTGCAGACCGGCACGCCAGAGGAAATCTATCAATCGCCGGCGCATGAATTTGTCGGTCATTTCGTGGGCAGTCCAGGCATGAATTTTGTGCCCGCATCGGCACTGGGTGTGGCGCACGGCGAGCGCATCGGTTTTCGACCGGAATGGGCTTTAATCGATGCGCAGGGCCCCATCGCCGGGTCGATCAAGCGAATTCGAATGCAGTCCACTGAAAACGGCGTGCCGATGGGACTGATCACGCTGGACACGAGATTTGGTGAAATTGCGGTACGTAGTATGGCGAATCTGGATGTGGGTGCTGATATCGCGCTCCGCGTGAATCGGTATGTCGTTTTTGCTGGTAAGACCAGGGTGGGTGAAAGTGCGCTCGCTTAAACCACGTGACAATCGCGCCTGGTTCGGCGTGTTGCCGGTCGTGCTGATCGTTGCATTCAGCGCCGTCATTCCACTCATGACTGTCGTGAATTATTCGGTGCAGGACATTCTGGATTTCAACACACGATTTTTTGTCGGTTTCGAGTGGTATCGGGAAACACTGAATGATCCCCGGTTTCTAAGTGCGTTTGTGCGCCAGGTTGTTTTTAGCGGGACTATATTGCTAATCGAGATTCCGCTTGGCATCGCGGTGGCAAAAGGAATCCCCAGGAACTCGAAGCTAACGCCCTTCATTCTGATTCTGCTGGCATTACCGTTGCTCATTCCGTGGAATGTCGTTGCGACGATCTGGCAGATTTTCGCCAGGCCCGACATTGGTTTGCTTGGTGTCGGGATCAACGCGCTTGGCATACCTTACAACTACGCCACGGATCCTACTCACGCCTGGATTACGATTGTCGCCATGGACGTCTGGCACTGGACCTCCCTGGTTGCTCTATTGGCCTTCGCCGGGCTGACGGCAATCCCGCGGCCCTTTTACCAGGCGGCCGAAATCGACGGCGCTAACAGGTGGCAGATTTTCCGGCTGATCGAGCTGCCCCGTTTACGTGGCGTGCTCATCATCGCAATATTGCTGCGGCTGATGGACAGTTTCATGATTTACACGGAGCCGTTTGTGCTGACCGGTGGCGGTCCCGGCAATGCGACGACATTCCTGAGCCAGTATCTCACCACGATGGCGGTGGGCCAGTTTGATCTCGGCCCTGCTGCGGCGTTTTCGGTTATCTACTTCCTGTTCATTCTGCTGTTTTGCTGGCTGTTCTATTCAAGCGTGGTTCGAAACGATGATTCGTAGTCGCTGGGTACTGATTGCCTACGTGATTTATCTCGTGGTGCCGCTCTACTGGTTGATGTCGATGGCGATACGCAGCAATGCTGACATCGTTGGTGATTTCGCACTGTTGCCGAACTCACCGACGCTGGCTAACTTCGCGGAGATCATTTCCAACCCGGTCTGGTATGAGGCATTCGGCAACTCGCTAGCGTATGTCGTCATAAACACCGTGATTTCGCTAGCGGTAGCGATTCCTGCGGCTTACGCGTTCTCCCGCTACCGTTTCCTGGGAGACAAGCAGCTGTTTTTCTGGCTGCTCACCAATCGCATGGCGCCACCGGCGGTGTTTCTGCTGCCCTTTTTTCAGCTGTACTCGGCGATCGGGTTGTTTGATACGCCACTGGCTGTGGCGCTGGCGCATTGCCTCTTCACCGTCCCGCTGTCCGTATGGATTCTGGAGGGTTTCTTTTCGGCGGTGCCACGCGAGCTCGATGAATTGGCAAAGATTGATGGGCACAGTTTTCCGTACTTCTTTTTTCGCATTTTTCTCCCGATTAATCGTGGCGCAATTGGTGTCACGCTTTTTTTCTGCTTCATGTTCAGTTGGGTTGAACTACTGCTGGCGCGTACGCTGTCCGGGGCTGCCAGCAAGCCGATAGTCGTAGTGATGACACGAACCGTTAGTGCATCCGGGATGGATTGGGGCGTGCTGGCTGCGGCGGGCGTGTTGACCGTGCTACCCGGTGTATTGGTTGTCTGGTTTGTTCGCAATCACCTGGTGAAGGGTTTCGCACTCGGGAGAGTGTCGTGAGCTGGATGGCGTGGACCGCGCCGACAGCCGTATTCTTTATCGGCATCGCTCTGGCACTCGCAATAATGACGGTCTGGGAACTGAGGAAGCCCACTGATACTGCACGCGGTTTCCTGCCAATGATGACGACGCGGGGCGACCGCTTTTTCATCAGTCTGCTTAGCGCTGCGTTCATTCATCTCGTCTGGCTAGGCACATTTTCCGGTCCAATCCTGATAGCATCGTTACTGTCCATAGCTTGGGCCGTAGTACTGATGCGGTGGGGGTAGCGCCACGTTAGTTGAATTTCAGAGATCCAAATGAGGGAAAGAATGTGACTGCATGGCGTTTGATTGTGCTCGCAATAATGCTGTATGGCTGTTCTGGCAGCAGCGACCGGTCGGCAGCGATTGAGAACATTGACTATGCGGCCAACGCAAAGCGCTGGATAAGCGAGGAATTTCAGCCGTCGACGCTGACGGATGGTCAGCAACAGGCTGAGCTTGCCTGGTTCACCGCGGCCGCCGAAGGATTGCGCGGGACAACCATCAATGTTGTTTCGGAAACGCTTACGACCCACGAATACGAGAGCACCACGCTCGCAGAGGCATTTTTTGACATTACCGGTATTCGCGTCACGCACGACCTGATTCAGGAAGGCGATGTCATCGAAAAGCTGCAGACGCAAATGCAGTCCGGTGAGAACGTCTACGATGCCTATGTCAACGATTCGGACCTTATTGGCACGCACGCCCGTTACGGCTACGTCGTCCCGCTCAGTGATTTCATGAGTGGAGAAGGCGCCGACGTCACCTCGCCGACGCTCGATCTCGACGATTTTATCGGCATCAGTTTTACGACCGGGCCGGACGGCAAGATATACCAGCTACCGGACCAGCAGTTCGCCAATCTCTATTGGTTTCGCTACGACTGGTTCACCGACCCCGAGCTGATGGCGCGCTTTGAGGCGCATTATGGTTATCCCCTGGGCGTACCGGTCAACTGGTCCGCATATGAAGATATTGCCGAATTCTTTTCTGAACAGGTCAGGGAGATCGACGGCGAACAGGTATTTGGCCACATGGATTACGGCAAGAAAGATCCGTCGCTCGGCTGGCGTTTTACTGACTCCTGGCTTTCCATGGCCGGCGCCGGCGACAAAGGCATTCCAAACGGCCTCCCTGTCGATGAATGGGGGATTCGGGTCGAGAACTGTCGCCCGGTTGGCTCGTCCGTTACCCGCGGTGGTGCCGCAAACGGTCCGGCAGCGGTCTACGCTCTGCAGAAATACATCGATTGGTTGCAACGATATGCGCCCCCGGAAGCGGGCGGCATGACGTTCTCGGAGGCAGGTCCTGTGCCGGCGCAAGGTCGCATCGCACAACAAATATTCTGGTACACAACTTTTACTGCAGACATGATTCTTCCCGGACTCGCCGTGGTCAATGACGACGGCACGCCGAAATGGCGCATGGCCCCGTCTCCGCACGGCCCCTATTGGCAGGAGGGCATGAAGCTCGGTTACCAGGATACCGGCTCCTGGACCCTGTTAAAGAGTACGCCACTGGAACGCCGCAAAGCCGCCTGGCTGTATGCACAATTTGTGACATCGAAAACGGTATCACTGAAAAAAACGATTGTCGGCCTCACCCCCATTCGCCATTCCGATCTTGTTTCAGAAACGATGACGGAAATGGCACCAAAACTGGGTGGGCTGGTCGAGTTCTATCGCAGTCCGGCGCGCGTCCTCTGGACACCAACAGGCACTAACGTTCCTGACTACCCGAAACTGGCTCAATTATGGTGGTCGAATGTCGCCAATGCTGTTAGCGGTGAGGTGACCGCCCAGGCAGC
>JAJFKP010000006.1 GCA_021773135.1 Woeseiaceae bacterium | reverse complement strand
CAGTGTACCGGGAGATATGACGGGCCCCGTATCGGCAAAAATGATACTGCGCGATCCGTCCGTCGATGCAGCCGTAATGGAAACGGCGCGTGGCGGCCTGCTCCGTGGCGGTCTGGGCTACCAGAATTGCAACGTTGCCTGTTGTATTAACGTATCTGCGGACCACCTTGGTCTGCGGGGTATCGACACTCTTGAGCAACTGGCTGAAATCAAGCGTGTGCCGATCGAAGTTGCCACCGATGCGGCAGTTCTGAATGCCGATGACGTTCATTGCCTGCAGATGGCCGACTACACTGATGCGACGACGCTGTGTTACGTCACGATGAATCCAGGCCATCCACTGGTAAAGAAGCACATCCGGGCGGGCGGCATGGCATTTGTGCTAGAGGAAGGCATGAACGGTCACATGATTACGATTTACGACAAGGAAGGAAACACGCAGCTCCTCTGGACGCATTTGATACCCGCGACAATTGAGGGTCGCGCCATGCACAACGTGCAAAATGCGATGTTTGCTGCAGCGCTTGCCTACAATATGAATATCGGACTTGAAGATATTCGCCAGGGTTTACGCACTTTCGATTCGACCTTCTTCCAGGCGCCGGGGCGGATGAACATATACAACGAGCATCCGTTCAAGGTTATTCTCGATTACGCCCACAATCCGGCTGCCGTCACCGCGATGTGCAAACTTGTCGACCGGTTTGAACCGGAAGGCAAAAGAATTGTTGTGCTTGCCGCGCCCGGCGATCGTCGCGACGAAGACATCAGGGCGATTGCGGAAATTGCCGCCGGACATTTCGACTATTTCATCTGCAGGTGTGACGATAACCGCCGCGGGCGCGGTGCCGACGAGGTTGCCGTCATGCTCAGAGACAGGCTATTAGCGTCGGGCATCGAAGCCGATCAAATCGAAGTTGTGCCCGATGAACAGGAAGCGACAAGTCGATCGCTGCAACTTGCCGAGAGCGGTGATCTGATCCTGGTGCTTGCAGACAACATCAAACGAACGTGGAAACAGATCATATATTTCAATTCTGAAGCCACGGACGATGAGAGCGCCATTAAATCGCCAGTGACCATCGAACTACCCGGTATGGAGGATTTCACGCTCGACAGTGACCTGGAAATCATCAGCGACGAACGCGGTGTGCGCATTGCCCGCGAAGAAGGCGATTAGCAGGTTCGCCTGGCAATGCAGTTTCTCGATGCACGACGACTGACCGGCCCGAATGTTCTGTGGAACAAGTCGGGCGCGATCCTCGATATCGGCTGCACACAAGAAGAGGCGGACCGACTGATCCCGTATTGCGAACAGCTACTTCGCCGCACGCTCGAGGCCGTTGGATGGGGTGACGAAGCCGTTCGCCATCTGCGGCTGAATGGCGGTTTTAGCATTGCGTTCTCAGCACCGATCGATGCGCTGTACGCCGCATCGGCCATCAACGAATGGATCTGGGCCTGTTGTGCAGCGCACTTTGAGAACGACGGCGAAGCGCCTGCATTTGATGAGCAGGTCGCCGCGATCAGTGACGCAATACAAGCGGAAAGAAATCCTGCATTGCTCGCGTTGCAGGCCGCTGCCCTCGACCATGGCGTGCCGTTCCTGTGGGACGACGACGATGTCACAATCGGCCACGGCAGCCATTCGCAAACCTGGCCATTTCGCGAACTACCCACACCTGGCGAGCTCGACTGGTCCGAATATCACGCAGTGCCTGTCGGCATCGTGACAGGAACCAACGGCAAGACGACCACCGTGCGTATTGCCAAACATTTACTCCAGTCTGCCGGCCATACCGTCGGCCTGAGCTGCACGGATTGGGTATCTGTGAATGACAAAATTATTGACCGCGATGACTGGTCCGGACCCGGCGGAGCGAGAATGGTGTTGCGTCAGCCGGGGGTTGACACAGCGATCCTGGAGACGGCGCGTGGCGGGCTACTCCGACGTGGCCTTGGCGTCGAGCAGGCCGACGTTGCACTTATCACCAATATTGCCGAAGACCACCTCGGTGATTTCGGATCACAAAGTGTTGCGGAACTGCTGGATATCAAGTGGGTAGTCAGCCACGCCGTTGCTGAATCGGGCTACCTGGTCCTGAATGCCGATGACCCGCTCCTGGTCAGCGAAGCATCCGAATTTGCAGGTGCGGTGATCTGGTTTAGCCTAAGCGATCAAAATCCGGTTGTAGAGGCGCACGTTAACGCGGGCGGTATCGCATTCGTCTACGCGGATGGCGACCTGGTGCGCATCCAGGGGCAGGATCGACGCATCATGTGCGCGGCGAAGGATATTCCGATTACGCTGCAGGCTGCCGCCGAGCATAACGTTGCAAATGCGTTGGGGGCTGCGGCACTGACCGAGCAGCTCGGCCTGTCACTGCCTGAAATCTCAGCGGCACTGGTAACTATGTCGCAGGATGTTAACCCGGGGCGCAGCAATCTGTTCGAGATTGGCGAGTTCAAAGTACTGGTTGATTTCGCGCACAACCCGGAAGCAATGCAGGCCCTCTTCAACATGGCACGCGCAGTGCCGGCAAAGAGGAGAGCGCTGTGTTTCGGTCAGGCCGGCGATCGCACCGACGCACAGATTCGCGCGCTGGCAAGCAGCGCATGGGCCATCGGACTCGAAATGGCGATTGTGTCGGAACTGGCCGACTATGCCCGCGGCCGATCGCCAGGAGAAGTCTTCGGCATTATTCATGCTGAGCTGCGACGCTTGGGCGCCCGTGATGACCAGGTGATGCACTTCCAGGAAGAGCATGAGTCATTTGCCGCCGGACTTGCGTGGGCCGAACCGGGCGACCTGGTGGTAATCCTCGACCTGGGTCGCAATTCAAATATCCAGGCAACCCTCGAGCGCCGCATGCCGTAAAGTTTGCGACGCTCCGGAAAGAGCGCCGCATTCGTATTGCTACAACCGCGATGCGGATAGCGTGACATCCGCCTGTGCCCAGATCCGGTCAAATCGTTCCTGAATGCTGCGCGCATCTTTGCCCTGTGCGTCAAGGGACTGAATGAGGCCGTACAAAGACCATCCGTTACGCGGATACTGTTGCAGGTCCGCACGATAAACCGCCTCTGCACCTGCAGCGTCACCGCTTACCAGCAGCGCTTTGCCAAGGCTGTGACGGGTAGGGTAATACCAGAACGGTGGTTCCGTGTACGGCAATTCATCCTGCGTATCGACAGCGACGCGGAAATAGCCGATTGCGTCCGCATAGCGCTTTTCGGCCATAGCAATTTCGCCCTGAATCAACGCGTCAGCTATTGTCAGCAGCATCGTAGCCGGATAATAGATCGAGTCGAGGAACACGACGTCTGTTTCGTCTCGCAGCGGAGCAAATTTCGCATACTCTGAGCGGGCAGCCTGCACATCACCCTGTTGGGCAAATGCGGTCGCGCGCACGTAATGCCAGATCGCATTCGAATACTCGAGGTTGGCAGGCGGTTGCGGTTCGGCGAGAACTTCATCCCACCGTCCGAACTGGGTTAAGGCCAGCAGCGGAATCGTGTTGAAGAATTCCACACCCGGAAATTCTTCAATCATTTCGAGACGAACGTTTGCCGCGACTTTTCGCGCCGCCTCAATCGCTACGGCGCTGCGTCCCTCCATGCTTGATGCCGCCCACAGGAAGTGAATATTATGCGGGTAGTAGGCTGCGGGATAAAACCCCTGCGCGTTGCAAGCAGCAATATAGGCTTCATCAACAGCGGCAGCCTTGACGTTCGCTTCCGAAGCATCCGCATACCGGCCAACCCGCCAATAAATGTGTGACGGCATGTGTACGAGATGACCCGCACCTGGCACCAGGTCGGCAAGATTGTCAGCCGGCGTTTCGGCGCGTTCGGGTTGCGAGGATGCTTCTACTGCATGGATGTAAAGATGAATGGCCAGCGGATGTTCCGGCGATCGATCCAGTACGGTCTCCAGCGCCGACAGCACCTCCATGGTCAGTGGTTTGGGGTTTTCCGGGTCAAGCCAGTAGTCCCACGGCATCGTGTTCATCAGTGACTCGGCGAACAGTGAGGCGGCATCGTCGTCGTGCGGATATTTAGCATGCAGCGCCCGCATTGCGTCGGCATATGCAGCGTCCAGCGGTTCGCGCGGCGTTGCCGGGTCGCCGTTATAGCGAGCGGCAAGCGCATCGATATAATCGCGTTCCACCTGGCTGACCCTGTTTTTCAGTGCGACAGCTTTTTGTATGGCGCTAAATGCCGCTGTGCGTTCGTCGTCACTCATCACCACCTTGCCGTTGCTGGTGACATTAATGTTCGGACCCAGCGCCAGTGCTTCACCCCAGTAACACATCGCGCAATCCGGATCGAGCGTCTGCGCGGCCCGAAATGAACGGGCGGATTCGGCATGGTTGAACGCGAAATCGATAATGAGGCCCTGGTCAAAATAGCGCTGCGCATCCGGATCGCTCGTGGTGATCGCGTGATGATGATCACCCATTCCATCGAAAAGCGGCGCGCCGGCGCGAGCGGCCAGTTCGTTCCTGGCCGCGGTACCGCTCGTTGCCGGCGAAGTCATCCCGGAGTCCGCTTGCTGCACCGCACAGCCAGTGAACGCCATGTACACTGCCAGCGTGAAAAATACATGTAGAGATTTCATCAATATCTCCTGTGCCGGTTAGTTCCGGCGATGTTGTGTTGATTGGGTAAAGAAGTTACTCGAGACTCAAAACGACGTCCCAGTGGTTCTTGTCCACCGGGAAGATTGAAAGCCGATTGCCGCGCTGGTTCAGCCTGAAATCGGCAAGGGCCGGATGCTCTTTGAGTTCGGTAAGCGTTATGGGTCGAGCTAGTTTTCTTTTAAATGCAATATCCACGAGAAACCATCGCGGGTCTTCTTCGCTGCTTTTTTCATCGTAATACTTGGCTTTTCGGTCGAACTGCGTTGGGTCGGGATAGGCTGCGCTGGCTACTTTGGCAATGCCAACCACAGCGGGCACTTTGCAACTCGAGTGATAGAACAGAACCTCGTCCCCGATCTGCATATCATCCCGCATCATGTTGCGTGCCTGGTAATTTCGAATACCATCCCAGGGCTCCGTGCCATCTCGTGCAAGATCATCGATGCTATATGCGTCGGGTTCTGATTTCATTAACCAATAGGCCACTTCCCGGTCCTTTTAGCACATTATTGTGGGGCCAGAGTCTAGCACGCGCCTGATTCCGGCGGTGCCCGGGACCGGTGAAAAAGGGGGCGCAATCAGCGGCCGTTCCTGTGCTAGTATTCGCCCGCAAAGCGCCGCCAGGCGGCCTGAAAATATCAACCTGGGGTAACCGCTCCATATCCCGCCGGGGAGTTCAGTTAATGGCAAATATGCTCGCAAATATATTTGGCACATCACCTGTTTTGCCGCTCGAGAAACATGTTCACATTGCGTACAAATGTGTTCGGGAGCTGGACGAGTTTTTTGCAGCAGCGATTACTGGGGATTGGGAGAAAGCGTCCCGGTTTCGCGATCAAATAATCAAGTACGAACATGAAGCGGATGAACTGAAAAAAGAAATCCGGCTGCATTTGCCGAAAAGCCTGTTCATGCCGGTACCGCGGGAAGACCTGCTGGAGTTACTGCTGGTTCAGGACAAGATGGCGAATCGTGCGAAGGATGTATCGGGCATCGTTTTCGGCAGACGAATGAAAATTCCTGACGAAATTGCCGAGGAGTTTCAGGAATTTGTCAGGCGCAACGTTGACGCGGCCAAACAAGCGCGCAAAAGCGTTCGTGAACTTGATGAATTGTTTACCAGCGGGTTTCGCGGTGCCGAAGCGGCGCTGGTAGAAGGTTTGCTGGAGGAACTGGATCAGATCGAGACGGACACGGATGATCGGCAGGCGGCATTGCGCTGGTCTCTATTCGGAGTCGAAAAAGATCATGGCCCGGTCGATGTAATGTTTCTCTATCAGGTCATCGAATTGACCGGAGAGATCGCTGACATGGCCGAACGTGTCGGGCGCCGTCTGGAGCTGCTGCTCTCCCACTAGAACTAGAACAAGATAAGCCGGGTAGTCTGTAATGGAAGCACAATATATCTACATCGGCCTGGCGGCCGTCTTTGGAATTTTCATGGCTTGGGGAATTGGCGCCAATGACGTCGCCAATGCCATGGCGACGTCAGTCGGTTCGAAGGCGCTGACCATTAAGCAGGCGATACTCGTCGCTGCCGTCTTTGAATTTCTGGGAGCGGTCCTGGCCGGTGGTGCGGTTACCTCGACCATCCGCAAAGGCATCGTCGATTCCGACCTTCTGGCCAACACGCCCGAGCTCTTGATCTACGGGATGCTGGCGTCGTTGCTCGCTGCAGCTACCTGGCTGCTGATTGCATCCAGGAACGGCTGGCCCGTGTCGACAACACACTCGATAGTTGGCGCAATTGTCGGCTTTGCCGCCGTTGGTATCGGTATTGATGCTGTCCAATGGAGCCAGGTTGCGACCATTGTGATGAGTTGGGTCGTCTCCCCCCTGACCGCCGGATTCATTGCTTTCCTGATTTATCTCAGCGTGCAAAGGCTAATTTTAAGCCACGAGGATCCGCTGGCGCAGGCGAAACGGTACGTGCCCGTCTACATATTTTTCGCCGGCTTCACGATCACCCTGGTGACTATACTGAAGGGTTTAAGTCATGTGGGCCTGGATCTCAGCCTGTCTGCCAGCTATGCCCTCGCGATAGGAATCGCCGTCCTGATCGCGCTTGTCGGCACGTTCGCAATTCAGCGCATTAAGCCCGACCCGAAGGCCGAGAAAAAGCAACATTTTCATACGGTTGAGCGCGTATTTGCAGTGCTCATGGTCGTGACGGCGTGCTCCATGGCGTTCGCCCACGGCTCGAACGATGTCGCCAATGCAATTGGTCCGTTAGCTGCCGTCATCAGCGTCGCCCAGTCGGGTATTGTTGGTGCCCGGTCTGCGTTGCCAATCTGGGTCTTGGTTATCGGTGGGGCAGGTATTGTCGTCGGGCTTGCGACATTTGGCGTGCACGTGATTGCGACCGTGGGCGAAAAAATTACGCAGCTTACGCCGAGCCGGGGGTTTGCCGCCGAGCTCGCTGCCGCTACCACCATTGTCATTGCCTCCGGCACGGGAATTCCGATATCAACGACACACACGCTGGTTGGTGCCGTGTTGGGCGTCGGCCTGGCACGTGGCATTGAAGCCATCGACCTGCGCGTGGTCGGTCGAATTTTTGTTTCCTGGGTAGTGACGATTCCGGCGGGCGCGATTCTTTCGATCGTTTTCTTTTTCATATTCAAGACTGTTCTCCCCTGATTCGCCGCCTGCCAATGCGTCGCTACTGATCCCTGTGGTGAGAAAATTTGCCTGAACCGGACGTTGGAAGAATTCGCCAGTCGACCCGACGCTATGCACTGGGACTGATCACGACGGTTTACGTATTTAACTTTATCGACCGGCAGATTCTTGCCATCCTCCTACCCGCAATCAAGGCTGAGTATGGAGTCGACGATTGGGTTCTCGGATTCCTGGCAGGCTCGGCATTCGCACTTTTTTACGCGACCCTCGGCGTACCGATCGCACTGCTTGCAGATAGAGTCAATCGACGCAATTTGATCGCAGTTTCGCTGACGATCTGGAGTGCTATGACCGCACTCAGCGGAGTGGCAACCAGCGTAACCCAGCTTGCACTGGCGAGAGTCGGCGTTGGTGTCGGTGAGGCCGGCTTCTCGCCGCCAGCGCACTCTTTGATTGCCGACTATTTCCCGCCCGAAAAACGTTCGATCGCAATGGGCGTGTTAGCCCTGGGAATATCTGTAGGCATCATGCTTGCCTACCTGGGCGGTGGCTGGATCGCGCAGAACGTCGGCTGGCGCGAAGCCTTCTTTATCGTTGGTATTCCCGGGTTGCTGTTGGCGCTGATATTCCGGTTTACGGTCGCCGAGCCGCAACGGGGCTATGCGGATGGACTGGTCGATTCAGGAGCGCGCTATGCTGTCATCGACGTCGTCAGGTTCCTGCTGCGGCGCAGGTCATTTATTCACCTGGCACTTGGCGCGGGACTGTCGTCTTTTAACGCCTACGCAATTCTCAGTTTTTTCCCCAGTTTCCTGGTGCGCAGCCACGGCATGGATCTCGCCGAGATCGGTGCATATCTCGGCATCATCATTGGTGTGTCAACCGGCATTGGCTACGTTGGCGGAGGCTATTTAGCTGACCGTATCGGTGCAACCGACCGAAGACGATCGCTGCAGGCGGTGGCAGTGACGCAACTGCTGGGGTGGTTATTCGTGTTTCCCCTTTACACGCTGGAAAACCAATACTGGGTGCTGGCAGTATTCTTCCTGCCATCCATGCTGACCAACGTGTACTTGCCGACAGCGTTTGCGCAGACCCAGAACCTGGTCGGGGTTCGCATGCGCTCGGTGGCATCCGCGCTGATGCTGTTTGTGCTGAATATCATCGGTCTTGGTTTGGGCCCCCAAATTGCCGGCATACTCAGCGATGCGCTTGTGACAGACTTCGGTGTTGAATCTCTGCGATACAGTCTGCTGATCATCGGTGCGATTACCGGTCCATGGGCAGCGTGGCATTTCTACTACGCAGGCAGACACATTGATAATGACCTGGCACGTGCCAGTCAGCCGCACTAACTTTCAGCTTTTACGGAAGGCTGCCGGTGAATAATGCGCACGGTTGAAGTTGCCTTGGCGAGCAGCGTTCCGTCTGCCGCCGTCAGGTCCGATTCAAGGAAACTGATCGTCTTGCCCATGCGCAGGACCCAGCCTCGAGCGGTGAGCTTGCCGGGCCTAGCGATATCGAGGTAGCTCACCTTCATTTCCAGCGTGGCCAGTATCACAACCCGGTCAAGTACGCAGAAAACGACATGTGCCATTGCCGCATCCAGCATGCCGGCCACGAAGCCACCCTGGATAATGTCGTCGGAATGCGTGTGTGATTCGTTCGCGTTAAAGTAAAATTCGATCACGCCCGAACGCTTGTCAAACGCATTTATCGTCCCATTCAGCGTTTTTATGGAAGGCGGTGCTGACGCATTCAACCGTTCGACGATTCCTGTCATTGTGGGGTAGGCCGAGTCATCGCCGTCAGACCGCTCTCATGTAAAAATCGTAGTCGACATTACTTATCGTGTTATGGAACTTACGCGATTCGTCGCGGCGGTGGGTAGCGTAAATCCCGCAGTATTCCTCTCCAAGGTAGTGCGGCAGAATCTTGCTGCGTGCGAACTTGTCGATCGCCGCATCCCAGCGATTCGGGATCTTGCGTTTCAGCGTAATAATCTCGCCTTCCTCGACCATGCGCCCCGGGTTGCACTTGTTTTTCAATCCAAAATGTACGCCAGCGAGAATGGCCGCCGTAACCAGGTAAGGATTGGCGTCCGCCCCGGACGTGCGATGCTCAAAGCGCAGGTTTTTTTCATCGGATACAGGGATCCGCAGCGCGACGTTGCGATGGTTCGCGCCCCAGTTGGGCTCCACCGGAGCAAACATTTCAGGGCGCAGCCGCCTGTAGGAATTCGCATTCGGCGCAAATATTGCGGTGCTTTCCGCCATTGTTTTGGCAAGACCGCCCACCGCATGTCGCAGCCGGGCCGAGTAGGGTGGCGAGGCCATCTTCTCCTTCCCTTGCGAAAAATAATTCCTGCCGTTCCTGTCAACGAGGCTCATGTGTATATGCAAACCGGAGCCGGAGTCTTCTTCGAACGGCTTGGCCATGAAACAGGCAACAAAGCCGTGCATTCTCGCCACTGCCTTGATCGCGCGTTTCAGTAGTACAGCGTGGTCGCAGGCGAGCACAGGATCGTCAATGTGCTGCAGGTTGATTTCGAACTGACCCGGCGCGAATTCCGATGTGGTCGTACCGGCCGGGATGTTTTGCGCTGCACACACTTCATTTAGATCATTCAGAAAATTTTCGATGTCCCAGAGGTCATCCGGGCTATAGACCTGCGGCCCTCTTTGCGGGCGACCAATACCGGGAACCGTGGACACCCGCGCCGTGGGTCGATCGGCGTTTGCGTCAAGCAGGTAGAACTCAAGCTCGGTTGCCATGACGATCCTGAGTCCCATCTTGTGTAACGGTTTCGCCGCCCGCTCAACGACGTGGCGAGGATCAGCGAAAAACGGCTCGCCATCGCGCGTATGAAAGCGAAACAGGGCCTGTGCACTCGGTTTCTTCGCCCATGGCACGGGCGCCACGCTGCCAGCAACGATGGAGGCATCGATGTCCGGATCCCCGTCGAGATCAGACCAGGGTATCTGGCTGACAACGTCGCCGAGTGTGTCGAGGAGCACCGTTCCGCCTGGCAAACAGAAACCATCCTGCAACGTTTTCTTGAATTCGCTGCCGCGTATTCGTTTACCGCGCAATACGCCGTTGAGATCTGCAATAAGCAGTTCCATGACGTCCGTGCCGGGGTGATTTCGCAGTAATTTCTTTAACTCGGCGCCGCTGTTGCCGCTGCGTCTGCTGGCCATTTAGTCGCATCCCTCATCGCTTTGGCGACTATTAAGCAACAATTAAAGAATTCGATCCAGCGCAGAGCTGGTGTGTCACAGGCGATAGGTCGACTCGCGTTTCGCAACCAGTTCGGTCATAATATGAAACTTAAAACCACATTATGATTCAATGCCATGTCACCGACCGAGCCACCGCAGGGAGCACAGGCGGCACTGCGTGCAGTCCGATTGCTCAAGCTGTTTTCTAACGAACGGCCAGAGATGTCTCTTGCCGAGTTATCCAGGTCATCCGGACTCAACAAGACCACGACGCACCGATTACTTCGGGCACTGCAAAGTGAGGCGCTGGTCGACCGCAATCCGGCCACCAGCACATACAGCCTTGGTGCCGGCCTGATGGCCCTGGGTGTGCAGGCACTGGCCAGCAGCGATCTGCGCCGGCGCGTGCGACCGCTGCTGAGGTCGTTGGCAAAGGAGACAGGGGAGACGGCGACACTAGAAGTACCGTTTGAGGACAGTATGCTGATCCTGGACGAGGTTGCGGGAACGCATGTCCTCGGCTCCGCCGGTAACATTGGCACACGCTGGCCCATCCATGCAACGTCGACCGGTAAGGTCTGGCTCGCTTTTGACGAATTCGGGCTTGACAGGCTTGGACAGCAATTCAAACCACTGGCGCGGAATACCGTCACAACCCGTGCTGCGATTGAACCGCAGTTCGTCGAAATTAGGCGGCGCGGTTACGCAGTCACCGTTGACGAACTGGAAGATGGCTTCACGGCGATTGCCACCATAATTCGGGGCGTCCTCGGTGACGTGCAGGGTGCGCTGTCTATCGGCGGTCCGACCCAGCGACTGACCTCAAGCCGGCGCGGCGAGCTGGGCCTCCTGCTGTGTCGAGCAGCGCAACGACTGAATCCTGAATTTTAGACGCAACGCCCGGATTTTGCGCATGGTAGACTGCGCGCCACCATTCAAGGGTCGACGGCAGGAACACGATTTTCAGAAAATCTCGCCTCAGAAAATGCCTGCTGGGCTTTCTGCTTACAATGTTTCACGCACCGGCGACTTTCGCGCTGGAGCTCGCGACGCCGATAGTTGCGCTGCAGAACGTTGTGGTCGAAATCAATGTCACGGGGGCTGCCCCGGGAGAAACGCTGCGGCTGTCCGTCGGCGACGATATTTATACGGCGACCATCGACCTCACTGGCAGCGCGTCGTTTGTTGATATCCTGATCTCCGAGCGTGGCACCGTGGCCGTGACGGCCAGCGGGGAAACGGGTGCATCCACGCAAACCAGCCTGCGGGTACTGCCCGGTTGGGTGTCAATTACGCCGCCCCTTTTAGCGATTCTGATTGCACTGTTAATGCGTAACGTCATTCCGGCATTGCTTATCGGTATCTGGTTCGGCGCGACTGCACTGGATTCCTTCACGATTGGCGGGCTATTGCGCGGTCTCCTGAACGGATTCGAAGTCTATGTGGCGCGCGCGCTGGCAGACGCAGAGCACGCAGCAATCATTCTGTTCTCACTAATGATTGGCGGCATGGTCGGCATCATCACCCGCAACGGCGGCATGGCCCGCATCGTCAGCGTTATCGTCAGCAAGGCCAAAAATGCTGTGTCTGGACAAATTGCCGTCTGGGGTATGGGATTGATGATCTTCTTCGACGACTACAGCAACACGCTGGTCGTCGGCAATACGGCGCGACCCCTAACGGACCATTTGCGAATTTCACGTGAAAAGCTGGCCTATATCGTTGACTCGACAGCCGCCCCGGTCGTATGCCTGGCGTTGATCACGACATGGATTGGTTACGAAGTTGGTTTGATCGGAGATGCAATCAGCGGCATCGACGGCCTGGACGAGGCGGCCTACACGGTTTTCCTGCGCTCTATTCCCTACAGCTTTTATCCGATCCTGGCGGTAATTTTCGTCCTGAACGTCGCGTGGACCGGTCGTGATATGGGCCCGATGTACAAGGCGGAACTGCGTGCGCGTGGCGGCCAGGTCAAGCCGGTCAGCACGGACGAAATGCCCTCACTGAACGACGATAAGCTGGAAGCGAAGCAAGGCATCCCGATGCGGGCTATTAACGCGTTCCTGCCGCTCGTTGTCCTGATCGTTTCGCTGCTCGTCGGCCTGTATTTCACGGGCGAAGGGGAGACGCTAACCGAGATCATCGAAACAGTCGATGCCTATAAAGCGATGATGTGGGCATCTATTCTCGGTGCAATGACGGCGGCTACGCTGACCATCAGCCAGGGCATTCTGAGCACGCACGAAACGGTGGATGCATGGTTCGGTGGCGTCAAAGCGATGCTGTTTGCGATGATCGTGTTGGTGCTGGCGTGGTCTCTGTCAGCCATTACAGCCGATCTTGGCACGGCATATTACCTGGTATCGATACTGGCAGATTCGCTGCCACCCGCGCTGGTGCCGGTTACCGTTTTTGTGTTATCCGCCATCACCGCGTTTACGACCGGCACCAGCTGGGGAACACTTGGCATTCTGATGCCGCTCGTTGTGCCATTGACCTGGGCAGTACTGGGCGCGAATGGGATGGCGGACGTCGAACACATGCATATTCTGTATTCGGCCATCGCCTGCAATCTTGCCGGCGCTGTCTGGGGCGATCACTGCTCACCAATATCGGACACGACCGTTCTTTCGTCCATGGCATCAGGTTGCGATCATATCGAGCATGTTCGTACGCAGATGCCCTATGCGTTACTGGTGGGGACAGTGGCGATTTCGGTTGGTACTATCCCGGGCGGCTACGGCTTTCCGCCGCTGCTGTCGATACTGCTGGGCGTGACAATTCTGTTTGTCATTCTCAGAGTCGCCGGTAGACGAGCCGACGACGACATCAATAATTCAGCAACTTGAGGAAGTTTACATGCGACTAACAGCAATCTTTTTGTCCGTAATTTTTAGCGTCGGCGTTTTCGCCCAGGATGGCGGGGTTTCAGACAAGATTCGGGCCGCCATGCAGGGAGATATACGGACAGAGGCGGAGGTCGCGCGCGACCGGAATCGCATGCCGGTCGAGACGCTGGAATTTTTCGGGCTCAAGGACGACATGCGCGTTCTGGAAATGCTTCCCGGCGGTGGCTGGTACACGAAATTGCTGGCGCCGGTGTTGCGGGACAATGGTGAACTGTACGTGGCGATAGGCACTAACGGTGTTCGCGATCGCCTGCTGACGCAGCCGGGATTCGACCATATCAAAGTTCTGGATGTCGACTTGGAATCTGTCGGCGATGGCCCTTTCGGAACCTCCAACGTGTCGTCGTTTGACTTCGGTGTTGACGATCTGGACCTCGTGCTGACGTTTCGCAACATGCACAATTACACCGAGGACGCGCGCCTTAAGATTAACCAGGCCGTGTTCCGGTCACTGAAACGCGGCGGACATTATGGCGTGATTGACCATTCGCGCCGCCACATGGAGCCCCAAACCGCCGAGAATCAGCGCCGCGCAGATGTCGTTCAGATCATTAAAGAGGCGCAGGACGCGGGCTTCGTACTCGAGGACCACAGCGACCTGCACTATCGTCCGGACGATGAGCTGCGTTATGAAGTAGGACGCGCGACGGTTACCGGCAATACGGATCGTTTTACTCTGTTGTTCCGTAAACCCTAGGTCACCGGCATCGAACGCACAGCATTGATCGCTGATTTTCAGGATGTGATTAGGTCGTATACAGCGGCGCGGTCGCTCGCGTATATTATTCGCGATTAATCAATAACGGAGGTAGGGGCCCTGCCAAGGCTAGAGACGCCAGGGCCTCATATGAGCACCAAGCCACTAATCGGCATCCCGGCCGACCGCAGAGTCCTGGATCCACATCCTTTCCATATGGTGGGAGAAAAATATGTCGCCGCCATCAGAGATGGTGCGGACGGGTTGCCGTTTCTGATTCCTGCACTGGGTAACAGTCTCGATGCCGACGACATTCTGTCGCGCATTGACGGTCTGTTTTTGACCGGCAGTCCGTCGAACGTAGAACCGCATCATTATGCCGGCGAACCCAGTCGGCCCGGGACATTGCATGACCCGCACCGCGACGAGACGACTTTAAGATTAATACACAGGGCGCTGGAAACAGGAGTGCCGCTGTTTGCAGTTTGCCGCGGATTCCAGGAACTCAACGTCGTGCTCGGTGGCAGCCTTCACCAGCATGTCCACGAACTGCCGGGTTACAAAGTGCACAAGGAAAACCCGGAGGCCCCCCTTGAGGTGCAGTATGGTCCGGCGCACGAGGTACATCTCGTGGACGGTGGTCAGCTTCGGGCGCTGGCCTCGACTGCAACCGTGACCGTGAATTCTTTACATTCTCAGGGCATAGCCAGGTTGGCAGACAGCGTGCTGGTCGAAGCCGTTGCCGATGACGGCCTGGTGGAGGCTTTTCGCGTCGACGAGGCGAGGAATTTCGCCCTGGCAGTGCAGTGGCATCCGGAATGGAAAGTTACTGAAAACGATTTCTCAATGGCGATGTTTGCCTCGTTCGGTAATGCATGCCGCGAGCACGCCAGCCAAAAACAGGTGTAATGTGAGTGAAGAAGACAGAATTCAAACCTGGCTGAAAGATAACGCCATCGAGGACGTCGAGGCATTTGTGCCGGATATGGCGGGCGCCGCTCGTGGCAAGGTTTTGCCGGCCGACAAGTTTGGCAGTGGCGAACTCAAGTTGCCGGAGGGCATTTTCGCGCAGACAGTTTCTGGCGATTATGCGACGAACAAGGAAAATGTCGAAGATCGGGACATGCTGTTGCGCCCGGATCCGGCGACGCTGCGACCGGTGCCGTGGGCATCTGATCCCACGGCATCCGTGTTCGTCGATTGCACGCGCCGCGATGGGACGCCGGTGGATACGTCGCCGCGGCAGGTACTGCGTAATGTGCTGAATCTGTACGCGGCAAAGGGGTGGACCCCGGTTGTAGCGCCGGAGGTCGAGTTCTACCTTATCAATCCGCACTCGGATGCAAACGAGGAAGTTGAGCCACCTGAGGGGCGGCTTGGCTGGACAGAGACCTCGAAGCAGCCCTACAGCATAGATTCGATGAACGACTATGATCCATTTATCACCGAAGTCTATTCCTATTGTGAGGCCCAGGGCATACAGATTGATACGATTTCCCAGGAGATGGGGCCCGCACAATTTGAACTCAATTTTCTCCACGGCAATGCGATCGATCTTGCTGACCAGGTTCTGCTATTCAAGCGGACGGTCAGGGAGGCCGCGATTTTGCACGAAATGATGGCAACGTTCCTGGCGCGGCCGATTTCGGAGGAAGCCGGTAGTGCGCTGCACATACATCAAAGCGTTGTCGACGACAGTGGCGCAAACATTTTCTCCAACGCCGACGGTAGTCCAAGTGACCTGTTCATGTCTTATATCGGAGGCTTGCAGAAATACATGCCCGAGGCACTGCTGGTTTTCGCGCCATACGCAAATTCGTACCGGCGTTTTTTAAGCTACTGGTCATCTCCGGTCAATCTCGGCTGGGCCGTTGACAATAGAACCGTAGGGCTGCGAGTGCCAGATTCAGAGCCCGAAGCACGACGAGTCGAGAACCGACTTGCCGGATCCGATGTCAATCCGTACCTTGCACTGGCGGCGTCGCTGGCATGCGGTTACCTGGGAATGATCGAAAACGTGCAACCCGCGGCGCCGATAGAAGGCAGCGCCTATGACCTTCCCTTCAGCCTGCACCGTTTTTTATATGAGGCAATCGACGCATTCGAGGACAGTACGGCCATGCAGTCGACGCTCGGCATTTCGTTTGTAAAACTCTATGCCGCTGTCAAGAAAGTGGAGTGCCAAGAGTTTCAGGAGATTGTGACGCCCTGGGAGAGAGAAGTCCTCATGTTCAACGTCTAGACGGGAAAGCGGCTGCGTCCGCGGCGCCACTATCTCAGGATGTGGAGCGCAGGTGACCTGCTGATTTGTCTCAGATAGCATCATGTCTTTCATATACCGGCCAGCTGGCCGCCCCGGGGACTTAAATGGCTATTGCAGAAAACCGCTCACCGTCGGAGTGGCAGGAACTCGACCGTCAACATTACCTGCACCCGTTTACCGATCACAAAGAACTCGGCGAAAAGAAAAGTCGCATTATTGCCCGGGCCGATGGTGTCTATATCTACGATGTGGACGGCAACAAGATCCTGGACGGCATGTCCGGCCTGTGGTGTGTCAATGCTGGCTATGGCCGTGACGAACTGGTCGAGGCAGCCGCCGCACAGTTGCGTGAACTGCCTTATTACAACAGTTTTTTCCAGTGCGCTCACCCCCCTTCAATCGAGCTGTCGCACATCCTGGGAGAAGTTACGCAACCGCATTTTAGTCGCGTCTTCTACACGGGTTCGGGATCGGAATCGATCGACACAATGATCCGCATGGTGTGGCGGTATTGGGACCTGCAGGGCCAGCCGGAGCGCAAGCTCATTGTCGCGCGCAAAAACGCCTATCACGGCTCGACCGTCGCTGGAGCGAGTTTGGGTGGTATGACGCCAATGCACAACCAGGGCGGCTGTCTCGGCAACATTACGCATATCGAGCAACCCTACTGGTTCGGCAGCGATCACTCGATGTCGCCGGACGACTACGGCCTGTTTGCAGCGAAAGCACTGGAGAAGAAGATCGACGAAGTCGGTGCTGACAAGATTGCTGCATTTGTGGGTGAACCCATTCAGGGTGCAGGAGGTGTCATCGTTCCACCGGACACCTATTGGCCAGAGATTCAACGAATCTGTAACGAACACGGCATATTGCTGATAACCGATGAAGTCATCTGTGGGTTCGGGCGACTCGGTGAATGGTTCGGTGCGGACTACTACGGAATCAAGCCTGACCTGATGACTTTCGCCAAGGGCGTAACCTCCGGGTATCTGCCGCTGGGCGGCGTCATGGTCGGGGACCGGGTCACCGATGTCCTGGTCGACAAGGGCGGCGAGTTTTTCCACGGCTTTACCTACTCCGGGCATCCTGCGTCGTGCGCGGTCGCCATCGAGAATATACATATCCTCCGCCGGGAAGGACTTGTCGAGCGGGTACGTGATGACATCGGGCCTTATCTGCAGGAGCGGTGGGCGACGCTGGCGGAGCATCCACTGGTCGGCGAAACGCGCATGGTCGGATTGATGGGCGCGCTTGAGCTGGTGCGCGACAAATCATCCTTGCAACGTTTTGCCGAAGACGACGGCGTCGGTACGATCTGTCGGGATCTGCTGGTCAGCAATGGTCTCGTGATGCGGGCGGTCGGTGATACGATCGTGACCGCGCCGCCGTTAACACTATCGCATGCGGAAGCGGACGAACTGATTGAGAAGGCATGGAAATGCCTGGATCTTACGCAGCAATCGCTCTGATTCTTTGGAGAAACAAATGACGGTTAAGAAAGCGGGCGATCATGCCATCGAGCGGGATAGTCTGTATGGCACGACCAGTGAACCAACTTATGCCGGTGCTGTTTCATTCATGCGCCGAAAATATACTCGGGACCTCACAGGGGTAGATCTTGTCGTGACCGGCGTGCCGCTGGACACGGCAACGACCAATCGACCCGGCGCGCGTTTTGGTCCGCGGGGAATACGTGCTGCTTCGTCGTGCATCTCCTGGATGCGTCCTTACAATACGGAAGTGGACCCGTTCGACAAACTCGCAGTAATCGATTACGGCGACTGCTTTTTCGATTTCGGGCGACCCGAAACCATTCCCGATGCGATCGAGGCGCACGCCAGCAGCATCATCGACGCGGGCCCGGGATTGCTGACATTGGGCGGTGATCATTTCATCGCCTGGCCGCTGTTGAAAGCACATGCAAAGAAACACGGCAAGCCACTATCACTGCTGCATTTTGATGCCCACAGTGATACCTGGGAAGACGAGGAAGGCCGGGTCGATCATGGCACGATGTTCTGGCACGCCGCCAAAGAAGGACTCGTAGATCCTGCCCGATCGGTGCAAATCGGGCTGCGCACAACCAATGATGACACGCTCGGTTTCAATATATTCGACGGTCCTTATGTGCATGCAAATGGTGTGGACAAAGTCATCGAAGAGACACGTAAGGTGCTCGGTGACCGCCAGGTTTATCTGAGCTTCGACATCGACTGCCTTGACCCGAGTTACGCACCCGGAACCGGTACGCCGGTTTGTGGCGGACTGACCTCGCACCAGGCGATCGCGATTTTGCGCGGGCTGGTCGGAATAGATATTGTCGGCATGGACATTGTTGAAGTAGCGCCCGCATATGATGTTGGTGAAATTACGGCCCTGGCGGGCGCAACGCTGGCAATGGAAATGGTCAATATGTATGCGAACCGACCGACAAGATAATCGCCTCATCTGATGCCCGCGGCGCCATTACAGCGATCGGATTTTCTTGACGCTGCCATCCAGGAAGCACAGGACGGACTCGCCGTGGGTGGCATACCGATTGGCGCCGTGCTGGTGATCGACGATGAAATCGTGGCCAGGGGACACAACAAGAGAGTGCAATCCGGCAGCGCGGTGTTACACGCCGAAATGGACTGTCTCGAAAGCGCCGGCAGACTGACTGCCAGGGATTACGCCAGGGCAACGCTCTATTCGACCCTGTCGCCCTGTGATATGTGCAGCGGCGCGATTTTACTCTACAAGATTCCCCGCATTGTCATCGGCGACAATCAGACCTTCCGCGGCCCTGAAGAATACCTGCATGCGCGTGGCGTCGCGCTCGAGATCGTCAACGATCGCCGCTGCATCCGGATGATGGATGCGTTCATTCAGAAAAACCCAGGGTTGTGGAATGAAGATATCGGTGAATAGGCCGGACACATGAGAATCTGGGTCGATGCGGACGCCTGTCCGGTGGTCATCAAGGAGATTCTATTCAGAGCAGCACAGCGCACCCGGGTTGAAACGACCCTGGTGGCCAATCAATACATCCGGGTGCCGTCGTCTCCCTATCTCAATTCGATTCAGGTAGCTTCCGGATTCGACGTTGCCGACAACGAGATCGTTGCCCGATTGAAGCCGGGAGACCTGGTCATTACGGCCGATATTCCGCTTGCGGCGGAGATAATAGAGAAAGGCGGCCATGCGTTGAATCCGCGTGGTGAGCTCTACACCACCGAAAACATCAAAGCGCGTCTAAACATGCGGGACTTTATGGACACGTTGCGCGGTAGCGGCATTCAGACCGGTGGGCCGAAAGAACTCAGTCAAAGCGACCGGCAGGCTTTTGCTAACGCGCTGGACCGGTTTCTCGCCAGCGACCGTAACGGCGTCTGACCGTGCCCACGACCGGCGCAATAGCAATCAGTTGCCATTCTGCATAGCTGACTGGAGTTCAGCTTCTGCCGGCCAGAAACCCTGTGCTGCATCGGTGACGATTTCTCGCCACATCCTGGTGGCAATATCCTCATTGCCATTGAAATGATGCTCCATTGCGATCGCGAATTTGCCAATACTGTCGGCGCGCGGTAACAACGCCTGTTCCGCGAGAGCGCCTTTGAAAAACAGTACACCGTCGTAGTAGGTGTGGTTCTCAAGTATGTCCAGATCTTCCGGAAAGTCAGCGACCAGGTTACGTGCCGCGTCATGCTGTCCCAATTTGCGGTGTGCGAGGTAACGCCAGTAAGTCGTTGCCACGCGGCGATCGCTGTGTTGAACCAGCGCTTCGCGGCTGGATCTTTCCATGCCGCTAAGGACGTCTCCGTATTCTCCGACAGCCCAGCTCGTTTGCCCCAGGTAGTAATGAATATTGGCCCGATAGGAACCAAGGTATTGGTGGCGGGCATTGATAATGCCGTCGGGTTCGTAACTGTCCTGCACGTTCTCAACCAACTGCGCGGCGCGGCGATAGTCGGCTATCGCCCGGTCAAACTCCCGGTGCCGCGCCAGGTGTCGGCCGCGAAAGCGCAGCAGCTTATAGCTGTCCGGAAAGCGCTCGAGGCCTTTTGTAAATACGTCGATTGCTTCATCGTAACGGGCAAGATAGCCCAGGCGACGGCCCAGCCAGATATACGAATCCTCGCGTTCGGGCGCGACCGCCATCACCGCTTCCGCAATCTCCAGATCTTTTTCAAGCCTGGCTTTAGTGGCGGTACTCCAGCTCGGTTCGCGTAGCGGCGTGCCGATCAATGACAGCGGCCCGGTAGCGGTTTTGGTTTCCTGCGCAGTGGTGTGAACGGCAACGATTAACAGCGAGATGCCGAAAATTTTAGCTAAGCATGTGCGGGCTGCCGGTGTCGTCAAGATCTTCAGGTTTGCCGTCGTGCGCATTTTTCTGGCTCTACTTTTCGTAACGCGCCCAGTATCGCAAATGCCTGAATTGATGTCTTGTTGGCCCAAGAACGGGCGTCAGGATTTTTCCTCGATTTGCGCCGGATCAAAAACTCGGCGGTGTACAGGCAGACACAACAAGACAGTCTTCGTTGCCAGTATTTCTGAAGCGATGCGGCAGACTGCTATTAAATCGGTACGCGTCACCGGCGGACAAAGTCTGTACCTGCTTGCCCACAGTCACTTCGAGCCTGCCTTGCAGAATTACGCCGCCTTCCTCGGCTTCATGACTTAGCATCGACTGTCCGGTGTCTGCCCCTGGCTGATAACGTTCATACAATATCTGCAGCTGACTGCCACTCAGATCACTGCCAACCTGCAGGTACGAAATCGGACCGCTGCTGATTTCCGCTAGCTCGGCGTGGCGATAAAAAAATCGATTCTCGGCCAGCGAATCAGCGGCAAAGAACTCAGCGAAGGAGACATTCAGCGAATCCAGAATGCGTTTCAACATGCCCATTGAGGGATCAGTCCGGCCATTTTCGATGAGAGAAACCGTGGCATTGGAAACACCGGATTCGTTCGCCAGCCGGCGTTGCGACAGGCCTCTGGACGAGCGCAACGCTTTCAGCCTCAGGCCGATATTCTCCATCCTGCAACCTCGCGTTGAATTGTTAAAAATATTTAACAAATGATATCAATTCTGCAATTAAAACAGTAGGTTAATTTCGTTTGTTTAAATATTGTTAACCGATTCGGCTTGCAGTAACCTGACTGGCTGATCCCGCGCGCCTGCCAGGCGCGACGAAATTCTGCGACACCGGCCTGAGATTAAACGGAGCTCAGTTATGACTGACAACACAGCACGACAACTTGACCATGATCTTCCCGATCTTGAATCCTACTGGATGCCGTTTACCGGTAACCGCTATTTCAAGGAACATCCCCGACTCATTTCGCGTGCTGAAGGCATGTATTGCTATACGACCGAAGGACAGAAGTTGCTGGATGCCGTTGCCGGTTTGTGGTGCTGCAACGCGGGACACTGCAATCCGAAGATTGTTGAAGCGATCAAGACGCAGGCCGAGACGCTGGATTACTCGATGGCTTTCCAACTGGGTCATCCTAAGGCGTTCGAACTGGCCAACCGCCTGACTGACATGGCACCTGAAAGGATCGACTACGCGTTTTTTGTCAATTCCGGTTCGGAGGCGGTCGACACCGCGCTCAAGATGGCGCTCGCCTATCACCGCACGCGTGGCGAAGCGGCACGAACACGATTCATCGGACGCGAAAAAGGCTATCACGGCGTCGGTTTTGGGGGCATATCGGTAGGTGGCATTTCGCCAAATCGAAAGATGTTTGGAGCGATGTTGCCCGGCGTCGATCATTTGCCGCATACCCACAGCATTGCGCACAACGCTTATTCCCGCGGCTTGCCACAGTGGGGCGCGCACCTGGCCGACGAACTCGAAAATATCGTCGCGTTACACGATGCATCGACGATTGCGGCCGTTATCGTTGAGCCTATTGCCGGTTCGGCGGGTGTTATTCTTCCGCCCGAGGGCTACCTGAAACGACTTCGCGAAATCTGCGACAAGCATGGCATTCTCCTGATTTTCGACGAGGTTATTTGCGGATTCGGTCGAACGGGCGATTCATTTGGCGCCGCGCGCTTCGGCGTAACGCCGGACCTGATGACACTGGCAAAGGGCCTGACCAGCGGCACGGTGCCAATGGGCGCGGTGCTGGCGTCTAAGGATATTTACGACACTTTCATGACCGGTCCGGACGGCGTCATCGAATTCTTCCACGGCTACACCTATTCCGGTCATCCGCTGGCCGCCGCCGCCGGGTGCGCAACCCTTGACGTCTATCAGGGCGAAGGTCTGTTCGAGCGCGCGCGGAGCATGGAAGGCCGATTTGAAGATGCACTGCACAGCCTGAAGGGTGAGCCCAACGTCATCGACGTGCGCAACTTTGGCCTGATTGGTGCGGTCGAACTCGAGGGCATCGAGGGCCAGCCGACGGCACGGGCAATGTCAATATTCCGCGACTGCTTCGACAACGGCGTTATCATTCGTACCACCGGGGACACGTTGGCGTTTTCGCCGCCCTTGATTATCAGTGATGCCGAGATTGATACCGTCATCGAAACCGTCCGAACCGCATTGCGCGCGCAGTAGAAGCAGGGATAAATAAAATGGCACAGAAAGCAGCAAAGATAGGCAAGATCCGCAGCGTCACGAACTGGATAAACGGTGCATGTCGGGATGCCGCGTCTGATCGCTGGGCGGACGTGTTCGATTCAGCAACCGGTGAGAAGTGTGCTGAAGTTGTCATGTCTTCGGCCGCGGATGTCGATGCGGCACTGCAGGCTGCGAGCGCGGCACTACCGGGCTGGTCTCGCACGCCGGTGTTGCGACGCGCGCGCATCATGTTCAAGTTAAAAGAGCTGATTGAGCGCGACCGCGCGGAAATCGCCGCCCTGATCACGCAGGAACACGGCAAAGTCCTGCATGATGCCGACGGATCCATCCAGCGCGGCCTCGAAGTCGTAGAATTCGCCTGCGGCATCCCGCATTTGTTGAAAGGTGAATACAACGATCAGGTAGGAACGGGTGTGGACACCTATTCCATGCGCCAGCCCGTCGGCGTCTGCGTCGGCATTACGCCTTTCAATTTTCCGGCGATGGTGCCGCTTTGGATGTTCCCGCTGGCGATTTCCTGCGGCAATACTTTCATCCTCAAACCATCGGAGAAAGATCCCAGTTGCGCATTAAAATGGGCCGAACTTCTGACCGAGGCCGGTCTGCCGCCGGGCGTATTCAATGTTGTTCAGGGTGATCACGTTGCGGTGAACTCGCTACTGAGCGACGCTCGCGTGTCCGCCGTAAGTTTTGTCGGCTCGACGCCGGTAGCCGAACACGTCTACAAGACTGCCTCCGAGAATGGCAAGCGCGTGCAGGCACTTGGCGGCGCCAAGAATCATTTGGTTGTTATGCCGGATGCAGATATGGACCAGGCAGCCGATGCGCTGGTCGGCGCTGGCTACGGATCTGCCGGCGAGCGCTGCATGGCGATTTCGGCGATTGTTGCAGTGGGTGATTCAGCAGAACCTTTACTTGAAAAATTATTGCCGCGAATAGAAAAACTGAAAATCGGCAATGGCCTGAATAACGACAATGATATGGGTCCGTTAATTACCGCCGAGCATCGTGACAAAGTTCGTTCGTATATCGATATAGGCGAGGAAGAGGGCGCCAAAGTTTTAGTTGACGGACGTACCCACGAAATAACTGATTCGCCGGGATACTTCCTTGGGCCCACGCTGTTTGATCATGCGAGCCGTGATATGCGTGTGTACCAGGAGGAGATTTTCGGACCGGTATTGACGATGATTCGTGTGGATACTTTTGACGAAGCAATCCAGTTGGTCAACGACCACGAATACGGCAACGGCACCGCAATTTTTACCCGCGACGGCGACGCTGCACGTGAGTTCGCCAATGGCATTCAGGTAGGCATGGTGGGTGTCAATGTGCCGATCCCGGTGCCGCTGGCGTTTCACAGTTTTGGCGGCTGGAAACGCTCTCTATTCGGCGATATGTCGATCTATGGCCCGGAAGGTGTGCGTTTCTATACGCGACTGAAAACAGTTACTTCCCGTTGGCCCACCGGGATTCGGGCCGGTGCGGATTTCTCAATGCCGACCATGTAGTATTCCGACCCCGCAACAACGGATCGAACTGCGTGACAGTCAGCAGTTTAATAAGCGCATTTACGGATTGGTCGGCCGAGGGTCGACCGCTGGTGCTGGCTACCGTATTTGAGACAGCCGGTTCTACCTACAGCAAATGCGGTGCGCAGATGCTTATCACTAACGACGGCAGGTTTCAGGGCATGTTGTCGGGTGGCTGCCTCGAAGGTGATCTTGCCGAACGGGCCCGCGCTGTGCTCGATTCCGGCAGTTCACAGTCAGTCGTTTACGATCTCGGCAAAAACGACGAGGAACTGTGGGGCCTCGGCGTCGGCTGCGACGGCCTGATGAAAATCTTTCTGCAGCCGCTCATGCCCGACACTGCCTATGAACCGTTTGCGTCAATGGCAAGCGTGTTTGCGGGAGACAGGATGCAGGTGGCTGCGACCGTCATCGAATCATCGATTGCTCACCTGCACGTCGGCGCCGCGAAAGTCTTTGCACTGGACGACGCCGGGTTTTCAGATCTGCCTGATTTCGTTGCGCCGAAAATCGACGTGCTCGCCTGTGAAATTCTCGAGAGCGGGCAGTCGGTATGTCGACGCATTGCGGCAACACTCGGGGAGGCAACGATTCTGTTCACAGTGCTGGAGCCGCCGCCGTCGCTGCTGGTTCTCGGCGCAGGACTCGATGCAGAACCGGTGGTCAGTTTCGCGCATGAGCTTGGCTGGAGAGTGACCGTCCAGGATCACCGCCCGGCTTATCTGGAAGCCGGCAATTTCAGCGGCGCAGCAACCCTGCATTGCGTTGCAGTGGATGAGTTGTCCGGCGTTGTCGATTTTGATCAGTTTGCTGCGGTGATTATCATGAGCCATCACCTGGTTAGCGACAGAAAATACCTGCAGCAAATTGCGGAATCCAACATCGCCTACGTAGGACTGCTCGGCCCGATTGATCGACGCCGCAGGTTGCTTGAAGATCT
This sequence comes from Woeseiaceae bacterium, assembly GCA_021773135.1. Taxonomy (GTDB): domain Bacteria; phylum Pseudomonadota; class Gammaproteobacteria; order Steroidobacterales; family Woeseiaceae; genus SZUA-117. The sequence goes on along the minus strand of JAJFKP010000006.1, from coordinate 140,357 downwards.
CGGGACGCACGCCAGGAAGCTCGAAGCTCGATTGCACGGGCCAGCCGGAATTGACATTGGCGGTCGCGGCCCGGCCTCAATCGCCCTGTCGATAATTGCGGAAATCCATCTTGAAATTGTGCGACCGAAAACGGGCGTCTAGGTCGCGCCTGGCAGGAAAATTCGGACGATAAGTTCTGTAAGCTCGTCGAGTGTTTGGTCCGATTCAAAGTCGATGTTGCTGGTGCTTTTTAATTCCAGCGCCAGGGCAATAAGGCCACCTGAACAAACGCGGATCATGTTGTAAATCATTGCGGGATTACCAGCGACGGCGACGTTTTTCTCCTGCAATTCTGTAATGTACTCCGCAGCAGTTTCGGACAGCGGCTTAAGAAAGTTTTCGCTGAGCCATTCCAGTCGGGTACTGGGGTTGCTGGATTCTTGCAGGATAATTTTGTGCAGGGCCGGGTGGCTGGCGGCGTAGAAAACGTAGATCCGAATCATCGCGGCAAAGCGGACCTTCGGGCAGGCTTCCGCGTGCATTTCCGCCGCGTTACGCAGTGCCTGCAGAAAATCTGCGAAAACATATTTGACTGCCGAACGCCAGAGACGATCCTTATTGCTGAAATGGTAGGTTATCAGTGGGTGGTGCACGCCTGCACGTGCTGCGATATCGCGAGTTGATGTGCCAAGAAAACCGCCTTCAGAAAATGCCTCGAGAGCTGCATCCAGCAATTTCTGTTTGGTTCGAAGGCTGCGTTGTTGTTGTTTGCGTGGTTGCCGTACCGGCCTTTCCGTCACTTACGAGTGCCTCTTCTGCGTTATGTCCTGCTTTAGAGTACCGGGTAGGCGCAAATTGGTCCAATCTGGTTTATTTTGCGAGCGGAAAAATTTTGGCTGGCTACTGCAGATCAAACGAAAGTCGTACCGCTGAGCGTTTTTCGACGGCCTTGCCACTCTCAATGACCGGTGCGAAGCGCCATTGCTGGACCGCATCCATTGCCGCCTGGTCGAAGATTTCACCCGGATCGGAGCGACTGATTTCGATACCGCTTACGTTGCCGTTCGCGCCGACCGTAAAGGTCAGGTCAACTGAACCGGTTACACCGCGACGACGGGCGGCGCGGGGGTACTCGGGGCCCACGTAGTTGGTCCGCGTAAGCTGACTGATCGGTACGATTTGCGGCGCCTTCGGTACGCTGTTCACGATTGTCGCTGCGTCGGTTTGTAGTGCCCGACTGTTCGGCGCAGGCTCTGCTATTGCCGCAGCCGGTTGCGCTGGCTGCGTATTGGCGACCGACGTGCCGGTGCCGGAAATGCCAAAGGTAGATGCGCCTGCCGTGCCACCTGAATTTGCTGCCGTCGGTTCGGGTTTCGGAGCCACCGTCGCTGCCGCTGTGTTGCTGATGGTTGTTTTCGCCGCCGTCGCGGACGACCTGACCGGGACGGCTGCACCGACACCCAAAGGTGATGCGGTGGCCACGTCGTTTGCCCGTGATTCCGCAGCCTGCAATGCCGCGGCGGCCGCTTCTGCCTGACGTCGGTCGGCGCCGATTTGTGCTGCTGCTTCCTGTTCCAGGTCAGCCTGGCGCTGTTCCTCGACAAGGCGTGTCTCTTCTGCAAGACGATCCGCTTCCGCCTGGCGCTCAAGTGCCGCGCGGCGTTCGGCGTCAGCCTGCTGCTGCAGCGCTGCCAATCGATCGGCTTCCGCTTGTCTTGCCAATTCAGCCTGTCGCTCAGCCTCTGCCTGTCGTGCCAGTTCAGCCTGTCGTGCCGCTTCGGCCTGTCGGTCTGCTTCCGCCTGTTGCTGCAGTTCTGCCTGTTGCGCCGATTCCGCAATCGCGGCGCGGGCTGCAGTCAGCGCATCGGTTGACGCCCGCAATTCAGCACTAGCGGGGTCAAGCGCACCGGCGCTATTGAGCAGCGCCTGCGCATTGTCCAGTTGGCCCGTGTCGATCGCATCGCGAGCCTGCAAAACGAGTTTGCTGGCTACCGTAACAAGGCCTTGCTGAGCGGCCTGATTATTCGGGTCGCTGGCAAGAACTGATTGAAAGTAATAGCGCGCATTGTCATTCGCGGGTGTGACAAGGCGTCCGGCATCGAGGCGTTCGTTGGCCAGCGCGATCGTCGCGGAAACCTCCTGCTGCGCGCGTGCCGAAGACAGTTCAGCGGTCAGGAGACCGATCTCTGTCGCGTCACTTCCCGCCAGCGAGCGAGCTTCACCTATCAAGTTTCCGGCATCCTCAAATCGTCCGTCACGAATTGCCAGGCGTGCCTGGTCAGAACGATCGCGAAACACAAGTTCGTTTACCTGTGCTGTGAGAAACGCCAGTCGTGAATTGTCCGGGTCCGCAAGGCGCGCCATGCTGAGAGCGTTCTCCGCTTCGGTCGCGTCGCGCGAGAGAATTGCGCTTTCCGCAACGCCCAATACTTCTGCTACGACATCGCCCAACTCGGCTGCAATCGCCGCATCGCCGTTGGACTGCGCGACGACCGCGAGGTAGTAATCAACGGCGCTGTTGCCGACCGGAGTGATGAGATTTCCGGCCGCCCGTGCGGACCGCGCCTGTTCAAGCAACTCGGCAAACGGAGCGTCGCCGACGGACGCCGATGCGGGCGGCCGTTGAGTCTCCGGCACAGTGTTGGCAGGAGCTGGCGGTAGAGTGCGAGATTCAGCAGCAGTTGATTCGGCCGGCAGAATAACCTGTTTTGCGACGCTATCCTCTGCTTCAGGCTCGCCGCCAATAACCATCCACAGCGTAATAGCAACAGCAGCGATGGCAACGCCGGCGATTGCCAGGATTTTAGGGTTTTTCCCGTTTGCCGACCTGTCACCGGCGGATTCCAGCATACCGGCGGCGCCACCTGAAACCGAATTGCTCGCCGCCGAAAACGACTTGCCAACAGAGGCGGCGATGCCTGTCATGGTTTCGGTGAAGCTATTGGTTTCACCGAAGGCCTGATCAAGTCTGTCATCGAGCGGCAGCTCCACGGCTGCGGCCGATATGGTGGGCTCGATCTTTTCTTTTGGCGCTTGGCTTTTACTTGTTTTCTGCGGCGGTGCCACTTTCCGGGGCGCAGGCTGCGGAGTCGCTGGCGGCGCAGTCACGGGCGTCGATGGGGTTTTGGGCGTCGCTACAGGTTGCGGCACAGGGTCCACCGTCGCAGCCGGTTTCGCTGCGGCTTTGGCCGCCGGCGAGGGTTTCGCAGTGAATGCAGTCGCCGCCGCCGGTCTCGCAGCCGGTTTCGGCGTCGGCTGCGGCGCGGCCTTCGGTTGCTGTGCCGCTTTGGCCGGAGGGGCGACCCTGGGAGCTGCCGCCGGCATGTTCTGCGACTTCGGCTTAAAGGCGTCATCCGGCGCTTCCATGTGATGTTTGACCGATGCTTCGATCGCCAGCCGCGAACGGCCAGGGGATACGGGCTTCAGCAGGAAGCGGTAGACGTGACCACGGTTGATGAGATCCATGAGGAGCTCGCCGTCGTCCCGTCGGCCGGCTACAATTGCAACTATTCGCGGACTGTTCTTGCGCAGTTGTTGCGAGAGTGCTTCCACTTTCGAGCCAACCATCGCGGCATCCGTGACCAGGACACCCACTTTGTTCTTGCGCACGATTTCTTCGGCCTGCGTTGGCGTAATCGCGTGATAAACATTGTGCAGCCCACGCGCGGAATCCCGAATGGTGCCGAGAAACTCTTCGTCTTTTGTCAGAACGAGTACGTCGACATCCCGGCCGCCAACACCCGGCGTGAAATTAATTTTGCCCGGTTTCAGTGCGGGCATCGTGCCGGTGCCGTCACTGATTATTGCAGAGCCGTTCTCCGACGTCTCCATAATGATGTGTTCTGCTACCGGCTCGTCGACATTTGCTCGCGTGTCGTTGGCGGATTCCGCCAGCGCCATCAGGCGCACGCGCTGGTTAGCAGATTCGATTAATTCAATTAAGGCATCCGGTGTAACCGCGCCACGTACAATCTCAAATACTTCCTGGTCACCCACCAGCGCCTCGAGACCATCCTGCTTGTCGGTTCCCGCGAGCAGAATTCCGATCGTGTCGGGAGATCTTTTCTTAGCCTCGCGCAGCGCTTCGAGCCCGCTCATTCCCGGCAGTTCCTGAGCGGAAACGATGACGTGAATCGGGGTGTCGCTGAGCGTGGTCAGTGCTTCCACGCCACTGGTTGCACAATGGACCGAATACTTGTCAGTGAATCCAGCACTCAGTTTGTCCAACGTGCTTTGCTGGCTGTGCAGCAACAGAACCTGCGTTTTGAATTGTTCCAGCGACACTGACGTCCTCCTTGGCGACTTATGTCTAATAGCGTTTGGATCACACTAGCGGTTGCTGAGTATATCCCTGCTATTAAAGGTAAGTGTGGCAACGGCCTCACTAGATTTCTAATCTGTGATGCGGTGCACAGTCATAATGCAGGAAAGGTCACGTTTGGACCGCGCAGGCCGGTCCGCTCATTACCGGCAGGTAACCGGATCGCGGCGTTACGCAGGATGGCACTTTTGGGGCAGGATGAAGTCAGGCGGCGACGCCGCGGTCACGGACTTCATTTTTCAGCGAATCGATTGCTTCCTGCAGGCCCAGTACGCGCTGCTGCTTGGAACCAAGGCGTCGTATTGCCACCGTCTTTTCTTCAACCTCACGCTGACCGACAGCCAGCAGTGCAGGCACTTTCGCAACACTATGTTCGCGTACCTTGTAGGAAATCTTCTCGTTCCTGAGATCGACTTCAGCCGAGATGCCGGCGCTACGCAAGCTTTGCGCGACTTCCTCGGCATAGTCATCTGCCTCCGACGTAATCGTTACAACGATTGCCTGCGTTGGAGCAAGCCATAACGGCAGATTACCCGCATGATGTTCGAGCAGTATCCCGATAAACCGCTCCAGTGAGCCAAACATCGCACGATGCAGAAGCACAGGCGTGTGTTTCTGCCCGTCTTCCCCGATGTAACTCGCGCCGAGTCGGGCAGGCAGGTTGAGGTCGACCTGGTGTGTGCCACACTGCCAGTCGCGACCAATGGCATCGCGCAGCACAAATTCGAGCTTGGGGCCATAGAACGCGCCTTCACCCGGGTTATGCGTGAAGTCCAGACCAGATGACTCCAGCGCCGCTTTTAAAGCATTTTCCGCCTGGTCCCAGACAGCGTCTTCGCCAACGCGAACTTCCGGACGATCAGCGAATTTGATCAGAATATCTTCGAAGCCGAAGTCTCTGTAAATGCCGAGTATCTGCTCACAAACCGCGATTGTCTCGGACGTGATTTGTTCCGGGGTGCAAAATATATGCGCATCATCCTGCGTAAAGGCACGCACTCGCAGCATGCCGTGCAAAGCGCCCGAAGGTTCGTATCGATGTACTTTGCCGAATTCCGCCAGGCGATAAGGCAGCTCGCGATAGCTTGTAATACCCTGCTTGAAAACCTGCACGTGGCCCGGACAATTCATCGGCTTGATCGCGTAACTGCGGCCATCCTCGGTATCCGAGGTATACATGTGTTCACCGAAAGACTCCCAATGTCCCGAGGCTTCCCACAGTGAGCGATCCATCAGTTCTGGCGTGTTGACCTCGTGGTAGCCCGCCTCTGTCTGTCGTTCACGCATGTAGCCAATCAGGTTCTGAAACAGCCGCCAGCCTTTCGGGTGCCAGAAGACTGCGCCCGGCGCCTCTTCCTGGAAATGAAACAGGTCCATTAGTCGGCCCAGGCGCCGGTGATCCCGCTTCTCCGCCTCCTCAAGCTGCAGAAGGTATTTGCGAAGTTGCTTGTCATTCGCCCAGGCCGTTCCGTAAATCCTCTGCAGCATAGCGTTCCTAGAATCGCCACGCCAGTAGGCGCCGGATACCCGCGTTAAGCGAAACGCCTTCCCAAGCTTGCCTGTCGAAGGCAGGTGGGGGCCGCGGCACAGGTCGATGAAATCGCCCTGCTGGTACAGGGTCAGAGTTTCGTCGCCCGGAATGTCTTCGATTATTTTCGCTTTGTATTCTTCCCCCTGATCGCGAAAAAACTGAATCGCCTCCTGGCGTTCCCAGACCTGTCTTTCTATGCGTTCATCGCGATCGACAATCTCTTTCATGCGTGCTTCGATGACTTCAAGATCATCCGCGGTAAACGGTTCTTCCCGTGCGAAGTCGTAATAAAATCCGTTTTCGATCGCCGGGCCGATGGTGACCTGGGTTTCGGGCCAGAGTTCTTTAACGGCCTCGGCAAGCACATGGGCCGCATCATGGCGTAACAGGTCAAGTCCTTCGTCGGAAGTTCGGGTGATGACGGCGACACTTGCATCGCTCGCGATTTCTCGGCTCAGGTCCCACATTTCGCCGTCAACCTGAATTGCGACAGCGTCGCGCGCCAGGCTCTTGCCAATGGAGGCGGCGATCTCGGTGCCCGTAACGACGTCTTCATAGTGACGTTCGGAGCCGTCAGGTAATTGAATTTTTGGCATTTTTTCCAGCGTCTGAAGAAGAGGATCCAGTCGCGCGCTATTGTACAGAATACTGCGACGTAGCCAAACGCGATGAGGCGAATACTCTGCAGCCAATGCGCGCTACAATTCGACCTGAGGGATCAATGAAAAATGTGCTAGACGACAAACTACCTGCCAGCGGGTTTCCTGCAAGCGAACACGACCACGCTGACTGTGTCGAGCGGGCCGTGCAGACTGCAGAGCAGATTTGTCGCGAGCGCGGACTACGCCTGACTGCGCAGCGTCGACGCGTCCTGGAGCTGGTGTGGAATAGTCATAAACCTGTTGGTGCCTACGAGATCCTGGCAGAGTTAAAAGATGACGGTCGCAACGCCGCGCCACCCACTGTCTATAGGGCACTTGAGTTCCTCATCGAGGCCAATCTCGTGCACCGACTGGATTCACTCAACGCCTTTGTCGGCTGCCCGGATCCGCACAATCCGCACACCGGCCAGTTCCTTATTTGCCGCCAATGCCGCTCGGTCGCAGAACTCGGTGACAAGCGAATTAGCGACATGATCGATAGCAGTGCAGAAGACTGCGGTTTCTCGGCAACCCACCAGACGCTCGAGATTCAGGGCGTCTGCCAGGCCTGCCGAACCTAGTAATACGTAATATAGCGCGTACAATTGCGCGGCCATTCCCTTAAGCATTATTCCGTTTTATGAGCGACAACGAACCAACCGATTTTATCCGGCAAATCATCAGCGACGACATAGCCGCCGGCAAACACAACGGCCGCGTTGTAACCCGGTTTCCCCCTGAGCCCAATGGCTTTCTGCATGTTGGCCACGCGAAATCGATTTGTCTGAATTTTGGCGTTGCCGAGGAGCATTCAGGGCAGACCTTTCTGCGTTTCGACGATACCAATCCCGGCAGGGAGAGCGAGGAGTACGTTGAGGCAATTAAAGCTGATGTTCGCTGGCTGGGTTTTGACTGGCAGGACAGGCTCACGCACGCCTCTGACTATTTTGACCAGTTGTTCGCGGCCGCCGTAAAGCTGATCGAAATGGACAAGGCATACGTCGATAGTCTGAGCGCCGAGGAAATCCGCGAATATCGAGGAACACTGACGGAGCCCGGAGCTAACAGCCCGCACCGTGAGCGCAGCATTGAAGAAAATTTGGCGCTTTTCCGGCGCATGCAGGAGGGCGAATTCGAAGATGGCGCGCACGTGTTACGGGCGAAGATCGATATGGCTTCACCTAACATGAACATGCGTGACCCGACACTGTACCGAATCCGAAAAACGCCCCACCAGAATACGGGTGATAAGTGGAATATCTATCCCATGTACGATTTCGCGCATGGTCTGTCCGATGCTTTTGAAGGCATCACGCATTCCCTTTGCACGCTTGAATTTGAAGACCATCGACCATTGTATGACTGGTTTCTTGATCAACTCGTACCGCAACACCGACCGCAGCAGATTGAGTTTTCACGCCTGAACCTTGCATACGCGCTGACCAGTAAGCGCAAACTCAATGCGCTGGTCGATAACGGCGTCGTTAACGGCTGGGATGACCCCCGCCTGGCGACAATCGCTGGTATGCGACGGCGTGGCTATCCTCCGGAGGCGCTGCGGGATTTCATTGGCCGGGTTGGCGTAACTAAAAAAGAAAACCTGATTGAAATGGGTGTGCTGGAAAACAGCGTACGAGAGTTTCTCGGCAGTGAAGCGCCGCGAAGAATGGCGGTTATCAAACCCCTGAAAGTTACCATCACCAATTATCCGCAAGGACAGACGGAGCAAATGGTTGCAATGAATCATCCGGCGAATGCGGAGTTTGGTACTCGCGAAATGCCGTTCAGTCGCGAAATCTATGTTGAGCAGGACGATTTCATGGAGGATGCACCGCGCAAGTTTTTTCGACTCAGGCCTGGAGGTGAAGTGCGGCTCAGGTTCGCGTACATAATTCGCTGTGATGATGTCATCAAAGACGATGCCGGCAATGTTGTTGAACTGCGTTGCAGCTATGACCCCGATACCAAAAGTGGCACCGCGTCGAGTGATCGCAAAGTCAAGGGGACCATTCACTGGGTCTCGGCGCAGCATGCGGTTGCAGCTGAAGTGCGCCTGTACGACCGGCTCTTTTCCGTGCCCAATCCGGGTTCATACGATGACGTGCTGCCGCATCTTAATCCGCGGTCGCTCGAAATTGCAGACGCGCGCCTTGAACCAGCACTTGCAGTGGCCGATCGATCCTACCAGTTCGAACGTCTTGGATATTTCTCTCCGGATGCAGTTGATTATTCGGCGCAAAAGCCGGTGTTCAATCGGATTGTGACGCTAAGGGATAGTTGGGCAAAGCTGGAAAAACAGGCTATGGCGGAAATGTAGGCCGCTATTCAATGCGTAGCGCTAAAGATCAATTCGCGGCTTGGTTAAGCGTATCGACAATCAATGCGGGCGACGTTGGAAAAGCAGGTTATGGCGGAAAAGAAGTTAGTTTTTTTCTGCATTTCGCCAAAATTAATTCGCAATATAGACAGGCGTATCAATAATCAGTGCGGGCGAATTGGGGGGGTAGACACGGAAAATCAGGCAATGGCGAAAATGTAGTGCGCCTTTATCGCCGTCGCCGCAGCGCGGACAGCGCCCAATAAAGAAGCAAAGCCAATATCGTTGTGCAGGCAAATGCCGGGACGAGCCAGCTTATCGCGGTTTCCGAAACTGTTCCCCAGTGAGTCCCGGATGCATCTCGATAGATTTTACCCGGATTCTCCAGCCACTCCCATGCCACAACGATGAGCGCAATCGTGACTGAAATGCAGGCGCCGGCAACGATTGCGAAATACCACGGACTAACTCGCATAATCAGACATACCTGTTAGTGACGTACATTCAAACGCCCGTCTGAATTCAGGGTTTGCGGGGTGGCGCAAATCCTCTACTTTAATTCAGGATTTCAGGCGACCGTAATACTGGCATTGATCGGCTCGCGACCCCATGTACAGTGCCAAAGGACGTGCATAGAATTTATTGGTGCACGATACAGGCTTGGTTGGCCAATCGTTAAACTGGACACCTGCTGCAACGAGTTGGTGTTGATAGCGCACATACTTTGGATCGTTAGCGCCATGACGCAACTGAACGAGGCCATTCTCTGATTCGTGTCGTTCGATAATTTTTCGTGCCAGCGACTTGTCCATAGAACTTCCCCTATTCGCTGGGGTCAGGGACTAATTCTGACCCCTGCCCAACATCCTTGTCAGTCATGTGACTGAATATCGATCCTCTATTCTGATGCGAGCTCGATGGCCGGCGAAACATTGCTATCCAGGTCTGGCGTGCCGCTTCCGAATCCGCTTCGTTTCCATTTTGGGTCCGGGAAAACATATGCACCTGTCGAAATACACGCTCGGCAGGGCGAAAAGGTTCCAAAGGGAGCGATATTTTCTCTGCTTGCCGGGCCAAGACGGCTGGATGCGACATCGGTCGAAAGCCGCGGTGGCCTTACAAGGCGAGACCATGGCCTGACCTGCTGACATCACATTTAACCGATTCATCAGGCGGAAGAAGAGCGATCAGGCCAGGTTTTCTAGCCGTTACGGTGCGCGGCTACGACGCTTGAGGAATCCCGCGATGCAGCAGCGGGCAACGATCTCATTCCGCCATTTGATCGCACGCAGCGTCGATATTATCGAATTGCCTCTAGATAACCGGGTTATCCCTGACCACGACCGGCGCACCGCGTTCACATCCCAGACCCTGGGCCGCGCTTTCTTCAGACCGCGCGATCTCAAGGACAGCAAACGAATTAATCAGTGCGAGATATTCTCCCGGTTTAACGCGACCGTAAGTTGCTTTCATTTCGATCAAATGGCCGGCAATGTTAACGATTGGATTTTCGAAATCCTGCAACAGTGACGCATCTATATTGGTGATCAGATTGCCGAACGCATCAACCGTAACAACAATACCCGACACGCTACCGCCGGCCGTTGTGGGGTCGTCGATCCAGCCGGGCGCCCAATTGTCGGATTCTGTGGCAACGTCTGTAAACGATAGCTTGCCTGCCGCCAGATCCGCCGCTATAGGCGCGAAAATATCCCGTCCATGAAACGTCAGGCTGGGTTCACCTGCGCCAATCGACTCGGCAGCGTTAGCGTTCAGTTTGCCGATCTTGTCGGCGACCTCCAGCAGGGGTGCCAGCAGGCCGTTATCGGGCGCCATGAACAGATGGCCGTCTTTTAGCGCCAGCACAATGTCTCTTTCTGTTCCAACCCCAGGGTCCACGATTGCGATGTGTACGGTGCCTGTCGGGAAATACGAGTACGAACGACTCAACCAGAAGCCAGCTTCCGGAGGCCAGTGTGCAGGTATATCGTGGGCGAGATCGATGATCCTCGCGGCGGGAAAACGTGTGATAATCGCGCCCTGCATGACAGCAGCAAAAGGCCCTTTATGTCCGAAGTCTGTCGTGATTGTTATCACGCCGGACGCGTTCCAGCTATGCATTCCAGTTTATCCTGTCAGCCATGTGGTTATCCTGGCAGTGGCAACGGTACATGTTTGTGTCTGAACATGCTGCGCGCCCAATATAGAAAGCTCGTATCAATGAGGGCTATTATCATTTTGAACATGAACTTGACGGCGCCCAGTTTCAGGGCTGTAACCAGGTCGACGGTGCCCCACCATACAACCAGCGAGAAAATGGCGGTATCGATAATCTGCGACGACATCGTCGAGAGATTGTTGCGCAACCATAGCCACTTGTCGCCAGTGTATTTCTTGATCTGGTGAAACGCCCAGACATCAAAACTCTGACTGACAATATAGGCGAATAGTGAGCCAAGAACAAAACGCGGGGCGAAATTCAGGATGGTATCGAATGCGTTGTGTACGTCTTTGGCAAAAGGTCGATCTGTTGGCGCATACAGCATTGACAAGCTCAGCATGGCAAGCACGATGACGCTGACGACGAAACCCATTCTTACTGCTTTATTAGCCTCGGCACGGCCGTAGTTCTCACTCAGTATGTCCGTCGCCAGAAAAATACTCGAATAGAAAATGACACCAATCGTGGTTTCTAGGCCGAAAATAGACGTGAGTTTCGGTCCCTGCAGATTCGCCAGAATAATTGCGGCTGTTATCGCGACCTGTAGCCCGACTTTACCAAAAAGTCGATACAGGACGACCGTGCCGGTGAGATCCAGAACCAGCGTGCTAAACCACAGCACCTCCTGGTTGGCGGCGAAAAACTGAGCAATGCTTTGCGGAAACATCAGTCTTCTAAACGCCGGCTGATATTAACTTAACCGGCCTGCGCATCACCCGCGGCGACGTATCGATCGAGGTGATAATCTGCATTGCCAAACATGATGTTGATCGCGGTCATGCGCTTTAGATAGTGCGCGATATCCAATTCCCAGGTTACGCCCATTCCGCCGTGGATCTGCACGGCTTCTTCTGCAACTTTGACGCCCGCTGTTCCGACCTGGTACTTCAGCGCGCTGATGGCACTGCGATACCGGGGGTCGTCGGAGAGGTACAGCATCACGCACCAGTACAGGAGCGAACGACTTTGCTCGCAGGCCATCAGGCTATCGACCATCCGATGTTGCAGCGCCTGAAAGCTTCCGATTGGTACACCAAATTGCACCCGGCTCTTGGAATACTCGACGGTACGGTCGTGCATGGTTTGCATGATTCCCAGCGCCTCCGCGGACACGGCCAGCGTAGCCTCGTCAATGACGGCAGCGATGGTTGCAAAAGCGTTGTCGATCTCGCCCAATACCGCATCCTTTGAAACCGTTACGTCAGCAAGGACGATTTCCGCGGCCTGTAGTCCGTCGACCGTCGTATAGCTGGTTCGCGTGACGCCCAGCGTCTCAGCCGGGATTGCAAAAAGGGTAATGCCGCCCTGGTCGACCTGACTGCCAGATGTGCGCGCAGGCACAACCAGCAAGTCCGCAGCGCCGCCGTTGAGCACCACCGATTTGGCGCCATTCAATCTGTAGCCGTCACCACTTGCCTCTGCTATCGAGGCGGTATTGGCGACATCAAAGCGGCTCTGGGGCTCAACCACTGCAAATGCCGCCTGCAAATCACCGGCTATCAATGGAGCCAGCCACCTTGCTTTCTGTTCGGCATTGGCTATGCGGCGAAGCACGCCACCGGCAAGGACGATATTGGCGAGGAAAGGTTCCACGACCAGGCCGCGCCCGAACTGCTCCATCATCAGCATCAGTTCGACCGGTCCGCCGTCGAGGCCACCGTCACTTTCTGCAAACGGAACAGCAGTCCAGCCGAGCTCAGCAAAAGTACGCCACATCTCAGGGCTGAAGCCGCCATTACTCGCCGCAATTTTCTGGCGCGTGTCAAAGTCGTAATCTGTGTCGATAAATCGACTGATGCTGTCGGCCAGCATCGCTTGTTCTTCGCTAAGTGAAAAATCCATTGCGCCGACCCCTACAGTCCCAACACGTGCTTGGCAATAATATTCTTCTGAATCTCGTTCGACCCACCGTAGATTGATGCCTTGCGATTGTTGAAATATCGAAGTGACGAAATCGTTTCCGTGCCGCGACCAATTCTTTCCCCCTCAGGAAAATCGAGTTCGTATTGCGCTGGCACATAGGGGAGGGCGTAGTATCCCGCCGCCTCAACCAGCAACGCATCCATCGCCTGCTGCAGCTCCGTGCCCCGGATCTTAAGGAACGAAGATTCAGGCCCGGGCGACTGGCCGACTTGCACAGATGCGAGCGTACGCAGCTCGGTGTACTCAAGTGCCTTTAACTCAATCTCGAGTCTTGCAATCTTGCGACGAAAAGCATCATTGTCGAGCAACGCTTTCGTTCCGCGCATCGGTTCGGCTGCGGATTGCTTAAGCTTTCTGAGTCGATATTGAGAATTCGCGACCCCCGCAATATTGGTCCTTTCATGCTGCAAAAGTACTTTTCCGTAGGTCCATCCCTTGCCTTCCTCGCCCACAAGATTCTCCACAGGTACCCTGACATTATCAAAGTGCACTTCATTAACTTCGTGATCGCCCTCGATCGTAATAATGGGATTTACTGTGACACCCTTTGTCTGCATGTCGATGAGAATGAAGCTGATGCCTTCTTGTCTCCTGGCAACGTCGGAGCTGGTGCGTACCAGGCAAAAAATCCAGTCGGCATACTGTCCCAGTGTGGTCCAGGTCTTGGTGCCATTGACCACATAGTGGTTTCCATCGCGATCGGCCCGCGTCTTCAGCGACGCGAGGTCAGAACCGGATCCAGGTTCCGAATATCCCTGACACCACCATGTGGTGCTGTCCAGAATATCTGGCAGGAAACGCTGCTTCTGCTCGTCGCTGCCGAAAGTGTAGATAATGGGGGCGACCATCTTGACGCCGAATGGGATGACGGCCGGCGTATTTGCGGCAGCGAGTTCATTGGCAAAAATATACTTCTGTACGGCGGTCCAGCCGGTGCCACCGTATTCAACCGGCCAGTTGACCGCAAACCAGCCGCGCCGGTAGAGCGTTTTTTGCCAGCGAATCATGTCATCGCGGCTTAATTCAATGGCCTCATCCTGTTTTCTGCGGATGTCTTGCGGATAGTCTGTCGCAAGAAACTCCCTGACTTCGTCGCGAAAAGCGAGTTCTTCTTTGGTCAAATCTATATTCATGTTGTGTACTGCGTGTCCAGAAGAGTGGCGTCCGCGCCCGGCAGAGAAAGATACGAAAGATCGCTTGCGCCGCGATTTGTGCCGGAATTCTGAGTGGATCGCTTCCCGGCTGAGGGCTCACAGTCGGGCGTGACGCAGCAGTATATCGACCACATACAGCGCGCACAATGAACTATCGTGGCCCAATCGTGCCCTAATAACCTGGTTATCGACCCCGCAGGGTGCTTACAGCGGCACCGTAATCGGGCAGAATTCACTCATGAGTAATAAGTTGTCAAACGGACCCGCAAAAATGGCCTCTGCCACCGATACCCTGGGTCGACCGCTGCAAGACCTGCGCATTTCGCTGCTGGATCGATGTAACTTTCGCTGCCCCTATTGCATGCCCGAGGCTCAGTACACCGACGACTACCAGTTTCTGACCCGCTCTGCCCGGTTGAACCATGCCGAGATTCTGCGGATCGCAACAATTGCAGTAGAACTGGGTGTCAGCAAACTTCGCATCACCGGCGGCGAGCCCTTGCTCGATAAGAAGGTCGCGAGTCTCGTCGCCAGCCTCGCTAAACTGAAAGGCGTCGATGATCTTGCGTTGACCACAAACGGTGTCCTGCTGGCACCGGTCGCGCGCGCGCTCGCAGATGCCGGGCTGCATCGGGTTACTATCAGTCTGGACAGCCTGGACGAAAAGGTGTTTGCGGCGATGAGCGGCAATCGCGGCGTCATCCGGAAAGTGCTGGAAGGCATCGAGGCCGCGGAAAAAGCCGGCTTGGCGCCTATAAAAATCAATGTCGTTGTACAGCGCGGTGTCAATGAACATACGTTGCTGGATACGCTGGAACATTTCCGGGGTACCGGTCATATCGTTCGATTTATCGAATTTATGGATGTCGGCAGCCGTAATAGCTGGTCTATGGAGCAGGTTGTACCGTCGAAAGATATTCTGGAAATGGTCAATGCGCGCTGGCCCGTAAGAGCCGTCGACAGGAACTATGCAGGCGAGGTCGCAAGCCGCTATCAATTTCTCGATGGCAAGGGCGAACTCGGATTCATATCCTCGGTAACGGATCCGTTTTGCGGTGCATGCAGTCGGGCACGGCTGTCTGCGGACGGGACACTTTATACCTGCCTGTTTGCAACGGATGGCACAGACTTGGCCGGACCGCTACGCAGCGGCGCAAGTGATGCTGAAATCGCTGCGCTCATATCCAATGTATGGCGGCGTCGCGCGGATCGTTACAGCGAAATCAGGGCACCAGCGTCGACAGAAAAACCGCTGATCAACAAAGTAGAAATGTACCGCATGGGCGGTTAGGCAGAGATGAGCAACCTTAGCCACATTGACAAGAAAAACCGACCGACTATGGTTGACGTCAGCGCTAAAAAGCCGACTGTTCGGCAGGCGCACGCACGGGCAATTGTTGAGTTCCCGGCAGCTGTCGCGAACCGTTTTGCAGGCGGCGATATTGATACCGCGAAAGGGCCGGTATTTGCCACCGCGATCATCGCCGGTGTTATGGCCGCGAAACGAACGCATGAACTTATCCCTTTTTGTCATCCACTCGCTCTGGACAACTGCAAGATATCGATCGAGCTGAATCAGGAATCGCAGGCGGTCATCGATTGCCGTTGCAAAGTGCATCATCGCACCGGTGTTGAAATGGAAGCGCTGACCGGTGCCAGCATTGCCGCGTTAACGGTATACGACATGTGCAAGGCGCTGTCGCATGAAATTGTGGTACGGGACACTCGCCTGATATCTAAATCCGGCGGCAAGAAGGACTTTCACCGTGACCGTGAATGAATCTGTTTGGGGACTGGTACTGGCTGGCGGGAAAAGTCGCCGGATGGGTGCCGACAAGGCATCGCTGACGCAGAACGGCGAGTCGCAGCTGAGTCGGGCGGTTAAACTATTACAGGCTCATACCGAGAGAACCTTTATTTCGACCAGTGCCGGACAGCAGGATGATCCGGTGCGGCAGGGCTTCGAAAAAATCGTTGATGCATACGATGACCTGGGTCCTCTCGCCGGGATTTTGTCGGCGATGGATATGAATCCTGCAGTGTGCTGGCTGGTATTGGCCTGTGATTTGCCGGCGATCGATGACTTGACGATTACGCATTTGCTGACTCACGCGTCAGGTGATTGCCCGGCTACCGCCTACCGCAGCGTGCATGATGACTTGCCCGAACCATTGTGTGCGATCTATCGACCGACAGCGCGCCCGATCATCGACAGGTTTGTTGCCGATGGTTTCAAGTGTCCACGCAAGATTTTGATAAACTCACCGACCCAATTGCTGACGCAACCCAATCCCGGCGCGTTGCACAACATCAATTCGCCGGAGGATCTGGCCGGAACCGGTATCGAACAAACGCTATGACCAAGAACATTACAGTAAGGTATTTTGCCGGCTTTCGGGAGCATGCGGGAATTGACGCGGAGGAGGTCAGTTGCGATGTCGATACGGCCGGCGACGTGTTCCGCAAGCTACAGCATCGGCACGGATCGATGGAACCGTTGGGGCACTGTAAGGTGGCAATCAACGACGAAATGGCGGATTGGGATACTGCTGTCGGCGACGGCGACACAGTGCTGCTGTTTCCACCGGTAGCGGGAGGCTGAAGTTGCGCATCACTGCTGAATTGATTCAGCCTGAGTCGTTGCGCGGCGAACTGCGCGACGACAGAGCAGGCGCCTATGTCGGATTCGAGGGCTGGATTCGTGACCACAACGAGGGCCAGGAGGTCCTGCGACTCGAATACGAGGTATATGAACCGGTGGCAGTTGTCGAGGGTGACAAGATCATAGCCGAGGCGATGAGCAGGTACCCGCTACTGCACGCGGAATGTGTGCATCGGTCGGGATTGCTGGAGATCGGGGAATGTGCGGTTTGGGTCGGCGTAACGTCAGCGCATCGTGACGAGGCATTTGCTGCCTGTCGCTACATTATTGATCAGGTAAAAATTCGCTTACCGATCTGGAAGAAAGAGCACTATGTTGCGGGTCATTCGGGGTGGGTAAACTGCGAACGATGCGCGACGCATGGCCGTGAACATCCGCAAGCCATCAGGTCCTGAGTTGTTCCAGATCTTGCGGCACATCAACGTCGACGGCGCCTTTCTCAAAGGCAATGGTATTCAGGCGGTCGCGATTGGCTTCAAGCAGTGATTTCGCCCCACGATCTCCGCGCAGTGACTGCAACGCGTTGAAATACGCTCGCGGAAAAATAGCGGGTGGTCCCAGCGTGCGCGCGTAGCCGCTCGCGACAATTTTCTCCGGCGCAGCGCGCCAGGCCACTTCGAGCGACTCAAGATGGCTGCTGTCGATTAAGGGTTGGTCGGCGAGCAGCAAAAGAATTCCGTCTGCCCGGTTTTCAAGGCAGCGAATACCACTCCGGATTGAGCTGGCGATGCCGTCCGCGAAGTTTGGGTTATAGATAAAGAAACCACGCTGCGGCTGGCAGGCTGCGGTGACTGCGTGGTGCTCGCTTCCTACGACGAGCAGAGTCCTGGATTCACAGGCTGACTCTGCCAGGCGGACCGCACGGGCAACGAGCGCCTGGCCTTCGTATGTCGCCAGCTGTTTCGGTGCGCCATAGCGGCTAGCCGTTCCCGCAGCGAGGATCAGTGCAAAGAGCATGTCGTCATTCATCATGCGCACTTTATTGGTCAGTAGAAAAAGATCAACACCCGACAGGTCCGCATCCTGGGTACTGCCGAGCCAGGGTATTTGCTACGCCGCAGCAAAGCGTTTGTTCCAGCACCCGCATGAGCGCTGGGTTTCAGGATTCTTTCACACCGAGGCCGCAGCAATTCTGGTCAGAAAACTTGCCCTATCGGCGCGTTTTATGTATTTCTTGCACTGCAGCATAAGCACCGGAAGGACAAGAGAATTGCACATCATCAGGTCAATTGACGACGCAAAAGCGCTCGAAGGTCAGGAAGTAGGGGTTTCGAATTGGGTGACGGTCGACCAGGAACGCATCGACAAGTTTGCCGAGGCGACCGGCGATTTCCAGTGGATTCATGTCGATCGTGAGCGGGCCGCAGCCGAACTGCCGGACGGTAAGACCATTGCGCATGGCTATCTGACCCTGGCCCTGATACCGGCGCTTACCGGGCAGTTCGTCGAAGTAGCCAACCTGACCCGGGCTATGAATTTCGGCTGCAACAAGATTCGTTTCTACACGATGGTGCCAGTAGGAAGCCGGGTGCGAGGTCGCGCCACCGTCATTCAGGCGCGCAAACGCGCAGGTGCGTTACACCTGCTCTCCGAAGTGCGCGTTGAGGTGGAGGGAGAAAAGAAACCTGCCTGTGTCGCCGAAACGCTGGGAATGTACTTTTTCGAGGAATCACTGGACGAACCGGCGGTCAATCACGGCTGAGGCGCAGCGATTGCCCGCTCGGTCGCTTCGATTAACGACAACTCCAGTTCCTTTTCATTATCGAGCGGTCGACTGTGACGAGCGTGTCGGCCAGGGGCCCGGTTTCGCAATGCTATCGACGCCAGGCCGGCTGAAATTATCAGCGCATCGTGAAGCGGTCGTTAGCGAAACGTTCTCTTAAGCGGCAATGCGTTCTCTGCTTCACCCCGGGCGATACAACAGTCAATTCCGCGGCGAGACTCTAGCTGGCGTGCATCTTGTTGTTTTGCTTATATTTTTTTCTGTTTTTGCTATTGCGTCACTACGGCAATAGTATCTGCAAGGATGGTCAAAAAGGACTGCGCGATCGTCTGCACAACATAAGAACAGTCCAAGAAGACTAAACCAACAAGCATAGGCCACGAAGAATAAGCTAAGAACATTAAGCCAAGAAAAATAGGCCAAGAAAAATTGGCCAGAAATAATCGGCAGGTAGTTGCCTGCAATTGGGGGGTCTGATGGAAGTCGGCGTTATCGGAATACTCGTACTGATCGCGGATGTCTACGCGGTATTAAAGATCTTAAATAGTTCGTCCAGCGATGGCAGGAAAGCGATCTGGATTGCCGTCGTCATACTCTTGCCGATACTCGGAGTCATTGCCTGGTACCTGCTCGGACCAGGGCGTTAGCGGTATGCCTTGAGAAAGAACAGATTGTTGCTGACAGCAGCACTGGATCTGGTAAATTGCCAGTCAGCCACATTAAGTAAAATAGCGCGAGGTCGCCGATGCAGGGATTGATAATGGAGAGCCAGCTTCTGATTTCATCAATCCTGAAGCATGCAGATCGGAATTTCGGGGACAGGGAGATAGTTTCGATTAAGGCGGACGACCCGCTGCATCGCTGCACGTACGCGGAATGCTTTCGTCGCACCCGGCAACTTGCGAACGCGCTCGCTAAACTGGGACTTAGCCGCGGCGATCGCATTGCAACCCTAGCCTGGAATGATCACCGTCACCTTGAATGTTACTACGCTATAGCCGGTTCAGGATTTGTCTGCCACACGATCAATCCGCGACTGTTTCCGGAACAGATCATTTTCATTATCAATCATGCCGAGGATCGATGGATTTTTGTTGACCCGTTGATCGTGCCGCTGCTTGAAAAGATCGCAGCTCAGATTTCCGCTGTCGAGGGATTTGTCGTCATGACCGATGACGCCCACATGCCGGAAACGAGCCTCAAGAATGCAGTGTCGTATGAAGCATTGATTGGCAGCGAGAGTGACCTGTTCGAATGGCCAGTGTTTGACGAGCGCACGGCGTCTGCCCTGTGCTACACGTCAGGAACAACCGGTGATCCCAAGGGTGTTCTTTACGACCACCGTTCCACAATTTTGCATGCCTATGCGGAGGTCATGCCAGACACGTTGAATCTCGGAAGCACAGATTGTGTACTACCGGTCGTACCGCTGTTTCATGTGAACGCCTGGGGCATTCCCTATTGCGCAGTGATGGTGGGCAGCAAGCTCGTATTCCCGGGACCGAAAATGGGTGACGGGGAGACGCTATACAATCTATTGGAGCAGGAGCAGGTCACTTTAGCACTGGGCGTGCCAACCGTATGGCTCGCTTTGCTGCAATATGCGAGAGACACCGGCCAGAAATTAAATCACCTGCAACGAACCGTCATTGGCGGTGCCGCAGTGCCGGAGGCGATGATTCGCGAATTTCGTGATGCACATGACGTTACTGTGATTCAGGCCTGGGGAATGACCGAGATGAGCCCTCTTGGGACGGCAAGTACGCCCAAGTCTGGCAGCGAAAACTGGACGCCGGATGAATACATACAAATGCAGACCAAAGCCGGTCGCAGTGTGTTTGGCGTGGAAATGCGCATCGTCAACGATGCAGGCGTAGAGCTCCCCTGGGACGGAGTTGCTTACGGTGCTCTGCAAGTGCGGGGACCTTGGATCTGCAGCGGCTATTTCAAGCTTGAGGGCAATAGTGACGCGCATACTGACGATGGTTGGTTCGATACCGGGGACGTTGCCACTATAAACCCGGACGGCTACATGGCAATCACTGATCGGACGAAGGACGTCATTAAATCCGGCGGTGAGTGGATTAGTTCGATCGACGTTGAGAACACGGCAGTCGGCCACGATGGCGTTGCCGAAGCTGCGGTGATTGGTGTGCCGCACCCCAAGTGGACGGAAAGACCACTGCTGGTGATCATTCGTGCCGAGGGTGTGGAGCTGAGTCGGGATGACATGCTCGCCTGGCTGGAGGGCAAAATTGCGAAGTGGTGGATTCCGGACGACGTCGTGTTCGTTGATGAAATTCCGCACACGGCAACCGGAAAAATCAAAAAAATTGAATTGCGGAAGCAGTTCGCGGATTACCGGTTGCCGTCCTGATAGAATTTTTGAGTAAATTAAAACGTTTGGGTGAAATATGGCTGACGCAAAGCGTCTATTTGGATTGAAAGCGGTCGTGACCGACGCCGGTGGCGGGATCGGCGAGGCAATTGTGCGAACACTGATAAAACAGGGCGCGGAAGTCCTTGCCGTCGACTCGGTCAATAGTGGTATTGAAACGAAATTCAAGTCGGTGCGTAAAGTGCATACGGCGGCAATCGATACCAACGCTGCGGATGGTGCGACCAAGCTTGGCTCAATGGCATCAGAAGAACTTGGCGTAGTGGATATTGTCGTTTGCAACGTCAGTCCTCATACCGGAAGCCCGATAGCCGCGGGCGATGAGGAGGGTCTTGGCAAACTCCTCTCAAGAAAGAGCGATCTCGTTAGCGCAATCTGTGACCAAATGCTGCCGATGATGAAGAACAGTCCTGCCGGCCGCATTATCATTATGGGTTTCAATCGCAGTGTTTTTAGCAAAGACTGTTCTGACGGTTACGCCAAGTCGGAAGCGTCGATTGCCGACCTGACCAGGCGACTTGCTGCGGATATTGCACAATTCGGCATCAACGCGAATTATATTCAGCTCGGTGCGATTATGACGCCGGACAGTCGCCGCATATTCACCAGTGACAAAGACTTGCGTGACTACTGTATACAGCGTTCAGCGGCCAAGCGATTAGGCGAGCCTGTTGACGTAGCCAAGGTTGCGCTTTTCCTCGCGACAGATGATTCTGTATTCGTGAGCGGAACAGGAATTATTGTTGACGGCGGTGTCTCGACTACGTAGGGGTGCCTGTTTTCCTCATCCCGCCAACCAGTGCTGGTCGACACGGTCTGAGTCAGGCGTAGTCACCAGGTTACGATCACTATGCATACCGTACTCGAAGATCTGCTTAATCTACTAAAACTGGAGCGCATCGAAAAAAACATTTTTCGGGGCGAGAGTCGCGATATCGGCAGCGCGCAGGTATTCGGTGGCCAGGTGCTCGGGCAGGCACTGTCAGCTGCCAATCATACCGTTTCCGGTCGACGGGCCCATTCACTGCACGCCTACTTTCTGCGGCGCGGCGACATGAATGCGCCCATTATTTATGACGTGGACCGTTCACGCGACGGTGGCAGTTTCTCGGTGCGGCGAGTCGTAGCCATCCAGCACGGGCGCCCGATATTCAATCTGGCCGCCTCGTTTCAAGAGCCTGAGGAAGGGCTGGAGCACCAGGTTGAGATGCCGGTGGTCGACGGACCGGACGGCTTGCAGGACCTGACCGAGGTTGCGCCCGAGATACTGCAAAAGCTCCCGGAGAAAATGCGTCGCTACCTGACCGTGCAACGACCGTTCGAGTTTCGTCCGGTGGAGCCGGCAAATTTCCTGAGCGCTGAACCTCGAGCACCACTCAAGTCCGTCTGGATCAAGGCCGTCGATCAGTTGCCGGACGAGCAGGCACTGCATCAGAACCTGCTCGCCTACGTGTCGGACTACGAACTGCTCGGCACGAGCACGTTGCCGCACGGGCTGCCTTTTGGTCAGGGGCGGGTCATGATGGCCAGCCTGGATCATGCACTCTGGTTTCATCGCGAGTTTCGTATGGATGAATGGCTGCTCTACGCAATGGATAGTCCGAATTCATCAGGTGCCAGAGGATTTTCGCGAGGCCAGTTTTTCACGACGGAAGGCAGGCTTATTGCTTCGACTTCACAGGAAGGCCTGGTCCGTGTGTTGCCCCATACCGAAAGCGACGCAAAACGCTCAGATCCCAAAACACAACGATAGATCAGCTGCGAGCTGCCCGTGCAGCCAATGGCAAGGTTTCGGTTACCGCGAGCGCGGATCGGCCTGGCAGATAATTCTGCCTGATCGACTAGTCAGCGGCCGGCGCACACTCGGCAAGCTCGTCTCGATACTGCGCGCTTTTCGTCATATACGACCAGGCGGCCTGGCCGATCAGGTCGATCTCATCGTCCGTAAGCGATCGGATAACCTTGGCAGGAGAACCCATGATCAAAGACCCGGCCGGAAATTGCTTGCCTTCCGTGACCAGCGAATTGGCACCGACAATGGAGTTCTCACCGATCACGGCATGATTCAGTATTGTGCTGCCAATTCCAATCAACGTGTTATTGCCGATGCGGCAACCGTGCAGCATCGCCCGGTGACCCACCGAGACGCCGTCACCCAGGACAAGCGGAATACCGGCGTCCGTGTGCAGGACCGCGCCGTCCTGAATATTGCTGTGTTCTCCGATCTCAATGATGTCGTTGTCGGCACGGATGACCGCACTGAACCAGACACTGGAGTGGTTCCGGAGCGTCACTGCGCCGATGACGCTCGCGTTTTCTGCAACGTAGTGGCCTGCGCCCTCGAAAACCGGAACGCGGTCTTCGAGCCTGAAAATCACTTAGCGCTGGCCTGGTTCGCGACCGCCGCCGCTGCCGCGGCGACTGCCTCAGGATCACCGAGGAATTCACGTGACAGTGGTTTCAGATCGTCATCCAGCGTGTAGGCGAGTGGCACGCCCGTCGGAATATTGAAACCGGTAATTTCCTCTTCGGAAACGTTGTCCAGCATTTTCACCAGAGCACGCAAACTGTTGCCATGCGCCGCAATAAGCACATTCCTACCGGCCTCGAGCTGCGGCGCGATGCTGTCATTCCAGCAAGGGAGAACGCGATCCAGGGTGGTTGAAAGCGATTCGGTGGCGGGGAGATTATCAATCCCGGCATAGCGCGGGTCATGGCGCGGATGCCGTTCATCGTCCTCTTCCAGGGGCGGTGGTGTGGTCGCGTAACTGCGACGCCAGATGTGTACCTGTTCATCGCCATACTTCGCCGCCGTTTCTGCCTTGTTCAGTCCCTGCAGTGCACCGTAGTGTCGCTCATTGAGGCGCCAGTCGCGCACCACCGGAATCCAGACGCGATCCATTTCCTCGAGCATGATCCAGAGCGTGCCGATTGCACGCTTTAGTACGGAGGTAAAGGCGATATCGAATTCATATCCCTGTTCTTTCAGCAACCTTCCGGCCGCCTGGGCTTCGGCACGACCCTTGTCAGTGAGCCCTACGTCGGTCCACCCTGTGAACAAATTTTTCAGGTTCCAATCACTTTGCCCGTGACGACACAAGACGAGTTTGCCAGTCATGAATTCTCCGTATCTGGTAGTGGTTTTTATAAACTGTCTGTCAGTTTCCGCAATTCCTGTGCGGCGACTGACAGAGTGGCGAAGTCAACTTCTGACTTGAGTTGCATCTCGGCTAGAATCGAGTCGAACAGGCGCACGAAGGTTGCATTCTTCGACAACCACGCTTCGAAAACCTCTTCAGGCTGTTTCCGGCTTCGGCTATTCAGCAGGCTGGTGACAAAATCACGCCTGATGCGATAAAAATCATCGCGCAAATTGCTTCTGGCCAATGCTTGCCAGCGACCTTCGACCTCAAGGCTCTCCACACCACGATTCATCCACACGATGCCAAGGCGATCGCTCATGCCGGCATACATGCGAGCCGTTGCCATGAGGTCCTTGCGATGCCGCATAGCCAGATCGGAGATATCGAGGCCGCCGCGAGTCAGCAGTAAAGACGCCATCTTTTTCGCGAGTTTTTCGGGCACGCCGTGCCGCATGTAATCCTGGGCGGAATTTTTTTGCCGTTCCTTGGCAGGTCCGACAACGATGCTGGTGGCGCGCGAATAAATCGTCGCCATGTTCGTCTTCAAATCCGCGACGGCGTCAACGATGTCAAGTTCGTCGCCATAACGCTCAATCAACCAGTAACACGCATGGCGGAGGATTCTGCCAACATCGAACATCATGGACTGCTGAATCGTCGCCGGGATCTTGTTGTCCAGCGCTTCGATTAGGCGCCAGGTCTCGCTTGCCTGGCATATTTCTCTGGCGACCACATAGGCCCGCGCAATCGTAACGACATCAGATCCGGTATCAACCTGGACGCGTTTTACAAATGTAGGGCCCATGCGATTGACGATGTTGTTAGCAATTAAGGTTGCCAGTATTTGCCTGCTAAGACGGTGAACCCGAATCAGGTCGGGGTATCGTCGCCGTAACACGGGCGGAAAATATCGTTGCGGGTCAGTTGTCAGAAAATCGTCGAGCGCCTGATCACAACCTTCGAGCCCGTTATACAGATCAATCTTGGCGTAACTCAGAATGACCGCAAGTTCGGGACGCGTTAATCCCTGGTTGCGCTGCTGCCGTTCCTCGATCTCGAGTTCATCAGGTAGAAATTCCAGGCTCCGATTCAGCAGCCCCGTTTTCTCCAGGTTGCCGATAAGCCTGGCCATTTCTGACAGTCGTTCGGGCGCGCGAGCTTCCATCATGCTGATCGACTGCGTCTGCAGGTAATTGCTGCGCAGCACGAATTCGGCGACCTCATCCGTCATCTCGACCAGCAGCTTGTTGCGCTTGGCAGTGGTCAGGCCGTATTCTTTGGCCGCTGCACCTAACAGGATCTTGATGTTGACTTCGCGGTCGGAACTGTCGACACCGGCGGAGTTGTCAATGAAGTCGGTATTGATACGGCCACCGTTGAGGCTGTACTCGATCCTTGCACGCTGGGTCAGGCCGAGGTTGCCACCTTCACCGACCACTTTGCAGCGCAGTCCGTTGGCGTCAATACGCACGTTGTCATTGGCGCGATCTCCAACGTCCGCATGACTTTCGGTGCTGGCTTTGACATAGGTGCCAATGCCCCCGTTCCACCACAAGTCGGCCTGCATGCAGAGAATGACCCGAATGAGGGCCGATGGGCGCATTGCGGTCTCGGTAGTGCCAAGCAACTGCCTGACTTCCGCGGTGAGCTTTATTTCCTTGGCGTCGCGGGAAAACACGCCGCCGCCTGGCGAAATTAATTTCTCGTTGTAGTCGGCCCAGTTTGAGCGGCCAAGTCGAAACAGGCGCTGCCGTTCCTTGAAGCTTGCCGCCATGTCCGGATCCGGGTCGAGAAAAATATGCATATGATTGAATGCGGCGACGAGCTTGATCTTCCGAGACAACAACATGCCGTTGCCAAAAACATCTCCGCTCATGTCGCCTATACCAAAGACCGTAAACGGATCCTTCTGGACATCCACGCCCTTTTCACGAAAATGTCTGCGCACTGCTTCCCACGCGCCGCGCGCTGTGATTCCCATTTTCTTGTGGTCGTAGCCCGCTGATCCGCCGGATGCGAAGGCGTCATCCAGCCAAAAGCCATATTGCGCGGAGATTCCATTTGCGATATCCGAAAATGTTGCGGTTCCCTTATCTGCGGCAACAACCAGGTAGGGATCGTCCGTGTCCCGACGAATAACGCCAGCAGGGGGCACTATCTTGTCGTTCACCACATTGTCAGTAATGTCGAGCAGTCCGCAGATAAACAACTTATAGCATGCAATTCCTTCAGCCATGATCGCCTCGCGATCGCCCACGGGAAGCTGTTTTGCATAGAATCCGCCTTTTGCCCCGGTCGGTACGATGACGGTGTTCTTGACGACCTGCGCCTTCATCAGCCCCAGCACCTCGGTCCTGAAATCTTCCCTTCTGTCGGACCAGCGAATACCACCTCGTGCGATGCTGCCGGCACGAAGGTGAATACCTTCGACGCGCGGCGAGTAGACGAAAATCTCGAAACGTGGTTTCGGCAGCGGAGCTTCGGGAATCTTGCCTGGATCCGTTTTTATAGATATATAGGACTTAGCATTGCCATCGTCGTCTGTCTGAAAGTAATTGGTACGCACGGTTGCGGAAATCGCACCAGCAAACGCCGTCAGGATCCTGTCCTCATCGAGACTACGTGCCCGGGAAATGCCGCGCGCAATCGTTTTTTTGCATTGCTGCAGGTCGTCATCGCGTTTCTTTTTCTTCAGTTTCGGCTCGAACTGCAATTCGAACTGGCGCACAAGCGCACAGGCGAGGTCGGCGTTTGCGACCAATACCTCTTCCATTGATTTCTGACTAAAAGGAATGCCGAGCTGCAGGATATACTTCGCGTAGCAGCGAATTAACGTCGTCTGACGGACGTTCAGTCCGGCCGCGAGAATCAACTCATTGAAATTGTCGCTCTCGGATACACCCTGCAACGCCTGGCGAAACCCATCCTGAAATCGTACCGCGGCGCTGTCGACATCCAGTTCGTCCGCATTTGGCAGCTGCAGCTGAAAGTCCTGGATCCAGAAGCTATCGCCTCCTTTCAGTTTGAGACGATACGGCCTTTCACTTAAAACATAGGTGCCAAGATTTTCGAGAACCGGCAGAACTCTCGACAAGTGCAGCGGTTCATCCTTACGGAAAGTGCGGAAATGCAATTTATCGTCTTCGCTTCCAGCCGGTTGATGGAGCAATAGGAAATCGTTGTGTTCTCCCTTCAGCAGTCCGTCGATACGCTTAATGTCCAGGCACGCGATCCGCGGCTCAGTCTCGCCTTCATAGGCAGCAGAGAAACACTCTCCATAATCGCGAAAAAGCGTCAATCCCTCGTCCTGACCGAATCGTTTGACCAGTTGTACTCGCAGATGATCGCGCCAACTGATGACCGCCTGCTCTATACGCGCTTCGATGTCGCGGATGCTGATTCGAGGCCGGCTCTCGACATTCGTTCGGACGATCGTATGCAGTCGCGCAAGTGGAGAGTCGACAATCTGCACGCTTGAATCAACGGCAAGTCCGTCAAACTCCTCAAGCAAAATCTGTTCGATTTCGCGACGAATTGCCGTCGTATACTTTTCACGCGGTACGTAAACAATGCAGGAAAAGAACCGCCTGAATGTATCTCTGCGCAAGAAGAACTTTACACGGCGCCGATCCTGGAGATTGAGAATGCCCGTCGTCGTGCGCACGAGATCCTTGATTGAACTCTGGAAAAGCTCGTCGCGAGGGAATGATTCCAGGATATGCAGGAGCGCCTTGCCACGATGGCCGGAGGGATCGACCTTGCCTGCTTCGAGTACGCGCTGGACCTTCAATCTCAGCAACGGAATATTTCTCGGACTTTCGCTGTAAGCAACGGAGGTAAACAAGCCAATAAAACGTTTCTCACCGATGGCAACGCCGTTGCGATCGAAAATCTTGATGCCAATATAATCGAGATAGCTGTGTCGATGAACGGTGGCCCGCGAATTTGCCTTGGTGATTATCAGCCAGTCTTTCGACTGCGTGACCCGCTGCATCTCTTTGCTGAGTTCGACCACGCGCCCGCCACGTTCATCGCTGGATAAAACGCCGAGTCCTGACCCCTTGACCGGAGCCAGAAACAGTTTTTCGCCGCGCTTGCGCAGCCGATATTCCCGGTAGCCGAGAAAAGTAAAATGGTCATCCGCCATCCACTGCAGCAGTGCATCTGTTTCCATTCGTACCGCGGCGTCCGCTCCCGGAGGTCCGGCATTCAGGTTTGAAGCCGCCTCCAGCATCTTGTCCCGCATTTTGCGCCAGTCGCGAACAGAGGCGCGCACATCGAACAATATTTTGGAAATTTCATGTTCCAGAATCTTCAACTGATTCTGGTCTGACTCCCTGTCAACGACAAATCGAACCAGCGATTCGATTTGCCCACCTTCGTCGTTGATACCGGATATGCGTTGCAGCGTTCCGCGAGCATCCCGATGCACACGCAGCAGCGGATGCACGGTCATGTGAATGGTCAGCCCATGTCGAGTGATGGCCGCAGACACTGAGTCCACCAGGAACGGCATGTTGTCATTCACCATTTCAACAATCGTGAACGCAGACTGGTAACCATCCTTTTTTTCATCGGGGTTGAACACCCGCAACAGTGCAGTATCCGGTTTACGGTTGCGGGCGAAATCCAGGTGGGCAACGGCCGCCTTGCCCATGATTTTCACCGAGCGTCCCGCCATATCCTCATGCGGTACGTCCGCAAAATACTGACGGATGAATATCTCCGATTCTTTGCGGGTCTTTAGAGATTTGGAGCGTGGTTTGGTCGCAACGATATCGTCAATAATCTGCTGAGAAATATCGCTTGAGCGACGTTGCTGCTGTTTGGACACTAGAGGTACTCCGACCGGACATCCTTCAGGGTCCGATTGACGCAATAATTGCTGATCCTGTCGGGTGGCAAGAATATGCCTCTGTGCACGGCTTTGCTACCTATTATTCGTCGAAAATTGCGAAAACATGCGGATTACGTGCCAGGCGTCTTGCCAGCGCGTCAGCTTTCTGCACGCACAGGTTAAACGGACCCGATGTAAAGCCCTGCGTGATATTCGCTGCTCACTACGGTGAGCTGATAAGCCGTGCCCTGGCCAACAGGCGTTCGGTGACCGTATTAAGGGTATCAATCTGACTGTCGCTTAAGCCGTGCAACAGATCCTGCTCCATTTCCAGTGCGAGTGGGGCGACCTCATCATGTACCTTGCGACCTTCTTCAGATAGCGTAAGGATGGACCGCCGTCGGTCGGCGTCAGCAAATTCCCGCTCAATTCGATTCGCCTTGATCAGTTTGGTTACGGCACGACTAATCGCAACTTTGTCGAGCATGGTCCTTTCCGCAACCTCGACCGCCGAAAGACCGGGGAATCGCCCTACGATCGCGATAACGCGCCATTCCGGAATAGTCAGCCCGAATCGCTTGTCGTATACGCGCGCGATCAGGCTCGACACGGTGTGCGACAGGATGGCGAGTCGATAAGGCAAAAAATCTTCTAAAATCAGTTCGTTATCTACTTCATTTTCCACCAGCGAGTGCTCCGGTTGAGGCGGGTTTACGACCATTCATGTTACTTCGTTGTGCCTCCTTGTTAAACCGTCGCTCGTCCGGCGATAAGTTCCTTTATCGCTATGCGAGATGCGCGGCATGCAGGTATTTTTCACTCTGCATTTCCGTCAGTCGACTGGCTGTTCGCTGGAATTCGAACGTTAGTCGATTGCCCTGGTAGAGTTCATCGGCACTGGCAGCCGCAGACAAGACCAGTTTGACCCGGCGGTCGTAGAATTCGTCGACTAACGCGATGAAGCGGCGCGCGGGATTGTCCAGTTTGCCGGTCAGGACCGGCACATCAGAAATAATGACGGTTGGATACCAGCGTGCGATCTCGATGTAGTCTTCCTGGCTGCGTGGGCCATCACAAATCTGCATAAAGTCGAACCATGCAATGCCCTTGGCGCAGTATTTCGTCTGTATCTGACGCCCGAGGATGTCTATCGACGTGTCGGTATAGGAGGTGCCGGAAGCTATGCCATCAAAGTATCGTTTCAGTTTACGGGTGGCGACCTCGGAATTCGGTGAGAGGTAAGTGCCTGCTTCCTCAAAAAGCTGCAGGCGATAGTCTGTGCCGGCATCGAGTTCGACGATTTCGGTGTTTCTCTCGAGTGCAGCTATGGCGGGCAGAAACTGCTGTCGTTGCAGGCCGTCGGGGTACAGGTCGCGAGGATGTGCGTTCGATGTGGCAACCAGTACGACACCGCGCGCAAAAAGGCCCTCAAGGAGCCTGCCGAGGATCATCGCGTCCGCAATATCGCTAACGTAAAACTCATCGAAACACAGAACGTCTACATCTGCGGCAATGTCGCCGGCAATCGTATTCAGCGGGTCTTCAGTGTCGGGTAGCGCATGCAGCCTGGCGTGGACGTTGCTCATCATACGGTGAAAGTGGATGCGCATCTTTCGCTCGTAATCCAGCGTATCGAAAAAAAGATCCATCAGGAATGTCTTGCCGCGACCGACACCGCCCCAAAGGTACATGCCCTTGGTGGGCGACTGACGAGCGCTTCCCGGCAGGTGCCGCCGCAGTCGATCTATAAGCGACCCGCGCCGGACGATGGCGTGCTGCAATTGATCGAGACGGTCGACCACGCGCTGCTGTGCGGCGTCGACGACCAGGCCTTGTTCCCGAAGCGCGGCCGCGTATGCCGGTCGGATTGTCACCAGATTCTCTTCATTTCGGGCGCAGCGTAACCTGAAAACGGTGCAGTGAAAAAGCGGAGTTTTGTTAGACTACCGTTCTTCACGAATGCTACAGAAGTAAGGCTATGGCGGAGCAGGAAGAACGGGAATCGATGGAATTCGATGTGGTTATCGTTGGCGGCGGCCCGGCCGGCCTTGCCGCGGCCTGCCGCCTCGCGCAGCTGGCGGATTCAGCAGGTAAAGAAATCTCCACGGTCGTGGTCGAGAAAGGTTCCGAGATTGGCGCACACATATTGTCCGGGAATGTCTTTGATCCGCGAGCGCTCAACGAACTGTTTCCGCATTGGCAGGAAGAGGGAGCACCTGTAACTACCGCGGTCAAAAGCGACCTCATCCACTACCTGACCAGCGAGCGCAAGGCGACGCGCGTTCCCGGTATGTTCGTGCCGCTGCCAATGCACAATGTTGGCAATTACATCATTAGCCTGGGACGTCTGTGCCAGTGGATGGGCGAGAAAGCTGAAGCGGCCGGCGTGAATGTCTTTCCGGGATTCGCAGCATCTGATGTCGTTTACGACGACGACGGCCGGGTCCGCGGGGTGCTGACCAGCGACCTGGGAATCGCTAAAGACGGTCGGCGCAAAGCTGGCTACCAGCCCGGGTATGAACTGCTTGGCAAGTTCACCATATTTGCGGAAGGGGTGCATGGCAATCTCGGCGTGTCGCTGATGGACAGATTCGAGCTTCGCAAAGACGCGGATCCGCAACATTACGGCATTGGCATCAAGGAGATATGGGAAATAGATCCTGACAAGCATACGGAAGGCCTGGTCGTGCATACGATGGGCTGGCCGCTCGACAATGAAACCGAAGGTGGAGGGTTTCTCTATCACGCTGCGAACAACCAGGTTTTTGCCGGATTGATCGTGGCCCTGAACTACAGGAATCCGTACCTGGACCCGTTCCAGGAATTTCAGCGCTGGAAACTGCACCCGCGAATCAGTTGCTACCTGGAAGGCGGCAAGCGAATCTCCTATGGTGCGCGTGCCGTCAACAAGGGAGGGCTGCAATCGTTACCGAAGCTCGCCTTTCCGGGCGGATTACTCGTCGGCTGTGATGCAGGCTTTTTGAACGGCATCAAGATCAAGGGTGGTCATACGGCGATCAAGACCGGCATGTTGGCGGCGGAAAGCGTGTTTACCGCGCTGCAGGATGGCGCGTCTCACTCCGAACTTTCGAGCTATGAAAGTGCAGTTCGATCGTCATGGGTGCACGATGAGCTGCATCGAGCACGCAATTTCGGCCCGGCGCTCCACAAATTTGGCACGTTTCTCGGCGCAGCGTTTACCTTTGTAGACCAGAATATTTTTCGCGGCAAATTGCCGTTTACCCTGCGCAACAAAGAAGCGGATCACGATGCACTGCTGAAGGCGAGCGATGCGCCAGTCATCGAATACCCTAAACCCGACGGCTCACTCACGTTTGATCGATTGTCGTCCGTTTTTCTTTCCAGCACCAACCACGAAGAAGACCAGCCGTCGCATCTGAAACTCATAGACGCTGCAATTCCGATTTCCTACAACCTGCCGCAGTATGCCGAACCGGCGCAGCGATATTGTCCGGCCGGCGTGTATGAAGTCGTAACAGAAAACGGTCAGTCGCGTTTTCAGATCAATGCCCAGAACTGCGTGCACTGCAAGACCTGCGATATCAAAGACCCGTCACAAAACATCGTCTGGCAGGTGCCGGAGGGAGGAGGTGGCCCCAACTACTCGGGCATGTAGTTCCGTCCGTGGTCCCGATGCCGGTTCGAGTAATCTGTTACTTGGGTTGCATCCGGATGGCGCCATCGATGCGAATGGTTTCCCCGTTGATCATCGCATTTGCATAGATGCAGCCCACCAGGTCGGCGTATTCATGCGGTCGACCGAGGCGTGATGGAAAGGGCACCTGGGCTCCCAACGATTCCTGCAGCTCCGGCGTCATTCCGGCGACCATTGGAGTAATGAATATTCCCGGCGCTATTACATTGACGCGAATACCGATGCGTGCAAATTCACGTGCCAGCGGCAGCGTCATACCGACGACGCCACCTTTCGACGCGGAATACGCTGCTTGCCCGATCTGGCCTTCGAACGCAGCGATGGACGCCGTGCTGACGATCAGGCCGCGCTCGCCATCCTCGTTTGGCTCATTGTGCTGCATGACATTGGCCGCTTCCTTCGCGACCAGGAATGAGCCGATCAGGTTGACGGCTATGGTATTGGCAAAGAATTCGCCAGGCATCGGTGCCTCGCGCCCCAGTGCCCTGGCAGCGCCAACAATCCCGGCGCAATTGACCGCCAGCGTAATGCCGCCCATGAATTCGCGGGCCTGCGCAATGGCGTCCTGTACCTCGGATTCCGAAGTTACGTCTGTATGGATATAAACCGCGCGCTCGCCGAGCCGGGCTGCGCTCTGTTCACCGGCGTCATCGTTGACATCGAGAAGCGCCACCTGGCCACCGGCAGCGATAATTTTACTGGCAGTGGCATAACCCAGCCCGAGTTCCGATGCGGCCCCCGTTACCACTGCCTTTGCCGTAGCAAGATCCATATTCCACTCCTGTAGTTTTCTATGCGACTTCAATTCCGATCGCGACCGCTTCGCCGCCGCCGATACACAGGGACGCAATACCCTGTCCACCACCCCGGTTTCGCAGCGCGTGCACGAGCGTCACGATGATTCGCGCGCCGGATGCTCCAATGGGGTGGCCGAGTGCGCACGCACCACCATTGACGTTGACCTTGGTATGTTCAATACCAACATCGTGCATGGCCGCCATCGTGACACAGGCGAACGCCTCGTTAATTTCATACAGGGCCACAGATTTCGCATCCCAGCCCAGCTTTTCGTGTAGTGCCTGTATGGCAAAAACCGGCGCGGTTGTGAACCATTCCGGTTCGTGAGCAAATCCGGAATGGCCTGTAATACGTGCAAGAATTTCGATTCCCCTGGCGTTTGCCTCACTCTTTCGCATGAGTACCAGGCTGGCCGCCCCGTCGGATATCGATGATGAACTCGCCGCGGTAACCGTGCCGTCTTTTCTGAACGCCGGTCGCAATGCCGGGATCTTGTCGGCGTCGGCAATACGCGGACCTTCATCTTCCGCCACTAACGTGTCCCCCTTACGGGTCCGAACCGTTACCGGTGCGATTTCGCCAGCGAAGCGTCCAGCTTCGGCGGCGGTGCGAGCACGACTCACCGACTCAATGGCAAAAGCGTCCTGATCGTCGCGGCTGAACGCGTAGCGATCGGCGGTCAGTTCCGCGAAATGGCCCATCATGTTGCCGTCGTAAGGGTTTTGCAGCCCATCGAAAAACATGTGGTCCAGAATTTGCTGGTGACCCATGCGATAACCGTCACGGGCTTTCGGCATCAGATACGGTGCGTTACTCATTGATTCCATGCCGCCCGTTACCACGACTTTCGCGCTGCCCGACGCGATCAGGTCGTGGCCGAGCATGGTAGTTTTCATGCCCGAACCACATACCTTGTTGACGGTTGTGCACGGCACGCCCGGGGCCATGCCGGCGGCCAGGGCAGCCTGGCGTGCCGGCGCCTGCCCGAGTCCTGCCGGCAAGACGCAGCCAAGCAGGACCTCATCAATCGCGGCATCATCGAGGGTGCTGTCATCGAGCGCGGCGCGACACGCCACTGCGCCCAGGTCCGTCGCACTAACGGATCTTAAGTCGCCCTGAAACGCGCCGAGCGGTGTCCGCCGGGCGGCGACGATTACGACGGGGTCATTCTTCATGCGGTTGTACCAGCCTGTACCGTGCCATCTGGAGCGCTACTTTCACGTATCCTGATCCATCCTGCAATATCGACTAGGTGCTCGGTTTCGCCGCAGCTGTCGCCGGCAGCAGGTCCGGCTCGTCCAGGACGGTCAGTATCTGCTGCCGGGCAAGGGCCGCTAGGTCTTTGCTGCTGTTAAAGGCCGGGTGACCTGGCGCAATCGGGTTGAGTATGTCGATGCGCAGGTTTCCCGGTCGTGGCAGCCGTTGATCAGCTGGCAGGATAAACCGCGATCCCGATATGACGGCCGGTACGACCGGAACGCCCGCACGTATAGCGGCAGCAAACGCACCGGCGCGAAAACGGCCGAGTCCCGGCGTTTTTTCGAACGTGCCTTCTGGAAAGACAACCAGCGACTCGCCGGCACTTGCTGCCTTTAGCAAGCGGCGCGCATCGCGTGCGCTGCCTGACGCTTCAAAACGCTCGACAAATCGACAACCGACCCGGCGCAGCAGAATATTAACAATCGGGAAAGACTCCATTTCTCCCTTGACGACAAATGAAAATCTCGCCGGCAAGAATCCCTGCATGACGACGCCGTCGATGTAACTCGCATGATTCGCGACGATGACGCAATCTGTTGACGGTATTTTTTCGAGTCCACGAACGACCGTCGTTATTCCCGCCAGCCACAACGACAACCGACCGCAGAATGCGACACACTGCCGCCGCCGTTCCATTCCCGGGACGAAGATTGCTGCCAGGATGGCAACCAGTACGGCCAGGGTGAACTCGACCCACACATAGCTGCCGTACAAAATACCGATCAGGCGTGTTTGGCGACTGCTATCGGTGTCAGTCATCTGGTGCAGAACGGCTCTGAGGGAGCATGCATTTCGGGTTTCGGTATGTGACGCAGATCACTTTATGTTAATGCCTTAATGAATCTGTGACAGCCATCACGCCGGTCATTCATTGGCCTCATCATACTCAATTTCTTGAAAAATCCGTTGCTTGGCACTCGGCTTGACGAGTTCGGGATCGGAATCTGCTGGTGGCAGCAATGTTACCAGCACCGGGTCCCAATGCGATCAATTCGAAATGCCGGCTTGCCATGGACGGCCCGATATTGATGGATACTATGACGCGTAGTCAGTCTGAAAAGAACGGAAAACAGGCGATGGGTTCTGAAGAACTCGTCGATCGTTTTCTCGATGCAATCTGGATGGAACGCGGCCTCTCGGCGAATACGCTGGGCGCATACCGTGCTGACCTGATGACCCTGGGTCGACGATTGTCCGAACGTAATATTGCGATCGAAAGCGCAGAGAAGGCCGATTTGCTGGACTTCATTGCGGGTCGTGTGGAAAGTGGCGCCAAACCGCGCTCGACTGCGAGACAACTGTCCAGCTTTCGACGCTTCTTTCGATACATAATGCGTGAGGGTCTGCGCGACAACGATCCCACTGCCGATATCGAAATGCCAAGAATCGGGCGGTCTTTGCCGAAAACCCTGACGGAAGATGAAGTCGACTCGTTATTGCAGGCACCCAATACCGAAGAGCCGCTGGGGCATCGCGACCGGGCCATGCTCGAACTCCTGTACGCGACGGGTTTACGCGTATCCGAGCTCATCAACCTCAAGCAGTCGCAGGTTAATTTTAACCAGGGCGTATTGCGTATTGTCGGCAAAGGCGATCGCGAGCGATTGATTCCGCTTGGCGATGAGGCACAGCGCTGGTTGCGAGACTTTATTGATGGTCCGCGCATGGAAATCCTCCTGGAACGGCAAACGGATTACCTGTTTCCGACCAGACGCGGTGACCGCATGACCCGCCAGGCGTTCTGGCACATCATCAAGCGCTATGCGCAGAAAGGCGGCATAGGCAAGAAGCTGTCACCGCATAGCCTGCGCCACGCTTTTGCCACCCATCTTCTAAATCGCGGCGCCGATTTGCGTGTTGTGCAGCTCTTGCTGGGTCACAGCGATCTCTCGACAACACAAATTTACACGCACGTTGCACGGGAACGCCTGAAGGATCTGCACGGTCAGCACCACCCGCGCGGCTGAGGCCACTACGCAGGGCTCATCTGGCGTAACAAAAGGCGCAAAAGCTCGGGCGCCTTTGTTACAATCGCCACGATTTTTCGACGGAACCGGTGATATCCGGCACTGTCCAAACATCAGACTTCGGAACATCGTGGTACCGATAAGCTCCGACGACCACTGCAAAGATTTGACCCAAGGATTTCCCATGAACACACGGTTTAAGCGAATTCGCCTGCTGACTCTGATTGCCTGCAGTTTTCTGTCCGGCGCTGCAATGGCAGCGGATGAGGCCGCGGAACTCCAGCTGGTACGTGACAAAGTAGCCAGTATGTTCGACGGAATCGGAGCGGAGGACGTATTTGCCAGTGACGTAGATGGCTGGTACACGGTCAGAAAGGGCGCCATCATCGCGTATATCTCTGGCGACGGTCGCTACCTGTTGCAGGGAGACATGATCGACCTCGAGGAGTCGAAGAATCTGTCAGAGGAAAGCCGCAATGATGCGCGGGTCAAGATGATGTCGGCCGTCCCGGCGGCTGAGGTCATTACGTACACGCCGGAAACAGTTCGTCATACGGTCTCGGTTTTCACCGATATCGACTGCACTTTTTGCCGACGGCTGCACAGTCAACTTGACGAGTATATGGAGGAAGGCATTGAAATCCGATACTTCCTGTACCCGCGAAACGGACCAACGTCGGCTTCCTGGGTTAAGGCACAAAACGTGTGGTGCGCCGACGATCGAAACGAAGCGCTGACCCTGGCCAAGCTTGACCAGGAGTTTCCGATACACGACTGTGATTCGTCCATTGTCAACTCTCACTATGCGATCGGGCAGGATGTCGGACTACGTGGTACACCTGCAATCGTGGCAGAAGACGGGACATTGTTCAGCGGTTATCTGCCGGCGAAGCAGTTAACAGAAGCGCTCGAATCAACATTGGATTGAGCGCCAAGCTCGGATTCTATTTCGCCGATTGCCTGACCCGAATGACGTGCCGATGTACGCCATTATCCTTGCCGTTATCCTCGATAAATTTCTGCAGTGCGTAGCTATTGCTGGTGAACGCCATTTCGTTCCAGGGCAGATCCGCAATGGCGAACAGCCGGACGTCCAGGCTCTCATCGCCAGGCGCATAGTCGCCCAGTAATTTAGCCGTAAAAAACAGGTGCAGTTGACCTGCGTAGACGACATCAACTGCTGCGAAAAGTCTGCCCATTTGAACTTCGGCACAAGCCTCTTCCAACGTTTCACGTGCGGCGCCCTCAGCAATGTCCTCACCCAGTTCCATAAAACCGGCCGGTGCAGTCCAAAAACCGTAACGCGGTTCGATGGCTCTTTTACAGAGCAGTATCCTGCCGTCTCGTTCTGGTACGCAGCCAACGACAATTTTCGGATTCTGATAATGCACAATGCCGCATGCATTGCAGACCGAACGCTCCCGGTTGTCGCCCTCAGGTATTTTTCGGGCGACTGTTGCGCCACAGCTTGAACAGAATTTCATGCTTACAGTTGGTTCCACGGGAACGGTCATTATTCGATGGTGCCGGGAGCGAGAATCGAACTCGCACTTCCTTTCAGAAACCGGATTTTGAATCCGGCGCGTCTACCAGTTCCGCCACCCCGGCTGCATCAAATAATCGCCGGACGCGCCAATTGACAGGGCCTCCGGCCGAAACGCGCTAAGTATATGCGGGTGGATTCGTGCCCGCCACACTATCCCGAAATTAAGCGCAGCAAATCTCTGCGACCTTTTGCCGCACTTTGGCATCTAATGCTACGAGACATGAGCAAATTTACCGATATCGATATTGATCCTGCGATCGTAAAACGCGCTTGCGCCGGCGATGCGAAGGCTCACGAGATAATTTATCGCGCTTTTTCTGCGCCGGTGTACTCCGTTTGCCTGCGCTTCACGCGCGTGCCCGCGCACGCGGAGGATCTGCTGCAGGAAACGTTTATCGAGGTGATACGGAAAATCGGACAGTTTCGCGCTGAGGCACCGCTTGGAGTCTGGGTCCGGCGCATAGCCGTGTCAAAGGCCTTGATGTTTCTCCGCTCTGCCTGGCACCAGCGTGGGCAAAGTCTTGACGACGACTGGGAGGAAATGACTTTTGAGCGTCGCGGCATGCCCCTGAACCCGGTCCGGCAGGAGCAGGCGATGGACCTTGATGCCGCACTTGCCAACCTGCCTGAAGTCAGTCGCACCGTCGTTTGGTTGCATGATGTAGAGGGCTTCACGCACAAGGAAATTGCCACGCTGATGGGTAAGACAGAGAGCTTTTCCAAATCGCAGCTATCGCGGGCGTATCAACGGTTGCGACCATTGCTCGATGCTGAAATCGAGCGCAAGGAAACAAAATCATCTCTGTGCGAATCAGCGCTGGGCAGATGTTGAAACGGGAATCAACCACAATGAATGACGAGAGATCAGAACAGGACCATAAGGTGAACATTGGATTAAGCGTGACCCAGCGTGACGTGTTGCAGTCAGGACTTCGCGAGCTTCCTGATACGACCCCGCCGCGTGCAGTCTGGCAACGAATCGAGGCACAGGCGCGCGCCGAGGGACTGTTCAGGGGCCGCTATTTTGAAGCCGCCAAATGGCTTTCGGGCAGCGGCATTGCTGCGGCGGTTGTACTCGCGGTATTAAATGTTCCAGCAACGCAGGTTGGTGAAAACAGCGATTCGGTTTTTTCGCCGACTCCCGACGCGCCTGTTGTGAACAACACACCGGCGAACCTGAACGCGCTAATGGTGCAATCGCAACAGATCGAACGCGACTTGCGCGCGCTGCCGGTAAGTCCCAGCCTGGTTCGCGCCAGCACGGCAGCGACGATCGCTGAACTCGAAGATCGTATTGCGGCGATCGATTACCGGCTCAATCATCCGGAGATGCGCATGAGCGCGATTGAGGCAGAAATATACTGGCGCGAACGCGTCAGGCTTATGAATTCATTGCTGAACCTGCGCCGCGCGCAGGCGCAGCGGATGGCGTTTTAGTATGACCGGCGATGAGCAAAAAGTTATGCATGAGATGCGCTGGCCAGGAGTAAAAAGATGACAGGTTTGAAGACATTGACATTAGTGGTCGTGATGGCGCTGATGAGTACTGCGGTGCTCGCCCAGGCTAATTCGGAAAGTGACGAACAGGCGCGTCGGGCGCATGCACAGCAGGCGGCAGAAGCCGCCCGTGCAGCCGAGGTTCGAGCCGTGGAGGAAGTTCGGCGTGAGCAGGAAAGCGTGCGACGCACGGCGGAAGTTGAGGTCGAAGTGCGCATGAAGGATGCAGAGCGACGTCTCGCCGAAGCGGCGCAGCAGGTCGCCGAGCTGTCGATGGCTCAGCTACCACGGGTGGAACGCCTGGAACGAATTATTCGCACCAGTCGTGGGCCGGTTCTCGGCGTGACCATAGGTGGCGATAATGAAGCCAGTCCGGTTGCCGGCGTAGAGATAATCGGTGTCTCACCCGGTGGCGCTGCTGCAGAATCGGGCCTGCGCGCCGGAGATGTGATTACGTCAATCAACGGAGAGCCGCTCACAGCGGAAACCAGCGATCAAGCGAACGCCAAATTGCTGGATTTCATGCAGGGCGTAGAAGACGGTGACACGCTGGACGTCGAGTACTTGCGCGGTAGCAGAAGTAACTCTACTGAGGTCAGGCCGCGGCCGATGGAGAACAACGTGTTTGCTTTCGGTTTCGATAGCGGTGGTTTTCCAGTACCCAATGCCCAGGTGGCGCCCAATGCGCAACACTTTGGCGGATTCTCCTGGGCGACCAGCGGTGATGGTTTCGGCAGCATGGAGCTGGTCAACCTGACCGAGCGCCTGGGCAGTTACTTCGGGACGGATCAGGGCCTGCTCGTGGTGCGAGCGCCGGAGGACGAAGACCTGCTACTGGAGGATGGCGATGTGATACTCAGTATCGATGGGCGAACACCGACATCGGTCAGACACGCAATGCGAATTCTGGGTTCGTACGAAAGTGGCGAGGAATTGAATATCGAAATCATGCGCGACAAGCGAAAGCGCAGCATCACGCTTGAAATCCCTGATAATCGACAAAGCTCAGGCTGGCCGGCAAGGCCACCAGCCGCGCCGCTCACGCCTCGAACCAAAGTGGTCGTGGTAGAGCAGGAGAAAACCTGACCCCGGTTTTAAGCCATAGCGTTCTGACATCTCCCCAGGTCCCGCGTCGGGAAGTGGTCGCGCACCTTTCATTGTATGATGCGCGCCCATGTTTTTATCTGAATTTGACTACGCTCTGCCGGACGAGCTGATTGCCCGCCATCCCACGCCTGCACGCGGCGACAGCCGCCTCCTCGAGGTAGCCGAGACGTTTGCCGACAAACAATTCGCCGACTTCCCTGCTTGTCTTCGCACTGGCGACCTGCTCGTCTTCAATGACACACGGGTCATACACGCCCGATTGCGTGGCCGGAAGGCGACCGGCGGGAGAGTCGAAATCCTGATCGAGCGAGTCACCTCAGGCAACACGGCACGTGCGCATGTTAAAGCCAGTAAAACACCGCAGCCTGGTGCAACACTCTTGCTGGATGCCGGCTGTCGCGCAACGGTAATTGGAAGAACAAGTGATCTGTTCGAGCTGCGTTTCTCGGACCCGCTGGATCAGTTTCTCGACGCGCACGGGGAAGTGCCGTTGCCTCCCTATCTGAATCGGCCGGAAGAATCGGCGGACGGCGAACGCTACCAGACAGTCTATGCAAACCTGCCCGGTGCGGTTGCCGCGCCGACCGCTGGATTGCATTTCGATCATGACATGCTTGCGGAAACACAAGCGTGCGGTGCTGAGCACGCGTTCATTACTTTGCATGTCGGCGCTGGTACGTTTCAGCCTCTGCGGGAGGAACGGGTCAGCGCAAATAGTCTGCATGCGGAGCGCGTCGAAGTTCGGGAAGAAGTATGTGCTGCGGTACGCAAGGCACGCGCCGCCGGCGGACGCGTGATCGCCATCGGTACGACATCGGTGCGGGCCCTGGAAGCGGCTTCCGCGTGTGGTGTACTTGAACCCTATTGCGGCGAAACGGATATTTTTATTCAGCCCGGTTACACATTTCGTTCCGTCGACGCGCTGTTGACAAATTTTCACCTGCCGAAATCATCGCTGATGATGTTGGTCGCCGCATTTGGTGGCCACAATCGAATCATGTCAGCCTACCGTCATGCTGTGCAAAATCGCTATCGATTTTTCAGCTATGGTGACGCCATGCTGATCTCGCCGGATTGCCAGTGAATTTCGAAATAATAAAAACCTCCGGGGCGGCGCGAACGGGCTGTTTAACGTTGCGCCGCGGCAAAGTACAAACTCCTGCCTTCATGCCGGTCGGCACCTATGGCTCTGTGAAAAGCGTCACCCCGGAGGAAGTGTCGGCCAGCGGCGCGGAAATTATCCTTGGCAATACGTTTCACCTGATGTTGCGGCCCGGGACACAGATCATTCGTGGCCACGGCGGGCTGCACGAGTTTATGCACTGGAACGGGCCGCTGCTCACAGACTCTGGCGGCTTCCAGGTATTCTCGCTTGCGGACCTCTGCAAGCTCTCCGAAGAGGGCGTCAGGTTTCGGTCGCCAATAAACGGTGACGAAGTTTTCTTAAGCCCTGAAATATCGATGGAAGTGCAGCACGACCTGAATTCCGATATCACCATGATATTTGACGAATGTACGCCGTATCCCGCGAATTACACCGAGGCGCAGGAATCGATGGAATTATCGTTACGCTGGGCACGCCGCAGTCGTGATCGATTTGATGCGTTGAAACAGGACGAGCCTGAACGCGGTGAGGCACTGTTTGGCATTGTGCAGGGCGGTATACATGATGAGCTGCGTGCCCGGTCGCTCGACGGGCTGACGGCCATCGGATTCGACGGCCTGGCGGTTGGTGGTTTGGCGGTTGGCGAAACCGAGGTCGAGCGCATTGCTGTTCTCGATAACCTCCTGCCACGAATGCCGACAGACAAGCCGCGCTACCTGATGGGTGTTGGCACACCGCTCGATATCGCTGAATCGGTCAGCCGTGGCATAGACATGTTTGACTGCGTCATGCCCACACGACACGCGAGGACCGGCCATCTGTTTACCTCTGCCGGCATCGTCAAGATCCGCAACGCCCGATACACTGCGGACAGCGGCAGCCTGGATCCCGAATGCGCCTGCTACACTTGCCAAAACTATAGCCTGGCCTACCTGCGGCATCTTGAAAAGTGTGGTGAGATCCTCGGTTCGCGCCTCGGGACTATCCACAATTTGCATTATTATCAGCGACTTATGAAAAACATTCGGGCCGCGATCGCTGCCGGTAGATTACCCGGCCTGATTGCGGATCTGCGTGCCGTCTATGCGCGCT
Organism: Woeseiaceae bacterium; assembly: GCA_021773135.1. Classification (GTDB taxonomy): domain Bacteria; phylum Pseudomonadota; class Gammaproteobacteria; order Steroidobacterales; family Woeseiaceae; genus SZUA-117. Next base: position 97,458 of record JAJFKP010000006.1, on the reverse strand, counting down.
AAGCCGGCAAGCATATTGGCAACGCGGCCTGAATGGATAATTTCGCCACACTCGCTTGATTCACTGGCCGGCGTCCCCAAGTTCCTTAATCGTATGCCATAATGGCGCGCCTTTTTTCGGGCCCGCAAATAGTTACGGGCAATTGGATGACATCATGGATTTCTTCATAAGTCCTGCCTACGCGCAGGATGCTCCGCAAGCCGACCCGTTCGGTTTTTTTCTGCCAATGATCGTGATTTTCGTCGCGTTCTATTTCCTCCTGATCCGGCCGCAGCAGAAACGCCAAAAGGCGCATACTGCACTGATCAGTGCGCTGTCTACCGGCGACGAAGTGCTCACCGCTGGTGGCGTGCTGGGTAAGGTTACCGGCGTCAGTGACCATTACGCTACGTTGCAGATCGCAGAAAACGTGGAAATCAAAGTGCAGAAATCGACCGTTTCTGCCGTCGTGCCGAAAGGCACCATTGAAGCCGCGTAATTCCAGGCAATTGCGTAATGATCAAAATTATCCCGCTGTGCTTGGCGTTCTGTAGTGCGGGGCAGGTGACTATGAATAATTTTCCCACTGTGCTTGACGCGCATTGGTTACAGGCTGGTGGACATGAATAAATATCCCACTGTGCTTGACGAGCAAAGGATCCAGGCGGTTACTTGTGAATAAATATCCCACGATGTCTTTCTCGCATGGGTTCCAGGCGGTTGGATATGAATAAGTACCCGGCTTGGCTCAACGCCCTGATATTGCTGGTATTGCTGGCTGGCATTCTGATCGCGTTGCCGAATATTTATGGTACCGGCCCGGCCGTGCAACTCGCGCAGCGGGACGGGACTCCTTTCGATGAAAGCCGCATTGACCGGGTGTCACAGGTTCTGCAACAAGCCGGCATCGAATCGGAAGCCATTTATCTCAGTGATGGCCGGTTGGTGGTTCGCTTCGATTCGGCCGACACGCAGGAAGAGGCGGGCGCGCTATTTCGCAGTCGCTTCGATTCCGATTCGAATGTCGCACTGACCTTTGCGCCCAGACTCCCGGACTGGATGCGCAGCCTTGGCCTCGCGCCAATGAGCCTTGGCCTGGATCTGCGGGGCGGCGTTTACGTATTGCTGGAAGTGGACATGGACAGCGCCATAACGGCTCGCCTGAACGCGTACGAGCAGGATTTCGACGCTCGGATCCGCGACGCGGGCATTCGCCCGCGGGTGGAGGTCGATGGTTCACAGATAATTGTTCGTTTGCGCAGTGCAGAAGACCTGCAGCGAGCGCGGGATATCATCGCGGAAGCCGACGCCGAGCTCCTTGTTCTTGACGGTACGGACGGCAGGTCGTTGCGGGTCCGCATGAGTGAAACGCAAATCAAAGCCCGCCAGGATTTCGCGATCGAGCAGAACATGACGACTTTGCGTAATCGAGTTGATCAGCTCGGAGTCGCCGAGCCGCTTGTGCAGCGCCAGGGTGTTAATCGTATTGTCGTGCAATTGCCCGGTGTACAGGACCCCAATGCGCTGGCGTCCATTCTGACGGCGACAGCGACGCTGGAATTCCGCATGGTTGACACGACCGGTGACAGTCCGGGTTCGCGCCGGTATCCCGGCAAACCAGGGGTACAGGGTCAGTTGCTGAAACGCGAGGTCATTGCCTCCGGCGACCAGATCATTGATGCGTCTGCAGGATTCTCGGAAGGATCTCCGGCGGTCTTCATAACCCTCGATGCTGTCGGCGGCGAGCGCATGCTGGCAAATACCATGGCCAACCTGCGCAAGCCGATGTCGACCGTTTTTATCGAAACCAAACGCGAATCGATAACGCTTCCTGACGGCAGTACGTCGTACAAAGTGGTGAAAACCGAGGAAATAATTAACACCGCGACCATTAATGGTGTATTTAAAGACAGCTTTGTAACGACGGGCCTGAACCCGGTGGAAGCCCGCGATCTCGCGCTGCTGTTAAGGGCAGGTGCACTGGCTGCCCCTGTATTCCAGATCGAGGACCGTACGATTGGTCCGTCTCTGGGTCAGGACAACATCGATCGCGGCTTTCGCGCTGTGCAAATCGGTTTCCTGGCAGTTATCGTCTTCATGGCCTTTTACTATCGCGGCTTTGGCATGATCGCCAATGTTGCCCTGTTCTCGAACCTTGTTTTCATTGTCGCGTTGCTATCGATGTTGCAGGCATCGCTGACATTGCCCGGAATTGCCGGAATCGTGTTGACGGTCGGCATGGCTGTCGATGCCAACGTGCTCATTTTCGAACGAATTCGAGAAGAGCTGTCTTCCGGGGCAACGGTGCAAAACAGCATCAATTCGGGATACGAGAAAGCTTTCTCATCTATTGCAGATGCCAACGTCACCACATTGATTGCAGCCATCGTTCTGTTCGCTTTTGGCACCGGTCCGATTAAGGGCTTCGCCGTAACGCTGTCGCTCGGCATCATGACGTCGATGTTTACGGCCATCGTTGGCACACGGGCAATCGTGAATCTTGTGTTCGGCGGTCGCCGGCTGCAAACGTTGCCGATCTAGGAGATTTCGATGCGTTTGATCAAGGAAAAAACCAACATCGATTTCCTGAGTCGCGGCCGCCGCAATATCGCGGTCGGGCTTTCAATATTGCTGATGGTAGTTTCTATCGCGTCGCTGGCAACTCGCGGCCTCAACCTGGGCATTGATTTCACCGGCGGAGTGCTTCTCGAGGTCGGCTACCCGCAGGATGCCGACCTGGGCGATATACGATCAAAGCTTACCGATGCCGGCTTTGCCCGCTACGTCGTGCAGTCTTTTGGCAACTCGAGCGACGTCATGGTCCGGCTGCCGCCACAGCCTGGCGAGAACTCAGGCGCATTGCGCGATCGACTTTTCAACATCTTGTCCGATGGTGATCCGAACGTCGAGTTACGGCGCGTCGAACTGGTCAGTGCCCAGGTTGGCGAGGAGCTGACGGAGCAGGGCGGACTCGCCATGATTTTCGCGATTTCGATGATCTTCATTTACGTCATGTTTCGTTTTCAGTGGAAGTTTGCTGCGGGAGCCGTCGCTGCTCTCGTGCATGACGTAATCGTGACGATCGGGTTTTTCTCGCTGACAGGAATATCCTTCGACCTGACGGTTGTTGCCGCCGTGCTGGCCGTCATTGGTTACTCTCTGAATGATACGGTTGTCGCGTTTGACCGAATCCGCGAGAACTTTATCAAGTTGCGTGGGACAACGTCCGAAGAATCGATGAATGTATCGATTAACGAAATGCTGGCCCGCACAATTATCACTGGCGTCACAACGCTGGTCGTGTTGGCAGCATTGCTGGTGCTCGGCGGGGAGTCGGTGGGGCCGTTCTCAGTTGCGCTGATCGTTGGCATCATCGTGGGAACGTATTCGTCGATTTACACGGCAAGCGCAACAGCACTAATGCTGGACGTCAGTGCCAAGGACCTCTTGCCGCCGGAAATCGATCAGGAAGCGATTGACGATTTGCCTTAATCACCGCCGCGCAGCGCCGTTGTGCTACTGAGGAGCGAACATTTTCTTAACGTCAGGTCCGAATAGTTTGGCCAGAGCAGCGTAAATCCTTGGCGAGCCGCACAAGACATGGCCGGACTCCATAAAATCTTCACTGCCGTTCAGCCCGCTGATGATGCCGCCTGATTCGCGAATGATGAGTGCGCCTGCCGCCAGGTCCCATGGCAACAGCCCCGTTTCCCAAAAGGCGTCAAGTCGTCCACAGGCCACGTAACACAGATCCAGCGCAGCAGAGCCGGCGCGTCGTATGCCGGTCGTATTTCGCATCGCACTGACCAGCATATTCATGTAAGGCTCAAACGCCTCGTTTGACTCGCGGTAGGGAAAGCCTGTACCCAGTAGCGCCCGTTCCAGATCCACACGTCCGCTCACGCGAATTTTGTGACCGTCACGTTGTGCACCCTGACCGCGTGATGCCGTGAATAATTCCTGGCGCAGCGGATCGTAGACAACCGCATGCTCCAAGCGTCCCTTGTGGGCAACAGCAATCGATACACAGTAGACAGGAAATCCGTGCAGGTAATTGGTGGTGCCATCGAGCGGATCGATAATCCAGACATGATCCGATTCGCCACGCTGACCGGATTCTTCCGCCAGAATCGCGTGGTCCGGATGATGCTTGAGTATCGTCTCGATGACGGCTTTCTCGGCCGCGAGGTCAGCATCACTGACGAAATCATTGCGACCCTTCTGCTCGACATTGAGCTTTTCAATTCTGTTCATATTGCGGATGAGCGTGTCTCCTCCGCGACGTGCAGCCATTACAGCTACATTCAGCATTGCGTGCATGGTGTGATTTCGCCAGTGTTGGTAAAGAGCCGGTGCATCCCGGATCCGGGCAATCTGGCCGGACACCGGGGAGGTAATGATTAATTAGGTAGAATAGCAGACCATCGCACCGCGTGAATCTCGAAAGGTAATTCTCTTGGTCAATGTTCGCATCATCCTCGTCGGCACAACGCATCCGGGCAATATCGGCGCGGCCGCCCGTGCCATGAAAAATATGGGGATCACGGACCTGATGCTGGTTAACCCGCGTTATTTTCCACACGCGGACGCAACCGCCCGCGCGTCAGGCGCCGAAGACGTGCTCGCGTCAACGCGGGTCGTTGGATCCTTAGCCGAGGCGCTCGCTGATTGTGCTTTTGTCGCTGGCGCAAGCGCCCGGGCGCGTTCTATCGAGTGGCCCAGCCTGGCACCACGTGAGTGTGCCGCGCGGCTTATGCGGGAGCCTGTCGGCAGCAATGTTGCCGTCGTCTTCGGTCCGGAAAAATCAGGCCTCAAGAACGAGGATCTGGATCGATGCAACGCCCTGCTGACGATTCCAACCGACCCGGCCTTTAGTTCGCTCAATATTGCCATGGCAGTGCAGGTAATTTGTTACGAGCTGCGACTCGTCGCGGCGGAATCCCCGGCTCCAGCGGAACCCGAAGCGCCGCCGGCAACCGGCGAGGAACTGGAACACTTTTACCTGCATCTTGAAGACGTATTGACTCGAACGGGCTTTCTCAACCCAGAGCAACCGCGGCACTTGATGCGTCGGTTACGTCGCCTGTTTACCAAGGCGGAACCGGACAAGAATGAAATAAACATCCTGCGCGGCATTCTTGCGGCCGTTGCACCTGCGGCACAGAAACGGCCTTGACGATGCTCAATGAGCCCATCTTTCTCGACTACGCTGCGACGACGCCACTTGCTCCCGAAGTCGCAGCAGCAATGCAGGGCTGGCTGGCGTCAGGGCGGCCTTACGCCAATCCGGCGTCGACACACGTGGCGGGCCGCGAGTCGGCGGCCGCGGTTGCTGTCGCCCGTGACCAGGTCGCGCGCCTGCTGAATACGAAGCCTGGGTGCCTGATATTCACATCAGGCGCCACTGAGTCTGACAATCTGGCTATCCAGGGGGCGGCGCGCGCCCGCGCTCATCGCGGCAAGCACCTGATTACAATGCCGACGGAACACAAGGCGGTTGTGGATACTTTCAAAGCGCTCGAGCGAGATGGGTTCCAGGTGTCGTGGCTGCCGCCGGCGGTCGATGGCCTGCTTGGTATCGAAGATATTGCAAGCGCCATGCGCACTGATACGCAGCTCGTCTCAGTGATGCATGTCAACAATGAAACCGGCGTCATGCAGAATATCCGTGAAATAGGCGAGCTGTGTCGGTCGCGCGGCGTTTTGTTTCACACTGACGCCGCCCAGTCGGTAGGCAAGGTGGCGATCGACCTTGAGGAAATGCCGATTGACCTCCTGTCGTTCACCGCGCACAAATTTTACGGGCCGCAGGGTGTCGGGGGCTTGTACATTGCGGATCGACCCAGCTGCAAGATCTCGCCGATATTGTTTGGCGGTGGTCAGGAACGACGTCTTCGGCCCGGCACCGTACCGGTCCATCTCGTCGCCGGGCTGGGGGTCGCAGCGGAAGGTGCGCGGCAGCAAATGCACACTGATCACGAAAGAATGCAGATTCTTAACGACCGGCTCTGGAACGGCGTGCGGAATATCGCTGGCGTGACGCGCAATGGCAGTGCCCCGCAATGCTACCCGGGAATACTAAACTTCAGCGTCTCGGGCGTGGAGGGCGAGAGCCTGATGCTGGGCATGGAGCCTGTTTGCGTCGCGAGCGGTTCAGCCTGCAATTCGGTCAGTGCCGAGTCTTCGTACGTATTGCGCGGGATGGGTCGCAGCGACCTTCTGGCACAGAGCGCCGTGCGCTTCAGTTTCGGGCGCGCGACGACCGAGCGCGAAATCGATATCGCCATCGAACGCTATCGTAATACTGTCGACCACCTGCGTTCCATTGCGCCACCGATTTCAGCCGCTTTCTGAGCATGTTGGTCGAGCCCTACAACGACTTCGTGCGCGCCCGTTTTGCGAATCCGCAGCACGCGGGCGAGCTGAAAGACAGGTATGATTCTATTTGCACGGCGGAGGTCGCGGAATCAGCCGATGGGGCGCGCCTTCGATTGGCAGTGGGCATCAGGAATGATGCCATCGCGGCAATGCGGTTCCTGGCCTGGGGCTGTCCGTTTCTGATTGCGGCGGCTGAATCCCTGTGTGCGGACAAGGAAAACAGGCCGCTTGGAACGTTACTGGAATTTGATCAGAACGAACTGGTGCAGCAATTGTCTGTACCTGATGCAAAGTTCGGCAGGATATTGTTGCTCGAGGACGCGCTACGGTCACTCGCGGCACAAATTAACGCAAACGAAAAACAGGATTAAAATACGGAAGTTATGGCTATTTCACTGACTGAGCCCGCGGCAGAGCGGGTCCGAAGCTATCTCGATAACCGCGACGGTGGCATTGGTCTGCGTATCGGTGTCAAAAAGACGGGCTGTAACGGTTTCGCCTATGTTGTGAATTATGCCGATGCAGTCAATGATGATGATGCCGTTTTTGAAGACGGCGGGGTCACCGTGGTTGTTGACCGGGAAAGTCTCGCCCTGATTGACGGGACAGAAGTAGATTTTGTCAAAGAGGGCCTTAACGAAGCATTTCGCTTCCGCAACCCGAACATTTCGGGTGAGTGCGGCTGTGGAGAGAGCTTCAGTATCTGACAGCTCGGTCCCCGCCAGGCACCGAGGCTCGCCCGGGCGCATTGCCTGACGACATTTATCCAAGTAAAATTGGACACTTACGAATGTTCACACCCTTATGGCCGGCTCATCTGAAGCCGGCTTTTTTGAAATCTCCCGAATAAAAGGAAAATCGCAATGTCCGTCGAGCGCACGCTCTCCATTATCAAGCCAGATGGCGTCGAGAAAAACCTCATTGGCGAAATCTACAGTCGTTTCGAGAAAGCCGGTCTGCAGATTATTGCGGCCCGCATGATGCATCTGTCTCAGGAACAGGCTGAAGGATTCTATGCGGTCCACAAGGAGCGACCGTTTTACCAGGACCTGGTCAAATACATGCGCTCCGGACCGGTTATCGTGCAGGTCCTCGAGGGGGAAAATGCGATTGACAGGCATCGCGAAATCATGGGGGCGACCAATCCCGACGATGCTGATCCCGGGACAATACGCAAAGACTTCGCCGCCAGTATCGAGGAAAACGTCGTGCACGGTTCGGACGGTCCGGACACCGCCGCTGTTGAGATCGATTTCTTCTTCGGTCATAACGACATTTGCCCGCGAACACGCTAAGTGCAAGTCGACCCGGCCGCAAAAATGATTCCCGTGAGAAAAGTGGATACGAGGACGAATCTTCTCGGACTGACTGAATCTCAGCTGCGGAACTTTTTTGCCGAAATCGGGGAGAAACCGTTCCGTGCACGGCAGGTGCTGCAATGGATTCATCAGCGCAACGCCGCAACATTTGAGGAAATGACGGATTTATCCAAAGCGTTACGTTCGCAATTGGACTCTGTCGCGTCGATTACCTTGCCTGGTGTTATATCCGAGCAGACGTCGGCGGACGGCACCGTCAAGTGGTTGTTCGAATCGGGCGCGGGCCAGGCGGTCGAGACTGTTTTCATACCGGAACCCGGCAGGGGAACGCTGTGTATTTCATCACAGGTCGGCTGCGCGCTGGACTGTTCTTTTTGTGCGACCGGGGCACAGGGATTCAATCGCAACCTGGATGTTGCAGAGATTATCGGACAGGTGGCACATGCCAATCGTAATCTGGCCGCCCGGGCAAATGGGCAACCGGCTGTATCCAACGTTGTTTTCATGGGTATGGGCGAACCGCTGGCCAATTATCGAAACGTGATTCCGACTCTGGAGATTTTGCTATCTGATTTTGGTTACGGGCTATCTCGCAGACGTATTACGGTCAGCACGTCCGGGATCGTGCCGCAACTCGAAAAGCTTGGCGACGATTGCAATGTATCGCTGGCGGTCTCTCTGCATGCGCCCGACGATGCGCTCCGAGATGTACTGGTCCCCATTAACAGAGTGCATCCCATCGCCACTCTGCTGGACGCCTGCTGGCGCTATGCGGCGAAGCGCGCGAATCGCTTTATAACGTTTGAATATGTCATGCTGCGCGACGTAAATGATTCTCTGCAGCACGCAGATAAACTGGCGACTCTGTTAACAGGCAGGCCGGCCAAGATCAACCTGATTCCCTTCAATCCCTTTACTGGCAACGATTATGCGCGTTCGAGAACCAGGACGATCGAGCAATTCCAGGGCCGCCTGCGTCAGCGTGGCCTGGTGGCAACGACACGCCGTACTCGCGGCGATGACATCGATGCCGCGTGTGGGCAGCTGGCTGGTAAAGTACGGGACAGGGTCAGAGTCCGGCTGCGTGAAAAGGGCCGGAAGCCGGCAACGCGGTAAGACTTGGCAGCACGAATTAACGGGCAGGACGACGACAAATTCATGAACACAGCGACTTATTACCGATCGGCGGCCGGCGCGATGCTGCTTTGTGTGGCAATCCTTTCCGGCTGCGTATCCGAAGGATCATCGGCGCGCAGAACGACGATCAGCGAGGACGCTGCGGATCAAAATTACCAGCTCGGCGCGCGCTACTACCGCAATGGCAACTATGAACTTGCGCGGGACCGGCTCGAAAGGGCGATTGAGTTTGACAGCAGGTTAGTCGATGCACACAACCTGCTCGCGTTGACCCTGGTGCAGCTTGGTCAGGACCGGCTGGCGACGGAATCCTTCAATCGAGCCATTCGCCTCGCGCCGAACAATCCTGATGTTCGCAACGCCTATGCAATCTTTTTGTGCCAGCAAGAGCAATACGACGAAGCCGTCGTGCAGTTTGAGCGTGCAATCGGAATTCTTGAGAACGAAGAAACCTACCTCATGATGACCAACGCAGGCGTATGCGCATCGAAAAAACCCGATCCGGTGATGGCGGAGAAGTATTTCCGCGATGCGCTCCGGGTACGTCCGACCCATCCCGAAGCGTTAATCCAGATGGCCGCATTGCAGTACAACAATGGCGACAATCTGCGCGCGCGTGCTTTTCTCGAGCGCCACCTGAGCGCCAATCCGCCATCTGCCGCGGTCCTGTACCTGGCCGTACAAATTGAAACGAAGGACGGCGATCGTCGAGCCGCAACCGATTACACTAACCAGCTGATCAGGGATTTTCCGGAGTCAGCAGAGGCTCGTATCCTGTTGCGCCAGGGTGAGTGAGGGACGAGCGTCGCACTATGAAACAGAAAGCCGAACAACCTGAAGAACAATCCGGGCCGGTTTGCGGGGAACGCCTGCGTATAGCGCGTCGCGAGAACGATATTGCGGTGGGCGATATCGCGAAGGAACTGCACCTGGACGAACATAAAGTGCGGGCGTTGGAAAAAAATGATTTCGACGTGCTTGGCGCGCCAGTGTTTGCCAAGGGCCATTTGAGAAAATATGCAGAGCTGGTCGGTATTTCAGTCGACGATGTCATGACCGATTACTACCAGATGAACCGATCCGTTGGGGCACCGCCGGTCGTGGGACTTAAGCGCAAATCCCCGGGCGATTTTTCAGCCGGACCCTGGATTGTTGCGTTTCTCATTATCGGTGCCATAAGCGCGGCAGCGTATTGGTGGTTCACCCGTGAACCGGCGCCCGCACCTGCTGCTGATCCGGCCGTGCTGGCACCCTTCAGCTCCGCAAACGATGAGGATGTTGCAGCTGCCGAAGCGCCTGATCCGGAGGACAATCCCGTAACAGAATCGGCTGTGCCGGCCGAACCGGATATGGCGGCAGATATGGCCATAGACACGTCGGACGATCTGCAGCCAGGTGTGGACGACGCCGCACCAGCCGAGACGTCCCGCATCAGTGTGCCGGTGATGGTGACCGACAGCGACTTGCCGCAGGTGCAAATCGAACTTGCGTTTTCCGGAGACTGCTGGACGGAAGTTTCGGATGCGTCCGGGCGCAGGCTTTTCTACGATCTGGGACGGGCGGGCAATACCGTAACGCTCGCCGGTGATGCACCGCTGCGGGTCATTCTGGGCGACAGCAATAACGTCAGTGTCCGGGTCGAGGGTAGTGACTACACGATCCCGGCTTCTGCGCAGACCGGTCGCCTCGCCAGGCTGACGCTCAATGCGCAGTAGCCATGACCCTGGAACCGGAGACGGTCAAAATCATGCTTGCCGCGCTATCGTCAAACCATTCCAAGCGTCGGAAAACCCGTGAAGCCTAAAGCCGTCCGTGGCATGAACGACATTCTTCCAGAGCGCTCTCCAACCTGGCGTCTCATCGAAGAGCGCGTGCGTGAAGTTATTGAATCTTACGGATACCGCGAAATCAGACTGCCGATTCTTGAGCATACGGAGGTATTCGCGCGCGCGATCGGCGAAGTAACCGATATTGTGGAAAAAGAAATGTATTCATTTCGCGATCGCAACGAGGAAAGTCTGACCATGCGGCCCGAAGCGACGGCAGGCATGGTGCGAGCCGGAATTACCAACGGACTGCTGCACAATCAACGCCAAAAATTCTGGACGGTCGGACCGATGTTTCGCTACGAGAAACCGCAGAAAGGCCGCTACCGGCAGTTTCACCAATTTGATGTTGAGGCGATGGGGTTCGCCGGACCGGACATCGACGCCGAACTTATGATCATGTGTGCGCGCATGTGGGAAAAACTGGGCCTGCGGCGCCTGACGCTGGAAATTAACTCGCTGGGGACGCCTGCGGGCCGGGCTGCCTATCGGACTGAGCTGGTTAATTATTTTTCAGAAGTGAAAAGTGCGTTGGATGAGGATAGTATTCGCCGCCTTGAAAAGAATCCGCTTCGCATTCTGGACAGCAAGAACCCCGAAATGCAGGCGCTGATCGAGGCCGCTCCGGTCATGATCGACCATCTGGACGTAGAATCGCAGGCGCATTTTGATGGGCTGCGCGAGCTTTTGGAATTGGCAGATGTGCCGTACGTGGTAAATCCACGCCTGGTTCGTGGCCTGGACTACTATAATCAGACGGTTTTTGAGTGGATAACCGATGCTTTGGGTGCGCAGGGCGCAGTCTGCGCAGGTGGGCGCTACGATGGGTTGGTTGAAAAACTGGGCGGGCGATCGACGCCTGCTATCGGCTGGGCGATGGGTGTCGAGAGACTTATCGGCCTGTACGAAGCTTGTGGCGGCATCGCGGGCAATGCAGCGCCAGAGGTTTATATCGTCGCAGTGGGTGAGCCGGCCTCCAGGCGGGCCCTGTCGATAGCCGAGGAATTACGGGATCAAAGCGCTGCGATCAGGGTCGAAAGTAACCTTGGCGGTGGCAGCTTCAAGACGCAGCTCAAGCGAGCCGACAAAAGTGGAGCTGCCTACGCGGTAATACTGGGTGAGGATGAAATTGCCGCAGGTCAGGCGGGTCTGAAACCGCTGCGGACGAATGGCGAGCAGGTGAACGTTGCATTAGATGATCTGGCAGCGACCATCACTGGCAGGCTAACGAATTAGACATTCGGAGATGACAGCACGGCTCACGATGAGCTGCTGACATAGCGCGATATCCGAGCTAACTGGAAAAGAAAGAAGGCGTAATCGTGGAAGATTTATCAGATAAAGAACAACTGGATGCTATGCGGACCTGGTGGGCCGAGAACGGTAACTTCGTGCTTGGCGGAATCGCCGCCGGCCTCATTATCATCTTCGGCTGGAATCGCTGGCAAAGCAGCACGGCGGATGCCGAGATAGCGGCGTCGTCACTCTTTGAAGACGTAATGTATGCGGCAGATCTCGGTCGAATCGAAGATGCAGTCGGACCAGCGAGTGAGTTGTATGAGAACTACGATTCGTCGCCGTACGCCGCACAAACGCATCTCGCGATGGCCAGGCTTTATATGGACAAATCACGCGACCAGGATGCGGCGGATGAGCTGCAGGCGCTGCTTGATTCCTCACCGGACACTGAGATCGCACTCATCGCGCGCTTGCGGCTTGCCAAGATATTTCTCTATCAGGGCAGGGCGGAAGAGGCGCTGAACGTTTTACGGGATCAAACCGACACCGCGTTTGCAGCACGTTACAGTGAGGTCATGGGTGATGCCTATGCGGCAATGGGGTCTTATGCGGAGGCAGAAGCAGCTTACATAGCCGCGCTGAATGACAGTCAGCTTACGCCGACGGTGGACTTAAGCATTATTCAGTTGAAGATCAATGATCTGCCGGCACCCGGTGAAATAGCTGCCGCCGCGGAAGCAGTGGGCTTCGATGCGGCCGCAACGGCAGAGATTGACGACGACGACTCGGCGGAACCTGACAGCGCCGTATTGGAATCAGTCGAAGAATCTGCCGATTCCGCCGTGGACGCTGTTTCCGACGCAGCTGAAGCGCTGGAAGGCGAGCCAGAGACGGAGTAATGGCCTGTGCATACAAATTGAGCCCGCGACCGGGTCGTTTCCGGCTTGATCGCTGGCCGGCGCTCCTCGTGGTGCTAATCGCCATCCCGTTATCGGGTTGCGGCGTTTTCGGTGGCGACGACGAAGAGGAACTTGCCCCGGCGGAGCTGTTGGAATTCGAAGAATCTCTGGACGTCCGGCGCATTTGGTCTGACAAAGTAGGCAAAGGGAGCGAATTTCTGCGTATCGGTCTTGCGCCTGCTAGCGACGGAAACCGGATTTATGCAGCGAGTTATAACGGCAATGTAACTGCTTACGATCCCGCGAGCGGCAAGCGCATTTGGCGAGTTGAGACAGACACGATTCTTTCGGCTGGCCCGGGTGTCGGCGATGATGTCGTCGTTGTCGCCGGCTACGATGGAGATTTGATTGCGCTGCATACCACGGACGGTGCCGAGATCTGGCGAATCAATATCGCCGGTGAGGCGCTCGCCAGACCAATCGTTCGCAACGGGGAAGTGGTCGTCTATACGATCGATGGACGACTGCGTGTTTATTCTCTATTTGATGGTTCACAGTCATGGGCGCTGGAGCAGACCCTGCCCGCACTGACGCAACGTGGCTCTGCGACGCCCATTGTCGTTGGCGGATTCATTATCTCAGGCTTTGACAACGGTCGCTTGGTCGCATCCAGTCTTGCGGATGGGACAACAGAATGGGAAGCAATTCTGACGCCTCCGGCGGGTCGTTCCGACCTCGACAGGCTCGCCGATATCGATGGTTCGATGGCCGCTGTCGGACAGGACATCTACGCCTCAGGTTATAACGGTCGCATCGCATCCATCGCCGCTGAGTCGGGTGAGTTACTGTGGGATCGCGAGATCTCGACCCACGTCGGTCTCACTGCTGACTGGAACAATATCTATGCGGTCGGTGATCACGGCGAGCTAATTGCACTGCTGCGCCAGAACGGTAGCGACGTCTGGCGACAGGACGGGCTGCTTAATCGCGAACCCACCGCACCGGTTGTGTTCGGCTCTGCGGTGGTCGTTGGCGACTTCGAAGGATACGTGCACTTCTTTTCCACTGGCGATGGCCGCCCGCTCGCTCGTGAGCGCGTCGGCAAAGGCATGATATCCGGCGTGCCGCTGGTAATGGGCGACAAGCTGTATGTGCAAAGTGAGTCAGGCGCACTGGCGGCATTCACCGTCCGAACGCCCGAGCGCAAGCCTGAAGCGACGGAAGACACGGACACTGTTGAAGAGGAAACCTGACGCAGCGACAGCCTTGCGCTATGGTGTTTTCCAGTCATGCTTCCCGTCATCGCACTTCTCGGACGACCCAACGTCGGTAAATCGACGTTGTTCAATCGTCTCACTCGCTCTCGAGATGCAATCGTGGCCGACTATCCCGGGCTGACTCGCGACAGGCAATACGGTTACGGCAAGCTCGGGCCGATTCCCTATATCGTTATCGATACCGGCGGCGTAGCGGGTGGCGAGGAGGGCATCGAAGAATTGATGGTTGAGCAGACCGTGCGTGCCTTGAAGGAGGCAGACGTCGCCATTGTGATGGTGGACGGGCGCAGTGGCCTTACAGCCGCAGATGAACACGTAGCTGCACTGGCACGCAAGCATTCCCAGCGCCCCTGGCTGGCCGTCAATAAAGCGGAAGGCCTCGATCAGGATATCGCCTCGGGTGAGTTTCACGCACTCGGGCTCGGTGACCCCGTGGCAATTTCTGCAGCACATGGCGACCGGATAGCCAGCCTTATGGACGAGGTGCTGGCGCCATTTCTCGAACAGGCCGAGGCGCATGCAGTCGAGGCCGACGATGCCGATTCTGTGGACAGGCCGCTTGGTATTGCTGTGATAGGCCGGCCCAATGTGGGCAAGTCGACCTTGATCAATCGCCTCATCGGCGAGGAGCGTCTGGTCGTCTTTGATCAGCCGGGAACGACTCGCGACAGCGTATCGGTGCCGTTCGAACGTGATGACCAGAACTACGTGCTGATCGATACGGCTGGCGTACGGCGAAAATCCAGGGTGCACGAAACGGTCGAAAAATTCAGCATCGTAAAAGCGCTGCAGGCGATGGAACGGGCGCAGGTTGTGATTCCGGTGCTGGATGCCAGTGAAGGCGTGACGGACCAGGACGTCAGTTTGATTGGCCTGGCGGTTGAACGGGGACGGGCGCTGGTTGTGGTCGCGAACAAATGGGACGGGCTCAGTCATGATCAGCGGCGGCAACTCAAGGTCGACCTCGAGCGTAAATTGCCATTCCTGGATTTTGCTGAGCGCATGACTATCTCGGCGCTGCACGGGACAGCTGTTGGTGACCTGTTGCCCGCAGTCAATCGTGCCTACAGTGCGGCAACCCGCGATATGTCCACAACAGAACTGACCAGGGAACTGGAAGCAGCCGTGGTGGCTCACGCGCCGCCGATGGTTCGTGGACGACGCATCAAGCTCCGCTATGCTCACCAGGGCGGCAGAAATCCACCGGTTATCGTTATTCACGGTAACCAGACCGAACGATTGCCAGAGGCGTATCGCCGCTACCTGATCAATCGCTTTCGCAAAGCGTTTCGCCTGAAGGGCACGCCCGTAAGACTCGCGTTCAAAAGCAGCAAGAACCCTTACAAGGGCCGGCGCAACAAGCTGACGCCACGGCAGGAACGGAAGCGGCAACGATTGATGAAAAAGGTTAAAAAGTAAGTGCCGGTGCTGGCAAGATTGGCTCAGCGCGGGTAGCAATAGCTTCGGTCGCTGGTAACGAAATGGCAAGATGACGATGCAAATACCGAGCAAGACAATTCAATTCAGTGGCGAACTGACCATGCATCGTGGTGGCACACTGGTCGCACCTACGATCGCCTTTGAGACCTGGGGCACATTGCAGGGCAAAGGCGACAACGCCATTATTATATTTACCGGTTTGTCACCGTCCGCGCACGCAGCTTCATCTCCGAAAAATCCGTCGGCGGGCTGGTGGGAAGACATGATCGGATCCGGCCTGCCCCTGGATACCGATCGCTTTTTCGTCATCTGCATCAACTCGCTCGGTAGCTGCTTTGGCTCGACAGGGCCGGCTTCGGTTAACGCCGATACGGGCGAACCTTATCGACTGACATTCCCGACGCTCAGCCTGGAGGATGTTGCGGAAGGTGGGTTCGAGGTCGTCAGGCAGCTGGGGCTGGAACGTATACATACGACGATCGGTTGCTCCATGGGTGGCATGACAGCCCTTGCATTTTGCGTGCGGCATCCGGAGCTTGGTGGCCGGATGATCTCGATATCTTCGGCAGCGCGCGCATTGCCATTCTCCATTGCAATCCGGTCACTGCAACGGGAGATGATCGTCAAGGATCCGATGTGGGCTAATGGAAACTACACTACCGATGCGCCTCCGGTCACTGGTCAACGACTTGCCAGGAAGCTTGGAATGATGACCTATCGGTCGCCACGCGAATGGGAGCAGCGTTTCGGACGTGAGAGAATTTCCCTCGAAATGCATTCCGATGAAATGTTTTTCGGCGATTTTGCGGTTGAGAGTTACCTTGAGAATCATGCGAACCGCTTCACCGGGCAGTTTGACGCCAATTGCTATCTCTATCTCTCACGCGCATCGGATTTATTTGATCTAGCTGAGCACGGCGGCTCTGTTGCGGCAGGCATTAGCAGGCTTTCCCTGGAGCGGGCCATGGTGATCGGCGTTACGACGGATTTGCTGTTTCCAATACGACAGCAGCGCGAACTGGCAGAGGGGCTGCGCGCCGCTGTAGCGGACGTCGAATTCGTCGAACTCGACTGCATTAAGGGGCACGATTCGTTTCTCGTCGAAATGGATGCATTCCGGCCCGTCATCAGCCGTTTTTTTGCCTGAGCGCGTCAGGGCTCCAGCAATATCGCGGGATCAACAGCCGTTCCATTGAGGTACGTTGCGAAATGCAAATGCGCACCGGTTACGCGGCCGGTTGCGCCTACTTCGCCCAACAAATCGCCTGCCGCGACGCGCTGGCCTTTTTCGACTTCGATTTTGCTCAGGTGGCAATACAGGCTGACGTAGCCCTGTCCATGATCAAGAATTACCGTATTGCCATTGAAATAATAGTGGCCGGTTGCACTGACAACAGCATCCAGTGGTGCCAGTATCGGCGTGCCCGATACTGCCGTTAAGTCCATGCCTTTATGCGGCGAGCGCGGCTGATCATTGAAAATACGGCGCGAGCCGAAACTCGAACTGCGCGCGCCGGGCACCGGCGGCTTGAGCACCACGTCATGCAATTCCTGCGCGCGCCAGTTGTTCAGAGCTGCATCGATCACTTTTCTTTCTGCAAATATGCGGTCTAATGATTCCTGGTCGGGTTCAACGTACTTGCGATCGACATTCAGTCGCTGCACCCGATAATTCGCTGCGTCCAGCTTGACCGTCATCACTTCTTCCTGCGCCGCCGGGCGGGTGACCCGCACTGTCAGCGGCAACGTGTGGTCATGATCAAGTGGTATCCCGATGAGAGCGACCCAGCCGTCTGTATCGCGATATACCAGCGCGGGCTTGTTGTTTGCGGTGACCATTGGTGGTGCATCGCCAGCAATCCGGATGACCCCTATACCGCCAGGCCAGGGAGAATGTGCTGGTGCCGCCCAGCCGGTTGTGCAGCTCAGCCAGAATAGCAACAGGCAGCTTAATCTATGCATTATCGTCGTCTTCATCAGTAGATCCAGTAACCGTAGCATGCAGCGTGCCACGGGCCAGGCGCGCGTGAATCAGGTGGCCGGTTGGCGCCGACTTTGCCGTCGTCAGGATGTCGCCGGAATTCGCATCAGTCACGATTGCATAACCACGCTGCAGTGTCGCCAGCGGGCTGACGGAATGCAGTGCCCGGACAGCCAGCTGCAGTCGTTGCTGCGGTACTTCCAGGTTCCGGTGCCCGGCGACCAAAAGCCGCTGTTGCAGTGATTGAAGATTATTAAGATGGCGTTGCACAACGAGCGCGGGCGAGCATTGCATTAATCTCGCTTGTGTCCTGCCCAATCCATGCATACGTTTGGCAAGGTCCGTGCGCATGGCGCCGAACAGGACCTGCCGGAGATTCAAAAGCCAGTCGCGCTGCCGGGCAACCGTCGCTGCAGGGCTTGCCTGTGACAGGCGCTTGCTCAACCAGTCGACGGCCTGAAATCGATCTTCCAGGTGACGCCGGCCGGAATTGACAATCCGTGCTGACAGCGCCTCCAGCCGCTCGCGCCAATCGGCCTGGTCGGGAACGACGAACTCTGCTGCGCCGGACGGCGTCGGTGCTCGCACGTCCGCGACAAAATCAGCGATGGTGAAGTCGATCTCATGACCCACGCCACTCACGATCGGAATCGGGCAGGCAAAAATCGCGTGTGCAACCTCTGCTTCGTTAAACGGCCACATGTCCTCGAGCGAGCCGCCGCCTCGTGTGACGATCAGCACATCACATTCGTTCCGGCGCGCGGCCGTCTGAATAGCATCAACGATCTGCGCCTTGGCCGCGACACCCTGCACGGCGGCGGGATAGACGATGACAGGTATGGCGGGAAAGCGTCGCCTCAGTATGGTGAGAACATCCCGTATGGCCGCACCGGAGGGCGATGTGATGACGCCGACACGTTCAGGAAGCTTGGGGATCGGCTTTTTGGCTGCTTCGTCAAACAGGCCGTCTGCCGCCAGCTGCTTCTTCAACGCCTCAAACCTGGCGCGTAATTCGCCTTCCCCGGCCGGCTCCAGTTGCTCAATGATCATCTGATAATTGCCGCGCGCTTCGTAGATACTGACCTTGCCGAATACCAGCACCTGGTCGCCATTCTTAAGATTGTTGGTCGGCCCGCGCTGGCGCTGCCGAAACCAGGCGCAACTGACCTGCGCCGCTGCATCTTTCAGACTCAAATAGACATGGCCGGATGCTGGTCGGGACAGGTTTGAAACCTCTCCCTCAACCCAGACGCGTGCAATGCCGCCTTCGAGCAGTGCCTTAGCCTGCCGATTGAGCTCCGACACAGAAATCGCCCGCATCTCAAAATTCTTCGCACCAGGGTTCATAAAGGCAGTATACGACGCCGAATTAGCGCTTGGATGGCAAATATTCAGGCCAATTCCAGCGCCTATTTGATGAGTCGGCGTTTACCGGCAAATCCGGGTTGCGTACAATTGACCGTTTTACCCTACCGGGACAGGTAACACGCATGCGGATCGCAAAGGAAGCGCTTACATTTGATGACGTACTGTTGCAACCGGCTTATTCGGAGGTATTACCTCGCGAGGTCGATTTAAGTACGCGGCTTACCACCGGCATCACCCTTAACGTGCCGATCCTCTCTGCGGCAATGGATACAGTGACTGAGGCACGGCTCGCTATTGCACTGGCCCAGGAGGGTGGAATCGGCATCATTCACAAGAATATGCAGCCGGAGTACCAGGCCCGCGAAGTATTGAAGGTCAAGAAGTTCGAAAGCGGCATCGTGCGTGACCCGATTACAGTATCGCCCGACATGACTATTCGCGAGGTCATGGACCTGACCAAGGCCATGGGCATATCCGGCGTGCCGGTCGTGCAGGGCAGGGAAACCATTGGCATCGTGACCCACCGGGATCTGCGCTTCGAGACTCAGCTCGACGCGCCGGTATCAACGGTCATGACGCCGCAGGATCGACTGGTCACCGTACGCGAGGGATCGGCTGACGAAGAGGTGCTGTCTCTGCTGCACAAACACCGCATCGAAAAAGTGCTGGTCGTTGGAGACGGCTATGAGCTTCACGGGATGATCACCGCAAAAGACTTTCAAAAAGCAAGCGAATATCCGCGAGCTTGCAAGGACGATCGCGGTGCGCTGCGCGTCGGTGCAGCGGTTGGTACAGGCTACGATACTGATGAGCGCGTTGCCGCGCTGGTCGATGCAGGTGTTGACGTTATCGTTGTCGATACCTCGCACGGATTTTCAAAGGGCGTCGTCGACCGCGTGGCCCGGATCAAGAAAGACTATCCAGACCTGCAGCTTATCGCAGGCAATATCGTGACTGCCGATGCAGCCGATGCGCTCGTCAATGCGGGTGCCGACGGCGTCAAGGTTGGCATCGGCCCCGGGTCAATTTGCACAACCCGGGTTGTCGCCGGAGTTGGCGTGCCGCAGATTTCCGCGGTCGCAGAAGTTGCCGAGGCGATGGCAAAGAAAGACATCCCTCTCATCGCTGACGGCGGTATCCGCTATTCCGGGGACATCGCGAAGGCCCTGGTCGCGGGCGCATATTCCGTCATGATCGGTGGCCTGTTCGCGGGTACCGAAGAATCTCCCGGTGAGGTAGAGCTCTACCAGGGGCGGTCTTATAAATCCTATCGCGGCATGGGTTCTGTCGGCGCCATGGGGCAGCGGCACGGATCCTCTGACCGGTATTTTCAGGATACGACGGAAGAACTGGAGAAGCTGGTTCCTGAGGGAATTGAGGGTCGGGTGGCCTACAAAGGAACCGTCGTCGCAATCGTCCACCAGCTGATAGGCGGCGTGCGTGCGGCAATGGGATACACCGGCAGTCAGAATATTAATGAAATGCGCACGCGACCAGAATTCGTCAAGATCACAACCGCTGGTATGCGTGAGAGTCATGTGCATGATGTAACGATCACCAAAGAAGCGCCCAACTACCGCACCAACAGTTAATCGTCCACAAAGGTTCTCAGGCGAATGTCTCAGGCATTGGAAAATACCGCCGCAGGGCGCACCGATATTCATGCACATCGTGTTCTTATCCTTGATTTCGGTGGGCAATACGTACAGCTGATCGCGCGCCGCGTCCGAGAATGCGGCGTGTATTCGGAAATTTATCCATGGGATGCCGACGAGGCCTCGATTCGCGCATTTGCACCCTCTGGCGTGATTCTCTCCGGTGGTCCCGAGTCAGTGAATCTCGACGACCCGCCGCGAGTGGCGCAGGCGGTTTTCGAACTCGGCGTTCCGGTGCTGGGCATCTGCTATGGCATGCAGGCGATGGCGGCGCAACTAGGCGGCAGTGTTGCATCATCAAATCAGCGCGAATTCGGCTACGCGGAAATTTCGCCACTCGCCTCAGAATTGTTGGACGGCTTAAACGACTTTGCTGATGCAGATTCTGACCAGCGCATGCTCAAAGTCTGGATGAGTCACGGGGACAGCGTTGCATCACTGCCCGACGGATTCGTAGCTGCGGGTGAAAGTGCGACTTTGCCGCTGGCAGCGATGGAGGATCCGACCAGAAAGTATTACGGCGTCCAGTTCCATCCCGAGGTGACTCACACGCCACAGGGTGAGGCGATAATCAGCAGGTTTGTCAGGGATATATGCGGCTGCCCCGGCGACTGGACCGCCGACAACATTGTCGCCGACGCGATAGCGAATGTACGCGCAACGGTCGGAGACGGTCAGGTGCTGCTCGGGCTTTCCGGTGGCGTCGACTCTTCCGTGGTTGCCGCCCTGCTGCATGAAGCAATTGGCGATCAGTTGACCTGCGTGTTCGTTGATCACGGCCTGCTGCGGCATAACGAAGGCGACCAGGTGATGGCCACTTTCGCAGAACATATGCACATCAAGGTCATACGTGTTAACGCGGCCGATCGTTTCTTTACTGCATTGCAGAATGTGCATGACCCGGAAGAAAAACGAAAAGTCATCGGCGGCCAGTTCATTGAGGTATTCGACGAGGAGGCGCACAAGCTCGAAGGCATTGAATGGCTGGCCCAGGGAACAATTTATCCCGACGTTATAGAGTCAGCGGGTGCTAAAACCGGCAAAGCGCATGTGATCAAGTCACACCACAATGTCGGCGGATTGCCGGAAAAAATGCGAATGAAGCTCGTTGAGCCGCTACGAGAGCTCTTCAAAGATGAGGTACGAAAAATCGGTCTGGAGCTCGGGCTGCCAAGAGAAATGGTCTATCGGCATCCATTTCCGGGTCCGGGTCTCGGCGTCAGAATACTCGGCGAGGTCAAGCCCGAGTTTGCGCGGCTTCTGCAACTGGCCGACGATATTTTTATCGACGAGTTGCGCAGGCATGACCTCTACGATAAAACGAGCCAGGCGTTTGCCGTATTCCTGCCGGTTCGTTCGGTTGGTGTCATGGGCGACGGACGTCGCTATGACTTTGTCATTGCGCTGCGCGCAGTCGAAACCATCGACTTCATGACGGCCCGTTGGGCCAGATTGCCGTACGATTTCCTGGAACTGGTGTCACTGAGAATCATCAATGAAGTAGACGGAATTTCCCGCGTGACCTACGACATTTCCGGCAAGCCACCCGCCACCATTGAATGGGAATGAAAATAGAGGACAGCTCATTCTTTGAGGAGAGTATCTTTGACGAGCTGGCCGTTGACGGGAAGGAAATTCGGTCGAGCACCTTCGAGTTTTGCAAGTTCCTGAGCTGTGACTTCTCGGGATCGACACTTGTTCAATGTAAATTCGTCGATTGTGAATTTAAGGACACGAATCTCAACGTTGTAAAACTTGACGGGACGCGGTTTCTGGAAACGCATTTCAGGAATTGCAAGATTACCGGCGTCAACTGGACGTCGGCGAGCTGGACCAGCGTTGCACTGTGCGCGCCCGTTTCATTCCATGCATGTGATGTCAGTTTCTCCGTGTTTCATTCCTTAAAATTGCCGGATCTTATTATCAGCAACTGTAAAGCACACGATGTTGATTTTTCGGACTGCGATCTCGCACATGCGGATTTCCATGGTACGGATCTGAAGCAAGCAAGGTTCAGCTCGACCAGGCTCGATCACTGCAATTTCAGCGCCGCAACAAACTACTATATCGACCCATTGGAAAATTCTGTCGAGGGTGCCGTTTTCAGTCTCCCGGATGTTCTGAGCCTGCTAAGCACGTTCAAAATCAAGATTGATGAGCATGAATAGCGACGGTATTACAGGCTACTCGGAAGGGTCCGTTACTCGGCTCTCTGCGCGCGCTGGCGCTATCCGCATGCGGCTGCCATTGGAATAGATATGAGCTGGAGTCCCGACGACGAAGCATTCATGCGGGCAGCGCTTGCCGAGGCTACAGTAGCAGCGTCGGTTGGCGAAGTTCCGGTGGGTGCTGTACTGGTACACAACGGCGCAATCATCGGTCGCGGTCTGAATCGACCCATACAGGACAATGATCCTACCGCTCACGCTGAGGTCATGGCGATCAGGGCAGCAGCGGCGGCGGTAAAGAACTACCGGTTACTGAACACAACGATCTACGTAACGCTGGAACCCTGTGCCATGTGTGTGGGCGCCATGCTTAACGCGCGGCTGTCTCGTTTGGTCTTTGGGGCCTATGACCAGAAGGCGGGCGCTGCAGGATCCGTGGTGGATTTAAGCGACAATCGAAGTTTCAATCACCGGCTTGAGGTCAATGGCGGCCTGCTGGAAACGCAGTGCAGTGCGGTGCTGCAAGACTTTTTCAGATCCCGTCGAGCGTAGTTAACTCGGCGTTAGACTTCGTCTTGGACTTTAGCGCAATCAGTTTGGGATCGTCGCCTGCGTCGTCGCCGGAACTTTCAGGTGCGGTATCTTCATTTTCAGTCAGCCACCGAATGATGTTGTAGTAGGCGCGAATGTTGTTAACGTATAAAACCGGCTCCCAACCACGCGCATAGCCGTAAGGAACTCGCGTGTACCACTTGCGCTGCGCCAGCAGCGGCAGTGCTTTGCTCAGGTCAACCCACTTGTCAGGATCGCCTCCCTGCCACTCGACGATTTGGCGAGCATCCTTGATGTGGTTAAAACCTACATTATAGGCGGCGAGCGCCATCCAGGTTCGATCAGGCTCGGTGACGCTGTCCGGTATGCGCTCGGTTTGCCGCGCGTAAAAACGCCCGCCGCCGGCGATACTGGTTGCCGGATCCATCCTGTCTTCGATGTCGAGGTAGTCAGCAGTTGCTTTGGTCAGCATCATGATGCCGCGCACTCCCGTTGGAGACACGGCATGTGAGCGCCAGTGTGACTCCTGGTAGCCGAGGGCGGCCAGCAGGCGCCAATCGACATCCCAGGTTTTTCCGGCTTCTTCAAACAGCGGTCGATAGCGCGGCAGCCGCGATTCGAAATGTCGTATGAATGCGCGGGTGCCAACGTAGTCAAATTTCTCCGTATGGCCGAAATAGCGGTCATTGACCTGCGCCAGGAAGCCGCTGCGATCGCTGTTGATGAGGTAGTCATCGGCGCGTGCGAGCAGGCTTTGATCGCCGGTCTTGATAAACGCCCACGCAATCGGATCGTTGATCTTCAGATCGAGGGCGACCCGCAGGTCCGGGTAAAAATGCCGTTGGATATTGAATTCGGTGCTGTCAGCGATCGTGAAATCGACCTCTCCCAGGGCGACCTTGGTCAGAAGATCGGCGACCTCATCAGTATCGTTCTCCGACCACTCAAGGTCCGGGTAGACCCGGCTTAACGACCTGATCATGTCCGAGTGACTGCTGCCGGCAACAACCTCGATGGAGCGCCCAATCACTTCCGGAATGGAGCGCGGCTTGCCCGTGCCAAGTTTGTAGATCAGGTGCATATCCACAGCGTAATATGGGTGACCGAAGTCCAGCACTTCGCGACGCGAATCGGTAATGGATAAACCTGCAGCAGCCATATGCGCTCTGCCCTCAGCAAGGTAGGGCAGTATTTCAGACACGCTGTCGACCGTCTCGATCACCAGGCTGACGCCCAGTGCCTCGGCAAAGCCGCTTACCAGGTCATATTCAGGTCCCGCCGGGCCATCGGGTCCGACGAAATATGACGTCGGCGTGTCTCGCGTGACCACGCGCAGCTCCCCTTGTTCGATGATCTGCTCGAGCATCGAAGGCGATGATGAACAGGTGCTCATCATTACTGCCAGGAATGCGACCATCAACAAACGCAACATCCAGCTCTCCGAAAGCGCAGTGGTGGTTCGCGACCGAACCGTTCATGTAATTCGACCAGTATCCGACCCGTAAATTCACGGCAGTCGCTCTCTGGCGCAGGCGTTATCCGCAGGATAGTCTGATTTATCAGTTAGTTATGAGTTTTAGCCCCAGCGGAAGCCATAACGTTACAACAACTCGCTACCAATTTCAGCGTCAGTTTCACGAGTGATTTCGGGCTTCAGTCACGGGTCTGTCCGGCTGGAATTCGAGTAGCAATGTGTGCAATTTAGACCTCATTTAGCTTCGGCCCCTAACTCCCTGATCAGCCACAGGAGATTGCGGCTCACCCCAGCGGCCGTCGTGCCGCCGCCCTGGCTGACAACGTTATGTTGACTCGAAATAATGGTGTCGCCAAACAACAAGAAATTTCGTTCCCGGCAGTTCCGGCGCAAAACTTTGGCTGAATCTGCGCAGAAATGCCGGATTATCATGGCGGAAAGATTTGCCTGAAAGCACCGCTCGTGCGCATTAATTTGTTTCCCAGTGGAGACTTGTCGACGACGACAATTCTTGACGATTTGTTGGCCCGAGGAACTTGCGCTCTGGCCGCGGGTCGATGACACTCAGTAGGCGAATAATGCGAGCACAACCGACCCTGTTCGAAGGAGAAATATCATGCTGACGCGACGTGACTGTCTAAAATATTCCGCGCTTGCAAGCACAGCTGCAACGCTGCCTGCAGGCTTGCTACATGCGCTGGAAACAGGCGATATCATCAAGCGGGCAATTCCCAAAACCGGCGAAGAATTGCCGATTGTTGGACTGGGAAGTTCAGCAACGTTTCGCACCGTGGCGCAAAGCGAAGATTACACTGCTCTGCGCGGCGTCTTTGAAACCCTGGTGGACAATGGCGGTTCTGTCTTTGATACGGCACCCGGATACGGTGCGTCCGAAGAAGTTGCCGGGAAAATCGTTCAGGATATGGGGCTGAAGGATCGTGTTTTCTGGGCAACAAAGGTCAACGTCGTTAGACGCGGCGGAGACGGTCGCGCTGATCCTGCCGCGGCCCGCGCACAAATTGAACGCTCCTTCGATTACATTGGGAAGGACCCGATTGACCTCATCCAGGTCCACAATCTCGGCGATATTCCGACCCAGATGGGTATCCTGAAGGAATACAGGGAAGAAGGGCGGGTGCGCTATATTGGTGTGACGTCGACCAGCGCCAATCGCTATCCGGATCTGGCCAGGGTTATGCGCGAGGAACCCGTTGATTTCATCGGTGTTGACTACGCGGTCGATAATCGCGAGTCGGCCGACATGATTCTGCCGCTGGCGCAGGAGTTGGGTCTTGCGGTGCTGGCTTACGTTCCGTTCGGTCGCACAAGACTGTGGTCGCGCGTTCGCGGCATCGATGTTCCTGCGTGGGCACAGGAGTTTGGCGCAAATTCATGGGGACAGTTCTTCATCAAGTATGTGGCCGCACATCCCGCAGTGACCTGCGTGACCGGCGCTACGAGCAAGCCGAAAAACATGCTCGACAATATTGGCGCTGCTTACGGCGACCTGCCCGATGCGGCGGCTCGCCAACGAATGCAGGAATTCGTGGACGCGCTCCCTGCCGCCTGATTCAGCAGGGGAGATGGCGAATCTGGAACGCTCGCTCTGGTGACAGGGCGAGCGTTTTTCTATCATGCAGCACTGTTGGGTTAAAAGGTGCGACCGATGGCGGGACACTACTTCGAAGAATTCGAGGTCGGGCAAACATTCAGGCACGGCATCAGGCGTACGATAACGGAGGCGGACAATGTCTGGTTCAGCGCGCTAACGCACAATCCCGCTCCATTGCACCTCGATGCCGAGTACATGAAAAAAAGTGAATTCGGCAGGCCGATCGTCAACAGCTGCCTGACGCTGGGCTTCATGGTGGGAATCTCGGTCGGCGATACAACGGTTGGCACGACCGTGGCCAACCTGGGCTGGGATGAGGTCCGATTCCCGCACCCGTTATTTCACGGCGATACGATTCGAATCGAAAGCGAGGTGCTCGACGTCAGGGACAGCAAGTCCCGACCCGACAACGGTATTGTCATATTCGCGCATCGAGCTTACAACCAGAACGACGTCCTGGTCGGTGAATGCAAACGATCGGCGCTGATGATGCGACGACCTGCATGAGTCGCAGTTTTTTATTCGTCCCCGGAGACAGCCAGCAGAAACTTGCCAAGGCGGACCAGGTTGGTGCCGACGCACTGATCATCGATCTCGAGGACTCCGTGCAGCCAGCGGCACGACCCGCCGCACGCGAGCGGGTGCGTGAGTTTCTGTCACAGGAGCACACCGCAGCTGTCTGGGTGCGCATCAATGCGCTGAATTCTGTTGATGCCCTCGAGGATCTGCGATCTGTCATGCCGTCGCAGCCCAGCGGTATTGTTTTGCCTAAACCTGAAGGTGCCAGAGACGTAAACCAGTTGTCCATGCTCGTTGATGTGTTGGAGCAGGAGCACGATATTGAGCCGGGCAGCACCGAGTTATTGCCAATTGTCACTGAATGCCCCATCGCGATGTTTCATTTACACGAGTACGCGGCCGCCACGCCGCGCCTGGCCGGACTGGCGTGGGGTGCGGAAGATCTGAGCGCCGCCGTCGGCGCACTGGCGAATAAAGGTGCGGACGGCAACTGGCTGCCGCCTTACGAGTTGGCGCGTTCATTGACACTTTATGCTGCGGCCGCGTCCGACGTTCCGGCAATCGAAACGGTCTATACCGATTTTCGGGACCTTGATGGACTGGCACAATATGCTGCAGTTGCACGTCGCGACGGGTTCGCGGGCATGCTGGCGATCCATCCCGACCAGGTTGCCGTCATCAACTTGGCGTTCCTGCCAACCGCGACTGAAATTACGCGAGCGAGGAAGATTGTAAAAATGTTTACCGACAATCCCGGGGCCGGTGCATTAGGCATGGACGGAGAAATGATCGATCGACCGCACCTGCTTCAGGCAGAACGAATTCTGGAACGAGCAGCACGTATTGACAGGGAATCCTGATGACGAAACTCTACAAAGTACCCGCCGACGCAGAACGAAACCCGCTGGTGAACGCAAAAGAATATGAGCAAATGTACCGGCGGTCCGTGGACGACAACGAAGGATTTTGGGCGGAGCAGGCTCAGCGTATCGATTGGATCAAACCGTTCACCAAGATTAAGGATGTTTCCTTCGCGAAAGATGATTTGCATATTCGCTGGTTCGAGGACGGTACACTCAATGCGTGCTACAACTGCGTCGACCGGCATCTCGAGACAAAAGGGGACGATGTCGCCATCATCTGGGAAGGCGACGACCCTGCGGTTGACCTGTCAATCACCTACCGGGAACTGCATGAACGCGTTTGCCGGTTTGCAAATGTACTTAAGACCCTTGGGGCAGGAAAAGGGGACCGCATAACGATCTACCTGCCGATGATCCCGGAGGCGGCAGTCGCCATTCTTGCCTGCGCGAGAATCGGCGCAGTTCATTCCGTCGTCTTTGGTGGATTCTCTCCTGACGCATTGGCAGGACGTATTCACGACTGTGAATCGAACATCGTTATCACTGCCGACCAGGGGGTTCGCGGCGCCAAGGCAGTGCCGTTAAAGGACAACGTGGATCGCGCGGCGGAGAATCCGCTCGTCACGACTCTCAAGAGCGTGCTCGTGGTCAAAAATACGGGCGCCGATATCGACTGGACGGACGGGCGAGACGCGTGGCTCCATGACCTGGAGGCAACGGTCGGTGCGGACTGTCCATGCGAGGAAATGGGCGCAGAGGATCCGTTGTTTATTCTTTACACGTCGGGTTCGACGGGCAAACCAAAGGGCGTATTGCATACCACCGGCGGTTATATGGTGTATGCCGCGCTCACCCATGAGCTGGTATTCGACTATCATCCCGGCGACATTTATTGGTGTACCGCAGATGTAGGGTGGGTGACCGGGCACACCTATATCGTCTACGGACCGCTCGCCAACGGTGCGACGACGCTGATGTTCGAGGGCGTTCCAAACTATCCGTCCGCGTCACGCTTCTGGGAAGTCTGTGACAAACACCAGGTAAACATTTGCTATACCGCCCCGACAGCGATTCGCGCACTGATGCGCGAGGGTGATGAGCCGGTCAGGAGAACGTCCCGGCAGAGTTTGCGCCTCTTGGGTTCGGTCGGCGAGCCTATCAATCCCGAGGCCTGGGAGTGGTATTACCATGTCGTCGGCGACGGGCGCTGCCCCATAGTTGATACCTGGTGGCAAACGGAAACAGGCGGTATTCTCATTAGCCCGCTGCCGGGCGCAACCGACCTGAAACCGGGTTCGGCGACTAAACCGCTGTTCGGCGTGCAGCCCGAGGTGGTCGACAATGATGGCAATATTCTCACTGGCGTTGCAGAAGGCATGCTCGTCATCACAGACAGCTGGCCCGGCCAGATGCGCACGGTTTACGGCGACCATCAGCGTTTTGTCGATACCTATTTCTCTGCCTTCGACGGCTGCTATTTTACCGGCGACGGCGTCCGACGTGATGAAGACGGCTATTTCTGGATCACCGGCCGAGTGGATGATGTTCTCAATGTCTCCGGTCATCGCATGGGTACTGCTGAGGTCGAAAGTGCGCTGGTCGCCCACAAGTACGTGGCCGAAGCGGCGGTCGTGGGCTGTCCCCATGAGATCAAAGGTCAGGGTATCTATGCCTATGTCACGCTCATGGACGGCGTGGAGGCCAGCGACGAACTGTTGGCCGAGTTGCGCCAGTGGGTACGAAAGGAAATCGGGCCGATCGCAACCCCGGATTTCATCCAGTGGGCACCGGGTTTGCCAAAGACGCGTTCAGGAAAAATAATGCGGCGGATTTTACGCAAGGTAGCCGAGAATGAATTCGAAAATCTCGGCGACACGTCGACGCTGGCGGACCCGGGCGTGGTCGACGATCTCGTCGCGAAGCGGATGAACCGATAGCAACCGACCAGCAGGATAAGAATCAACAGGAAAAAAAGTTGTTAGGACGTTAATAATCCTAAGAATTGCAACTATGCAGGCAAGACCATGGTCGTCGGGACCATCCTCAGAACTGGTCGGCGTAGCCCGCTTCGTCAGTCTGATCGACGAGTTCTGCCTCTACGTTGTTAGACGCAAGCGGCGCTCCTTGCAGCTTGCGCACAGGGGGCGGCTGGCGCTTGCGCTCCGTGCGCTTGAAATCGGCGACATTCTTTTCGTATGCGCGGACGAATTCTTCGCTGAACTGGTGTGGGAATTTACCTGAGCCGGATTGCGTCATGATCGGGTAAAGGTCGCAGTAAAGCTGCCAGTATTTGACCTGGTTCATTTTCTTGAACAACGGTTTGCCATCCAGGGTGCGATCAAAGTTTTGCTGCAATTCGTCCGGATCGAAGCGGTCTGCGAATTCCTGGTAGGCCGTAATCATGGCCTCCAGGACGGCGTCGTGGTGATACTTGAGATCACGGCAGACTTCCCGCACGGCATCGACCGGCCCGAGATACTCACCTTCCTTGCCGACCAGCAGCTGCATCATGGAATCACGGGTATTTTCTGACAGCTTTAGCGGATTGTTGTGACGTGGCAGCACGGTAGTCTGGTCGAGCCGAAACATGCTCTTGAGCGCCGTTCGACTAACAAGCAGATCGGCTGTGCCGTCTACGAACTCCTTGAGCACCCTGCCGGCATTTTCCAACACCTGGTGTGGATCGGTGGACGGATGAATGTCGGCACGGTCTATACCCAGACCATCCATGAAGGAATCCAGCAACGTTGCTGCGTCAGCAATCGCCTGCTGTTCTTTAGGTGGCGGCGGTGCGAACGGGTTTTCCTGGATATCCACTTGTGCTTGCCTGGCAGCAGCCGTCTGCGCTTTGCTTGCTCCGCCGAACAGGGCTGCCTGGAAATCTGCGTCGCCGGTGATGGCTTCTTCGTCGAGTAGCTGAATGCCGCTTTTCAGGGAATCTTCATCGACCAGCTGCTCGATATGATCCGGCACGACAGTCATCGGTTCCGGTGGCGGCATTTCCAGTCCTTCACCCTCATCGAGTGAAACGTGAAACTCGAAATCGCCCATGCGCAATCTGTCGCCGTGGAAAAGCCGCCTGGGATTGCCTTTGCCTAGCGGCTTGTTTTCGTTGTTGACGTAGACGCCATTGGTGCTGATATCGGCCAGGTAGTAGGCGCCGCTCTGGAAATCGATGGTGGCGTGTCTGCTGGATATATATCGATCAGGGTCGGGCAGGATCCAGTCGCTCTCAAGTGAGCGGCCAATCGTGCCGCCGCCTTCACGGAAAACGCGCACGTGGTCGTCGCCGAGCATTTCCTGATGTTCACTTACAATTTCAATTTGTAACGGCATGCAAACTCTCGTTCAATCTATTCGCTGGCGTCGCCCGTGCGCCCGGTCTAGCAACAGATATTGCCGTATTTTCAACGGCTTCCGCTGCCTATTAGTTCACATAAATCAATGTGCTCCTGGCCACGCTTCTGGGCGTACTGAAAGATTATGACCAAATACGGCAGATTCAGGTCGGCCCGAATACGGCCGGTAACGGGCCGGTTTTTTGGGTACACTGGCCGCCCTTTTTTGGCGGTCGAATTCGATCTGAAGCGGACAGGCATGGCAGAAAAAACCATATTCAAAGTCATATTCATGAATCAGGGCCAGATTTACGAAATCTATGCCAGCGAAGTCGGACATGGCGCAATGTTCGGCTTTGTCGAGGTCGAAGAACTGATTTTCGGCGAGCGCAGCACGGTCGTGCTGGATCCGTCCGAGGAGAAAATCAAGGCTGAATTCAAAGGGGTCAAGCGGACTTATCTGCCGATGCATTCCATTGTCCGGATCGACGAAGTGGACAAACAGGGCACAAGCAAGATTTCAAAGGTCGAGGGCGGTAACGTCGCGCAGTTTCCTATGCCACTTTATACGCCGGGCGAGGGCAATAAGTCCTGAGGTAATTCGCCGCCCGGATTCGCGTGAATATTGCTGGTCGGTCGCAGGTGGCTTCGGTATCATCGCGGTCACCCGAACCCCCTCGTTACGCGACCAGATTCCAGATCAGGAAACAGCTTGTCCATACCAGCGTCTGACCTGCCGGCAGAGATCCCACGATCATTCAGTGAACTGGCGGGCCAGTCCGCATTATCCGGATTCCGCCTGCAGAGGCATCTCGAAGAACTCCGCCGCCGGGACGCACGCGTTCTGAGCCTTGATGCCCGCTTTACCTATTTTGTCAGTTCTCACGGGGCTGTTTCGCCAGGCGTACGCGCCAAAGTGGATGCATTATTACTGTCCGGCGAACCAGTGCGCTCCTTTGCGAGTGATGCGCAGCTCATCTACATCGCACCGCGCCCGGGCACCATTTCACCCTGGTCCAGTAAAGCGACCGAAATTGCGCTGGCCTGCGATCTTGCTGGCGTCGATCGAATCGAACGAGGCGTTTGCTATGCGTTGACGTGCAGTGAAACTCTGGATGAGCCGTCGTTACGAATAGTGGGCGCGACTCTTCACGACCGCATGACTGAATGTCAGTTCATGCATAGTGAGGACGCAGCCTTGTTATTCGCGCTTCGTGAGCCGGCGCGCCTGATTGAAGTGCCCTTGCTGGCCGAGGGTATACACGCATTGGCGCGGGCAAACATTGAGCTGGGGTTGGCGCTGTCCGCGGACGAAATCGAGTACCTGTCGGCCAACTTTGCCGCGCTCGAGAGGAATCCCACTGACGTGGAGTTGATGATGTTCGCACAGGCGAACTCCGAACATTGCCGCCATAAGATCTTCAACGCGGACTGGATCATCGACGGCGAATCCCGGTCAGAACAGCTATTCGACATGATTCGCAGCACCACGGCTGCAAGCCCCGACGGCGTGTTATCCGCGTATTCCGACAATGCCGCTGTGATAGCGGGGTGGCAGGGACATCGCCTGATGCCCAATGCCACGGAGCGCCTGTTTACCTATGAGGATGAACCTATCCACATCCTCATGAAGGTTGAAACGCATAATCACCCTACCGCAATTTCTCCCTTTCCGGGTGCGGCAACGGGCTCCGGAGGGGAGATTCGCGATGAAGGGGCGACCGGGCTTGGTGCCAAACCGAAAGCCGGATTAACTGGTTTCACAGTGTCGCACCTGCGCATCCCGGATTACGCTCAGCCCTGGGAAATCGATTTTCCGCACCCTGACCGAATGGCCACACCGTTGCAGATCATGCTGGAGGGGCCCATAGGAGGCGCCGCTTTCAATAATGAGTTTGGTCGGCCAAATCTGCTCGGCTATTTCCGCAGCTTTGAGGCCAGGCTTCCGGGTTTGCCCGACAATGAAATTCGCGGCTATCACAAACCGATAATGATCGCCGGCGGCGTCGGCAACGTTCGTGCCGGGCATGCATCAAAAATCGACGTACCCGTCGGAGCGAACATTATCGTACTCGGTGGGCCAGCCATGCTGATTGGGCTGGGTGGCGGCGCGGCGTCCAGCCTGGCAAGTGGCGCAAGCTCCGAGGATCTCGATTTCGCGTCGGTGCAACGCGGCAACCCGGAAATGGAGCGCCGCGCACAGGAGGTGATTGATCGTTGCTGGGCGATGGGGGACGACAATCCGATACTGCTTATTCATGATGTTGGTGCCGGCGGGTTGTCGAATGCCGTTCCTGAAGCAGTCGATCACAGCAAGCATGGCGCGGTCGTGGAACTACGCAACATTCCAAACGCCGAACCGGGCATGTCACCCATGGGCATATGGTGTAACGAGGCCCAAGAGCGCTATGTCCTGATCGTAGCCAGCGACAGGACCAAAGAATTCGGCGAGCTTTGTGCGCGGGAAAATTGTCCGCATGCGGTCATCGGCGTCCTGACCAAGGATGAGCAGCTGGTCGTTAATGATGTCGAGTTCGACAATCGGCCTGTCGACATGCCAATGGAAATGTTGCTGGGCAAAGCACCGCGGATGACGCGCAATGTAACTCGGCTCAGTCGTCCATCCGCGCCGCTGGATTTGTCGGGAATTGAACTTGAAGAAGCGATTTATCGAGTGCTGCGCTTTCCTGCGGTCGCTAATAAAACGTTTCTCATTCACATTGGCGACAGAACGGTCGGCGGACTGACCGTGCGCGACCAATTCGTAGGACCTTGGCAGACTCCGGTCAGCGATGTAGCGATCACGGCGAGCGGGTACCGGGGTGTGAGCGGTGAGGCGATGGCCATGGGCGAACGTACGCCACTGGCGACATTGAATGCACCCGCTTCCGGACGCATGGCGGTGGGTGAAGCAGTAACGAATATTGCGGCAGCAGCAATAACCGACATAGGCCAGATCCGACTATCGGCAAACTGGATGGCGGCGGCAGGGCATCCCGGTGAGGACGCAAACCTTTTCGATACGGTCGAGGCGGTCGGCGCCGAGCTGTGCCGTGAGTTGGGGATCGCAATTCCGGTTGGCAAGGATTCGTTGTCAATGCGAGCACGCTGGGAAGACGGCCAGGGCGAGCACAACGTGGTTGCGCCGGTGTCACTGATCGTTTCAGCGTTCGCGCCGGTGACGGACGTGCGGCGACATTTAACGCCGCAACTGCGCTCAGTTGATGAACCCAGTACGCTGTTGCTCGTTGATGCTTCGGCTGGCGCGACCAGGCTCGGAGGATCATGCCTGGCCCAGGTGTTCGAACGCTTTGGCGGCGCGACGCCGGACCTAGACCACGCACACCAACTCATCAGTCTGTTCCGGTCTATCCAGGTGCTTAGTGAACACGAACTGATCCTGGCGTACCACGACCGGTCCGATGGCGGCTTACTGGCGACAGTAGCGGAGATGATGTTCGCGGGACACTTGGGGGCCTCACTTCGTCTGGCCGGATCCGATTCGGATCTGCTGGCGCAGCTGTTCAACGAAGAGCTTGGGGCGGTATTGCAGATTGCCGATAGCAATCTTCCGCAAGCTCTTGCACTGCTCGACGACTGCGGCGCGGGCTGGGTTGAAATTGGCAGGGTCGAACCCGACGACCAGTTAACCTTGTACAACGACGACAACGTCGTCTTCAGGGCTGGCAGAGTCGATCTGCAACGCGCGTGGTCGGAGCTGACCTGGCGCATGCAGGCGATGCGCGATAATCCGGCAACTGCGCTTGAGGAATATGATGCAATCCTTGATGTAGATGATCCCGGCTTAAATGCGGCACTGACTTTTGATCCGTCAGAGAATATTGCCGCACCCCTGGTTGGCGGCCAGAAACCGCGGGTTGCTGTTCTCAGGGAGCAGGGAGTCAACAGCCAGTACGAAATGGCTGCGGCGTTTATGTGCGCAGGCTTCGATGCGGTCGATGTACACATGCATGATCTGACCAGCAACCGTGACAGCCTGGCAGATTATCAGGGCATTGTTGCCTGCGGTGGCTTCTCATTCGGCGACGTTCTGGGTGCCGGCGGTGGGTGGGCCAAATCCATCCTGTTTCAGAGCCGCCTTCGCGATGAGTTCGCCGCCTTTTTTGCACGTACAGATACTTTTTCCCTGGGCGTTTGCAACGGTTGTCAAATGATTGCGCATCTGCGTGAACTGATTCCCGGCGCCGATCACTGGCCGCGGTTTCTGCGCAACAAGTCGGAACAATTTGAAGCGCGAGTAAATCTGGTTGAAGTCACCGATTCCAACTCACTGTTTCTTACGGGCATGACCGGCTCAAGAATTCCGATAGCGACCTCGCACGGTGAAGGTCGAGCAGTGTTTGCTGATGCAGCAACCAGAAGCGCGGCGCCGGTCGCGTTGCGCTATGTAGACAATTACGGCGGAGTCGCTACCCGTTACCCCGTCAATCCGAATGGCTCTGCTGATGGCGTTTGCGGATTGACCAGCGAAGATGGCAGCGTCACGATCATGATGCCGCATCCCGAGAGAGTTGCCCTGACTATGCAAAATTCCTGGCATCCAGCTGACTGGGGAGAAGAAGGGCCATGGTTGCGCTTGTTTCGCAACGCGCGGGTGGCAGTGTCTTGACGGGTTTCCAAACCTGGCAACGAACAATACAAGGTTACCGATGGCGGAGGGCAGGTGGATGAAAAAATTTCTGACTTTACTGTTTGTGCTGTCGCTCGGTGCCTGCCAACCCGCAGAGACGCCTGCGCCGGAATCCGCGGCGTTTGCGTTGTCATTTTCCGCAGCAGCATCGCCAGAGACACTCGACGGACGGCTGTTGCTGCTGTTGTCAAAAGATGATTCCAGTGAACCTCGTTTTCAAGTGCGTCCGGGGGTCGATGCAGTGCAAATGTTCGGCATGAACGTTGACGGCCTTGCTCCGGGCGAGGCAGTCATCCTGGACGATTCTGTATTCGGTTATCCGCACGACAGTCTGGCAGACGTGCCGCCCGGCGAATATTTTGTCCAGGCGGTCTTGCACAAATACGACACGTTCACCCTGGGCAATGGCAAAATAGTGAAACTGCCGATGGACCAGGGTGAAGGACAGCAATGGGAATCGTCGCCAGGGAATCTTTACAGTGAACCCCGCATGCTCAGCGTTACTGCAACCTCATTGCCCGTGCCGATCGTATTGGATCAGGTCATCGAATCGATTGTTCCGCCGGAAGATACGGAGTTCGTCAAACACATAAAAATTAAAAGCGAAATGCTCAGCGAATTCTGGGGTCGCGATATGTTTCTGGGGGCGCACGTACTGTTGCCGGCAGGATTCGATGAGCATCCAGAGGCCCGTTACCCGCTGGCCGTATTTCACGGGCATTTTCCCGCCGATTTCGCCGGTTTCAGAACCGAACCGCCTGACGCCAACCTGGAATGCGTGCGCAACGAGCGCGACAACGTCAGTTGCTACAATCGTATCAGGCAGCAGGAGGCTTACGACTTTTACCAACAGTGGACAGGCCCGGACATGCCACGCATGCTGATCATCCAGGTACAGCACGCCAACCCGTATTACGATGACAGCTACGCGGTGAATTCTGCCAGTATGGGACCGTACGGTGACGCAATTACCTACGAGCTGATTCCCCATATTGAAGAGCAGTTTCGCGGCATCGGAGCAGGCTGGGCACGTTTTCTTTACGGTGGTTCAACCGGCGGGTGGGAGGCTTTTGGCGTGCAGGTGCTCTATCCGGACGAATTCAATGGCACCTTTGCGGCCTGCCCCGATTCACTGGATTTCAGGCATTACTCTGCGACGAATATTTACGAAAATCAGAATGCCTATCGGATGATCGGCGCTTTCAATACCGTTGAACGTCCTGCCTATCGTGACTATCTGGGCAACATCAGCGTAACGATGGAAGACGAAAATCACATGGAACTCGTAATCGGCGACAAAAGTCGGTCGGGCGGGCAGTGGGACGCGTGGGAAGCGGTTTACTCCCCAATGGGCGCCGACGGTTACCCGATGCGCATCTGGGACAAGAAGACCGGCGAAATAGATCACGAGGTGGCCGCTTACTGGAAAGAGAATTATGACATGCGCCACATTCTAGAGCGTGACTGGGAAACGCTGGGGCCGAAACTGACCGGTAAGCTGCACGTTTTCGTGGGCGATATGGACAACTTTCACCTGAACAATGCCGTATACCTGCTGGAGGATTTCCTGGAGAACACGAGCGATCCTTATTACGACGGATTCATAGATTACGGGGATCGACAGGAGCACTGCTGGAACGGCGATCAGGAAAACCCGAATTACATTTCCAGGCTGCGCTACAACACGATGTATATTCCACGCATCCTCGACAGGCTGCTAACGACCGCGCCTGCAGGCGCTGATGTAACGTCGTGGAGATATTAGAGGTTTAGCAAACATGCTCACGTCACTACTACTGATCGTGCTTGCCCAGGGGGTCACGCCTGACAGCATCGTCATTGGTATGGAGGGTCCAGCGAACTCTTTCTCCGTCGATGAAGAGAACCTGGGGATGCAGCTCGTGGTAAGCCAGGTGAACGACCTGGGCGGAATCCACGGTCGGCGCCTGCAGATCGTGGCCTACTCACGCGGTCGCGAAAACCCGGTCGAGCAGGCCGTCGAAAATGCCCGGCGGCTGGTCGAGGAAGACGGCGCATTTTTGCTGTTTAATTTCGGCGGCCCGGCGTCTGTTCGGATCGGAAAGTACGCCATGGAGAACCAGGTGCCGTACCTGTTTCCGCACACCGCATTATTGACTGTCGATGGCGAGCGGCACGTGTTTACGTCCTACCCAAGATACGCCGGGGAGTCTCGCGTGATGCTCCGCTATTTGGCAGAGGAACGAGGCGTAAATTCCATTGCTGTGATACATGCGCCCAACATCTACGGTGAGTTCTTCAGGAAGCGTGCTGCGTCGCTGGCTGGCGAATTCGGTTACGAATTCGTCGGCGCGCAGGCTCTGCCCAATAACGCAGACCATGCGATCAGGCAAATGTCCGATCTTGCCGCGCACAAGCCGGATGTCGTATTGATGGCGTTGTATCCGGCTGGCGCCCGCAAGGCAATCGACGCAAAAGCAGCGCTTGCCTGGAACGTTCGACTGGTTTCCGCCGGCCCATTGACCGATGAGCAGTATCTGAATGTCGCCGGAGGCGAGGCCGAGGGGACCATAGGCTTTTGCCACTATCCTGATCCCAACGAAAGCTCGGCACCGGGAATTGCTGCGTATCGATCATTGCTGGCGAAATATTATCCGGGGCATCCGGCAAATCGATATTCGTTGTACGGCTACGTTTTCGGTCAGTTAGTTGTCGAAGGTCTGCGCCGCGCCGGCGAAAACCTGACAAAGGACCGCTTTCTCGATGCAATGGAATCAATCCACAACTGGGATAGTGGCGGCATCCTGCCGCCGGTAAACTTCTCCGCAACCGATCATCACGCGCAGGAGTCAGGTTTCATCTGCGAACTCGAGGACGGTCGTTTCAAACCGCTTTCAGACTGGATGTCGCCAACACAATGACCGCGTTACGGACATACCGCAGCACAGTTAAAACATGGTTTATAGTCGAAGACGGCTTTTTCACTCAGATTAGCAGGACGCAAAAAACACTCAGGAGTTTGGCATGATCAAGAAATTATTGGTGCTGATCCCGGCACTGCTGATACCGGTTCTGTCGTATGCGCAGGGTATTGAAAGTTACGCGTGCAAGATGGGCGGCTTAACGCGCCGCGTAGAAATCATGCATGAAACCGGCGTGACCGTTCCCTGCGAAGTACATTACTACAAAGATGACGAAGCACCCGGACAGCAGCAGGTTCTTTGGCGCGCGTTGAATGAGGCAGGCTATTGCGAGGCGAAAATGACCGAGTTCGTCGGCAAGCTCCTCGAAATGGGATGGGAGTGTGGCGTGTCCGCTGCAGCTCGCGAAGATTTACCCGTTGAAGAGGACAAAATTGACGTTGTGGACGATACAGAAGCGCTGGCGCCGGCACCGCCGCAGGACATGAACTAGTCAGGCGGAATTACTCAGTCCGCCATTGGCTTCCTGAACGAAGAATCGCCGTACCTTGATGGCGCGCGTCAGTTTTCCGCGCCGGACGAAGCATTGATAGAACATGTCCTTCGTGACTTCCAGAAGAACGCCAGCCTGGGCCCGATTCAGCAGGGGCAGGTCCTCTCCTTCGCTATGCTCAAACAGGACTTTTTTGATCGGTTCAAAACTGACGTCATCTAGTTCCGCAATGTCCTGCGCCATCATGACTTCATCAAAAGCGCGCAATTTTCCGTTTTCGCCAAGTGCCTCAAACGCACTATTTGCAGCCCTGCGGCACATTGATGCGAAAGCATTGAAGTGGTTGTTGGAATAACAGGCGAGCGCCTCGCGAAAAATCACTTCCGTACGATTCGGCAAGTAAGAAAACTGGAAGCGCTCTTTGGGCCGTTCCAATTCAATGAAATTCCGATAAAGTTCGATCTTGCTTTCACTGAATTGTTTTACGGCAAATCGCAGGAACACGGGTGCCGCGCAGGCGTCGCATTGATAAACCAGGCCGACATGCTTGGGACGCGTTTCTTCGAGCTTGTCGAAATCCGGCACGGATTGCGGCGCCATGTGAGCATAAACGCCGCAATACGGACACTCCAGTCCGAACTCTTCCTCGGATTGGCGCTGGATGCCCCGGTCACGCTCGATCGTTATCGCCATTGTAGTTTCCAACCCTGTCCGCTGGTTAGTTTTATTGTTTGGGACAGTGCCGATTTAGTATAGCGGCAGTCCTGACCGGCACTTCCCTCGTTCGACATAATACCGTCCCGTTTTCAGCACAATCAATTTTCGTTCCAGGCACCGACCGCCTGGCGTGCCTTATCGTTGGCCGGGCGTGCGATTAATGCATCGCGGCTCAAAGAAACGTCGAACTGCGCGCCGTCGGCCATCGGTACATACGTTGCCGTACCATAGTGAGCATCCACGCCCGGTAACAGGAAAGGAAATTGTTGCGCAAACTGCCACAGGTCGGTCGGCACGTTAGCTGCGAGCGAATGGACTGTGCGCAATTCGGTTCGTTCACGTTCAACGTCCGCATAGCGGCCGCTAAGTCGATCAAGTTTGAAAATCGGATCGAGGCCGAACACGGTCATGGGCGCTTTCCAGGTAACGATCTTCGCGTCAAGCTGCCATTCATCACCACGCAGGACAAAAAAGCGGTCAAGCTCGCCGCCGATCATGAGCCGTGCCTCGTACTCATCAGGCGACAGGCGGCTGAACGAGATGCGGGACACGTGTTGCTCTTCGACGAGGCGTGCATAGCTGAGATAGCTGAGCATCACCATTGCACCCAGGGCGGCGATGCCCACAGATGCAACACAGCTGATCCCGGCACTGCTCGCGCGCAATATGTGCCCGCGCCGTAAACAGCGTCCGGCACGCAGTAACAAAAATATCGCCAGTAAGGCAAACATAACGCTGCCCGCGATCAGTATGTTCATCAGGCATCGAGTCGCTTGTATTTTAACCTGTGCGGTCGGTCCGCCTCGGCACCCAGCCGTCTTCGTCGATCCTCCTCGTAATCAGAATAATTGCCTGCAAACCAGGTCACCTGACTGTCTCCTTCGAAGGCAAGGATGTGCGTCGCGATTCGATCCAGGAACCAGCGGTCATGCGAAATGACGACGGCTGATCCCGGAAACTCCAGCAACGCCTCCTCCAGCGCTCTTAGCGTTTCGACATCAAGATCATTAGTCGGTTCATCCAGTAATAGCAGGT
This sequence comes from Woeseiaceae bacterium, assembly GCA_021773135.1. Classification (GTDB taxonomy): domain Bacteria; phylum Pseudomonadota; class Gammaproteobacteria; order Steroidobacterales; family Woeseiaceae; genus SZUA-117. The sequence goes on along the minus strand of JAJFKP010000006.1, from coordinate 56,638 downwards.
TGCCTCCTGCCTTCAGCATTTTGGCGAGGTGGACACGATTGCGCTCGCCGCCTGACAGCAGCCCTATTTTCTTCTGCTGTTCCGTGCCGCGAAAGTTGAATCGTCCTACGTAAGCGCGTGAGGGCGTTTCGTATTTTCCCACCGTAATCAAATCCTGACCCTCCGATATTTCCTCCCAAATCGTCTTGCTGTCATCCAGGCTTTCACGAGACTGATCTACGCTGGCGATCTTCACGCTTTCACCCAGTCGGATATTGCCGTCATCTGGCGTTTCGCTGCCGGTAATCATGCGAAACAGCGTCGTTTTGCCGGCACCGTTTGGACCGATTATTCCGGCAATACCGCCGGCTGGCAGTGTGAAGCCAAGGTCGACCATCAGCAACTTGTCGCCAAAGGCCTTCTTGACATTTGTAGCTTCGATGACGACATCGCCTAGGCGCGGTCCCGGTGGAATATAGATTTCATTGGTTTCATTGCGCTTCTGGTAATTCTCCGATGAAATCTCTTCGAATTGGCGGAGGCGGGCCTTTGATTTCGCCTGTCGACCTTTTGGATTGGTGCGTACCCACTCGAGCTCCGACTGCATCGCCTTTTGTCGAGCCTTTTCCGATGATTCTTCCTGCTTGAGTCGCTGTTCTTTCTGCTCAAGCCAGGAAGAGTAGTTGCCTTCCCAGGGAATGCCGTGGCCGCGATCCAGTTCGAGAATCCAGCCTGCGACGTTGTCGAGAAAATACCGATCATGGGTGACCGCGATCACAGTGCCCGGATACTCTTCCAGGAAGCGCTCGAGCCATGCGACGGACTCAGCGTCCAGGTGATTTGTCGGTTCGTCGAGCAGCAGCATGTCCGGCTCGGAAAGCAGCAGGCGACAAAGTGCCACACGACGTTTCTCGCCGCCGGACAGGTTGCTGACATCGGCCTCCCACGGTGGCAGGCGAAGCGCGTCGGCGGCTACGTCCAGTTTTCGATCGAGCTCCCACGCCCCTGCCGAGTCAATCGCATCCTGTAACTTTCCCTGCTCTTCGAGCAGCGAGTTCATTTGCTCGTCGTCCATAGGCGCAGCGAATGCCATACTGATTTCGTTGAATCGATCGAGCAACGCTTTGGTGGCCGCCACGCCTTCCTCAACGTTGCCGCGAACATCTTTCTGCGGGTCGAGTTCCGGCTCCTGCGGGAGGTAGCCAATATTTATACCGGGCTGTGGCCTTGCCTCTCCTTCAAACTCCTTGTCGATGCCGGCCAAAATGCGTAGGAGTGTCGATTTGCCGGAACCGTTAAGGCCCAGCACGCCAATTTTTGCGCCGGGAAAGAAACTTAGTGAAATGTCTTTGATGATGAATCTCTTGGGCGGCACTATCTTGGCAACCCTGTTCATCGTGTAAATATATTGCGCCATGCTGACTCACGTGTACGAAACGAAGCGCGCATTATAGAGGCAAATATCGGGTATGCTGCGCTTGTAACGAAATCGGCCGCGCACGAAGAGGTTTGCCCGTTGACTTCAACTAGTGAAAAAGCTGCGGTTTACGTGTATCGCGGAGCCGAACTCGCTCGCTATGGCTTCGGAGACGGGCACCCATTCGGGCACGATCGACACGAGGCATTTCATCGCGAGCTGGTGCGCTCGAACCTTGGCGAGGCAATACACTATGCAATGCCGCGACGTGCAAGCGTTGACGAGCTGGCGCTTTTTCATTCGGCCGACTACATAGACTTAGTATCCAGGAAATCAGAAGAAGGTTGCGGTTATCTCGATGGCGGCGATACGCCGGCATTTTCCGGTATTTTCGAGGCTGCGGCGGACGTGGCTGGCACGACGCTGGCCGCTGTCGACGCCGTTATGTCCGGACAGGCCCGGAAGGCTTTTATCCCGATCGCCGGTTTGCACCATGCGGGCCGTGAGCACGCGGCAGGGTTTTGCGTTTTCAACGATTGTGGGATCGCCGTTGAGTACCTCCGTGCCAAATACGGTCTCAAGCGTGTCGCCTATGTCGATATCGATGCCCATCATGGCGACGGTGTTTTCTACGGATTCGAGGACGATCCTGACCTGATTTTCGCTGATATTCACGAGGATGGGCGCTTTCTTTACCCCGGCACGGGTGCGGCCACTGAAACCGGAACAGGGCGTGCCGTTGGCACGAAACTGAACATCCCGCTGCCGCCCGGAGCCGGTGATGCCGAGTTTGACGGTGCCTGGCAAAAAGTTGCGGCCTATATCGACGCTATGCAGCCGGAGTTTATTATCCTGCAATGCGGCGCGGACAGTTTAGAGGGCGATCCGATCACCCACTTGCGATTCACCGAAAACGCCCATGCACACGCGGCTCACGACTTAAGTCGACTCGCTGAGAAATGGTGCGCTGGCCGCCTGATCGGTACGGGCGGTGGAGGCTACAATCGCGACAACCTGGCACGCGCCTGGACCCGGGTCGTCGAAGCATTCGTCGCATCAGGCGCTTAGACGAATCGGCCCGAATCAGTCGCGCCTGGCCGTGCACCTCAGGTACAATTCCGCAGCCGATCAATGCCTGCACCGCCGCCGAGCGACACCCTACTTAACTCCGGAGATCCCTTTCAGCATGTTTGCCGAAACGACCACTATTGAGCAGTTTGACCACGAATTATTCCAGGCCATTGTCGATGAATCCCGGCGGCAGGAAGAACATATCGAACTGATCGCATCAGAAAACTATGCGAGTCCGCGGGTCATGGAGGCGCAGGGTTCCAAGCTGACCAACAAATACGCGGAAGGCTATCCGGGCAAGCGTTACTACGGTGGCTGTGAGTATGTTGATGTAGCCGAGAGGCTGGCGATTGAGCGCGCCAGGGAGTTATTCGGCGCCGACTACGCAAACGTGCAGCCACATTCAGGCTCGCAGGCGAATGCCGCGGTATTTCATGCATTGCTGCAACCAGGCGATCATATTCTCGGCATGAGCCTGGCTGACGGCGGTCACCTGACACATGGATCGAAAGTAAATTTTTCGGGAAAACTGTTCAACGCATTGCAGTACGGCGTTGTGGCCGAGACGGGACACATTGATTACGACCAGGTACAAACCCTGGCAAATGAACACAAGCCGCGCATGATCATTGCCGGATTCTCTGCCTACTCACGCATCGTTGACTGGCAGCGATTTCGCGAGATTGCCGATTCTGTCGGCGCCTACCTGATGGTCGACATGGCGCACGTTGCGGGCCTGGTCGCTTCCGGCCACTACCCGAACCCGATCGCCGTCGCAGACGTAGTCACGACGACCACGCACAAAACCCTTCGCGGCCCCCGTGGTGGACTGATCCTGGCCAGGGAAAACGAGACGCTGACCAAGAAATTCAATTCGCTGGTGTTTCCCGGAACCCAGGGGGGCCCCCTTATGCACGTGATCGCGGCGAAGGCGGTCGCCTTGCTGGAGGCCATGAGTCCCGAATTCAGCACCTATCAGGGCGCCGTTGTCGAAAACGCGGCCGTCATGGCAGAGGCATTCGTTGACCGGGGATATGACATTATTTCCGGTGGCACTGACAACCACCTCATGCTGCTCAGCCTGGTTAGCAAGGACATCACCGGCAAAGATGCGGATGCAGCGCTGGGGCGGGCTAATATCACCGTCAACAAGAATGCGGTACCAAACGACCCGCGCTCACCGTTCGTTACAAGCGGCCTGCGTCTCGGTACACCGGCGATCACGACCCGCGGATTCGGCACCGCTGAAGTTCGCCAGGTCACGGACTGGATGTGTGACATCCTTGAGGATCTGAACGATGACGTCACGATCCAGCGTGTTCGCGGACAGGTGCTCGACCTGTGCAAGCGCTTCCCCGTGTACTCATAATTGAATGCTATTCTCCGTGCAATAGGATTGCCAACAGTAGAAGCAGATGCACTGTCCTTTTTGCAGTCACGAAGAAACGAAAGTTATTGACTCCCGCCTGGCCGGCGAGGGTCGTCAGATTCGCCGTCGCAGACAGTGCCTCGATTGCAACGAACGGTTCACTACGTTTGAAAGTGCGGAACTGGTCATGCCGCGACTTATCAAAAGCGACAACAGTCGACAACCGTTCGACGAATCTAAAATTCGCAACAGTATGGTGCGGGCGCTGGAGAAACGCCCCGTATCTGCGGATGACTTCGAGCAGGCTATTGGCCGACTGATCCATAAACTGCGTACGATGGGTGAGCGAGAGTTGCCGTCGCGTCTGATCGGAGAAATGGTGATGGAAGAGCTGCGCGATCTGGATGAAGTTGCCTACGTCAGGTTTGCATCGGTATATCGCAGCTTCCAGGACATCACCGAATTTGAAGACGAAATAAAGCGCCTGCAGGACATAACGGATGCAAGCGCTGCCCGCGAGCAAATGTCTTTGTTGCCTGAGCTGCTTGGCAAGAAGTAGCCGGGGGCCACGATGTCAACGTTCGATTCGTCCGATCATGTGTTCATGGCAATGGCTTTACGCCTGGCAGAAAACGGACGTTATAGTGCACACCCGAATCCGCGCGTTGGCTGTGTACTGGTCAAGTCTGGTGAGGTCGTTGGCTCGGGCTGGCATCGTAAGACCGGCGAGCCGCATGCGGAAGTGAATGCCCTGCGCGAAGCGGGTGCGGCAGCGGCCGGAGCAACCGCGTACGTATCACTCGAACCCTGTGCACATGTTGGCAAGACACCACCTTGCGCCCGCGCGCTCATCGATGCCGGTGTCGCCAACGTAGTTGCCGCAATGCAGGATCCAAACCCGAAAGTCTCCGGAATGGGGTGCACTCTGTTGCAAGAGGCGGGCATCAACGTTCGGGTTGGCCTGATGAGCGACGTCGCCGAAAAACTCAATGCCGGTTTCCTCTCCAGGGTACGGCGTGGACGTCCGTTTGTTCGACTTAAAATTGCTGCAAGCCTTGACGGCCGGACCGCAATGGCGGACGGAGAAAGCAAATGGATCACGGGACCTGCCGCGCGGCGCGATGTGCACCTTTTCCGCGCATCGTCCGGCGCGGTCTTGTCCGGTGTCAACACAGTCCTTGACGACGATCCGTCGCTGACCGTCCGGGACATGGCCGGGCACAGCGAGATCCTGCAGCCCCTAAGGGTAATCGTCGATAGTACGTTGCGTATGCCGCCGTCTGCACAGATGTTGAGCATCGATGGCGAGACGCTGATTTTTTGCATCGCTGACGAAAACAGGGCGCCGCTGGAGGACCACGGCGCGGAAGTGGTCATGATCAGTGCGCATGAAGGGCGTCCGGACCTGGTCTGTGTTCTGGAAAACCTGGGAAATCGGGACATCAACGACGTCCTGGTCGAGGCAGGCCCGACGCTGGCGGGCGGTTTCCTGGCGCGCGGACTCGTCGACGAGCTTGTTATTTATCAGGCGCCCCATATTATGGGGAGCGAAACACGCGGGATGGTGACGACGCCAATGTGGCAGGGGCTTAGCCAGCGACAGGATCTGGAAATTCTTGATACAAGAAGAATTGGCGTCGACATGCGTATTACCGCCAAACCACTATAAGCAGATCTTCTGATATATGTTTACCGGAATCGTCAAAGCCTTGGGCAAAGTCGGGCAGATTGCACGGCAGGGTGGTGACATTCGTCTGACCGTCAGATCGACAGGCCTGCCGTGGTCCGAGTTCGAAGTTGGAGAAAGCATTGCCGTCAACGGTGTGTGCCTGACCGCAGTCGAGCTGCTCGCCGACGGCTTCGTAGCCGACGTGTCTGCGGAAACTTTAGGTGTCACAGCGCTTGCGCGACTTGCGCCAGGCAGTCGCGTCAACCTGGAACCGTCGCTGGCGATTGGCGAACGGCTCGGTGGTCATCTTGTCAGTGGCCACGTGGACTGCATTGGTGAGATTAAGTGTCGCGAGGCGGACGCCCGCTCGGTTAGACTGCAGGTGGAGATCCCCGACGACTATCGACGATACGTCGCAAAGAAGGGATCAGTTTGTATTGATGGCGTCAGTCTTACCGTAAATTCGGTATCGGCCGCTGGCTTTTCCGTCAATATTATTCCGCATACGGCGGAAGTGACGATTGTCGATGACTATACGGCAGGTGACCTGGTGAATATTGAAGTTGACCTGCTGGCCCGATATTTGGAGCGTCTGCTTACAGGCGACGGACGTGACGGCGTTACTAAAGATTTCTTGAGAGCACATGGCTATGTCTGAAAACACAACATTACATCCACGCGCGGCGCCTACGGAATTCAGCAATATCGAGGAAATCATTGCCGATATTGCTGCGGGCAAGATGGTCATCATGGTTGACGACGAAAATCGCGAGAATGAAGGCGACCTGTTGATGGCGGCGGAACGTGTGCGGCCTGAGGACATAAACTATATGGCGCGCTACGGGCGTGGCCTGATTTGCCTGACGATGTCGCGGGAGCGCTGTGCTCAGCTAAGATTGCCACTAATGGTTGCGGAAACAGATCAGCGCCATACTACAAATTTTACGATTTCCATTGAGGCGGCTGAAGGGATTACCACCGGCATTTCCGCCCATGATCGTGCCCGCACGATCCAGGTAGCGGTTGCGGCCGGTGCGAAGCCGCAGCACCTGAGCCAGCCCGGTCATATATTCCCGGTCATGGCTCAGCCCGGTGGCGTGTTAACCCGCGCCGGACATACCGAGGCAGGCTGCGACCTGGCGCGCCTGGCAGGACTGGAGCCTGCTGCGACAATAGTCGAAATCCTTAACGAAGACGGCAGCATGGCTCGTCGACCGGATCTTGAGCGGTTTTCGCGCGAGCACAATATCAAGATTGGCACCATTGCAGACCTGATTGCCTACCGCCTGGAAAAGGAACGTAATATTGAGCGAATCGCCGAGCAGGTCGTAACGACAGATCACGGCCAGCTCACGATGTACTGCTATGACGATCATGTGCACCAGACCGTACACATTGCCCTCGCCAAGGGCGACCTGAGTGCCGTGACCGACCCACTGGTGCGGGTGCACATTCAGGACACACTGGGCGATGCACTTGGCATACGTAATCCAAACCTGGGCTGGCCACTCCAGAGTGCTATCGGGCGGATAGCAGAAGAAGAGGCCGGCGTTATTGTCATATTGCGTGAGCAGGAGTCCGCGCGGGACCTGATGGAAACGGTGAAAGCGCTGGCGGATGACAGGGATGACTTGAAGCAGCGCCGGGACGGTGACTCAGTGCTGCGCACCTACGGCATCGGCGCGCAGATTCTGCGTGACCTGAATATTCAGAAGATGCGGGTACTGTCCGCACCCAAACAGATGTATGGTATCTCCGGCTTTGACCTCGAAGTCACTGAATACGTTGAGAGTTGATGGATAAGATCAAGACAATTGAAGGTGACCTGAATGCGCGTGACATGCGTATTACCCTGGTTGCTGCGAGATTCAATGATTTTATTGTCGAGTCGCTGCTCAAAGGTGCCGTCAGCTGTCTGCGTCGGCACGGTGCCACCGATTCTGCGCTAGAAATAATTCGCGTACCGGGCGCCCACGAAATGCCGCTTGCGGTCGACAAAGTCGCGGCTGCTCGGCGCGCCGACGGCATTGTTGCATTGGGTGCGGTTATTCGCGGTGCGACGCCGCACTTTGACTATGTTTCGGGTGAGTGTATGCGCGGTATCGCCGCGGTTGGCCGGCAGCATGGCGTCCCGATCGGCATGGGCGTACTGACCACGGAGTCGATCGAGCAGGCGATCGAGAGGGCGGGGACCAAATCCGGCAACAAGGGCGAAGAGGCGGCGCTTGCCGTCATCGAAATGGTCAGCCTGTTGCGCCAGCTCGACTAGGAAAACTCCTCCTGATGTCCCGATCGAAATCATCCGGTGCGCGCAGTCGCGCACGAGAACTCATTGTGCAAACGCTCTATCAGCGGCAGATCAGTGGCCATGATCTCGTTGAACTGCTGCGCCAGTTTCATGACAGGCCGGACTATGCGCGCGTTGACAAGGCATACTACGATAATGCGTTGAAAGCGATCTGTGCCGAGACGGATGCGCTTGAGACGAGCATTCAGGAATTGGCAGATCGGCCGCTGGCACAGCTTGATCCGGTGGAACGCGGAATTTTGCTGCTTGGATTCTACGAATTAACAGAACAGCTTGATGTTCCGTACAAGGTCGTCATTAACGAGTCAGTCAATCTCGCAAAACGATTCGGTGCCATCGATGGACATAAGTACATCAATGCGCTCCTCGATCGGGCTGCCGCCAAACTCAGGCCCTCCGCCTAGGAAGCAGCGTGGACGAATTTGAAATTATTCGTCGTCTCTTTGTCCCGGACACCAGGAGTGCCAGCGTCATCGTAGGAGTTGGTGACGATGGGGCGGTCCTGCGTCCGCAGCCTGGCACTGACATCGTAACCGTAGTTGATACCATGGTTGCAGGCGTGCATTTTCCGGCGGCATTACCGGCCGAGGATGTAGGCTATCGAGCGGTTGTCGTGAATCTTTCAGATATCGCGGCGATGGGTGGCAAACCAAGATGGATGACGCTCGCATTGACGATGGATCATTCCCGGTCAGACTGGCTTGACGGTTTTGCAGCCGGCCTCATGTCAGCGGCGGCCGAGTATGGTGTGGAGTTGGTGGGCGGAGACACGACACGCGGGCAGGAAATCGTAGTGAGTGTGCAAATTACCGGGGAAATAGCGACCGAGCGAGTCATGACGCGCAGCGGCGCGTATCCCGGCGATGGCATTTATGTCACGGGTACTATCGGTGACGCGGCGCTGGGTTTGAAAAGACTGCTGTCGAGACAAGAGGATGTACCGCACCCGAATGGCGATGACTTCCTGCTCAGGCGGTTTGCCAGGCCAGCTGCGCGTGTACAGGTCGGTCAGGAAATTGCGTCGGTGGCGACCGCGGCAATCGATCTGTCCGATGGACTGTTTGCTGATACCGAAAAACTTCTTTCAGCCGGTGGCGTCGGCGGAACAATTGAAGTGAACGATATTCCTTTATCAGACGCGTACCGGGCAGCGACTGCTGCCAGCGAGAAGTGGCACTACGCATTGTCAGGTGGTGATGATTACGAACTGTGTTTTGCCGCACCGCAGAGTGCATTCGAAGGAGTCCTCGAAGTTGCGGGCGTGCCCGTGACCCGAATAGGGACGGTTACCGACGAGCGGCGCTTAACCTGCACTCGCAACGGCAAGGAATTTCCGTATCAGGACTCCGGCTACAGGCATTTTAATGAGCCGTGACGGTCACGACACGCCACTGTGGAAGACCGTATTCGGTGACCCTGTCCACGTCCTGGCATTCGGTTTCGGATCCGGCCTCGCGCCGCAAGCGCCAGGCACTTTTGGCTCTATCCCGGGCGTACTGCTGGCCTGGCTAACCCTGCCGCTCAGCCTGGATTGGCGTCTCGGCATTGCTATGGTCTTGATTCTAAGCGGTATCTGGATTTGCGGGGAAAGCGCCCGGCGGCTGGGCACGCATGACCATCCCGGCATCGTCTGGGATGAGATCGCTGGTATGTACCTGACGTTGCTGGTCGCACCAACCGGGGTGGCAGCCTGGGCATTGGCGTTTGGGCTTTTCCGGCTATTCGACATCTGGAAACCGTGGCCGATTCGGGACCTGGATCACAGACTGGCCGGAGGCACGGGAATTATGCTGGATGACCTCGTTGCCGCTCTGTATGCCGCTCTGTTACTCGGTTTTGGGGGGTGGATTATTAACTAACTGAGAAGCGATCAAATGGCACGGAACGTCAGCGAAATTCAGCGACCGAATGATGTCCCCGATAAGATCGGTAAATACGTCATTATCAACAAGGTTGGTAAAGGGAGCACCGGTGACGTTTATCTCTCGCACGATCCTTATTACCGTCGCGACGTTGCGATCAAGGTTTACAATATCGAGGAAGACATCGACGCCGATCGTGCCAAGGTGTCGCGCAAGATGTTCTTCAACGAAGCGCACATGGTCGGCATGTTGCAGCATCCGAATATCATGCCCATCTACGACGCCGGTGAAGAAGACGGGCAATATTACGTTGTTACAGAACATATTCAGGGTGCCCGTACGCTCGCCGCGTACTGTCGACCCGACAATTTGCTCCGCGTCGACGATGTCGTAGAAATAATTTACAAATGCGCCAAGGCACTGCACTACGCGCACAGTCGCGGCGTAATACATCGCGATATCAAACCCAGCAACGTCATGTTGACCATTGACAATGACGTTCGCATCATCGATTTCGGCATCGCCATTTGCGCCGATGCGGATATATCCCGCATCGAGGGTATCGCCGGGTCACCCAGCTATATGTCGCCCGAGCAGGTGCAGTCCGAAGACCTGACGTCGGCGTCTGATATCTATTCCCTTGGCGCCGTTCTGTATGAATTGCTAACGGGATTTCGTCCGTTTCGCGCCGACAATCTCTCCAAACTGCTGCATCAGATCGTTTATGCGACGCCGCCACCTATTCATACCTATCGTGACGACCTGCCGGAAGAGCTGGAAGAGGTTGTTGCGATGACCATGCAAAAAGAGCCTGGCAAGCGCTGCCCCAATGGCAACGCGATGGCGGCAGACTTAACCCGCGTGTACCAGGATCTGCGAACCAAGTACGACAGCCTCGATAACCAGGAACATTTTGACCTGCTGCGAACGCTGACATTCTTTCACGAATTTTCGCATGCGGAGATCTGGGAAGTCCTGCGGGCGTCGGATTGGCATGAATACCAGGATGGCGAAGACATCGTGCGCGAAGGCGAGATGGATGACCGGTTCTACATCATCGTTTCGGGCGAGGCGGACGTGGAGGCCAATGGTAAGAAGCTGGGCGTACTGACCAATGGCGACTGTTTCGGAGAAACGAGCTATGTGCGCGGCGCTAAACGAACTGCATCCATCACTGCGAGCGGATCGATCCAGATACTTCGCGTAAGTTCGACACTGATGGAGCAGGTTTCGCAAGCCTGCCAGCTGAGATTTAATAAGGTATTCCTGCGAGCGCTCATTACCAGGTTGCAGGGCGACGGTAGCGCGCAAACCTGAACTGTAGAATGCTGCATTGATGTTGTCGCTGATGCCGCTCCCACGGTGGCACAACTGTCGCTCATGCCGGCCCACATTTGTAGCTCGCAGGGTTCAGACCTCCACATCGATGATGAAAAGTATGGCATCAGCGACCTCGGTCCCGATCCGGCGCCGGGTTTTATCCCTGAATCCGCTTGCATCACGGTTTTTGATGAACGCAGACCACGCGGATGTTGTGACGTAAGTAGGATTACGTAGGGAATGCTATTGCGAATCATTCTCATTTCTGTACACTAATTACCGATGAATGAATTCAGGGAATTCGACGACATGACTCTTGCATCACTGCAGCGTGGCCGAAAGTACGTGATTAACGACGTCAACGCCGTTGATCCGGATGTGCAGCGGCTGATGGTCTTGGGCCTTGTCGAGGGCGCCGAGATCGAGCTGGCCAGCTCAGCGATAGGCGGTGACCCCCTGGAAATCCGCATGTTTGGTAACGCAATCTCGCTGCGTCGGGAACAGGCCCGGCATTTCGCCGTTACTCCAGCCGAGCCAGGTGAGTAAAGAGTCGGTCACCCGGATATCGGCTGACCAGATTTCCGTACGCCGACGCCCGTCGGCACGCATCGCGGTCGTCGGTAATCCCAATGCCGGCAAAAGTACACTATTCAATCGACTAACCGGCATGCGGCAACGAACCGGAAACTATCCCGGGGTTACGGTCGAGAAGCATTTGGGCATCACACGCGTTGGCGATATCGAGCTCGAATTGATCGACCTGCCTGGGATGTTCGCACTGAGTGCGCATTCGCTGGAAGAACGCATTGCAGCCGACGTCGTGCTGGGACGCATGCCGGATATGGACCGACCCGCCGGCATTCTCGCCGTTGTAGATGCAACGCATCTCTACCAGGGTCTCTATCTCGTCCAACAGTTGCTGGAGCTCGACCTGCCGGTGATGGTTGCATTGACAATGACCGACGCAGCGATTGCCAGCGGTATCGCTATCGACAGTATGGCACTCGAACAGCGCCTTGGCGGCGTTCGGGTATGCCCGGTAGTGGCAACCACAGGTCAGGGCCTGGACGAACTAAAATTAGCATTGAGCGAATTGCCCGATGCCCCGCGGCACGTGGTTCCGCCAATCTGGGGTGAGCTCGGTGCGGCCTCAGAGGAGTTGGCCAAAACGTTGCCGGCAACGGTGCCCCGCTTTGAGATTGAACGCGCCCTGATTGACGTCGATAGCGAACTCGCTCAGGAAGTCGCGGAATACCTGGGTGACGACGGCGCTGACCAGCTTGCCAACATGCGGGAGCGGCTGTTCGGGTCGGACCCGCCACTCGCAAAAGAGGCACGCCAGCGCTATTCCTGGGTACGCGAGGTAATGAATGAGGTCCAGCAAGCCGCGCCGGCGATCACGACCTGGGGATCGCGCACCAGGCATTTCATCAATCAACCGGTGCCGGGAACCATCGGACTATTCCTCGTCATGGCGGTCGTCTTTCAGGCGGTATTCGCGTGGGCCACACCGTTAATGGATGCGATCGACAGCAACACTGCGGCTATTGGCGCCTTCATGGCGCAGAACCTCCCCGCAGGTGCTTTATCAAGCTTTATCGCCGATGGCGTGATTGCCGGCGTCGGCAGCGTTATTGTTTTTCTGCCGCAGATCCTGATTCTCTTTCTGTTCATCATCGTGCTGGAAGATTCCGGCTACCTTGCGCGTGCCGCTTACCTGATGGACCGAACGATGCGTTCCGTCGGCTTGTCGGGCCAGTCGATCATTCCCATGATTTCGAGCTTCGCCTGTGCGGTTCCCGGCATCATGTCCACCCGGGTCATTCCGAATCGTCGCGACCGCATCGCGACTATCCTGGCGGCGCCCTTTATGACCTGCTCGGCGCGATTGCCTGTGTACGCATTACTGATTGCCGCATTTGTGCCGGCGACTAATGTCGGTTTCATGAATCTGCAGGGCATCGTGCTGTTCGGTCTGTATCTGTTAGGAATTGTGGCGGGTCTTCTTACGGCATTGCTACTGCGCAAGAGTGCTTTGCATGGACCGAAACCGACATTTGCCCTGATGCTGCCTGAATTTCGACGGCCGAACCTGCAAACGGTGCTGGTGCAACTATACGGGCGGGCGAAAATTTTTCTAAAGCGGGCGGGCACGGTTGTTTTCGCGGTTGCCGTGGTGATCTGGGCACTCGCGTACTATCCGCGTGCGACCGATATTCAGGCTAATCTCGAGCAGCAACAGGCGCTCGTGGCGAACAGGCTCGCCGGCGCCGAGCTGGAAACCGCGTGGGCGCAGCTCGAAAACGATGCCGCCGCTGCCCAATTGGAGCAAAGCTTCCTGGGTCGTGCAGGGAAATTTATCGAACCCGTATTCAAACCACTGGGTTGGGACTGGAAAATTTCCTCAGCTGTTATTGCCAGCTTTCCGGCGCGCGAGGTAGTCGTTGCGGTGTTAGGAACCGTTTATGCCGTCGGCGATGAAGCCGACGAGGCTACCCTAACCGAAAGACTTAAATCGGCGCGTCACAGCGACGGAACGCCGGTCTTCACGTTGCCGATGGTCATCGGTCTGTTAATTTTCTACGCCTGCTGCTTGCAGTGTGCAGCAACCATTGCGGTTATCAAGCGCGAAACGAACAGCTGGCGTTGGCCAATATTTGCATGGACCTATATGACTGCACTCGGCTATCTCGGTGCCTTAGCCGCCTATCAGCTCGGAACCGTTTGAAAAACGTCTAATCGGGTTCGTCAAACGCCTGCAATGATTCCTGGCCGCCGGTGCTCTTGAGCAGCACGTCAACTTTCTGCTCAGCATCTTTGAGTGCGGTTTGACAACCACGCGTCAGTTTTATGCCGTCTTCAAACTTTTTCATCGCCTTGTCAAGCGGCAGGTCGCCGCTCTCGAGTTCCTCTACCAGCTTTTCGAGGTCGGCTAGAGACTTCTCGAGATTCAATTTTTTTTCGCTGGCCATGCGCGTAGGATTCCACCAGGTGTCATTGCTCGAGCGCGTACGCTACATCGGTGTCGCAAACGGGTCAACGTTGTCAGTACATTGACATGTGCTGCTGGCGGGCATAGAGTTTAGCAATTGTTTAGACTCAGTCTAAATCATAATCAATCGTATCTAGAGGAGCGACCATGTCACTGAAAGGCAGCCAGACTGAAAACAATCTTAAAGACGCATTTGCCGGAGAATCTCAGGCCAACCGTCGTTATCTTTACTTCGCCGCAAAAGCCGACGTGGAAGGTTACAACGATGTAGCTGCAGTATTTCGTTCAACGGCAGAAGGTGAAACCGGGCATGCACATGGCCACCTCGAGTATCTCGAGGAGACCGGCGATCCGGCAACCGGCCTGCCCATCGGCTCCACCTCCGCGAACCTGGCAGCGGCAATTGCCGGCGAGACACATGAGTACACTGACATGTATCCAGGAATGGCAAAAACAGCCCGCGACGAAGAATTCGAGGAAATTGCCGACTGGTTCGAGACATTGGCGAAAGCCGAGCGATCGCATGCGAATCGTTTTCAGAAAGCACTGGACTCACTCGACGACTAAGGCAGGCACTTAAGAGCCGGGCGATTGCCCGGCTTTTTCAAATTAGCTATGACCCCACCTGACGACAACCGCGAGGGGAGTCTCGAGGCACCCACGCGTCATCCGATTGACTGGCAATCCGAGGATTTCTATGACGAATCCTCATTGATGTCTGAGCTCGAAAGAGTTTTTGATATTTGTCACGGCTGTCGTCGTTGCTTCAATTTGTGTCACTCGTTTCCCACCTTGTTCGACGCAGTGGACGAGTCCGAAAGTATGGAGGTCGACACGGTTCCGAAAGCCGTTTTTTGGGACGTTGTCGATCATTGCTATCTGTGCGACATGTGCTACATGACAAAATGTCCGTACGTACCGCCACATGAATGGAACGTCGACTTCCCGCACCTGATGTTGCGAGCCAAGGCGACCCGATTCAAAAATAACGGTGCATCGTTCCGCGACAATCTGCTCACATCGACGGACAAGGTTGGTCGATTTGCCGGCATCCCGTTAATCACGCAGACCGTAAACGCGATCAACAAAAGCAAGGCGGGTCGCGCATTGCTTGAGAGTGCACTGGGTGTTCATCGAGACGCGCCGGTACCGCGTTATTACTCTGATACTGCCCGTAAACGTCTACAAGGGTTGAGTTCGCCCACAGCGACGGCGGCGATACCGACCGAAGGCACAAGAGGGCAGGTCGTGCTGTTCACCACCTGTTATGGCAATCACAATATGCCATCTGTGAATGATGATCTCGCCGCGATTTACGCACACAATGCCATTGCGGTTACGCTTGCAGAAAATGAGGCGTGCTGCGGTATGCCGAAACTCGAACTGGGCGACCTGGAGGCCGTCGCGAGACTAAAAGAGATCAATATTCCGGCGCTGGCACGGCAGGTCGATCAAGGATGGGACATCATTACGCCCGTTCCCTCCTGCACACTGATGTTCAAGCAGGAACTGCCACTAATGTTCCCGGACGACCCGGATGTGATCAAGGTTCGGGACGCAACTTTCGACCCGTTTGAATACCTGATGCTGCGTCACAAAGCGGGCAAACTGGATACCCGGTTTGCGAATTCGCTTGGGACGATTGCCTACCAGGTGCCCTGTCATCTGCGCGTGCAAAACATTGGTTTGAAGACACGGGATATTCTGCAACTTGTGCCCGACACCGACGTCCAGGTTATCGAGCGCTGTTCAGGCCATGATGGGACGTATGCAGTGAAAAAAGAGACCCACGCTATCTCCAGGAAAATTGCACGACCGGTAGTCGCCAAGGTTAGGAAAAGCGAATCTGACTACTTCATCAGTGACTGCCCAATGGCGGCCGAACAAATCGCTCAGGAGTTGGATGCCGTGGAACCCGGCAATCCGGCGGCACTCTTAAGACAGGCTTACGGAATCTAGAAAATTATGCAATTACTCACCAGGGAAACACTCTTTACGCTCGAGAAGTATGCGCAGATTCGCGATGAATTCCGTGAGGATGTCATGGCGCACAAGCGCAACAGGCGCCTGGCGTTGGGCACAAATGCGATGCTCTATTTCGAAGACCAGAAAACGATGCAGTACCAGGTTCAGGAGATGCTGCGTATTGAAAAGATCTTCGAAGCCGATGCAATCCAGGAAGAGCTGGATGCCTACAATCCGCTAATCCCTGATGGCAGCAATTGGAAAGCGACCTTCATGGTTGAATTTCCGGACGTCGACGAGCGCCGGGCGATGCTGGGCCGCCTGATTGGTATCGAGAACAACGTCTGGATTCAGATCGGTGACTTGCCATTGATCAGGCCGATCGCGGACGAGGACCTCGAGCGATCCGACGAAGACAAAACCTCTGCGGTGCATTTCCTGCGTTTCGAACTGTCAGCTGAACAGGTGGATGCTTTGAAAAACGGTGCTGAACTGGCAGCAGGCATCGACCACGACGTATATCAGGTCGAGATCAGGCCCGTTGCCGAAAATATTCGGCGCTCGTTAATCAACGACCTCGACTGACGCCTCCTTTCGGACAATTTTATTTTCTGCTGAATCAAACGCTCGTGGCAGCGGCGGGACGTTGACGCTGCGGACGCGACTTTCGCGTAGATCGACTGCAGGAATATTACTGCGCCGGTTCAATAGCACGCCGGCGTGATTCAAGATAGAATCCCAGCCGGCAGAAAACCTGCTTTCGCTTGGGGCAAACGAGTAGATGGGCAAACGTTACGATGCCGCCGACATCGAGGTCTTAAGTGGTCTTGATCCAGTTCGGCGCAGGCCAGGTATGTATACCGATACGTCGCGGCCGAATCACCTGGCACACGAAGTTGTTGATAACAGTGTCGACGAGGCGCTGGCCGGCCATTGCAAGAAGATCGAGGTTACCCTGCATGCCGACGGTTCTGTCGAAGTAAATGATGACGGCCGCGGGATGCCGGTTGACAAGCATCCAAAAGAAAAGATTCCTGGCGTCGAACTAATCCTTACCCGTCTGCATGCGGGCGGCAAGTTCAATAAAGACAATTATCAGTATTCGGGCGGGTTACATGGCGTCGGCGTGTCGGTGGTGAATGCCTTGTCCAAGAATCTCGAGGTCTGGATACGTCGCGGCGGAAAGGAGTACAACTTAAGTTTCGCCGGCGGCAAGAAGCGCGGCAAGCTGGATGTCGTTGGCAAAGTCGGCAAGGCAAATACCGGCACGACCATTCGATTCTGGCCCGATCCGAAGTATTTCGATTCCGCCCGGATTTCAGTTCCGAAAATCAAGCACGCGTTAAAGGCCAAGGCGGTCCTGTGTCCCGGTTTGGTCGTCCGTCTCAAGGTAGCTAAACCTAAAGAGAAAATGGAGTGGTGCTACGACGGCGGGCTTGAAGAATATCTGCTGGAAGCGATGGGTAAGGGCGAACACCTGCCGGCGCAACCGTTCTCCGGATCACTGAGTGGCAACAGCGAGGCCGTCGACTGGGCGCTCGCCTGGCATGCGGATGGCAGCCAAACGGTTACAGAGAGTTACGTTAATTTGGTGCCAACCCCGCAAGGTGGCACGCATGTGAACGGCCTGCGGACCGGGCTAACCAACGCGATCAGGGAATTTTGCGATTTCCGCAGCCTGTTGCCGCGCGGAGTACAGATCGCGCCGGAAGATGTATGGGATGGCCTGAATTTCGTCCTGAGCGCAAAGCTGGAGGATCCGCAATTCTCCGGCCAAACCAAGGAACGTTTGTCCTCTCGAGAGTCAGCAGCGTTCGTGACGGGAGTGATCAAGGACAGTTTTGCATTGTGGCTCAATCAACACCCGGAAACGGGCGATACCATCGCGCAGCGAGCTATCAGCAATGCGCAAGGCCGAATGAAGGCCGCCAAAAAAGTTGTTCGCAAGAAAGTGGTTTCGGGGCCGGCGTTGCCGGGGAAGCTGGCTGATTGCACGTCACAGGAGCCGGAGCTGTGCGAGATTTTCCTGGTTGAGGGTGATTCTGCAGGCGGCTCGGCAAAACAGGCCCGCGACAGAAACACACAGGCCATCATGCCTTTGCGCGGCAAGATTCTGAATACCTGGGAGGTTGACGCCGGCGAGATTCTCGCGTCGCAGGAAGTGCACGATATCAGCGTGGCACTGGGTGTGGACCCCGGCAGTCCCGACCTCGACAGTTTGCGCTACCACAAGATCTGTATTCTGGCTGACGCTGATTCCGACGGATTGCATATCGCGACACTGCTCTGTGCATTGTTCCTGCGACATTTCCGCGAATTGGTTCTCGCGGGACACGTATACGTTGCCATGCCGCCGCTATATCGCATCGACGTCGGCAAGGAAAAGTTTTACGCACTCGACGAGCACGAACGTCACGGTATTCTGGATCGAATTGAGGCCGAAAAGATCAAGGGCAAGGTATCGGTGACCAGGTTCAAGGGTCTCGGTGAAATGAATCCTTCCCATCTGCGGGAAACCACGATGAATCGGGACACCCGGCGACTCGTGCAACTAACAATCAGTGCCAGGGACAAGACCGATCAGCTCATGGATATGCTGCTGGCTAAGAAACGCTCAGGCGATCGACGCAAATGGCTGGAGGACAAAGGCAACCTCGCGGAAATATGACGGGGAGTGCATACCGATATGCAAAATCAACTGAATCTGGAGGGCGTCGAGCGACAGCCTCTCAAAGACTATACGGAGAAGGCTTATCTCGACTATTCGATGTACGTCATCCTCGATCGGGCCCTGCCGCAAATTGGTGACGGACTCAAACCAGTCCAGAGGCGCATCATTTACGCCATGAGTGAGCTCGGGCTGTCTGCCGGCCAGAAACACAAGAAATCCGCGCGCACCGTCGGCGACGTCATCGGCAAGTTTCACCCGCACGGCGATTCGGCCTGCTACGAAGCTATGGTCTTGATGGCACAGGATTTTTCCTACCGACATCCGATTGTGGACGGGCAGGGCAACTGGGGCTCGACTGACGATCCCAAATCGTTCGCCGCAATGCGCTACACGGAGTCGCGACTGCGGCCCTATGCCAAATCGTTACTCGCGGAGCTTGCTCACGGCACCGTTGACTGGCTGCCTAATTTCGACGGCACCATGGATGAACCCGCCGTGTTGCCGGCGCGGCTGCCGAACCTGCTGCTTAACGGTACAACCGGGATCGCCGTTGGAATGTCGACCGATGTTCCGCCGCACAATTTACCCGAGGTGGCCAGCGCCCTTGTGCATCTGATCGATAATCCGAAAGCGACTGTTGCGCAGCTGATGAAGCACATTTCGGGACCGGATTTTCCGACTGGCGGCGAGCTGGTCTCATCCCGCGACGATATCAAGCAAATATACTCGACCGGCGGCGGCACTCTGCGGCTGCGTGCCTCTTACCGGATGGAAGACGGAGACATCGTCATTGATTCCCTCCCCTACCAGATATCGGGCAGCAAGATCCTGGAGCAGATTGCGACTCAAATGCGCAATAAGAAACTGCCGCTGGTTGATGATCTGCGAGACGAATCCGATCACGAGGAACCCATTCGACTGGTCATTTCGCCCAAGTCTAGGCGCGTCGATGTCGACGAGCTGATGTCACACCTGTTCTCTACCACGTCGCTGGAACGCACGGTTCGAGTCAATATGAATATCGTTGCGCTGGACGGGCGTCCGCGGACTTTCAACCTGGTCGGGATCCTAGGCGAGTGGCTGAAGTTCAGGAAGGACACTGTCAAGCGTCGGCTGAACCACCGCCTCCAGATCGTGCTGGATCGCCTGCATATTCTCGATGGTCTGCTCGTTGCCTACCTGAATATCGATGCGGTCATCAAGATCATTCGTACCGAAGACAAACCCAAGCCGGTATTGATGAAGAAGTTCAAGTTAAGCGATCTGCAGGCCGAATCAATTCTCAACCTGCGCCTGCGCAACCTGGCAAAGCTCGAAGAGATGAAGATTACTGGCGAGCAAAAGGAATTAAACGACGAGCGGTCGGGGTTGGAGAAAACGCTGCAAAGCGCGGCTCGTCTTAAGAGCCTGATCAAGAAGGAAATCCTGGAGGATGCGGAGAGTTATGGCGATCCGCGCAGAACCGCGATTGTGGAGCGCGAAGCCGCGCAGGCACTGGATGAGTCCCAGCTGGTCGCGAGCGAGCCGGTCACCGTCGTTTTGTCGCGGCGTGGTTGGGCCCGTGCTGCCAAAGGGCACGATATCGATGCGTTGGCGCTCAACTACAAGTCCGGCGACGGGTTTCTAGCCGCGGCCCAGGGAAAAAGCAACCAGCTCGCGATGTTTATCGACAGTACCGGCCGGGTTTACAGTGTATTAGCACAGACCCTGCCGTCTGCTCGCGGCCAGGGGGATCCGCTCTCCAGTCTTTTCAAGCCACCGGATGGTGCAGAATTCTGCGGAGCGATGATTGGAGAAAGCGATGATCGCTACCTGCTTGCCAGTGATGCGGGATACGGGTTTGTCGCGACGCTCGAGGACCTCGTTTCTCGCAACAAGGCTGGCAAATCCATACTCCGAGTTCCAGCCGGCGGCAAGGCGATTGTGCCGGCATTCGTGCCGCGTGACACCGAATGCCTGATTGCGGCAGTGTCATCGATAGGTCGGCTGCTTTGCTTTGAGATGGACGAGTTGCCAGAACTTGCCAAGGGCAAGGGCAACAAGCTGATCAACATCCCGGCCAGCAAATACAAGGCAGGTGACGAGCAATTGGTTGCTGCAACCGTGATTCCGGAAGAGGCTAGTTTGCAGGTGCACACGGGCACGCGCGCGATGACGTTGAAATGGAACGATCTGGACAACTACTACGGAGATCGCGCCTTACGTGGCAGCATGCTGCCAAAAGGCTGGCGCAAGGTAGAAAGACTGTTAGCTACCGATATTGCGGAATAAAAAAAGCCAGGGCCCTTGCAGGCCCTGACCTCTATTCGTTTGCAAATTCTATCGGCGGTTTTTCTTGGTATCGACCTTGCCGGATTCAACCTGCATTTCGACCGTGATGTCGCTGCCTGCGGCGGACAGTTCAATCGTGGTTGCTGCAGATCCTGCCGCGGCAACTTCGTCGTTTTCGGCCAGCAGTGATGTCGGTAAATTGGTCGACAATTCGGCAGTCTGATCCGGACTGCTTACGTCCGGAATAAGCGTGGCAACCGCATCCGTGTCTCCGGTGGCTTCCATTTCCTGAGTCTTGTCAATTGCCGGCATTTCGTTGGTAGGTTCCAACGGCTGCATTTCCGCCGTTAGCTCTGCGTCTTCCTGCATTCTCGCAGCCAGTTCCTGAGCGGCTTTTTCCACTTCGATGTTGAGCGCCTGTGTGGCAGTCAGTTCATCCTCGTAATCCTGCTCAAGAACCTCGTAATCAATTTCCTGGCTGAGCGTGTAATTACCGTCATCTTCGCTCTCGGGTATGGTATCGACCTTTATTGCCTGCAGATCCTGCGCGGTATCGTCATCGTCACCAAGCGGTTGTTTGGTGGCGTCCACAATCATAGACAGGTCGTATTCTTCAACCTTGATTTCAGGCGGAACTTCATTCTCAAGAATCGTGCTGACATCCGAGCGATGACTCGGTGGAATAATGTCCGTTGACGTTTCCTCAGGCTGGACGGCGGCAGATTCTGCAGTGATTTCAAGGTCGACTTCGCCACTCGCGTCACCAACTGACATGAATCCATAGTCTTCCGCAACATCTATTTCGCCAGCGTCCTGAAGTCCGGTGCCCGCGCCAAGGTCTGCATCCAGGGAGATTGCCTGCGAATTTACGGCATCTTCAAAGTTGTAGTCGACGTCTTCGATTATGCGCGTTTTCTGCGTAGGGTCATCATCAGCACGACGCCCGGCGATATCGACAGCGCCCGCGCCGAAGAAGCTGAACCGCTCGCGCAGGGTTCGGCCGAACAACAGCAGACCAACAATCAGCGCCAATCCTGCTCCGCCCAGCCACATCAGCCATTCCCAGGCACCACTGGTACCAGTCGAGTCCGCAGATTGGGTACCGACAGCGGGCACGACGCGGACTGCGGAGTCGTCATTGATGATTGTGTTTGGAATAGAGGTTACCGGGCTATCGGTTTGCGTCGCTGCGGGCAGGGCGACGTCCGGTTGCAGAGCGTTGGACGTTTCCGTGACCGGCATAGTCGCCTCGATACTGCCATCGCTTTCGTCGACGACGATCGTTGCCTCTGGCATTTCGGTTGCCGCAGCGTCAGCTGCTGCAGCGGATTGCTGCACCACCGGTGAAGCTGAATCCGGCGTTCCATCAGCAGCAATGGCCGTACTGTCGGCTACAGCATTGGCCGCAGCGGTTTGTGCCGTTTCTGTCGCAGCAGCAGATGAAGTTACGTTGGCGGCTGCCGGTGCATTGCCAACCATTGCCGGAATCTGAAGGGTCTTGCCCGCAATCAGGCGATTCACATCGTTGTCAATGAACGCGTCCGGATTGGCCTCGAAAATAGCGTTTACCGCGGGCCACATGCCCAGGTCGCGATCTGCAATTCTGGCGACGATAGTCGATACAGTATCTCCAGGCAGTACCCGGTACTCAGAGCTCGCGCTTATCGGCGAGGTATTTGCTGCTGATCTGGGCGCTACAGAAGCGGTCCTTGCCGCGGTCTCGGCCGGTGCCGATTGCGCAACAACCGGCTGCTGTGAAACTGCGGGTTGTCGAACTACTGCGCGAGCCGTGGCGGAACGGGCTGCCTGTTCGACAAACGACGGGTTTGCGGGGTCGATCATGAAAGTGTATTCGCGCAAAAGGTGTGGCGTGTAAGGACAATCCACAGCAAGTTGCATACTGAGAATCGGTTCCCTGACCGGCGAGTTTCCGGCCACAATGATCGCGCTTTCGGTGACGGTTATTCGTGCCTGGTCGAGCACTGGCATGCCGTTACCGGATCCACCTGGGCGAAGGAATATACAAAAATTCGCGATCTGTTCATTCGGGTTCAGTGCATAGGCGATGCTCGCGCGCAGCGGTTGCCCTAATGCCGAATTGACTCGTAGTTCACCGAGTTCGAGCGCTGCGGCTGGTGTGGCTGCAAGTCCACAAGCGCCGCCTACTGCGACAAGCGCGGGCAAAAGCTGCATCGAATTACGGCGGGACGGTTTGGTCTTCTGTCGGGTTTTCGTCATGGCACTCACAGATTCCTTCCTCGTGAATATCGGTCATTGCTAACGCTTAATTAAGCGCGGCGACTTCTTCGTCGCACACAGGCCAAGACTTTGCAGGTTAGGGATCGGTCAGGATTGTGTAAACAGACGCCCTCTACGTTTTAGGAAAAGGCAGCGCTCACGCCGTTCTCAGCATTAAAACTGTGATCAGGATCACACGCCTTGACTTGATCCGCTTAACCGAAAAAAGGCTTTCCGATTTACGGCATTCCGGATCTGCGCTATTTGGAGCCCATTGCTTCCAATGTCGTTGGTGCCACGTTCGCTGGTTCTTGCAGCACAACCTCCGGCTCGTGAACATAATGTCCCTGCATGAAATGTACGCCCAGCTGGAAGAGAACCGCCATGGAATTTGCATTTTCGACCCGTTCGGCGATCGTCTCGACGTTGCGTTGTGACGCTGCCGACGCCAGGTGCCGGACCGCGTCCTGCAGTTCCGTATCTGTCATCAGGGCATGCATCAGTTCTCCGTCAATTTTTATGTAATTCGGTCGCAGGATGTCGAGGATCTGAAAGCGGTTCTTGTCAACGCCATAATGTTCCAGGGCAAAATTGATATTGGCCTCTCGAAATTCGTCCGCCTTGACTTTGGTTTCTTTAATGTATTTTGCAGCTTCCTGCTCCGGTATTTGCATGCACAGAAACGACGGATGCAGCCCGTGAGTCTCAAGTTCCGTCAGCACCCACTCGACCAGGCTGTCGTCCTGCATGGACTGACGGGAAAGCCGAATGAATATTTTTTCAGCGTCGTTTTCCTTGCAGAAGCTTATTGAAGACGAAATGATCCAGCGATCGATCAATGTCATCAGGTTGTTGCGTTCTGCTGCTGGCAGGAACTCAGAGGGTAGGACCGCATTCCCCTGTTCGTCGATCATGCGCACCAGCATGTCGAACATCCTGGTTGAATCACTGCGGAGACCCGCAATCGGCAGCTGTGCGAGCCGGAATCGGTTTTCTGCGAGTGCGGCGTTAATACGTTTCACCCAGATCTCGTCGTATTGCCGCAGGCGAGTATCGACATCCGTGGATTCACTAAGATGGACTGCGTTGCCGCCTGAATTTTTGCCTGTATCGTGTGCCTCTGCTGCTGCCGATACGATTTCCTCAATGCTGGAATAGACGCCGCTAACGCCGACCACGCCAACTGTGCAGGTTAAGCGAATTTCCTGGTCCCCGATACGAAACGCGTGATTCCTGATGTGATCAACGAGTTGCTGGCCCCAGACTTCAGCATCGCGCTCGTTGCCACGTTCGAGCAGTGCCATGAGCACAGTCCCTTCGAAACGGCCGGCAATGTCTCGCGGATGCATCCGTTTGCGAAGCTCCTCCGCGAACTGGGCAAGCACTTCCTCTGTTTCCAGTATGCCGACCCTTTTCTTGATCTCGGAGAAGTCGTCGGGCTTTACGTAAACCAACGCATGCAGCCCCGATTTTGGTTTTCGCTTCAGTCGTTTGGCGATTCGATCGAGAAACTGTGAACGATGGAAAAAAAGCGTCGTGGGATCGCGTTTTAGTGCTTCGTGAACAAGTTTCGTCGGTTCCTCAGCAACCGCTATCGGCGCACTGATGCGAATCTGCACATATGGGCCGTCGTCGAATTCGGTTAGCTGAAATTCGAGTTCCAGGTCGATGTTGCTGCCACTCTTGATGCGCGACTGTGCGTGGAGCTTTTCTTCCTTTTGCCATCTGCCCTGCGCGGTTGCATTCAATGCGCCTTTTACTGCCGCATGGCTTTCGATGATGAAATTATCCATCAAGGGCATGCCGACGACATCGTCGGCGGTGCGCGCTGCAAAAAGATCCAGCCAGGCCCGATTGACCTCGGTGATAATCCCTTCCTGTGTATAGGCGATCGCCGTGCTCGAATTTTGCATGTAGTCCTGCAGCTGGCGGCGATACTCGGTTGCGGAGTTCAGAGTCGAATTGAGTGCCCGCTCCACACGGAAGGCACGCAGCTCCCTCTCGACCACCGCTTGCAGCCGAGGCCGCTGCTCGATGGAAACCAGGTCACTGGCCCCATCTTTCATTGCCTGGAGAATAATTTCCTCGTCTGCGGCTCCACGCAGGACGATAACCGGCACTTCAGGATGATAGACATCCTTTTGACTGACAACCTGTTTGACTGAATCCGGGTAGTCATCGACGTTCAGGATAATCAATTCGACCCGCCGCTGGTCGAGGATGTCGTCGAACAGGGTTGGATTCTTGATCCAATGACAGTGTGCCGCGTGGCCGGCATCACGGAGACTGGAATTTACAAGCTGGGTATCGTCCTGGTTGGCGGACAAGACCGCGATGGTGATACTGTGTTTCTTAGTCAATTCGCGAGCCCTTTAAGTCCGTTTGAATGGCGGCGCCAAGACATAATGTCAATTGGAAACAAGTCTATACAGAACGTTGGGGCGAGTCCCTGACGCCATGTCAAAACCGTGACGGATATCAATAAAACAGGGCTGTCGAAGCGTCCTGTTCGACGCTAGCGACGTTCGGGCTGCTTATCCTGAGATGCATTCACGGGTATCATGGCGTCCGCCGCTGCTTTTTGAAGCGGCTAACAATTATCATCTTTATCGCCGGATCTATTTCTGGCGCCGGAAATCAGAAAATGGCCAATTACAGCACCAGCGAGTTTCGATCGGGACTGCGCATTATTATCGACGGCGATCCCTGCATAATTGTAGAGAATGAGTTCGTCAAGCCGGGCAAAGGGCAGGCATTCAATCGGGTCCGCATCAAGAATCTGAAGACGGGCAAAGTCGTCGACAAAACGTTCAAGTCGGGAGAAAACGTCGAAGCGGCGGACGTGATGGATACCGATATGCAGTACTTGTATTCGGATGGAGAGTTCTGGCATTTCATGGTTGCCGATACCTTTGAGCAGTACGCGGCCGATGAGAAGGCGGTTGGCGATGCACTAAAATGGCTCACGGAGCAAGATGTTTGTCAGATAACGTTATGGAACAACGAGCCGATAATTGTTCTGGCGCCCAATTTCGTAGAATTGGAAATTACCGAAACAGATCCGGGCGTGCGCGGCGATACGGCGAGCGGTGGTGTCAAACCGGCGACACTGTCGACAGGTGCCGTTGTGCGTGTGCCGCTTTTTGTTGAGCAGGGCGAAGTGATAAAGGTAGATACCCGTTCTGCGGAGTATGTATCCCGGGTCAAATGAACTCGGTAAGATCGGGGCGAAGGTCGCTCAGTCGCTGCACAAATCGCCCGCAAAGCCGCTCGACTCCTTGCTGATCCTGCCTGCCAAAGCGAGCCTCGAACGGGCTGTCAATATCAAGAACCGCGAACACCTCGTCGCGGTTCCGCAATGGTACAACGATTTCCGATATTGACTGCGGATCGCACGCAATGTGGCCCTCAAACGCATGCACATTGTCCACGCGCAGCGTTTTCGCTTCCCGTGCTGCCGTGCCGCAAACACCCTGGCCCATGGGAATGCGCACACAGGCGGGCAATCCCTGGAAGGGTCCCAGTACAAGCGTGTCGCCCCTGACGACGTAGATTCCCAGCCAGCTGATGCGTGGAATTTCGGCATGGAGCAGCCCCACAAAATTCGCGCTCAATGCGAGCAGATCAGTCTCGTCAGAAAGCAAAGCCACAAGCTGTTTCTCGAGCAACTCGTAATTGACAGTCATATTTGTATTCCTGGCGTGAATGCCGTCACTGCGTGAATGTCATCCGTGTCGCAGGAAATCATCAGCAGTCGATCGAGACCAATTGCCACGCCGGCACAGGCCGGCAGCCCATGCTCCAGAGCAGCGATGAAATATTCATCGATTTCATGAACGACCTGGTTGTTTTGGCCGCGAATTAACTGGTCCTTTCTAAATCGTTTTTTTTGTTCGTCGGCGTCTGTAAGCTCCACGAAACCGTTAGCGAGTTCCAGGCTGCCATAATAAATTTCGAAACGATCGGCAAATGCCGGATTGTCCGGACATTGTTGCGCAAGCGCAGCCTGGCTCAGCGGGTAGTGATGGATGACCGTCAGGTTTTCCTCTGCAAAGGACGGAGCGACGCCAGTGGCCATCGCCAGATCAAGCCAGGCGTCCCGATCGTTGCCGAGCCTGTTAATCAGACCTTCATCCGCGTCAAGTTTGCCGGCGATGGTTTCGACACTCGCGCGCAGCGGGTCGATGCCGAGGGTTTCTTCAAATGCTGCCGTGTAACGGACCCAATTTGCTTGCTTGGCGTACGCACCGTCGTCCAGCATAAGCGCAACAAAATCAATCGCTTCTTGTATCATTTCATTCAGACCGAATCCCAGGCGATACCATTCGGCCATGGTGAACTGCGGCAGGTGATGCCGACCCGATTCGCCGTCACGATAAACCTGCGAAACCTGATAGATATCCGGGTAGCCAGCGGCAAGCATGCGTTTCATATGATATTCGGGTGATGTACACAGATAAGCAGTTCGATCGGATACGACCGCCCGAATACTGGCGATATTGGGATCCATCGTGGCGTATGCAGCAAGTCCAGGCGTTTCGACCTCGAGTACCATGCGTTCAGCAAAGAACCGGCGTGCCCTTTGCAGCATGGCCGCACGTTTGGCAGCGACCGCCGGCGATGAATTGGGCTGCCAGCGCATTGTCAGGTTACGACGCGACCCAGCACTTCGCCAACCTTGACAGTCCTTCCGGCACCGAGATCGTCGAGGTTCGTTGCCGCGCCAGGCGGGAAAAGCATAATGACGGTTGAGCCCATGTTGAACCAGCCAAACAGGTCGCCCTTTTCAAACACCAGGGCCGACTTGTCCTGTTGCAGTGCAAATTGCTCAACCACACCGTTTTTTCGCGGCCGTATCTCTCCAGTCCATTGTGTGCTGATGCTGCCGACATTCATTGCGCCGACAAAGATCAAAACGGCCGGGCCGGCGTCTGTGTGCAAATGGCATACCAGGCGTTCGTTCTTGACGAACAGTCCGGGAAGCTGGCTGACGGTCGCTTCATTGACGCTGTAGAGATAGCCCGGTACGTAAGAAATCTTGGCAATGCGGCCTGAGACCGGCGCATGCACGCGATGATAATTAAAAGGCGCAAGGTAAATTGTCGCGAAGCTGCCTTCTGCATAAGTCGCTGCGTCTTGCGTATCGGTCGCCAATAATTCCGTCAGTGAATAGTCGATTCCCTTGGCCTGAAAAATCCTCTCATTTTTTATCATTCCGGCGGCGCTGACAGTCCCATCTACCGGAGAACATATTGTGTCCCTGGCATTGTCGACCGGTCGTGCACCAAGCGTCAGTTCCCGGATAAAGAATGCATTGAATGAGTCAAAATCTTCCGGTACGGATTGCTTGATTTCCTCCAGGTTGACGTCATACGCCTTAATAAAGGATCGAATAAGAAAGTTTTTGACACGCACAACGCGGATTCGCGCAATTTTATAAACCATCAGCGTTAGCAGGTTTTTTGGCAGGGCTCGTTGCAGGAGCACGAAAAGTTTTGCCGGTAGTGAGGACATCGTCGTTGGTCGCGCCTTTATTTATTGCCGGGCAAGTCTGTCCTGCAGCTCAGCCCGGACGAGCAGCAGGTTGTCGCCAACCAGGATTTCCAGGGTGATCGGTGCGCCTGGTGTCGTGCTTGCCGCAGGTTGCATCAGCATGACGTGCATACCCCCTGACGCAAAAGAGAGCGTCGATTGACTGGCGACGTCGATCGATTCGATACGGCGCATGCGCGCTACGCCATTGTCAAAAGTTGTCTCATGCATCTCGACTGAACCGAACTGCGGACTGTCTACGCGGCTTAAGGTCAGTGTTTCGTTCGAGCGATTGTGGACGGTGAAATAGGCAACACTGGCCTGACCGGCAATAGCGGGGGCCAGGATGCGCACGTCGCTAATCGATACCTCTGCGCCGCGCGGTTCAGCGCAGGCGCCAAGGGCCATCGCGATCAAAACCGCTAACAACGGGCGCCTTCTCAATTTGAGCCCATAACCAGCGGCAGGTCGTGCACAAAATTCTCAATTCGGTGTGGCGCGCTGAAAGAGGCATGAATCGCGCCATTGTCGTTAAGCAGCAGGACCACTGCAGAATGATCTACCGTGTAGGCACCGTTGCTATCGGCCACTTTCTCGAAAAAGATGCCGGCCGTGGACGTCAGCTTGCGCAGTTCGGACAGGTCTCCGGTGAGGCCGGAGACGCCTGGCCCGAAATGCCCGACGTATGCGGCCATAATCTGCGGTGTATCCCTTTCCGGATCGACAGTCACTAATATTATCTCCGGGGCCCTCGCGCCGATTTCAATGAGCTGCTGCCGCGCTATGGATAGTTGCTGCAACGTTGCGGGGCAAATATCCGGACAATGGGTAAAGCCGAAAAAAACCAGGTGCCATTTGCCGTCAAGGTCAGCGCGCTCGATTGGGCGTCCGGTCTGGTCCACCATGTTAAAATCAGGTAACGGCATTGGCGAAGGCCAAACGGTCGCAAACGCCGGCTGCGCATTATTTTGCTGAAAGGTTTTAAACAGGAAAAATGACCCGCCGACAAATGCCAGCGTTACAAATATTCCAACCAGTAATCTGCGCATGATATTCATCGTGGCGGCATTCTAACTCAGCTGCATGGAAAGTAGTCGCGTTTGTAACGGGCGCGACGCGTTGCTGTGCGCGTGTTAGATTTCAGGCTGGTTAAATATCAAACCTCCCCCCATGCCAATTCCCGCAGCACCCGACAACGTCGCAGAACTCATCCAGCAGGTTGCCGACCGATTTGCAGCAGAAGACCTGGTTTATGGGCATGGCACAGACAACGCGCTTGATGAGGCAGCCTACCTCGTGTTTGCGGCGATGCAACTTGATCACGGTGCCGCGGCTGAAGCGTATGCGCGGCCGGTTTCGACCACTGAACTGGATCGCGTACAGTCGTTCGCCGCTCGC
This sequence comes from Woeseiaceae bacterium, assembly GCA_021773135.1. Lineage (GTDB taxonomy): Bacteria > Pseudomonadota > Gammaproteobacteria > Steroidobacterales > Woeseiaceae > SZUA-117. Next base: position 26,576 of record JAJFKP010000006.1, on the reverse strand, counting down.
CGGATCTGCGAGCGAGTGCCAGTAGCCTACCTGGTCGAGCAGGCATGGTTTGCAGGTTTGGATTTCTTTGTTGACCAGCGGGTGCTGGTGCCAAGATCGCCTATTGCGGAGCTTATCCTGGCCAGGTTCGAGCCGTGGACTGAGTCCGATCGTGTCTCCCGCTTGCTCGATCTCGGCACCGGTAGTGGCTGCATCGCGATTGCGTCGGCACTCGCGTTTCCCGAGGCGCGGGTTGATGCAGTGGATATTTCGCCCGGTGCGCTCGAGGTGGCGGCCATTAATGTCGAGCGCCACGGAGTGGGCAGGCGCGTGCAACTGCTGCAGTCGGATTTCTTCGCGGCACTGAAACGTGCCGATGAGGCCCCCAGTTACGACGTGATTCTTAGCAATCCGCCTTACGTTGATGCCGTCGACATGGAGACACTGGCGCCCGAATTCGGCCATGAACCACCGCTTGGGCTGGCGTCCGGTCAGGATGGTCTGGATTCGACCATAACGATCCTGCATGATGCATGCCGATTCCTCGCCGATAACGGTATTCTTATAGTAGAAGTCGGCAACAGTCGGCACGCGCTGGAGAAACGGTTTCCAGGCGTTGGCTTCATTTGGCTGGAATTTGCAAGCGGCGGTCAGGGCGTATTTTTACTGGACAGGGAAGAACTTGAGCGCCACCACGAGAAATTCGAGAGCAACTAGTTAATGTCAGGAAACAGTTTTGGCCGCTTATTTACGGTGACGACTTTTGGCGAGTCCCACGGGGCGGCCATGGGTTGTGTTGTTGATGGTTGCCCGCCAGGAATGTCGCTGTGCGAGTCGCACATACAGGAAGACCTGGATCGACGCCGGCCTGGCAAGTCACGTCACACGACGCAACGTCAGGAGCCGGATCGGGTAAAAATCCTGTCCGGCGTATTCGAGGGTCAGACCACCGGCACGCCGATAGGGCTCCTGATCGAAAACGTAGATCAGCGATCCAAAGACTACGGCGATATCAAGGACAAGTTTCGGCCCGGTCATGCAGATTACACTTACCAGCAGAAGTATGGCATTCGCGACTACCGTGGCGGCGGACGCTCGTCCGCGCGAGAGACCAGCATGCGGGTGGCCGCGGGCGCCATTGCAAAAAAATTCCTCCACGAACGGCTGGGACTGAGAATCCGCGGTTATGTCTCTCAGCTCGGGCCGCTTAAGCTCGCGGCAACCGATTTGGAAGCCGTGAATTCGAACCCATTTTTTTGCGCAGATCCTGCTCGAATTCCTGAGCTCGACGATTTCATGGATGAACTCCGCGCACAGGGCGATTCCATCGGCGCAAGAATAAGCGTACTTGCCACCGGTGTGCCGCCCGGACTCGGTGAACCGGTGTTTGACAAACTAGAGGCCGACCTGGCACATGGCCTGATGAGCATTAATGCGGTGAAGGGCGTTGAACTCGGTGCCGGCTTCGCTGCGGTCGAACAGCGCGGCAGTGAACACAGGGATGAAATTGGCGAAGATGGATTCTCCAAGAATGATGCCGGCGGCACCCTGGGCGGTATATCGTCTGGACAGGATCTTCTCGCCAGCATTGCACTCAAGCCCACGTCCAGCATCTCGAAACCCGGAGCGACGATCGACAAGGCCGGCAAAGCGGCAGAAATTGTCACCACCGGGCGCCACGATCCGTGCGTTGGATTGCGAGCCACGCCGATCGCGGAAGCGATGGTTGCGCTGGTGCTGATGGATCATTATTTACGCCATCGTGCACAGAATGCTGACGTGAGCTCAACAACTCCCGTTGTCACCGTCTGATCAAGACCCTTTCAATAATTTTTCAGAGTAAAGATTCGAATGTCCGAAAACTATGATATTGCGGTGGTTGGGGCGACCGGCCTGGTTGGTGAGGCGCTGCTGGCTATGCTTGTCCAGCGGAAGTTTCCCGTCGGCAAAGTTTACGCACTGGCCAGCTCCCGCTCGGCCGGAAAGCAGGTTGATTGCGGTAACCGCAGTCTGACGGTGCAGGATATTGCGGAGTTTGATTTCTCGCAGGCGCAGATCGGGTTGTTTTCCGCTGGCGCCTCGGTATCCGAAGTCTATGCGCCAATCGCTGCGGCCGCCGGCTGCGTTGTTGTCGACAACACGTCGCGCTTTCGAAACGAGGATGACGTGCCGCTCGTCGTTCCCGAAGTCAATCCGCAGGATATTGCGCACTACAAGTCGACGGGAATCATCGCAAACCCGAATTGTTCAACGATACAAATGGTCGTTGCACTGAAACCGATTTATGACGCAGTTGGAATTTCGCGAATCAACGTTTGCACCTATCAGGCGGTTTCCGGCGCAGGGAAAAGTGCCGTCGAGGAACTGGCCAGGCAGTCGGCCAAACTCCTGAATGGACAGCCCCTGGACATCAAGGGAGCTGCCAGGCAGATCGCGTTCAACGCGGTGCCACATATCGATGTATTTGAGGATAATCGCTACACCCGGGAAGAAATGAAAATGGTGTGGGAAACCCGCAAGATAATGGGAGACCACACCATCGCCGTAAATCCGACGGCGGTCAGAATTCCGGCGTTTTTCGGGCATTCTGAAGCCGTGCATGTTGAGACGATTAAAAAGATCACGGCTGCCGAAGTCTGTGACCTGCTGCGCGAGGCAGACGGTGTCGAGCTCATGGACGGGGTCGAAACGGGCGCCTATCCGACTGCCGTTACCGATGCCTCCGGAAATGATCCGGTTTATGTGGGCAGAGTGCGCGAGGATATCAGTCATCCCACTGGAATTGACCTGTGGATAGTCTCGGATAACATACGTAAGGGCGCGGCTCTAAATAGCGTCCAAATAGCTGAAATTTTGGCGAAAAACTATTTATAAGCTATAGTTCACCATCAAAGCGTTTGGGCTTTGTCAATCTATCATTCACGCTCCGAGCGGTCCGTTCTAACGGGAATTGGGGAGCTGGAGAAACAGACTATGTCGTCAAGACTTAATCGTATGTGGCTCATGCCATTCCTTTTGCTTGGCGGACAGGCAATGGCACTGGGCCTCGGAGATATACGACTGAGTTCAGCTCTCAATCAGCCGATGCGTGCCGAAATAGCGTTACTTTCGGCGACGCCGGAAGAGCTCACCAATCTCACCATACAACTGGCATCAGCCGACACGTTCGATCGCTATGATCTTGATCGACCGGGCTTTCTGACGGGCCTGGATTTTGATGTCGTAAAATCCGGCAGGGCAGACGGAAATTTCATCCGCGTTACCTCCGCAGAGCCGATTTCCGAGCCGTTTGTGACGTTTCTTGTGGAAGCGTCGTGGTCGCGTGGTCGGCTTTTGCGGGAATACACGATCTTGCTGGATCCACCGACTTTCGCCCCGCCGCCTGCCGCACGAGCCACCCAGGCGGTAACCGCGCCAAATCGGGCCAATGAAGCCGATGCGGGTCAGATCCGGAGACCGGGTCCCGCCGCGGCATCTTCAAGTGTGGCAGTTCAAGGGCCGGCACAGGCGCCAGCGGTTTCCCGCCCACCCGTCCAGGCAGCGCCGCAAAACAGCGGACAAAATGCCGGTCAGGCAGGGTTTGACACCGCGCCAGGCGGCGACGTGCAGGTTCAGCGTGGTGAGACACTGTGGAGTATTGCGAGTCGCGTGCAACCCGATTCCCGACTTTCGGTCAACCAGACAATGCTTGCCATTTACGAGGCAAACCCACAGGCCTTTGATGGCAATATCAATGTGATGCGTGCCGGTGCGTCGCTGCGCATTCCCAGCGCTGACGACGTTTTCCGGATCAGCCGTGGCGACGCGCTGGCCGAAGTGCAGCGCCAGAATTCCGCATGGACCGGCCAGCCAGCGTTGGCGCCGGTGGACACGCAACCCAGTCTCACGCTGGTGCCGCCAGATGAAGAAGACGACATCGACCTGATTGATGACCCGCTCGATGTTGGCATAGACGATGCTGTTGATGCGATTGATGATACAGTCGTTGAAGACCTCGATCCGGTCGAGACGCGCATCAATGAAATTCAGGCAATTCTCGACGATCAGGATGCCCTGTTAGAGATTCCGGATAATGAGCTCGCCGCGTTGCGCGCGGAGCTTGCCGCGCTGCGCGGTGAAGAATTGCCGGCGGACCCGGTCGATGATGTGTTTGCAGACGAAGTTGACGATCTGCTGGTTGATGACGCCGTGCCCGATGAGGTTGTCGATGACCAGGTCGAAACAGCGCCGCCGGCAGTCGTCACGACACCCGTCCGTGACGAGGGCATCGTTGCAACGATCATGGGCTATCTCCAGAATTTCTGGGTGCTGGTTGGCGGTGCGCTGCTGGTAACAATTGGCATCCTTTTCTGGTTCATGCGTCGGTCCGCGAATCGTGACGAAGAAGCCGTGACCGGCGTCTGGGAGGCACTCGATTCCGACGATTTTGATGCTGAGAGCACCTCCACCGAGCAGCTTTCGGCACTGACAAGGGATGATGATTCATTTGTCGTGGTAGAGACGCAACAGGCCGCGACGCTTGGCGACGACGACTTCCTGTCAGATACGCTCGATACGCCGGAAGCGGATAGAACCCTGGAAACGCCGGCGCCGGTCATGCCGGTGGCGGATGCTGCTTCCCAGACCGGTATCAACAAATCCATTGAAGACACTTTCAGCAGCGAGACGGCGATCAATCTGGATCAGTCTGATCCGATTGCTGAGGCTGATTTCCATATGGCCTACGGACTTTACGATCAGGCCGCTGACTTGATTAATGGTGCACTGTCGTCCGATGCCGAAAACGAAGGTCTGCTGGCCAAACTGTGCGAAATCTATTTCGTGTGGGGCAATCGCGACGGATTTGTCGATGCGGCGGGCCGTATGCGTTCAGTCGCCGGCGACGGTTCAAACCCGGATTGGGACAAGATCGTGATTATGGGGCAGCAGATCGCCGGCGATCACGAGTTGTTTTCGGGCGTTAGTGCCGAGGGCGCAACCAAGGCTGTTGATTTGTCGTTCGACGGTAGCATGGATGATGGTGCTGCGTTGGATATCGACTTTGCAGGCGGACCGGACGGGGCGGTAAGCGACATCATCGATCTTGGTGCGGACGCCGGCCAGGACGCGCTTGCGTCGGACGGCGGTGATGACATCGATTTCAGCTTTGGAGACGAGGAGGCTGACGTCGATGCATCAGTGACCAGGGAGATGCCGCCGGTTGACGGCACCGCTGAAATGCCTGCGGCAAATGATGACCTCGAGGCCACTGCCGAAACTCCGACGGTCGAGCAGCCATTTAGTGCTGATGCTACCGGTGAAATGCCCGCTATTGCGGACGTTGATACCGCTTTTCCGAGCGCAGACTCGACTGCTGAAATTAACCTTGATGACCTGGGCCTGGATCTGGGCAACCTGGAAGAAACGGCAGTTGCAACCGATATCGCTGATGATGACCTGATCGATGAGCTTGAGGACACCGCGAGAGGCGCGCGCCTGAATTTCGACGATGCAATTGACGAAACCGGTGCGGATATGAATGAACTTGCGGAAACCGGTCGTAACCCTGCAATTGACGATCCTGCCGGCCAGACCGGCTTGCAAGCGGCGCTCGATGTTGACGAAATGCTTGCGGCGACTGGCGAGATGCCATCGTTGGGCGAGGGCACGAGCGAGATGCCGGCACTCAGTGACGATGATGCCACGCTGCTGGCGTCACTGGACGACGATGGCGAAGATACTGATGTAGGAATCGATTCAAGTCTCCTCGATGCAACGGGTCAGACGCAGGTCCTTACTGATGACATTGCGGCCGAGATGTCCGGCATAATTGAATCCGATTTATCCGCGACCGACGGCAATATTCCTGTCGCTGACTATGGCGATGACGATGTTACGCACGCCCTGCCAGATGACGCCGCAACGCTTATTGCACCACTCAACGACGAGACGAGCGAGTTTGATTTCGCCAAGACGGAAGCGCTGCCAAAGGATGTATTCAGTTCGGATATGTCGTCTGATGAAACCGGCAGGATGCAGGGACTGGCAGGAAGTACCGACCTCGACCTTGATCTCGATGATCTTACGGCGGCGCTCAAAGTCAGCGAAGTCGGCGACACGGTCAATCAAATGCGTGATGACGCTACCGTCGAACAGCCGCGGATTAACCCGCAGGACGTGGCCGGTGCGACGGGTTCCACTCAGGCGCTTGCGCCGGAAGAGCTATCCGGGGACCTGCATGAAGCGCGCACCATGACCGAGGTCGGAACCAAGCTGGACCTCGCAAGAGCTTATGTTGACATGGGTGATCCAAGTGGCGCGCGCAGCATTCTCGAGGAAGTATTGGACGAAGGCGATGAAGGGCAAAAACAACAGGCCCGGCAGCTGCTGGAATCTCTTCCTGCCTGACCGTATTTGACGCGGCAGGCTAAACGCCCCTGCCTGGTTCGGGACTCATGCGCGTAGCCTTTGGCATTGAATATGACGGGACCTGCTACGTCGGCTGGCAACGCCAGAAAACCGGCGCAGGTGTCCAGGCGCTGGTGGAAAAAGCGATCGGCGTCGTCGCCAACGAGCCGGTGAAGACAATCTGCGCAGGCAGAACAGACGCAGGTGTTCACGCAACGGCGCAGGTCGTCCACATAGACTCCTTTTCGGAGCGTTCGGAGCGCGGCTGGGTTTTGGGCATCAACTCGAACCTACCTGACGACATCAACGTTGCCTGGGCGAGACAGGTCGACGACGAGTTCCACGCACGATTTTCGGCGACTAGCAGAACCTATCGGTACCTGATACTCAATCAGCCTGTCCGTTCCGCATTGCTGCGCCGACATTCCTGGTGGTTGTACGAGGAGCTTGATGAACAGGCTATGCAGGCAGCCGCCAACCAGCTTGTAGGCCGACACGATTTCTCCGCCTTCCGGGCTGCCGGCTGCCAGGCAGCATCACCGGTAAGGGATATGCTGAGTATTGCGGTTACCCGCACGGGTCGATGGATCAGCATCAAGGTCGTGGCGAATGCCTTTCTGCAGCACATGGTGCGCAACATGACCGGGGTCCTGGTTGCCATAGGGCAGGGCGAGCAGCCTGAGCATTGGGCGAGGACCGTTCTGGACAGTCGCGATCGAACCCAGGGCGGCGTGGCGGCGCCGCCGCAGGGACTAACTCTGATCGGCGTCGATTATCCGGGGCGATTCGGCATTCCACAGAATTCTGGTGTGGAAGAATTTGGTTTATGATGCGCACAGGCGAATAGGATGAATCCATGAGTTGGCTTGAAAAACTGATGCCGTCGCGTATCAGCACAGAAAATCGCGCACGGTCTGTGCCACAGGGCGTGTGGCTAACCTGTCCATCCTGCGATGAACAGCTGTTTCGCAAAGAGGTTGAGCGAAATCTGCACGTCTGTCCAAAGTGCGATCATCATATGCGTATTGGCGCAAGAACACGGCTTGAGTTTTTTCTCGATGCCGATTCAGTAGAAGAAATTGCCGGCAACCTGGAGCCCGTGGATCCGCTTAAGTTTCGCGACAGCAAACGATACAAAGATCGCATCGTTCAGGCACAGAAAAAAACCGGAGAAAAAGACGCGTTGGTGGCAGCCAGGGGAACACTTAAGGGTACGCCTGTCGTAACCTGCGCTTTTGAATTCGGATTCATGGGCGGCTCGATGGGATCCGTGGTCGGCGAGCGGTTTTGCCGAGCAGCGCAGCTGAGTACAGAAAACAATATGCCGCTGATTTGTTTTTCGGCAAGTGGCGGGGCGAGAATGCAGGAGGCGCTGTTTTCATTGTTGCAAATGGCAAAGACGGCCGCCGCTCTGGCAATTCTGTCAGAAAAAAAAGTGCCGTACATTTCGGTCCTGACCGATCCTACCACGGGCGGCGTATCCGCGAGCCTGGCGATGCTGGGTGATATCAATATCGCAGAACCGAAAGCGCTAATTGGCTTTGCCGGCCCCAGGGTGATCGAACAAACGGTTGGTCAGACGCTGCCGGAAGGGTTTCAACGCAGCGAGTTTCTGCTCGACCATGGCGCCGTCGATATGATTATCGACCGGCGCAAACTCCGGGACGAGATCGCAGATCTTCTGGCGAAGCTCGATCACCGCGCCGCGCCAGCAGACTAAGCGCCGGCTGTTTTCCTGCACCAGTCGCAAATGCAGTCGCCCTGACGCCGAACACCCTGTGAGCCAGCCCGCTTCATTCACAACACTTGCAGAGTGGCTGCCCTGGCTCGAAACGCTGTCGCCGCGTGAAATTGTGCTCGGACTCGACCGTGTCCATACCATGCTGGAGCGGCTCGACCTGACGCGGCCGCAAATAGTAATCCATATTGGTGGCACCAACGGTAAGGGCTCGTGCGCCGCCATGCTGGCCGCAATGTTGCAACACGGCGGTATCAGCACCGGCTGCTACACGTCACCGCACCTTCATGTCTATAACGAACGCATTCGAGTTGACGGCGTTGCGGCCGGTGATCAGCAAATCTTGCGAGCGTTACGGCTGGTGGAGTCAATGCGCGCCGATCTGCCACTGACCTTCTTCGAGTTTGGCACGCTTGCCGCACTGGTTGTATTTGACGCCCTCGGCGTAGAGGCCTGGGTACTGGAAGTTGGGCTGGGCGGTCGCCTAGACGCAGTCAATGCTGTCGATCCGGACGCCAGCCTGATAACAAACGTTTCTCTGGATCATTGTGCATGGCTGGGCGACGACGTGGAGTCAATCGCAGCAGAGAAAGCGGGCATCATGCGCGCCAGCAGGCCCACCATTTTTGGCAGTACGACGGTGCCGGATGCGATTCGAACGTCCGCTGCAACAACTGGCACCGACCTCCGTGTCGCAGGCCAGGATTTCGCATTTGAGAGAGACCCTGTCGACGCCGATTGCTGGTCGTGGCGGGGTGCCACGGTTGAACTGGCTGGGCTGCACATGCCATCGCTTGCGGGCGACGTTCAATTGCAGAATGCCGCTGCGGTCCTGGCAACCCTCGAAGCAGTTGGCCTGGACGAGTTATTGACCGCTGCAACAGTGAACGCGGTTCTGCCCCATCTGGCACTCGAAGGCAGGTTCCAGTTGGTGCAGCGTCAATGTCTGTGGATATTGGATGTCGCGCACAATCCTGCGGCCGCAGCCGCGTTAGCGGAGCGCCTCGTCGACCTGCAAATCGCAGGCCGGGTGACGGCGATCGTCGGCCTGTTGCGAGATAAAGACGTGCAGGGCGTTATTGAGCCCCTCGGCGATTTCGTTGATCGCTGGGTCGCGGTAACCGTCGCGGGTTCCCGTGCCGCGACCGCCGAACATATTGCTACGGAAATAGCCAATCTGTCGGGCAAACCCTGCCTTATCGCCGACTCGATTGACGCCGCGATGAAGACTGCAGCGGCAGAGGCATGCGCAATTGATGCGGTCATCGTTACCGGATCTTTCTATCTTGTGGGGCCCGCGCTTGACTGGCTTTCGCTCGAACGGAAATCATGAATTGACAGATCGTTGAGTTATACTCGCGCCCATGCAAACCCTGTCTGACCGAGCACTGAAAGAACGAATCATCGGCGCAGTCGTATTGGTGCTTGTTGCAGTGTTGATTGTGCCGATTTTTCTCGATGGTCCGCCCGATGAACGGGAGACCATTAGTTCTTCAGTAACGCTGCCCGGGCAAACTGATGCCGGTCGGCAACAGCAAACCATCGTGCTGAATCGCGACCGCAGTGAACCCGTCCCTGCGACGCGCGCGGAACCGATTCCTGCAACCGAAACGCCCGTTATCACAGCGACACAAACGTTGCCCAAACCCGCGGAGAGGCGGGCAGATGAGTTGTCGGCTGCGACAGCGCCTGCGGCGGAATCTGAGCCAGAGATCTTGCCGGCAGAGAAACCCGTGGAGGATGCGCCGGTATCGGCGGCCACAACGTCGGCGACCGGCATGTGGGCGGTGCAGTTGGGCAGCTTCTCGAATCAGCAGAACGCCGAAAAGTTAGCGTCGAGTCTCAGGGACCAGGGCTATGCGGCTTTCCTGAGCCAGCTGGAAAGGGGCGGGTCAGCGCTGCACCGTGTGCGCATCGGACCACAAAAGGACCGCGCCGGAGCTGAACAAATCGCGGCCCAGCTCGCGAAGAGCGGACATAAAGGGCAGGTGGTGCCGCACCCGTGAGTGCGCACGTTGGTCGATCTGCTAGAATCCGCCTTCAAAGTTGATAACGACACGGCAATGGACCTGAATTCACGCTAATTTCACCAATGGCGATCGTCGACATAATCATTCTCGTTGTCACTTTTGCATCCGTCGTTATCGGGTGGTTTCGCGGCATTGTTAAAGAAGCGATTTCCATCGCCGCACTGCTCGCGGCAATCTGGGCAGCAATGCATTTGGGTCCCTATGCGGGCGGCTGGCTTGGCGGCACAATTGATTCAACGGAGCTGCAGCTGTGGTCAGGTAGGTTTCTGATTTTTGCTGTGGTACTCGCTGGCGGCGCGTTGACTGGCTGGGCCGTCTCGAAAATAGTTCATATGTCTGGATTGAGCGGCATGGACCGCGGGTTTGGCGGACTGTTTGGCTTGATCAGAGCGGTTCTTTTTGTCGGAATTTTCATACTTGCAGGGCGATATGGCGGATTCGATTCCCGACTGTGGTGGATGGATTCGCGAATTATCCCGTATGGCGAATATGTGGCGGACTGGATTAGTGTTATGGCGCCACGCGGCCTGGAAATGCTGGATCCCGAGGCGTTGCAACAGAGTATCGGTCTGAAAATTCAGTGGTTGAATCAGGAAACATAAAGGGTCCCAAGTACACATGTGCGGTATCGTAGGAATTGTAGGCAAACAACCGGTAAACCAGACGATTTACGATGGTTTGACTGTTCTGCAGCATCGGGGTCAGGATGCTGCAGGCATCGTGACCTGGGGCGATGAGGGGCTTAAGGTGCGCAAAAGCAACGGCCTTGTGCGCGATGTATTTCGACACCGACACATGCTTCACCTGACCGGTAATGTTGGCATGGGGCACATTCGCTACCCGACAGCAGGGACGTCCAAATCCTCCGAAGCGCAGCCTTTCTACGTCAATTCACCTTACGGCATTTGTCTCGGTCACAATGGCAATCTGACGAATTACGATGAGCTGGCCGAACTGCTGACGCGGGAAGATCGGCGGCATCTGAGCACAACATCAGACTCGGAGGTGCTCCTCAACGTCTTTGCGCACGAGCTGCAGAATCGCACCAGTGGCATGCCGACGACTGAGCAGATTTTCGACGCGATCGAGGCGGTGCACGATCGATGTTCCGGCGGCTATGCGGTGGTCGCAATGATCATTGGACACGGCATCGTGGCATTCAGGGATCCGAATGGAATCAGGCCCATACTGATCGGTGAGCGCGAAACGAGTGCCGGCACGGAATACATGGTCGCGTCGGAAAGCGTCGCTCTCGCGACATTGCGCTTCAAAAACATGCGTGACCTGCAGCCTGGCGAGGCGGTCTTCATCAGCAATTCCGGGAAGCTGAGCAGTCGCCAGTACTCGGGCAAAACCAGCTACTCGCCCTGCATTTTCGAATTTGTCTATTTCGCGCGACCTGATTCGATCATAGACAAGCTTTCCGTCTACAAGGCACGTTTACGCATGGGCGAACAGTTGGCAGGACAAATCGTCCGTGAATGGCCGGACCACGATATCGATGTAGTAATTCCGATTCCGGATACCAGCCGTACCGCAGCAGTGCAGGTTGCCTATCATCTTGGCGTCAAATACCGTGAAGGGTTCATCAAGAATCGTTATATCGGCCGTACGTTCATCATGCCCGGCCAGGCGGAACGTACCCAATCTGTGCGCCGCAAACTGAACGCGATTGATCTGGAGTTTCGCGGCAAGAACGTATTGCTGGTAGACGATTCGATCGTGCGGGGCACAACGTCGCGGCAAATCATCAGGATGGCGCGGGAAGCCGGTGCAAGAAAGGTCTACTTCGCATCCGCAGCACCGCCGGTGCGTTACCCGAACGTCTATGGCATCGATATGCCGGCAGCGTCGGAACTAATTGCCAATGGCCGGACGGTTGCGCAAATAGAGGAACTTATTGGTGCCGATCGCCTTATATACCAGGATTTGCACGGCTTGATTCGCTCAGTGCGGCACGACAATTCGGATATAAAGCGCTTTGATACGTCCTGTTTTTCAGGCGAATACGTAACGGCGGACGTGACCGAGGACTACCTGCGCGCGCTCGAGGAGGCGCGCTCCGATGCCGCCAAGAAGCGGCAAAGTGGAAAGTGGTCAGTCCCTAGACTGGCCGTTAGCGATGAGCTCAATGAATCCGGGCGTGTTGTGAGCCTCTAGCATTTTAATTCCGCTTCTCCCTGCGAGCGCGAGGCCGTTTTGCGGCATGACTATAATCCGAGGAATGCATTCGGCATGAGCATAAAGGTCATGATCATCGACGGCGTCGCTGATTTTCGCTCGCTTCTAATGCATCACGTCACAACGCATTGGCCCGAAGCAATCATTTCGGCCTACGATCCAACCTCTGCAGGGCATCTTCCCGATGAGTTTTCCGGCGCAGGTAACGACGTTATTCTGCTCGGAGAAAATCAGGGCGATCGGGATCCGTTATTGACAATCAGGCAATTTGTTTCGACACCGGGCTTCCCCCCGGTGATCTATTTCGGCAATGACAATAAGGCACAAGCGCTCAAGGCGGGCGCCAGCGCCTATTTTCAGATCGACAACATCCGCCATAATGCGTTTATCGTGCGCTTGGGAGACTTGTTGAGAAATCGGCGCGGGGTGTCGAATACCGATTCGCTATTCGTCGGCGACATGGCGACCGGGATCCACCCGCTGATCAAAGGCTATCGCTTTGTCAGGCGGCTTGCTGCCAGCGAGCACTCTGCAGTGTACCTTGCCAAAAAAGAGTCAACGAACGTCGAAATGGTACTGAAAGTGTTGCGGCAGGTGCCGGATTTATCTGATGGTCTCGGTGCATTCGACCGCTTCCTGCAAGAATACGAGATGATCGCAGAAATTGATCACCCCAATATCGTTCGTATTTTCGACCTGGGCGTCAGCGATGATCACGCCCATATAGCCATGGAGTACGTACCCGGCGGCGATCTTAAACAACGCATCGCTCATGGCATTCTGGAGAAGGACGCCGTTGCCTATGTACGCCAGATCGCCGGCGCGCTGTCGCAACTGCACTCCCTGGGTATTCTGCATCGCGATTTGAAACCCGGCAACATCATGGTGCGTGCTGATGACACACTTGCCCTGATCGATTTCGGCCTCGCCAAGCGCATGCGCCTCGAGCAGGAGATAACCGGTAACGGGGAAATTTTCGGTACGCCCTATTACATGAGCCCGGAGCAGGGGCACGCCGAAGATGTGGATGAGCGCAGTGATATATACGGTTTGGGCGTAATTTTTTACGAGATGCTGACAGGTGAAAAGCCGTATCTCGGCAGTGACGCAATGACTATCATAATGAAACATGCAAAGGCGCCGGTGCCGGTATTGCCGCACAGGCTCAGTCAGCATCAGGCGCTAATCAACCTGTTGCTGGCCAAACGCCCGGATGACCGCCTGCAAAGCGCGGATGAGGTGTTGGCTTGGCTCTAGCTTCGCTACCGGCGCCCATCGCCGAATTTCTTGAAGTGCTTACGCCGGCCGAATGGGTCGCTGAGGCGGTCGTGCGTTTGCCGGAATTGCTGCACGATCATGCCAATTGTGAATTGAAAGCCGCCGGAACCGCGCTTGGTTTTATCTATCGATACCCGGAAAAGGCGGAACTCGCCTACAGAATGTCACGACTGGCGCGAGAGGAATTGCGGCATTTTGAGCAGGTTCGCAAAATGCTCGCAGTTATGGATATCGATTTTGCCCACGTCTCTGCGTCCCGCTACGCCGGAACATTACGACGTGCCTGCCGGGACAAAGAGCCGGCGAAGCTGTTAGATGTATTGATCGTCGGCGCACTTATCGAGGCCCGCTCCTGTGAGCGATTCGCTGCCCTGGTGCCACATTTGCCGGATGATATCGCTCGGTTTTATGCCGGCCTGCTGGCGTCAGAGGCGCGGCATTTTGAGCACTATCTCAAATTTGCGCGGCGGGAAGTTGACATTGAAGACGAACTTTTCGAACAGCGGTTGCAGGAACTCATGGCGATCGAGGCGGATTTGATCTTGTCTCCGGATTCGCAATTTCGATTTCATTCAGGTGTGCCCACGTAAACGGAAAAACATTGCGACTGGAGTCCCAGTTTACCCGCAGTGTGTTCAGATTCCTCAGTGCCCGGCGCAAATTGGTCTTCGGCGCGAGTGGCTGTCACCGCTCCAATACACAAAGTTCGGGGCCGGTATCATTCCACCGTACGACGCTTCCCTGCTCATACCAATCGCCGAGAACTATCCGCTGTGCCGGTCGCCCGGCCACCATCAGATCGTGCACCGCTGGCCGGTGCGTGTGTCCGTGCAGCATCATGTTTACATCTGCAGCCACAAACGCCTGTTGAATAGCATCCGGATTGACATCCGCTATGACTGCATCGATTTTGCCGCCATGTGCCAGACTTGCTGCGCGCGCCTGCTCCGCGAAAGCCAATCTCTCTTCGAGTGACTTGGACAACATCATTGCCTGCCATTGCGGATCCCTGGTCATTTTTCTGACCGCCTGGTATTCAACATCATCGGTGCAATACGCATCGCCATGGCTCAAAAGAACCTCAAAACCATGACAATTAATGCATACCGGGTCGTCCAGAATTTGCACACCGGTTTCAGCGGCGAAATCGTCACCGATCATGAAATCGCGGTTGCCATGCATGAAAAACACCGGTACTTCTTTCCGCGTAAGCTTTTTCAGTCCCTGTTTGACCCATGCGTAGTGCTCGTTCGGGTCATCGTCACCAACCCAGGACTCGAACAGATCTCCGAGAATATAAAGCGCATCTGCGCCAAGCGCTTCGGTTTCCAGGAAGCGCAGAAACTGAGCCGCAATATCAGGCCTGTCGGCCTCCATATGCAGATCGGAAATGAAAAGTGTCGTCACTTCGGCTTAAGTCTTCGCAGTGCGCTGGACGGTGTCAATTGCTGCAAGCAATAGCTTCATTCGAATTCGAACCGGGAAGCGGTCTTGATTACGACCGGGACGATGGGTACATCTGTTTCAAAATCACCTTGCGGGCCCGTGCGTACGCCTGCAATGTTGTCGACCACATCCATGCCTTCGATCACGACACCAAATACCGCATATCCCCAGTGATCGCGCGCCGGGTTTAACGAATTATTATCCTTGACGTTGATAAAAAACTGGGCCATCGCTGTATGTGGCGCCTGCTGCCTGGCCATTGCTATGGTGCCCCGCGAGTTTCGCAGACCGTTTCCGGACTCGTTGACAATGAAGTCCGAAGGCTCCTTTAGCTTCAATCCCGGAGTATAGCCGCCGCCCTGGATCATAAAATCGGGAATTACGCGATGAAATATTGTGCCGTCGAAATAGCCGTCGTCGACCAATGCGAGAAAATTGCGCACAGTGATCGGCGCACGTCGACCATCGAGTTCCAAAACGATGTCACCTTCAGTGGTTTCCAGTTTGATATACGGATGAGCGGGCACCCTGTCCTGCGGGACAGCGGTGCCGGTCATCACGATGAGAATGATTGTCAGTAACGATCTTTTCATTAAGATTCCGGGGCTGAATTGTCACCCGCACGATACCAAAGCACGTGCCGCCACTAAAGCACTGCTTGCCGGAAGCGTTAAGTGCCCGATTTTCTGCGGAAATCCGGTAATTCAAATTGACTGGTCCTATGGCCGGTCGTATTATCGTGCCCCGCCGGGTCCGGGCCGGTAGGATTCAAGTTCTGGAATCGGGGCATGGCGCAGCCTGGTAGCGCATCTGCTTTGGGAGCAGAGGGTCGGGAGTTCGAATCTCTCTGCCCCGACCAAGAACTTGAATCGAGAATGGACATCGGCGGGGGTGCCGGGCCACTATGTTTTTGGCTGTGCTATGAAATGTTGACTCGCGCCCGTAGCTCAACTGGATAGAGCACCGGCCTTCTAAGCCGGTTGTTGCAGGTTCGAGTCCTGCCGGGCGCGCCAAGTTCTCCTGATGTTCGTTAGTCGGCAGAAAACGGCAGGTGGGAACTTACCTTTAGTAGAATGAGTGCAGAACCGCGGTGACCAGCCGTCCTGGAATCGAAGGCAGCTGGCGACCTTGGGTTTAGGAACGCAGGGTCTATGGACGCAGGGTCTATGAACTTAGGGTCTATGAACTTAGGGTCTATGCTTAGTACAATGTGATGAATAATGGTGGGCGTAGCTCAGTTGGTAGAGCCCCGGATTGTGATTCCGGTCGTCGTGGGTTCGAGTCCCATCGTCCACCCCAAATTTTCATTTGATCAAATTTGAGGGTGTATTTTGGCGTGACCGGAATCGATTGTTAATGTGATTCCGGCCGGTCACAGTTTATGATTGCTGTGAGGAAGTCGATCCCGGCGTTTTTTCGCACTGGGGTTCGAGTCCCATCGTCCACCCCAAATTCTCCCTCGCCGCTGGCTCGGGAAAATTTGGTAGGTGAGAATTTATCTTTAGTCGCCTGGGATTATTGGCACTATGAACAGCTGCGAAGATGAACGAAGTTGCTAAATCAGGTGCGAATTGATTTTTAGCGGGTTTTTCTCTTTGGCACAATGAACAGCCGCGAAGACGAACGAATCTAGTAAGCAGGTGAGAATTAATCTTTAGTCGGCTGGGACTATTGGCACAATGAACGGCCGCAAAGATGAACGAAGTGGCTAATCAGGTGCGAATTGATCTTTAGCGGGTTTATCTTTTTGGCGCAGTGACCAGCCGCGAAGATGAACAAAACTGGTAAGTCGGTGAGAATTGATCGTTAGTCGGCTGGAATTATTGGCACAATAATCAGCCGCAATGATAAACGAAGTTGCTAATCAGGTGCGAATTGATCTCTAGTTTCAAGTTCGGTACGGAGAACGAACGAACGCTGCTCTTCGCGGCCGACTAAAGATCAATATCCACCAACCAATTGCTCTCGTCCTTGGGACGAGGGGATATTGGGGCCTTTAGCTCAGTTGGTAGAGCAGGAGACTCTTAATCTCTTGGTCCGGGGTTCGAGCCCCCGAGGGCCCACCATTCCTCTTTGTGTATGTCTGTTCCGATCATTCCAGTGACCTGCGTCACAATATCGGGCCGTTAGATTGCGCGCACGTAATATTGCTATTTAACTGGATCTTCCTGAATAGAGGGATTCCGGGGATTCTCATTCGATGAGCGGATTTGTTGCCGTCGTTGGCAGTCATGCCAATGCAGATTTTGCCAGCCAACTGCGGAAGATCTCGCAGAATATTGCGTACCGCGGTGATCAGGAATCGGTCGATAATTTCTCTGAGCGCTGCGCAGTTGCAACACGCAGCCGCTCCGGGTCGGGTTATACGACGACGACCTACTGCGACGGGCAATTCGCGGTCATTCTCGATGGATTGATTTTTAATCATGGGGAACTGGCGCGGTCGGTTGATGCGCGGAATTCTGGCGATATTGCAAACGTTGTTCTGGATGGATTCCGTAAATATGGCAACAGTTGGTTTGCCAGGCTTGATGGTAGTTTCGCATTGATGATCGTGGAACTGGGTTCCGGCGGGGTTGTCCTCGTTCGCGATCGGTTTGCGCACCGGCCTATGTATTTCGGGCACGCCGACGGAAATACCTGGGTGGCTACCGAAGCGAAAGCCATTCTTGATGCACCTGGGTATCAACGAGAACTCAATCGAAACAACCTCCATTCGGCGATCGGATACGGCTTCACACCAGGTCCGCAGACACTCTACAAAGGTATATTTAAGTGTGTGCCCGGATTCGTGGTCAAGCTCGACGATTCCGGTAATCAACACACAACTGACTACTTTACGCCAACGATCGACGTTAAGCCCGATCTGACGATAGAGGAGGGCAAGCGTTTCGTTCTTGACGCCGTCCGGAAAAACGTCGGCCATTATCTCGACGCCTGCCCGGAGCTTGCGGTAATGCTCTCAGGCGGCGTCGATTCTGCTTTGCTGGCGCACCTGGCTACCGAACTCAGTGATGCGCAGACTCGCGCCGTTAGTTTTGGCGCCGAATCCTGGTCGAGTGACGAGTCCGGCGACGCGGCCAGGCTAGCCGAAACCCTTGGAATGGGATTCAGCCGCACATTCGTCGCTCCGGACGATGACCTGCTTGGTTCACTGCGCCAGGTGATTCATGTGCTGGAAGAGCCGACTCGCTTCGAGAACGCAATGGCGCTGCAAATGACCACTCGAGACGCAGCGGATCAATGTACGGCGCTAATGACCGGAGAGGGCGCCGATTTCATTCTCGGCGAGCGCGAGCACAAAGTCGCCGGCAGGATTGAAAAAATCCTGAAGCTACCTGCCTTTGTTCGCGCGATCGGACGCAACCTGCCGTTGGCGAGCATGCCATCGCGGCATTTGCGTGCGCTGGCGCCTTACCTGGATTGGAAATCAATCAGAGATTATGGGCAGAAGTGTTCAGCTAACTGTTGCGATCTTGTTCCCGGCGCAGTATCGCCACCCGCCAATGACATTGTCGGCATGCTTGCGAACGTCACGTCCGACTGGCCAATTCAGTCGCAATACACGTTCATGACGCTACGTGAAGCAGCCCATTGCTGGATCGAAAGAATGGAAAAGCTTTCTGCTGCGGTTGGCCTGGAGTGTTTTCACCCGTTCGAAAGCAATGATATTTTGCAGTTTGGTCTGGAAATGCCGGACGAACTGCGCAATGCAAACGGCGTAAACAAGCCGGTCGTTCGTGGCCTTGCGGCCGATATTTTTGACCAAAAGGTTGCCTACGGTGTGAAGAAGCAGTTGGCGGCGCCGATGCCACTTTGGCTGAACGAATCCGACCAGCTTCGCGATGCTGTCCTGAATCTGCGTAGGCCCGACAGTCGCTTTCGGGAATTTCTTGACCAGCGGGTCGCGGATCATTATCTGGACATCTACGCTCGGGAAGGCGCCTCCAGTGAGCCCGTCGCCGTGCATCTTTTCAGGATGCTCACCTTTGAAATCTGGCTGGAGATGTTCATCTAGATTCACGTTGTCAGCCAAGCATCGGCTTTCATGTCACGAAAAATCCACTGCGCATGACGTTCGGCAGTCGCAAAGGAATGTCCCGAACAGTGGTTTTTTCGCGCTATAATGCGCGGCTGAACTGAGAGCGGCGGGTGGTGCTGCGAAAGTGGCGGAATTGGTAGACGCGCTGGATTTAGGATCCTGTGGGGCAACCCGTGAGAGTTCGAGTCTCTCCTTTCGCACCAGGCTCCCTGGTATCTCAATTCATCTAATTGTTTTATAAAGTTAAATTTGCTTTTCGGCCAGGCACATACATGCCGGTCCGAGAGCCAGTCGAAAGGGTTTAAGGACAATGCAGGTTACCGTCGAATCGACAGGAACGCTGGAGCGGCGCATGCGCGTGGAGCTTCCTGCCGAGCGTATTGAGAAAGAAGTCGAGAACCGACTCAAAAGAGTAGGCAAAACGGCTAAATTGAAAGGTTTTCGCCCCGGCAAGGTTCCGCCGAAAGTCATCAAACAGCACTATGGCTCGAAAGTTCGGCAGGAAGTGCTTTCCGATCTCATGGGCCAGAGCTATCGTGATGCCGTGCAGCAGGAAAACCTGAGTCCGGTCGCACAGCCACAAATACAGCCGGAAATTACTGACAATAGTGATGCCTTTGTTTACACAGCGACTTTCGAGGTCTTACCTGAGGTCACACTGAAAGGGCTCGAAAAGATTGAGGTTGTCGTGCCAGAGGTCGATATCGGGGACTCTGACAGGGATGACATGCTCGACAATCTGCGTCGGCAAAAAGCAGACTGGGTTGCCGTCGACCGGGCGTCGGCGGAGGGCGACCGGGTGATCGTCGATTTCGAAGGTCAATTGAATGGCGAGACGATCGAGGGTGGCAAAGGGACTGAAGTGCCGGTCGTGTTGGGCGAAGGGCAGATGTTGCCCGACTTTGAAAAGGCGCTCTTTGGAATTAAGGCGGACGACGAAAAGTCTTTCAAGGTCAAGTTTCCAAAGGATTACCAGGCCGAAGAATTGCAGGGCAAGAAGGTCGATTTCTCCATCAAGGTGCATCGGGTCGAGGAGCAGGAGTTGCCACCGCTCGATGACAGCCTGGCCGAGGCCTACGGCGTAACCGAAGGTGGCCTCGAAAAATTGAAAAATGACGTGGTCGAAAACATGCAGCGGGAGGCAGAGCAAAAAGTCCGCAATGAAATTCGCGAGCAGGCAATGACGGCGTTATTGGACGCCAATCCGCTGGATGTGCCCGGTGCGATGATCGAACAGGAGGCGCATTCGATGCAGCACGAAGCGATGCGTCAGTATGGCATTGAGGACCATTCCCAGGCCCCGCCCATAGACAATTTTCGCGACAACGCTGAAAAGCGTGTACGCCTGAGTCTGTTGATCAGGCAGGTCATTGACGATAACGATATTACTGTCGACGCAGATCGCCTTCGAGCGCGCGTCGAGCAGTTGTGTGCAGGGTATGAAAATCCGCAGGAAATCGTTGCCAGCTACACGAGTAATCCGCAAATCATGGCGCAAATCGAACCGATGGTGCTCGAAGAGCAGGCGATTGAATGGCTCGTCGCGAACGGCAAGGAAAAGAAAAAGAAGATAGGGTTCAAGGAATTTATGCAACCTGATGAGTAGAATTAGAAACATCGGTCGCCAAACTGGTTGATGACGAGACATATTACAGATGATTACAGGTAAATAAATGAGCGCAAAAGCACTGAATCTTGTACCGATGGTGGTCGAGCAGACTGCCCGTGGAGAACGGTCTTACGACATCTACTCCAGGCTACTTAAGGACCGTTTGATTTTCATCGTCGGGCCGGTCGAAGACCATATGGCCAACCTGGTGGTCGCGCAGCTGTTGTTTCTTGAATCTGACAATCCTGACAAGGACATCCAGCTCTACATCAATTCGCCGGGTGGTTCGGTAACCGCCGGTCTGTCAATCTACGATACGATGCAGTTCGTGAATTGCGATGTATCCACCATCTGCGTTGGCCAGGCGGCAAGTATGGGCGCGCTGTTACTGGGCGGCGGTGCTCAGGGCAAACGCTACGCGTTACCGCACTCGCGCATAATGGTTCACCAGCCGAGTGCCGGTTACCAGGGACAGGCAACAGATATCGACATCCATGCCAGAGAGGTCCTTGCGCTAAAACGTAAGCTGAATGAGATTATGGCGAAAAGTACCGGGCAACCCGTTGAAACTATTGAAAAAGATCTGGAGCGAGATAATTTCATGAGCGGCGAAGCGGCGGTCCGGTATGGCCTTATTGACACGGTACTCGGGAACCGGACGGAAATGAGCGCGTCTAAGAAGGACGATTCCAAGTAAAATCAGTGGTTTATCGCCACTATTCCCGATAGTTGAGACATGGCGCTTTGCACCCTTAAAGTGCGCGTGTTATATAAACATGCAGTCGTAACAGACTGATTTTTGGTTGCAGAGGCATGCGGTTATGAGCGATGACGCTCGTGGAAAAAATGAGGACGGCAAACTCCTCTATTGTTCGTTTTGTGGCAAGAGCCAGCACGAAGTCCGTAAACTGATTGCGGGCCCGTCCGTATTTATCTGCGATGAATGCGTAGAACTCTGTAATGACATCATCCGCGAAGAACTCGAAGACGCCGGTGATACGAGTCGCGACAAGCTGCCAAAACCGCAGGAAATAAAATCGATTCTCGATGAGTATGTGATTGGCCAGCAACGCGCCAAGAAAGTGCTGGCCGTCGCTGTATACAACCATTACAAACGACTCGATGACGCCGCCGGGGATCGCAAAGATGATATAGAGCTCGCGAAGAGCAATATCCTATTGATCGGACCCACCGGCTGTGGCAAGACCTTGCTGGCTGAAACGCTGGCACGTCTGTTAAACGTGCCATTCACAATTGCTGATGCGACGACGCTGACCGAAGCAGGCTATGTCGGTGAAGACGTCGAAAATATTATTCAGAAGCTGCTGCAGAAATGCGATTACGATGTTGACAAGGCGCAGACCGGAATCGTCTATATTGATGAAATCGATAAGATTTCTCGCAAATCTGACAACCCTTCAATCACTCGGGATGTTTCCGGTGAAGGCGTGCAGCAGGCGTTGCTGAAATTGATCGAGGGCACCATCGCGTCGGTGCCGCCGCAGGGTGGCAGAAAACACCCGCAACAGGAATTCCTGCAGGTCGATACCGGCAATATTCTGTTTATCGTGGGCGGCGCGTTTGCGGGCCTCGAAAAAATAATTCAGGATCGCTCGTCAAAGAGCGGTATCGGATTCACCGCCGACGTCAAGACCGAAGCGGAAGAACAGAATGTCGGCGAACTTCTGCATGACGTCGAGCCGGAAGACCTGATTAAATTTGGTTTGATTCCGGAATTTGTAGGCAGACTGCCTGTAGTGGCAACGCTTGAAGAGCTGGATGAAGACGCGCTTATCAGTATTCTCGAAGAGCCGAAGAACGCACTGACCAAACAGTACCGCAAACTGTTCGATATGGAAGGTGTCGAGCTCGAGTTTCGCGAGGACGCACTGCGCGCGGTTGCTCAGCGAGCGATGAAACGCAAGACCGGCGCGCGCGGTTTGCGCACCATTCTCGAGAGTGTCCTGTTGGATACGATGTACGATTTGCCTTCTTCTGCCAGCGCCAGAAAGGTCGTGCTGGACGAGGCGGTGGTGAATGGTGAGACGAAGCCATACGTTATTCATGAGTCCGACGAGCCACCGACGGTCAATATTGAGCAACAGGAACGCGCGACGGGTTCCGACAACTGATTCAGGTCGTAGCGTACAGCACGACTTTTATTTCGAATGGTCTCCTTTGACTTGGGTAAAGAGACCTGTTTGCAGCGAAATCAACATTCAGGATTTTTTCAGCCTCGCCGATAGCGTAATGGCGGGCAGGGCTTTCAGAGCGCACTGTTCAAAATAGGGCGCCCATCCTGCTTGATAATAGCTGAAACGGACTTATGTCCCGCTCTATGAAACCATACCCAGTGCAAGCAAGGATTTTATAAGTGTCTGATAAAGATCTAACCATTGACAATGAAATTGAGCGCCTCGATGAAGTCATTGGGGACGGCGTGAGGGGAATACCGGTCCTGCCGTTACGGGATGTCGTTGTGTACCCACACATGGTCATTCCTCTGTTTGTCGGGCGAGAGAAGTCGATTGTCGCGCTTGATCGCGCCATGAACAGTGGCAAGAAGATTCTCCTTATCGCGCAGCAGGCTGCTGACATGGACGATCCCGCCCCGGAGAATCTGTATGACGTCGGCACGTTGGCGACGATCCTGCAATTGCTCAAGCTGCCTGACGGCACGGTTAAGGTGCTGGTCGAGGGTGGTGAGCGAGCAAGTGTTGACGAGTTGATCGTCACTGATCACTTTTCAGCCGAGATCACGATTCTCGCGGAGGAAGACCGTCACGATGAACGCGAGGTCGACGTATTGGTCCGTTCGATCATTGCGCAGTTCGAACAATACGTAAAACTGAACAAGAAAGTACCACCCGAAATATTGACGTCACTGTCAGGCATCGACGAGGCTGGCAGGCTGGCTGATACAGTGGCCGCGCACATGGCGTTGAAGCTGGCTGAGAAACAGCGTGTCCTGGAAATACAGGATGTCAAAGTACGCCTGGAGCAAATCCTTGGCATCATCGAGGGTGAAATTGACGTCCTGCAGATCGAGAAACGCATTCGGGGCCGCGTTAAGCAACAAATGGAAAAAAGCCAGCGCGAGTATTATCTGAATGAGCAAATGAAAGCGATTCAGAAAGAACTCGGCGAAATGGAAGATGCGCCAAATGAGTTGGCCGATCTGGAAAAGAAGATTGAAAAGGCGGGCATGCCAAAAGAGGCCAAGGAAAAGGCTACTTCGGAGCTGAACAAGCTCAAGCTCATGTCTCCGATGTCGGCGGAGGCCACGGTCGTCAGGAACTATGTCGACTGGCTGTTAAAGGCGCCCTGGAAAAAACGCAGCAAGGTATTGAAAGACCTTAGCCGGGCGGAAGAGGTGCTCGAAGAAGATCACTACGGACTAGATAAGGTCAAGGAGCGAATTCTTGAGTACCTGGCAGTTCAGTTGCGAGTTAAGCGACTAAAGGGTCCTATTCTGTGTCTCGTTGGTCCACCGGGTGTCGGCAAAACATCACTGGGCCAAAGTATCGCCCGGGCGACCAATCGAAAGTTTGTCCGCATGTCGCTGGGTGGTGTGCGTGATGAGGCCGAAATCCGCGGCCACCGCAGAACGTATATCGGATCGATGCCAGGCAAGATCATTCAAAACCTTGCGAAAACAACGGTGAGAAACCCGCTGTTCCTCCTGGATGAGGTCGATAAGATGGCAATGGATTTCCGTGGTGATCCGTCTTCGGCGCTGCTGGAAGTGCTGGATCCAGAGCAGAATTCGAGTTTTGCCGATCACTACCTCGAGGTCGATTTCGACTTGTCAGATGTCATGTTCGTCTGCACGGCTAATAGCCTGAACATACCGGCGCCGCTCCTCGACCGCATGGAAGTTATTCGTATTCCTGGTTACACCGAGGATGAAAAGCTTAATATTGCAATGCGCTATCTGATTCCGAAGCAGATGAAAGAAAACGGTCTGCGGGACGACGAGCTTTCGATCAGCAAGTCTGCTGTGCTTGACGTGATTCAGCACTATACGCGTGAATCCGGTGTCCGAAACCTTGAGCGGGAAATCTCGAAAATCTGTCGCAAGGTGGTCAAATCGCTGCTACTCAAACCCAAAGATTCGCGAGTTCGTGTTACCCCTAAGAGTATGGAGAAATATCTGGGTGTGCGCCGCTTCCGCTATGGCAAAGCGGAGGACAATGATCAGGTTGGCCAGGTTACCGGTCTTGCCTGGACTGAGGTCGGCGGCGAACTGTTAACTATCGAGGGCGCTGTCGTTCCCGGCAAGGGGAAATTGACGCATACGGGGCAGCTGGGCGACGTCATGACGGAGTCAATTCAGGCTGCGATGACGGTGGTACGGAGTCGTGCCGGCGTTCTGGGTATCGATCCGGACTTTCATCAAAAGCTTGATGTACATGTCCATGTGCCCGAAGGGGCCACTCCCAAGGACGGACCGAGTGCGGGAGTTGGCATGTGTACTGCCCTCGTGTCGGCGTTAACCGACATCCCTGTTAAGAGTGCTGTAGCGATGACTGGAGAGATCACTTTACGTGGTGAAGTGCTGCCAATTGGCGGCCTCAAAGAGAAGTTGCTCGCGGCCCACAGAGGGGGCATCGAGACGGTGCTCATACCCCAGGAAAACGAAAAAGACCTTGCAGAAATACCGAAGAACATCAAAGACAAGCTGGACATAGTTCCTGTGAAATGGATTGACGAAGTTCTTGAGGTAGCTTTGCAACACGTACCGGTACCCGAGGCGAAATCCAAGGGCTCCAAGGCGGAGTCCGAAGCACCCAAAAAAGACGACAAATCGACCGACATCGCCCGTCCCCACTAAACGCTGAAAACCGCTAAAACACTGGGCTTGTTGACGGTGTTTGGGGCGCTTGGTATAAGCTAACGCGAGCTTTGATGCGCCGGAAGCCAAGCGTGCCAAGGCGTTGGTGACTTCTTCACTGATCACCGGCAAAAAAGGGTAACGCGTTTGCAAACTCTGGAGCGCGCACGGAGATGCGGGACGATTTTCTTATGGCATTCCGCATTGTTTTATTTTGAATACTTTTAGCAAGGGTGAATGCATGAATAAGGGTGAACTCATTGAGGCGGTTGCGGCTTCGGCAGGCCTGTCGAGAGCGGATGCAACCAAAGCGGTCGACGGTGTGCTTGACAGTGTAACCAGCACGCTCGCGAGTGGCGGTTCAGTCTCGCTCGTTGGCTTCGGAACTTTCTCAGTTAAGGCGCGTGCGGCTCGCATGGGACGTAATCCTCGCACCGGGGAAGCAATCCAAATCAAGGCCAGCAATGTGCCTGGTTTCAAGGCTGGCAAAGCCCTGAAGGATGCCGTAAACTAGCGCGCCCTTCGGGTCGGGGGGTAAAGAATTACGCCGTAACGGCATGATTTTTTTCAGTTCTGGCCCGGAGTTGTGTCCATTTGTTGAGAACACAGCTGTGACGCATACACAGGTTTGGGGGCAGTGTCCCTAGTTGCATTATGGTCGGTTGGACGCTTTTATCGACGTAGTTAACTAAGGTCACTGTCCCCGAATTCTGTTTGTTCAGCGGGTGCTTAGCTCAGCTGGTAGAGCATCGCCCTTACAAGGCGAGGGTCGGCGGTTCGATCCCGTCAGCACCCACCAGGTTTAGGAGTGGTAGTTCAGCTGGTTAGAATACCGGCCTGTCACGCCGGGGGTCGCGGGTTCGAATCCCGTCCACTCCGCCACAAAAAATGCCGGGTCCCGGAAGGGGCCCGGTTTTTTTTGTCTCCGAACGTTGATCATTCGAACCCGCGAAGCGAGTTCGACCCAATCGCCGGGAGCGATTGGGGACGCTCGAAGAGCGCCCGCAGGGACAGCGGCAGGATGCCGCTGGTCCATCCCGTCCACTCCGCCA
>JAJFKP010000050.1 GCA_021773135.1 Woeseiaceae bacterium | reverse complement strand
TAGGCCGATACCTCACCACCATGCATCTCCGCCATTACCTTCGTCAGAGCTGCTGTCAGCGTCGTCTTACCATGATCTACGTGACCAATCGTGCCTACATTTACGTGCGGCTTCGTTCTCTCAAATTTCTCTTTGGACATGGCTTTATTCCAATTCCTATCCGATGATGTCTTCGTTACCTAAATTCTGTGCAGCAACTCGCGCGCCGCACCTCCGAATCCCAGTCTTAAAAAATCCGAGCAGCGGCGCCTCTCAAATTTCTCTTTGGACATGGCTTTATTCCAATTCCTATCCGATGATGTCTTCGTTACCTAAAATCTGTCCAGCAACTCGCGCGCCGCACCTCCGAATCCCAGTCCTAAAAAATCCGAGCAGCGGCGCCTCTCAAATTTCTCTTTGGACATGGCTTTATTCCAATTCCTGTCCGCTTCTGTCGTTGCCGGCTAATGACGTACTACGAAGCCTTTTTTAATACGGAGTCCGCAACACTCTGCGGCACCTCCTGGTATTTCTCGAATTCCATTGAATAGACCGCGCGACCCTGGCTCATCGAGCGCAGATCAGTTGCGTAACCAAACATCTCAGCCAGCGGAACTTCGGCGCGGATCACTTTTCCGGATGGTGAGTCCTCCATACCCTGCGGCAGACCCCGACGGCGATTCAGGTCGCCCATCACGTCGCCCATGTAATCTTCCGGTGTAACGACTTCTACCTTCATGATCGGCTCAAGCATTACGGGGTTTGCCTTGGTTGCACCCTCCCTGAATGCCATCGAACCGGCAATCTTGAAGGCCATTTCGCTGGAGTCGACGTCGTGGTATGAGCCGTCATACAGCGTAACCTTTACATCGACCACCGGGTAACCGGCAACAACACCGTTTTCCATCTGATCTTTGACGCCTTTATCAACCGCGTTGATGTATTCCCTGGGAACTACACCGCCCACGATAGCATTGACGAATTCATAGCCACTGCCAGCTTCCTGCGGTTCAATCTTCAGGTATACATGGCCATATTGCCCGCGACCGCCTGATTGCCGGACGAACTTACCCTCCTGCTCGACCGACTTGCGAATGGTCTCGCGATAGGCGACCTGCGGCTTGCCCACATGTGCGTCGACCTTGAATTCGCGCTTCATGCGATCAACGATGATATCCAGATGCAGCTCGCCCATCCCGGAAATGATTGTTTGTCCCGACTCGTCGTCAGTCGCGACGCGGAATGATGGATCCTCTTTTGCGAGTTTTTGCAACGCGATGCCCATTTTTTCCTGATCGACCTTGGTTCTCGGTTCTACAGCAACGGCAATGACCGGCTCTGGAAACTCCATACGTTCCAGGGTAATCACATTTTTTAAATCACACAGCGTATCGCCGGTAGTGACGTCTTTCAGTCCTACCGCCGCCGCAATATCACCCGCCCGCACTTCCTTGATCTCTTTGCGATCGTTTGAGTGCATTTGCAGGATTCGGCCGATTCGCTCGCGCTTGCTCTTTACCGGGTTGTAGATCGTATCGCCGGAGTTCAATACGCCAGAATAAACGCGGAAGAATGTAAGGTTGCCGACGAACGGATCCGTTGCAATCTTGAATGCAAGCGCTGCAAAAGGTGCGGCGTCATCCGCCGGACGCGCTCCCTCTGTTTCATCTTGCTGGATACCGGTAATAGCGGGCACGTCGACCGGCGAAGGCATGTAGGTGACGACGCCGTCAAGCATTGCCTGCACGCCCTTGTTTTTGAATGCCGAGCCGCACATCGTGACCACAACATCACCGGCAAGCGTCCGTTGTCGCAGGCCACTCCGGATTTCATCTTCCGACAAATCGCTGTCATTGAAAAACTTGTCCATCAATTCATCATTGGCTTCGGCAGCCGCCTCGACCATTTTGTCGCGCCACTTCTGGCATTCCGCCTGCATGCTTTCCGGTATCTCGCGGGCCTCATAACTCGTGCCCATATTGGCATCATCCCAGTAGATCGCCTGCATGCGAATCAGGTCAACCAGGCCTTCAAAATGTTCTTCCGCACCAATTGGCAACTGAACCGGTACCGCATTCGCACCAAGTCGTTCTCTGACCTGTTCGACAACACGCAGGAAATCCGCCCCGGCGCGATCCATCTTATTGACGAAAATCATGCGCGGAACATGGTACTTGTTGCCCTGACGCCAGACTGTCTCTGTCTGTGGCTCAACGCCACCAACGGAACACAACACCGTCACCGCGCCGTCAAGCACCCGCAGACTTCGCTCGACTTCAATTGTGAAATCCACATGGCCCGGTGTGTCGATAATGTTGATCCGGTGCTGATCAAATTGCTTGTCCATGCCTGACCAAAAACAGGTGGTCGCCGCAGATGTGATCGTAATGCCACGCTCCTGCTCCTGCTCCATCCAGTCCATGGTGGCGGCACCGTCGTGTACTTCGCCGATCTTGTGCGATACACCGGTATAAAACAGCACGCGCTCAGTCGTGGTCGTCTTACCTGCATCAATGTGCGCCATGATGCCGATATTGCGATAACGCTCGATGGGAGTTATGCGTGCCACGAAATTAAACCCTGCGAATTAGTTTAGTGAAGTATTACCAGCGGTAATGGGAGAAAGCTTTGTTTGCTTCTGCCATCCGGTGGGTATCTTCTTTTTTCTTCACAGCAGTGCCGCGATTGTCAGCAGCATCCATCAGCTCATGTGCAAGCCGGTGTGCCATGGATTTCTCGCTGCGCTTTCTTGCCGCTTCAATGACCCAGCGCATTGCCAGCGTCTGGCGTCGCGCAGGCCTCACTTCAATCGGCACCTGGTACGTTGCTCCGCCGACTCGACGTGATTTGACCTCGACAACGGGCTTAACGTTTTCCAGCGCCTGCTCAAGCACTTCGAGTGACTGACTACCTTCAGTGGCAGAGCCTTTTTCAGTGATGCGATCCAGGGCGCCATAAATAATTCGCTCTGCGACAGACTTTTTGCCGTCGTTCATGATCATATTCATGAATTTAGCCAGCAAGTCGCTGCCATATTTCGGATCGGGCAGAATGTTGCGTTTCGGTGCTTGTGTTCTTCTAGACATTTCTTTTCTCTGAAAAATGCGCCGCAACTGTTATGTCTGAGGCGCGAGCCAATACAATGACGTTCTATTCGGGACGACCTGTCCGCGTAAACCTAAAGTCCGCGGAGCTGCGCGCCGTTATCTGACCGACCGGGCCGTCAACTATGACTTCGGTCGTTTCGTTCCGTATTTTGATCGGCCCTGCTTGCGATCGCCGACGCCGGAACAATCAAGCGTGCCGCGTACCGTGTGGTAACGAACACCTGGCAAATCTTTGACACGACCACCACGAATCAGCACGACTGAGTGCTCCTGAAGGTTATGCCCCTCTCCACCAATGTAGCTGGTTACCTCGAATCCATTGGTCAACCTGACGCGAGCCACTTTGCGCATTGCGGAATTAGGCTTTTTCGGCGTCGTGGTGTAAACGCGAGTACAGACGCCGCGCTTCTGCGGGCTAGCCTGCAGAGCCGGCACTGTGCTTTTGACCACCTTCGAAGATCGTGGCTTTCGTACTAACTGATTAGTTGTGGCCATAGGCCTTCTCGTCTCTCAATTTATTGATGAATCGCAAAAAAAATAGCGCGCAATCTATGCGCGCACCCAACGGCCGAACCACTCGTAGTCCAGCCTGCTGGATCGACAACCGGCGATAACCCCCTGAATAATCAGGGTAAACATGTTATCTCATTGTAAAATATCAGGGCCCGTGAAGCATCAGCCCCCGGGTTAAGGGCGGGCATTGTATGGATGCTCACGGATGGCTGTCAAGCTATGGAAAAGCCGGCGGGGCAAGGCATTTGCGCCCTGCCCGCACCGATATTTTCCAAATCAGCCAATCGCCGGCGGCTCATCGCTATCGACCGCCGCTTCGGCCTCGATAGCCGCCGCCATGGCAGCTTCAGGCGAGATCTCCTCGGCAGCGCTTTCTTCTTTTATTTCAGTCGCTTGTGAATCTTCCTCGAGCTCTTTGAGCTGGTCGGCAAGATCCTGCTCGCGGGTTCGGCGGCGTTCGGCGTGATGCGCATACCCGGTGCCAGCCGGAATGAGGCGGCCAACAATGACATTCTCTTTCAGGCCTCTCAGGTTGTCACTCAAACCGCGTACCGCTGCTTCGGTCAATACCCTGGTGGTCTCCTGGAAAGACGCAGCCGATATAAATGATTCCGTAGCCAGCGAAGCTTTGGTAATGCCGAGCAGAATCGCCTCGAATTGCAGC
The DNA here is from genome assembly GCA_021773135.1 of Woeseiaceae bacterium. Lineage (GTDB taxonomy): Bacteria > Pseudomonadota > Gammaproteobacteria > Steroidobacterales > Woeseiaceae > SZUA-117. The sequence continues at coordinate 12,350 of JAJFKP010000050.1, read as the reverse complement.
GGTTCCTTGCCCTGAGCTTCAAGCTGCTCAATCGTTTCATAGGCCCGCGCACGATCAATCTGTTCACCGCGTAAGAAGTTGCTGTCCCCGGCATTCACGACGATCACTTTTCGCAGCATCTGGCGAATGATTACCTCGATGTGCTTGTCGTTAATCTTTACGCCTTGCAAACGATATACATCCTGAATCTCACGAACGAGGTAGTCAGCAAGATTCTCCACGCCCTGGAGACGCAGAATATCGTGCGGATTCGGCTCACCGTCGGCAATGACCTCGCCACGGACAACCTGCTCTCCCTCGAACACGTTCAGGTGGCGCCATTTCACGATCAACTCTTCGTGACTTTCGGCGCTTTCATCGGTGATTACCAGACGACGCTTACCCTTGGTTTCCTTACCAAAACTGACCGTGCCGGTATGCTCGGCCATGATCGCCGATTCTTTCGGTTTACGTGCTTCGAACAGATCGGCAACACGCGGCAGACCGCCGGTGATATCACGAGTCTTCGATGACTCTTGCGGAATACGGGCGATAATGTCGCCGACTGAAACCTCGGAACCGTCGCCCATACTCAGGATAGCGCCGGTTGGCAGCGCATAGACGGCCGGAATTTCAGTATTGGCAAAAAAGATGTCGTTGCCCTTCTTATCAACCAGCTTCGCAACCGGTCGCAGGTCTTTGGTAGACGGACCGCGTGTCTTCGGATCGAGAATAACAATGCTGGTCAGGCCAGTGAATTCATCAACCTGTTCCGTCACGGTTACGCCATCCACAAAGTCCTGGAACTGCAAGGTTCCTGCAACCTCAGTCACAACGGGGTGAGTATGCGGATCCCAGTTGGCAACAATCTGACCCTGCGAAACATCCGAGTTGTCTTCAACGTTGATCGTAGCGCCATACGGAATCTTGTAACGCTCTCGCTCGCGACCGTGTTCATTGATTACAGAAATCTCACCGGAACGCGATACTGCGACCAGGTAACCCTTCTGGTGCTTGACGGTCTTGATGTTATTAAGTTTGGCAACACCATTGTTCCTGATCTCGATGCTGTTTGCGGCAGCAGATCTTGATGCTGCACCGCCAATGTGGAAGGTGCGCATCGTAAGCTGCGTACCCGGCTCACCAATCGACTGCGCCGCGATGACGCCCACAGCTTCACCGATGTTGATACGCTTACCGCGAGCAAGGTCACGACCGTAGCACTGCGAACAGACGCCGTAGCGGACTTCGCAAGTGATCGGCGAGCGAACCAGAACGTGATCAATTGCCAGCTCTTCCAGGCGAGCAACGCCATCCTCGTCAAGTATGGTGCCGGCATCGAATGCGATCTTGTCGGTGCCGGGAATCAGAACCGGCTCGGCGATGACTCGCCCAAGCACGCGCTCACGCAATGGCTCAACAATGTCGCCACCCTCTACCAGCGGTGCCATTGCGACGCCATTCCTGGTCTCACAGTCTATTTCGGTGACGACCAGGTCCTGCGCAACGTCGACGAGTCGACGGGTCAGGTAGCCTGAGTTGGCGGTCTTGAGCGCCGTATCGGCCAGGCCTTTACGGGCACCGTGAGTCGAGATGAAGTACTGCAATACGTCCAGTCCTTCGCGGAAGTTTGCCGTTATTGGCGTTTCGATAATTGAGCCGTCCGGCTTGGCCATCAAGCCTCGCATTCCGGCAAGCTGCCTGATCTGGGCTGCCGAACCTCGAGCGCCCGAATCCGCCATCATATAAATCGAGTTGAATGACTCCTGCTCGACTTCGTTGCCTTTTGAATCAATAACGGTTTCTGAACCAAGCTTGTCCATCATCGCCTTCGCGACCTGGTCATTGGTTCTTGACCAGATATCGACAACTTTGTTGTAACGTTCACCTTCTGTCACGAGGCCAGAGGAATACTGATCCTGTATCTCTTTAACTTCGCTTTCGGCGGCTGCGAGAATTGATCCCTTGCTTTCCGGGACGACCATATCGTTTACGCCAATTGAGATTCCTGCGGTAGTCGCAAAACGGAAGCCCGTGTACATCAGGCGATCCGCAAACACGACCGTCTTTTTCAGGCCGAGATTCCGGTAACACGCATTGATTACGTTCGAGATCGCCTTCTTCGTCATGTCGCGATTCACAAGGTCGAAGCTCAGGCCCTGCGGCAACAGCGTCGACAGCAACGAACGACCCACTGTCGTTTCAACAAGTTTGACACTCGTCGCCATCTCACCTTCATCGTCCTGCTCATGCATTGGCACACGAACTCTTACTTTCGCCTGCAGGCCGCAAACATCGTTCTCGTAGGCGCGACGCGCTTCGTCTATGTCACAGAAAACCATGCCCTCGCCCTTACCATTGACGGTGGAACGGGTCATGTAATAGAGGCCCAACACAACATCCTGCGAAGGAACAATAATCGGATCACCGTTTGCCGGTGACAGGATATTGTTTGAAGACATCATCAGGGCACGCGCCTCGAGCTGTGCCTCAATTGACAAGGGTACGTGAACGGCCATCTGGTCGCCGTCAAAGTCGGCGTTGAATGCCGTGCAGACAAGCGGATGTAACTGAATCGCCTTGCCTTCGATAAGCACAGGCTCAAACGCCTGGATGCCCAGTCGATGCAGCGTCGGCGCCCGGTTTAGCATGACCGGGTGTTCACGAATCACCTCTTCCAGAATATCCCAGACTTCAGCGCCTTCTCTTTCAACCAGTCGCTTGGCCGCTTTGATTGTGGTGGCTTCGCCGCGCAGTTGCAGCTTGGAGAAAATAAACGGCTTGAACAGTTCAAGTGCCATTTTCTTTGGCAGGCCACACTGGTGCAATCGAAGCGTAGGCCCGACGACGATTACCGAACGTCCGGAATAGTCAACACGCTTACCAAGCAGATTCTGTCGGAAGCGACCCTGCTTACCCTTGATCATGTCGGCAAGTGATTTGAGCGGACGCTTGTTGGTGCCCGTAATTGCACGACCCCGCCGACCATTGTCGAGCAGCGCGTCAACAGATTCCTGCAACATGCGCTTCTCGTTCCTGACAATAATGTCTGGCGCGTTCAATTCAAGCAGCCGGCGCAAACGGTTATTACGGTTGATGACTCGCCGATACAGGTCATTCAGATCCGATGTCGCAAAACGACCACCATCAAGCGGTACCAGCGGCCGCAAATCTGGCGGCAAAACAGGTAGAACCGTCATCACCATCCATTCAGGCTTGTTGCCTGATTCGATGAAAGATTCGAGCAACTTCAAGCGCTTGGACAAGCGCTTGATCTTTGTTTCCGATTTGGTCGCACCAATGTCTTCACGCACCTGCAGCACTTCCCGTTGCAGGTCGATTGTCATCAGCATCTCGCGGACGGCCTCAGCACCCATGCGGGCATCGAACTCGTCGCCATACTGCTCAATGGCATCGAGATACATCTCGTCTGTCATCAGCTGGCCACGTTCCAACGGCGTCATGCCGGGTTCAACCACCACAAACGCCTCGAAATACAAGACGCGCTCGATTTCCCTGAGCGTCATATCCAGCATGAGACCGATGCGCGAAGGCAGTGATTTCAGGAACCAGATGTGGGCAACCGGGCTGGCAAGGTCAATATGGGCCATACGTTCACGACGAACTTTGGTCTGCGTAACCTCGACACCACACTTCTCGCAAACGACGCCGCGATGCTTAAGCCGCTTGTACTTGCCACACAGGCATTCATAGTCTTTGATCGGGCCAAAAATCTTGGCGCAAAAGAGGCCGTCGCGCTCTGGCTTGAAGGTGCGATAGTTTATCGTTTCAGGCTTTTTGACTTCACCGAAAGACCAGGAACGAACCATGTCGGGCGACGCCAGACCGATGCGAATCGCATCGAAATCGTCGACCGGGTTTTGATACTTAAAAAGCTTCAGAAGATCTTTCATTATTCTGTCTCCAGCTCAATGTTGATGCCCAGAGATCGAATCTCTTTCACCAGCACATTGAAGGATTCGGGCATGCCCGCGTCCATCTCATGCTCCCCGTCCACGATGTTCTTGTACATCTTGGTACGGCCCTGAACGTCATCGGACTTGACTGTCAGCATTTCCTGCAAGGTGTAGGCAGCGCCGTAAGCTTCCAGCGCCCAAACCTCCATCTCACCAAACCGCTGACCGCCAAACTGCGCCTTGCCGCCCAGCGGCTGCTGGGTAACCAGGCTATAAGGCCCGGTTGAACGCGCGTGCATCTTGTCATCGACCAGGTGATTCAGTTTCAGCATGTACATATAGCCAACGGTCACGTCTCGATCGAAGGACTTGCCTGTTCGGCCGTCAGTGAGGTGAGATTGGCCGGTCTCCGGTATATCTGCCAAAGCCAGCAGCTTCTTGATCTCAGCTTCTGTGGCACCGTCGAATACCGGCGTAGCGGTAGGCACACCGTTGGTCAGGTTGCGAGCCAGCTCGAGGACTTCTTCATCGGTAAACGACTTGATGTCTTCGACTTTGCCGCCGGTCGTGTTGTAGATGGTTTCCAAAAACTGTCGGATCTTCGCCGTCGACTCCTGGGCCTTGAGCATAGTGTTGATCTTGTGCCCCAGTCCCTTCGCAGCCATTCCCAAATGGGTTTCCAGTACCTGGCCTACGTTCATTCGAGACGGCACGCCCAGCGGGTTCAATACAATATCTACCGGCGTCCCGTTGTCGAGATACGGCATGTCTTCTACAGGCACGATCGTCGAGATAACGCCCTTGTTTCCGTGACGGCCAGCCATCTTGTCACCGGGTTGGATGCGACGTTTGACGGCGAGATAAACCTTGACCATCTTCAGTACGCCAGGCGCGAGATCATCACCTGCGGTAATCTTCTCTTTCTTCTCGTCATAGCGGCGATCGAACTCACCACGCTGCGTTTTCAGGCGCTCTGCGGCGGTTTCCAATTGCTGGTTTGCGTCTTCATTTTTCAGGCGAATTTCAAACCACTGCTCTCGCGGCACTTCATCGAGGTAAGCCTTTGTGATCTTGCTGCCGGACTTCAGCTTGTTCGGTCCGCCCTGCGCCAGTTTGCCAGTGAGCAAACGCTCCACACGATCGTATATGTCTTCCTCGAGAATCCTGAGTGTGTCATCGAGGTCCTTGCGGACGGCTTCTAGCTCGGACTTCTCAATCGACAACGCGCGCGCATCCTTTTCCACGCCATCGCGGGTAAAGACGCGAACATCGATTACCGTGCCGTCCATTCCTGGCGGTACGCGCAGCGACGTATCTTTTACGTCAGAAGCCTTCTCGCCGAAAATTGCACGTAACAGTTTCTCCTCCGGCGTCAGCTGTGTTTCACCCTTCGGCGTCACCTTGCCAACAAGGATATCTCCTGCGTTGACTTCCGCACCGATAAACGCAATTCCCGACTCGTCGAGCTTCGCCAGTGCAGAATCTCCCACGTTCGGAATGTCTGACGTGATGTCTTCTGAGCCTAGCTTTGTATCGCGCGCGACACAGGAAAGCTCTTCGATATGAATTGTGGTGAATCGATCTTCTTTGACCACTCGCTCTGAAATCAGAATCGAGTCCTCAAAGTTGTAGCCATTCCAGGGCATGAAAGCGACCAGCAGGTTCTGGCCGAGCGCGAGCTCGCCCAGGTTGGTCGATGGTCCATCCGCAAGAACATCACCCTTTGAGATTGAGTTTCCAGCTTTCACCAGCGGGCGCTGGTTTATACAGGTGTTCTGATTTGAACGCGTGTATTTGGTCAGGTTGTAGATGTCGACACCGGACTCCGATGCATCCGTTTCGTTGTCATTGACACGCACGACAATTCGCGAGGCATCGACCGAGTCAACAAATCCGCCTCGTTTCGCTACCACGGTTACGCCAGAATCGACGGCCACGGCGCGCTCCATGCCGGTGCCGACCAGCGGCGCTTCGGCTCGCAGGGTCGGAACTGCCTGGCGCTGCATGTTGGAACCCATCAACGCGCGGTTGGCATCATCGTGCTCAAGAAACGGAATCAATGATGCCGCTACTGAGACGATCTGCCGTGGCGAGACGTCCATGTAGTTGATTGAACTTGGGTCAGCCAGCGTAAACTCGTTCTTGTGCCTGACGGCAACCAGCTCTTCTTCAAAACGACTATTCTTGTCGAGCTCGGCATTAGCCTGAGCAATGACGTACTGGCTTTCTTCAATTGCTGAAAGATATTCGATGTCGGCAGTCGCCTTGCCTTTATTTACTTTGCGATACGGCGTCTCGAGAAACCCGTATTCGTTTGTTCGCGCATACACCGCCAGCGAATTGATCAGACCAATGTTTGGTCCTTCAGGCGTCTCAATAGGGCAAACCCGGCCATAATGAGTCGGGTGCACGTCACGTACCTCAAACCCTGCACGCTCACGCGTTAGGCCGCCCGGCCCAAGCGCTGAAACTCGTCGCTTGTGGGTAACCTCTGACAGTGGATTATTCTGATCCATGAACTGGGACAGCTGGCTGGAGCCAAAGAATTCTTTTACCGCCGCAGCAACAGGCTTGGCGTTAATCATTTCCTGCGGCATCAGGCCTTCTGTTTCAGCCTGCGTCAGTCGCTCCTTAACGGCGCGCTCGACGCGCACAAGACCAACACGGAAGGCATTCTCGGCCATCTCGCCGACACTTCGAATGCGGCGGTTGCCCAGATGATCAATATCGTCGACCGTGCCATATCCGTTGCGGATATTAATCAGTGTTTGCAGCACGTCGAGGATGTCATCGTTGTCCAGGATGCCAATGCCCTCTGACGTATCACGGCCAACGCGCCGATTAAATTTCATGCGGCCAACAGCGGAGAGGTCATACCGGTCCGGATTAAAGAACAGGTTCTGAAACAGGTTTTCCGCTGCTTCTTTGGTGGGCGGCTCGCCGGGTCGCATCATGCGATAGATTTCTACCAACGCCTCCAGGCGCGTGGTCGATGGGTCAATGTTGAGCGTGTTGGAAATGTATGGGCCACGGTCCAGATCATTCACGTACAGACACTGGATGTCTTCCACATCTTTCTCGATCAACTGTTCGATCAGCTCCAGCGTCAGCTCTGCATTGGCAGCAGCGAGAAGCTCACCGGTCTCCTGATCGACTATATCGTGCGCCAGGATTTTTCCTTCCAGGTACTCGATCGGCACGATCAGTTTGTCGACTGTGGACTTCTCCATGTCGCGAACGTGTTTCGCTGTGATTCGTTTGCCTTCTTCCACGATGAGCTTGCGACCCAGCTTGACATCGAAAGCAGCCGTTTCGCCGCGCAATCGCTCCGGCACCAGGGTCATGCGAATCTCTTTCTTCGACAAATGGAAGTCGTTCTTGTCAAAGAACAGGTCAAGCATTTCCTCGTTGTTCAGGCCGAGGGCGCGCAGAATGATGGTGACAGGCAATTTTCTGCGGCGATCGATCCTCGCAAATACGGAGTCCTTTGGGTCAAACTCAAAATCGAGCCAGGAGCCGCGGTAAGGAATAATTCTTGCGGAAAACAACAGCTTGCCAGAGGAGTGAGTCTTGCCTTTGTCGTGATCGAAGAACACACCGGGAGAGCGATGCAACTGAGAAACAATTACCCGCTCCGTGCCGTTGATCACAAAGGTGCCATGATCAGTCATCAGCGGCATTTCGCCGAGATAGACTTCCTGTTCCCGAATATCCTTCACGGGCTTCGGCGTTCCGCTCGCCTCCTTGTCATAAATGACCAGGCGCACGTTGACGCGAATTGGCGCCGCGTAGGTTAAGCCACGCATCTGACATTCTTTAACATCAAATACGGGTTCACCGAGCCTATAACTTACGTACTCAAGCGCAGCATTGCCGGAATAACTGACGATCGGAAACACGGTCTGAAAAGCCGCGTGCAGCCCGATGTCATCGCGATCTGCTACTTCTTTGTTGACCTGCAGAAATTTACTGTAGGAGTTCAGCTGGATCGACAAAAGATAGGGTACATCAAGAATCGTCGGTCGCTTACCGAAACTCTTGCGTATGCGCTTTTTCTCTGTGAATGAATAGGCCATTCGAGTATGTCCTCAATTGAGATTGCGGGCGCCTTAAGTCCTGCGCGCTGCGATCGTCTTTAATGCCATTGTCTTAGTACGTAAATGCAAAACGGTCCCGCACAGACAAAGTGTGCGGGTGCATCGAAGCAGCCGGCAGAAAATCCGCAGGCTGCTTCTAGCTTATCGAGCCCCGAAACCGAAGTTTCGAAAGCCCTTAACTCAGACGTCAGAGTCAAGCTCTTACTTGAGCTCGACTGCAGCACCTGCTTCTTCAAGCTGCTTCTTGAAGCCCTCGGCGTCGTCTTTTGATACAGCTTCCTTGACGGTTGACGGAGCGCCTTCGACGGCGTCCTTGGCTTCTTTCAAGCCGAGCCCTGTGATCGTGCGTACAGCCTTGATGACAGCAACCTTGTTTTCGCCAAAGCTGTTGAGAACGACGTCAAACTCCGTCTGCTCCGCAGCGGCTTCACCTGCATCTGCACCACCAGCAGCGGCAGCTACCGCAACCGGAGCAGCGGCAGAAACGCCCCACTCGTCTTCGAGCATCTTCACGAGCTCTACAACTTCCATGATCGGCTTTGCGCTCAATTCTTTGAGCAGATCTTCATTTGATAATGCCATTTCTACTATTCCTCTAAATTTTTTAAACCTGAGTCAGGTATTAAATCGTTATTCCAGCTTTACGCCGCTTCCTGGCTGCCACGTGCAGACATCGTCCGTGCGAGCATTGCCGGAGGCTCTGCGAGAGTCCGTACCAGTTTGGACATTGGCGCAATCATTACGCCAAGCAGCATTGCTCTTCCCTGATCAAGCGTTGGCAACTCAGCCAACCTGCTTAATTCAGAGCCCGGCAACAGCTGCCCGCCTACCGATAGCGAAACCGCTGAAAGCGCTTCATGCTCCTTAGCAAAGTCCTTAATAACCCTGGCAGCGGCACCTGGATCATCTTTCGCAAACGCGAGCAAAATCGGCCCCTTGAGCGAATCTTTCATACACTCAAATTCGGTGCCTTCGACGGCCCGACGTGCCAGCGTGTTTTTAACGACACGCATGTATACGCCGGCGTTACGGGCTTCCTTCCGCAACTCCGTCATTTCTGCAACAGACAACCCCCTGTACTCTGCCGCTACAGCAGACAGGGACTCGCCCGCAACCGCGCTTACCTCTTTGACAAATTTTTTCTTGTCTTCGAGTCTCAGTGCCATGAATTTCTCCTGGCTTACGGTTACACACATTGAGTGAGGGACTTACCTCACTCCCCAAATTGCCATTTCGATCAGACTCAGAATGCTCTGTTTCCAACCGATAACGACCGTCGACAGTGGGCAACCGTCACCAGATTGCTCTGACTCAGGTATTCACCATCTACGCAGGCAACAATTAAGATCGGCAGTTACGCCAATCACCTGCGGTCTTCGACGACAACCGGGTTTCACCCCGGTCTTTCGATCGCGATCTCACCCGAAGGCTTAACCGCAAATTCTTTCACTCATACGACTTCCGTCGTCTACTGCACTAGTTCTATTTCGAACGCTTAGGCATCAACCGATGCACGATCCACTGTTACGCCGGGACCCATGGTCGATGACACAGTCATCTTCTTGATGAAAGCGCCTTTCGACGCCGCGGGCTTCGATTTCTTCAGATCGACCAGCAATGCCTCAAGATTTTCCTTCAAAGCGGGAACGTCAAAATCCGCACGACCGATTGCGCAGTGGATAATCCCTGCTTTGTCCGTTCGATAGCGTACCTGTCCCGCTTTCGCGTTCTTGACGGCCGTCTCCACGTCCGCGGTTACCGTGCCGACTTTCGGGTTAGGCATCAGGCCGCGCGGCCCAAGAATCTGGCCCAGTGAACCTACTACGCGCATCGCATCCGGCGTCGCAATGACAACTTCGAAATTCATCTCACCGCCCTTGATCGTCTCGGCAAGATCCTCGAATCCAACAATATCTGCGCCGGCCGCCTTGGCTTTGTCAGCATTTTCACCCTGCGCAAACACAGCAACCCGCACTGACTTGCCCGTACCGTTCGGCAGCACCGTAGATCCACGTACAACCTGATCGGATTTTCGCGGATCAACGCCAAGGTTTACGGCAACATCAACGCTTTCCGGAAACTTGGCAGTCGCCAGTTCCTTGACGAGCCCCAGGGCGTCGTCAATCGGATAAAAAGTGTTGCTGTCTACTTTTTCACGAGCACTCTTTTTACGCTTCGACATGGCAGCCATTAGTTCACGCCCTCTGTCTCGATGCCCATACTGCGGGCAGTGCCAGCAACTGTTCGTACCGCTGCATCCATATCTGCGGCAGTAAGGTCCGGCATTTTCGTCGTCGCGATTTCTTCAAGCTGGGCACGATTAACCTTGCCCACTTTTTCGGTATTCGGCGTTCCGGAGCCTTTTTTCAGCCCCGCCGCCTTGCGCAACAAAACAGCCGCCGGTGGCGTCTTGCTGATAAATGTGAAACTGCGGTCGCTGTAGACCGTGATAATCACAGGAATCGGCAAGCCGGGTTCAGTACCCTGCGTCTCGGCATTGAATGCCTTGCAAAATTCCATGATGTTAACGCCGTGCTGACCCAGCGCGGGCCCCACGGGCGGACTCGGGTTGGCCTGACCTGCAGGCACCTGCAGCTTAATGTAGCCAGTTACTTTCTTAGCCATCTTAAATTTCCCTTCGAGTTCAAACGGCCGATTGGGCCTCCTCGTTTTTTGATCACACTGTAGTCGCGGCTCGCCGCTTCCACGTTGATAATTCGTACCTGTTGCCTAGCCTTTCTCGACCTGCCCGAAATCCAGCTCGACCGGCGTCGACCGGCCCAGGATTTGCACGGCTACCTGCAGTCGACTCTTTTCATAGTTGACCTGTTCGACAACACCACTGAAATCATTAAAAGGTCCATCAATAACCCGCACAACCTCGCCAGGCTCGAACAACACTTTCGGTCGTGGCTTATCCACACCTTCCTGCACACGATTGAGGATCTGGTTCGCCTCTTTTTCTGTAATCGGAGCCGGACGATCGCTGGAGCCGCCGATAAACCCGAGAACTTTGGGAACTTCCTTTACCAGATGCCAGGTCTCGTCATCCATCTCCATTTGCACGAGAACATAGCCAGGGAAAAACTTGCGCTCACTGCGACGTTTTTGCCCCTCCTTCATCTCGACCACCTCTTCGGTCGGAACCAGAATATCGCCAAACTTTTCTTCCAGGCCCATCAACTTGATGCGCTCTTCGAGTGAGGATTTAACCTTGTGCTCAAAGTTGGAGTAGGCATGGACTATGTACCAGCGCTGTGACACCCATTAATCCTCTTAATCTCTGCCAGGCCCTATTGGCTAACCGACCAGCCAGCGCGTTAACGCAAGCAATGCCGAATCAAGTCCCCAGAAAAACATGGCCATAATAAAAGTGAATACGAACACAGCAATTGCTGTTTGCGTCGTTTCCTGTTTCGTTGGCCAGACGACCTTCCGGATTTCGACGCGCGAGCCCTGAATAAACGCCCAAAGACGCTGGCCCTGCACACTCGTCATCGCGACGCCAATACCTACAATCAAGCCACCGAGAACGAGTAACGCCCGTAGCGGCAGTGACCACTCAATCAGGTAGTAATAGCCATAGAGGCCGCCCACGATCAGGCCGGCCGCAATCAACAGCTTTATGATGTCGAGAACACCCGACTGACTTTCAGTCTCTGTTGCCACTATACAAATACCTGCTTACTAGTAACGCGCTGCACCGTTTACATTGCGGCAATGCGTTACGCAATCTAATCCGATCTCAGCGTCGCGCCCGCGATCGTTTGCTGTATTGAGATCGTCTACGCGACTGTTGTAACGACAATTTTCCAAGTTGCCTCAAGTCGATTTCAGATCACAATGCCGTGCTTGGCAGGCCAGGAGGGAATCGAACCCCCAACCTGCGGTTTTGGAGACCGCCGCTCTGCCAATTGAGCTACTGGCCTAGTTCTAAATAACCCTGTTTAAATCGGCTGACACAATATGCGTTAACTGTAGCCAGCCGCTAAAAACAATCGCGGCTTAAGCCGCTCCTGCCTGTTCTACTCTGTTCAAATCGATTGGCACAACGTGCATTAACTGTGGCCATCCGCTGAAAACATTCGCGGCTGGTCGCTCCTGGACATCCGGTCCATTGCGATTTCGCCCGCCATTGTTGCTGTGTTACTGAATAACCTTTGCAACCACGCCTGCACCTACGGTCCTGCCACCCTCACGGATCGCAAATCGAAGTCCATCTTCCATCGCAATCGGCGCAATCAGATCAACCACCATCTGTACGTTGTCGCCCGGCATCACCATCTCGGTGCCCTCCGGAAGCTCCACCGCACCCGTTACGTCCGTCGTGCGGAAGTAAAACTGCGGCCGATAACCC
>JAJFKP010000049.1 GCA_021773135.1 Woeseiaceae bacterium | reverse complement strand
AAAATCGGCAAGGCCCGAGTGATAACCAAGTGTTTCCCGGCACAGCGCGAGGCTGCGAACGTCCAGATGGTCGGCCGCTCCTCCCCAGGCTGCCGGCACACAATTTTTGAGGATACCCGCTTTGCCCAGGTCGACCACCAGGTTACGGCAAAGATCGTCCACGTCTCCGTCGTGCCGAAATTCGCGCTGCCCGCACCAGGCATCAAGGTCGTCTTTTAGTTGGCGATGCCCCTCGTCCAGGAACGGCCAGTCGAGATAACTCCTGTCACTCATACTCTAGTCGCCCTCGAATACGGGTTTTTCTTTTTTCACGAATGCGTTGTACGCGCGATCAAAGTCCGCCGTCTGCATGCAGATTGCCTGCGCCTGCGCTTCCGCCTCGATGGCCGCATCGAGCGACATATCCCATTCGAGGTTCAGCTGGTTCTTGGTGATGCCATGCGCGAAGTTAGGCCCAGCGGCCAGCCTTGCCGCCATGGCATGCGCGTGCTGTAGCAGGTCAGCGGGTTCGACGAGTGCATTGAACCAGCCCCAGCGCTCACCTTCGTCTGCGGCCATTGATCGGCCGGTAAACAGCAGCTCCGATGCGCGTCCCTGCCCTATGATGCGCGGCAGGATTGCGCAGGCACCCATATCCGCACCCGCGAGCCCGACGCGCGTAAACAGAAAAGCCGTTTTCGAACGGGACGTGCCGTAGCGAAGATCACTCGCCATCGCGATCGCTGCCCCGGCGCCCGCGCATATGCCATCGATCGCGCTGATGACCGGTTGCGGACAATGCCTGATCGCCTTCACGAGGTCACCGGTCATCCGGGTAAACCTGAGCAGCTCGGGCATTTCCATTTTCGTCAACGGCCCGATGATCTCGTGCACATCACCGCCGGAACAGAAATTTTCGCCGGCTCCAGTGATCACGACTGCCTTCACATTCTTCTGTGTCACCAGTGCCCTGAAGGTATCGCGCAGCTCCGCATACGATTCGAATGTTAAGGGGTTTTTCCGCTCGGGCCGATTCAAGGTAACGGTCGCCACACCGGCTGCATCGAGTTGCCAGAGAAAATGTTCAGGATTGAATTCTTGTTGCTCGGTCATTGGTCTCTCACATCACTTCGCCGCCGGCGACAGCAATTGCCTGCCCCGTAACCGACGCCTGCCGGCACAACCAGGCCACCGTATCGGCGACTTCTTCCGGCTGAATCAGCCGGCCTTGAGGATTCGCTTTTTCCAGTTCAGCAAGCGCTTCTTCCCTGCTGCGTCCCGTTGCCGAAACAATTTTGTCAATCGCGCGCGCGACAATATCGGTGTCCGTGTATCCCGGACAAACGGCGTTAACAGTGATGCCTTTCGTTGCGTACTCCAGCGCGAGCGCCCTGGTCATGCCGATGACGCCGTGCTTTGCCGCGCAGTAGGCCGACACGTACGCATACCCGCTTAGTGCAGCGGTGCTCGCCACGTTTACAATCCGTCCGCTGCCTTGTTCCAGCATTCCATCTATAACGACCCTGGTACAGTTGTAAACACCGGTCAGATTGACGTTAACCATGTTATCCCAATGCTCGTCATCCATTTTCGCGAATGGTGCCGCGATTGCGGCGCCGGCGTTGTTGACCAGGATATCGATTGGACCACTTTCTTCTACAGCCGCACCAAACGACGTTCGAACCAGCGCTCTATCCGTGATATCGCAGACGTGGAACCGTGCGCCGAGGTCCCTGGCCTTAGCCTGCAGCTTATCGGCGTTGCGACCGACGATCGTGACCACGGCGCCTTTGTCGATCATGATCTTGGCAATCGCTGCACCGATGCCACTGCCACCGCCCGTGACAAGAGCGTGTTTGCCATCGAACCAACTCATTGAAAATCCTCCAGGATTGTCGCCAACTCGCTCATGCCGCTGCATCCAGGCTGGCGAGCGCATCCGCAAAAACCCGGCCCTGTTCATCTGCCAGTGCCGCCCGATGCAGCTGGCGCACGGCATCACCGCGGCGCTCGTCCGGGAGCCTGCAGGCTGAATCAAGCGTTGCTCGATAACGGTTGAGACCGCGTTCGTAGGTCTCGCCGTATCCCTTCACGATCTCGATGCAGTGTGCGATCGAGAGAGCGTAATCGTAGTCGCTTTGCGCTGCCTGAGTAACACGATCAAGCCAGTCGTCGATGAGCTGCTGCTGTACACCATAGCGATAGGTGCCACGCCTTAGTCGCCTGAGTTTCGCAAGCAGGTGCAGTATGAGAAAACCGGACAGGTTCGTTGTCGTGATATTTCTCCCTTTGCTGAAGAAGCGTGCGGCAAACCCCCGCGCGCGATGCGACTTAAGCAACCATTCGCCCAGTGCAGCGGGCAACGTATCCGCAATTTCCTCAACGCGAGGATGAAAATACTCAATTACATGTACCGGCTGATCGGGCGCCGCCGCGACATGCTCGCGAATACGATCGAATCGAGCGCCGCGGGTCTTCAAGTCTGCAACACGAATCGTATCCTCGTAGCACATCTGCAGCGCAAGTTGCCGTGCGACTTCGGTTGTCAGTGCGTAGTTGCCTGCTGCACTATCGACACCAGCCATCGTTTCAATTTTGTCGAGATACTGATTTGCGTAGCGCAGGTCCTGGTATTCAAGTGTGCGCAGCGCACCGTGCAGCGCCATGTTCTGTGCAGGCGGCGGCAATGTCTGTTGAATGCGTTTTGTGAGCGCCTGACCGTTCGGGCCCGCGGCTTCCGCAGTCTCCATCACAGCGGCTTCCACCGGCGCAGCGGGCATGGCGGCACCTTCAAAGCCGGCTGCAAAACCCCGCAAATTTGCCTCAACCGCTTTGCCGGTTTGCCGGATCGTTTCTTCAAACGCCTCGCGGGCAAACGGTAGTGCACCACTGGCAGCAATGGCACCCAGGATTACCGAGCTGATGATGCTTCCCGTCGCGTCGGCCGCGGCCTGCATATCGAAACATATAAAATTCTTCGACGCTTTAGCGGCGATCTCAGTCAACGGCGACAAATCGACGATGCCATCTCCCAATGCCTCTTTCTCAGGCATCGAGTACACGCGGTGACTGCTGGCGATAAGCGTTGAAATATTCGGCGTGACAAATCCTTTCTCAATAGCGCGCGCTGTTTCGGCCATTTCGCCGGCGATGACAAGATCGACGTCGCCGGGAATCGGGTACGGCGTAAACACGGGCAGCTGGCCCGAGCTGCCAAGGCTGCTTTTCGGGAACAGCTCTACACAGTAGACGGTCGCCCCGGTACGCTGGGCGACGCCGGCAACGTATGTTGACTGTGCAATATAGCCGTTAGCCTCGGCCGTACCGACCATCCAGCCGGTCAGCACGCCGCCGCCCTGGCCGCCCAGTGCCAGCATGGCGATAGAAATCGGTCGCTCCCGGCTATCCGCCACTACGCCAACCTCATGCGTCGCCGCTCCGCGCGGTTTTGCAGCCAGCCGATCAATCCACTGCGCAACTTCCACAGAAAGCGGTCCAGCGAGCCGGGGTTGAAGACGATCTCTGCTTTGTAAAACGATGGACAGAGCACCGCTTCATGAGCAACTTCGCCGCAGTTGCCACAACCAACACAGCTGTTATCAACATACGACACGGGCTGTCGCTTTAAAGGGTCGGGATTCGGTTTGACGGTGAGTGACGGACACCCGCTAAGCCGAATGCAGGCATGATCGCCGGTGCAGGTGTCCTCATCCACACCGAATCGCTCCGCTATCACACGTTTGCCATCACCCACAGCTTTGGCAAACAGCGGTTTTTCACGACGCTGTTTGTTGAGCATGCACTCTGACTGCGCAACGAGCACTTTCGGCCCGGTACCCTTTTTTGATATGGCTTCTTTGAGTGCCTTACGCATTTCGCCGATGTCGTACGTCCGGACAGTCCTGGCCCATTCCACGCCAACACCGCGGGCGGCCTTCTCGATGGGATGTTGTGTACTGCGGTTCTCTGTCATGCCCTTTGTTGAGAGCAGATCCTGGCCGCCGGTTGCCGCGGCATAGTTATTGTCGACGACAATTGTCAGGCCGTCGTTTTTGTTGAATACGGCATTGCCGATTCCACTCGTCAGGCCGTTGTGCCAGAAACCACCATCACCCATGATCGATATGGGTGGCTTGTCGCTATCGGTATTGAATGCGGATGCGCCTGCCGTCCCGAGGCCGTAGCCCATCGTTGTGTTACCAATGTTGAATGGCGGCAGGATGGAAAACAGGTGACAGCCGATGTCTGCGCTCACATGAAAGTCGCCCATTTCCTGCTGCAACATCTTGAGACTCGCGAAAACCGGACGCTCCGGACAACCAGTACAGAGCCCGGGCGGCCGCGGCGGTACAAACCCTTTAAGCTCGCTGATAAAACCGGTGACGGTCTGCATCGGGTCCTCCGGCGGCTGGTACCGCGGCAAACTATGCCGCAGGAACCCGACGACGCCCGCCCGCAAGACCTGGCTCGTGTATTCACCGGCCATTGGGAATGTGCCCTTACCTACCAGTCGAGTATCGCAGTCGCGATTGCGTAACACGCTGTTGATCGACTGCTCGATGTAATTTGGCTGACCTTCCTCTACCAGCAGCACGGCACGTTTGCTGCCGCAGAAGGAAAGGATCTCATCATCGACGAGTGGATAAGTCACGTTCATGACGTAGATCGGTATGTCAGAATTACCGAACGTATCGGCGAGGCCGAGTCTCTCCAGCGTGCGCAGAAGTGAATTGTAAAGTCCTCCCTGCACGATGATGCCGACGTGTTCGTTGCTGCCTTCGAAAAGCTCGTTGAGACCATTTGCCTTGATGTATTCAACCGCAGCCGGCCAGCGATCGATGACTTTTTCCTGCTCGTGTTGAAACGAGGCCGGCGCCAGCACTATACGATCGACGTCACGCCGCGGATTCTCCATAGCCTCCCGCAATGCCAGTGGCGGCGGCTGGTTGTCTTTTGCAATGAAGCGCCCGTGCACATGACACGAGCGAATACGCATCTGCAGAAATACTGGTGTATTACTGGCTTCAGAAAGCCCGAACGAATGCTCAACGGCGGCGACGATACTCGGCACGTTGGGTCGCGGATCGAGCAGCCACATCTGGCTCTTCATTGCGAACGCGTGCGTACGCTCCTGCATGATGCTCGAACCTTCTCCGTAATCCTCACCCACGATGACGACGACGCCGCCCATAACACCGCCGGACGACAGGTTCGCCAACGCGTCGCTCGCGACATTGGTGCCGACGGTCGACTTGAATGTAATTGCGCCACGGAGCGGATAGTTGACCGAAGCCGCCGCCATTGCAGCTGCAGCGGCCTCATTGGCACTTGCTTCGAAATGCACGCCAAGTTCGCCAAGAATGTCCTGTGCGTCGGACAGGACATCCATCAGGTGTGAAATGGGTGAACCCTGGTAGCCACCCACATAGGCAACGCCGGACTGCAGCAGGGCCTTGGTTATCGCGAGAATCCCTTCACCCGCAAACTCTTCGCCGGCGCCGATCCGCAGCTTCTCTACTTCTTTTCGGAAAGAACGCTCAGCCATGCTGCCAACCATTTAATCCTAATGTGGAGGATGCCTACAGCAATCGCTGCCATGCTGCCGGGCCGGGAATCGTACCCCGGGGAGGATATCATTTTATATATAAAATATGTACGAGTTAACAACGAATGCCACATTATTTTTATTTAAAACAATGCGTTAATGACGCACGGGTGACCAGGCAACAACCGCCCTATGCCTATGAATTGTCAGTCCAGGCCAAGGTCAAAGCCAGCATTTTGTTCGACGGTTGAGAAAGCCCGAAACGCGATCAGTGTTTCGGTTTCAGTAATGCCTTCAATTTGTCGCATGAAGCCGCTGACGACATCGGCAATCTGATCCAGCACCTTCACCTTCACGATCACCACCAGGTCATAGCGACCGGTCACTGAGAAAACTTCACTGACACCTTTCATGTCAGCAATCTCCTGAGCTAACTGGGGCGTCTTGTCCTTCTCAGTCTTTACCAACACAATTGCCGAAACCATTTACGTCTCCAGTTTTCTAACTTGTTTAATCATCTATTGCCTGGCAATCACTATACTGAGCGCAGCGCATATCTCTGAATCTTGCCGGTCTGCGTCTTGGGCAGTGCGTCAATATATTCGACCTGGCGGGGATACTTGAACGGCGCGATCGCCTGTTTCACGAAGTCCTGTAATTCTTTTGTCAGCTCGTCGGACGCACTCTGACCCGCCCTTAGTACCACGAACGCTTTGGGTACATGACCGCGATCCGGGTCCGGCGCGGCGACGACGGCACATTCCGCGACGGCACCGTGGCCAAGCAATGCCTCCTCGACCTCCGGGCCGCTGATGTTGTAGCCGGAGGAGATAATCATGTCGTCGCCCCTGGCGACATACCAATAGTGACCATCTTCATCACACCTGAAGACGTCGCCCGTCAGGTTCCACCCGCCTTTTACGTAGTCACTCTGACGCGGATCATCGAGATACTTGCACCCGGTCGGCCCACGCACTGCCAGCAACCCTTCTTCCCCTGCTGGCAGTTCATTGAGTTGCTCGTCAACCACTCGCACCTCATAGCCTGCCGTCGGCACCCCGGTCGACCCGGGTTTATCGTTGCGCCCCGTCGTCGAGAGAAATATATGAATCATCTCTGTTGCCCCGAGCCCGTCGATCATCGGCACACCCGTTTTTTCCATCCACTCGAGGTAAACAGGTTTGGGCAAATGCTCTCCCGCGGAAACCGCTATTCGCAGTCCCGACACTTTGCCAACATGCTCATCGGACAACATCACCTTGTAGGCTGTCGGCGCGGTAAAACTGATCGTTGCTCCCATGCTCTGTATCGCATCGGCCAATACCGGTGGGGGTGCGGCCTCCAGCAATATGGTGCTGGCACCCGCGTGCAGCGGGAACGCCAGCAGGCCGCCCAGGCCGAATGTGAATGCCAACGGCGGAGAACCGATAAATACATCGTCCGGGGTTGGCTTCAGTACATGGGTGCTGACCGTGTGACACATGGACATCACATCCCGATGAAAATGCATACAGCCTTTTGGCTTGCCCGTCGTCCCACTGGTAAATGCGATCAGCGCTACGTCGTCACTGGCGGTCTCAACCGCAGCGTATTCCTTGCTGGCCGTTGCCATGCGTTCCAGGATCTCGTCAGAGGAGACCAGTCGTTCCAGCGAAAGGCTCTGTGCTTCATCCAAGAGGCGCGTATCGCAAATGGCGAACTGCGCGCGGGCTTTGGCGACGATAGCCGACAGTTCCGACTTACGCAGAAGTGGCATTGTGGGTATGGCTACCGCACCGCACTTCAGGACCGCGAGGTAGCAGGCGGCAAACAACGGCGAGTTCGGAAACCGCAGCAGGACGCGATTGCCAGGAACGATGCCAACCTCATTGACAAGACAATTGGCGATCCGATTGACTTTTTCCAGCAGGTCGCGATAGGTCCAGGTATCGTCCTGGCCACGGATCGCAATGCGATCTGCATGCCCCGACTGAACCTGCTTGTCGAGCAGTTCAACCGCGCAGTTAAGGTGTGGCGCATACTGCAATTCGGGCAAATCGAAGGTCAGCTCAGGCCACTCCACTTCAGCCGGGAGATTGTCGCGGGTAAACGAATCGAAGTGAGCAGACGGATGCACTGTGCCTCTCCCTAAGTAACCGAGTGTTTCTTCGAAAATTCGGAATCCTCGTACGAACGCGATTCCAGGATGTCACGCAGAATTTCCACTGCATCGAAAACATCGGTGTAACGCATGAACAACGGGGAGAATCCAAAGCGCATGTTATCCGGCGCACGAAAATCTCCGATGACGCCGCGCGCAATTAGATTCTGCATGATGGCGTAGCCACTCTTGTGGCCGTAGGAAAGGTTGGCACCTCGCTGTCGAGCATCATCGGGAGATCGCAATTCGAGTCCATGACCGCCGCAGCTCTCTGCGGCCCTGCGCTGAAAAAGGTCGCTCAACGCCACTGCTTTCTCGCTCATGGCGTGCAGATCTGCCTCCAGCATCAGGTCTACGCCGGCTTCAAGCGCGGTTGCACTCAGGACGCCGGTCGTGCCGCACAACAGGCGGCGCACGCCGTCGGCCGGTTCAAAATCGTCCGTAAACCGGAACGGATCTGCATGTCCGAACCAGCCGCTCAGTGGTTGTGACATCGCCGCATGGTGTCTCTTTGCGGCAAAGATGAATGCGGGCGCGCCGGGACCGCCATTTAGGTGCTTGTAACCGCAACCAACAGCGAAATCCGCTTTGCTGCCATTCAGATCAGTGACCACTGCGCCTGCCGAGTGGCTCAAATCCCAAACGATTAATGCCCCGGCATCGTGTGCGAGACGCGAAATCTCTCCCATTGGAAAAATTTCGCCGGAGACGTAGTGAACGTGAGTCAGCACAACAACCGCAGTTTGCGCATCGATCGCATCGGCAATCTCTTCGCGCGGGCGAATATCGACGTTGAATGCATCGCCCGCAAACCGCTTGAATCCATCGAGCACATACAGGTCGGTTGGAAAATTGCCGACCTCGCTGACGATTTTCTTCCGCTCCGGACGCAGGCCGCATGCAGCGGCGACGGCTTTGAAAAGGTTGACGGAAGTGCTGTCGCAGACGACAGTTTCTCCAGCCTCAGCGCCAATCAATCTGCCGATCTTGTCTCCAAGCCGCCAGGGAATATCGTACCAACCTGCTTTATTCCAGCCACGGATAAGCTGACTGCCCCATTCGTCGGCAACCGCAGTCGCCATGCGATCCCGCGCGCTGATCGTGAGCGGTCCCAGCGAATTGCCATTCATGTAAATCAGGCTTTCCGGAATCACAAAGCGTTCGCGAAATGGTGCAAGCGGATCGTTTGCATCCATCCGGGACAACATATCGCGATTAAGAGAGCTGTTTTGGACTGAGGCCGTCACAGGGCCGCCCGTAGCATTTTCATGTCGATAGATTCTTATTATCAAAGCTTTTGGTAAGTCAGATTATTTCACAAATTCAGACGATAAGCTGAAGTCGGCTGGCGGTGCCTGGAGTCCCGCATCTATCGTCGATCAAGACAGGCAATCAGGATGGTCGATCAGGACTCGCGCTCATCGATGACGCGTACCGCCTTGCCTTCGGATCGGACCACGGCGCCACAAGCGCCAACTTCGACCGTCGCGCTAACGCCGATATAGTCCTTGACGTCCTTCTGCAGCCGGCCGGCTATTTCCACGGCGTCCGCAGCGGCCGCGTCAACCGTCTTTTCTACGTAGATCGTAACGACGTCCATCCGACCGTCGCGAGACACCCTGATCTGGTAATGCGGTGCAAGTTCCTTTAGCGCCAAAACGCGTTCCTCGATTTGCGTCGGAAACACATTTACACCGCGAATGATCAACATGTCGTCGCTGCGACCCGTGATCTTGTCCATGCGCCGCATTGGCCGGGCCACGCCAGGTAACAGGCGCGTCAAGTCGCGCGTGCGATAGCGAATAATGGGCAGCGCTTCTTTGGTCAGAGAGGTGAAAACGAGCTCACCCATTGCACCGTCCTCGACTGGTTCCCCTGACTCGGGATTGATGATTTCCGGATAGAAATGATCCTCCCAGATGGTTGGCCCGTCCTTGGTTTCGATGCACTCGTTTGCCACACCGGGACCAATCACCTCGGACAGACCATAAATATCTACAGCGTCGAGGCCGCAGCGTGTCTCGATCTCGCTGCGCATCGCATCGCCCCAGGGTTCTGCGCCGAAAATGCCTACCTGTAACGAAGACTGGGCAGGATCCAGTCCCTGGCGTTCAAATTCGTCCGCGATATTCAGCATGTAGGATGGCGTCAACATGATGATGTCGGGTTCGAAATCAACGATCAGTTGCACCTGCTTGGGCGTTTGCCCACCCGACATGGGAATGACCGTGCACCCCAGTTTCTCTGCCCCGTAATGAGCGCCCAGTCCGCCTGTAAACAGGCCGTAACCGTAGGCGACATGTACCTTGTCGCCAGGTCCGCCGCCGCTTGCGCGAATGGATCGCGCCACCACGGTAGCCCATACATCAATGTCGTTCTTCGTGTAGCCGACCACCGTAGGCTTGCCGGTAGTGCCACTCGACGCATGAATCCTGACAACGTCTCGTTGCGGCACGGCGAACATGCCGAATGGGTAACTCTGTCGCAGGTCATCTTTCACCGTGAATGGAAAGTGCCGCAGATCTTCAAGCGTCTTCAGGTCGGACGGAGTCACATCCGCCGCTTTGCATTTTGCCCGGTAAGGTGCGCTGTTCTCGTAAGCGTGCGCGATCGACCACTTCATTCGCTCAAGTTGCAGACTGCGCAACTCGTCCAGGCTGGCTCTTTCTATTGGCTCCAGGTCGTCAGGATTGGGTACACGATTTACCACGTCGCTCTCCGGTTAATAGGTCAATATTGTTTCCGATTGTTTGTTTGATTCGACATCGGTGGCATAGAACCAGACGCGTTTCCTGCCAAATTGATGATACAGGTCAAACTGATCTGCGTAATGCCTCGAGCGACTGCCATCGGGCGCCACAAAAGCGTTCTGTCCCGGAGGCGCGACCTCCCAGGCAACGATTCCGTCGCGCTGCATGACGATCATGTTGTTCTCGGTGCCGCGGTTCTGTTCGAGCGGTGCGCTCATAAGCTCCCCTTCAGTCGCCTGGGGAATGCCCAGAAAGTTGCTGGTGGAAAACGGGCGTTGTGCGACCGGCAGCCTTAGCTCGGTCAGCGGCTGGCCTTTACGTTCGACGAGATCAGCCAGTGTTTCGCGCAAGGCCGCTACAATAACCTCGTTGGCAGATTCGCCATTGAGCACATCAAACCCGGCACGCCCTTCGAGCGCCTCAAACACGGCTTTAACACCGGGCCCGATATTCGTACCGGCACCGGTTGGTTTGTCGGCTGTCGGATATCCTGCGTCGGCAAAATAGGCATAGGCCTCTCCGAGGTCATCACGCAGAACCCGTTCGACCAGCGTGGTGATGAACGTCCTGAATATCGCGGTGCCAGCTTCGTCGTAGTACCCATCTGCATCATCGTCTCGCGAGAATCGATTCCAGCTTTGCAGCAGGTCATTCGCATTCTGCAGGTGCGCATTGCCGGACTCTGAGACCGCGACGTCGATGAGTGGCAGGAAGTAACGCGCATAGATATCGGCATACGAGCTTTTCTCGATAATTGCCCACGCCTCCTCGTCGGTGAACTGATCCTGTGACAACAGTTCCTGTTGCAGGTATTCGACCCGGTCTGCAGCCGTCCAATTGTAGAAGAAGAAATCCGGGTTCAAGACGCCGTGCCCGGGTTTGTTGTTCCAGTTCGCGAGAAAGTGCGAAACTGGATTAAGCACGTGTGGATTGGCAAGCTCTACAGACTGTCGACCGTTCCAGTCCATCGAGCCGTCACCAATGGCAGGAAAGCGATTGTCATGGCCTGCGACCCTTTCGGGAAACTGGCCACCATGGAAATAACCAATGTTGCCGTCGACGTCGGCGAAATACATGTTTACATTGATGGCGGACTTCTCTGCCTCGGCTTTCCACGCATCGAAATCCGGCGCCCAGGTTGCGTAAAGCCATGCCAGCAGGGTGTCGAGCTCCCCGCCGTCCCAGGTCCGATGCTTGGCGTAGGCAACACCCGCATCTTTGTCCATACTGATGATCGGCCCGTGCACAGAACGGTAGACGTCTAACTGGACGTCATCTGACCCGCGAACTTTAATCGTTTCGACACGATGTGCCAGCTCGATATTCTTGCCCTTGTATCGATACTGATTCGGATCCTGTGGGTTTAACTGTTCTGCAAAAATATCAACGATATCGCTCGCGCCCCAGGTGCTGCCCCAGCTGATCGTGCTGTTGTGCCCGAACATCACCATGGGGTAGCCAAACGGTGTATTGCCAACAACATCGATACCAGCACCGTGCATGCCCACCGAGTTAACGTAAGACGGATTAAACCAGCCGAACTGCGGCCCATTGATCAGGATCGAGCCGCCCTCAACCAGCTTCTCTTTGCCAAGGATGTAGCAATTGCTGAAGCCCGTCGTCACAGGTGTATTGAATTCGCTGTGCGCGAACAGCGCAGGCGAAAAGTTGGAGAATCGGGATGCGAGCGTATCGTGCGCGGGACGCGACCAGTCCTCTCGCGGAATGGTCGTCGGTGCATTGTCGGTGAATCTCGGATTCAGGAGATCGAACAGGTGGCGCGCACCTGTTTCGCCGTGTTGGTCGATCAGCGCGGTCATAATTGCGACATTCTCGAGTTCGGTGTTGAAATCGCCGTAGCGGTTGTTCATCGTGCCAATGAAAATCATCGCGACGTCGTAGTCGGACCACTCCTGCGGAGAGAAATTGAAATCGATGAACTGCCTGGGCGTAAGCCGGCCCGGCGATTTATCAATTTCGGCAAGCCAGGCATTGAGCCCGGCTGCGTAGCCTGCAAAAACATCCCTGTCTTTGTCCTCCAGCGCGACAAGCTGGCGTTGAATGGATGCAGGATCGAATAGCGTGCGCGCGTTCTTGTCGTACTCCAGGAAATCTGCACCGAGAACTTCAGCCACCGTGCCTTGTGTACTGCGACGCGCCATTTCCATCTGAAACAGTCGATCCTGCGCGATCGAATAGCCGTAACCGTAGTAAAGGCCGTAAACACTGTCCGCGTAGATATGCGGCGTGCCATAGTCGTCGCGGACAATGCGCACCTGCGCCTGTTCGGAGATCGTCGCACAGGCGCCGAGCATTATTGTCGCCAGGAGAACTACTTTATTGTTAATGGTCATTCTTGATTGCCGGTCCTGCTGTAAACCTTATGGGAATAAGAAAACACCGGCGCAGATTGCGCCGGTGTTTGTAGGATCAGAACACTTTTTAGTCGCCGGAAACGATCTAGAAGTTAACGAGTCCCGTTACGCCAACCGTCAACGGATCACTCCAGACGCCAATTGAGCCCGGTCCGATTCGGTAGGAATGCTTGATATAGCGCTCGTCGGTCAGGTTCTTGCCCCAGAGCGTTACCTCATAGCGACTGTCGGGCGAGACCCAGCGCACGCTGGCGTCCAGCAGGTCGGCATCTTCAATAATTGTCTCAGTGCTGGTGACGAAGTCGACATGTTGATTGTCCGTGTGACTGAACTGCGCGCGGAAATTCCAGGCGCCCTGGTCTGTTTCCATGTCGTAGTTGGCAATCAGGTTATACGAGTTTTTCGGTGACTGGCGCAGCGGGAAGCCTGAGAAATCCTGCGGTCCGTTGGCTGTATTGAGCGTCAGGCCGCTAACTTCCGAATCGAGATACGCGTAGTTGCCCGAAAGCGAGAAACTCTCGGATACGACCCAGAAGAAATCGACCTCGAGACCCTTGATATCAGAGCTGCCAATGTTGGTCGTCTGGAATGTGCCGAATGCCGATCCGGGAACCGGGCCAAAACGGACCACCTGCAGATCGGTGTAATCCATGAAGAACAACGATGCATTAATTCGCACGGTGTTGTCGACGAAGTCGCCCTTCATGCCGAATTCGTAGTTGATAACATCCTCTGGCTCAACCGGGTTAGCCGCGGCCGCCTCGACGCCTTGCGAACCTGCGAACCCGCCGGATTTGTAACCGGTTGATACCGTACCGTAGTACATCACGTCGCCGCCTGGATTGAACTGTGCCGATACCATCGGCGAGAAATCGGTCCAGCTGTTCGATGTGGTAATGCCGAACGTTTCCGCAATAATACTGAGACTGCCGCCTACGCCCGCACATTCCGGAAAGTTGGGGAAGCCAGCGGCAGCGCGATCCGCCTCATCCATGCCACAGTTAACCGCGGTCGCAGCGTAGTCACGTTCGTCGCGGGTCCAGCGTGCACCGAATGACAGGCTCCATGCGTCATTGATATCCCAGCTTCCATGGCCGTACGCAGCAGTACTGGTCGTCTCGTTTTCGGTCCTGGTGTACTCGTTGCCGACAACGGTCTGACCGCTTGCCGTCGAATAGCCGGCGATCTGGAATTGTTCCGGCCGCCAGGTTTCTTCCGTGAGATAGTAAAGACCACCAACCCACTGAATCGGCCCATCGCCCGTCGATGTCCAGCGAAATTCCTGTGAAAAGGTGTCGATTTCCTCATCAATGGCATCGATGACGTCAAGACCAAAGTTGCCATTCGGCACATCCGACCCACCACCCAGCGGCGCACCCACCGACGGCATTTCCCAGCTCGACTTCGTATTCCGGAAACCTGTGATCGACGTCAGCATGCCCGCACTGTAATCGATATCCCCCTGCAGACTGATGCCCGATCCCTCACGCTTGGTAAATCCGAGCAATGGCGATGCGTTGGTGCCGGGTCTGCCCGCACCGAGGGCAGTCGCCGCTCCGATGTAGTCAAAGTTTCCATTCGCGATCGGTGCACGACCCATATCGCCACGATCGTCGTCCCAGGTGTCCGCTGAAAGAAACCATTCCGATGAATCAAGCTCAAGGAGCAATTGTCCCCTGAAAGAAATGAAATCTTCATCCTGTACATCGACGCCGCGATGCGTGTTTTTTACGAAGCCATCGTGCTCCCGATGGTTGACGACGAGCTTGCCGGACAGGTTTTCGGAGAAACCACCGGTAACCAGCCCCTGGTAGCGGAGGATTCCTTCGTTGCCAACGGTCACGGCCGCCTTGCCGCCAAGTTCGTTTTCCGGCCGTGAAGTAACAACATTAATGGCACCGCCAACCGCGTTGCGTCCGAACAGCGTTCCCTGCGGTCCCTTCAACACCTCAATGCGATCAAGATCAAACAGGTCAAAGTTGATCCCTGCCTGGCGACCGATGTAGACGCCATCGAGAAATAGCGCGACAGAATTATCGAGTCCGGCGCCATCGTCGACAGAACCGACGCCGCGCATTGAAATGTATGCCTGGCCCGGTGCAAACTCGGCGTATGCCATTCCTGGCGTATTCAGCGCGACCGTGGTGGAGTCGAATATTCCAGCGGCTTCGAGTTGTTGCGAGCCAATCGCCGTTACGGCGATGGGTACGTCCTGAATACTTTCTTCGCGATGCGTAGCGGTAACGACTATTTCCTCAAGCTGCTGAGCATAAACAGGCAGCGTCAGGGACAGGCAGGCCGCGGACGTCAGTGACAATCCGATCAGGCGTTTTTTCCCAAGCATTATTTCTTCCCCCGAAATGAATCCTGTTGGAGCGTTGATTAAGACTATTTTATAGTTGAAACAATTACAGCTGAAATGATACGAAATCACCCGACATATAGACAACTATGTATCACATTAAGTCGCGGCACCAGACGTTAATTATTTGCAATCAAGTGGTTAGTCATTTTAGTTACAAAAGTAACGACAAATGACTTTCTAGGGCCGCGCAGTGAATTCGAAGATTCTTTCAATTTCGGCCGCTATCGCGAGAAGCTGCCGATCGGTCCCCTCCGGACCGTCGATCTCGATCCCGACCGGCAACCCGTTTGCCGTCAAGCCGACAGGCAGGCTGATGCCTGGCAGCGCAGCGATACTTGCCGGGTCGGTGTTGTGTATATAAGTCGGGAACGTGGGTACCTGCGCTCCGTTGAGCTCGACGGTCTGCAAACTGTTTTCGATCGGTCTCGCCGGCAACAAGGTCGTCGGAAATATCATTGCGTCAAGTTCAGCGTTCTCGAAGTATGTTGCGAATACCTCGCGCATCTCCGCACGTGCCGCCAGCGCGTCGGCATAGACTTCTTCCGGAACCTTCCCATCGCCGAGTAAAGAGGCGAACAGCCCCTGCACGTCCGGGCTCCCGGCAGCTTCCGCAATAGCGGCAATGTCCTTGCCGGTCGAAAACTCTTCGAGATATGCCGGGAGATCGATCATAACTTCATAGAGTGCCAGTGGAAATGCGCTGCGTGCCAGTAGTGCATCGATGCCCGGAGGATCCGCTGGGATCAGTGTTACGCCCGCATCACTGAGCCTGGTTAATGCAGCTTCGATAACAACACCTGCCTGCGCATCGACGTTGTCAAAATAATATGCGCGCGGAACACCGAGGCGAATACTGTCCGCGGAGACCGTGGAAATCCGCTGTCCGCCTGGATCAATAATGTGGTCCATGACGATCAGGTCGGCGACGCTGCGCCCGATGAGACCAACCGTGTCGCGGGTGTGCGAAATCGGCGTCACTGCGGTCGAATCGTACCGATCCGTGCTCGGTCGAAAACCGACGATGCCCGTTAATGCGGCTGGAATGCGGACGGATCCGCCGGTGTCCGTGCCAAGACCGGCCGGCACCAGCCCGGCCGCTATCGCACTAGCCGTGCCGCCGCTGCTGCCACCCGGAAACATTGTTCGATCATAGGGGTTTGCCACCGATCCGTATGTCGCGTTGTCGCTGGTAATGCCGAAGGCCAATTCATGCATGTTGGCTTTGCCAATGATAATTGCACCCGCCTTACGCAGCGCGGCGACGACGCCATTGTCTGCATTCGGAACGAAGTCAGCCAGTGCAGGCGTTCCCGCCGTGTTAGGCATGCCGGCTACATGGATATTGTCTTTAGCCACGAGCGGAATACCATGCAGCGGTCCGAGTATTTCGCCGGATGCGCGAAGACCGTCGAGTTCCCGGGCCCGGTCAAGCGCGCTGTCAGCGTCAATAATTATGTAGGCATTCAGCTCGCGCGCGGCATCTGATCGCCTGAGTAATTCCGCGACGATTTCAGCACTCGTGGTTTCACCTGCCTCCATCATCGCAACCAGATCAGAAATGCCGGGATAGGCCGGAATCGGTTTCATTGTTTGTTCCTCGGCGCAAGCTGACAGCACTGCCACGACTGCCAGCAGCATCATTCTTTTCATTTGAGTTCACCTAATTCGCTGCGCACTACCTGGGATGAGTATGCAGCACGATCAACCTGTGCTCTTTCGCTGTCATCCAAAATCGAAACCACGATCGTAACCAGAAAAGCTGCGCTTACGGAGAATAGTGTCGGATACGCGTACGGAAAGACCGCAACCTCATTGCCCAGCACATTGACCCAGATCGTCGGGCTCAGGAATACGAGCACCAGCACAACGGTAAGTCCCGTAATGCCACCGGCGATCGTCCCCCGTGTGGTCAGGCCGTTCCAGAAAAGCACCAGGAAAATTGCAGGAAAGTTGACGCTTGCGGCAATCGCCAGCGCTATGGTCGACAATACACCTACGTTGACGTTCTTAAAAAATACGCTCAACCCTATCGCTGTTGCACCAATGAATAGCGTCGCCCAACGCGTCACTCTGACTTCATCTGCATCCGAAATCTCGCCCTTGCGAATAACGCGGGAATAGAAATCGTGCGCCACAGCTGCCGATGCAGACAGAAGTATTCCCGCGACGACGGCAAGTATGGTCGCGAACGCCACCGCCGCGATCAAACCGAAAAAGACCTCGCCACCGACCAACCGCGAAAGGTGAATCGATATCATGTTCGCGCCGCCGGCGATCTGACCGGATTCGCTGACGTATTCGGTCTGGCCGGTCAGCAGTGCAATCGCCCCGAACCCGATAATTACGATTGCGGCCTGAAAATAGCCAATGATGGCGACCGCGTAGCCTATGGATCGCCGTGCCTGAGCGGCATCGGGCACTGTAAAGAAACGCATGAGAACGTGCGGCAATCCCGCGGTGCCACAAACGAAAGCGAGGCCTAAGGACAGCACGCTGATGGGGTCGTCATACAGGCCGCCAGGCATGAAAATGCCTTCTCCGCGTGGATGGACTTCGGCTGCCTTATCAAAGAGTGCATCGACGCTGAATCCGAACTGACTGAGAACGAGGAACAGGAGTGTCGTTCCGCCAAGCAGCAAGAGTATCGCCTTCGTTACCTGCACCCACGTTGTCGCAAGCATGCCGCCAAAAACGACGTAGACGGTCATCAGCGTTCCCACGATCAGAACCGCGGCAAGATAGGGAATATCGAACAGCGCCTCGATGAGAGAACCGGCGCCGACCATCTGTGCGATGAGATACGGAATCGCAACGGTCAAAGTACCTGTCGCCGCCAGCACACGCAGCTTCTCAGGGTGGAGTCGATAGGCAACCACATCCGCGAATGTGAATTTGCCCAGATTGCGGAGCCGGTCGGCAAATGCAAAAAGCATGAATGCCCAACTGACAGTAACACCGGCTGTAAATAGCATCGCATCCGAACCACCGATAAATGCAAGCCCGGTCAATCCCAGGAAAGTCGCCGCAGACATGAAGTCCCCGGCGAGCGCCAGTCCGTTCTGGAACCCGGTAATTTTCCCGCCAGCCGTGTAAAACTCGCCCGCTGAGTGGGTTCTTTTCGCGGCCCACCAGGTGATGAACAGGCTTAATGAGATAAAGCCAACGAAAACGATGATCGCACTAAGATTGACGCTGCTTCCCATTCCTAGTTCGGCCGCCCGGCAAACAGGTTTTTAGCTTCGAGCCTGCCAATGATTCGAACATATATAATCGACAGCGCAACCGACAAGGCAATGATGCAGAAACCCATCACCAGGCCCCATGGCATCGAGCTGCCGAAGAACGGTGTCGCGTAGCTTTCAGAAAAGTACAAGCCCGCAACCCCGTAACCCAGGTAGGCGCCAATCACTATGAATGAGAAGCCCCAGCGAATGCGGCTACGCGTAGCAAGCAATTGTTGAAACGCCGGATCGTCAGCGATATTTTGTTCTGCGTCCATTCTGTCCCCTGGTTTTTTTATTCTTCGTGGGCAAGTGCGACCGCAAGTGTTGGCAGATCAGCTGCTATCTTGCTGAGAATCTCGTTTCGCGCGGCCTCCGGCGCCGACTCCGGATCCCGCCTCAGGCCTGCAACCTCATCCACCGTAAACGGCGTGAACGTCGCAGGCAACTGTGCCGCGCTGAAGCTTTGCAGTAACCAGTTCATCAACTCGGTGATTTCAAAATCATCCAGCGCCGAGTGCGCCACGCCCGGCACTCGAATCAGGAAGTCCCGTCCCTCCGCGGAGTGGAGAAAAAAGCCGACAAAGTCCTTCATTGGCGGCACCCTGCCCGCGAACCCTTCGGCTTGTGGCAGGTGGCAACCCTGGCAATGCAGCATGTAGTTCACGTGTGCCCGCTCGTCGTCGGCCGTCGCATGCACAGCAGCGAACATTAGCGACAGGACGACTAACCTCAAGATCACGGCCAATCGTCGCCGTGACTGGTCGTCAGTGCTTTGCGTATCTCACCGGCTGCTGCAGGGCTTTTGGATGCGACAGCTGACTGGACACTGCTGACTTCTTCGGCAGTAAACTCGTCAATGCCGGTCGTTTCCGAGTCACTCAATTCGAAAACAATGTAGTTCAAAACGGACGCGATTTCTTCGGTCGACATTGCTGCACTATTGCCCGGCATAATGCCAAAATACTGGGCGCCATCGACAGTAATCGTGCCCATCAGGCCATACGAAGTTACGGTAATCAGATAGTCTCGACCACCCTCCAGCATTGCTATCCCCGTCGCGCGGCTGCGAATTCTTGGAAAGGCTCCGGGTATGCCGGCGCCATCCGGCAAATGGCAGGCAGCACAGGTTGCATAATTGTCGGCGTCGTAGCTGTCCTGATCCTGCGCGCTCACCGCAGCACCAGCGATAACGCCGAAAACTGCGACAAGTGAATTTGCGCAGATCTTCATCAGTCGTCCAGAGCCGCGCCGATTACAATCGCGGTAGAACAGTGATAGGCCGCGCTCGTTGTGCCGAGACACCAGTTGAGATCGTTGGCAACGCGCGGATTGTAGACCGGCCGATCACCCTCGTTTCGCTGGCACAGACAGTTGCCACAGGAAGCTTTACCACAGCAGTCGTTATAGGAAATGATGTAGTTTTGACCATCTACCGGATTCTCACAGGTTCCAATCCAGGTGATCGGTGACATCTCGGTGCCGGGTGGACAGGAATTCATGGACCCACCACAGCAGCCGCAAAGAAAACCGTCTATCGCACAATAACGCCAGTAGTCGCAGCTATTGGCATCGCCTTCTTCAAGCGGCGCCGGTGTCGCGGCCTCCTGTGAACGGGCAACCGGCAGCAACGGTACTGTTGCCGCGCCGCCAATTACCGCGCCTGCAAATTTGCCCAGGAAACCACGCCGCGATGTACGTTGCGCCAGACCACGAGTCGTTTTTTCCACGGATCTGTCAAGCCATTTATCTAACCAATTCATCTTCAACATCCTTAATTTGCGCCGTGCAACAAGAACGGCGTTTCTGCGCCGATATCACTCAACGTCCGTTGGAATTCCCCACTTGCGACGTCGTATACGTCGACCTCGAGATTGATATTTGTCGCGACCAAAAGCGGATTGTCATCACGGGTCAGTCCGATTGAAATCGCGGGAAGCTGTAGTGCAATTCGATCCACACGTTGCCGGGTCGCCGGATCGAAAACCCACACCTCGGCACCTGGGTCCTTGTGCGACCCTTCATAGCCATCGGGGTGCATAAGGACGTAAATTCGTCCGGCACCATCCGTTCCGGTTACCGCAAGGCCCCCCGGTCTCCAGCCGTCGTCGCCAGCGCCTAGCAGCGACCACGTATCGCCAACTTCCAGGGACTCACCGCGCATGTCGACCGGCACCATTCGCCCGAGAAAGGTGGGAAAATAGGCAACGCCATCGACCATTGCCGCTTTTTCCATCAACGGGTCGTTGTTGGCATCGAAAAAGACGTCGGTTCGCGCCGTCGATGCCTGCTGACCGTCTTCATCAAGTTGCACACTGAGCATTGAACCGTCCGTGCAGATAGAAGCAAAAGCGCGACCTGCCATCGGAAAGACGAGTGAACAACCTGGCGTGGGAACTTCACCAAGAAACGTCCTGTTGACGATGTCAATAACAGATACGGACGTTGCCGGTGTAAAGTTGTACACCAGTGCTAACTTTTCGTCGTCGACCAGTTGAATATGGTAATTCATTGGCATCTGGCTGGCCCGCTTGGGTGGCAGGACGACCTCGGCGACAGGCGACAAAGTCTGCTTGTCCCAGATTGTCAACACATCGGTTCGCACACCCCGCGTACCACGCGAGTAAAAGGTCTCGGTGACATACATCTCCGGTCGGGATTCGGCCTGGAAGAATTGCGGTATGAACGTGCCATTGAACATGCCCTTGAATCGCGTTGCCGGATCGTCCGAATCTGCATCGACCACAATGAATTTGCCACTGTTCATATGGAAGAACGCACCGTCCTGAACGATTATCCAGTGTGGTGGCCAGGATTCCGGAAGCGTTTGTATTACGCCGGCCGGTTCGGGCTGAATCTGCCCGAAAGCGGTGCTCGCAAAAAGCAAAGTGAGGAATATTAGTTTCTTCATGATGTTATGCCGCTGCATTGATGATTTTGATTGATGTATATGCCGCAAGGCCTTCTTCGCCAAACTCGACGCCAAGTCCGGAACATTTGATTCCGCCGAACGGTATGTGCGGCGCGATCTCGCCATGCTTGTTGATCAGAACTGTTCCCGCTTCGAGTCGCGCTGCGACTCGGGCCGTTTCTTCCTTGTCACTACCCCAGACTGACGCATCGAGGCCAAAGTCCAGCGCATTGGCGCGGGCGATGGCATCGTCGATATCAGTATAAGTGATGATCGGCAGCACAGGACCGAACTGTTCTTCGTCGACCAGACGTACGCCGTCCGATATGCCTGTGACGAAGGTGACCGGGTAGAAGTAATTCGGACCACCGGTTGGCTCACCGCCAAGAACACATTTTCCGCCATGCGCTTTTGCGTCTTCCACCAATTCCACTACTCGTTTGAACTGCCTTTCATTTTGAACCGGTCCGAGCAGGCTGCCTTCGTCCATACCGTCACCCATCGGGATGTTGCCGGCGAAACCCACCAGCGCATTTACCGTGGCATCCAGATCGTCTTCGTGCACATAGAGCCGCTTCAATGCGCCACAGGTCTGGCCCGAATTAATCATTGACCCGAAAAACAGGCCCTCTGCGAACTTGGCGGGATCTTCGCCCGGCAACATGATGCCTGCATCGTTACCACCCAATTCCAGGGTTACCGGCGTAACGCCTTTGGCAGCGCTCGCCATGACTTTCTTGCCAGTTGCAATTGAGCCCGTAAACACGATCTTATCGATGCCGTCGTGACCAGTGAGTTCGGCACCTAACTCATCGCCGCCGGAGATGACGTTGACAAGACCCGGCGGAAGAACCTCGTTAAACAACTCGATCATGCGCAGTGTGCTCAGCGGCGTATAGGGGGAGGGCTTGATGACGACCGTATTGCCAGTGCGAATACCAGGGACGATGTGCCAGATTGCAATCATCAGCGGCCAGTTCCAGGGAGTTATCGAACCAACTACGCCGAGCGGAACGCGCTTTTGCGTTACGTGGCGTTCGTCGCTGTCCTCGATAACCTTATCCGGCAAGCTAAGCGTCGCGGTATAACCTGCCCAACCTGCTGCCCCGCCGAGTTCGAAGTTCGAACCCAGGCCACCCAGCGGTTTCCCCTGTTCTTTTGTCAGTAACGTGGCCAGCTCCTCGGCATGCTCGGTGCAAACCTGCGCCATGGCGTTGCACGCCTTAACGCGTTCCTCTTCGCTTGAATAGCGCCAGGATTCATAGGCTTTGGCCGCCGCCGCAACTGCCTGGTCGAGGTGTTCTTTGGTGCCGACTGGCGCCTGGCCCACAACTTCTTCGGTGTTGGCCGGATTGCGAACATCAACGTATGAATCCGCAGAAACCGTTTTGCCACCTATTGTCATTTCGTACTTCTTGCTCATCATGCACCTCGTGTCAATTTTTCAAATAGTTCTCGGCAAGCTCGCAGGCCGATGACAATAGCATCGGTGTCAGCTCGCGCGCCGTCTCTGTTTCATGGCGGGTGTGAACCCACCCGAGATAAGTAAAGCCGCGCGCCAGGAAATGCAGCGGCAGTAATTTCAGTTCTTCATCACTCAATTGGCGATGCGTTCGATAACCGGCGATCAACGCGTCTTGCGCTCGATCGAAATAGGGTTCATCCAGAATAAAGTAAAGCGACGTTGCCAACTCGAAAAGGTGCCAGCCGAATCCGGCGTCATCAAAATCGATGAGCCGCACATCATCGCCGTCGACCATTACATTTTCCGGCGCAAAATCGGCATGAATCATGCTGTAGTTGGCGGCCGATTTGGGCATTTGGCTGAGTTCGGCATAAACCCTGTCGCGCCCGCGAAGCAGCAAGTCTGCTTCAGACTTCGAGGCGGCAGAGAGCTTCCAGAACTGTCCCCAAAAAGGGTTATTGCCGGCGAGCCCTTCGGCATCCCAGGCGTGGCGCACGAAACCCTGTGGCAGCTGCCATGAATTTGCCTGGTTGTGAACGCGCGCCGCGAGCTCACCGAGCGCCCGGTAGGTGGCTTCAGCTTCTGATTCGTCTGCCACGCCTTCTTCGACCGATCCTAACTGCTCGCCATCGATCCATTCGAACAGGTCAATCTGGATTTCACCAGGCAGCCCTTCAGCTGAGTAGCCAATAAAAGGCTCCCCTGATGCTGCAGGTATGACATTGGGCACCATCACACCGGCATCGGACAGGGCCTGCATCCACTGCAATTCGGAGCGTAGTTCATTGTCCGAATGGTAGCCGTGGCGGTGCAGGCGTAATGCCGCGCTGGTCCCGTTGTGGTCAACCCGGAACACGGCATTTTCACGGTGCTTGATCAGCTCCAGTGACGCGTCTTCGATATTCCAGTGAGACAACGCATCGCGGCCCGCCTGCTCAAGTCGCTGCACCTGTTCTGCCGGAGTAATGTCGAAGAAGTCCGTCATGCCGCAGCCAATACATCATCAAGCGTGGAGATCATCAGGTCTGCATTGTCTTTCGAAAAACACAGAGGTGGGCGCAGCTTGAGTACATTGTCGTGCTCGCCGATTTTGCTCATCAAAACGCCGTTATCGCGCATGTTATTGACGATTTTCCTGGCCGCGGCGGCGTCCGGTGTCTTCGTTGCCCGGTCGGAGACCAGGTCAATGCCAAAAAATAATCCTGCGCCGCGAACGTCGCCAATGATGTCGTGCTTCATCTGCAGCTTTCTGAATTCCCTCAGGACGTAGGCGCCAACCTGTGCCGCATTGTCGACCAGCCCCTCGTTGTCGATCACATTGATCACTGCGCGTCCCACGGCACAGGAAACCGGGTTACCGCCAAATGTGTTGAAATACATTTCGTGGCGACGGTAATTATCGAGCAACTCACCGCGAGCGACGACGCCGGAAATTGGGTGCCCTGCTCCCATAGGTTTGCCCAGGGTCACGATGTCGGGAATGACGCTGCTCCAGGTATGTCCCCACCAGGTACCGGTACGACCAAATCCCGCCTGTACCTCGTCAGCAATATAGAGACCGCCGGCAGCACGCACATGACCTATCGCTTTTTGCATGTATCCAGCAGGGATATTCGGCAGCCCTTCGTTTGCGAATATCGGGCAAACCAGCATGCCGGCGAATTTGATGCCGGCGGCCGCCAGGGACTCAATGGCTCGTTGCACCGCATCGGCATAAGCGTCTGCAAGTGCCTCTCCGTCCAGGTCATTCTGCGCCCGGTACGAATCCGGCCAGGGCACCATACGGATATTCTCTGCATAGCCGCCGATGGGCTCGAATATGGAGTTGAGCTGCGCAACGGCAGTTGTGTTGCCATGATAGGTCGCGTTAGTGCAGATAAAACCGTCACCGCCAGAATTGATCCTGGCAATTCTTAGCGCAAGATCGTTCGCTTCACTGCCCGTACACGCAAGCGTTACGCGATCGAGGCTGTCATCAAATTTGGCAAGTAGTTTTTCGGCATAATCGAGGATATTTTCGTGCAGATAGCGAGTATGCGTGTTGAGTTTTTTAGCCTGATCGCACAGCGCGCCGACGACTTCGGGATGACAATGGCCAACGCAGGGCACGTTGTTATAGCAATCCAGGTAGCGTCGGTCATCGGCGTCATATAGCCACACACCCTCGCCCCTGATGAGGTGCAGCGGTTCGTCATAGAACAGCGGATTGTCGGGTCCCAGCAGCCGTTCTCTGCGCGCCAATATCGTCTGAATTTCCGTCATAGCTTTTTTCAAGAACCTGCCAAATCCTTAATGCCATCCATTTCTTCCAGGAACACCGGACTTTCCGGCAACGTCGAACCACCGTCGACGCAAATCGTCTGTCCTGTGATGTAGCGTGCCTCGTCGCTCGCGAGGTAGAGCATTGCGTAGGCAATATCCTCCGGAGCGCCCATAAAACCCGCTGGAATGTATTTCGTCATCTGCGCAAGGCCTTCGTCGTCGGCAAGCAATTCCATTGCCGCCGTGCGAATGTAACCGGGCTCAACCCCATTGACCGTGATGTTCTCCCTGGCCAATTCGATTGCCGCCGTTCTTATGAAGGCATTCATGCCCCCTTTGGACGCAGCGTAATACGATGTGCCAGGCATCGCGACGCGCGGCCCGGTCACGGACGAAGTGAACAACAGGCGCCCGCCACCGCGCTTGCGGAAATGTGGAATGGCGGCTTTAGAAAGGCGAAAACAGGCTTTTAGATTTACGGACAAGACTGTTTCCAGGTCGTCCTCAGAATAGGATTCAACCGGGCCGCCAAGAAATGACGCCGCATTGTGCAATACGATGTCGACGCCGCCCCATTTGCCTACCGTGTCTGCTACGGCTTTTTCCACATTGTCGATATCACCAATATCAACTGCGCATAATTCCGCAATTCCGCCGGCAGCGGTGATTTCTGCTACGGTATTTTCGCCGTTCGCTGCAGTGCGATTGACCACCATTACTTTCGCACCTGCATTTGCGAAAACCCGCGCGATGCCGGCGCCGATGCCCTGGCCGGCACCCGTCACCAACGCAACTTTGCTACTCAGATCTGCAAACATTTATCCTGCCTCCGCTATCACGGCGTCATCCTGACGTATTCTTGCCTGGGCAAGTACCGGCGGTAGAATCAATACGAAACTCAGCACGAACAGCGCCGCACCCAGTTGATTGACTCTCAGATAGTTGCCATCCGAAATCACGGATGCCGCCAGAAACGGGCCTACTGCGAGTCCGACCATTTGCATCGCGACCGCGTACACAACTACCCGTCCTCGCCGATCGAAACTTGCCATCGCGCCCAGCAGGAAAGGATGGCTCATGTTCCAGAAAAAGTTGTACACGCCTACAGCTGCGGCAAATACAAGGAAGCCAAAAGTTCCCACCAGGAAATACAGGCAAATAGCACCGCCGATAATACCGATGGCAAGCGGCACCGATCTGATGAACCGATGTGCGATCATCGCAGCGAGAAAAGCACCTGCAATTCCGGCAAATTGAGACAGCATCAACCCGTTGGCGACCTGCTGGTCAGTTAAACCGGCAGAGACGCCAATCAGGAACAGGTAGGCCCAGACCACACCCTGTGCCGTGAAGTATGCCAACATCGCGAATAACGCCAGACCCTTCATGCCGTTGCCGAGATTGACGGCGTCCGCTTCGACCTGGGCCACATTTTCTCCAGCAATTGGGAGGTAACGGATAAATGGCATCGCCGTCAGCGGGAAGATCGCGAAAAACCACAGCACGAGCGTCATGCCCCCGATTGCATACGCCGTTGGCATCGCCCATAACACCAGTGCGCCGTACACCAGCACCCACATGATCAGCAGGCCGAAGTTGCGATCGGGATTATGCGTTAGTCCAATTGCCGCAAAACTCAATGATACAAGGCTGCCGGCACCCAGCCCGGCAACGAATCGCAGTGCGACGAACAGGTTCAGATCTGTGGTATAGGTACAAAGGATATTCGCCGCAAACATTAGCAACAGAGACCAGAAAACGACTCCTCGCCAGTTGACGCGATGAGATATGAACGTCATGAGTATGGTGGTTGCGGCAAGTCCGAACATTTCAGCAGAAGCCGTGTAGCCCGCACCCTTGTCATCAAAACCGAGAATTTCAACCAGCCCCTGAACGAAACCCGGTTGCACTATGAAAACTTCCGGCGCAATTACGCCGATAAGAAATACGCTGCATATCGTGCTGCGTGAATTGATATCCACAGAATTCTTGCCCGCGAGGAATTTTGCTATCACGATGATGGCCCGCGGCAGCTAATAGCCGCTCACCCAGTCCGGAATAATGACGTTGTTCTCACGCGCATAGTTATCCCAATGGGCTTTCAACTCCTCCACTTTCTCCGGATAGTCGGACGACAGATCCTTGGCCTCACCAAGATCCTGCATGACGTTAAACAACTGCCAATCGTTACTCCCATAAGGCGCTGACATGTGCACAAGCTTCCATGGACCGGAGCGCACTACACGCTTACCAAATAGTTCAGCACCTGTGACACGTGTTTCGTCCGACCGTGTGTCGCCGCGCAGAAGAGGTGCGAACGAGATACCGGTTGGGGATTCGATCGGCCGGCCCTGGTAACTATTGCCAGGATGAGAGACTCCGGCGAATTCGAGTACCGTCGGCGTTACGTCAGTGACATACACAAAATGATCGACGATCGATGGCCCGGAATTACGCGTTGGGTTCTGTACAGAGTTATTGACAACGGGCTGCCCGACGTTCTGCCGCGGGTCGTATATGAAAGCAGCAACCCGTGTGCCGCCCTCCGTCGGGAATGCTTTATGCAAACGAAAGGCTGGCGACCCCGCATTCGCCCAGTTAGGTCCGTAAAGGACATAGGAGCCGGGTCGACCCATGGCTGCATAACTAAAATCATGGGTTGCATCAATTGTCTTGCGAATATCCGGATAGGCCTCCATTGGCCAGGTTTCATCGAGGTCGTGACCCTCGGGACCGTTATCAGACATGAATATGATGACCGTATTGTTCGCTGCGCCCGAAGCATCCAGATAGTCAAGCAACCGACCGGTGTGTCGATCCACCTCATCGATCATCGCCGCATAAATTTCCATCGCGCGAATTTCTGTTTTCTGTTGCTCTTCGCTCAATTCGTCCCAGGGAAGTTCCTTGGGCGAACGCCCGCTGCGAACCGCATCAGCGGGAATCAGGTCGAGGTCTTTCATCCGCTGCAGTCTCGCCGTCGCAAGCGCATCATAGCCATCGTCGTAACGTCCCTCGTGCCTGGCGATGGCCTCGTCCGGGGCCTGCAATGGCCAATGCGGTGCAGTGAACGAAAGATAGGCAAAAAACGGCTGTTCCGAATCACCATGATCGTCCAGGTATTCGATCATCCGGTCGACGTAGTACTGCGACGAATATTCGAACTCCGCCGGCAGGGAATCCAGTTTGATGCCATTTTCAGAGTAATTGGCTTTCACGTCGGGAGACGGTGCATAAGCGGGCCGCATGTCCCCGAAATGACTCGCACCACCGGAATCCAGCGCAAACGAACGCTCGAAGCCCTGGAATGCCGGACCTTTGCCAACTCCGGATCCAAGGTGCCACTTGCCCGTCATGTAGGTTCGGTAGCCGGCGTCCTTCAGCAAGGTTGGCAGCGAGACCACACGATCGTTCAGGTAGCCCTCGTAGCCCGGCTGGCCTTTCTGATTCGGCGCTAGCTCCTCAAACATATTGCCCAGTCCCGCCCGATGAGAATCAACACCGGTAAACAGCATTGAGCGGGTCGGAGAACACGTTGAGGCCGCATGGAAATTTGAAAAACGGATGCCTTCGTAAGCAAGGCGATCGAGGTTGGGTGTTGCTATTTCGCCGCCGAAACTGCCGATGTCCGCATAGCCCATATCGTCGACAAGAATCAGGAGGAAATTTGGTCGCTGGGGTGCGACGGCCGACGCGGCTGGCGCGGCACTCTGTTCTCCCGTGCAGGCCGCGAGGCAAACGAATAAAATTGCTGGGAAAAGGCGAATCACAATGTCAGCATCTGTTGGGCGGCACGTTCACCTTCGTGCACGGCGCCCTCCCACATCTGGTAACCCATGAGTTCGGCATGTGCGAATGCGATCCGGCCATGCGGTTTGCGAATTACGTCACTTGGCGCACGCTTACCGTCTTTGCCAAAGAAAAATCCAGGCGGCGTGACAACGTAGGCATGGCCGTGCCGGTTGAGTGTAATACCCGCGATATCACGTTCTGCGTCGAAACCACCGGCGGCAAACATCTTGGTGAATTGCTGCTTGATTTGCTTCTCCACCGACGCGTAGCTCATAGAGAACATCTTCATTCGTGCCGCAACCGTTTGCTGCTCAACCGGCACCCCGGGAATACAAAAGGAGTTATACATCGTCAGCACGGTCGGCTTGTCGGGATCGAGCGGCATTGGCTCTTCGCCATCGAGAATCATCTGCCGGCGTAAGGTCGTAAACCAACCCAGGTCGTCGCCAAACCAACGGACGGATGCAACGCCTAAGTTGTCCATGAACTTCCAGTTTCGCAGCGCGACGTTGATGATCATCATGGGCGAATGCAGGAACTGGCCCATCGCTTCGCGATAGTCGTCTGGCAGATCGGCAACGACCCGCTTGTTAAGGTGTTGCTGGCCGCACATGATCACGCGGTCGGCGGTGACGCTAAGCATTTCGCCGTCATTCAGATAGGTAACATGCGCCATCCTGGCAGTCTCCACCGGGCCGTCATGACGCACGTTAGCAACCAGGGATCTCAGCCGCATGCGCGCCGGCTGGTTCTTGCGATCGAGCGTTTCCCATTTGATCGGGTTCGAAAGCACTTCGCTCAATGTCTTCGTTTTACCGAAAACATCAGGAATGAGTCGCTGCACAATGTGCCGCAAAATGCCGGTGTTGCCGCCGGGAAACTGCGCAAGATGAACATAGTCCGTCGGATCGCCAATACCGAATTGGCGGCCATACTGATTAACGCCCGGCTGAATGAAATTGAATGCCTGATATGCTGAGATGACGTCCGTGCCAAGACCACAACCCATTGCGGCAGCGAATGGGTTGAGATACTTGTCGACCTCCTCATTGTCGATATCCATCTCATTCCTGAGGAATTCCTTGTAGGTCATCGTGTCCAGCCATTCAGCCCAGTCTTCGCGCTCGGGCGGCTGGCGATAGATCTCCATCCACAGGAAATCCTGTTTGGTCTGATCGTCTATCGGCACGTCTTTGAAGCGGTTCGACCAGGGATTGACGGCCATGTCGTGACCGTCATGAAACCAGCCGAGGTCGGTGGCTTCCCAGGTCAGGTGCATCGGCGAATAGTTGTCCAGCGGAATCTTGAGCGTTGAGTTGGTTGCTTCCTGCCATTCGAACTCGGTTGGCAGATCGAGTTCATCCCACATATGTGAATACATCTCGATCTTTTTGGCACCTTCCAGCGGCCAGACGGCACCGGTAGAGCCCTGCGGGCCCCAAAGCCTGTAACCGTCAACTTCAAACTCGTTTTGTCGGGCTTCGCCTCCGAACACCGGATGATTGTCGAAAATCAGAACCCGTGCATCCGGCTTTTCTTTCAGGTACGTATAGGCTGCGGTTACACCTGCAAACCCTGCTCCGACGACAACCAGGTCGTAATGTTCACCAGTGTCGCGCGCAGTCGCGATTCGAGCATCGAAATCGCGATTCCGAAATGTGTGAGCGGCATTGACGACATCGTGGGTGTTGCCGTTGGCATTTGCGTAATCGCCAACACCGCCTGGTCCGGTCCATGATTCATCCAGCGTATTTAGTGGCGCCGCCATTGTTTGCGGAAACTCCGGCGGCAGCATAGCAGCTTCCTGCGCGTTCGCCGAAAAACCGGGTGCCTTTGCAGTCAACAACGCGGCGCCACTTCCAATCAGTGTTCCACCGACAAAATCGCGTCGGGTGATTGCTGGCTTCTGCTTGTTCGAGGATTTATTCATGGCTGATAACTCGCTTGAATCGTTAATCAGGGAATATCGAATTCCCCCATGACATACATTTCGCCCTTCGACCACCATTCACCATCGACGCGCTCCCAGAGAAACAGCATTTTGAAGGTAAATGGTTCCATTTCCGCTTCTGGCGGAAAGCTCACGTGAAAATTGACCCAGTCCCAACCCGCGTCGCCCCTGACGAACGAATTGAACGACTCGATATCAACGTAGGCACTGATCACTTCTTCATAAACAGGTCGCAGCGCGTCGCGGCCTACATGAGTGACCCCTTCGTTGTCGGTCGAAATTGCATCGGCAGCGTAAAATT
Organism: Woeseiaceae bacterium; assembly: GCA_021773135.1. Taxonomy (GTDB): domain Bacteria; phylum Pseudomonadota; class Gammaproteobacteria; order Steroidobacterales; family Woeseiaceae; genus SZUA-117. Next base: position 66,583 of record JAJFKP010000049.1, on the reverse strand, counting down.
TCGTAAGAATCGGTTCCGGGTCGTTGTCACGAAAGGCCTGCTCTTTCATATCGTACTTGGTGCGAATCGCTGCTTTAAAGGCGGCCAGCTCCGCCTCATGCGACAGCGCAGGCTTCGACGCTGAAACATTCTGGTCGGCAGCCTGGTTGTTTGCAGGGCCGCATGCGGAGACCAGGAAAGTGCAAACAGCCAATATCGCAGCTGGCGATAAGGTTCCGAAGATTTTCGCTCGCACGCGAGCAGCAGTATTAGTCACGTCCCTTCTCCCCACTTGAATGGGTCTTGTTTTAATGACGCTGATTGAACGGAAGCCGGCGAGTCCCGTAACGGACCCGCCGGTCCGGATATGCCTACCAGTTATAGGTAAAATTTACGCCGGCCCAGCGTGGCGGAGCATAAACGGTGGTGCCACCCAGAATGCCGAGGTCAAGCGCATACTGCTTGTACACCTCGTCTCCCAGGTTGCGGACCCAGCCCGTTATCTGCCAGTTTTCGCTCTGGCTGGTCCAGGTCGCCCTGGCGTTGTACACGTTGTAGGCATCCTGTTTTGCTGCGCCGCCGTTCGTGACCTCCAGATACTGATCACCGTTGTAATAGCCGTCGACCTGGAAAGCGATATTGCCGACATCCGTATTAAAATTGTAACGAACCAGGTAGTTCAGGCTCACGTCGGGGGTGTTTGGTAGTTCCAGACCATTAAGAAAATCGACCGGCCAGTCCACCAGGAAGCCGACCGGCGTAACCTGTTCCTGTGTCGTCGAAACGTTGTCAACTTCGGAATCCTGGAAAGATGCCCCAAGAACAATGTCCCAGTTATCGTTAGGCAGAAGGAACAGCTCTAACTCAGCTCCCGTGTTTTTCGCATCCGCATTGGTTACCTGCGGTGTTCCCTGGAAGAAGGTAAATGCCTGGTAGTCTTCGTAATCGTAATTGAACACAGTGGCATTAAACCTCGCGCGCCCTTCGGCAAACGTCGTCTTGACGCCAGCTTCCCAGGCATGCAGCACCTCTTCGTCATGGCGAAGACGCGATAGCGAAATATCGGCGGCGGCTGCAAAATTGCCGCCCTTGATGCCACGATTGAAGGAAACAAACCAGAGCGTATCTTCGCCGGTTCGATAGTCCAGCTGCAGTCGGCCGGCGACATCTCCGTAGTCAACCTTGTTCTGGTCAGATCCCGCCGCCGCTGCGTCGGCAGCGATGTCGACGATTCCTGGCAAGTTGATGCCATCGGCAGGCGAAATGAAACTGGTAACGATCTGTATTTCCTTATCATCCTGCGAATAACGCAATCCACCGATCAGCGTCAACGCGTCAGTAAGATCCCATTCGCCCTGCCCGAAGACAGACCAGTTTCGCGAATCGAGATGGTTGTCCTGCGTCACCGCCGGGTCCGTCAATAGTGTGGGATCGAAGCCCAAACCGGCAGCCACGCCCGCGACGGGCGCACCGAGTGTGGTTACGTCACCGTCATAGTCAATGTCCAGCCAGTAAACGCCGGCCTGCCATCTGCTCGAATCAGTTTCACCGGAGACTCTGAATTCCTGCGAGATCTGCGTGAAATCCGCAATGGTCGTAAATTCGATGATGGGTACGGGAATTCCGTCGCCGTCTTCTGTGTAGAATTTATCGACATTCGACCAGTTGGTAATGGACGTAAGCTCCAATCCATTGTCCAGCTCACGCACATAGTCTGCTGTGAAGTTGTGTACGTCCCTGTCCATGAAACCCGCGTAGTCGGCGTAGTTCTGGAATGGATTCGGATGATCCCCTTCGAATACGGTACGGCCTGACGTGTCAACGGGAGCAAAACAATCGAGCTGGCTTGCGCAGAAGAATATATCAGGCGTTGCTTCAATAGGCGCACCAATCACATTGACAACAAAATCTTCAAACTCCGGCGGGATGTAGACGTTTGGATTCGTGTTGTCCGCATACGGCATGAAGTTGTAACCGCCTGTCGGCACCTTGTCGTCTTTCGAGTATTTGTATAGCAGATCCAATGTCGAGTTATCGCCGATATCGAATTGCAGTGCTGCCCGGATGCCGAGACCATCAGTTCCACCTAGATTGCCGAGTCCGGGGGGAAGCGGATTTCCTTCCGGGAAAGCGGCGGATTCTATGTATCCATCAGACTCATCTTTTCTTGCTGAAAAGCGATAACGTGCGGTATCGGAGAATGCACCGCCTATCGCGCCTTCGATGCCGAACATGCCAAATTCCCCGGCACTTACATCGACGTAACCATTCAACTCATCGTCGTCCGCTTTCTTGGTAACGTACTGAATTACGCCGCCCGTTGCGTTGCGGCCGAACAAAGTTCCCTGTGGGCCGCGTAGCACTTCCACGCGTTCCATGTCGAACATCTGCATGTTGATGCCGTTCATGCTGGCGACATAGGCTTCGTCGATGTAGACAGCGACCGGCGCCTCGAGGTTATCCGTGAAGTTGTTCTGGGAAACCCCCCGAATGTTGAACGCAGTCAGGTTCGGAGAGAATGAGACCATGTCCATTCCCGGAACTTGCTGGATGACCTCCGTAGTGTTGGTCATGCCGAGCGCTTTGACCTGGTCACCGGTGAACGCCGTTATTGCGATACCGACATCCTGGATATTCTGCTCACGCTTTTGCGCCGTGACTACAACCTCTTCCAATACCTGTGCGTAACCGCTCAACGGCAGACTACAGGCAGCGGTCAGTGCAGCGAACGGCAACAACTTTCTTGACGAAAAAGATCTCATTGGTTTTCCCCCGACAGTGAAACCATTAGTTTTGACTGTAAAAACTTTATACTTAAATTTTATTAATTATGTAATGCGACAGACTCCGCCCGTTGTTACGCGCCGGGCCTGACAGGAAGATTCCTCCTGTTACTGGAAAATTTATTGATAATATTGCGCAATTATTTGATAATTTGCATCAATATATTGCAAAACAGCGACTTACAGCGTGGCCGAGTCCGCACCTTCCGGCAGTAACGCAACACCAACGATCTCCTACCAAATCGTCGCCGCGCTGGTAGAAGCCATTGGCGGACACCCGGACGTCATTGACGACGGCCTGAAGCGATTTAATCTTGACCAGCTTGATGCCGCGACGGCAAGGGTTCCCTTACGCAGTTTCATCGACCTTTTTGAATGGCTTGCGCACACAATGAATCGGCCTTACCTCGGACTCGAGTTGTCGGAGCGCGGCGGGCCACAAACCGTTGGAGCGGTCGGATACCTGTTTCTTGAATCCAGAGACCTGGAAGCCGCGCTCAGAAACCTCGGCAAATACTTGTTCGCCGTTCAGGAAGGCTCCCGTTTCTATCTGGAAATCGAGGGTGAATACGCGTACGTGGACTATGGAATCCTGGATGATGGTATCTTGCATCGCCGTCATGATAGTGAGTATTCGATCGGCAGCACCTGGAACCTGATCAAGCAATTTACCGGCAATGCCTGCCAGCTGACGATGGTTGAATTTGAACACGACAAACCGTCATCGGCGGACGGCCCGTTCAGGCGTATATTCGGTGCACCTGTATTGTTTCGGCGTCGCGCCAATCGCCTGCATTTTCGGTCGGACCTGCTTCAATCCCCTTCGCGGTCGGGCGATCCGTTTCTGTTTCCAATCCTCGAGGCGCACATTCAGTCTTCCATCGCCGACATCACTCGAGGGGAATCTTTTGCGGGTGAGGTAAGAACGATGCTGTCACATGAGGCACTCGGTAAAGGTCTGCGCGCCCGGGAAACGGCCGCACGACTCGGAGTATCGGAAGCGACACTGCATCGCCGCCTGGCGAAGGAAGAATCGAGTTTCAAGAAAATTCACGACGAGGCGGCGCGGTCATTTGCCGAACTGCTGATAGCGCAAAAATCTCTCCCGGTCGCCACGATCGCCAGTCGACTGGGTTACTCGGAGACCGCCGCTTTGACACGTGCGTTTTACCGCTGGTTCGGGATATCGCCACGGCAGTACCGGAAGACGCTTCAATAAATACAGGCATGTTCAATGAAGTTTGTAGATGCGGCTTTGGTCGCGATAAGGAGCCCGACAATTGAGATTGTGGGAGCGGCTTCAGCCGCGATTGAAAGTCAACAAATGCAGCGCGGCTGAAGCCGCTCCCACGTGCTGCCGCGACTAGGACAAATCTTCGCAGGACTCGTTGTTTCGCTGCCGGGCAAGACTTGTGCGGCCATTGTTGTAGCGATAGGTATATAGGAGCTCGCCACTCTTATATATACAGTGAACTTTCAGCTCAAATCGCTGCGGATGTTTTTGCGCGTAGATATCAATTTCATCGCCAACGCTGACGCTGTCTTCATTAAAGCCGAAACGCCGGTTCCTTGCCGGCGGCGCCAGCAGCAGATTCCATTCCTGGCCGCCTGCGTCGGTTGCGATCAATCGATCGTGGGGATTACCAAGCCTGAGCTCGGTGATCGTGACCGTGGTCTGGATGCGCTCCTTGTAGCCGCCCCATCCATGATGAGCCTGCGCCACCGACAAAAGCAGTATGCTGCTTAAGGCGCTGCCCAATAATATGCGAATTGGTTTGTTCATCTGTCTATGTTAATGGTCACAGTTGCCGGTTCACCGTCAGTCAGTCCGTAGTATTCAAGCCTGAATTGATCACTTTGATAGGCCGGTCCCCTCGGAGACCCCTCATGAATCTGCCTGAGAATGCCCACATTACCCAGTGAGAGTAATTGCCCCGGCAGAAGTTCCTTTCCTGATTCTGCTATTTGATCGCGTATCCAGCGAACGACCGTGATTGGCTCGTACCAGCCGTTCATCTGGCCCGACTGAATGACGGTGTCGTGCTCGTCAATCACGGCGAAGGTGAAATTATTGATCCGTTCCAGCCACTCCGGCGTAGCCCGGATCGGCACTGGTGTGCCGGTGAACGACATACGCGTCCCCATATTCGCAACGATGGTGCCGTTGATTGAGCGAGTATCGGGATCGTAGTAGGGATCCGGCACTTCGGCGAATGGGATGATGGCATCGAGACCCGCCAGAATCTCAAGATCAGTTTTCGCCTCGTTAATGCTGGCACTGCCGACGCGAAACGCAAAGTCCGCTTCGAGAAATCCGACTTTCGTATCCGCTACTTTGATGGCGTCGCCGTCTTTGCGAAGCATGCCGCTCAGAATATAGGCACGGATGCCATCGGGCGGGAATGTTGCAAACCCGGGCCCCGGATCGTGTCCACCTGTTTTATAACCGACGACCTCGCCCAGTTCGGGACGCATGATCTCTACCATTTCGTCCTGCCAGCGATAGGCTTCATCCAGCGGCATGTCGTGATCAAAGCCCTGCATCATGCGCAGATTGATGAAGTCATCAGCCATTGCCACCAGCTCGGCGCGAATAGCGGCATCTTCCGCGTCAGCCGCTTCCTGTTCCGGCGTGAAGGTCGTGCCGTCTTCAAAAACGATTTCCTGCAGATACATCGTGAACTGCCGGCGACCCTTGAGACCGGTCGCTTTTATCGTTGAACCGACTTTAAGACGATCCAGGGTTATGCCTTTGCGCTCCAGCGTCGTCCTGGCCCCTGTTTCGATTAGCCAATAAATTTCGTTGCCATCGTCTTCGGTATGCTTGATAAGTACTGACGCATGCGGATTCTGAAATCGTACTTGCTCAATTACGCCCTCAGCCGAAATGATGTCCCGGGTAAAGTTGGCGACAGTCGCATGGTGCGCCATCGAAGTTGTAGTAACGAACGCCAGCAAAGTCATCAGGATGGTTTTCACGGTGATTCTCCGGTGGCGGGTGCGTTCAACTTTTCAAACCAGTCATAGTCCGCGTCGGTGCAGTTGTAAAGGGGTAACTCGGTACTTTTAAGCTTTTCGAACCGATGTTCCAGTACAAATGGTGCTGCAAACAAGGTTTTATCGACATACGTAAGCGTCAATCGCAGGTCGCCGTCTTCTATCCACAGCTTTTCGGTCGTTACAGTGTTTTCTGACTGGGGAATTCCACGAGATGTCCGAATATATCCGGGAGAGTGATTGCGAGTTTCAATGAGCAGATGATCGCCTTCATACCACGCGACTGACGAACCCATCTTTGAAAAATAGGTGCCAGCCACATTCTTGGTGCTTGGGGATCCTGAAATTTCAGCGGGCACGCCAAGCGGAATGTCGCGCCGCAGGTCATAGAATTCATAGCTGATCTCAACACGATCTGGTGCCTGATCAAACGCGATGCGGACATTTGGATTGGCCCATACTCGGGATGTGCTGGCGGGTTCGCAGTAAAGAGACGGGTCGTCCGATAAGAGATCGTATTCCGCCTGAATCCTCAACGCTGCGTCGGTCAGCTGGACATCGCTTTCTGTGACCCGACCTGCAAGCATCCAGATTCCGGAGAGATCCGGTTCGGCGTGGACCGGGAACGACAGCAATAAAGCCGCAAGAGACAGCGTCATTCGCTCAAACATTTCACTCACTTAACTGCCATATCATTTGCCGGAAATTATAGTTATTGTCGCCGCAATCCTACAGCAGTCTGTACAGGCCCGTTACGCATAGTGACCAGACCCGATCTGAAGTATTCCCCACTAACCGAGCGCCTGTCGGGTCCGCGCGCGCGGGCTTGGGACGTGACAGACCGGGCAGTGGAAATGGAGCGCGCGGGTCGGAACATCATTCATTTAGGGGTCGGCGATCCGGACTTCGATACGCCAAATAGCATTATTGAAACGGCTGCTGCAAGTATGCGTAGCCAGCGCACGCATTACGCGCCGGTGCCGGGCGAAACCGACCTGCGACAGGAAATTGCAAGATTATACTCGCGCCAAACCGGCCAGCACTTCGACTTCGGGCAGGTCGTTGTATTCCCGGGCGCGCAGGCTGCACTTTTCGCCACGATGCTATGTCTGGCGGGTCCGGGCGACGAAGTCATCCTGCTGGAACCGTTCTACGCAACCTATGAGGGCGTCGCTTGCGGTGGCGGAGCCGAGTTCATCACGGTGCCACTTTCCCCGCATTCCGGATATGACCTCGATGTCGACCGGATTGCCGCGGTCGTGTCCGACAGGACCCGAGTCATCCTGGCGAATTCACCCGGCAACCCGACAGGCACGGTCTTCTCGCGAGCTAGATGGGTCGAACTTGCAGAGTTGTGCCGCAAGAAAAATATCTGGCTGATTTCCGATGAGGTTTATAGCGACCTCATATTCGAAGGCGAACACTTTTCTCCACTTTGCATCCCGGAGGCCCGCCAAAACGTCGTCGCAGTCAGCAGCGTATCCAAGTCTCATGCGATGACCGGATGGCGGCTCGGCTGGGCAATTGGTCCCGGCACACTCGCACGTCATCTGGATACGCTGTCACAAAGCATGGTTTTCGGTGTCAGCCAGTTCACCCAGGATGCGGTGACACAAGCGCTTCGTGAGCCACCCGACGAGCTCGAGAAAATCAAAGCAACGACGCGGACCCGACGCGACGCGCTCTGTGAGGCGCTGGCACAAATCGACGGCCTGCTTGTGCACAAACCGGCCGGCGGCATGTTCGTGATGGTGGATGTATCCGCCGTGGGTTGTGACGGCGACGAGTTTGCGAACAGGCTGCTGGATCACAGCGGTGTTGCAGTGGTCCCGGGGTCCGCATTTGGCGACTCGGCGAAGAACCTGGTGCGTATTGGATACCTGACCAATAGTGCAGAACTGAAAAAAGCTGCTGACAAAATCAGGGACTTCGTCAGCAGCCTGCAATCCTGAGTCCGAATTATACGGCGACCATTTTCGCGTCAGCATCCTTTGCTGTTTTCTTGGTGCTCTCCGGCGGCACTTCCCAGTCGTCCGGCATGTGGCTGAAGTCGAAAAATGGCTCTGTGTCGCCTTCGTCGATCGCGTCCTGGACCTGTTTGTAAAACTCGCCGCCAGCCTGATCGGAGAACGTGATTTCAACTTCACGCGCCTCGTCTTCAGTTTGAGGTCGTTGGCAATACTCTGGAAATGTCGCCTCGCCCGCGTGACCACTTGCATAGCCCTTTGCGAACATCTGCTTGAGGATTCCGAAACCGTCGTTCTGCACGAGCACATTGCCACGCGGATGACCGCCCAGAGATTTCATGTGGGATATGAATTTATCGAGGTTGTAGCAATCGTAAGCGACATGTTGGCAGGAATGATCACCGTGCTTATCGACGAAACTCGTGACCTGTGATTTTTCCGCGCGATCGATTCCTTCGATCAGCGCGATACCGAAATCACCATAGTCGATACACCATATCTTCATACTGCTGTTCGGGTCGTCGGGTCGCGCATCGTCGATTCGCTTGATCAACGTGCCGCCTTCAACTTCGATATGGAACCACGCCCATTTCTCGATACTGCCCGCCTCGCAGGCGTATGAAACGTGATCGATTTTCTTTAGGTGTGACATTGCATTCTCCTGACGATCCTTATCCTTTAACTAGTGGACCAGTGTAGATTAGAAATCGAGCAGGGTGCCGGCGTTTAATGGACCAAATTGATGCTTTTTTGCAGGTTTTTAACTATATTGATCAGATACCCGCAGGAATTCATTATTATGGATCGATACGACGCACGCATCCTGTCCGTGCTGCAGCAGGCCGGACGCATCAGCTGGTCGCAGCTCGCAACGGAAATCAGCCTCTCAGCCAGCGCGTGCCAGCGCCGGGTTGAAGCGATGATTGACAAAGGCATCATCGAGAATTTCACGATTAACCTGAATGAGAAGAAGCTGGGGCACCATGTGAAGGCGTTTGTGGAGGTTAACATCGACCGCCAGCACCCCGACCTTGCCGAAGACTTCAGGCGCCGGGCAAAAGAACATCCGCAGGTCCAGGCGTGTCACATGATTTCCGGTAACATCGATTTTATGCTCGAGGTGGTCGCGAAAGACCTGGACTCATTCGGCCAGTTTATTGATGGTGAGCTGCTTGGTTTACCGGCTGTAAAGGATGCCTCTTCTTCGATAGTTCTCAAGGTCGTCAAAAAGAACCAGGCCATGATTGCGTAACGGCCCTGGACGTTGCAGGCCAGTCGAACACTTACCCCTTGCGGAATCCGCCAATGCGACTATCAGAAGTCTTTCTTCGAATCGGCAGTACGCTCGTCGCCTGGATGGTGATCTATGCATACTTCCTTTGGCTGGCAGTAGTACAACGCGTTGACTGCGGGGCGGACGGCGAAGAACTTTACCGGCTGCTGCTTGGCATGGCGCCGCTTGCTGCCGGTGCGTCCTTGTTGCTGGGCTCAGCGCGCCCTTTTGCCGATATCCACAGCATGCTGCGTTGGCTGGGTTTGCCCATCGCCGGAATCCTGTTTCTGGCCGCGCCGGTCATCTGGGAAACCTTCGTCACCGTCAATCTCGCGGGCGGAGCTATCTGCGATGGTGTGCCGATATTCGGCTGGCAGTTATATTGGGCACCTGTACAGGTTATCGCTGCGACTGTCTGCATCTGGAAAATGCTGACCTTATGGCGCACCGCAACAAATTAATAAAAAGAAACAGTTGCAGATCACTCATAATCCAATGCTTTATGGTTTACATAATTTGTAAAGTGCGGAATTAGCTGCTAAAACCACAGCCGAAACAACCGGTATCTAACGAAACAGAATAAGAACGGTTGGTACCGTGGCATCGATCCGTCGTGGTCGAGCTGATAATAAATTTAATTAACTTTGGGGAATACCATGGGAATGATGTCCGAATTTAAAGACTTCGCTATGCGGGGTAACGTAGTTGATATGGCGGTAGGTATCGTCATCGGTGGCGCCTTTGGCAAGATCGTCTCGTCATTCGTTGCAGACGTTCTGATGCCGCCGATTGGATTGCTGTTGGGCGGTGTCGACTTTAGCGACCTGAGTGTGCAACTGCAGGCAGCGTCCGAGGGAGTGGACGAAGTAATGCTGAACTACGGCAGTTTTATTCAAACAGTGGTCGATTTCATCATCATTGCATTCGCAATTTTCATGGTCGTCAGGGCTATGAATTCAATGAAGAAGAAGGAAGAAGAAGCTCCGGCTGCACCGCCGAAACCTTCTGAAGAAGTAGTGCTGCTGCAGGAAATCAGAGATGCGCTGAAATCGTCATAGCGTTGCAACTGTTAGCGCAATAAGAAAGGGCCCAGATGGGCCCTTTTTTTATTGCGCAATACCATTGCACTGTCTCGGTAATTGAATCCGGTGCGCCAAACTCTTGCTACAATGGCGTCTAGTGGAAAGAACAATAACTTATTAATAGAAGAAACCAAGATTATGAACAGACTCATTGCCTCATCCGTATCACTGCTGCTGTTTTTCTTTATGGCCGCGGTCGGCACTCCCTCGCACGCGCAGAACTCGAACGATGACGGCACGTTCGATCCCGAAGCAAGGCTCAAGGAACTAGGCATCGTTTTGCCGGAACCGCCTCAACCAGTTGCCAATTACGTCAACGGCGTCCGCACCGGTAACCTGATTTTCCTGGCCGGCAAGGGACCCAAGCGTGCTGATGGCAGCGAAATCACAGGCAAATTGGGGGCAGATGTCAGCATTGAACAGGGCTATGAAGGTGCCAGGCTGACGGCCATTAACCAGCTTGCCGTGCTGAAGTACATGCTTGGCGATCTGGACAAGGTGAAACGGGTGGTAAAAGTTCTGGGCATGGTCAATTCGGAACCGGACTTTGTTGAGCAACCGAGCGTTATCAACGGGTTTTCAGATCTGATCGTCGAAGTATTTGGTGAAAGAGGCAAACATGCGCGGGCAGCAGTCGGCATGGCGTCGCTGCCGCGGGGTCAGGCTGTTGAAATCGAAATGATCGTTGAAGTCGAAGACTAGCGCCACGTTAGAAAAACCGGCGAAAGGAGAGGCAGTTAATGAGATCCCGAAAAGAATATTTGCAGCACGTAGTATTTGTATTGCTGATAAGCCTGATGTCAATGCAATCGACAGCGCAAACGAATCCTCTCTGGACACAGCAGAAAGTCAAAAATTATTTGCCACACATGACCTATCCGGAGGTCGAAGCATTTCTCGAAAAATCTGACCTGGTGATAATTCCCGTGGGTTCACTGGAACAACACGGAGATCATCTCCCCATTGGTACGGATTTCATCAACGGTGTCGAACGCAGCAAACTCATTGCACAGGAACGAGACGTTCTGGTGGCGCCGGTATTAATGGTCGGACAATCGCCCTACCATATGGGCATGGCTGGCACGATCACACTCAGTGCCGACACTATCGTCCAGGTCCATCTTGAGGCGGTCGAGAGCCTTATCCATCATGGATTCAAGCGCTTCATTATCATGAATGCGCACGGCGGCAATCGGGCGATCACCACATTGCTCGTCGATCAGATCAATCAGACCACGGCGGGCGTTGCCGTCAGCTTCGGGCAGGCAGTTGGACCATTTATGGATCCCGACCCGGAGCCGCCCGCCACGGTGCTGGATCGCCACGGCGGCACCAGCGAGACGTCCAATTCCCTGTACCTGATGCCGAGTCTCGTGCAACTGGATAAGGCGGTCGCAGCCGAGTTGACCCTGCCACAACACCTCGAGGACATGCTGCCCGAGGTTGTCGACGGAGATCCTACCGCATTGATGCTTTTCCTGGCTGAAGGGTTAAAGGCGGAAGAGACCGGCAAGAAAACATCGTCGGCCGAAATGTCCTCCACCGGCGTATGGGGCGCACGGGATCCGAAAGAAGGCACGGCGAAAAGGGGCGAAGACGCGGCGCGACGCACGGTCAATGCGGCCGTCCGGTTTATCGATCGGTGGAATGAGTATGTGGGATCGCAATAAGGCGAACGGGCGAACTTTATAGAAGTTGGGCGAAGCTGGCTTTGCCTGTGTTTCGAACGCCAGTGATCGATTGGCACTGCCACAGTGATGACAGCACCGGTGATGAGGCGCTTGCTCGGTTCCGATACACCGATTGGAGCGAGCCCGCTCTGCAGGATAGAAATAATCAGTATGGCGGCGAATGCACCGACGATCGAGCCAAGTCCACCCATGAGACTCGTGCCGCCGATTACCGCCGCTGCAATAGCGGACAACTCCAGGCCGATGCCCGCGTTCGGGTCAGCTGACCCGAGATAGGCTGCTTTGCATATGCCGCCCGGGCCGGCCGGTGCTCCCGAAAGTGCCAGCACCAGCAGCCGATGGACGTGTGTCGATGCCGGACAGTCGCGCCGCTTTTTCGTTGGTCCCTATGGCGACGATGTAAGGGCCAAACAGCGTTCTGGATAAAACGAATTGCCCGAGCACCACGAGGGCCAGGGAAAATACCAGGTCGCCGGAGACACCCACGACGGGCAATGGCAGCGCAATTCCCTCGATGGGAGCCAGTGTAGACCGTTTGCGAATCCGTGGTGATTTAGGCCAGTCTGCGGGCCACCTCCAGCATGGCGAGCGTGACAATAAATGACGGCAAAGACAGGTAGGAGACCAGTAGCCCGATAACTGAGCCGCGGGTCAGGCCCGTGGCGAGGCCCATCAGGCACGCCACCGGAATGGACGACCCCCAGCTCACGGCAGCCAGGCCGACGACCGTGGCGCTCAAATCCAGTACAGATCCGACCGACAGATCAATGCTCGCTACTATCAACACCAGCGTCATGTCGACTCTGACAGTGGTCAATGCCGGCAACTGATTCAGAACTGTTGTTAGCGTCAGGGCACTAAAGAAATTCTCCGAAACGCATCGGAAGAAGAGGATTAGTGGCCGCGTTTAATGAAAATGTTTATTGAGCGGATGCAGCGGCCGTTGCCGCAGGACTAATAAATTGGTTGCGGTGCCTGGCGATATTGCATCAGCTTTGCAAGTCTGACCACAATGTGGGCCTGGTTCCGCTAATCGAGGTAACAGCAGACCAGAGTGAATTGTTATTCGGCATCCGGCAAGATGTGCCTCGCATTGTTCAGTGCGTGCTGCATTTTCGCTATTTTGCCGGTCAAGTCGTTATACATAGTGTCATTGACTCTGCTGACGGATTGCAGGACATCGGTTGCCTCTCGGAGGATGTCGGGCAAGGCCTCGAGCATGTTTGTGACACCGGGGTCCGCCTGAATTTGCATGCGATCAGCCATGAAATCTTCTAGCTTTTCAATCTCGCTGGAGATCAACTTTTTTAAAACATGGCCGGGCACCGCTTTCGCATTCAGATCAAATGCCACAACTGGCCGGTATACTTCGCCATCAGCAACCGTATTATCCTGGCGGCTGCAAATGATTTGACTACCAGCGACCTCAATCTTCATTGATACCCCTCAGCGCGGTGGAAATGGTCGCATGGCCTGCAAAACTGCAATACAAACGTTTAAGTAAACCGCATTAATCGCGGCAGGTGTTCTAGCCGGCGGTTTGTTGTTGACGCCTGCGCCTGCAAGCTGACTACCCCTGCATTCCACGCAATTCCATACGGCCATCGCCGTGCAGTTGCTGCTTCATCTCCAGCAGCGCCCTTGCCGAAAAAATCTCGTCGAGGACGTCGATCTCGATTTCTCGCGCCGCCCCGCCCTCGTTTTCATCCGTCATCTCAGCACGAATGTCGCTTTCCCACGCCTGCAGAATTCGTTTGCGCAGTTCAACGCTGATTTCGGACAGGTTTGCGACTGCTAGCGGCGAGACAAACGTCGACGCGGGGCTGATGATCGCATTCTCGAGATCGTATTTGGGAATACCGTAGACAGGGCTCTTGGTAGCATCAGGCACGCGACTGAGATCACGTTCTCTAACGATAAGCATGTCTGTATTCGTCTCTGCCATTACGGGTTCGACGGTGACCGGGCTGATCACTCTCTCGAAGCGACTGATATCGCTTGCGCCCATCACAATCATATCGGCACCAAGAGACTCGGCGACGTCTGGAATGACAGCATTGGGGTGTCCCTCGCGAATGTGCACATTGTCTTTAGGTATATCGAAGTATTGCGCGAGCGCCTTCACCGAGCCGGTGTGTTGCTTGATTCGCTGATCCCGCGGTTTATTGTTCTGATCGTGCAGGGATGCGACCTGCAAAACTGTTCCTGAGACGCCGGCAGCGAGATTTACAGGCTCAGGGGCCTGAAACGCATTTACGGGGTAGACCTCTGCGTCGAAAGTATCTCTGATGAGGCCCGCGACGCGCAGAAGGTCATAGTCTGCGGCTGTCGTGATATCGCCCTGATCGCGAAAGCTGTTGCCAACAGCTGCCATGACCCGATCAATGTTTTCAACTTCGTCGTTGACAAACCACACGCTGGCGGGAGAGCGTCGAGCGAGCTCCCAATCGGTATTGGTCGTGATACCCAGCACATAGCTGTGTTCCCGCGCCTGTTTCATTACGATGTCCGGCCTCGCCTGGGCGGTTTTTCTCAGAATCGCATCGGTTCGCGGTGAGTCCCAACGTACCTCGTGTCGGACATTGATGCCCTCGCCCTTCAGGCGCGCAACGATTTCTTCCATCAGTGTCGCATCCTTGTCCGTCAATTCCCTGCGCTTGCGATCCAGTTCGTCGTCGGCGGCAAACAGCGGATGCGCAATTTCGCCGTCGTAGCAAATATGAAACAGCTCGAGCTCGCAGCCGGTAACCTTCGCGAGCGTTATTGCTCTTTGCAATAACGGAGACTCTTTCGGCGCATCAGGCCTGATCAGGTCGGGGCTGAGTACGACCAGTGCTTTCTGTATTTTTGGTTTGTAGTTCATGTCGGGTTTCTCCTGCAGTGATGCCAGCCACGGCTGACAGTGAATTTGGCGGATTGCGGTGAGGTTTTTATCGAAGGAAAGAACTTGCAGACAGATTGGTTACGCCGCCCGATCTGTCAGGACAAAATTGCCGTCGTCACAGACGTCGAGCGTCATATCAGACAATTTGTCCGCGACATCGGAAGGAACGGCAAGCACGGTGCAACCCTGGTGGTGCAATTGTTCATCATCAGTTCGAGGAAGCTCGAACGACATGGCCACTCCGTCGTCCCGCTCGATTAGTCGAAGACACTTGGTGCTGTTCGGCATGGACAATTGGCGCACCGTGACAGTGCAAATCTTCCGGGCTTCCTTGCTAAGTTGAAGCATCGATATGTTCCTCCGTTGTTCTGTGAATGCCATCTGGTCAGAGAGGGATCAATATCCAATCCGCCGCGCTGCATGACTGTGCGTGGCTGGATTATTGAATCGCAACCTGACAATAATTAGTTTATCAAACTAATTACTTTTTCTCAACTTTATTCCACTTCAATACTATTCTAGCGCGTACATGATACATTTTTTCCATAATATATTGTTTTAATTTATTATTTTTGACGAATCGCCTGTAAATCAATATAGTTAGTCTTGGCTATTTTATTTCAATAATCTAATTAAAATAAAAACAGAGGCTCGTTATTCTGGAAATTCATAATGAAATCTGGCAAAAGGCGTCGTTCACTACATACGGTAGTCTTTTCATGGACACTCGTTCGAACCAGGCACTTGTTGCGCTGCGGAGGATCCTGCGCGTAACGGAACTGAACTCTCGCGACCTGGCGCGGAAGTCGGAACTGACGGCATCACAATTGCTTGTGTTGCGGTACCTCTTTGAGCATGGCGCTGCTTTGCCAAGCGCAATCGCCAAATCGATCGACCTCAAGCAAGCGACGATAACCGTATTGGTCAATAAACTTGAGGAGGCCGGGTTGGTAACGCGACGTCGTGATACCGAGGATCGTCGGCGAGTCTGGGTGGAGCTTACTGACGCGGGTCACGCAGCTCGCAGCAGATCCCCGGACTTGCTGCAGAATCGTTTTGAGCAGGGATTCGATCGCCTCGAAGAGTGGGAGCAAGCAATGATGGTTGCGACGCTCGAACGTGTCGCGGCACTGCTCGACGCTGAAGAGATCGATGCTGCACCTGTGCTTGACGTTGGCGACCTGGACCGCATCGTGGAGGACCAGGGGCCCGGTTCCGGGAGTTAGAGATAAACAACGACCAAGGCAATGTAACAAACTCAGCCGACCCGGGCGTCGAGCCGATCCGGGCGCCGCTTGAGAAAACAACACGAACGCTTACCGAGCCGTTCATTGATTTTATCAACGCACAAACCACCTCTGCCTGGGTGCTGATCGGCGCGCTTCTCGTTGCATTAGGCTTGGCAAATTCATCACTGGCGCCAATCTACTTTGAGTTTTTGCATTTCGAGTTCGGGCTTACTCTGGCTGGCAGAAATTTTGCCATGTCTCTGCAGCATTGGGTAAACGACGGCCTGATGGCGCTATTCTTCTTCCTGCTTGGACTCGAGCTTAAGAGAGAGCTTCTGGTCGGGCGCCTGAGTGACTTCAAGCGCGCAACATCAGTGCTGTGCGCCGCGCTTGGAGGCATCGTCGTTCCCGCAATGTTTTTCCTCCTGCTCGGAGATACGGCGGAAATACGGAACGGATGGGCAGTGCCAGTGGCAACCGATACAGCGTTTGCGCTCATGGTTCTCGTCCTGCTTGGCGACCGGGTGCCGGCGACCGCCCGCGCATTCCTTGTAGGGCTGGCGATCGTCGACGACGTTGGCGCAATCCTGATAATTGCATTCGCGTATACCACCGAATTCAATACCGGCGTTCTGCTTCCGGCTATTTTGGCCGGAGGCATGATGGTGGGCATGAACATGACTGGCGTCAGGTCTGGGGTGCCGTATCTGATTGCTGGCGCAGTGTTGTGGTTTCTGTTTTTGCAATTGGGTCTGCACGGCACCCTGGCGGGAGTTGTTGTGGCGTTATTGGCGCCAGTGCGACCGGCGCTGGCTCGGCCGACGTTTGTCGGGTTGCTCCGTCAAAAGGTCCGTCGATTCGAAAAGGCACATGATGACGAGACCACGAGTATTCTTGAGCAACCAGAACAACAGGAAATTGCCAACGATGTTCTGCGGGTTGCCGAAAAGGCGACGGTTCCCCTGAATCGCTGGGAATCCCGGCTGGAGAAGCCCATCAGCTTTGTCGTCATGCCACTGTTTGCGCTAATGAACGCGGGGGTCGTTCTTTCAGGTAGCACGATTCAGGCGGCATGGGCCAGTGACCTGAGCACGCTTATTTTCCTCGGCCTGGTTGTGGGCAAACCAGTGGGAATTCTGGTGGGAATAGGATTAGGGAAAATCGCCGGAATTGCCTCCTTGCCGACACCGCTTACCTGGGGTCACCTGACAGGCATTGGTTTGCTCGGCGGCATTGGATTCACGATGTCACTGTTTATCGCTACTTTAAGTTTCGGCGAAGGATCGATGTTGTTGGATATTGCAAAACAGGCAATTATCGTGACTTCCCTCTGCGCGGGCATCTTGGGCTACGCGTGGTTACGCTGGGGGTGCAAGCCGGTCGTGACCAAATAACCGGCAGCATTGATGGGGACATGCTGCTTTTTGTGATCAGCGCAATCTAACGCAAGCATACTCTGCTTTAAGTAACGCTCATCGCCGAAAAATTCCATCAAACTCGAGCTGATCACAAAAAGCAGCATGTCCCCGGCCGTCGCGCTATCTACGCACGGATAATTTCCTTTAATGCGGCGATAAAGGTTGCGTTTTCACGGGGAAGGCCGTACGAAATACGCGTGTAGGCTGGCAGACCCCATTCCACAGCTGGTCGGACAAATATTTTCCGAGCCCTGAGCTCGTCACTAATCGACTGCGTATTCTCGCCGGTTCCCGCGAGTATGAAATTGGGTGGCCCGGCAATGGTTTTGATGCCCAGTGCACCGAGTTCCCGCTCGTAATATTTGCGCGAGCTCCTGACAAACTCTCGCGATTCTGCGACAAACTCGTCGTCACCCAATGAAGCCGCCATGGCGCCGAATCCGGCCATATTGGTACTGGTTGGGCTGCCACCAAACCTGGAAAGTCTGCTTATGATGTCGGGATGCGCGATTCCGTAGCCCGCGCGAAGACCTGCCATCGCATAGATCTTGGAGAACGTCCTGGTGATCACGATGTTTTCGTAGCCCTCCTTGATCAGGTCAATTTCGTCGCGCCCATCTTCCTGAAAATCCCGGTAGGCTCCGTCGAGAATCAATATGACTTGGCCTGGCAAACCGTCGGCGAGCCGCCTGGCGTCATCGAAACTCAACACGGTTCCCGTGGGATTGTTGGGTGTGACCATGAACAGGAGCCTGGTATCGGCATCCACCGCCGCTAACAATCGGTCTACATCGTACGCAAAATTATCTTCTGCGCTTAATTGGACCCATTTAACCTGTCTTCCCAGGCGTTCGGCTCGCCCGGGAATCGGTCGATAGCTTTCGAGGGTTGCCACCATATTGTGATTCTGTTCGGGCAGGTAAACGAGCGGTGCCAGATTGAGAATCTCACCGGATCCGGTACCTACGATTATGCGGTCTTCAGGTATCTTGTGGTGGTCACTGAGCAGGCTTTTGATCAATATACTGTCGGCATACCGAAACGACCTCTCCACGCCGAGCTTCGCTGCACGAACTGCCTTCGCCGACGGTCCAATCGGATTCTCGTTACGATTGAGTAGCGTAGATCCCTCCGGGAAGCCCATACCCCAATCGATATCGTCTACTGGTAGCAGTGCATCTGCAGTGCCACTAAATAGAAACGGTGCGCCGACTACACCCGCCGCACTGCCGCGAATAAATTTCCGTCGAGAAGTGTTCATGATATCCCCGCTTGAAGACTACACCACAAGGAGCGATCAAATGGGATTCACGGACGGCAGATGTTCGATCCATGATTCCCCGACCGCCTTACACCTTTACCATTCGGATTCTTATCCAACCATCTAGTACTATTCGGATTCTGCGCAAACCAACTTGGCAATATTAACGTTCCCGTTTAACGTACTCGATGAGTCTTGAGCAACAATCATAGTCGACGACGACGCGGCCGGTGTTTGAGAGTGTATGATTTCCGCCGAACGCGCCATTGACCAAATTTCCCGGGAGTCAGTAATGAAAAAAGCCATCCTGAGCCGTTCGCGCCGGTCTTTTCTTGGCGCCAGCGCCGCGCTCGCCGCCACAACAGGCGTGAAATTATCTACCGCCAATGCCCAAATGACGATGCCGGGTGTCAGCGTGCTGGCTGATGCACTGAGTCAGGTCGGTCTCGACCCGATGACCCTGGCCATGACGCCGGACATTAAGCCGTTAACATCGGGCGGCGGCACGATCATCGGGCCGGCAGTTATTACCAAGTGGCGGGCTGGCAAGGAAAGGATGACTGCGGATGACGTCCGCAAGAATATGTTCGAGCCACTGGACGACGCCCCTGCCGGGTCAGTTTGGGTGGTCGCCGGAGGGGCGGATCGCATGTTGAGTCTGTTCGGTGGCGTTATCGGGATCGCCTGTAAACGAAATGGCATCGCGGGCGCCGTCACGGATAACGCATGCAGGGACATAGCGACTTTCGACGAGGCTGAATTTCCAGTGTTTGGCAAGACTGCCGTCCCGTTTGGCCCCGGCAGTTTTGCCAGGCCGGTTGCAGCAAATGTTCCGGTGGTTTGCGGTGGCGTCGAGGTCAATCCGGGTGATTACGTGGCCGCCGATGCCGATGGTGCCATCGTCATCCCCGGCAGCGCATATGCCGATGTCCTCGACGCGGTTCCGGAAATTCTCGCCAGGGAGAAACAACTTCTCGATAAGATTGCCGCGGGCGTTAGCCTGGCCGAGGCTTACACGCTGTAGTCATGCAGTCTTCGATCGGATCCGGGGAGAATGACATGAAGGTACTTGTTTACGGTGCCACTGGCACACAGGCCGGGTCCCTGATTGAACATTTGCAGGCTCTGGGTCATACGCCACACGCCGTCACGCGGAACATAGACAACGCAGCCGACCTCGAGGCCCGCGGTGCTGTTCCCCTGGTCGCGGATCTCGCAGATGCACAGCGACTCGACGAAATCACACGCGAAGTCGACGCCGTGGCCTTTCTGATGCCGGCTTTCCTGGACAATGCCGACGATGCGGCAGAATACGCTCGGCACGCTATAGATGCCGCCGCTCAGGCGGACGTTGGTATGTTCGTATGGAATGCGAGCGGAGCCGTTAGCGAGTCAGAGTCAAAACAGGCCATACTCGAGCACCTGCAGCGTGCCGGACTGCCATACGTGGTGTTCGAGCCGACGACGTACATGGAAAACTGGCTGGGACCGTGGACTGCGCCGGCCGTCAGGGACCATGACGAGCTCACCTACCCCGTTCTCGCGGATCGCAAGATAGGCTGGATCGCGTCAGCAGATGCCTGCAAGTTGGTCGCCGCAGCACTTGAACGACCTGAACTTTCCGGCTCCCGCTACGCAATCAGCGGCGTCGAATCGCCGACCGGACCCGAGCTGGCGGTGTTGTTCTCAAGCGCTTTGGGACGGAGAATTAGCTACCGCGCCATGACGCCTGACGAGATGGGCGCTGTTATCGATGCGGCATTTGGTCCCGGTACCGGGACTAATGTTGCTGAAATGTACCGCCGCGAACAGGAAGACCCGAACCCGCCTGCAAAGTATCACAGCATGGCGGCGGTGCTGGCAGATCTGCCGGTTCGAATGTCGACAATCCAGGAGTGGGTTTCGCTGAACAAGAATGCGTTTGTCTGATGTGTGCAATAGACGTCCCGATACTGGCTGCCTGGAAAATGCACTGCCCGGTGTCGGCATTGAATTGGATAACGAAACCCCCATCGGCAAGATAATATTTGCCCCTGCAAATTGGTCGCGTTGCCCGGAACATTATGCGACATTTGGTACGCAGGAGGGTAATGCGAAGATTCAGATCACGTTCGAATCGAGCGAAAACTAACAATTGAACGAGAATTAGAGTTTCATGATTGAGTCCGACGGGAGGGCTCACTGCGGCCGACAATTTCGCACACTCATCGCCTTTTGCTTTGCTGCATTTCTGCTTCGGACCTGTTCTTGTCAATCATTCCGCATTCGCGCAGCTACATCCTTTTTCACAGTATCCAGTCTTGTCCGGATTTCGATCAACCATCGACGCGCCCATGCGAACTCTAAGCCGAGAATTGACAGTCCTAATGGTACGACCAGTACGGCCGGTCCGGGAAGCACGACCATTGCAATTCCGATGACCAGGACGGAAGAACCGATGAGTAGAATGACCGCACGCCGAGCCTGTCGGTACGTTGCAACCATTAGATGCTCCATTTCGCCAGCAAGCGGCGACAGGAGCGCAATCGTGTCGCGTCCCGCCTTCGTCGATGCAATCATGCCGACGGCGAGTATGCCGCCGATAATAATCAAGGAGACGTGATTCGGTATCGGATAGACATGAATCAAGAGCATCTTGACGCCGACATAGGCGAGCAGGAACACCAGGCTCATCTTCAGGTAGCGAAACTTCTCCATGAAACCCGAGAGAACGAAATACAATGACCGCAATCCCAGCAACGCGAAAATATTTGACGTAAAAACAATGAATGGATCACGAGTGATAGCGAAGATCGCCGGGATCGAGTCAACCGCGAACATTACATCGGCCGTCTCTACGAGTACGAGTGCGACAAACAGCGGCGTTGCCATTAACGCACCGTTTTGTCGCACGAAGAATCTGTTGCCGTGATAGTCTGCCGTCACATCGAACAGGCGACGAACGATGCGTAGTGTAGTGCTGTTGGCAACGTCGACGTTGTCGTGCCGGATTATTAAAATTTTGGCCGCCGAATAAATCAACACACCACCGAGAAGATAGCTGACCCAGTCGAATCGCTCCATGGTGGCAAGACCACCGAAGATCATGACGCCTCGCATGATCATGGCGCCGAGGATCCCCCAGAAAAGCACGCGATGCTGCTCAGCCAATGGTGTGCGTAAATACGCGAATATCATCGCGATGACAAAAATATTGTCGACCGACAGTGACTTCTCAACCACATAGCCGGTGAAGAACTGCAGTGCAGCTTCGCGACCCGACAGCTGCTCCGTATCCATGTCCCAGTCGCCGGGATTCAGTTCGTATAGGTAAAATACGCCCACGTTGAAGGCAAGAGCGAGAGAAACCCAAACGGCGCTCCAACCCAAAGCTTCTGGCAGGCTGACGACATGGGCTTTGCGGTGAAAAATTCCCAGATCAAGCGCAACGAGAACACCGATCAGGGCGATGAAGCCAATCCAAACCAGCGTCGTGAATGTCAACATGCTTCAGCGTAGTCGGAGGCTAGACGCCTGGGCCAACGCCAGCGTAGTGACTATTGATTGCAAGATGCAACCAGATGCTGGCTGCGTAACCTGCTGCAATCGCGGGCGTCCAACGTAGATGAACAAAAAAAGTGTATTGTCCGCGCGCCTGCCCCATCAACGCGATCCCCGCGGCCGATCCGATAGAAAACAAGCTGCCACCAACACCGGCAGTCAGGGTAACCAGAAGCCATTGCAACCTATCCATCTGCGGATTCATCTCCAAAACCGCGACCATCACCGGGATGTTGTCAACTAATGCCGAGAGTAGCCCAACCAGGACATTCGCCGTGGTTGGACCAAGGTCTCCGTAAAAATACGACGACAAGAGTTCCAGATAGCCGATGTAGCTTAGGCCGCCAACGCACATTATGACGCCGAGGAAGAAAAGCATCGTATCCCACTCAATGCGTGCAATCTCGCGGAAGCTGTCGAAAGCGGCGACATCGCCAATCTCACCATAGTCCTTGCGATCAAACTGCGTCACCGTGTGTGTCTTTCGCAGGTAATAGCCAAAGATATTGAGGTAGGCCAACCCGGTCATCATGCCGAGAAACGGCGGCAAATGCAGAAAGTTGTGGAACGAGACAGCCGTCGCAATGGTGCAAAGAAACAGAAAAATGATTCGCTTTCCGCCTCTTTTTAAAACGACAGTGTCAGTTTCGGCCGGTGACCGCTCTTTGGGGATAGCGAAGGACATTATCGCGGCCGGTATCAGATAGTTAACAACCGAAGGAAGGAACAACACAAAGAAAGTCTGGAAATCGACGAGACCGCGTTGCCAAACCATCAGCGTCGTAATATCACCAAACGGCGAAAACGCGCCACCAGCGTTGGCCGCAACTACGATGTTGACGCACGCTGTGCCGATAAATCGTGGGCTGCCCTGACCGATTGCCATCACTACGGCGCACATTACGAGCGCTGTGGTCAGATTGTCGATGAATGGAGACAGGAAAAAACTCATCACTCCCGTAATCCAGAACATCGCCCGGTACGTCAGCGACCGACGCAATAGCCAGCCGCGCAGTGCCATGAATACGTTCCTTTCGCTCATCGCATTCACGTATGTCATTGCCGCGAGGAGGAACAGAAACAGTTGCGAGAACTCGGAGAGAAACTCAAGAACAGCTTCTTCGGGTGTGTGGCCTACGTTGCCGCTGTAGTGACTGGCGACCAGAATCCAGATCAAGCCAGCTGCGAGCATCACCGGCTTGGACTTTCGAAGATGAGTGAACTCTTCGGCGATTACCAGCGCATATGCAATGACAAAAAGAGCAAGCGACGCAATTCCGAACCATTGATTAGTCGCTGACATCGATCACTCCATGGGGCTGTCTGTGCGCGCCGCCGACCTGGCAATATCGGCTCGCACATAGTGCGAGTGCTCGAAACGTCATAGGCCTATTCTCAAAATTGTAGTTATGACCCGTTGCGGGGCAACTGAATCACGACGATTGCACTGATCCAGCGCGGCCATCAGCAGCATCCACGCATATGATAATGAAATCTTACGCTCGCAGCACTTGTTGTAGTCTCCGGCACTCGCAGATGACCTGAACATGTCGGAAGTAACCCCGGCAACGAGTTGCTAGACTGACTGCTGCGCCGGAACAGATGCTCGATTGCCCTTGAACAGACATCCAAAGATTGCCTGGCTAGCGTCCGCGGCTTGCACGTTGATACTTTCTCAGGTCTTAGAGACTCCAGACTGCATCGGTGACCTGACAAGCGCCGAACAGGATCGGTACGCGTGATGCATTCGGCAGATTCCCCCGAGCGAGACCTGGTCCGCGGCATCGGCGTGTTTGGCAGCGCGTTGCTTGTATTGAATGGACTGGTCGGGGCAGGAATCTTCGCGTTGCCGCCAATTGTCGCCGCTCGCGCAGGCGCACTGGGCCCCTGGCTGTTCCTTGGGGCAGGATTTCTCTTCATTGCGGTCGTGTTGACCTTCGCGGAGTTGTCCGGTTTTTTTCGCAAGTCGGGCGGCCCGGTGCTGTATGCAACAGTCGCCTTTGGTCCACTGATCGGGTTTAGTACCGGCTGGATCTACTACATTAGCCGTGCCGGCGCGCTTGCCGCGAATTCGCACATCATGGCGACCTACCTCGCAGCGCTCGTTCCGTGGTTCGGAACCAACATTGGCAGGGCGGTAGTCATTGTTGCAGTTCTCGGCGGCTTAACGGCAGTAAACGCAGTTGGCGTCAGGGATTCGATTCGCGCGCTGACCCTGTTCACGCTGCTCAAGGTTTTGCCGTTGTTGGCACTGATCCTGCTCGGGTTCGCTCATCTCAGCCCGAACACCTTCTTTCCCGCGAGTCTGCCCACAATTGATGACCTGGGCGGCACAGTGCTACTCCTGATGTATCCATTCATTGGCTTCGAGTCCGCATTGGTAACCGCTGGAGAAACGAAGAGACCCAGAGAGACGATTCCAAAGACATTGATACTGACCGTTATCGCAACGGGCGTTTTTTATTTCCTGATCATGCTTGTCTATAACGCGGTCTTGCCAGGCGCGACAGATCCAGATGCGACACTCGTCGATGTTGGCAGGGTACTGGCCGGTCCGGTCGGCGCCGTTGTTATCACGCTGGCCGCTGTCTTCTCGATTGGCGGCAATCTCTCCGGCACGATGCTGGCCGGACCTCGGCTAACGTTTGCCCTCGCAGAACAGCGCTTGCTTCCAGACTGGTTCAGCGAAGTAAATCCCAGGTATTCTTCGCCCGCAAATTCTGTCGTTTTTCTCGGTGGACTGGCATTGATCCTGGCGTTGTCCGGTTCCTTCGTCCTATTGGCGGTCGCAACGTCGCTCACACGATTGATTGCTTATTCCGTCTGCATTGCGGCGCTGCCTGTGGTCAAACAAAAGGCGGCTGTCGAAGCAGAGGCGGGTGAGTTTCGC
Source organism: Woeseiaceae bacterium (assembly GCA_021773135.1). Taxonomy (GTDB): domain Bacteria; phylum Pseudomonadota; class Gammaproteobacteria; order Steroidobacterales; family Woeseiaceae; genus SZUA-117. The sequence continues at coordinate 41,589 of JAJFKP010000049.1, read as the reverse complement.
CTGCCCGGCGGATACACGATTCCCGTTCTGGCGTTCCTCCTGTGCCTCTGGGTGATATCACATTCGCCGCTAGACTCATGGCTAATCACCGGTGGTCTGTTGATCGTCGGTCTCATACCGTATTTTCTGACACAGCGACGCATGAAGAGCACAGGCATGACCTGACGCTTCTGAGTGATCAGTGTCACACTTCGATCGGTTATACGAACTGGATAATGGAATTGCAGGAGAAACGTTCATGCCTGAATATGCGACCCGCCTTGAATCGCTGATTCCAGCAGAGGCCTCCCAGCTTCTGAGCCTGGCGAAAGAAATGCAGCGTCAGGGTAAGGACGTGATCACACTCTGCGTAGGCGAACCCGATTTCGATACGCATATCGAGGCGAAACTGGCCGCCAAGAATGCGATTGACGCGGGTGAAACCAAGTACGCGCCCCTGGCAGGCATTCACGAACTGCGGCTGGCGATTTGCGAAAAATTCAAACGTGATAACAAGCTGAATTACGCGGTCGAAAATGTCATCGCCAGCACCGGCGGAAAGCAGGTAATTTTCAATGCGCTGATGGCGACGCTCAACCAGGGTGACGAAGTCATTTTGCCGGCGCCATACTGGGCTGGTTATCCTGATGTTGTCCGGGTGTGTGGCGGAGAGCCGGCATTTGTGGAGACCGACGAGGCAGACGACTATATCTTGCGTCCCCGCGCTCTTGCCGATGCGATCACTGACCGAAGCAAGTGGGTGATCATTAACAGCCCATCAAATCCTACGGGTGCAGTTTACGAGCGCCCCGAACTAGAATCTTTGGCCGACGTATTGCGGGACTATCCGGACATCTGGATCATGACAGACGACATTTATGAACATGTTGTCTTTGATGACGTGGAATTCACTACGCTTGCCAGCGTTGCGCCCGATCTGAAGAACCGCATCCTGACCGTGAATGGATGTTCAAAGAGCTATGCAATGACAGGCTGGCGCATCGGGTTCGGTGCCGCAAATGCGGAATTGATCCGGCGCATGATTACTATCCAGTCTCAAATAACGCTGGCACCATCTACAATCAGTCAATGGGCCGCAGTGAAAGCGTTAAACGATAACCTCGCGTTCAACGACGAGCAGATCGATATCCTCCGGACTCGCCGGGACCTGGCCGTCTCGATTTTCAACGAAACCACCGGACTCAGGTGTAACCGACCCAAGGGCGCGTATTACCTCTATGTAAATTGCGAGGAGCTTCTTGGAAAGAAAACGCCTGCCGGGACTGTTATGGAGACTGATCGTGATCTTGCGCGCTATTTCCTGGAAGAAGCTGAAGTTGCTGTAATGCCTGGAAGCGCTTATGGCCTTTCGCCCTACTTTCGGGTTTCGTACGGCGTCAGCACGCCAGAGCTCGAAGAGGGTTGTATGTGTATCAAGGCGGCCTGCGCCGCTCTTGCACATCGCTGACAAGCGTGCGCCCGTGGGCCGACGAAGTCGGGCTCGGATGAGCTACCTACGGTGCTTCGAAATCATCCTGTCACCGCCAATTCCGACTGTATCAGGACATTGGAGGTCAACTCTGCGGGTCGAGGCCCCAATCAGCAACCTGCAATGCTTTCCTGAAATCTTGCTGCACCACGGTTGCCGAGCCCTGCCCACGGCTGAGGCGATCGAGTGTCCCCTATTCCCAAGAGCAAACGCAAAGATTGGTCGAATCGAGCATTTATAGGCGGCTGGTTTCGGCCATATACGGCCATTAGTTGGAGTGACTTTCCCAACTTTTCTTCCTGACCAAAGCGGCCCGCCGGGAAATAGGGGTCGAACCGTGTTTCCAGCAGGAACTGCAATCCGACCTCTATTTGCTCGTCGATACAAGTTGCTCTTTGCATGCGATGGTTTTTGATTGAAACTTGATTTTCATCACCTTTTTGGGTGGTTGAGCGGGCTAGACTGGCTAATAAGTCGACCAAATTAGCTTTGAACAGCAGATTAACACTGTGGCCGCGATAGGTGCTCTTTGTGTTCGATTTCCTGGAATCTTGCATGCTTGGTTTAATCCTTTGTGTCCTCCATTAATTCACCACAAGTAATTCAACAGTAGCCACATGAAAGCCTTTTCGCTGTTAGCTATCGCAGTTTGCGGTGCACTTTTGTGCAGCCCCCAGACCGCCTGCGCACAATACCAGCGTTCAGTTATCAATACTGGGTTTGAAAACAATGATCCGCGGGGACCGGGCACGCCAAACTGGCAACCATTCCCAGATACTGTCGTACCCGGATGGTTGAGCACGACCGGGGTTATTGAATTATGGGATAGCTCCTTTCAGGGTGTGACTTCTTATCAGGGGGCTGTCCACGCTGAACTAAACGCTCACTCGCCAGGTGCGCTCTATCAGGAGATTTGCCTGGTTAACGGCGATGTTTTTAATTGGACTTTTGCACACCGGGCCCGCTCAGGTGGACCACCTGTACAGAACACGACTTTTGAGATTGCGAATAGTACTGGCACCACAATTCAGGTCTTGGGAAGCCAGGCATCTACAGTGCCCCAGGGCTGGAATCTAAATAGCGCTTCGGGTGTTTCCTATACGGGGCCGTCCGGAATTCAGCGGGTTCAGTTCCGAACGACAGACCCAGGCAGTTACGGTAACTTTCTGGATGGAATTACAATCGTTCTGACTCCCTTTCTGGAATTTGATGGTGCTGCCGCCTCGGGATCCGAAACTGTTCCCGGCATGGACTTACTCAATGTTGTAATTTCTGGCGATGTGGTGACGGCATTTGATGTTGTCGTCAATATTACGGGTGGCACTGCGACGCTGGGCGATGACTACACTACCCCAAGTGGTACAGCGACCTTTAACGTCAGCGTTCCTGTCGGCAACTATGTTCAGGAGCTGATACCGCTGGGAATCGCTATCGTCGATGACACTGATGTCGAAAGCACTGAAACCGTCCAAATGTCGATCACGCCCGTCCCTGCGGAATACACAATATCAAGCAGCAGCACCTGCGGTGGCAGTGGGCAGGCAAGTGCAACCTACAGCATCATTGATAATGATTCGCTTGTGACCTTGAACAAACAGTGGATAGGCGCCGCCATTGGCGATGACGCCACGATCACCATTTCGAATGGTGGTTTAGTTGTCGATACGCTGAGTTCCGATGCAGGTAGCGCTTACGAGATTGATGCGGATGCAACACCTACACCGGCAATATTCGGGGATACGCTCGAGTTCGCAGAAACGCTCGCAGGTACCAACGCGGCAAACTATTTGTCCTCATTGGCATGCGCCGGCGCGGCAGATACAAATCTTGCGGATGGTTTGACCATTGCTGCGGGAGAAACAGCTATAGGCTGCACCTATACCAATACAAGGTCTGGTCTGGTCGTCGCCAAAACCCTGGAAGTTGTTGATGATGGAGTCAACCTGACGAACCCGAAGGCCATTCCCGGAGCGACAATCCGCTATTGTATTTTGACTACTAATATTGGGCAAACAACGGCAGAGTCACTGATAGCCACTGACCCGTTACCCTCAGATGTCACATACGTTGCTGGCTCTATGCTCTCCGGTACAAGTTGCACAGGAGCAGTGACGCCTGAGGATGAAAACGATGCCGGCGCCGATGAATCCGACCCGTTTGGAATCAGTATTGCTGGCATGACAGTAACGGGAATTGCCACCAGTTTGGCCCCTGGAACTGCTTTTGCGATCGTCTTTGAAGCGGTGCTCGATTAGACCGCTACTGTTTATCCATAGTAGTCATTCAGATTACGTATTCGGCATCGTCCCACGCAAGATAAAAGGAAAACGTCACCGATTCAGATGACGTTTCGTCGTTCTTGCTCGTGCTCCCGACTATCCGAATCTAACCCGTCTTGTGATCCACGCTCGGCTTCGTGAGTGATGGTCATCACAGTCAGAAAACAAATCTCGAACGAATTCTCGATTCGATTGACTTTACAAAACACCCAACCACCCCGCCTGTCTTGTGAAAATATGTAAAGGGTATTCGCCAAAAAGTGAGAACTGGCTCAAGTTATTCGCATCCCGTGCAAAATTGTTGCACCGAATGTTGAGATCATAGTGGCGATCGATGCTTCGGTCTCGTCATCACCAAGATGTCTTTTTACTCATCGCTGGAAATCAAGCGTGTTCAGGGAAGAACAAATGAATCCAAAACCCGTTATTGCGCTGTTGGCGACGCTGTTAGTAGTGTTAACCGCATGCACTTCCCAAAGTGGTGATGAAAACACCACTCCACCAACGGGTAATCCCACCACCCCGCCACCACCAGCTACTCCCACGACCGTGGTCAACTCTTCGGACCCGGTCGTACTCAGTGGCGCCGAATTTTTTCAGGGCGGCCCAGATCACGATGACCAATACGGTTGCGTCGGCTGTCATGGCCTGAATGGAGAAGGCTCGGCGAGCGCACCCACGCCGATCAACTCAAGCGCCAGTTGTTCAACGTGTGCCGATATCGGGATTCTAACGGCGAAAATTGCCGATGCGATGCCACAAACGGATGCAGGAACCTGTATCGGTACTACGGACGGAATGTGTGCCAACGACATCGCCAAGTTCATGATGGACCAATGGATCGATGGCGGCAGCGGCAGTGGTAATGGCGGGGGAAATACAGGTGGCGGCTCTGGAGAGCTCGCCGGCATAACAGTCACCGCAGCGAACGAAATTTCAACAAGCGAAGATGGTGGCAGCGCGAGCTTCTCGCTGCGGCTAACGGTTGAGCCGAATGGCGGCGTAATTATTGGGCTACGCAGTAGCAATCCTAATGAAGGAATACTCGATGATTTCTCGGTCTCGTTCAGCCGTCTCGACTGGAATCAGCCGAAAACGATCATCGTAACGGGCGTCGACGATGGATTCGTCGACGGGGACATCGCCTACAGCATCGTTTTTACCCCGGCGATCAGCGGTGATGCGGATTATTCAGGCGTAACGGCTCCTCCCGTACAATTGACCAACGTGGACAACGATTCTATTAGCAACGCGGGATTCATAGTTTCGCCTACATCCGGTCTCACGACCGACGAAAACGGTTTGACGGCGACATTCATGGTGTCGCTGCTGTCGCAACCAACTGCTGATGTCACTATCGGTGTGACCAGTTCGGACCCCACGGAAGGCAGTGCCGACAAAGCTCAACTCGTGTTCAACGCCGCAAATTTTCAGGTGCCTCAATTGGTGACCGTGCTCGGCCTTACCGACAACGATCTCGATGGTCCAGTACGTTATACGATCATCCTATCCCCGGCCATAAGCGCCGATGGCAACTACAACAACGCCGACCCTTACGATGTCATCGTCACGAACAACGACAATGATCTCGGCGTGGTGCCGGCGGTAATCGTTTCGCCGACACAAGGACTGCAAACTGTCGAAGCCGGTACCAACCCAGGAGTGTCGAGTTTCACGGTAAAACTGAACACCCAGCCGGCGGCCGATGTCGTCATACCCTTCAGCAGTGACAATCCAGCCGAGGGATTTCCTTTAGCGGCTTCGGTGACGTTCACCAATATCAACTATGATACGCCGCAGACAGTCGTTTTGGCAGGAGTCGACGATGCGGATATCGACGGCGATGTCGGCTATACGATCGTCTCCGGTGATCCCAGCAGTGCTGATCCGGCATACGATGCGCTGAACGCCGCCGATGTAGCGGACGTCTCGGTAATCAATCGCGACGACGATATTCTTGCTTTTGGCATGGCGGAATACCAGAGAGCCGGTAACAACTGTAACGGTTGCCATGGCAACGTCGGTCAGGGTGCACCGCAGTACCCGTTCGTCATTGCTCCAGTGGATAACAACATGTGCGGCGTTGTCGACTGTTTCAACGAGCTCGAGTTGATCGACTACATTGAGACGGATATGCCGCCCGGGAATCCCGCCAACTGCGATAGAGCTTGTGCCACGGCAATCTCGAAATTCATATCGAACAATTTTTCAGCGATGTTTTAGGGACCGCGTCCGAACAACCGGCTGCACGGCGGAGCCCTGCTGCGCCGCTTTTTCCAGAATTTGGGAGTCAGCCAACCATGTACTATCGATAATTGAAATCAAGTAGGACTAGCTGCGCATGATAAGGCGAACGCGTAGCGATCCGAGCAGCACGAGGGCGAGCGCCGGAGACGGCACGGTTCCACCGAACCGCGGACGTACTGATTACAAATAGTTCGTCGGAAGATCTGCAGGACCGCTCTTCCCGAAAGCGGCCATTCAGGTTTAGAGAAACCGGGAAAAGTTGTGGTCTGCTTTCGGCCAATAGCGAACTATTCTGTCGTAGTGCGTCGTATAAAGCAGGCAATAGCACCGATGATCAGGCAAGCGAGCGCAATTACGTCGGCCACAAAAACCGTGGCGACCTGCTTGTTGTATTGTCCCGTGCTGTACGCCAGCCAAAGGAAAGAGGTGACACTGGCAAACCCAGCGAAAAAAGCCAGGACTTGCAGCGATGGTCTAAACGCCGCATAAATCAGGAAGAGCCCAAGTAGACCGAAAAGAATGGCGCGATGACGCATGAGAATTGCCAAGTTCGGTTCATCGAATGGGATCCCATACAAGGTGGCAAGTCGCGCGCTTCCCGTAACACCGGACAGCGGCAACAAATGGATAACCCCGACGATCACGAGCGCTGTTGCGACGATATGTTTGCTGAGCATGACCAAGAAGCCTACCTTACCTTCGTCCTGTAGTGCTGATAAGCCAATTGGCCGCTTCAAGTCAATAGCGGCCTCTCAGTAGTTTAGCAGCCCAGCGGCTGGCATCGGCCACAAGCGGTCGCCAAGAGAGCACCTGAAGAGCTGCGATTACTAAACTGTAATCGCTTTGCCTACAAGCGCATTGAGAGGGAAGCTAACCTCGCCGGTGACTTTCTCGAACGGCGGATACTTGGTTCGCAACAATTTCACCATCGCATTGATCTGATCTACGTCAACGCTATCCGCCAACAGCCATGCTTGAATCTCTGTCGCCACGAAGTCCTCGACCGAGGGAAAAGTTGCAGTTCCGTCATGTTCACTTATGGCGACGCCTCTCATGCCGACAGACTTGAAGATGCCTTCCAATCTGCCCGCTTGGCCCATCGTAAACGGCCATGCCATCGAGTCTGCTGAATCATCACCGGCAACCTCGCGAGTCGCCTCGACCAAGTCGCGATAAACGACGTTGTTTTCCAGTCCTTGCCAAACACTAATAACCAAGCGACCGCCGGGCCTGAGAACGCGCTGCATTTCGCTGAGAGCTCTTTCTGGATCAGACACGAACATCAGCATGAAAGAGCTAATCACCGCATCAAAACTCTGATCGTCAAACGGAAGTTGAATGACGTTTCCTTGCTTGAAGGTCGCGTCAGGGCAGCGGTTTCGCGCTACGCCTAACATGCTCTCACTAAGATCGAAACCGGTTGCGCTACCGCCGTCTCCTACGTGCTGCACTAACGCACGTGTCAATACACCGGTTCCGCACCCTACGTCCAAGACGTCGTCGCCTTTGCTGACCGCCGCAGCAGCAACCATGGTCGGAGGCCATTGGTCGAAAATCGCTGGAACGAAGAACTCTTCATAGCCGTTCGCCGCCTCGGCGGTGAGTCCCATTTCATCTGTTGTCGACATCGAGTGGTCTCCCTTTCAATACGCGATAACGGTTCAATTGCACGACTAGCTCGAATGGCTGCTTTGTGGTCTTGCTCAGGTTTAGTGAACACCTGCATTTAGGTCTAACTTGGCCTACGGAGGTGCACGATGACCCGAAGAAAGCGGTGCAGCGATGTGTTCGATTACATCTAACGCTTCTAAAACCGAGAACGCCGGCATGTTTACGACGGAAATATCAGTCCTGTCCGCTTCGAAAACCGGACCTTTGGACTTAACTCAGGTGCCCAATAAAACCAGGCAAGACCATCCGGTCAAAAGCGGCCTCTCACCAGTTTATCAGCCCAAGGGCTGGTTTCGGCCAAAACTTGCCACTGGCAACTTCTGTCGCACAATCATTTCTTGCTACTCGAATGTCATGCAATTAGTCGCTTCGCCTCGTTGGCAATCGTCCGCAGGGCCGCCTCTGTAAACACGCCGCGGCCGAGAACACGAATACCGACGATCAAGGCCAATAGAGTTTTAGCCGTGGCCCCAGGATCAAGATCCTTACGAAAAACACCTCGGGCTTGCCCCACCTCGATACTACGTCGGAAAAAGGCTTCATTCTCTCTAACGCCATTGCTAACGATCTCTTTTACTTCTTTATCGTGGCTGCCGATCTCCAACGCGGTATTGAACAAGAAGCAGCCCTTGCGATCCTGATCAGTCACGGCCTTGGTGACCACGTCATCGAAAAGCGCAGTGATTGCCTTTTTCGGATCGTCCAATGCTTCCAATCGGGCCAACGTATCCTGACGATACCGATCGTACTTCTTCAGAGCTTTGACGAACAATTTCTGTTTACCGCCAAAGGCGTTGTAAAGACTGCCACGGTTGATCCCCGTTCCCTCGATCAGGTCTGCGATAGACGCAGGCTCGAAGCCCTTTTCCCAAAACACCAGCATGGCCTTCTCAAGCGCGGCTTCTTCATCAAATGACTTTTCCCAGGGCATTGCCATCCTTTCTCTAGTTCCAGTGTGGTCTCTTTATAGCATGTCTATACCATTCGATACAAACTGATGTAGACCATTCGCGTGATCGATAGAAGCCCGCCAAACCAACAAACCTGCAGAAAACCTGCTATTCTGGCCGTTTCTGGCAGTCTCCCAAGGCTCAATTCGCCCGATTCTTGAGAAAGGTTTTGACTGATCAGTTTAAACCGATTAGTCTAAACCAATCGGTACAAACCCTATTGACTCTAAAAGGAAACGATCATGACTGAATTCACCTTGCACACCGAAAACACCGCCCCAGACGCCAGCAAACCGCTGCTCGCCGACTCGAAGAAATCGTTCGGAAGGACTCCAGGCCTCCATGCGGTCATGGCTGAGGCACCCGCTCTTCTTGAAGCGTACAAGACAGCCCATGAGCTATTTGCGAACTCCAGCTTTGACAAGGACGAACTCACCGTCGTCTGGCAGACGGCTAATGTGGAACACAACTGCCATTACTGCGTTCCCGGTCATACTCTCATTGCGAAGAGCATGGGCGTTGGCGACGACATCTCGGATGCGTTGCGCAATGAAACGCCGCTGCCCAACAGCCGGTTAGAAGCCCTGCGCACGTTTACGCTGAGGGTCGTTCGTGATCGCGGCAACGTTGACGACAGCGCGGTGCAGGCATTCCTGAATGCGGGATTCACAAAACGTCAGATTCTGGAAGTCATCCTTGGCGTCTCTCAGAAAGTGATGTCGAATTACACGAACCACCTGGCCAACACGCCGATCGATGCTCCTGCCCGGAAGTTCGATTGGCAAAAGGCGGCGTAGAGCACGTCTTCTTCGGCGAGAACGACGTGACCAGGATCCAACGAAAGGACAAAAAAATGAACACCTTCTCTGAGCCACTGCCACTAATAGCCGTTCTTCTGATAGCAGGGGTAACAGCGGAAATTGTATTTGAGTCTTTCGGCCTTTTGCTTGCACCTGTATTGTTTGGCTTTCAAATGGAACCCGCTAATCTGGTCATCGGCCTCATCAAGACCTTCACGGGTGTCCAAGTGAGTTACACAACCGCCTATGTGCTTCACTTGTGCGTCGGCGCTATCGTGTTTCCAACTGGGTACGTGCTGTTGCGAAGAACAATGTTGGCGCGCCTCCCGTGGGTTGCCGCCGGCCTAATTTGGGGGGTCATTCTTTGGTTCATTGCCCAAGGTATTCTCGCACCTATGATGGGCCGGGCCTTCATGATGGACTGGGTGCCCTACACCTGGGCATCTTTGATTGCGCATCCGACCATGACAGTAGTGATAGCATTCGTTTGGTACAAATCGATTGAACAATCACAGCAAGCCCCTACGGTCAACGCGCCGTAAATTCTGGTGACAGTTCGCCGTTTCGCCTTAAGAATTCGTGCGGTTGTGACGACGTTACCGATCTATTTACATGCACGTTTTCATTGGTTTATTAACTGTTTATCGGAAACTCGGCAAGAATCGAGATTGGTAAACGGCTGCTTGTAGCAGGCGTTTGAGCGGTACACATCGGGCCAGGCTGCCGCTCAGAATGAATGCAAAGAAAGGGTCAACAGCGGCCTCTCTATAGTTAGACATTAGGTGTTGCGCTCGCCAATTGAAGCTGCAGCGCTTAGAAGCCATTCTTCCGAAAACTAGCATCGATCGAGTTGCGGCTTCTGGCCGGAAGCAGTCGCCCGGGCAATTTGAGATAGAATGACGGCTACTGACCCATTGTGGTCGTTTGCATCCCACAACAATCATGCGTCGCATTGCGTGATTACAGTGCCGCCACATAATTATATTGAGGAGGCAGTGTAGTTGCGCCCTCTGCCCAGTATCCTTAGTCCACCTCACTGTTCTTGGAAACGTTCAATGCCATGGTCAAGACTGATCCTAACAAGTTATAAGCTGGAAGCCGCTTCCATGCTCTGTCTCGTCGCTCTCGCCGGCTGCACGAGTTCTCCAGACGAAACTGACCCCGAGCCCATGGGCAAAGAAATACCGATTCACTTATTTGTGCCCGGGGCACTGACTCAGGACATTACGACGGTCGAATGCACACTGTCCGACGGGACGGCCACATCATGCTACGAAATCACCGTGGCAGGTTCGCCTGCCAACTACGACGTGGGCCCATTCTGTCCAGGGAGCACGGCGGCGACGGAGGCCGAAGTTGGCATCTGGCTGGACGGTGAGAACCTCTACGACATTACAGGCCAGTTCATTCTCAATTTATCCCAAATCTACAACGACGATCATTGGATGCTCCACGATGAAAAAGGCCGTGTGCGCGTAACTGGCACCAAAGAAGCCTTCGAAGCGGCCGCACGCCCCGACGTGGCGGAGGAATACGAAAACTACTGCGTCGAGGGACGTATGGAATGGCTCGAAGGTGGTGAACCGATCACAACCACCGTGCGGATCCCCGTGGTGCCCGTTCGACGAAACACAGGGACCCGCGCGGCCCCACCGCTTGGCGTAACGTTCAACGGCGTCCGGATCGACGCTGCCGCCCCGGTCGACGCCATCCTCGGTGCCTACACGATTGCAGCGTTCGATGACTGCGGCGGCCACGTGAACCCGTTTGAGGGCTACCATATGCACGCAGCAACCGGATGCGGTGAGGTCGGAGTCGCGCCCCACGGCGAGACGGCGCCTTTTGCCTTAGCCCTGGACGGTTACACCATCCACAGCCCGATGTCCGGTGCAGACCTGGATACCTGCAACGGTCATTCGACAGACGCTTACGGCTACCATTACCACGCGCGGCCCCCGGAACTCAACGGCGTCTTGACTTGCTTTGCAGGTGCGATTGTCGACCAACGGGGCAGGCCGCCAGGTGGTGGCCCTCCGCGGGGTGGTCCACGCAGAGGCCCATCACTCGAGGCTCCCGAAACCCATGACCATCACTGACTGAAAAAGCAGATAATGCAGGGTCAGAGTCAATTTCTAAGCCGCGCAACGTCCGCACCTGACCGCAAGCAGTCACTACGCGATTTTGAGCTAAACTGTCCGCCAATGACGCAAAGCGGCCAGCACGCCCAATTCCAAACAATCAACAAAAATACTATTTATAGGAAACTATCATGCAGAATCTGAGCCAGAACTATCGAGTACTAACGATCTTTTTCTTTGCGTTGCTTGCGCCTCTCGGCGCTGTCGCGGACGACTCTGACGACGTGCTCGCTGTTGTGCACAAGTGGGCGGAGTTAGAAAGTGACCTAACGGCACAGGCTGCATTGGTAACGAGTGACCGGATTCAAGTATTTGAGATGTGGCGCCGCGCTGATCAGGCACAGAACCTGCGAGTTCAATTGGCGAAGCGAGCTGCAGTACAAAAATTGGATCCGAAATGGGATGTCATCGTCACTATTGAAGCGCCAATTGTGCGTGTATATGGAAATGATGCCGCTGTCGTAAGTTTTAAACGAATGTACGAAGTCATACCTGGCAATGCGGCGCCGCGTCCAATTTACCAGACATATATTTCCATGACTTTGATTAAGGAGGACGGTGAGTGGAAAATTGCGCATATGCATGGGTCAACGGCTTAATGAAACTCACTCGAAAATACCCACTGGTGGTCCGGAGTGGTCTGCTTCGTAAGTATCTGGCGGTAAACAGCCAATGTTGAAAATTTGACATGATGTTATCGGATCAGGCTTCTGTTGCCGAAATATCGGTGTCCCTTGCATCCTTGCCTCACTAGTTTCGCTGAACATCCAGTTTCGACACTCGAAGAAAAGAGACGAGAGAGAAGCTGCGTTCGAGCTAATAAGGGCGTTTCAGACAGTCGAATTTACAAAGATGATGTTGTCAACTTTTGACGTGCCCACTGGTCTGTCCAGATAGCAACTGGATGACCGTTTTGGCGATAACTTGCCGTTACTATTTGCTTACTTCGCAACCTGGGAGAGTCTGGGAATTATGGTGCATCGTCGGCAGATAGACATGGATCTGGACTGTGACTTTTTTAGTCATCCGATATTGCACCCATGGAATATTGCCGATAATTATGTCCGCGAATTGAGAGAGGATCTCGGTCGTGAAACGCCATGGGAGTGGTTTCAGCGGCTGGCGGAGAAGGTAGAGAAACACGAGGCACAAAAGCCAGCACTATTTGCTTTCATCGAAAACAAAGACTGGGCTTAATCGCGTTACGCAATGCAAATACTGGCGGCTTCCGGCCGCTAGCTGCCACTGGGGAGTATTAAGCCAAACTGTCTGCTTATGGCAGAAACCAACCGCTGGAGTGATAAAATGCTGAGGGGCCGCTAATGACCTAAAGCAGACGCTCTTTTGGATACCATATCGAATACTCGAATGTACGATTTTAGCAATCTCTCAAAATCAGCTTGGCTAAATCCGATTACAGTGTGTTTCGGGATTTTCATCCTGCTATTCTTAAGTTTCGGTATGCGAATTGGGGCGCCTATTGCTGAAATTGCACAGCACATCTTCATTCCCTATCTGTTTGACATGAGTCGAATTGGGAATGCCGAGGGACAGATTGTTCGGGCAGTAATGTTTGTTTCACAATTGAGTATGATTTCTATGGCAATCACGCGGTCTGTCCCAAGACCGGATAGGTCACGACGACTTGCATCAACCTTCGGAATAGCGCTAACGATTTTCTATTTCATCCTGGTCGCAATTGCTTACATCTTGCTAAACCTGCATTAGGTTTAAGATCGTTAGTGGCAAACAGCGAAAAGGCGCAGCTAAGTTATGAGAGAAATTCTGGACTTCAAACCGTTTGTTCCCTCAAACGACTATGAGGTGTCAAAGTCGTTTTACGAACATATGGGCTTCAAGATTAACTGGGATACCGATGAAGTCTGCGAAGTGGATACGCAGTTTGGCTACCGTTTCCTGTTATCACCCAGAAATTACAATAACTACGCGCAAGGCGTGATGCTTCATTTTTGGGTCAATTCAGCGGAAGAGTGGTACGAACATTTTCTTTCTATTAAATTGGCCGAAAAATTTGCAGGGACTAAAGTGGCTAAACCTGAACTCAAGCCGTGGGGTTTAATTGTCACCTATGTGTGGGACCCGACAGGCGTCTTGCTGCATTTTGCGGAGCGACCAGAAGCCAGTGAATGACCGCTTGTGGCCGAATATTGTGGCCGCGCTAATTCGGACCATGCAGTTTGGCCCTAATGTCCGGTTCTGGCCGAAAGCGGCAGATCGAGTAAGAATCGCTGAGCGGCTGGTATTGGTAAAAGCAGACGTCCCACGTTACCGCGGAAACATCTTCTAGAATTCACTTTAAGTTTCGCGAAGAACCAGCTCCATGTGGAGGATCACCGGCTGCTCCTGGCCGAAACCAGCCACTGGTTTGCTAAACTACCGACAGGCCGCTCTTGATTTAAAGCGGACATGCGCTCGCTGGTCAGACTGCGGTCACAGCGAAATATCAGAAAAAGAAGAATGAGCGAATACGAGCTTTTAGATCTTTGGATAACGCTACTGAACTTTGCGGTGACGGTGTTTGTGGCATTCTTATCTGCAACGTCGGCGCTATTAGTTGTTGCACACCTCAAGGGCGACGAATTGAGTCCAACGCTGTTCAGATTAGTGACAGCGCTTTACTGTGTCGCAGCAGCGTTTTTCCTGATTATGTACGCCAAGACTTCGGAAGGGGCCCTAAACGTCAGAGGACAAATGCAGGCGGCAGGCATGGACTGGCACAATACCGTCTACGAACCGCAGTTCATCGCTCCTATGCTTCTAATAATCGGATTTTTCGTCCAACTCCTTCTGGCTGGTGGGGCAGTTTGGTATTTCCGCTCAACGAGAAATTAGTGACATCAGGCGTGGCTGCGTTTCGCCGAAACCAGCCGCTGGCCTGCCAAACTGTTTAGAGGCCGCTGCTGACCCGAAGCGTTCGTTCACAATAGCAAGCTATGCGAACTTTGGGGAATCACATGTGGAAGGTCTCAGCGAATGTTCTGGCACTGATGATCGCTGCATCCATGCTGTTGTCGGCGTGCGAGTCGCCCGACGAGTCAACTAATGGGACCGGCTTGACTGAATTTGCCACCCGCTGCGCAGGCACATGGAGCAATGGCGACCCAGTTGCATTCGCGTCTTTTTTTGCCGAAGACCGCACGTTCCGAATTAACGATGGTGAACGATCAGTTGGTCGCGAGACGATAGCGGAAACCGCTGGGAGCATCGTGTCAGCCTTCCCCGACATGCTCATCCGATTGGTCGAGGTTTGTCAGTCTGATGAGTTCGTAGAGTTCCACTGGCACTGGACCGGCACGAATACGGGTCCGGGCGGTACCGGGAATCCAGTTGACCTCAAAGGCTTCGAGCAATGGACTCTGAGCGAGGATGGGCTGATTCTTGAGTCCCGTGGAAACATGGACGATGCCGAGTACCAACGGCAATTGCATGCAGACCCTGGGGTTGCTGAAATAGGAAACAGAATTAGCGGCCGGTTGCTTATCGCCGATACTAGCCGCTCGCGGCATTGAGTGCCGAGTATCCGGTATACCCCGGAATCAGACACTCTGGTGGTAGAATTTCTTACGTGCTGAGCGGCTCCCGGTGTTCCCAATGATGATATTCAACTGCAACCGGTCACGTCACCAAGGCACTACAATGGAATCACCGCCGGACAGTAGATTTGGCAAATGGTAATTAGCGTGGAGCAGGTCATGAATCGAACATTACTTACAGTAGGTCTAATGATTGTCTTGATCAGCAACGTCAGCGTTGCACAGAACCAGGGGCCCTTATTAGCGGACAAAGATACGATGTTATTGACCGTATTTCTCAAGCACGACCAGTCGATGAATAATGTAGAACGTCGCGTCCTGCTTGACGCGTCAGGGTTTGGTGATCTATTTCCGCCGGAGGGTGTCGAAATCGTCGATCACTACGTAATGATGGGTATCGGTCAGGTCATTGTCCTGCGATTTCCACCCGACCATTTGCGGCGGGTAAATCTGGCGATCGAGAATGGTGCTTGGGGTGCGTATCAAACGGAGTTTTACGTTACGTATGACTTGGGTGCTGCGAGAAAAGCGGCAGGCGGAAACTGAAAATCAAAGCCGATGGCAAAGGTTCCGATGACAAGATGCTGACAGACCGTTCCTGGCCGAAAGCGGACCTAGGTTTTCGGCGTTTTCATCTGATTCGATGTCCGCTTCTGGCCAGAAGCGGATATAGAAACACGATACCCCCACTCTCATGTTCACAGTTACCTCTTCCTCCGAGACTGTGTCTGATCTACAACGTAGTCGTGCACTCCGGAGTCAGAAACTACAAGGGTTCCGCTAAGTTGACTGCATCCAGGGTGTAGCCTGAGCGAAGGTCCAGTGGTTGCCCTCCAGATCCGCCGCTGTAAACCAACGCGCGCCGTGGTGCTCGATGCCGTTGACGATCTCCGCGCCACGTTGTTGAACATGCTCGAACCGTTCGTCCAGGTCATCCACAAACACCCAAGGGGTATGCGTCACCGCCGCCTTGTTGCCATCACGGTCGAAGACCATGAGGGAGGCATTCCCGACGTGAAACTCGATCCACATGAACTCGTCGCCTTGCTTCGTCGGTATATTTCCGGCGGGTTCTAACGCGAACACATCGCACAGCCAGGCCGCCGCAGCCACAGGATCTTCGTAGTGCACCGCGAGGCCCAATCGCGACATGCGCTTTGCTTCGCGTGGCTCGGTGTCGCGTTTCTGCATCCAACCGCCCAACCAGACCGGCGTCATGCGGACCCATGCCGTGCCTCCTTTGTCTTCACCCGCGATCGTTGCGATAACCGTAACGCGCGTGCCGCCGTCAATCGGTTCGAACCGGACCTCGGTGACGACATCGTCGATTGAGCTCGACCATGCCAACCGCGTTCCAGGGTCCCATGCGGTGACGCGACCGAGTTCCAGTCCATCGCCGGAGGCGAAGTCGTAGACTTCAAGAATCCTGCCGCCAACGCCGGGTTCAATGCGTTTTTCGTAGGCCTGCGTGCCATCGTGAAAATTGATGGGTCCTTGCAACCACCAACAGTTGATCTCCTCGGTAAAGACCTTGAATGCAGTGGTTGTGTCCACCGCAACGTCCACAGATGACGATATCGAATCGCTCATGCGTTCCCCTTCTTTTCCATGTGTCTTTTAAATGACCGCAACTGGGCGTCCCACTCTTTCTGCAGCCTCGCGAGCCACTCTTGCACGTCACCAATCCCTTCCGGACGCATGTAGAAAACCCGCGCCCGGGCGTCATCCGGTGGACGCTCGTCCCTGGCGAGGCCGGCGTCGAGAAGAACCCGGAGATGTTTGCTCATGCGCGACCGGGAGATCCCGGTCGCAACAGCGAGCTCACTCGCGCGATGCGGTTTCTGCACAAGTAGCTCGACGATCGCTCGCCGCGTCGGATCAGCTAAAGCGTCGAACGTGCCGTCAATCCCGGTTAAATCATTTTCCATAAAAGAAATAGTTTCACAAATATGAAACTATTTCAAGAGAATCCAGGAAGCTGCTCACATTGTTCTCGCGACTGTCGGGCGGCAGTGCCGGCCTTGGATGAACCACCTTCGGAGATTTCGTTCCGCTCATCTGCAAACGAAAAATGGCCCGCGTCGGGTACCCTATTCAGTAGGTCGCGCACAGAGAGTGTGATTCGCTCACTTCGTGAATTCACCCTTGCGGCGCGTCTTCGGCGTATGTCGATACCGCCATGCGTTGCTCGGATCGAACTCTCGACCGACTGGTTCGTAGTCGTATAGACCAAGAATCGTAGCCGTTTAAATCAGTAAGTTTGATGGCCCGTTTACATGCTGTGCGCTGATAAGCGCTGCCGAGAACCGTGCATCGCCGTCTCAACGCTACGTTGTCGCCGCGAGTGTCTGGACACTGCGGTGCGGAAAACCGTCCACCTCGACGAATCCTGCTGCACAGCATGGTGACGCGGTTTGTATCAGCTTCCGATTGCCGCCGAAGTCGAACCAATAGTTTTTGATGCGACTTACCACTGCGGTGAACGCCGGCGCCTGTGCCGCCAGCACAATTCATAATGGCTTTCAATGTCAGGTCACGGCCGCGTCGTCAGCCGACCCAGAACGAGAAGTAAAGGTATATTGCAGCGACCAGCCCCAGCACGACCGCGGTGGCGGCGACATCCCTGCGATCCCAACTCGCGCGCATCGCGGCACGATCAATCGAGTCATAAGTCAGGCCGCGAATACGCTCACGATCCGGCGCAGTGTCGGTCCGCGAGGCCACGACGATGGTGACAACACAGATCACGAACAGGACACCGGAGAAATACAGGAAATTGAAGTCACCGATCGCCGCAAGCAATGCGGGCGACTCGATCTTGCCTGCGCCAAACAGGGCCTGTATGACGAGCTTGCTCATGCCGAGCACGAAGCCGAGACCGAGTCCCCACACCGCGCCGCGAGTGTTGATGCGGCTCGAGAACAGGCCCAACAGGAACACTGCAGTGATCGGCGGCGCGAGATACCCCTGCACGTTCTGCAGGTACTGGTAAAGACCTCCCTCCGATATCAGTGGCATTATCGGAATCCATGCGAGACCGAGCAACACGACGACCACGGTGACCAGGCGGCCGACGGTGACGAGATGCAGCTGGCTTGCTGCGGGGCGTAATTTTTCGTAGATATCCACGGTGAACAGTGTTGCCGTCGAGTTGAACAGTGACGACAGTGAACTCATCAGCGCCGCCATCAACGCCGCAACGACAAGACCGCGCAGGCCCTCCGGCAGCAGCGTCGTTACCATGGTCGGAAACACCTGGTCGCCGGCAAGACCGCCGCCCGATGTCAGCGGAATCGCTAGCAGGCCGCGCGCGTTTAGCGCGGCACCGATCAGGCCCGGGATCAGGAAGATCATCACCGGCGAGACCTTGAGAAACGCGCCGAACAGGGCGCCGCGCCGCGCCGTCTTCAAGTCCCTGGCGGCCAACGTACGCTGCACGATGTACTGGTCCGTGCACCAGTACCATATGCCAACGATAGGCGATGCAATCAGGATCCCCAGCCAGGGAAAATCCGGGTCGGACAATGGCCGCCACAGCGCGTACTGCGCGACATTCTGGCTGGTGAACTCCCGCAACTCTCCCCAGCCGCCGAGCCGGTCGAGTCCGAACCAGGTCACCGCCACCGAGCCGATGATAAGGATTACGGCCTGTACCGAGTCCGTGTAGAGCACGGCGCGCAGGCCGCCCGCGACGGTGTACAGACCCGTCAGCAAGACGGTTGCGATCGCGCCAACCCAGAACGCATTCTGCGGCGAGCCGAACGTGTCCGGCAGCAGCGTACTGAATACCACCGCGCCGGCGTAAACGGTCACCGACACCTTGGTCAGCACATAGGCCGCAAGCGATACCAGCGACAGCATCCAGCGCGGCTTCGGGCCGAAGCGCCGCTCGAGGAACTCGGGTATCGTAAAAACTTTCGACTCGTAGTAGAACGGCACGAAGATCCAGGCGAGCAGCACGACGATCCACGCATGCAGTTCGTAATGCGCCATGGCAAGCCCGGTCGACGCGCCCTGCCCCGCCAGGCCAACGACATGCTCCGAACCGATGTTCGAGGCAAAAATCGACGCGCCGATCGCAAAGAACCCGACATTCCGGCCAGCGAGAAAATAATCCGTTGTGTTTTGCTGCTTGCGCGTTACTGCGATTACAACGATCAGCAGTACAAGAAAATATAGTCCAACGACTGTCCAGTCGACCAGGTTCAAAGTAGTCATGTTGTCGAGGTTCCCCGGCGAGCGTGTCAATGTAAGCTTTGTAACTGCATTTTAGTCTAGCACCCGATCTTCGAAAAATATGACGAATTGATTGAGCGCTGCCTGCCAATCGCAAATCGGCCGGTTCCAACTCTGCGCGGCGTTCTGCACGCGAGATATAAAATCTTCCGGATCGACAATTCGTTCGGAAACGCACCGCGATTCTTTGGCATCTTTCTGCTGAAGTTGGCGTTCCAGTTCTTCTCCAGCTACGTTTTCACCGCGCGGGCGGGACGCCTTCTGGATCAATGATGCACGAAGACGAGGCGATCAAAAGCAATAGATCACGGGCTTCCTGCAGATCGGCAAAGTCAATTTGATGCTAAAGGGGATCGGGGGGCGTCCGGGTGAACCGGGTGTCGCCTGAACCCGTCTCTTATAGCGTCCGACGCAATCCGCAAGGGAAACGCTGCATGAACATTAATCCGGTTCTTGACCTGTTTATTTACAGAAGGAATTACTTGTTACTTGCGTATGACCATTTGTTGCCTACGAATTATTCAGTAGAATAATTTGCAGACTGGATCCAAGGTACGATAGAGTAATGTAATCGTTTTCAAGACGAAGAAATATTATTAACAGTCTTTCGCGGTGATGCTGAAAGGCACGAATTTTTTTGGCTATCCGATGGCAAGCGGGGCCATTACGGTCACGCTTGATGACACCAGGGTGCAAAGCCGGGATGACCCGGATGAGGTACTGAGATGAACAGAATTCAGCGCATCGCAACATTGATATTCGCATACTTATCTTTAACGGTTTGCGTTCAGGCCAACGACCTTGTTATTCGTGAATTTGAAAAACAGGAACTGACCCCCGTCTATTGGTCGGAAGGCGCCAGTTTCGGCGACTTTAATCAGGATGGCCACCAGGATATCGTCAGTGGACCGCACATGTGGCTGGGTCCCGACTTCACCCACCGTTACGAATTCTATCCGGCGGTCGCACCGACCAAGCGGTTGCCATACGATTTTGGGATTTACTCTAACGACAATTTCTTTTCGTACGTCTTCGATATCAATGCGGACGGCTGGCCGGATGTCCTGACAGCGGGACTTCCCAATACCCCTGCTTACTGGTACCAGAACCCGGGCGAATCTTTCAGTGGTCAACCGCCGGAGCGGCCGGAGCACTGGGAGCGCCACTTCGTCATTGACCGTGTTAAAAACGAAGCGCCTGACTTCAAAGACCTGACCGGCGATGGGATGCCTGAACTGTTAATGGCCTACGGCAAACATTACGGTTATGTGTCGCCGAACCCTGTCGCTCCAACGCTTCCCTGGATCTTTCACCCGATATCGACCCACGAAGATGAAATTCATCACTACACCCACGGAATGGGAATTGGGGATGTCGACGGCGACGGACGCATGGACTTCATGCACGGGAATGGATGGTTGCAACAACCCGCCTCCCTGGAAGGCGATCCGGATTGGGCATTTCACCCCTTCCCGTTCATTGATCGGAAGGGAAACGACCCGTGGGATATTTTGTTGAAGGGGGGAGCCAATATTTATGCCTATGACGTGAATGGCGACGGGCTCAACGACATCATTACCAGCCTGGACGCTCACGGTTGGGGACTGAGCTGGTTTGAACAGATCCGAACTGGTGACAAGATCACCTTCCAGGAGCGCGTCATTATGAGCAAGGAGGCGACCAATACCGACAACCCCTATGGGGTTCAGTTCTCCCAGCTCCACGCCGTAGAACTTGCCGATATGGATGGCGACGGCCTGAAAGACATTGTGACCGGAAAGACCTATCGGGCTCACGACTTCAAGGACCCCGGCGCTCGACAAGACCCGGTGGTCTACTATTTCCGGCTCACGCGCAAGGATGGCCAGGTCGACTTTGTGCCTCATCAAATCGACGACCAGGCCGGTATCGGACGGCAACTGGTAAGTGGAGACATCAACGGGGATGGGCTGCTCGATTTGGTGGTTGGCAACAAGCTTGGGGTCTTTGTCTTTACCCAGAAGGTTCGCACCGTCGATCGGGACGAATGGGAAAAAGCTCAGCCTGTCCGCAGCGAGGACTTCGGAGGCCGGTAACTGCTGGTAAAGGTCAACAACTAGCTGGCTGGTTTGGCAACGGATTGCCTGATGACCAGTTTGTGCGGCACGATTTCAGGTGAGCTACTTGCGCCGTTGCCCGCCTCGATGCGGCGACACAGTCGGTACATGACCCGCTCACCGATTTCTTCGGCAGGCTGACTGATCGTCGTGAGCGGCGGATCCGTGACTTCGGCGTAGCGAATGTCGTCGAACCCAATGATCGAAATGTCACGCGGGACTTGCAGTCCGGCAGACTTGACCTCGTGAAGGCAACCAATGGCCATTTCATCGTTTGCACAAAAAATCGCGGTCGGCCTATTGCCATGATTCATCAGAATGCGAGTGGCCTTTCGCGCCCCCGCAATTGTGAGGTCACCTTCAACAACCCAGCCATCTTCTATCGCCAATTCGGCTTGCTTCATTGCGGCGCGGTAGCCAAATTCCCTGTCCTTTGTCAGCAGTGATGACGCCTGTCCGCATACCATAGCGATACGCTGATGCCCTTGTGAAATCAGATAATTGGTTGCTTCTTTCGCGGCGGAAATATTGTCAATGTGCACGCTCGGAAAGTTGGCCAATTCAGGCGACACATTTTCACAGCCTACAACAATAGGCAGCCTGCGTTTGCTCTTCGCTGACAGAACTTCGTTACCAAAGGGTGACATGCTGGCCAGCAGAATGATGCCGTCTGTCTGATTCGAAACGAGCATCGCGCCAATCTCATCGGCGGTCATTGTGTTGAGCTGTGTTTCCTCAATCAGGACCGAGTAGCCTTTGGCGCGTGCCGCGCCCCGAATGCCGTTCATCACGGCAGTAAAAAACGGATCGCCTACAGACGGCAACACCACCATAACGATATTCGTGCGACCCCGTCGAAAGCTCTGCGCCAATTTATTCGGCGAGTAGCCTGTCTGACTAATTGCGTCCTGAACCTTACGCCGCGTTTTCGCGGTGACTTTTTCAGGATTGTTGATGCATCTCGAGACGGTGGCAATCGACACGCCGGCAAGCCGCGCAACTTCTTTGATGGATACGTCTGGCATGTCCTCTGCTTCAGCAGCTTCTTGTCGCGGAACAGCATCGTTTGACGCCTGCTTCACAGGTAGTCTCCGGAAGAAGTTAGTGGGTTTTGCCGCTAGCAGGGTATACGTTTACAATTGATCGATCAATCGACCTTAGCCAGTGGAAAGTTTAGTGGAGTCAGGTGATGCAACGAAATCGATCGAAGCAATAACCCTGAGGTCGCTCGCAGGTATGGAGGTGACGTTATTGAATTTTGGCGCGGCCATTCAGGCCATACGCGTGCCAACAGAATCTGGTGTTGTTGATGCCGTGCTCGGCTACGCGAACCTCGACGATTATTTGCACGACGATTTCTACATGGGTGCGACGGTAGGGCGTTTCGCGAATCGCATAGGTGCTGCGCGCTTCTCGATTGACGACAATGCCTTTGCAGTAGATCCGAATGAGACCGGAAACTGTCTGCACGGTGGCAGGGACGGTTTTCATCAACGCTTTTGGCAGATGCGCTCGCTGGAAAACGAAGCCGCGGTCCAATGCTCTTATGTGTCCCCTGACGGCGAAAGCGGTTTCCCGGGAAAACTGAAAGTCACTGTTAAATATCAAATAGTTAGTGATTACTCACTGGTCATTGATTACAAAGCGACAACAGATTCAGACACGGTCGTGAATCTCGCCAACCACGCCTATTTTAATCTCGACAAGCAGCAAGAGTTGATCGATTCACATGACATCCAGATCGAAGCAGACCAGTTCACGCCCGTTGATGGTGACAAGATTCCGAGCGGAGAAATTCGTGAGGTAGAGGCCACAAGATTTGACCTGCGTCGCCGCACAGCGTTGCGGACAACGCGTTCAGAGGATGGTCAAGACCGACAGTACGACCACAATTTCGTTCTGAGAAACGGCGACGGAATGCTGCACAAGGTTGCCACGTTATCGTCTCCGCAGAGCGGTCTGTCCATGCACCTGCACACAACTCAAGTTGGACTACAACTCTACACGGGCGACTATCTCGGCGATCCTTTTCGACCGCGCGCCGGACTGTGCCTGGAAGCCCAGGGCTTCCCTGATGCACCGAATCAGCCGGCTTTCCCATCCGCGCGATTGGCACCCGGAGACGTCTATCAACAGCGCACAATCTACGAATTTGTGCCTGGCAAGCCCTATTCTTAGATGTTTTCAGGCGCAGCAGACTATTTACATTTGTAAATGCACCGCATCCCAGTCTAAAATGTAAACGTTTTCTTTCTACTGACCTAGGGATGGTCCAAACCTATGTCAACGGTCCTCGGCATCGACCTGGGTACACAAAGCGTCAAAGTCGTCTTTTATGACTTCCTGGCTCGCGAGACCGTTGCTGTGGAAAGTGCGCCGCTCGACATCTACCAGACAGAAGGCGGGGTTGCAGAACAACAGGCGCACTGGTGGATAAATGCCCTGCGACAAGCTTTGCAGCAAGTCGGAAAAGATGTTCGCCAGAGTGTCGCAGCAATAGGTGTTTCAGGTCAGCAACATGGTTTCGTGCCGCTGGATAAATCCGGCGAGGTTCAGGCGCCGGTCAAGCTCTGGTGTGACACGTCAACAGGCGCTGAATGTGAGGCAATCATGGACGCATTCGGTGGCTACGATGCTTGTATCGAAGAAACCGGCAATCCTGTTTTACCCGGTTATACGGCATCCAAAGTTCGCTGGTTTAAGGATCATCACCCGGGCCTGTACGCTCAGATGGACTCCGTTCTGCTGCCGCACGACTACATGAATTTCTATCTGACGGGCGAGCGCACAATGGAGGCTGGCGATGCATCAGGAACCGGGTTCCTGGATATCAGGACTCGCACTTGGTCAGAGAAGATGTTGGCCGCAATAGATCCCGATCGGGATCTGCGAGAGTGTCTGCCAGACGTAACACTAAACAACGGTCCAATCGGTGAATTGCTGCCGGCGATTGCAAAGGACCTGACCTTACCCCCTGGTATTCCGGTATCGATTGGCGGCGGCGACAACATGATGGGTGCATTGGGTACTGGCAACGTTGCCGCGGGCGTCGTCACCATGAGCCTTGGTACCTCCGGCACCGTATACGCGTTTTCAGACAAGCCCGTCATCGACAAGAAAGGCAATATTGCCGCGTTCTGTTCGTCAACAGGCGGCTGGTTGCCATTATTGTGCACAATGAATTGCACGGTTAGTACAGAGCTGATGCGCAATCTGATGCAAGCTGACATCGCGAGTTTCGAGGCGCAACTGGAGGCCTCGAACAGAGGCGCCAACGGCGTCATTACAGTGCCGTACTTCAATGGTGAGCGAACGCCTAACCTGCCCGACGCAAAAGGTTGCGTTATGGGTCTGGACAGTCGCAATACGCGCACCGAAAACATTCTCAGGTCGGCGGTTGAAGGCGCGACTTTTGCGCTTCGGTTTGGCCTCGATGAATTGACCGAACTCGGAATTTCCGCAGAACAGATCGTACTTACCGGAGGTGGCGTGAACAGCGCAACCTGGCGACAAGTCGTCGCCGACATTTGTGACACACCGGTTACGGTTCTCAAGCATGGCGAAGGTGCGGGTTTTGGTGCCGCATTGCAGGCGCTGGCGATGCTCGAAGACCGGCCCGACGATTTGGGTAACCTGGTCGGTAAGCATCTGCAACGGGACCCAGAACGGAGTCTGGATCCGCGTCCGTCAGCGGTCGATTTTTACATTGAAACTTACAAAGAATATCAGCGAGCAGCCGAAAAAGTCGCCGAGCTCTATAGCTGAACATATATCCAAGATGAGGCAATAACATGAGTCGTACAGTGCTTACGGGTGACAAGCCCTACTTTCCAGATGTCGATCAGATCAAACACGAAGGGCCAGGTTCCGACAACCCGTTGGCATTCAAGACCTATGATCCGGAACGCGTGGTTGCCGGCAAGACAATGGAGGAGCATTTGCGCTTTGCCGTTTGCTATTGGCACTCATTCTGCGCAACCGGGGGTGATCCGTTCGGCCCGGGCACCCGCGTACACCCGTGGACAGTCACCGGTGATCCACTGGCGAATGCCACCGAGAAAATGAACGCCGCATTCGAGTTTTTTACAAAACTCAATGTGCCGTACTGGTGTTTTCATGATTTCGATATGGCCTGGGAAGGCGATAGCGTTGCTGCATCGGAAAAAAACCTGCAGGCGGTTGTCGACCTCGCAAAGGAACGGCAGAAAGCGACCGGCATGAAGTTGCTTTGGGGAACAGCAAACGTTTTTTCCAATCCTCGCTATATGAACGGCGCGGCTACCAATCCGAACTTTGAAGTTCTGGCCTATGCTGCATCCCAGGTCAAGGCGGCGATGGACGCGACGATAGAGCTCGGCGGCGAAAACTACGTATTCTGGGGCGGCCGCGAAGGATATGCGTGCCTGCAAAATACCGACACCAAACGCGAGCTAGAGCACTTCGCGATGTTCCTCGAGAAAGCAAGGGACTACGGTCGTGCAAATGGTTTTGAAGGCACATTTCTGATTGAACCGAAACCGATGGAGCCGATGAAGCACCAATACGATTTTGATGCACAGACGGTCATCGGATTTCTTCGTCACCATGGGTTGGCTGGAGACTTCAAGTTGAACATCGAGGCGAATCACGCAACGTTGGCGGGCCACACGTTCGCACACGACCTGCGCATGTGTGCGGATGCCGGGCTGCTCGGGTCTGTTGACGCGAATCGTGGGGACCCACAGAACGGTTGGGACACCGACCAGTTTCCCAGCGATTTGTATGATTGCGTACATGGCATGATGGTTGTGCTTGAGGCCGGTGGTATTGGCAAAGGTGGTTTCAATTTCGATGCCAAAGTAAGGAGAGAATCGACAGATCCAAATGACCTGTTCATTGCCCATATCGGTGGCATGGACTCGTTCGCACGCGGGCTTGTTATCGCAGACCGTGTTCTCAGTGATTCGCGATCCGCAAAATTGCGGTTCGGCCGCTACTTAAGTTTTGACTCCGGTGACGGCAAGCGTTTCGAAGAGGGTAACCTGGACTTCCTGGCATTGCGTGACCTTGCTGCCGCGAATGGGGAGCCGCAACAGATCAGCGCCAAACAGGAGTTGGTTGAAAATATCATCAACGACTACATTGTCATGGGCGACTGCTAATCGCGGCGAGTCAATTGCGGATGGTTACCAACGCTACGAGCGCGACAATCGTCGCGTGATGGCGGCTGCCACCGGGGTACTGCCCGGCATACCGAACCCCTGTGAGAACAGAGCCGCGGTATGCCCGATGCCTTGCCCGGGTGCAATCAGTTCCGGCAGGCAGTTGGCCTGTTGTCGCCCGGTTGGGGTCGCCGGATTCGTTACCCGGGTGCAGCATGCCGACGACAAGGCGATCCGCATGCGGGAACACAGCAATGATTAATGTTGGCCGTTGCATAAGAATAACAACAGCCGCATGTAATCTTCGCTAATGATTAGTCCGGCAACAAACGAATCATCGGATTCCGAAAGTGAACACGGCTGCCGGAGCCGACGGACTCCAGGCCGATCGTGCCCCGGTGAAGACTGGCCGGCCCGTCTGCATCTGCAGGTTCGGTGAATTCGTTGACCGTCTCACCATTCACTTTTACCGTTACCCTCTTGCCATCAACCTTGATGTGGTAGCTGAACCATTCGTTATCGCGATGTGGAGCGGTCGTCACTTCGCTTGCCCCAACCAGGCTGCCGGTCTTGCTCTCACCGACCCGGCTGGCGTTAATCTGTGCCTCATATCCAAAGGCAGGAGGTCCGTCCTCTTCGTAATGAGTATGAAAATAGATCCCAGAAGCCGACCCAGGATGGGTATAGACATCAACCTTGAATTCAAAATTCTTGAAATACCCGCCAGCGATCGTGCCATCATAGAACAGATTTCTTCGATCCCCCTCGACAATCAGGGTGTCGCCGTCAATTCGGAACGATTCTCCGGTCGAGGTATCAGCGATGGTCGGCCAGTCCATTTCTCTTCCGTACCATGCACCAGCACTCCAGTCCACGACACCGCCGCTTTCAATCCAACCGTTGAGCGTATCATCCAGGAGAGAAATCCACCCAAGTCCACGCTCTCCTGCATATCCCGGCGCAGGCGTACCATCTTCTTCAAGTTTCCCTGCCGCCCAAAGCACGCCCGACGCGACAAGATTCAAGTTCACATCCGAGCCCATCGAAACATTATGATGCCCCAGTGAACTGGTGAAAACCCGGATGCCTTCGTGTTCGTGGGTCCAGGCCGTTTCAGTGTAGGAATTTGTCTCCACTGAGTAGGCCTGTGATAACGGCGTGGCATTGTCATGTAAATCAATGATCAGATATAGCTCGCCTGCAGGCGTCCGCCAGGAACCAGGATAGTTCTTCATGATCGGATGCTGCGGCTCCAGAACCTCGATCGTGTACGGCGAGGTATTGGGATGATTTTCCTTCTCGTGTGCGTATGAAACAGCACCGGTGAAGTCCCACCAGGCATCCGCTGCATCGCCCCTTGCATATTGATAGAGATGAATGGGGCAGTGAAGCATAACGGCGGGAACTTGATGCTTGACGTGCTCGGCGATGATTCCTTTGACGTAGTCTTCATCTTTTACTTGAAGATTACAGTGGTTGTAGATGACAACGTCGAACTCTTCCGCCCAGTCATCCTGCAAATGACGCGAGAAAAAGAAATCGGTTGATTCCATGGTAACCGTATCGCCGCCTTCATAATCAGTTGTAATCTCGATGTTCGAAAGACGCTCCATCAGCCCCTCTCTAATCTGGTCCTTTTGCGTTTCATAATCGTGCCAGGGGCCCCCACCGGTAGTCATCAGGATTCTCAATGGATCTGTGTCCTGCGCTGCGGCGAATTGGACAAGGCTGCCAGACAAAATTAACGTCAAAATAGAAAGGAGTATTTTCTTATTCAAAATCGTATTCACTTGTTTGGCCCTCAATTTTTATCTCGTAGATTGAGTCACATCTTTTTTGAGTTCAAATATTACAAAGCACGCTGCACCGAACCCAATGAACCGGCCAGCGTACTTCGTTTTGGTGCGACTGAATAATCAATATTCAAGCATCCCGCTTACTCTACTGAATTACTGATTCTGGCAGAGCAAATACATGGAGCTTCGTTCCAAGCGGCCCTGTTACAGGCGAACGATAACGACCGCCACCGCCGCCCGCGACGATAGCAACATATTGTCTGCCATCAATTTCGTAAGTGGCGGGACTCGCAAAGCCAGGTGCATCCATTTCAAATTCCCACAAAAGCTCGCCGTTGGTTTTATCAAATGCCCTGAATCGGCTGTCTTCTGTTGCTCCTATGAAAATTACACCGCCTTTGGTAACAGCCATGCCGCCAAAGTTTTCAGCACCGGTATTTCGAATACCCATTTCGACCAAGCCAGGATATTCCCCCAGTGGGACCGACCATAGAATGTCACCTTTTGCGACATCTATAGCAATGAGTTTGCCCCAAGGCGGTTTAATCGCGTGATACCCCATATGGTCTGTAAAATAATCCAGTGCAGCAATGTACTGTGGTGTGGATGTGGACCAGGCAAGCTCACCTTCGCCTCCGCTCCACGTCAGACTCTCATCACTTAAATCAATGTCTGCAGTAGATCCGTCACCAGGCGCACTCTGAAGAAACGCGACGAGGTAATCCAATTCATCGTCTTCGAAATACTGGAATGCCGGCATCGCGTTTCTGCCTTTAATAATGATCTCTTTCAATTCGTCGGCACTAAACGCCATGTCAAGCAGAGGCAGGCCGGTCGCGCCTTGTCTTTCGCCGCCGTGACAAGCTGCACATTGCGCACTGTATATTGTCTTACCCCGCTGCAGCTCCGACATATCTGTGAATTGATCAGGTTGCATCGGGACCGTCGTCAAAATAAACGGAAAGTCATTCACATTTACATAGGAAATATTTGTCTCCGGATCAAAGGCCGGCCCACCCCATTCACTTCCTCCATGAATACCCGGCTGGACGATGGTTCCTTCTATACTTGGAGGCGTATACATCGGTCCTGCTTTTAGCTTTTTAAACTTTTCCAGAGCGGATGCATGCGACTCGGGTGTGATGTTCGTCAAATCAGACTCGTAGAATGACGTACGTACCAGAGGGTCTGGTTTTAACGGCCACGGTTGCGTTGGATAGGGAACTTCGCCCGGTACGGCGTCGGTCGGAACAGGTTTCTCAACGATTGGGAATAGCGATTCGCCCGTATCCCGGTCAAATACAAAGAATTTGCCCTGCTTGCCCGTTTGCACGACCACATCCTGTTCTGTGCCATCATCCCTGGTAATCGTCGCTAACATCGGTGCAGGAGCGATATCGTAGTCCCAAATATCGTGGTGCATCGTTTGAAAATACCATTGCAACTCGCCCGTCGTTGCATCGAGGGCTATCACGGAATTTGAATACAGATTTTTACCAGGTCTGGCTCCCCCATTGCCATGGATCCCTCCGGCCATTGCACCCGTAGCACCAAATACCCAGCCTCTTTCCTCATCGACGACAAATCCACCCCAAGAGTTGGCGCCACCGTAGTTCATATTCTCTTCCCATTCCGTGGTCTCATACCCAGGCTGGCCTTCCAACGGGACGGTGTGAAATCTCCATTTGAATTCGCCGGTCAATGTGTCGAACGCGCGGACATTACCGGGTGGTTCCTCTCTATTCTCGAACACGTTTGAATCTACAATTAAGAAATTCTTGTACGTAGCCGGAGGCGAGTTGTTGGACAACTTGTTTTGCACAAGATGAGCAGGCCAAACATGGTCTTCCCATAAATCAATATGCCCGCCTTTGCCGAACGACTCGATAAGTGTTCCATCATCGGGATTGACAGCAAAAATGACATCCTTTGCCAGATGAAAAATCCTGGCATTTTCACCATTTTCATCTTCCCAATACACCTCAGCCCGCTGAATCCCTGCAGGGAAGTCGTCTCCCCGAGGATCATGCTTAGCGGGCTCAAACAGCCAAAGCTCCTCGCCGGTCGCTGCATCCAGGGCCACCAGGTTTAATTCAGGGTCAGCAAAGTACAGCACCCCTTTAATGATAATCGGATTCGACTCCATACCCGGCCCAACAAGTTTCCTTACATCGTAGGTCCAGACCTCTTCCAGCAACTGCACATTTTCGGGCGTAATCTGGTTTAGAGAAGAGTAGGCAGATCCTTCATTATCGCCACGATAAGTCGCCCAATCGACAAAATTATTCAGTCTGCTTTTCTGGCCACGGGGACGTGTGCTTTCCTGAACAGTGGTACTTGTGCTTTCCTGGCCAGTGGTACCTGTGCTTTCCTGAACAGCGGTGCTTGTTTGGTCCGACGAATCATTACTTTCGCAGCCGGATGCTATCAGGACAAATAGGAAGATCAGGGAAGAGAATAAATAGCGTTGATTTTTCATCAGTTCGTGGCCTCGTTCTGTCTATATTCGAATAACAGATAATTCTATTTTGCTATGTTGCCGATAATGTGAAGTCGGGTAGTCGTTTAATCACCCCGCCTTCCATAGCTGACTCATGGGCCAGCAAGCCAACACATGTCCAGTTTGCAGACTGGACCGCATTGGGGTAAGGATCACGATCGTTAACAATAGAGTCGACAAATTCGTGTGCTAAGTGTGGGTGAGAGCCTCCGTGGCCACCGCCCTGGACAAAGGATAAGTGAGCATGTTCATCTGCGTCATACACTCCTTCCAATGTAAACTCGCGAATCTCTTCCGGTAAAAGATGTCCGTAATCGGGTACTTTGACACGTTCGGGTATTTCCGGTTCAGGTTTCTTTGCCGTATGCAAAACCGGATCCTCCCCTTCAATAAGCGGCCATTCGAAAGACTTTTTTGATCCGTAAACATCAAAGCTTTCTCGATATTGACGTGACGTATCAAACAATGAACGATAAATGTGAGCGGACAAATCAGAATCCTTCAACTTTATATGGCATGTTTCAACCGCAAAGGGAGAACCTGACTTTTTGCTAAGGTCGTCGCTGATTGTTCCCGAACCGAAACACGACACATATTCTGCTTCTTTGTCAGTCAGTCCAAGAACGGGGCTGACGACATGAGTTGCGTAGTGCATGGGTTTCATATGCTGCCAATAGTCGGGCCACCCCTCCATATCCTGCGGATGACTGGCTTGCAGATACTGAATTTTTCCCAATTCGCCTTTTTCGTAGAGCTCTTTTACAAACAGATATTCGCGGCTGTATACAACCGTCTCCGCCATCGTATATTTTAATCCCGTCTCCGCGACCGTTTCTACGACTTCCTTGCAATCCTCCACACTGGTTGCCATCGGCACAGTACATGCAACATGCTTGCCCGCACGCAGTGCCATTAGCGAGTGCTCCGCATGGAGCTGAATGGGTGTATTAATATGCACAGCGTCAACCTTCGGATCTTCCAGAAGCTTTTCGTACGAGCGATAACGACAACCTGGATCGAAGTTGAAGGCATCTCCTACTTTATTAAGCTCCGCTTCCGAACGCTGGCAGATTGCATACATATTCGCGTGCGGGTGTTTTTGATAGATCGGAATGAACTCAGCTCCAAATCCTAAACCTACAATTGCAATATTCACTTTACGATTCTTCATAATCCAACGATACCTAGTCTTAAAATTCCAACCGCGTTATTGATTCCAAAACACAAGTGTTTCATTCTTGTTACTGGTAGGGATATCCGTACACCCATTGTCTGTCAGATTCCCAGTAGCCATTTCAGGGGCGTGCCAAGTTAACTGTGTGCCTGCATTGGAGACCAGCACTCACTCTTCGAATAATATGACGAATTGATTGCGCGCTGCCATCCAATCGCGAATCGGCCGGTTCCGTTTCTTTGCGGCGTTCTGCAGGGCGAGGTACAAATTATTCCTGATCGATTCGTTGTTCGGAAACGCATCGCGATTCTTTAGCACCTTGCAGAGCGAGTAGCTCAGCGATTCAATGGTATTGGTGGTACACGCGTTGGTGGTACCAATAACTTCGCGGATCGCCGGCGGAAAGTCGAACAGCGCGGTCCCGGGCGGCGGGCCAGCTTGGCCCGATCGCCGGATATTTGTCACCCCAGCTGGCCGCGTAGCAGTCCAGCGCCAATGCCGCTTCTTAAAGCGTTGCAACCGCATAAATGGCCCGCAGGTCCTGAGAAAGATCTTTAAGGTCAGGCTGCACTAAAAACGAAAGCAAGTGGTACCCACCGACGTGTCGGTGGGTACCCAGGTTGCTGCTTCGATCTTGCGACTTCTACCTCTATTGGAAGACGTACCGCACACCCAACATCAGGCGTCGGTCGCCTTCAATGTAGGCCTGTACTTGTCTTTCTGAGCGGCCACGGAAGACGATCGGTTCTTCCAGCATGTTGATGCCCTCAAGGGTAATCGTCAGATTATCGGTGGCACGATAGCCGAGATTGAAGTCAAGCTGTTCGTACTCGTCAACAAACCGCGGTATGCGGTTACCGACGTTGGTGTTGGCCAAAAACTCATCGCGGTGGTTGAAGAGAATACGTGCGCTAAACCTTTCGTTCTCGTAGAAGGCGATGAAATTGTACGAGTCCGACAAGCCCGTCAAGGCGAACTGATCCTCAGACTCAGGACGGGAAATGTCGTATGAGACGTCACCGTTTACAATGGTCGCGTTGGTATTAATGCCGAAGCCTTCGAGGCGACCGGTGAAGAAGTGCACCAGGGCCACCTCCCAGCCATCGATATTGGCATTCTCCGCGTTCGTGGGTTGTTGCACGAGGTAACTGGCCAATGGATCGCCAGGCTGAGGAGGTATGTCGTACGCGGTGGCTATATCGGATGACTGCTGCGCACCTCCCGGCTGACTGGGGTCGATAAACTCAGCGGCACCACCCGGGAAATCGCCCGGATTAGCGAGAATCGCCGTCATCGTGAAGAGGTTCGTCTCGGTAGCGACCCAACCTTGCGCTTCCAATGCCGCGAGGGCGTCGCCTGAGACCGTACCCGGAAGCCCACTGGCGACATCGGTTAGACCGAACAGGTTGGTCGTTACCTGCTCGTTGCCGATAAAGTTCGATATCGACTTGTCAAAGTAGGCGACCGTAAAGGCACTGCCTTCTCCGTAGTAGTACTCGAACGACAGGTCGAGGTTATCGGACTCCAGCGGCTCCAGTCGCGCGTTACCCCTGCTACCACTCCACTGGCCACCCAGTGCCGTCGCCGTGCCCGGATTACCGGCATCGGTATCGACGAACATAGCGCTTAACTCCGGACGCGCGATGGTTGTGCTCATCGACGCGCGCGCTTTTATGTTGTCGGTGACATCCAGCGAGAGGTCGAGGTTAGGCAGAATGTTGTCATAACTGAAAGACTGCGTCACCGCCGCTGTCGGGCCAAATCTCGTGTTGAAGTCGTTGTCCGATGCCCAGTCCTTGGCTATTGGGATCGACTGCACCGATGAGGATTCGACGTTCGTCTCCTCATAGCGCAGCCCGACCACTGCCTGCAGCGGCAGGCCGCCGACGTCGCCTTCCAGGACAATCTCGCCGTAAAGCGACAGGACATCTTCGTTGATAGTACGGTCGTTTGTGCTATTTACCTTGCGATTGTTGATGTCGTATACCGCCCCGCCGCCGCTGGTGAAGCCGTCAAAGGCCTGCGCGAATGCTAACGGGTCGACGAAGAACGCATTCTCTCCCACGACTCGAAAGCTGGCGCCCGGGGCCAGAATTCCGCCGGCGGCTGTGTAATCCGAGATCAGCTGCTGCTCCGTCAGGATGAGATTGTCATTGTCATTAAACTGGCAGGAGATGCAGACCTCCTGGATAGCATCTTCGCCCATCAGCGTCACGATGTCGCCAATGAAACCCGTGTTCCAGCCGCCGAGTTCTTCCCGGGTGGAGAGATTATTCTGCACAATCTCATTGTCATAATAGCCCAGGCCGAAATTAGCGCGCATCGCACCACCGTCGTCCCAACTAGCCTTTAATTGGAGTTGGTCGATGGTGCTTTCCTGGTCTCTGAAATCTTGCAGGATCCACTGGGAACCAAGATCCGACTTTTCGAAAACACCGTTCGCGTTGCCGCCGGCGTAGTTAGTCACCACACCGCCAACCAGGTTGCTGGTCGGGCCGGAGCCGTCCGCGATGGCCTGGACGGACTGCGTGATGTCAGTTCGGAAGTCCATCCACTGCATCGCCACAGCCTGACCGCCAATGGATACGGCATTAGAAACAGAGCCATCAGGGAAGTTGCCGCCGGCTGTCGCTTTAGCAGAATACGCATCGACGTTCATGGTCCACGCGTCATTGACCGCAAAGTCCCAATTGAGGCCGACCGAAGTCAATTCGTCTCGAAGTTCGAAGAGCGAATTCCGGAATGGGAGCTCCTTGCCCGCCTGGGTGAAATCGCTGCCACCACCGGCCACGAGCGGCTCGCCCAGCAAGGTAGGAACACTGAAAACAGGATTGCCATCGAAAGCGGCGAAATCGAATTGGCGAACATAGAAGGGTAGATCACCGACACCCTTTTTGGACTGATCATTCTGCGCCCACGTCGCGTCCAGAGTGAAGGTCGAGCGGTCATTGGGTGCAAACTGCAAGGTTATCGCAGCGTTCGTGCGTTCTCGCTCACCCTCGGTGAACGTCATAGAGGCATTTGGTATGAAACCGGCCAGTGTGTCGGGGCCCGGTGGATTGACGATGGTGGCGTTCGCGAAGGCCGGGATAGTCGCATCAAATGGCGTCTGCCAAACGAAAAAGCCACCGCCAAGCGCCGTGCGATTCGTGTAGTCGCGCTTCTGGTAGGAAGCGAAGGCGCTCACGCCGAACCTGCCGTCGTCATTCGTCCAGCTGCCCAGACCGCTAAGCTCCGGCGTAGTGCTATCGCCGCCGGCGTCGTCAACGGCTTTGGCGCCGATGGAGAACTGAGTGCCCGTGTCCAGAGGTCGAATGGTTTGCACATTGATCGTGCCGCCAATGCCGCCGGACGCGACTCCGGCCCTGCCCGATTTGTACACCTGCAAGCCCGATACGCCCTCTGACGCGATGTTCGAAAAGTCGAAGGAGCGCGAATTGCCGCCAGCCTGGTCGGCATTGATGCCAAAGAAATTGACAGCGTTATCGGCGGCGGGCATCTGGCGGCCGTTCAGGGTCACCAGGTTAAACTGGCCACTGAAGCCGCGAATCGTAACCTCGGAGCCCTCGCCCTCGACGCGGTTGATGGACACGCCGGTAATGCGCTGCAGCGATTCCGCCAGGTTGGTATCGGGAAATTTACCGATATCCTCCGCGGAAATGGCGTCCATCACGCCTGAAGTCTCGCGCTTGAGGTCCAGGGCAGCCGTCAAACTGCCGCGAATACCGGTGACCACGACCTCCTCAATCTCCTGCGCCAAAACTGGCGGCGCGGTGCCCAACGCGATGGCAATAGCGGTCGATACTGCAGTCGCCTTTACTGTGGTACTAGCCATAGGATGATCCCCCGATCTTCTTGAGTTAATTGGCTCATTGTCTTCGTCTACGTTTTCGCGCGATGCTAATAACCTGATACGCGCAACTTCGAAACTGTTGCTAAAATGTGTCGTTCGAATTTACCTTTGGGGCTCCCGAAATAGTTTCCTCCGCACGGCCCCCGGGCTGCTACACAACTAAGTTAGTAAATAGCCAGGTTCTGAGTACGTCGTTCGACTGGATTTTCTAGTGTTTCAGCCAAACTAGCGCTACGACCCAAGCTCTGTCAATCCAACCTAAAGTTGCTAATATTCGCTCGACTTGAAAACGATTTCATTACTGTATCGTAACTTGGATACAGTCTGCAAATTATTCTAGTGAATATACCGAAGGCAACCAATAGTTGTACGCAGGCAACAAGTAATTACTCGTTGAAATGAATAGGTTACGAATCGGATTACTGCTCATGCTTAGCATGCAGTGCGGATTGCGTCGGGCGTTACGAGAGACGAGTTCCGGCGAAGCGAGCCGCTGGCCCGCCGGTGCGGTCGATAATTCTTTCCGCGACGCCATGATCTACACGCTGCGCCCGCCAGTGAAGCCAACAATGGCGGCGACCGGGAACGCATCCAGAAGCCCTAGTTGCTCAACCTGTTTGAAGCCCAACGTCGACAGATAGCCGAAGATCAACGGCAGCCACGCACCGCGGATGCAAATCTGCCGCAGCATGATCGTCAAGAGCCTGGCCGTGGGCGTCTATGCGGCGCTCTCGATATGCATAGTCAATTTCCGCGCGCTTGGCTAGACTGGGGACACAATCCTTGTCTTTGCTATGGAAGGAGTGTCATGCGACAGCCAACGATCAATCGGCGCAATCTGCTTGCAGCCACGGCCGGCATCGTTGCCACCGCGGGTTTTGCAGGCACTGCCACCGCGCAGTCAAAACGCCGTCCCGGCGTGCAACTCTATACGGTGCGCAACTCGATGGCGACGGATGTCGAGGCGACGTTGCAGGCAATTGCTGGCATCGGCTACCGGGAGGTCGAGTTCGCGGGCTATTTTGAACGCAGCGCCAGGGAGATACGCGACATGCTTGGCCGTTACGGACTGGTATCACCCAGCACGCACGTCAACGCCGAGGTGGTGCGCGACGATCCAACGCCGTTCGTTGACCTTGCGGCCGAGACCGGCCACGACTACGTCACCGTCGCGTGGATACAGGAGCAAAATCGCACATCGATTGACGACTACAAGCGCTGGGCTGAAGTATTTAATCGCCTGGGAGAAGCGTGTCGCAAGAACGATATGCGGGCGGCATACCACAATCATGAGTTCGAATTTCAGGCGCTTGACGGCGTTGTTCCGTTCGACCTTTTAATGGATGAAACTGATGCCGACCTGGTTGATTTTGAAGTCGATTTTTACTGGGTGCGAGAAGCAGGTCGGGCAATTCGCGATGTGCTTGCTCTCGCGCCGGAGCGCATGACGATGTGCCATATCAAAGATATGGATGCGTCAGGTAACATGGTCAGAGTCGGTGACGGCACCATCGACTTTGCCGGCATCCTCGCTGATTCTGTCGCGGCTTCGATCAAACACTGTTTCGTCGAACACGACCATCCAAAAGACCCGTTCTGGTCGGTGGCATACAGCTACTACACGCTGAATTCGATTCTGGAATAAGTATCGGTCGCAAACAGGGTATGCGGCGTTTCTTGGCCCCAACTGCGTCGCTTTCGGCGAAATCGTCAAAGGCTTTGCCTGTCACGCGAATCGTGTGGTCAGCGATAAAAGCTGCGCCCTCTCCGGGACCTTGTTGCGGGTGTTTCAGGCAGCATTTCCATTCGAGCACGGCCCAGCCTTTGTAGTCGTATTGTGCAAGCTTCAAGAAGACAGCGCGAAAGTCAATTTGCAGGTCGCCCAGTGAGCGGAACCTGTCCGGGCATTCGACCCAGTCGAGGTAACCGCCATAAACGCCGACGCGTCCCGTCGGATTGAATTACGCGTCCTGCTCGTGCAACGCTTTGATGCGTTCGTGATAAATGTCGATGAACTGCAGGTAGTCGCGTTGTTGCAAAATAAAATGGCTGGGGTCATAGCGCATGTTTGCACGCGGATGGTTATCGACGACGTCGAGAAAACCTTCAAATGTCACATCACCGTGCAGGTCCTCGCCGGGATGGCGTTCGAAACTGACATCTACCCCGCTCCGTCAAATGCATCCCGGAGTGGTCGGCAGCGCCGGACTGGTTCGGCACAGCCTTCCTCGACCAGTCCGGCTGGGCACTGCGGCCACGGATAAAACGTGTGCCACAGGAGCGCGCCGGGGAACGTGGCGTGCTTCCCGGTCATGCTCCGATGTTACAATGCCAATGTGCGGCTTGCGACCGCAATTAACAACAACCGCGGGAGTAACCATGGCCACTGACACGTACGATGCCATCGTCGTCGGATCAGGAATCTCGGGCGGGTGGGCCGCCAAGGAACTCACTGAGAAAGGGCTAAACGTCCTCCTGCTGGAACGCGGCAAGAACGTAGAACACATCAAGGACTACGTAAACGCGCGTAAAGCACCTTGGGAATACAAGCATCGTGGCGGCAGAACCCGTGCCATGGAAGAAACCTACCCGGTGCTCAAGCGTGACTACCCGCTAAACGAGAAGAATCTCGACTGGTGGGCCTCCGATCAGGATTCGCCGTATACCGAAATCAAACGTTTCGACTGGTACCGGGGTTACCAGGTGGGCGGGCGATCCCTGCTTTGGGGCAGGCACAGTTACCGTTTAAGCGATCTCGATTTCGAAGCGAATGCGCGCGACGGAATCGCCGTCGACTGGCCGATACGGTATGCAGACGTTGCGCCCTGGTACGACTACGTCGAGCGGCACGCCGGCATATCCGGATCTCTGGAAAACATGCCGCAGCTGCCAGATGGACAGTTTCAGCCTGCCATGCCGCTGAATTGTGGTGAAGAGCTGGTGGCGGGGCGCGTCGCCAGTCATTTTGACGGCCGGCGCCGGTTGATTCCTGGCAGAGTGGCGAATGCAACCCGACCACTGCCTGGCCGCAGCCCCTGCCAATACCGGAATGCGTGCTGGCTCGGATGCCCTTACGGCGGCTATTTCAGCACCCAGTCTTCGACATTGCCTGCTGCGATGGCAACAGGGCGATTAACCCTGATGCCGTTTTCCATTGTGACGGAGCTTGGTTATGACCGCGACAAAAAGCGCGTCAGCAGCGTGCGGGTCATGGACGCCGCCACGGAAAAAACCACCGAGTTTTCGGCACCTGTTGTCTTCCTCTGTGCATCCGCCCTGAACTCGGCCTGGCTATTGATGCGCTCGGCCACCGACGTTTGGCCGGACGGTCTCGGCAGCAGCAGCGGTGAGCTTGGTCACAATCTGATGGATCACCACTTTCGCGTGGGTGCACGAGGAATGCTCAGGGAAGAGTCGCTGGATGATAAATATTACTTCGGCGCCAAGCCCGTTGGCTTTTATATTCCGCGCTACCGTAATATGCGTGGCGACAAGCGCGACTACCTGCGTGGTTTCGGCTACCAGGGCAGCGCAAACCGTCAGGACTGGCAAAGAGCAGTGCGCGAACTCGGCATTGGAGCGAACTTCAAGGATAAGCTGGCACAACCCGGCGAATGGAGTATCGGTGCAACGGCATTCGGCGAGATGCTGCCCAGTCACGACAACAAGATTGGTATTGACGCGACGCGGACGGACAAATGGGGACAACCTGTCCTCAAAGTCGATTGCAAAACGGGCGACAACGAGGCACTCATGCGCATCGATATGGCGAACGACATGGCGGAGATGCTGGACGCAGCCGGCGTGGCGGAAGTATCTACTTATGACGACGAGTACTTTCCCGGCATGGGCATTCACGAAATGGGCACCGCCCGCATGGGCAGAGATCGGCGAACGTCAGTACTCAATCGCTGGAACCAGGTCTGGGATGCGCCGAATGTGTTCGTTACCGATGGCGCCTGCATGACCTCCGCGGCTTGCCAGAATCCATCGCTGACTTATATGGCGCTAACCGCTCGAGCGGCAGATTATGCCGTCCAGGAACTGAAGCGCGGCAACCTGTAGGGAGATTTCGGTAATGGCTGCAGACAGGCAACAATCCGGGCTGATCACACGGCGTGAGGCGATTCTCCGCGTGAGTGCCGTGTTTGGCGGCGCGGCAATCGTGGGTCAAAGCGTAATGCTGGCGGGCTGTGCGGCACAGCCCGCAAGCGAGACCGGCAAGGCAAACGGCGGTGCACTGTTCCGGCAAAGCGATATTGAACTGCTCGACGAAGTCGCCGATACCATTCTGCCGGAAACCAGTACGCCCGGCGCAAAGGCAGCTGGCGTGGGGCCGT
This sequence comes from Woeseiaceae bacterium, assembly GCA_021773135.1. Lineage (GTDB taxonomy): Bacteria > Pseudomonadota > Gammaproteobacteria > Steroidobacterales > Woeseiaceae > SZUA-117. Next base: position 1,346 of record JAJFKP010000049.1, on the reverse strand, counting down.
TTATCGCGATGATGGTTGATGATGTGTACAACGAAAATGACCAGCAGATTTTCATTGCGGGCATCAAGGATTTGCAGTCTCGCTGCCTGCGTCGCTACGGCGCGCATTTTCAGATTGTGACTGCTGCACAACAGCTGGATTTATTGGAGCGGCTCGATGCTGAGCAACATCAGTACATGGAGTCGCGCGACGATGATGCGCCCGCCCACTACTTCCGCATGCTGAAGGAACTCACGTTGCTCGGTTATTTCACATCGGAAATCGGCTACACGCAGGCCATGCGCTATGTTGAAACACCCGGGCGCTACGATCCCTGTGTGCCGTATACGAACGGAGAAAAATCCTGGGCGCCGCACGCGTGATATCCGGGTATTCAGCGGCCGGTGTCATACTGCTGCTGTCGTCTGTCTGCCAGGCACAGCCAGATGTGGAGGACTGGATCGAGTTATACAACGGCCAGGACCTCGATGACTGGGTCGTCAAGATTCGCGGCTATCCTGCTGGCGAAAATTTTTCGAATACGTTTTACGTTGAAAACGGCCTGATGAGTGTTGGTTACGAAGGTTACGGCGACTACGACGAGCGCTTCGGGCATGTCTTCTACAAGCACCCATTTTCGCATTACAGACTGCTGGTGGAATACCGCTTCACGGGTGATCAGGCGGCCAACGCGCCCGGATGGGCAACACGCAATAGCGGCGTGATGATTCATGCGCAGGATCCCGCCACGATGCCGGACGATCAGGACTTCCCTATCTCACTCGAAGTACAGTTTCTCGGCGGACTCGGCGATGGCAAAGCACGGCCAACCGCTAACCTATGTTCGCCCGGCACCAATGTCGAGTATCAGGGAAAGTTGGATACCACGCATTGCATCGAATCTTCCTCGCCAACCTTCGATGGCGATCAGTGGGTGACAGTAGAAGCACTGGTGCTCGGCAGCGAGCGTGTCGTGCACTACGTCAACGGTGAAGCCGTTATCGAATATGCGAACACGACTTATGGTGGTGGTGTGGTGTCGGGGCATCGTGCAGAAATGAAGCCGGATGGCGAACCCATTAGTTCCGGATACATCGCACTACAAAGCGAGAGCCATCCAATCCAATTCCGGCGTGTTGCCCTGCTGAATCTCAGCGGGTGCATGCAACCGGCGGCCAGTAACTTCAAGTCGTATTACGTTGAGCCCGACCCCGAAAGCTGCGACTTATAATCCTTGCATCCAGGTTGAACCGGCGTTCGACACTACGGTGCAGTTTATGCAAGGGATTTCGGGTAATAACTCCGCACCTGCGGGACCGGGCTTCAGGCTCTGACCCGAACGCCTTGATGTCGTGGGCAGCATGCAT
>JAJFKP010000048.1 GCA_021773135.1 Woeseiaceae bacterium | reverse complement strand
GGGTTATCGGCCGCAGTTTTACTTCCGCACGACGGACGTAACGGGTGCGGTGGAGCTTCCGGAGGGCACCGAGATGGTGATGCCGGGCGACAACGTACAGATGGTGGTTGATCTGATTGCGCCGATTGCGATGGAAGATGGGCTTCGATTTGCGATCCGTGAGGGTGGCAGGACCGTAGGTGCAGGCGTGGTTGCAAAGGTTATTCAGTAACACAGCAACAATGGCGGGCGAAATCGCGATGGACCGGATGTCCAGAAGCGACCAGCCGCGAATGAAAGTTTTGCAGAAGAGCGATCGGTAAATCGCACTTCGACCGTAACAGACAAGAGCAATATTGCTCGAATTGGTGCGATGCCGACAATATTCGTCGGTGTGCCAAGAAATTTGACTATCTAGGAATTTAACGTGGCAACAAATCAAAATATCCGCATTCGGCTGAAGGCGTTCGATCATCGGTTGATCGACAATTCGGCGCGTGAAATCGTGGATACCGCGAAGCGCACCGGTGCGACGGTCAAAGGTCCCATACCGCTGCCGATGAAGATGGAGCGTTACACGATCCTGATTTCTCCGCATGTCAACAAGGATGCCCGCGACCAGTATGAAATTCGCACGCACAAGCGCCTGATGGACATTGTGGATCCCACTGACAAGACGGTTGATGCGCTCATGAAGCTCGAATTGCCGGCCGGTGTGGATGTCCAGATTAAGCTGAACTAAACTGCTGGGTGGGCCTGGAAAAATTAAAACTATATAAATCATATAGTTAAGGTCGCCGCCAACGTTTACGCGCCAATTACCGCGAAGGCATATCGCCCCGGGTTTTGCCGTTCTCCCAAAGCCGAAGAAAAACACCTGATTCAAGTCGTTACAGGCTTGTATTGGGGTCTTTCCACAGTATAATGGCGGGCTCGCAGGATCTGGCCGGGCGGGAGTCGGCCAGTTTCTGAAAAGAACGTTTTCAGGGTCACGGCCTGGAAAGCGCTTTAAGTTTGGTCGCCGGGAAATCGAAGGCGACTCGGCAAATCCCGAACCGCCGGTTTATCCGGATTGGGGTCAGCTCAATAGCATCGGAACAAGGATCAAACGTTCCACGCGATGGCTGGCCCTTTCGTGTGTCTGCAAGACACGCGGGGGACATTCTGGATTTTCTGCTCAACGGTATGACCTACCGAATGAGAGAAGGCAGAAAAGCAGAATGCCCTCAAGACAGCGTTGACCAACCGAAGTCAGCGCGGTGCAAAGAGACAGGCAGTAAGCAATCTGAATTTGAGATAGACGCCGACCAAACGAAGTTGGTGTGAGGTTTTTGAAATGACAATGGGTCTTGTTGGCCGCAAATGCGGTATGACACGTGTGTTTACGGAAGAAGGGGAATCAATCCCGGTAACCGTGATTGAAGCACAGCCAAATCGAATTACACAGGTTAAGACCGTGGACAATGACGGCTATAGCGCGCTGCAGGTTTCTGCCGGCAATCGCAAGGCGTCCCGCGTGTCTAAATCTGAAGCCGGCCACTTTGCTGCAGCGAAGGTTGAAGCCGGCGACCTTATTGCTGAGTTCCGCCTTGAAGAGGGTGACAAGCCGTCGGAGGGGGAGTTCGAGAAGGGTCAGGAGCTGAAAGTTGACCTCTTCGAGGCCGGTCAGAAGGTTGACGTCATCGGCACGTCTATCGGCAAGGGATTTGCTGGCACGGTCAAACGTCACAATTTCTCGATGCAGGATGCAACCCACGGCAACTCGCTTGCACATCGTGCCCCAGGGTCGATCGGGCAGAACCAGACGCCGGGTCGAGTTTGGAAGGGCAAGAAAATGTCCGGCCACATGGGCAACGTACGGCGTACCGCCCAGAACCTCGAAGTCGTGCGGATCGACGAAGAACGTAACCTGTTGCTCATTAAGGGAGCCGTTCCCGGGCACAGCGGCGGCCGCGTGGTCGTGCAGCCGGCAGTCAAGAAGAGGGCGGCGTCATGAAACTGAAAATGCAGGGCAGTGGCACCGTTGAGGTCGCCGATAGTGCATTCGGTGCCAAGTTCAACGAGCCGCTCGTTCACCAGGTCGTCAATGCGTTTCTTGCTGGCGGTCGTGCCGGCACCAAAGCGCAGAAAAATCGTTCGCAGGTACAGGGTGGCGGTGCGAAGCCCTGGCGTCAAAAAGGAACTGGTCGCGCTCGCGCCGGCACGATTCGCAGCCCGATCTGGGTAGGCGGTGGTCGGACGTTTGCAGCCAAGCCACGCGACTACAGCCAGAAAGTAAACAAGAAAATGTATCGCGCGGCATTGCGATCTGTATTTTCGGAACTGGTTAGACAGGATCGCGTAGTGGTGACCGAGTCAATCACTATGGATGCGCCCAAGACCAAAGAGTTGGCCGGAAAGCTTAAAAAGCTTGGCCTGGACAATGTACTCATCGTAAATGAGGCCTTCGACGAAAAAGTATTTTTATCCGCACGCAATCTTCAGGATGTTGGTATCTGCGATGCGACTTCGATTGACCCGGTCGTCCTGATGCGTTTTGAGAAGGTTCTGGTTACGTTGCCGGCGCTGAAACTGATTGAGGAGCGACTGTCATGAGCATCGCCGCGCACCAGGAAAGGCTGATGACGATCGTTCAGGGTCCGCACTTGTCCGAAAAAAGTCACATCGTCGGAGAAAAAAACCAGGTCGTATTCAAAGTGCGTACAGATGCGACGAAGCCCGAGATCAAGAAAGCAGTAGAGCTGCTTTTTGAGGTGACCGTTGAAGGTGTAACGGTGATCAATTATCAGGGCAAGACAAAACGTCACGGTACGACCAAGGGTCGTCGTGCGAATTGGAAGAAAGCCTACGTCACGTTGGCTGAGGGTAGTCAGATCGACTTCCTTGGCGCCGACTAGAGAGCGAATGGTAAAGAATAATGTCATTGCATAAATCAAAACCGACGTCCGCTGGGCGCAGATTTCAGGTAGCGGTCAAGACTCCCGGCCTGCACAAAGGCAAGCCGCATAGTGCGCTCGTTGACAAGAAGTCAAAGACAGGCGGACGCAACAACACGGGTCGAATCACAGTCCGTCATCATGGTGGCGGTCATAAACAGCGCTATCGGATTATAGATTTCAAACGCGATAAGGACGGCATCCCGGGCGCTGTTGAGCGCCTGGAATACGATCCGAATCGTAGTGCGCACATTGCCCTGGTCAAATATGCTGACGGCGAGCGCCGCTATATTCTCGCGCCGAAGGGCGTTGCTGTGGGAACGCCGATTTCCAGTGGCGAGGATGCGCCGATCAAGGCTGGTAACGCACTGCCAGTGAAAAGCATTCCGGTCGGTACGCTGATTCACAATATAGAGTTGAAGCCTGGCAAAGGCGGGCAGCTCGTTCGTTCAGCGGGGGGAACTGCTCAACTGGCCGCGCGGGAAGGCGCGTATGCGACGGTGCGGCTGCGTTCAGGGGAGACCCGAAAAATTCACGTCGATTGTCGCGCCACAGTCGGTGAAGTAGGTCACGGCGAGCATAACCTGAGAAAGCTCGGCAAGGCCGGCGCCAAACGGTGGAGAGGTGTCCGACCTACCGTTCGCGGCGTTGCGATGAATCCGGTCGATCACCCGCATGGTGGCGGCGAAGGTCGAACTTCGGGCGGACGTCACCCGGTCAGTCCCTGGGGAACCCCCACAAAGGGATACAAGACGCGTTCTAACAAGCGTACGGACAGCATGATTGTCCGTCGCCGTAAACGTAAATAAGTGAGGAATTAGGACAGTGCCACGCTCAGTAAGAAAGGGTCCTTTCGTCGATAACCACCTGGCGAAAAAAGTTACCGCGGCGGCGAAAGCCAATGATCGCAGACCTATAAAAACATGGTCACGTCGTTCAATGGTATTGCCGGACATGGTGGGTTTAACGATTGCCATTCATAACGGCAGGCAGCACGTCCCTGTTTTGATTTCGGAAAACATGGTCGGCCACAAACTTGGTGAGTTTGCGGTTACACGTACGTTTAAAGGTCACTCCGGTGACCGAAAAGTCAAATAGGTCGAAGGAGTAGGTAATGCAGGTTGCAGCAACACTTCGATACGCACGAATTTCGCCACAGAAATGCAGGCTGATGGCCGACGCTATCCGTGGCAAGAACGTTGATGACGCGCTTAAGACACTTACTTTTTCGCCGCGGAAAAGCGCACGAATTGTGAAGAAGGTGCTCGAGTCGGCTATTGCGAATGCTGAACACAATCTTGGCGCAGATATTGATGAATTGAAGGTAGCGACGATTGAGGTGAACGAAGCACCAACGTTTCGACGCTACCGTGCACGCGCCAAAGGCCGTGGCACGCGGATCATCAAGCGAAACAGCCACATCACAATTCGGGTCGGAGACGAATAGTGGTTGAGATACTGAATTTTTTACCAGCCAGTCGGCTGGGAGATGAGAACTAAAAATGGGTCAAAAAGTACATCCGACAGGCATTCGCTTAGGCATCGTCAAAGACTGGTCGTCAAAGTGGTATGCCGATTCGCACACTTTTCCTGAATACATTCGTTCTGACCATCTGGTTCGCGAATATATCAAGAAGAAGTTGAAAGACGCTTCGGTTAGCCGAATTAGCATCGAGCGGCCGGCAAAGAAAATCAATATTACGATTCATACGGCTCGACCGGGAATCGTGATCGGCAAGAAAGGTGAAGACATCGAGAAGCTTCGTGGCGAAGTCTCGAAATTGATCGAAATGCACATTAACGATGTACGCATCAATATAGCCGAGGTCAGGAAGCCAGAGCTGGATGCGCAGTTGGTTGCCGAGGGTATTGCACAGCAGTTGGAACGACGAGTCATGTTCCGGCGAGCGATGAAACGTGCGGTCACCAATACGATGCGTGTCGGGGCGGAAGGGATCAAAGTCAAAGTTGGCGGCCGTCTGAATGGCGCAGAGATTGCACGCTCGGAATGGTACCGCGAGGGTCGTGTGCCGCTGCATACGCTGCGCGCGGACATCGACTACGGCCTCGCCGAGGCGCACACGACTTACGGTGTGATCGGTGTGAAGGTCTGGATCTTCAAGGGCGAGGTTTTTGAGAAGCCAGAAGTGGTAGTTGCTGAAGACAAGGAAGCGGCTGCCGGCACATAGTGGGTACGCAGGATTAGGACATGTTACAGCCAAAAAGAACAAAGTTTCGCAAGCAGATGAAGGGCCGCAATCGTGGGCTCGCGCTGCGCGGCAGCACAGTAGCCTTCGGTGAGTATGGTCTCAAGGCGACAGAGCGCGGGCGCCTGACAGCGCGTCAGATTGAAGCTGGTCGTCGCGCAATGACGAGGCACATCAAACGTGGCGGCAAAATCTGGATCCGCGTATTTCCGGATAAACCTATTACGAAAAAGCCACTTGAAGTCCGGCAAGGTAAGGGTAAGGGCAATGTTGAGTATTGGGTATGCCAGATTCAGCCAGGTCGTGTCCTCTATGAGATGGAAGGCGTAACTGAAGAGATAGCGCGCGAAGCATTTCAATTGGCTGCTGCAAAGCTGCCGTTCCCGACCACGTTCGTGACGCGACAGGTGATGTGATGAGAGCTGAAGAGCTGAGAGGCAAATCTACTGAAGAGCTGGCAGACCAACTGCTGGAGCTTCGTCGTGAACAGTTCAACCTGCGAATGCAGCGCGCTACAGGTGAGTTGGCGCGGCATACTGAATACAGTCGGGTCAAGAAAGACATCGCTCGCGTCAAAACCGTAATGAACGAGATTAAAAGAGCAGCGCAATCGGCTGCTGGGAAAACGCAGGATAAACAAACGAGTGCTGGCAAATGAGCGAACAAAAAAAATCGGCAGAGGCGAAAGTTCAGCGCACTGTCATTGGTCGTGTTGTGAGCGACAAAATGGACAAAACAGTCTCGGTCGCAATTGAGCGACGCGTGAAGCACCCGGTTGTCGGCAAGTACATTCGCCGTACATCAAAGCTTATGGCGCATGATGAAAACAATCAGTGCAAAACCGGAGACCGTGTAGCAATCAGTGAGTGTCGGCCGATAGCAAAGAACAAATCGTGGCGGGTTGTCGATGTTGTCGAAAGCGCGCCTGAGCAATAAGCGACAAATCGTCGTTAGAAGAAAGATTGATTGACGGAATAAGACCATGATTCAGATGCAGACAGTTCTCGACGCGGCCGATAATTCGGGTGCAAGACGCATACAGTGCATCAAAGTGCTAGGTGGATCGAAGCGGCGTTATGCAGCAGTTGGCGATGTGATCAAAGTCAGCGTTAAAGACGCCATTCCACGAGGCAAAGTAAAGAAGGGTGAAATTTATAACGCGGTTGTCGTAAGGACCCGTAAAGGTGTTCGACGCAAAGATGGCTCACTGATCCGCTTTGACGGCAATGCTGCCGTCTTGTTGAACGCAAGACTTGAGCCGATCGGCACGCGTATTTTCGGGCCGGTTACCCGTGAACTCAGAACGAACAGGTTCATGAAAATTATTTCGCTCGCGCCTGAGGTTCTTTAAGGGCGGAGCAACAAACAGATTGGGATCACATCGCGAGAGCGGCTTTGGCCGATAACGTGATGTCAGGAAGAAAGAACAGTATGAACAAGATCAGAAAAGGCGATGAAGTCATTGTCACTACGGGTAAGGACCGGGGCCGCAGAGGCACGGTTTTGCAGGTATTTACTGATTCCCGTGTGTTGGTGGAAGGCATCAATATCGCGAAGAAACACCAGAAGGGAAACCCGAACGCGATGCCGCCCAAGGAAGGCGGGATCATCGACCAGGAAATGCCTATAGATGGCTCCAATGTCCTCGTTTTTAACCCGAAGACAAAGAAAGGAGATCGTGTCGGCATACGGGTTTCGGCTGATGGCACCAAAGAAAGAATATTTCGATCAACTGGCGAAACAGTTGACCTCTAAAACACTAGGAGCGGCCTCGGCTGCGTACGATTGAAATGGCACGACTACAGGAAAAATACGAAAGCGAGCTCAAGAGCAAGATTCAGGAGAAGCTCGGCCTCAAAAACGTAATGGAAGTTCCACACATTACGAAAATTACGCTGAACATGGGTGTAGGAGAGGCTGTTGCCGACAAGAAAGTTCTCGAGCATGCCGTTGGTGACATGGAAAAAATTGCAGGTCAAAAAGCCGTCAAAACCCTGGCTCGAAAATCAGTGGCAGGCTTCAAGATTCGTGATGGATATCCAATTGGTTGCAAGGTGACGTTGCGCCGTGAGCGAATGTACGAGTTCCTTGATCGGCTGGTGAATATCGCTATACCTCGAATTCGTGACTTCCGCGGCTTGAATTCGAAGTCGTTCGATCGTCAGGGCAACTACAGTATGGGTGTTTCCGAGCAAATAATATTTCCGGAAATTAGCTATGACGAGATCGACGCCGTTCGAGGTCTGGATATCACAATCTCAACGTCGGCTCGTAATGCTGACGAAGGGCGGGCGCTTTTAGAAGCGTTCAATTTTCCTTTCAAGAAATAACTGAAATTTAAGAACGCGTTTTTAGAGATTTCCGACAACACATTTCGACAAATGCGCCAATTGAATACAACAGAGAGACTATAGACGTGGCAAAAAAGTCCATGATTATGCGTGAGCTGAAGCGGGAGAAACTCGTGAAGCGTTATGCAGCCAAACGAGCGGAGCTCAAAAGAATTATTCGTAACGTGAACAGTAGCGACGAAGAGCGTACCGCTGCCGTTGCTAAGTTGAGCGCTTTACCGCGTGATTCCAGCCCGTCGCGGCAACGCAATCGTTGCTCGATTACAGGGCGGCCTCATGGCGTGTATCGAAAATTTGGCCTTGCTCGAAACAAACTCAGAGAAGCGGCTATGAAGGGTGAAATTCCAGGCCTGACAAAGTCGAGCTGGTAGGGAGATTCAAGAATGAGTATGACTGATCCCATTGCTGACATGCTGACCCGCATCCGTAACGGTCAGAAAGCGCGGAAGGTAGTCGTTTCAATGCCGGCATCCAATGCCAAAGAGGCGGTTGCGGCGGTCTTGAAAGATGAAGGTTATATAACAGGATTCGGTACGTCGGGTGAAGGCGCGACCAAGATGCTGGACGTAGAGCTTAAATACTATGAAGGCACGCCGGTCATCGAGAACGTAAAACGCATCAGTAAACCCGGATTACGGGTTTATCGTGGCAAGGAAGAATTGCCGAAAGTTCTGGGTGGCCTCGGAGTGGCAATTGTTTCAACTTCGGCTGGCGTCATGAGCGATAGGCAGGCCCGGGAAAAAGGTATTGGTGGTGAAGTGCTCTGCGTCGTTTCGTAACGACGGCACTCAGCATCCAACGAGATTGAGATCAGATTATGTCCAGAATTGCAAAAGAGCCGATTAACCTGCCGCAGGGCGTGGAATTCAGCCAGTCGGGAATGACCGTAACTGTCAAAGGCAGTAAAGGCTCCTTGTCCATGGACCTGAATTCCGAGGTTGAGGTGTCGCAGGAGGGCGCGGTCTTAACGGTCAAGCCACGTTCAAGATCACGATTTGCGACGGCGATTTCCGGCACAACACGTGCACTGATTGCCAATATGGCGCATGGCGTTGCAGAAGGGTTTGAGAAGAAACTGGAGCTGCGCGGTGTGGGTTATCGCGCGCAGGCACAGGGTAGCAAGCTCAATCTGACACTCGGTTTTTCCCACCCGGTTGTGTACGAAGTGCCGGAGGGGGTTTCAGTTGAAACGCCCAGCCAGACTGAAGTGGTTGTGAAAGGAACAGACAAACAGAAAGTTGGCCAGGTGGCCGCTGAAATTCGACGCTACCGTCCGCCGGAGCCTTACAAAGGTAAAGGTGTTCGCTACGTTGACGAACGCGTAGTAATCAAAGAAGCGAAGAAGAAGTAACCAGGTTTAGCTATGAAACTCGACAAAAAACAGAATCGTTTGCGCCGTGCGCGCAAAGCACGCGCGAAGATTCACCAGCTGGCGGTCAATCGGCTGAGCGTGCATCGAACGCCAAGACACATTTATGCCCAGGTAATTGGCCCCGACGGCGGTACCGTGCTTGCTTCAGCCTCAACGCTCGAGAAAGACGTGCGCAAAGGCACCAAGGGCACTGGTAACGCAGAGGCTGCAGCGATTGTTGGTGCACGGATTGCGGAGAAAGCAAAAGCAGCCGGCATCGATACCGTTGCATTTGACCGCTCTGGATTTCGCTATCACGGTCGCGTCAAGGCGCTGGCGGATGCGGCGCGCGAGGCAGGACTGAAGTTCTAATTATTGGCTGAGCTTAACGAGCTGGCCGGGAAAACGTTATGGCAAGAATGGATCAAAATCAGAATTCCGACGACTTCATCGAGAAGCTGGTCACGGTTAATCGTGTTGCGAAAGTTGTGAAAGGTGGGCGCCAGTTTGGCTTTACGGCATTGACTGTTGTCGGTGACGGCAACGGCCATGTTGGCTTCGGTTATGGCAAAGCACGAGAAGTGCCTATCGCAATCCAAAAGGCGATGCAGTCGGCGCGTAAGAACATGATCAAGGTCAATCTGACCAATGAAACACTGCAGTATGCGAAAAAGGGGCGCCACGGCGCGACCTACGTCTATATGCAGCCAGCATCTGAAGGTACCGGTGTTATTGCCGGTGGCGCGATGCGAGCAGTTTTCGAATGCGCCGGCGTCCGCAACGTTTTGGCAAAAAGCTATGGCTCGCGAAACCCGATCAATGTCGTCAGAGCGACAATCGGGGCGTTAAAAGACATTCACTCGCCACGGCAGATTGCAGCGAAGCGTGGCAAAAAGATTAAGGAAATCCTGGCGTAGGTTGGTTGTCAGGCATTTATTACAAAGAGATCAAGAACGATGGCAAGCCCGAAACAGTTGAAAGTAACGCTACGTAAAAGCCGCTTTGGCAGGCTAAAGAGTCACAAGGCGTGTGTGGCAGGTCTTGGTTTGCGAAAAATACGGCAGAGCGTAACGGTTCTCGATACTCCTGAGAATCGCGGCATGATAAACAAGGTTTCGTACCTCGTATCGGTAGAGGAAGTCTGAGATGCGTCTCAACGAATTGACGCCTGGAAAAGGCGCAAAGAACAACGGCAAGCGACTTGGCCGGGGACACTCGGCGGGTCAGGGCAAGACCTGCGGACGTGGCCAAAAGGGGCAGCACGCTCGATCCGGTGGCTATCACAAGGTCGGTTTTGAAGGTGGTCAGATGCCGCTGCAACGGCGCTTGCCGAAAGTTGGCTTCACGTCGCGAATGGCGCGAAAAACCGCAGAACTTCGCTTGCACGAACTTGCAATCCCAACGGATGACGTCATTGACATGGATTGCCTGAAAAAACTTCACCTCGTGCCCGCGACGGTTTCCAAGGTGAAAATTATTAAGTCGGGTGAAATCGACAAGGCCGTGAAAGTGAAGGGCCTTGCGGTAACCAAAGGCGCGCGTGCTGCGATTGAGGCAGCGGGCGGCACGGTTGAATAGGCGATGCTTTAATCGCTGCGCGATAGATATGCCGGTGGTAGGGCGACAGATACATTGACCTTCGGCCGCGATTGACAATAGAGCAAATTCAAAGAAAGCACGTACGCTAGTATTTTTAACTGAAAAAGTAAGACGAGAGACGAACTGAGTTGGCAAAGGGACCTAAAATGAATCCAGCAGATGCCGCGAAAGCAGGCAACAAGCTGGCTGAGCTGAAGAAGCGAATAATGTTCCTCGTAGGAGCATTGATCGTATTTCGGACAGGCACGTTCATTCCGGTACCCGGAGTGGATCCGGCTGCGCTCGCTTCATTTTTCGACCAACAGGCCGGCAATATGCTGGCGCTGGTCAATCTTTTTTCAGGCGGCGCGCTTTCACGTTTTGGTATTTTTGCGTTGGGGATAATGCCCTACATTTCCGCGTCAATTATCATGCAAATGGCGAGTCACCTTGTCGAGCCGTTGCAGCAGCTCAGAAAGGAAGGCGAGTCTGGTCGTCGCAAGATTACTCAATACACGCGTTACGGCACTGTCGGGCTTGCCAGCTTCCAGTCAATCGCAGCCGCATCGTGGCTACAAAGTCAGCCGGGCGTAGTCGTAAATCCAGGGCCGGCATTTCTCATTACGGCCTGCATCACGCTGGTAACCGGCACAATGTTTCTGATGTGGCTCGGAGAGCAGATTTCGGAACGTGGCATCGGTAATGGTATTTCGATGATAATCCTCGCGGGCATCGTTGCCGGATTGCCGGCGGCAGTGGCCGGCACGGCAGAGCTGGTGAGAACGGGCGAAATGTCGGCAGCAACCGCCATTCTGCTGTTAATCGGCAGCATCGCAGCAACCACTTTCGTTGTATATATGGAGCGGGCGCAGCGGCGGATAACGGTCAACTATGCGCGACGCCAGCAGGGCAGGAAAATGTATGCGGCACAGAGCACGCACCTGCCGTTCAAGATCAATATGTCCGGTGTTATACCGCCAATCTTTGCATCAAGCATACTGATGTTCCCGGCAACGGTTGCGCAGTTCTTCGGACAGTCTGCCGAACCGGGCTTTATGCAAAGCATGTTGCAAACGATAGGCGCCAATCTTGGGCCTGGACAGCCTATTTACGTGATTCTGTATGCGGCGCTGATCATTTTCTTCTGCTTCTTCTATACGGCTATCCAGTTCAATTCCAAGGATACCGCCGACAACCTGAAGCGGTCGGGTGCGTTTGTGCCAGGTATTCGACCAGGCGCTCACACAGCAGAATACATCGACCGGGTGCTGACACGACTCACCTTTTGGGGTGCCCTGTATATTGCTGGTGTCTGCCTGTTGCCCGAAATATTCCGAATGTTTTATCCGAGTGTGCCCTTTAACTTTGGCGGCACCTCGCTATTGATTCTCGTCGTCGTAACCATGGATTTCATGTCGCAGATGCAAGCCCACGCCATGAGCCATCAATACGACGGCATGATGCAAAAAGCCAATCTGCGTAACTACGGTCGCGGCGGCACGGTTCGCTAGTCCGGCGGACGAATTTGGGAGACGACTCATGAAGGTCAGGGCATCAGTAAAAAAAATGTGCAGGAATTGCAAGATTATCCGCCGCAACGGTGTTGTGCGGGTGATTTGCAGTGACAAGCGTCATAAGCAGCGACAAGGCTAGTTAGGCCGACAGCTGACATTAAAAGGTAATTGAAGTGGCTCGAATAGCAGGCATAAACATTCCGATCAATAAACATATCGTGGTCGCGCTGACCGCGATATATGGCATCGGTGACACTCGTGCGAAACAAATCTGCACTGCGGCCAAGATTGCACCTGAAACAAAGGTTAAAGATCTTGCTGAACCCGAAGTAGCAGAATTACGTAGCGCGGTGGCGAAATTTGTCGTTGAAGGCGACCTTCGGCGTGAAACGTCAATGAATATCAAGCGTTTAATGGACCTTGGTTGCTATCGGGGTATTCGTCACAGGCGCGGGCTGCCAATGCGTGGCCAGCGGACGCAGACGAATGCCAGGACCCGCAAGGGGCCACGGCGACCTATTAAGAGATAGTGATTTTCCAGCGTTGTGGAACGCGATTGATACCGAGGATCTAAAGGGTCGCGGGTCGCCAATACCACAACTGTAAAGTATTAACGAACGCTACAGTTTTCCCAGTTGGGCCAACTGATAAGTAAATCTTAGGAGCCATACGTGGCAGAAGTAAAAAAGAAGAAGGCTAAAAAGCATGTGGTGGACGCAGTTGCACACATCCATGCGTCCTTCAACAATACAATTATTACGATAACCGATCGCCAGGGTAACGCGCTGTCCTGGGCGACGGCTGGCGGCTGCGGATTTCGCGGCTCGCGAAAGTCGACGCCTTTCGCCGCACAGGTTGCCTCGGACAAGGCTGGTCGCGCTGCGCTCGAGTTTGGCGTCAAGAATGTAGACGTGCGAGTTCGCGGGCCAGGACCGGGACGGGAATCCGCGGTGCGTGCGCTGAATGCACTCGGTTTTCGTATCCAGAACATTGAAGACGTAACCCCAATTCCTCACAACGGCTGTCGGCCGCCCAAAAAGCGTCGCGTTTAATAACGCAACGGTCGTGTACAGAGACTAAGTAATGGCAAGATATCTTGGACCAAAATGTAAACTGTCCCGCCGCGAAGGCACGGATCTGTTTTTAAAGAGTGGCGTACGGCCACTGGAATCAAAGTGCAAGCTGGATGTTCCCCCAGGCGGTGCGGCTCAACGTCGACCGCGCCTGTCGGATTACGGCTCGCAATTGCGTGAGAAGCAAAAGCTGCGCCGCATGTATGGCGTGCTGGAGCGACAATTTCGCAACTACTACAAGAAGGCCGCTCAGCTCAAAGGCTCGACAGGTGAAAATCTGCTGCGCCTGCTGGAAGGTCGACTCGATAATGTCGTCTATCGCATGGGATTCGCGTCGACACGCGCGGAAGCTCGTCAGCTTGTAAGCCATAAAGGCATCGAAGTGAATGGCAAGCTGGTCAATATTCCCTCCGCACAGGTGAGTGCCGGCGATGCCGTTGGCATTCGTGAAAAAGCCAAAAAGCAACTTCGTATTCAAAACGCACTTGAAATTGCATCCCAGGTCGGGCTTCCCGAGTGGGTAGATGTGGATGCGAAAAAGATGACGGGAACAATCAAGTCATTGCCGGATCGTGAAGACATTCTTCCGGATATTAACGAAAACCTAGTCGTCGAGCTGTACTCGAAATAGTCAGGAGTTACACCAATGCAGGAATCTGTTAACGAGTTTCTGAAACCGCGTGTCGTAAAGGTCTCGCCGGTCAATGACCTTCATGCGAAAGTCACGATTGAGCCGTTCGAACGTGGTTACGGTCACACACTCGGCAATGCGCTGCGGCGCATTTTGCTGTCGTCCATGCCCGGAGCGGCAGTGACGGAGGCCGAGATTGAAGGTGTGCTCCACGAGTACACCAGTATTGAAGGTGTCCAGGAAGATGTCGTCGATATCCTTCTGAACCTCAAGCAGGTCGCCGTGCGTATGCATACACGCGATACTGCAGAGCTTCGAATATCCAAAAGAGGGCCGGGCGTTGTAACCGGCGCTGATATCCAGCTCGACCATGACGTCGAAGTCATGAATCCCGATATCGTGATTGCCAGCCTGACCAAAGACGGGCATCTGAACATGGTGCTGAAAGTGGAGCGCGGTCGCGGCTATCGAGCGGCAACACGCCGCCCGGCTTTTGAGGAGCAGTCTGGCCCGATAGGACGCCTGCAATTGGATGCATCGTTCAGTCCGGTGAACCGCGTTACCTACGATGTCGAGGCGGCACGCGTAGAGCAACGAACTGACCTCGACAAACTAATTATCGATATCGAGACCAATGGCACAATCGATCCTGAGGAAGCGATTCGTCGTGCTGGCAGCATACTTAAAGATCAGCTGTCAGTGTTTGTCGATCTGCAGGGTCAGGATGAAGGCGTTGGCGCCGCGGCGGAGCATCAGGTTGATCCGATTTTGTTGCGCCCGGTCGACGAACTCGAGCTGACGGTGCGTTCAGCCAATTGTCTTAAGGCCGAAAATATCATGTACATTGGCGATCTGGTCCAGCGTACGGAAGTCGAGCTTCTGCGGACGCCAAACCTTGGCAAGAAGTCGTTGACAGAAATCAAGGAAGTACTGGAAGGTCATGGTCTTGGTCTTGGTATGCACCTTGATAACTGGCCACCTGCCAGCCTGCGCCCAGAGCACGAACTCGCAATTTAATAATGACCGCAATTTGCTTCGACACATGACACTGTTCGCAAATTGCCGGTAGAAGGGAAGAAAAATGCGTCACAGAAAATCCGGTCGTAGACTTGGCCGTAACAGCTCACATCGCAAAGCCATGTTTCGCAATATGGCAACTTCGCTGGTGCAGCATGAAACGATCAAGACAACCTTGCCAAAGGCCAAAGAGCTTCGTCGTGTGGTAGAGCCTTTAATCACGCTTGCCAAGGAAGATGGCGTGGCAAATCGTCGCCTTGCATTCGATCGGTTGCGCGATAAAGCCGCGGTAGGGAAACTGTTCTCGGACCTGGGACCGCGCTTCAAAGAGCGTCCCGGTGGATATTTGCGAATCCTGAAACTGGGCCCGCGACCTGGCGATGCGGCACCAATGGCTATGGTGCAGCTGGTCGATGGCCCGGCAGACGCACAGGCTGCTGACGACTGAACGACAGTTTAAATTTTTACGGAAAGGCCGAACATTTGTTCGGCCTTTTTGTTTCAGCTCAAACGGCCACAACAACCCGGCCGTAGCTGCCAAAATACAGCTATCTGTTTGACATAACGCAGCCGACAAGCCCGTGCCGCCGCAAAGTCTTTTCCCAAGCGGCCTCCCGGTCCCCGAACTGGCTCCTCAAAATGGTCGAGGGCGTCTATATCTCTATGATCTATATACAATAAAAGACGAAATTCCGGTCTTGTGAGAGGACTCACAGTGATGTCTCCCGGTTGGGTCCAAAATGATCTCTAGTTCGACCGGAGACTGGAAATCAGTAAAGTAGAAAAATTTTCCGACTGCGTTATTCTCGAAAAAGAAGCGTTCGATCCGGACGCCGTTTTCTTCGAGGACATCGTTGACGACACGGTTCTGCCGCGGCTGAGCCTCGCCGTCGACGGTCTGGTTGAACAGCAAGGAAGCGCCGACGCGAACCTGGATATTCCCACTGATGAGACGGCAGCCAACATGATCATCAAGCCGTCAGCCACCATGCCTGTCGCAAACTTCGATCCGGAAATCCTCGAAGTCTATGGCTGGGAATCTTCGCTCTGGCGTAAGATCCGCGGTTACCTGGGCTTCTGACTGAGTCGTTCATACGTCGAATAATTGCGGCTAGAGCCGCTCCTTCGAGAACTTCTAATACAGCCACTGCATCTGCTTTAATGATTTAGGCGCATCGTCTAGACTCGACAGATGGTCTTCAAAAACAAGACGGTCATCATCACCGGTGGCTCTGCAGGTGTTGGTGCCGCGACAGCACGGTCATTCGCTGCGGCTGGTGCGAATCTAATGCTCGTCGCACGTGGCAAGAAGCAGCTGGAAGAAATCGCCGAGGAATTGCGCGATCAAACCCGCGTAGAAATCATGGCGATGGACGTTGCAGATCAGGAGGCTTGTGCGAGCCTCTTCAAGAAAGCGCGTTTTGAATTCGATGGCGTCCACATACTGATCAATAACGCCGGCCATCATGTGCGCGGCAGAGTCGATTCAATTGAAGCCGATGAACTGGGCAAAATGATTGACATCAATCTGAGGGCGCCGGTCATCCTCAGCCGCCTTGCGCTGCCCTATATCCGGGAATCGGGTGGCGGAGCAATCATCAATGTGGGTTCGCTGGCGGGCCGCACACCGGTTTCCGGGGCAGCCACCTATTCCGCCAGCAAAGCAGGTTTGCGTGCCTTCACTTACGCACTCGCCGACGAGATCAGGGACGAACCAATCAAGCTCGCTGTTGTGTCTCCCGGGCCGGTTGATACCGGCTTCATCATGGCTGATCTGGAGGGCGTGGCGGACGTGACCTTTTCGCAACCGATGAGTACGGCCGATGAAGTTGCTGCGGAGATAATGAATCTCTGTACCAATACCAAGCTGGAGAAGTCGATGCCCCCGGCCAGTGGAATATTGACAACCGCAATGTACCTGTTTCCCTGGTTGGGAAAAATCGCCAGGCCGTTACTGGATGCGAAGGGACGTCGCGTGAAAAGAGATCTGCTGGCGAAACTGATCGATGCAACCAGGGAACCAAAATCATGAAATGGCACCTCGGGCAGGCAAATATTGGTGTTGCGAGGTATGCCTATACTGATCCGGCTTTTGCCGGGCTTGTCGACAATCTCGGGTGTATAAATGCCCTGGCCGAAAAAGCAGCGGGATTCGTATGGCGCCATGTCGCGGACGATGAGACCGCCGCCGGCAAAGATATCTTTGCCGACGACAACATGTTGTTCAACCTGTCAGTCTGGGAATCCAGAGATACGCTGATGGAATACGTCTACAAGACGGATCACGTCAAGATACTGCGCAAGCGGGCTGAGTGGTTCGTGCAACAGAAGGGACCCATTCTCGCGCTTTGGTGGCAGCCTGCCGGCACGCTACCGACACCGACTGAAGCAAAACATCGTTTGCAGGTTCTCGGGCTGAATGGCCCGACCGAGGAGGCATTCACGTTCAGACAGTTTTTTGCCGAGCCGGATGCAGTAAGTGCCTGATGTACTTCAGGAAATACCTGGAATTGGTCCGAGCATGGCCAAGGATCTGCGTGCTTTGGGGATATTTGAAATCAAAGACCTTGTCGGCCAGGACGCAGAAACCATGTACAAGCGCCTGTGCCAGATTCACGACATGCATATCGATCGCTGCGTGCTGTATGTATTTCGATGTGCCGTCTACTACGCTTCGGAAAAAAATCACGATCCGGAACTGTTACGCTGGTGGAACTGGAAAGGTGTTTCGCTCGCCGACAAATTGAACCAATCGGAATCACGGCGACTGCAAGGCTGATTCGGTTATTCAGGGAGTGCACCCAACTGCGCTTACCCGATTCCCAAAAAAGAGTGGATTAGCGATGGCAAGCAAACTAAAAAATTCGGACGTATCGGACAGGCTTTCGGCACTGGCGAACTGGAGCGTAGAAAACGAAAAGTTGACACGTTCGTTCAAGTTCCGAAATTTTTCCGATGCTTTCGGTTTCATGGCGGCGGCAGCCATTGAGGCCGAGAAATTAGACCACCACCCGGAATGGTTCAATGTCTACAATAAAGTCGATGTTTTCCTGACGACACATTCAGCTGGCGGTATCACCGATCTGGATTTTCAACTGGCGCAGAAAATGAACGATCAGGCGCTGAATTTTCGTTCCTGAAATCGGGCGGCATCAGGCAGCAAATGCGTCTCGGGTGAAATTTTCACATCCGTTCGTCAGGACACGCACGTTGTCTTCAATGCGAATTCCTCCGTATGGCCGGAGCCAATCGAGGCGCTTTTGATCAATCATATCGTAGCCAGCCGACCCTGCCAGGTTGTCGAGCAGCATATCGATCACGTACAGGCCGGGTTCGATTGTTAATACCTGGTCCTCTTCGAGGACTCGCGTGAGCCGCAGAAAGGGATGCCCGCTTGGAGGGTCGATTAGCGTGCCGGATTCATCGGCCATGTGACCGCCCACATCATGCACCTGAACGCCCAGCAGGTGACCAAGTCCGTGTGGATAAAAGGCAGACGTAACGCCTGATTCAATGAGCGCGTCTACGCTGCCTCGCGCAAAGCCTGTCTCCACCAGCATTGCGGCGATTTTCCGGTGGCAAAGCATATGCAGGTCTCTGAAATCCAGGCCTGCTTTGACCTCAGCCACCAGTTCTTGTTGCAGACAGTCGAAGCGGCCGATCAGTGCTGCGAATTCACCATCTTTCTTAGCGTAGGTGCGGGTAATGTCACTCGCATAGCCCCGCACGCGGGCGCCGGCATCAATCAGAAAAGAACGAAATTCGCGTGGTTTTTTGTGCCGCTGATGTTGGTAATGCAGCACCGCGCCATTCCTGTTCAAGGCGACGATATTGCCATACGGCAGTTCGTTTTCAGCGTGCCTGACTGCCTGGCAATAACGCAGGTGAATATCGAATTCTGAGCTCGCCTCTCTGAATGCCGTCTCCGCCGCACGATGACCTGCAACGGCGCGCCTTGATGCTGCCCGCATGCATTCGAGCTCATACTCGGTCTTGGTCGCCCGCGCGAAATGCAGCGTGTTAAGTGCAATGCCAGGATTGACTCGCTCGATGCCGAAGCCATGTGCCGGAACATGCACGTCACCAAGGAGGATGCAATTGTCTTTATCGGCCGGTAAGTGCTGTGCGACGTCGTCCAGAGCGTGGACAACGCGAATATCGAGCTCACCAGGCCAGTAATCATCCGGTATCGACGGCGAAACATGCCAATAGTCTTTTTCCTGGTGATAAACCAGGATGGGCGTCTTGTCAGGTGTGTAGATCAGGTAACAAAGGGGGGTGTCGGTCAGAGGCACCCAGCTCACGAAATGGGGATTGGCCTTGAACGGGTAGTCATAGTCATCCAGAAAGACCCGACGGGCTGCACCGGAGAAGATGACTGCATGACTGGCACCGCACCGTTCCAGCGCATGGTCGTGTCGCAGTTTGAGTGCATCAAGGTGCGCTGTATAGAGCGAGCCCAGAGCTGCCGGGTCAACGTAGTTGCTGTCTGTCATCGAACCATCATAACGCTGCACGAGGCATATTCAATGTTGTTCCAATCCACCTCCAAACTAGGCATCATTTACCGTTTTCAGGGTGGTCCGGAGATATGTATGAATCGTCTGCTTCCTTTGTTCGTTGGACTCATGGTTAGTTTCACGGCTGCGGCACAAGGATTCGATCGTCCTGTAGGGCGCCCGCATGCATCCCGGTCGGAGGTTATAGCGACACACGGCATGGCAGCGACCAGTCAGCCGCTCGCCACGCAGGTCGCACTTGATGTGTTGAAGGCTGGTGGGAGCGCAGTAGATGCCGCAATTGCTGCCAACGCGACTTTGGGACTGATGGAGCCAACCGGTTGCGGTATCGGCGGCGACCTGTTTGCGATTGTGTGGGATGCAGATGCTCGCGAACTCACAGGGCTCAATGCTTCCGGGCGTTCGCCCGAATCACTGACACTGCAGCATTTTCGTGACCTGGGAATGGAGCGCATCCCCTACCTCGGGCCGCTGACAGTAAGCGTACCGGGCGCCGTAGACGGTTGGTACGAACTGCACGAGCGCTATGGTCGACTGCCCATGTCAGAACTACTCGCACCGGCGATTGCTTACGCGGACGAGGGCTTCCCCGTGACGGAATTCATTGCAGACCTCTGGCAGGAGAATGTCGGCTCAAGGGAGGAATATCCTGGCGTCAAAGAAGTCTTCATGCCTGGCGGCGAGGCGCCGAAAACCGGAGACGTATTCAAAAATCCGGCGCTTGCCAATACCTACAGGCTCATAGCCGAGGGCGGCCGGGAAGTATTCTACAAGGGCGAAATTGCCGAGAAAATTGATGCCTATATGGCAGAGCAGGGTGGTTTCCTGACAGCCGCAGACCTGGCTGCGCATACTTCCGAATGGGTCACGCCCGTGTCAACCAACTACCGCGGTTATGACATTTACGAGTTGCCGCCAAACGGTCAGGGAATCATCGCCCTGCAGATGCTGAATATTCTGGAGGGTTACGATCTTCGTGCGATGGGATTCGGCAGCGTCGAATATCTGCACACGCTGATCGAGGCGAAAAAAGTCGCCTATGAGGATCGTGCAAAATACTATGCTGACCCGGATTTCTACAATTTTCCCGTTGACACACTGATATCCAAGGAATATGCGGCTGAACGTCGCGCGTTGATCTCTGATTCGAAGGCTGCGCAGACCTATCCGGCCGGAGATGCCGTCCTGGAGAATGGTGACACGATATACCTTACGGTGGCGGACAGTGACGGCAACATGATCTCGCTGATTCAATCCAACTTTGGTGATCTGGGTTCCGGCATGACGCCGGAAGAGCTGGGCTTCCAGCTACAGAATCGTGGGCAATTGTTCAGCCTGCAAGATGGTCACGCCAATGTCTACGAGCCCGGTAAACGGCCGTTTCATACCATAATTCCGGCGTTCGTAACCAAAGACGGGGAGCCCTGGCTAAGTTTCGGTGTCATGGGTGGCTCGATTCAGCCGCAGGCACACGCGCAAATAATAATAAACCTGGTCGACTTCGACATGAACCTGCAGGAAGCGGGGGACGCTGCGCGTTTGCGCCATACAGGCTCCTCTCAGCCGACCGATGACGTGATGACGGATGGCGGCACGGTATACCTTGAAAGTGGCATTACTGCCGACGTGCGCCGTGCGCTTGAGGAAATGGGCCACAATATTGGCACTCGTAAGATAAAGTTTGGTGGTTACCAGGCGATACTCCGCAATGCTGAGCAGGGCGTTTACTATGGTGCCTCTGAATCCAGGAAGGATGGACAGGCAGCCGGCTACTAGGGCTCCATTTCCGGGCAGCGGCCCGACAAACGGAAAACAAAAATATAATGACCGAGGAAATATACCTTACCGGTATCACTACTACCGGCACGCCGCATATCGGCAACTACGTTGGCGCTATTCGTCCCGGTATTGCCGCCAGCAAGGACCAGTCAAAGAAAAATTTTTACTTCCTGGCGGACTACCACGCTTTGGCCAAGGCGGAGGACCCCGACCGCATACACCAGTCAACGCTCGAGATAGCTGCCTCATGGCTGGCGCTGGGGCTCGATACGGATAATGCGGTGTTCTACCGGCAATCCGATATCCAGGAAATTCCTCACCTGACCTGGATTCTGACGAGCATGACGGCCAAAGGCCTGATGAACAGGGCTCATTCCTACAAAGCCGTTGTGCAGGCAAACGAGGAGAAGGGAAACAAGGACCCGGACCAGGGCATTATGATGGCGCTATACAGCTATCCCATCCTGATGGCGGCCGACATCCTGATGTTCAGATCAACCAAGGTGCCGGTTGGTCGCGATCAGAAGCAGCATGTCGAAATGACGCGTGATATCGCCCAGCGCTTCAATCATCACTATGGCGACATTCTCGTATTGCCCGAGGCGGTGATCGACGACAATACCGCGACCCTGTCCGGCCTTGACGGCAGGAAGATGAGCAAGAGCTACAACAACACGATCCCGCTGTTTGCCGAAGAGAAGAAATTGCGCAAACTGATCATGAAGATCAAGACCAACAGCCTCGAGCCTGGTGAACCGAAGGACCCTGAGGGTTCAACCCTGTATGAGATTTATAAAGCTTTTGCGACCGAAGACGAGGTGCGCGAGATCGAAAAACGCTACGCCGATGGCATTGCGTGGGGTGAAATGAAGCAGGTTCTGTTCGAATACATCAATGAGCACATCAAACCCGCAAGGGAAGAATACAATCGGCTTATCAATGACCCCGGAATCGTCGAGCAGGCGTTGCAACACGGTGCGGAGCGGGCACGGGCGATATCGGCGCCGTATTTAAAAGAAATTCTGCACGCACTGGGCATCCGGAAACTGGGCTAAAACTGTGACAAAAATAAACCTCACTGAGAAGTTTTCGTTATTTGACGATATCTGGTCGCCGAAACTCGTCGGGGAGCTAAATGAAAATTATGTCAAGCTTGCCAAGGGTCTCGGTGAGCTCGACTGGCACTCGCATGAAAACGAAGACGAATTTTTTCTTGTCGTCAGTGGACACCTCGACATACATCTTCGGGACGCCGTCGTTTCGCTCGACCCCGGTGAATTCTATGTTGTGCCTAAAGGCGTGGAGCATCGACCGGTTGCTATTGAAGGTGCCGAGATACTGCTCATTGAGCCAAAGGACACTTTGCATACCGGACATAGCCAGACAGAACAAACAGTGGCGATCGAAGACCAGAACTGGATTTGATTGCCATTTTTGATAACGCTGTCAAAAGAGAACAAGCATGACTTGGAATGTCTATCTATCGGGTGAAATTCATACCGACTGGCGTGCACGGATTATTAATGGTGCCGAGAAACGCAATCTGCCAATCGAATTCACGTCTGCTGTCACCAACCACGAGGCCAGCGACGCAGCGGGCGATCTGCTGGGACCGGAAGAGAATAATTTCTGGCGGGACCACAAATCGGCCAAGGTGAATGCGATGCGCACAAGAAACCTTATAGAGCGATGTGATATTGCGGTGGTCCGATTTGGCGACAAGTACAAGCAGTGGAACGCAGCTTTTGACGCTGGTTCATGCGCCGCACTAGGCAAACCATACATAACACTGCATGACGAGGACATCATCCATGCCTTGAAGGAGGTCGACGGTGCGGCGATGGCCTGGGCACAAACCACCGAACAGGTTGTGGAGTTGCTGGCCTATGTAATAGCTGCGAAGTGAGCTTACTCTTAGGGCCGCAACAACGAATCAGATTAGAGGAGCCAGAGTGCCAATAAAGAAACACAACCCGAGTGACCTGTTTCCCCAGTACCAGAACTATAGCCACGGTATTGAGATAAGCGGCGATTCCCGCATTCTCATCATCAGTGGTTTGAATGGCTATGAACCTGACGGCGACACAATGCCGGAACCGTTCGAGGACCAGGCGCGGCTAATCTGGACCTATATCGGCTCAATTCTAACTTCTGCGAATCTGGGGTTTAAGGACATCGTATCCCTGAGGACCTATCTTGCGCATCCTGATTACGACGAACCAAACATTGCGGTGCGAAAGGAGTTTCTTGGTAGTAACGAGCCGGCGTCGACCGTTGTTTGTTGTCAGCTTCTCGAGACAAAATGGAAACTGGAAATAGAAGCAATCGCCGCAGCATAATATATCGACGTACCGGCTTCCGGTTTGTACCCGTCACACTGTCTGCAATAACGCGATCAATGCTCCGCACGAACTACGCCAGTCGATGGTGTCATTGAGCCAAAACCGGAACTCAGCAGGCAATTTGTACCGTAGGGACACCCATGGGCAGCATGAATCTCAGTATTTTGATTAGCGCGGCGCCGGAAGCGGTGTTCGCGGCTGTTTCCGATGTCGAGAATTCGCCCGATCGAATTGACTGGTATGAGAAAGTAGAGATGCTCACCGACGGCCCTGTACGCGTCGGTACGAAGTGGCGCGAAACTCGTTGCATGAACAAGCAACGATCTGTTGAGGAGTGGGAAATGACGGCGTTCGAGAGTCCGGACTACTTCTCTGCCTACTCCGACTCTCACGGTTATGATGTGATCTGGACGATGCGCGTTGAACCAGCGCGCGAATTCAGTAGGCTTGCGTTGGAAATGACCACCAGGCCACGTACTTTTATCGGCAAACTAATGACACCTGTTGAGTGGCTCATGTCGGGCATGATGAAGTCAATTGTCCGTAAAGACCTTGAAAGCACGAAGGCATACATTGAGCGGAATTCAACAACGTGAATTCAGAGATTGACATACTGCGGTTGATTTAAAATCCTGGCGCTGGCGAATCCGGAATTTATGCTACTGATCAATTTCGCAGGTCCGGACCAGCGGATGGTTAATCTCAAGCTGGGACATCGGTGTCGCTGGCTATAATCGTATTGTCGCGGTCCAGAGCGTACCGCCGCGGCTGGCAGTGGACGCTAAGCGAGTGCCTGAGCAGCGGCTGATCCAGATTTCGCGTCGAACAGCCGAGAATCTTACAATCGTCTTATCTGAGAAACCGTTCGTGATCCGCAGGACGATGAATACAGCTATTTGATTCGAACACGTCAATTTACTGACGGTAAAGACTGCTTCATCTTTCGACGAAAGAGGAGTGACTTCAGGGTTGGCGTCAGGACTAATCTGGGCACAAGCCGGTCCCTGGAAATGCTGCCCTGCACGGAGCAGGAGTATGATTCGCTATCGAAATTATGCCTGCCCGTTTGTCCAGCCTGCAACGTATTGCCGGACCAACCGCCATGTGGTTTTATTCTTAAACGTGTAAATTCGACCTATTTTGTGCCGACCGGTGCCACGGGCCGGAAATTACTGATTCACTCACTGAAACGTTAATTTAATAATGCTGAAAATTGAGTTCGAGGAGCCCACCTATTCCGAGTGCCAATGCTGCGGCAACACAACGGTGCGTCTCACACGATTTGTTTATCAGGATGGAGACGCGTTCGCCGTGTACTACGCAGCGTTTACCAAAGGTCACACCGACAAGGTTCTAAGCGGCCTCGTTGGCCTGGGTGAATGGGGCGACGATGAAGTTGGTACTGAAATGCGACGTGCTTTTGCGTTTCGAATCTGGCTGGAGGATCAAGACTTTCAGGTTGGGTTGACGGACGCGAGTGAATCACCCTGGAGCGAGGTTACATTCATGGGGAGGATCGTCGATCGCGATGAGGCGTTGCGTGACGACTGGATTCAGGACGTTTTCCATATCACAGATCACATGGTTGCCGAAGATCCGGTCATAGCCCGATATTTCGAAAATAGCGGTGAGTGATCGGTCGCTGAACATGTGAACTGTCGCCTATGACTCATTTGGCCAGCTGCTATTATGCAAACCTGGCAAAAGCCGTCATTGGGCTGAATCTTTAAGTGGATAGACACAAATGAAAAACAAGTTCGGAATAGCCGGTATTTGTATCGCGATTTTTGCCATCGCGATCGCAATATTTCAGGACGATATTCGACCTGAGCCACCCACGGCCAGCGTGCAGCTCGCTGATCGACTGGCCGACGCGGTGGCAAAAATCGGCGGTGTTGAAACTGATGAAAGCTCACCGAAAGACTGGGTAACATTGGCCTACATAGGACTTGGGTTGCTGGCGTTGGTTGCAGGCATTGTATCGTTCGTCCAAAAAGAGAATCACAGGGTATCCGGCATGGCTGGGGCACTTGGCGTGGTTGCAATTGCGTGGGAATATGTCCTGATAGGCGTAATTGTTGCCGTCGTACTGTTCTTGCTGGTTAATCTCGATATTGGCTGAGACGCAAAGTACCGCAAGGCCCGTTCGGTGCAGGTAACTATAGTCATCACACTTGATGTGTTCCCGCACCGGTGCCATTCCGGATTCCAGGGCACATCCAGGAGATCGTATCTTGTACGGGTTAATCGGAAAAATGAAAACTGTGCCGGGCCAGCGTGACGAATTAATCGACATCCTGGCCGATGGCCTCAAAGACATGCCGGGATGCCTGAGTTACATCGTGGCCAGGGACCCTGAGGACCCGAACGGGATTTGGGTGACAGAAGCATGGGACAGCAAATCAAGCCACGAAGCATCACTCGCTCTGCCATCCGTGCGGGACGCAATTAGTCGCGGCAAACCGCTCATTGCAGGCTTCGGCGAGCGCTTCGAAACAGAACCGGTGGCCGGGCATGGATTGCCGGCCTAAAGAGCTTGCAACACTGCGGCCTCTGCAATGCCCGGGCATCGGCGCGGCAAACGTCATCTCTCTTACGCACGTCTTACCAAGCCACTGACAGGATTACGGGCAAGTAAATAGACACTGACAGGATTGCAGGAAAGTCAATAGAATAGTCTATGCAACAGACTCACAAAGGATCGTGTCATTGCGGAAAGATCAAATTTCGCGCACGCCTGGATATTAATGACTGCATCGTCTGCGATTGCTCGATTTGCACCATGAAGGCCGCAATCATAGTTCGTATCCCGGCCGCAGACTTTGAGATGCTTACGCCTGTGAATGCATTGAGCGAGTATCGTTTCAACAAGAGAATTGCCCGGCACTTTTTTTGCAGGAACTGTGGCATTTATCCTTTTCACCGGCCTCGGACGCGGCCCGAACTTTGGGGAATCAATATCCGCTGTCTCGAGGGTGTCGTCATTGATGACTTGCGTCCTGATAAGGTCCATGGCAGCAAACTCGACTAACGAGACTGCCGCAACGTTCAACCATGCTAAAAGTGTTTAACGACCATCGAGTCCGACGATCGACTGATGTATGCATCGATCTGGCTGACGGATCACAGCTCAACGTCATGCAGGAAACGCGGCCGCGTTCGAGCATAATTCAGCGGAAAACCGGCTCCTGACAGTAACACAGCGCTTTTTTCGAACTGTTCCTTCCGGATTGGATCTGGCAGCATCGCGCTTGCTTTCCTGCTACCGCTGCTGTTGGTCGAGACGTCCAATTACCCCCTGCAATACTGTTTGCATTTCCAATGTGACAGAAATCGTTTGCCGCAGATTTTCGGCGACCGTGGTCGGAAACAGCCGAATCGTTGCAGAATCGGACTGCGTTAACAGCGTTGCAGGACAGACCAGTGCAAGCACCATTCAGAGGTACATACGTTTCGGGCGCATGCTGGCTGGATTCCGGGGCGCCTGCGGAATCTAGAACACGACCATATCTGCATCTCCAGCCAGGCAGGTTTCTTATCTCGGCTTTGCGCTGAAACTACCGCACGATGCCTGATTTGATGCTGAATAGCGGCTGCAACGCTCGAGCCCAGCGCATGATTTGCAGTTGCAGCGATTGCAGCGATTGCGGGGCGCCGTCGTGCCAAAGAACCGGCGAATCGCCGGCAGTTGGCCGGATGCCGTATTGATATGCGACACTTTTGCCTGGTGGGATGTGGCTGGCACGCACCCGCAATGAATATGCATGCCGCTCAGCGGCAGAGGGAACCGATGGCGAGCAAGCTGGCATGGATGGCAATGACACTGTCGGCGTTGCTAATTGCAGCCTACGCCACGGCAACACTGGTCGCGCCAGTGCTGAGGAGCCCTTTCCTTAGCGACATCTTTGAAAACATGCCGGTCGCTATTGCGCTACACATTACGGGCGGAATTTTCGCGATCATCATAGGCGCATTCCAGTTGAATTCCCGATTGCGCGCCCGCTTTCTGTCAGCACATCGCTGGCTTGGCAGACTTTATCTAGCTGCGGTTTTTGTCGGCGGCACTGCCGGGCTCTATCTTTCACTTGAGTCATTCGGCGGCCTGGTCACGCATTTTGGATTCGGTTTGATGGCAGTGTGCTGGCTCGGCACCACCTTCGCCGCGTATTTCTCTATCCGACAGCGTGACCTGGCCGCGCACCGGGTCTGGATGTTGCGTAGCTATGCCCTGACGTTAGCGGCATTGACGCTGCGTATTTACCTGCCGCTCAGCCAGATTGCAGGAATCGGATTCGAGCCTGCGTACCAGGCCATTTCGTGGCTATGTTGGGTGCCGAATCTGCTGATCGTGGAGTGGTTTATTTTGTCGCGTCGCCCACAGATGACTGATGCAGCCTGAATCGCTGCATAAGAATGACAGAGCGGCGAGTCTTCGTTTCGGCCAGCAGTGTTTATTCGCATGGCTATTCGTGGCAGCAATGGAGTTTCACCGGGTCGTCGACAGTGGCGATGTTCGTGCATTATTTTCGTTTTGCCGGAGCAACCCTATTTGATATTGCTCCTGCAATTCCTGGGCCAGTTCGATTACAAAGATTATCGCCTTGTTTAGCTGCAATCAGGGCACGGTGACGGGAGTTTGTCTGCATGCAAACTGACAGCAGACGGTGCAACGGCTGGAGTGGAGTGCCGTTTTGCAGGAAATATTTGTGATTGCGGGTGGTCGCGAAGCCCGCCACTGGATAATATGCCCGACGTTAAGTTACGGTATGTTTATATTTGATCAAAATTCAGGAAAATAGTTGTGAAATTTATTACTGCCGCCAACTTTACTGGAGACGCTGCCTGGGATGCATTGCCGATCGCCAATATGCGGGGAATAACGACGCGACTGCACTGGACCGATGAACCTTATAAGTGGCATACCAATGAAGGCGAGGAAGTATTCGTAGTCCTCGACGGTATGCTCGATATGCACTACCGCGATTCGCACGGCGAGCACATTCAAAGAATGAACGTCGGAGATATTTTTCACGCTGAGGTGGGAGACGAGCACGTCGCGCACCCGTTGGGAGTCGTCAGGGCCTTGGTGGTCGAGACTGAGGGAAGCGATTGAACGGTAGCGCCTGCATATAAAACAGCACCTCGTTGAACGAATCGAAATAGCTTTGAATATGAATAAATTTGTGGTGAAGAAATTCCTGAACTCGCAGCCCGCCCGGCTGTACAGGGCGTGGACAGAGCAATTTGATCAGTGGTTCGCAATGGAAGGAACACTGCTCAACTGGTGCCAGGTCGGAATGCCATACAGTTTCGCAACCGAATTCGACGGCGACCGTCACCCGCATCACGGGCGATGTCTGCGGCTCGAAAACAATACGCTGCTGGAACTCACCTGGGTAACCGGCGATCCGGGCACCAAGGGCGCTGAAACCACCGTTACCGTTGAATTTTCTGCCGCGAAAGGCGGTACAGAGGTAAGCTTGAGTCACGCGGGCTTCGCGGACGTTGACTCGATGAATGGGCACAAAGAGGCCTGGCCGCAGGTACTTGATCACTTGCAAAACTATATTGATGAATGTACGAGAGACTGAACGCAGGCAGACCAGAGATCAAATGCAGGAAGACCGGTCCTTTACGTTAAGCGATGCTGAAGCGAGACGAATGCGGCGTGGTGCGTTCCTCCCGATTCTCCTTATATTGCCGATGGCGGCAATGTTTGGATTCGACCGAAGCAAGTCACAACCAATACATTTTCTGATGGTTTTTTCCGTAGCGACACTGATCGCGGCTATCGTCGTTTCGATTGGCTGGTACGGCGCCAAACGACGAATTGACGAGTTCTCGCGGACGATGTTGACCATTACGCCAGATAATCTGGTTTGGAATTCGTCGCTCGGACGATCCGAGCTGGCGCTCGGCGACATAGAGGCCGTCTCAATACGCAAAGTCAGAGGCAGTGTACGGTCTGTCTCGCTGACGTGGGGCACCGGCGCCAGCACATTGCTTGAGGGTTACGCGGATATGGATATCATTGCTGAAAACCTGACAAGCAGGTTAAGTTGTGACGTAACAACCACCAACACCTGGTTTAGTATCTGACCTGTTACAATAAGCACGTTTTTCGTCAATGACGCAGTGCCATTTTGCCCTTTTGTGAGGTTGAAACGACATGCAACGTGAATTCACGGTGACGTTTGCAGACAAATATGTGCGAGTTGTGTCGGACGGCGAAAAGGATCTGGAGTTTTCAAAAACATTGTGGACAGAGGTCATTCGGACCTGCGAAGAAAATAATTGTTACCGCGTATTCGGTCTGGCCAATACGACGATACCCATGGAAGCACTGGACGCGTATGATCACGGTCGACTTTTTAGAGATCTTGGCCTGGATTCCAGGTTTCGGATTGCCTGGGTGGAAAGCAATCCGGAGGCGATCGACATCGTCGCCTTTATCGAGACCGTACTCCTCAATCGCGGCCTGCCAGGGAAGCTTTTCGACGATGAACGTGAAGCAATGGAATGGCTGCTCTCCGACGTGACGTAACGACTTGTTGGCTGAATGTTCACCCCAAAGCGAAATCGCTAGGGCAAAACAGGTGTCGGCACTGAATGCCATCATGGTCGGCTGAGTTTCTGGTCTGCTTTAGTCGGTGATTTTCACAAACTCGAATCGACAGTCCGTAACTGATTGAATTTATACATTTAATTAGAAGATACCAGGGTGTCAGAACATGCTTGAGAGTGCATCAACGTGAAAACGATTGGCCTGCTGGGCGGTATGAGTTGGGAGAGCACGAGCCTCTATTACAGGAAGATCAACGAAGCCACCAGGCTTGCGCTCGGCGGTTTGCACTCGGCCCGGGTTGTAATGGTCAGTGTCGACTTTTCCGAGATCGAGCAATTGCAACATGCCGGCGACTGGACTGCCTGTGCTGAGTGTCTGAGTGCCCATGCCCGTCAGGTAGAAGCAGCGGGCGCCGATCTGCTTTTGATATGCACCAATACCATGCACAAGGTGGCGGCTGAAATCGAAGCCGCGATCAATATTCCTTTACTGCATATAGCGGACGCAACCGCGGCCAGAATAATTACGGCCGGCCATAAAACAGTCGGTCTGCTTGGCACTCGGTTCACAATGAAAGAGGAATTTTACCGAGGTCGCCTGGAGCAACACGGACTCGAAGTGATCGTGCCGGATGACCATGATACGCAGATTGTCCACAGGGTCATCTACGATGAGCTGTGCAGGGGCGCAGTCAAAGATAAGTCCCGCGATGCGTTTGTAGAAATTATCGCCAAGCTTGGCTCCCGGGGCGCGCAGTGCATCATTGAGGGCTGTACGGAAATTACGCTGCTCGTACAGGCAGGTCATGTTGATATACCGCTGTTCGATACAACCGAGATACACGCCGAAGAGGCGGTTGCCGAGGCGCTGCATTGAGATTCGTGCGGACAGCCATGGTAAGTCGTGATGACTGCATGCCGTTTTCAAAAACATGCCGCCACGACCGTATTTTCGCCAAGTACAAAGGTTATTCAGGTGGGAAGCCTGGAGTGTGCTGGCTGCTGTCATCGCCGCGGGGATAAGCTACTGGGCTGGCCTGCACTACGTGCCGAATGTATTTATTATCGTCACGGATTTCCTGACCATGGGTCTTTTTACCGGGATGGAGCACGAGCTTCTCGAAAAGCACCGCTTGCCTGGAACCGGGTCGCACGATGCGCGGCTGGTTTTGCTCCACGTCGCGCGCACAGTTGTATAATTGTCCCAAGGGTGCCCTGATTTATGCCGCGCCTGGTCGCCAGTTCCAGCTGCCGTTAGCAATGCGGTCAACGAATAATGCACGCCGTAATATTTGACATCGATGGCACCATAATCGATTCCTCTGCTGAGGATGACCGGATCTATCGCGACTCCGTGCGGAGCGTGTTGGGCGACGTTCGGCTAAGAAACGGACTTGCGGACTACGATCCGGTGACCGACTCCGGCATCTTGCTACAGATATTCGCTGACAACGGCCTGCCGATCGACCAGCAAGCCATCGACTCCGTGAAGCAGGCATTTTTCGATCAACTGCAGGCGCATATTGACGCGCTCGGCCCGTTCAAGCCCTTGCCTGGTGCCAGGTCCGTAATTCAGCGAATCGCTGCTTCAGATCAGCACAGGTTGGCATTCGCGACCGGCGGATGGCGAAGATCCGCCACGATGAAGCTGTTGTCGGCCGGCTTTGAAATCGGTGCTGCGCCACTAGCGACTTCGGACGATGCCATCGGCAGAGCCGACATCATGCGTGTCGCGCTATCCGAAATAGATGCGGACTGCGCTTCCGTAACTTACTTCGGCGATGGGCTCTGGGATGAGCGTGCGTGCCGGGAACTCAATTGGGTGTTTCAACCGGTGGGCCGAGACCTTGGCGGGTTGGAGACGTTCGACGGCCTGTATATGACCTGACGAATACCGGCTGCGCGTTTTGCGATAAGATCGCTGCGGCAATGGTATTCCCCGAGAATCCGGCATGATGAAAATTTATTCGTTCGGGCAGATGATTCACGAGCTTGAGACCAATCGATGAAAGCAATTCTGATCAACGCGGCCCTGATTGGGACCGGTGGCTTCCTGGGCGCGATCTTTCGCTTTAGCTTGAGCGGTTTTGTGCAACGGAGTGCCGGTGTTGCGGCTTTTCCTTATGGCACGCTGGTCGTCAACCTTACAGGCTGCCTGCTAATCGGGCTAACAGTGGGACTGATGGATGCGCGCCAGCTCGTTCATCCAGAATTCCGGTCGTTTGTGCTGGTAGGACTGCTAGGGGGATTCACAACATATTCAACCTTTGGGCTCGAGACATTTTCGCTGCTCCGGGATGCAGATTATCTCCGCGCCTTCACAAGTATTGCATTGCACCTTGTCGCCGGTCTGCTGCTGGTATGGATCGGATACGCGCTGACTTCACGGTAACCGGGTGGGCAATGACTTGGCTATAGACTTTGAAATAAGGGAGGCGCGGCCAGAGGACGGTGCCGCGATGCTTGCATTGATGCCGCGATTGGCTGAGTTCGATGTGCCTGACCGGCGGGATCCAGAACATTTGTGGCGCGACGATGCCAAGTTGCTGCAGCGCTGGATTGACGGCGAGGAAGATTGCCTGGTACAGGTCGCGATTTCGGGCGAGCAAAAGGTCCTGGGTTTCACGCTCACCCGAATTCGCCCGGAGCCGTTAAGTCGGGAACCCAGTGCCCACCTTGAAGCCATTGCTGTCGACCGCTCGGCGGAAGGCCGGGGCGTGGCGAAGGCTTTATTAAATGCGACGGAGACAGCCGCCCGCCAACTGGGTGCCGAGTCAATGACGCTGCACGTGATATCAACGAATAAGCGGGCGCGGCAATTCTACGAGCATTCAGGTTATTTCGGTGAGCTCATCAGATACATAAAGGATCTGAAATAGTGGCACGGCACGCGAAGTGACTACTGTGCGCAGACTGCAGGAAAACGACTGGCAGCGTGTCTGGCAATTCATGGAGCCTGTTATCCGCGTCGGGCAGACGTATCCGTTTGCCATGGACATGACTTCGGACGAAGCCCATGCGATGTGGATTGAAGCCACCGAATGCGCGTACGTCGCCGAAGATGCGGCCGGGCAAATCGTCGGCAGCTACTACATCAAACCGAATCAGCCGACTTTGGGGGCGCATGTTGCGAACTGCGGCTACCTTGTTGCAGAAGATGCACGAGGACGTGGCGTTGCCACGGTGATGGGCAAGCATTCGCTGACTGAGGCCGTAAAGCTCGGATATCGTGCCATGCAGTTCAACCTGGTCGTGGCGACTAATGAGGCCAGTTTGCGGGTATGGAAAAAACTGGGCTTCGACCTCGTGGGTACTTTGCCTGGCGCATTCAATCACAAAGACCTCGGATACGTCGATGCCTGTGTTTTCTACAAGGTACTGGTGTGAGGGCTGCGGTTTATGAGGAGTTTCAGGGGCCGGTACAGATCTGTGCTGTCGATGACCCCCTGCCGGATAGCACGGGCGCTGTCATTAAGGTCGAAGCGACGGGCGTATGTCGGAGCGACTGGCACGGTTGGATGGGCCACGATAAAGATATAATCCTTCCACATGTTCCCGGGCACGAGCTTGCCGGCGTCGTGGCAGCCGTCGGTGGAGAGGTTCGGGATTGGCGCGAGGGCGATCGGGTTACCGTGCCGTTCGTATGCGGTTGCGGCAAATGCGCGGAGTGCCAAAGCGGCAATCACCAGGTTTGTGATCACCAGACTCAGCCCGGATTCACGCACTGGGGCTCATACGCAGAGTTGGTAAGGATTGACCACGCCGACGTCAACCTCGTGAGTCTGCCGGCCGACATAGGTTTTGTGACCGCAGCGAGCCTTGGCTGTCGGTTCGCAACTTCATTTCGGGCTGTTGCCGCGCAAGGCAATGTACAACCGGATACCTGGGTGGCCGTTCACGGGTGTGGCGGTGTTGGCTTGTCCGCATGCATGATTGCGAACGCTTTCGATGCGAAAGTCATCGCGATTGATGTCGACGAGGACGCACTGGAATTGGCGCGAACGGTGGGTGCGAACGAGACAATAAATGCGGCAACGTCGGCGTCGGTAGTCGAGGAGATCCGCACGCTTACTGGTGGCGGGGCGCATTTATCGATCGATGCGCTCGGCAGCAGGAAAACCTGTATCGATTCGATTTCTGCGCTGCGCAAGCGCGGCCGGCATGTTCAGATTGGCCTCCTGGCCGGCGACGATTACCGGCCGGCGCTGCCAATGGAACTCGTCATCGCTAACGAACTCGAAATAATAGGCAGTCATGGTATGCAGGCATTTGAGTATGGCCGAATGTTGGAGATGATCTCATCGGGAGCGTTGCAACCGGACCTTCTGGTAGGACAGACTGTCCCACTCGCGCGAGCCGCCGAATCGCTTGGAAGCCCCGCCAACCTGCAGACTGCCGGCGTCACAGTGATCGATAGTTTCTGTTAGTGCCAGGAAATGAAACTGTCTTCTTTACAGGTTGGTGCAATTTCGTTTATCGCGGCGACGCTACTGTGGCTCGTTGCGACCTTATTCGAGGACGATTCCCGTTGGCAGCTATCAACCAGCGGGCCAGGCGTCGCGACCGATCTGTCCGCCGCCAGGAGCGATACCCCTGTGCGGACTGCGACAGACGTATTGAGCTGCCAGCAAACCGAGGCTGCGTTACAAACCAGCGTTGATGGCGCCAGGTATTGCAGTACCGATGACGACTGCACGTTATTTGATTACGGTTACCCAATCCAGTGCATGACATCGGTATCGAAATCGGAAATAACGGCACTCCGCCTGCAATATCGAAGCTACGAACAAAGCTGTGCGTATCGCGTGTACTACGATTGTCCATCCGGCAACATGGATCGCGTGCCCGTTTGTCGCAACAGCCGTTGTGAAGTTGAGCTGGAGACGATCGAGCCATTACAAGACGAGACTTTGCAGCATCTTGGCCTGAAAGATCTTTAGCGCTGCAAACGTTGGCGGTTGAAAAATGCTTGAGACCGAACGGCTGACACTTTCTCAATTGAGCTATGCCCATTGCGCGTTCATCATCGAGTTATTGAACGAACCGTCGTTCCTGCAATTCATTGGTGATCGAGGTGTGCGCAACACCAGCCAGGCACGCGCGTATCTCAAAAAGGGGGCAATCGACAGCTATGCAGCAAATGGTTTTGGACTGTTCCTCGTAGCACACAAGAAAACCCGTGCGGCACTCGGTATGTGCGGCCTGGTCATGCGCGATGAGTTCGATCATCCTGACCTTGGGTTCGCCTTCCTGGAACGATACTGGTCAAACGGATTTGCCTACGAATCTTCCGTAGCGGTCCTGCGTCACGCCAGCGATTGCCTGCGGTTGCCAACCGTTATCGCCATGGCTGATGTCGACAACAAAAGTTCGATCGCGCTTCTCGAAAAACTCGGTTTCAGTTTTCAGGAGATGGTCACAATGCCAGGTGAGTCCGTGGAAATTTGCCAGTACAGGTGTGAATTGACGCCTGGCACAGAACTGTGAATGTGTCGCCACGCAGGGTCGCTCGTAGATCAGAACGCGTGGCGTCTGTGTTGACGGCAAGAGTTCGAAATTTTAGTGCCTGTACATGGCCGAAGACTGATTTCGCGCAGGAATATCCAGAGTGTAAAATGCCTGCGACGCTTTGGTCGCTTGCACTCTTTTCGGGCCAAATCTGGTTGGGTACTGGTCTGTTTCTACCGCAACATCGGTTTCTGTAAACGAGCTGGCAGACATTATTGCTACACTTGAGAATGGCATTGAGGATGTCGCTGGCTATCTTGTTTATGACGAGTTATGAACGTGCAACCGGACGAATACAAAATCCGTGCCGCCCGCAATTACGAGGCGCAATGCTTGAGCGAGTTGGCGTTCAGGTCAAAGCGTTATTGGGGCTACGATTCGGAATTCATGGAAGGTTGCCGGGATGAACTGACCTACTCATCCGCCCAGATTAATTCGCCAGCGTTCGATTTCCGGGTTTATGAAGAAAATGCCCGGGTAATCGCGTTCTATGCGTTGCATCACCTGCCATCGGGCGCCGCTGAGCTTGAGGCCTTATTTGTCGATCCGCCAAGAATTGGCTGCGGTATTGGCAGGCAACTTGCCGAACACGCCAAAAAGACGGCAACTGCACGATCTGCAAAAAGAATCATCATCGAAAGCGATCCCTACGCGCAGTCGTTTTACCTGGCTCTGGGTGCACGCTCTATCGGCAGTCGTGAGTCGGCCAGCATTCCCGGCCGGTACTTGCCACTTTTCGAGTTCTCACTATAAGATCGAACCGGCATTTTAAAAGGCACGTCAATGACAGAATTAAGCTGGAACGATTTTGAGAAAGTCGAACTTCGGGTAGGGGAGATAATCGCTGTCGATGAGTTTCCCGAGGCACGTAAACCTGCCTTCAAACTAACTGTCGATTTCGGCGGGTCTATTGGCACCAGGCGCTCATCTGCGCAGATAACGGATTTGTATGACGCAGAACAACTCGTGGGAAAACAGGTGCTTGCCGTCATAAATTTTCCTCCAAAGCAGATCGGTCCGTTTATGTCAGAATGCCTGGTGACCGGATTTACCGGCGATGATGGCGGTGTTGTTCTGGCCATTCCTGAACGGCCAGTAGCCAATGGAGTGCGGCTCGCCTGACTGATGACAACCGATGAGGAATGAGAGATGACGGAAGCTGCAAATATCGACAGCACGTTCGTGGTTATAGATCCTGCGTTGCAGGCAGAGAGCGTGGCGGTAACCGACACGCTTTTCAGCGAATTGGATCAACGATACGACCAATTCAAGGGGCATATGCTCGTTTCGTCGTTTTCATTCGATTCAGACTGGCCGACATGGGAACTGCACCCGCATGGCGACGAGTTCGTATGCTTGTTGTCCGGCGATGTCGATCTATTGTTGCGGGGTCCCGCAGGCGAGCGACAGGTACATCTGCATGCACCTGGGAGTTTCGTGGTAGTGCCAAAAAAATACTTGGCATAAAGCAATAGTGAATTCTCCTGCGAAGATGATTTTTGTGACACCCGGCCAGGGGACGGAAAACCGTGAGTCTCCGCCATAATGAGTACCTATATTGCTACCGTAAGCTGGGAACGCGGGCACCAGCAGTTCACCGACAACAACTACAGCCGTGGTCACACCTGGACATTTGACGGCGGGTTATCCGTGCCTGCATCGTCTTCACCGGATGTTGTGCCTGTGCCGTTTTCCATTGCAGAAAATGTCGATCCGGAGGAAGCCTTCGTCGCTTCAATATCAAGCTGCCACATGTTGTTTTTTCTTTCGCTCGCCGCAGCGCGGCATATTACCGTCGATCATTATCAGGACCATGCTTCCGGACAGATGGAGAAAAGACCGGATGGAAAAACAGCCATGACGAAAGTCATTTTGCGTCCCGATGCGCGCTACTCTGGCGATAAAATTCCGGACAGCAAGCAAATACAAAGACTTCATCACCGCGCCCACGAGCTGTGCTTTATTGCCAATTCAGTCACAGCCGAAATTATCACGGAAATAGTCAGGTGAGTGAGGAAGTGACGAGCTGGACTGCTTTGCGTGAGTTCAAGCACACTGACCTTAAGCAGTCGTTCGTGCTCTCCTGGGACCTCCTCTCTGATTCACTGCAGATCGACATCGACCTGTGCTTGCATCCTGAGCATCCGTTTTACGAGGCGCCTCGTCCTGCGGAAAAAGCGTGTTTTCGTCCTGCACATATCGAATTTCCAAATTGTTCAAAGATCCTGGCATCACCACGGGACCGTGACCTGGCGCCCAACGAAGTGATCCACGCGCTGGGCGGCGGGCGTATCAATGATCTGCAAAGAACCGGCGAAGGCAAATATGAGATTTCGGGCAAATTTGGCCAGGTAGTCATTTTTGCTGAGCGTCCAATGGTACGATTGAAAGACCAAAGAACCTGACAACAATAACGCGAGCCGCGCATGTTCCGGACTTGCGAGACGACATGGCGGGAGCGAACACTCATGTACGAAGAGATAACACATCCATGTGTGCAACATAAACTGGCACTTATTCGTAACGTCGAAACCGGACACAAGAAATTTCGTGAGCTGGCGACCGAAATAACAATGTTTGTTTGCTATGAGGCGTTAAAAAAACTGTCGGTTAAGGAAGTCGATGTTGAAACCCCCGTGGCAACTGCAAAATGCCACGTAATTGCCGAAGACATTGTGGTCGTTCCTATCCTGCGCGCCGGTGTTGGCATGTTGGACGGTATCCTGTCGCTCGTGCCGTCAGCGCGGGTAGGTTTTGTCGGTCTTTATCGTGATGAGAAAACGAAGGAACCGGTCACTTACTACGAGCGAATGCCACGAGAGGTAAAAGGCGGCGTGTGTATTATCGTCGATCCCATGATAGCGACCGGTGGTTCAACAGTCGCGGCAATCGATTTGCTAAAACAACAGGGCGCGACGAAAATTGTAGTTGTTTGCGTTGTGACCTGTCCGGAAGGCGTCAAACGGGTTGCAGATGCTCACCCGGACGTACAGATCTACGCGGCGAGTGTTGACGCCGGGCTGAATGAGAAAAAATATATCGTGCCCGGGCTTGGCGATGCCGGAGATCGGTTATTCGGCACCAGCTAACGCGGCTGTGGTGGATTCGGCGAGTGTTGCTGACAGGGCGTTTCTTGATCGCTTTGAGCGCTGTGAATTGCCGGCATCGGAATGGACGCATCTGGCGCATATTAGGGTCGCCTGGATCTGCCTGGGTAGTATGCGCGCAGACGAGGCGCTGCAACGTATTCGCGAGGGTATTCTCAGATACAACACTGAAGTACTTAGACGTCGGCACAAGTACCATGAAACGGTCACTGTCGCATTTGTACGAATCGTCGCGGCCCGCATGTGTGCCGGTGAAAACTGGGTCGGCTTTTCCCGGCGCGTCGATGATCTTCTGGATGCTGAGTCGCCTGTGCTTCTCAGGTACTATTCAGAAAGCAGGCTGTTTTCAGAGACTGCGCGGACACAATTTGTTGAACCGGATTTACTTAAGATTCCTGAATTCAGAGCAACGGATAGGGACTGAACAATGGCTGAGCTGAAGACGAAAGCAACACGCGCGAGCGTATCTACGTTTCTGAATTCAATCCAGGACAAGAACAAGAAAGCGGATTGCAGGGAAATCGCGAAAATGATGCGCGACGCAACCGGGAAGAGAGCAAAAATGTGGGGTAAATCGATTGTTGGTTATGACAAGTATGATTACGTGTACGCTAGTGGCCGGTCCGGAACATTCATGATCACCGGTTTTTCCCCACGGGCACAAAACATATCGATCTATATCATTCCTGGTTTTACGAAGTTTGGGGCTCTGATGAAGGGGCTCGGCAAATATAAGACTGGAAAATCCTGCCTGTATATAAAGAAACTGGACGACGTAGATCGGAAAGTACTTTCCCGGCTGATTAAAGAATCTGTCAAGGAAATGCGCCGTCGCTACAACACCAAGAAATAGCGAGAACCCCAATGACCAGCCAGGCTGCCGCCCACAATCGAAGAAAGTTCCTGCAGTTTCTGGCTGCGAGCCCATTATGCAACGCGCTGTCCGGTTTCGAGCTTGCCCAGGCGTCTGGTCAGACTGTTTCGAGCCCGGCAGATGCAATCGATATATTCGACCTGCAGGCAACGGCACAACAGAATATTCCGCCGGCGCACTGGGGATACCTGGCCACGGGAGTCAATGACGATTCGACGTTGCGTGCAAACAGGGTGGCGTTCGAAAAATACTATATGCGAACGCGACGCATGATCGATGTGTCGAACGTCGACACATCGGTTGAGATTCTCGGACAACGCTGGCCGACTCCCATTGTCCTGGCGCCTGTTGGCTCGCAGCGCGCGTTTCACCCGGACGGCGAGATTGCGTCCGCACTTGCCGCAAAGTCCCGCAATCACTTGCAGGTTTTGTCGACAGTAACTTCGACTGCAATCGAGGATGTGACCGCGGCACGCGAAGCGCCTTTGTGGTTCCAGCTCTATACCATGGGCGGATGGCAGGGCGTGCGGGCGCGCCTGCGTCGCGCTGAGGCCACGGGTTGCCCCGTCGTTGTCTTCACCGTTGACTTAAGTGGCGGCACTGATTCCCGCCATTCCCTGCAGAGAGCGGTCAAGAGCGATACGCGCGACTGCGCAGTCTGCCACGACGGCACAGGGATAGCGGCCCGCCCAAAACCGATGGTCGTTGGGGGCGATGGCAGCAATGAGCGGGCGCATCTGACCTGGGACTTTCTGGATCAGTTGAAGCAGGAAACGACAATGCAGGTGTATGTCAAAGGTATCGTCACCGCTGAGGACGCTGAACGCTGTGTGCAGCATGGCGTGGACGGGATCATCGTGTCGAATCACGGCGGCCGTGGTGATGATTCGGGCCGCGGCGCGATTGACAGCCTGGCGGAGGTAGCGCCGGCCGTGCGCGGTCGCGTGCCGTTGCTGATGGACAGCGGCATTCGGCGGGGCAACGATATCTTCAAGGCATTGGCGCTGGGTGCTGATGCAGTGATGATTGGCAGGTCGTATATCTGGGGGCTCGGTGCGTTCGGTCAGCCAGGTGTTGAACAGGCGCTACAAATCCTGACGGATGAACTGCGTGTCGCTATGCAATCTTTTGGCACGGCAACGATTGCAGATATTACTGGAGAACGAATTGGAGTGGCCTGAGCATGACGATTGAAGAGCCCAAAGCGCCCAGAATCGAAGATGACGCACTCATTATCGAAACGCAGTCCACGACTGAGGTCTATGACGCCAAGTACCTCGTATCCGCGTTACTGGTTTTTGTCGCGAAGGGAGACGGAAAAATATCGAGCGAAGAGACAGCCGAGATGCTTAACCTGCTGTCCGATCATTTTGACCTGCAAAGTTCGCAGTCGCTGGAGCTGTTAACAAGAGCGATGACCGATATCGCGGAGAACCCGGATTTTGAAAGTCTGCTCAATGAATTGGCGGTGCTGCTTAGCGAAATCGAAAAAGAAGATGTTTGTCTGATGATGCTAAAAGTTGTAGCTGCGGACGGCCGCCGTGAAGTCGATGAACTGGAAAAATTCCAGCGCGCAGCGTCAATCATTGGCATCCCTGCCGAAACGCTGCACCGTGCTTATGATCGATATTTTGCGGAAACCATGTCGTGACGGATTCCACGGTCAGGTAATCAGGTGCAGCGCCTAAAAAAGGTGCGCATTCATGTACATGTGACACCATACACTCGCGACGTAGCCAACTACTATCGTCCAGCTCCATTTCAGGTGCCCGAAGAAAGTGTATACGCCTCGCGCCTGGCCCAGAACTGCGACTCCCGCCGCGGACCCAATGGCGAGCATGGATCCACCCACGCCGGCGGTTAGTGTGATCAGCAGCCACTGCCCGAGGCTCATTTCCGGACTCATTTCGAGAACCGCAAACATGACCGGGATGTTGTCGAAAATCGCCGACGCGAATCCAACCAGAATATTTGCGGTAGTTGGGCCTAGTTGGCCGTACAGGTAGTCTGATCCGGCGGCGAGATAACCAAATGCACCAAGACCCGCGACGCAGAGAATAATCCCATAAAAGAACAAGAGCGTATCCCACTCCACACGCTGCAGATTGCGGTAGATATCGTATTGTTTGTCGCCGCTCGACGTCTTTTTCTTTGGATCACCTTCGAGTGACAGTGCATTGTCGTGGACGTCACGTTCGGCCGACAATGTAAACCGACCGCCATGGGTTTGCAGATAATAGCCGTACATCTTGAGAAGTCCCAGACCGGTCATCATGCCGATGACCGGAGGCATATGCAGCAGCGTATGGCTCA
This sequence comes from Woeseiaceae bacterium, assembly GCA_021773135.1. Lineage (GTDB taxonomy): Bacteria > Pseudomonadota > Gammaproteobacteria > Steroidobacterales > Woeseiaceae > SZUA-117. The sequence goes on along the minus strand of JAJFKP010000048.1, from coordinate 67,430 downwards.
AGACGGCCATGGATATGGTCAGTATGAACAAGGCAACGACAATCCATGCACCCTCGCGCAGTTCCGCGTGTTCGTTGATGGCATCTGGCTGACCGCTTGGAAGAAACAGACTCATGATTCCGGCGGTAATGATCCAGTTCAGAAATGACGGCACGATCAGGCTGAAAAACTGCTGAAATTCAACGTGACCGGCCTGCCACACCATCAATGTTGTGATGTCGCCGAATGGACTGAACGCCCCACCGGAATTGGCAGCCACAACGACATTGATGCACCCCAGCGCCACAAAGCGCTGATTTGTGCCGCCCACGGCAATGACGACTGTCGCCATGAGCAGGGCTGTCGTCAGGTTATCCGCAACAGGCGACATGACAAAAGCAATTCCGCCGGTAACCCAGAACAGCACTTTTAGCGAATACCTTTGTGCAAGCAACCAGGAACGAAGAACGTCAAAGACGCCGCGCTCATCCATTGTGTTGATATAGGTCATTGCTGCGAGGAGGAACAGGAAGAGTTCCACGAATTCCAGAAGGCCGTGCCTGACAAGCTCTTCAACGACCTCACCCTGGCCCATCTGCTGATAGGCTATGGCAACCAGTATCCAGACCACACCGGCCGCCACCATCATCGGTTTAGATTTGCGCAAATGAATGGTTTCTTCACTGATAACCAGCGCATACCCGATGATGAAAACCACCAGGGCGACGATCGCTGCCCAATGGCCCATCATTTGACCGGCCAATTCGTTGTCCGCAGCCATGACTGGCATGCTGACAATCGTGACCAGGGACGCGAATAGCGCCAGTGCAACCTTCGACACGCGTGAATCAACCATCAATATTTCCCGTTAGGCCAAAAATTTTCCCGCAGCGCATGTACGTTCCGGGTTTTCCGCAGGAACACTACATAAGGCTTGGCGAAATTGTCAGTGGCGGTTGTGGCGCCTGGCAAAAAGACATGAGACGAAAAATTCCGGAGATATAATACCGGATAAAATTGACGCGCAAAAATAGTCACTCGTTGATATCATCTCAAGAGCGCTCGGCGGAAAACATTAATATGTCTAAAATCAATGATCTAAGTGGTTCGTGGACGTTCTTCAGCAACTATACGCATGTCCTGGTCTGCCTGGCCAATGATCCTTCAGCGCGCCTTCGCGACATCGCCGCACGAGTAGGAATTACCGAACGGGCAGCGCAGCGCATTGTTGCTCACCTGGAAGACGCGCAGGTTTTGAGTAAAAAACGGGAGGGTCGGCGAAACCACTACAGCATCGATATGGAGTGCCCGTTAAGACATCCTCTCGAATCTCACAAGACCGTAGGCAGCCTGTTAAAAATGGTGCTGGCGAAGTAAAGCGACTCCGAACGGCCTGCCGTACAATATAGCGCGGGCAACGGGAGAATAATGTCATGCACAAGAGCAAGCTTGGAGGATTGATCATCGATTGCGAAAGCAATGATCTGGCCGCTGCTGCGGAATTCTGGAGTGCGGCACTCGGCGCGCCGCTGAAAGAGCCGCTCGATACGCAGTCGGATCAGTACGTAAAGCTCGATATGCCGCCCGATTCGCCGTACGTGGAGGTGCAAACTGTGGACCACGCGAGCCGCGTGCACCTTGATATTGAATCCGATGACATTGCTGCAGAGGTGCGTCGTCTCGAGAATCTTGGCGCAACAAAAGTAGCCGCAGTAAAGGACTGGATCGTCATGGAAGCGCCAACCGGGCAACGTTTTTGCGTTGTGCCGGCTGAGAATGCTGACTTTGAAACCCGCGCGAATAAATGGCCTGACTGAGCCGGTCGGACGAAACCGGCAGTAAAATTAAAAGGAGATAAAGATGACCAGTGAACTGATGAGCCTGACCTGGGTGGCGGCACTTTCCGCCGTCATGTGGATTCCCTACATTTTGAACACGATTGCGGTTCGCGGGCTTGTTAACGCGGTCGGTTACGCGGACGATCCGGCACCGTTGGCCGGTTGGGCGCAAAGAATGAAAAGCGCTCATTATAATTCCGTGGAGAACCTGGTTGTTTTTGCGACGCTGGTACTGGTCGCAAATGCGGCAGGCATCAGCAACGCTACTACAGTGCTGGCCTGCGAGATTTATTTCTGGGCACGCCTGGTGCACCTGTTGTCGTACACCTTTGCCGTGCCGTGGGTGCGGACGCTTTCTTTCGCCGCAGGATGGCTATGCCAGGTCGCAATTCTGCTGCAGGTTCTTTGATTCAAGCGGTAAACCGCAGGCTGAATCAGCTGCGGCTCTCCTTATAGATCCTGACCTGGTCCTCGAGCGCCGACCATCGCTCGAGGCACCGGTCCAGCTTCGCCTGTGTCGCCGTGAACGCATCCAGCACAGGTTTTGTGAACGCATGATCCTGAGCATAAAAGTCGCTGTCGGATATCTGCTTTTGAATCTCAACTAAGCGGTTTTCAAGCGCCTCGATCTTTTCCGGCAGCTCATCGAGTTCCTTTTGTTCACGGTAGCTGAGCTTTTTTGTCTGCGTCTTGTGCGATGGGTCCGTTGCAGGCAGGCGCGTGGTCTTGCTCTGCGCAATCTTGTCTGCCTGCTCGAGTTCGCGACCCTGGCGCAACCAGTCACTATAACCGCCAACGTATTCACGTATTTTGCCGCCTTCCTCGAACACGATGGTGCTCGTGACGACGTTATCCAGAAACTGTCTGTCGTGACTTACGACAATCAGGGTGCCACTGTATTCCGCCAGCCGCGCCTCAAGAACTTCCAGCGTTTCCATGTCCAGATCGTTGGTGGGTTCGTCGAGTACCAACAGGTTGGCCGGCCTCGTAAACAACTTGGCAAGGATAATCCGGTTTCGCTCACCGCCCGACAATGACTTGACGGGCGTCAATGATCGCTTGGGGCTGAACAGGAAGCCTTTCAGATACCCGATGATATGCCGGTCATTGCCATTCAACTTGATATAGGTCTTGCCGTCACCAACATTTTCCGCGACAGATTTCTCAGGATCCAGCGATTCGCGAAGCTGGTCAAAATAGCCGATCTCGAGGTTCGTGCCATGTTTGATTGTCCCTGTCTGCGGCTCGATATCGCCCAGCAGCAGGCGCAACAAGGTCGTTTTGCCAACGCCGTTATTGCCGAGTATGCCGATTCGATCGCCGCGCATGATATTAATCGAGAAGTTCTCAATGAGAGGGAGGTCATCGAAGCGAAAACCTATGTTTTTTGCTCGCACGACTTTTCGCCCGGACTGGTCAGCCTCCTCTATGTGAATGCGGGCACTTTTTTCCTGACCGATGCGTTTCGCCCGCTCCTTGCGCATATTTAGCAAGGCACGCGCGCGCCCCTCATTGCGTGTTCGGCGAGCTTTTATTCCCTGGCGAATCCAGATTTCCTCTTCTTCGAGCTTCTTGTCAAAGCGGGCGTTCTCGCGCGCCTCGGCCTCCAACGCGGCATCTTTGCGTCGCAGGAAATTCTCGTAGTCACCAGGCCAGCTGGTCAGCTTGCCGCGATCGATTTCAACGATTCGGGTTGCCAGCCGCTGTAGAAAGGCACGGTCGTGAGTGATGAACAACACCGAACCCTGGTAAGACAGGATCACGCTTTCAAGCCAGTTTATGGTGACAATATCGAGGTGATTGGTTGGCTCATCGAGCAACAGCAAATCGGGTTTTTGTACCAGCGCCCTGGCCAGTGCAACTCTTCGTCGCCAGCCGCCCGACAGCTCGTTCATTTTTTTCTCTGCGGGCAGGCTCAACTCTGAAATCGTCGCTTCAACCCGTTGCTCCAGATTCCAGCCACCGTGGGCATCAATTTGCTTGTGCAACTCTTCGAGCTCGCGCATGCCAGCGCGATCCAGTTCCTCGAGAGAACGCCGATGATAGTCATCCAGAACTGACTGCAGCCCGGTCAGTCCGGACCGTACTACCTCATGCACGGGCATGTCCTGGGCATCCGGCAATGCCTGCGCCAGCTGGCTGACGACCAGCCCGGTTCTGCGGACAATTTCGCCACGATCGGCCTCAAGCTCGCCCGTGATGAGTTTGAAGGTTGTTGATTTGCCCGCGCCGTTCCGCCCGATCAGGCAAATGCGTTCGCCAGGCTCGATGGCCATATCGGCTTTCGTCAGGATTTTCTGGTCGCCAAAGTCAAGCGACACCTCATCAAAGCGAATGAGCGACATCTATGTCTGCTCGCGTGGCGAAAAAAGCAAGGATACACGTTGGCGCGGTGTGGGGATTGAAGATTTGCGGCGACCACCGTAGTGTTTGGGTCTGACCCCCGTCGAGGTTTAACCGTGACAGATGAACACCTGGTCAACATCGAATCAAAGTTGTCGCATCAGGAACTGGCAATCGCAGAGCTCAATGATGCGCTGATCAGCCAGCAAGCGCAGATTGCCAATCTGGAACTGCTGGTCAACGCGCTTAAAGATCGGGTGAGGGCATTATCGGAAGCGGCACCGGCGGACGGTGCGCCTGAGGAAATTCCACCCCACTACTGAATTTAGGATCGCCTATGAGTAAGCCGCATTTTCCGGACCTGATTCGGGCTCTGCCCGATTTCGACGGCCCGTTCGACGCTCACCGACTTGTTGCGGAAGGCTGTGAGGTCCTGTTTGCTTCGTATCCTGCCAACACGAGAATTGAGGCACACACGCATCCGAGCCGGAACGTCGGAGTCATCACGTCCGGCGAGCTCAGATTGACCAAGGGTGATAAGGAGACGCGTTACGGTCCGGGCGACTGGTATCACCTGGATGCAAATGAAGAACACGCGGCCCGTTTCGACGTAGAAACATCCGAAATAGAGTTCTGGTTCTCGGTGTGAATAAAAATCGCTACAGAAACTGTTCGTGAGTGAAGCAAGCAAAGGGCTCCGCTACACCTGGGTTGCAGTGTTTCTCGCCGTACTTGTCTGGTCAGGAATCAATCCGCACGACTATCCCACATGGTGGCTGGAAGTTTTACCGGCCTTGATTGGCTTCGCCCTGATTGCCTGTACCCGGAATTCTTTTCCCTTAACACCGCTGGTGTATGTCTTGATTCTCATACACAGCATAGTTCTGATGGTCGGTGGCCATTACACCTATGCTGAGGTGCCGCTGTTTGATTGGATTGGAGACATGCTCGATCACTCCCGCAACAACTACGACAAGCTCGGCCATTTCGTACAGGGCTTCATTCCGGCGATTATTACCCGTGAAATTGTTATTCGAAAAAACGTATTCAACAGCGCGAGCTGGCGCAATTTTTTTATCGTCTGTTTCTGCCTCGGTTTCAGTGCGTTTTACGAACTGATCGAATGGTGGGTAGCCCTGTTGTCGGAGGAGGCGGCCGAGTCTTTTCTTGGTACGCAGGGTTATGCCTGGGATACGCAGTCCGACATGGGGTGGGCGCTTCTAGGGGCTATCCTGGCGCTCGCCCTGCTGAGCAAACTACACGACCGTCAGCTGCGTGCTATCGGACAGGGCGAGTAGGAATGCAGAATATCGTCGTCAGTCCGGCTACGGTCGGTCATATCGCCGCCATCCCGGGAATCGAGATTGCAGCGGCGACACTCTTCACCGCGGCAGATCTGCCATCAAGATTGCGCTTTAAGACTACTGCCAAGGCGGATCTTAACCGCGCTCAGCAAGACGCAAGGCTGTGGGTAGCTATCAAGGGCGATGAGAAAGTCGTCGGTTTCTCGATTGCCGACGTGGTCGACGGTCAGGCGTACCTCGTCGAGGTCGGCGTGATGCCGGCATTTGGTCGTCTGGGTGTCGGGACTCGATTGGTTCAGACGACCGTCGACTGGGCGCGCGAATCGAAGTTCGAGCACGTTTCTCTGACGACGTTTCGACATCTTCCCTGGAATGCACCTTTCTATCGTCGACTGGGATTTGATTGTGTGGATTCATCCGAATACGGTCCTGAGTTAACGTCACTATTCGAAACTGAAAAACAGGCTGGACTCGATACATCGAAACGAATTGCGATGCGACTCGTTCTATGACGATCGATGCATAAATCCGCTACTTTGGCACTGTGCCTGTTGACTCCACTGTTGCTCGGAGGGTGCAGCGATGCCGCGAATGATTCATCCCAACATGACGGTGAATGCGTCGTACTCTTGCACGGCCTGGCGCGCTCGTCACTTTCCATGGAGCGCATGAGCTGGTTCCTCGAAGAATACGGTTATGCCGTAGCCAATATTGACTATCCGTCGCGTGATTACAGGATTGAAGAACTTGCAACAATGGCGGTGGAAAACGGACTCGCACAGTGCGCCGAAAAGAACAGCAGCGACACAGTTCATTTTGTTACGCATTCGCTGGGCGGAATCCTGGTTCGATACTATTTTTCGGAAAACGAGCACGACTCGCTCGGTCGCGTGGTTATGCTTGCGCCACCCAACCAGGGCAGCAAGGCTGTTGATGAACTGCAGGAATGGCCAGGTTTTGAGTGGCTCAATGGTCCGGCTGGTTACCAGCTAGGAAAGGGGCAAGACAGCATTCCGCTTCAGTTGGGCACACCAGAATTCGAATTCGCCGTAATTGCCGGAGACGCAACGATTGATCCGGTAACCTCAGCCGTGCTGGACGATCCCGATGATGGCAGGGTCTCTGTCGCTGACACCCGTCTGGATGGCATGCGCGATTTTCGCCTGGTCAATGCGAGCCACGCGTTTATCATGCAAAAGACGCAGGTATTTGAACTGGTCTACGCGTTCCTGACCAGTGGACGTTTTCCGTCTGAAGATGAGCCCGCAGGCGCCGGGTAGGTGCGCTTTCATCCTGTTTTGGCATGGCGTCGATGCGGTGGCTATTGCCAGACCAAGGTATAACTATATTGCTGAGCCACTCACAGGAGACTGACAATGAATAAATTTTTAGCCGTGTTTCTGGCACTGAGTCTTGGCGCCTGTGCCATAGCAGATGAGTCAGTACGCATCGTGATGTCAACCGCAGAGGGCGATATCGAGATCGACCTGTATACGGAGGCCGCGCCGATCACGGCGGACAATTTTCTCAAGCTCACTGACAATGGCTACCTTGATGGCGGCTCATTTTACAGGGTTGTCAGTTATGAAAACGACCGGGGTGCGCCAAAGATTGAAGTAATCCAGGGGGGCCGAGGAAACGCTGCGGAAGGGGCGATTGACGCGATAGATCACGAGACCACCGAGCAGACAGGCATTTTGCATACAGATGGTGTTATTTCGATGGCGCGCGACGGTGTCGGTACCGCAACCTCTGAGTTCTTCATCTGTATTGGCAATCAGCCCGGCCTGGACTATGGCCAGACCCGTAACCCTGATGGCCAGGGATTTGCAGCCTTTGGCAAGGTGGTCAGTGGCATGGATGTCGTGCGCAGGATCCAGGCGTTGCCGGCCGACGCGGCATCATATTCTGAATACACGCAAGGCCAGATACTCGCAGATCCCGTGATCATCACCGCGGTACGCAGAGCGCAGTAGTTTCTAATAACCAGCGCGATTGATATCGCGATTCCGCTTACTTCGGCCTTGCTCAGGCGCGGCGTTTTTCTGTCGTGCCGCTCAGCAGTGGCGCCAGGTACTCACCGGTAAATGACGCTTTGTTGGCTGCGACGTCTTCCGGTGTACCAGTGGCGACAATTTCGCCGCCGCCGTCACCACCTTCCGGACCAAGATCAATGATCCAGTCCGCCGTCTTGATGACGTCGAGGTTGTGTTCTATGACGACGACCGTATTACCTTTGTCTCTGAGTCGATGCAGGACAGCAAGCAGGTGCTCAATGTCGTGGAAATGCAGACCGGTCGTCGGTTCGTCGAGAATGTACAACGTATTCCCGGTATCGCGTTTGGACAGCTCTTTCGCCAGCTTCACACGCTGTGCCTCGCCACCGGACAGCGTCGTCGCATTCTGCCCAAGGCATACATAGGAGAGCCCGACGTCCAGCAGTGTCTGCAGTTTTTTCGCCAGTACTGGCACGTTTTTAAAAAATTCCGCTGCGTCCTCGACGGTCATTTCCAGGACTTCCGTTATGCTTTTTCCCTTGTACCGGATTTCCAGCGTTTCACGGTTATAGCGCTTGCCGCGGCAGACATCGCAGGGGACGTAAACGTCCGGAAGAAAGTGCATTTCGACCTTAATCACGCCATCACCCTGACAGGCTTCGCAACGACCGCCCTTGACGTTGAAACTGAAGCGGCCCGGCATATATCCGCGCGACCGCGCTTCCTGCGTACCGGCAAACAGTTCCCGAATCGGCGTGAACAGCCCACTATAGGTAGCCGGATTCGAGCGCGGAGTCCGGCCAATTGGGCTCTGGCTGATGTCTATGACTCTGTCGACCATCTCGAGGCCCTTGATGCTTTCGTATGGTGCAGGGTTCTTGCTGGTGCGATTCAGTTCTTCGGCTACCGCCTTGTATAAAGTATCGTTAACGAGCGTGGATTTGCCAGAGCCCGAAACGCCCGTGATGCACGTCATCAATCCGAGCGGAATGCCGGCGGTAACTGACTTCAGATTATTGCCCGTGGCGCCAGAGATCTTCAGCTGCCGTTTCTTGTTCACTTTGATGCGCTCAGCCGGTAGCGGAATTGCGCGTCTGCCGGATAGGTACTGGCCGGTAAGTGACTGTGCGTTCTGACGAATTTCCTCGGGTGTGCCGGCTGCCACCACCTGTCCGCCGTGCACGCCCGCGCCCGGACCGAGATCGATCACATGATCGGCAGCCAGAATGGCTTCTTCATCATGTTCAACCACAATCACGGTATTGCCAATATCCCGCAGGTGAATCAATGTCCCCAGCAGGCGCTGGTTATCGCGTTGGTGCAGTCCGATTGAGGGCTCGTCGAGTATGTACATTACTCCAACCAGGCCGGAACCAATCTGGCTCGCGAGTCGAATGCGCTGTGCCTCGCCTCCGGAAAGCGTGTCTGCGCTGCGGTTGAGCGATAGATAGTCGAGTCCTACGTCGCTCAGGAAACCGAGGCGGTCACCGATTTCTTTCACGATTTTTTCGGCGATGGTTGCGCGCCAGCCATCGAGCTGCAGAGTCTCAAAAAACTTGCGTGCCAGACCGACTGACAGATCGCTTAATTCAGGAAGCGACCTATCGACAATGAATACATTACGGGCCGAGCGATTCAACCGGGTTCCACTACAATCGGGACAGGGCTGGCTGTTCAGGTAGCGCGTCAGTTCTTCGCGAACGGCATTCGATTCGGTTTCTTTGTAGCGTCGATCGAGATTGGGAATTACGCCTTCAAAGCGGTGCTTTTGCTTGATTTCCATGCCACGGGAATTGGCGTAGAAAAATTCGATCTTTTCTTTGCCGCTACCGAACAGGACAATCTGCTGCAGGTCGTCGCTGAGTTCACAAAATGGTGTCTCAATATCAAATTTGTAATGCGCAGCCAGGCTCTTGATCATCTGAAAATAATAGGTTGTCTTGCGATCCCAGCCACGAATGGCACCACCTGCCAGTGACAAATCGGAATTGACAATGACCCTGTCCGGATCGAAGAATTGTTTTACGCCGAGGCCGTCGCATCCCGGACAGGCACCGGACGGGTTGTTGAATGAGAACAATCGCGGCTCAAGTTCGGTGAGACTGTAGCCACAAATGTTGCACGCGAATTTGTCCGAAAATACCAGCTCTTCTTCTTTGGCATCGTCCATGAATGCAATTCTGGCCACGCCGTCTGCGAGTCTGAGCGCCGTTTCAAAGGACTCGGCCAGGCGCAGTTTAAGATCTGGTTTTACTTTGAATCGATCGATGACGGCTTCAATGCTGTGTTTCTTGCGCAGGTCCAGTTTCGGCGGGTCGTCAAGCTCATAGACCTCACCGTTGATGCGTGCACGAATAAAACCCTGCGCCATCAGGTCCTGCATCAGCTGTACGTGTTCTCCCTTGCGATCGACAATCACCGGTGCGAGCAGCATGAGCCGTGTATCCACAGGAAGCGTCATGACATGATCGACCATCTGGCTAACGGTCTGGGCCTCCAAGGTCACGCCGTGATCCGGGCACCGCGGAGTGCCTGCGCGGGCGTACAGGAGCCTCAGGTAGTCGTGAATTTCCGTAACCGTGCCAACAGTGGAACGGGGATTGTGCGAGGTTGATTTTTGTTCGATAGAGATCGCGGGAGACAGGCCGTCGATATGGTCTATGTCCGGCTTCTCCATCATCGACAAGAACTGGCGTGCGTAAGCCGAAAGCGATTCAACGTAACGCCGTTGACCTTCGGCATATATCGTATCGAACGCCAGCGACGACTTGCCTGATCCGGACAGACCGGTGAAAACGATGAGTTTGTCTCGCGGCAGTGTCAGGTCAATATTCTTGAGATTATGCGTACGCGCGCCGCGAATTTCGATGGATTTCATATGGGGTGTGCAGTGATCGCTGAACAACCTGCTAATATACGCCGCCGCATTAAGACGGCGCAAAGTAAGTTGACCGATATTAATTACGCAGCGACCGGCAGGTAGCCGTTCGGACCTTGCAAATCCGGGCGATCCCGAGAGAGATCAGCGCCTTAGGGGCCGGTGGCATCCACGTATGAATAAGCAATCCAAGCAATTAACAGGCGCAATGCTGCCTCAGGAGCGCCAGACCGTCGCGGTGGTTGCGCTGATAGCCGTCTGTCGTATGTTCGGATTGTTCGCTCTCCTGCCTGTACTCGCCATTTACGCGGCCGGCCTGGAACACGCGACGCCTACATTAATCGGTCTAGCGGTCGGTGGCTATGGCCTCACCCAGGCAATGCTGCAAATACCGTTTGGCGCATTGTCAGACCGAATCGGCAGGGTACCGGTCATTGTGTTCGGCCTGCTGCTGTTCGCGGCCGGAAGCGTGATTGCAGCCGAGAGTCTCGATATTTACGGTGTCATTGGCGGGCGCCTCTTGCAGGGTGCTGGCGCAATTTCAGCGACGCTATCGGCGTTGCTGGCAGACGGCACCCGGCACGAATTCAGAACGCGGTCCATGGCTATCCTGGGCATCGGCATCGGCAGCTCTTTCCTGCTGGCACTAATGATCGGGCCGGTCATAGCCGCTGCGTATGGCGTGCGCGCGCTCTTTTGGATTGCTGCAGGCCTCGCTGTGCTCGCTGGATTGCTCCTGATTTTCCTGCCACGCGGTATCGAAAGGCCCGCCCGGCCGCCAGATCGAAGTATCCGTGCCGCATTCAGACCAGATCTGCTGCGCCTCGACCTCTATATATTTATCCTGCATGTCCTGCTCACGGCGAGTTTCGTCGCGCTGCCTTTTCTGTTGTCCAGCGAACTTGATCTGCCTTTGGGTAGCCACTGGAAAATCTACATTGGCGCTATGGCTGCGTCACTCCTGGGGACCGTGCCACTCGTGCTGGCCGATGAGCGCAGGGGCAAGTCGGCGACGCTGGCAATTGCTATTTTCCTGCTTTTGGCGGGCCAGCTGATGCTGGCTTTTTTAGGCTCCACCTCGACCGCGGTTGTTGCGGCGCTGGCCGTATTTTTCGCCGGTTTCAACTTCCTTGAGGCGGGCCTGCCGGCACGACTGTCCATACAGGCCTCCGGCGAAATCCGCGGCGCATCCCTGGGCGTGTTCTCCAGCGCCCAGTTTCTCGGCGCCTTTGTAGGCGGCCTGCTGGGCGGCCAATTTATCGGTGGCGGCAATCCGGCGGCGGTTTTCCTCGTCTGTGCAGTGCTGAGTGGCCTATGGCTGTTGGTGCACCGCTTCCATAAGAGCCGCGAATAAGCGGTGAAATGAGCCCTAAATCGGGCTGGTATTTGGTGCAGCAGAGCCTAAAATACGTACCCCCGCTCGCAAATGTGCGGTCGAATAACTGAATAAACACAAAACTCAATAACAGGGGAACACTATGGCTCGCGGAGTCAACAAAGTAATCATTGTCGGGAATTTGGGTAACGATCCTGATACAAAATACATGCCCAGCGGATCGGCAGTGACCAACCTGAGTGTTGCGACCAATGAGTCATGGAAAGACAAGCAGACCGGTGAACAGAAGGACCGCACGGAATGGCACCGGGTGGCCATGTTTGGGCGCCTGGCAGAGATTGCCGCCGAATACCTGAGGAAGGGCTCGCAGGTATACATCGAAGGCAAACTGCGGACGCGCAAGTGGCAGGATCAACAGGGCAACGACAAGTACACCACGGAGATTATCGCTGACGAGATGCAGATGCTGGGCGGTCGCACCGGCGGTGGAGCTCCCGCCATGGGTGGTGGTTCCGGCGGGCCTCCCCCCAGCGCCCCGCCGCAGGGCGGTGGGTCCGGATCTGACTTCGATGACGACATACCTTTCTAGGCCACATCGCGGCTAAAGCCGTTCTAACAATACGGATCAGAATATCGCAGCAATGACACACAAGCTCTACATCAAGACGATGGGTTGCCAGATGAACGAGTATGACTCGCAGAAAATGGCGGATGTACTGCGCGTGTCGCATGGTTACGAGTTAACCGGGGCACCGGAGGATGCGGATCTACTGTTGGTCAATACCTGCTCCATTCGCGAAAAAGCGCAGGAGAAGGTTTTTTCCGAGCTCGGCCGCTGGCGCGCCTGGAAAGAGAAGCGTCCTGAAATCATCATTGGTGTCGGTGGCTGTGTGGCCAGCCAGGAGGGCGAAGGCATTAGAAAGCGTGCGCCCTTTGTCGATCTTGTCTTCGGTCCCCAGACCCTGCATCGATTGCCTGAAATGGTCAACCAGGTGCGCCGTGACGGTCGCGGCGTGGTAGACATTTCATTTCCCGAAATCGAAAAATTCGACCGCCTTCCTGAGCCGCGCGCCGAAGGGCCAACCGCGTATGTCTCCGTTATGGAGGGCTGCAGCAAATATTGTTCTTTTTGTGTCGTGCCGTATACCCGTGGCGAGGAAATCAGTCGACCACTGGACGATGTTATTGCGGAAGCGGTGAGCCTGGCCGGGCAGGGTGTGCGCGAAATTAACCTGTTGGGCCAGAACGTCAACGCCTATCGCGGTCCAATGCATGACGGGCAAATTGCCGATCTTGCAACGCTTATCTATTACGTAGCCGCAATCGATGGCATCGGCAGAATTCGATTCACGACATCACATCCGGTGGAGTTTACAGAGAGCCTGATCCAGGCCTATGCCGAGGTACCAAAGCTTGCCAACTATTTGCATCTACCCGTGCAAAACGGCTCCGATCGTGTTCTTGCGTTGATGAAACGCGGCCACACGACGCTGGAGTACAAGCAGAAAATTCGCAAGTTACGTGAAGTTCGTCCGGATATTTCTTTGTCATCCGATTTTATCGTCGGGTTTCCGGGCGAAACGGACACCGATTTCGAAGCCACGATGAAGCTGATTGCGGACGTAGGCTTTGATCAATCATTTAGTTTTATCTACAGCGCGCGCCCGGGAACGCCGGCCGCCGGATTTGCTGATGAAACCTCCCTGGAAACCAAGAAAGAACGCTTGAAGTTACTGCAGGCTCGCATCACGCAGCAGGCACTGGAGATCAGTCGAGCAATGGTTGGTACGACGCAATCGGTGCTGGTCGAGAAACCGTCGAAGAAAAATCCGATGCAACTTTCGGGTCGCACCGAAAATATGCGATGGGTTAATTTTGACGCCGATCCAGCCTGTATTGGTCAGTTCGTGGACGTGATCATTACCGAGGCATTGCCGAATTCCTTGCGCGGCAGGCTCGCTGATAATCGCGCAGTCGCTTGATTCTATTCCTAAAAAATTAGATAGCGAGGCAATACTCCCAAAATTGCCAGGGCCGCTTAGGTCTTTATTTCGCCTATACAGATGTACTTCACCGTTGTAACCTTTATTGGCTCGCAATTTTCTTCGCGCAACAGGTGTAGCCACTCAAAATTGAACACCACACAGATATCTCAGGACCTTGTCCTGGAACCCGCCGACAATAGTCGCCTTGCCAACCTTTGCGGCCAATTTGACGAACACCTACGCCAGATTGAACGCCGACTCAACGTTGAAATAGCCAGCCGTGGAAATCGCTTTCGCGTCACCGGAAATCCGGGTGCTGCGCAAATCGGATCGGACGTTATCCAGTCCTTGTTTAACATGACTGATGAAGAGCGACTCGATCCCGAGCGGGTGCACGTCTGTCTGCAGGAGTCTGTAATGAACGATTCTGAGGGCCTCGAAGAGGACGATATTTCAGCGGAAGATGCCTCGACTTTTGAAATACAGACGAAACAGAAACTGGTTCGCGCGCGCGGCAACAATCAAAAGGCGTACCTGAAGGCAATCCATGACCACGATATGGCTTTCGGAATAGGCCCGGCCGGAACGGGCAAGACCTATCTCGCGGTGGCGAGTGCAATCGACGCGCTGGAGAACGAGCAGGTTCGCCGCATCGTGCTGGTGCGACCCGCGGTGGAGGCGGGCGAAAGGCTGGGTTTTCTGCCCGGCGACATGTCGCAGAAAGTCGACCCTTACCTGCGGCCAATGTATGACGCACTTTATGACATGCTCGGCCCTGACCAGGTGATGCGACTGCTTGAGAAGAACGTGATCGAAGTCGCGCCACTTGCCTTCATGCGCGGTCGCTCATTGAACAACTCGTTCGTGATTCTCGATGAGGCGCAGAATACCAGCGTCGCACAAATGAAAATGTTTCTAACCAGGATCGGATTCGGCTCGCGCGCAGTGGTTACCGGCGACATTACGCAGATCGATTTGCCGGCAGGCCAGTTATCCGGCTTGAAAAACGCCGTCGATATTCTTGCGAATGTGGAGGGTATCGCAATGACTTATTTTTCGCCGAAAGACGTCGTTCGACACGAGCTGGTGCAGCGTGTGGTCGAGGCGTATGAGGTGAGTGACAAAAACAGTCAGGCCTAGAAGCGCGTGACGCCCGAGGGCAGCATAATTGTCGATGTCCAGGTTGCCAGTAGTGTCGAGCACGCCCCGGATTCTGCCGCTATTCAAAAATGGATCCAAACTGCAATTACCGGAATTGGCATTGAACGACCCTGTGAAGTGTCAGTCCGAATTGTCGACGAAAAAGAAGGTCGAGAATTGAACAATCGGTTTCGCGGCAAAGATTATGCGACCAATGTCCTGTCGTTTCCGGTCGATGCGGCGCAGGATTACCTGCCTGCTGAGCTGCGCGGCACGCTGGGTGATATTGTTATCTGCGCTCCGGTAGTGGAAAGTGAGGCAGGTGAGCAGGGAAAGGACATTGCACATCACTGGGCACACCTGTTGATTCACGGCACGCTGCACCTCCTGGGGCACGATCACGTTCTTGAGGCTGACGCACGCAGCATGGAAGCTCTGGAAGTCAGGATTTTGGGCCTTTGCGGTGTGGCAGATCCGTATATCAACCATCAGCACTGACGACTAAGATCTGAGCTTATTCCAGCTGCTACAATAACCGCACACTGCGTCGACCCACGTAGCTCAATGTATAGACTGAGATAATGACTGACAAACCGCCAAGTACCAACGGCTTAGGAAAGACCGGCGTATTCAGGAGAGTTCTGCGCGCCATCAAAGGTCAGCCCCTGAGCCGCAATGAAATTCATGACCTGCTCCAGGATGACGAAGGCGTCTTCGAACCTGAAGAAAAACAAATGCTCAGCGGTGTGCTGGAAGTGGCCGAAACCCAGGTTAGGGACGTCATGATTCCACGCTCCCAGATGGTGGTCATTGAAAGAGAACAGTCGCTCGACGAAATGCTGGCAGTCATCATCGGCTCCGGTCACTCACGGTTTCCGGTGATTGGTGAGGATCGCGATGAGGTACTCGGTATCCTGCTGGCGAAGGACCTGCTGAAATTTTTTGGTGATACATCCGAGAAAAGCCTTAAAATCGACGACTACCTGCGTCCCGTATCCGTCATTCCCGAGTCCAAACGACTGAACGCACTCCTCAAGGAATTTCGCGATAGCCACAATCATATGGCCATTGTCGTTGACGAATATGGGGGCGTGTCCGGGCTGCTGACGATCGAAGACGTGCTGGAAGAAATTGTCGGTGAAATCGATGACGAGCACGATCGCGAAGAAGCAAAATACATACAGCCAGACAAGGACGCCGACGGCAAACCCTGTTTTGCTGTCCGGGCGTTAACGCGCATAGAGGATTTTAATGACTACTTTGGTTGTGAACTCACCGAAGAAGAAGACTATGACACTATCGGTGGCCTGGTAATGCATGAACTGGGTCGGCTCCCCCGTCTTGGAGAAAAACTTCGTTATGGCGGATTCGAATTTCGTGTCACGCGCGCCGACCGCCGCCGTATAGATTTGTTGCTGGTTATTCGGCTGGTGCAGGAACCCGCAGACTAACCTCGACAAGAGGCGCCTCCTATTACCGCTACCGTACTGCAAGGCTTGTCGTCGAAGTTTCCGCTTGAGGCATGGTCCGAGCACCGACCCGGGCTGACTCGTCTCGCGTTTTTCCTGATCGGTGTCACGATGACGCTGACTTTTGCGCCATTTGGCTACTATCTACTGACGCCGCTCCTGTTGTTGCCGGTTCTGTATGCCTTCCTGCAGCTGGCGCCCGCTGCCGCCGCGAGGATCGGTGCCAGTTTTGGCGCTGGCCTGTTTCTGGCCGGTACTTACTGGCTGTATGTTTCCATACATGTCTTCGGACAGGCACCGTTGATCCTGGCACTGGCGCTTATGCTGGGTCTGGTCATTATCATGTCTCTCTACTACGCCGCGACGGGGTGGATGATTGCCCGCTACCGTGGCCTGCATATGTGGCAGTTTATTGTTCTGGCACCAGCGATCTGGGTGTTTAACGAATGGCTTCGCGGTTGGCTCCTGAGCGGATTTCCATGGATGACGCTCGGTTATAGTCAAATAGATTCGACGCTTGCCGCAATTGCGCCAATGCTGGGTGTCTACGGCGTTTCTCTTGCACTATTGACTAGCTCGAGTGCGTTACTTGTCAGTGTATTGTCGTCGGGAACCAAACGCACCGTATGCTTGATCGCTGCTTTGCTGCCGTGGTTGGCTGGCGCAGCCCTGGAAAGTCGAGCATGGACGTATGCGTCAGGCGCGAAAGTTCGAACCACTATCGTGCAGGGCGGCGTGTCGCAAGACAGGAAATGGCTGCCTGAGCAATTCCAGTCAACGCTGGATTTGTATCGTGATTCACTTCTGAACCATATCCAGAGCGAGTTAGTCGTTTGGCCCGAAGTTGCCATTCCGGCGGTTGCGGATCAGGTCGAAGGATTTATCACGCAGCTCGAATCGGATCTCCGGCCTGCCGGACAAACACTGTTGTTCGGAGTTCTCGAGCGGGAGGAAGATGCCGCAAAGGTATTCAATAGTGTTGTCGCGATCGGGGATGGCAAGCGACAGGTATATCGGAAACGGCATCTGGTGCCCTTCGGCGAATATTTTCCGGTCCCCGATTTCGTGCGCCAATGGATGCGACTAATGAATTTGCCCTACAGCGATATCAGCTCGGGTGATGATGTCCAACCGCTGTTGCAGATGGCTGATGGCAATCGCCTGGCGGTGGCGATTTGTTATGAGGATGCTTATGCCGCGGAGCAGTTATACGCCCTGCCAGAAGCCAGTATCTTGATCAATGTCAGTAATGACGCATGGTTTGGAGATTCGATAGCGCCACACCAGCATTTACAGATCGCCAGAATGCGTGCCCGTGAAGTTGCGCGCTACGTGGTGAGAGCGACCAACAACGGTATCAGCGCTTTTATCGGCCCGCAGGGTGAGGTAATCGAAAGGGGGCCGCAATTTGAGTACGTTGCAATGACCTACGACGTGCAGCCGCAGAGCGGATCTACGCCTTTTTCTCGACTGGGAAACTGGCCGGTTGTGCTGCTGGCGACACTGATAACAGCGTGGTTCGGGTGGCGTTCACGTTCGCTTAAATTGTAAATTCAATAGCTTTATTGATTATGTTTGATAATAAATCATTGTTAATTAATGAATTAATTATTTTATTGCCAATAATTCTATAGATCTATAGAATTCACCGCCTGTACAGTGTGATGACACAGGCATGCCCGCAAACCCGCATAACAATCGATACGAACAACAACGGCAGCGGGCTATCCGTTCCGCCGCGACCGTGTTTGCCGAAAAGGGATTCTACGGCGCCAGTACGAAAGATATCGCCGAGCATATGGGTATCAAGCAAGGCAGCCTCTACTACTATTTCAAATCAAAAGAGGATGCGCTTGGCGAAGTATGCCGTTATGGCATCGAGGATTACGTTGATCGCATGACGTCCATAGCGGCAAGTGACCAACCGTTTGAATCCAAATTAATGGCGACTGTAACGTCGCACCTGAGCAGTTATCGGGAAAAGAACGAAGCATTGAAAGTGCACAACGACGAGCGCTTGTATTTGCCAGAGGAAAAGCGGGCGACGCTGAAGGAGCTCGGCAGCAGCTATCGTCAGCAGCTGGAAAGAATCTTCGAGGAAGGCGTCGAGAGTGGCGTGGTCAGGAAGTCACTTGACTGCCATTTCGCCGCACAGGCAGTTATTGGCATGTGCAACGGGTGGGGCGACATTATCGTCAGGGATCCGCAGCTTGATCTCTTTGACACTATTCAGAAATGCACTGACATGATTCTCAACGGATTTCGGGAACGAAGAACAACAGAGCGTCAATAAGGACGTGACGTTTTATAAAACCACCAAAAAGAAGGAAAGAAAGAAGATGGCGAATCAAATCGCGACCAACGTAACCTGGCACGATGGCGAAATATCGCGCGAGGATCGGTACGAGATACTGCGGCAGAAAGGGATCACAATATGGTTCACAGGACTGTCAGGCAGCGGTAAGAGCACAATCGCAGTTGCACTGGAAAAAGCGCTGTATGCCATGGGCAAGCTTTCGTATCGGCTGGACGGTGACAACGTTCGGCTTGGCATTAACAAGAACCTCGGTTTCTCAGAGGCCGATCGCAAGGAAAATATTCGACGCATCGGTGAGGTGGCTAAGCTTTTTGGAGACGCAGGCACGATTTCACTATCAAGCTTCATTAGCCCGTATCGGGCAGACAGGGATGAAGTAAGGTCGCTGCATGACGCAGCCAATATCCAGTTCGTCGAAGTTTTCGTCGACTGTGCGCTGAGTGTCGCGGAAGAGCGTGACCCGAAGGGCCTGTACAAGAAGGCCCGTGCTGGCGAGATAAAGAATTTTACCGGCATCGACGATCCGTATGAGTCTCCGCTCAATCCGGAAATCCACTTGAAGACGGATGAGATGACCGTTGAAGAGGAGGTCGCGATAATCATCGACTATCTGATTAAGTCGGATACGATTCAAACACAATATATGACGCGTGCCAGCGATGAGTTCGAGAGTGTTGCGGCATCAGGGAGCAAGTCATGATAAAGCCACATGGGGCGGACGCCCTGAATGCACGTTACGTAAACGACGTTACCCGTCGAAATACACTTCTGGCAGAGGCCGAGTCACTACCGTCGATCGTGCTGAATTCGGCAGCGGCAGCGAACGCGGTTATGTTGGGGGCAGGCTATTTTACGCCCCTGAACGGATTCATGAATCGAATCGAAGCGCTCAGTGTTACTTCCAGAATGCAGACACCTGATGGATTGTTCTGGCCGGTCCCCATATTGAACCTGACTGGAGATATCAGCGGAATTCGTGGTGCCAAGCGAATAGCCCTTCGCGATCCGAACCAGGAGGGTAAACCTGTTCTGGCAGTGATGGATGTTGAGAACATTGAAGAATTTTCCGCAGAAGAAATAGCCATCATCACCGAGGAAGTGTTCGGTACGCTGGACGCCACTCATCCCGGCGTCGCGGTCTTCCAGTCGTCCGGTCGTTACTGCATCTCAGGTGCCATCGAGGTCCTGAATTACAGTTATTTCGCGGACGAATTCGAGGGCACTTTCAAGACTGCTGTCGAAATTCGCGACGAGATTCGCGAGCGCGGCTGGGAAACCGTGGTTGCTTTTCAGACGCGCAATCCAATGCATCTGGCGCACGAGGAACTGTGCCGCATGGCGAAGGAACGACTGAACGCGGATGGCATCGTGATTCACATGCTATTGGGTCGACTTAAGGCTGGTGACATTCCGGCTGGTGTGCGCGATGCCTGTATTCGCAAAATGGTAGAGGTCTACTTTCCTGAAAATACTGTCATGGTGAACGGATACGGTTTTGACATGCTGTATGCGGGCCCTCGTGAGGCGCTGCTGCATGCGGTATTCCGCCAGAACATGGGTGCCACGCACCTGATAGTCGGGCGCGACCACGCCGGCGTCGGAGATTTCTACGGTCCGTTCGACGCCCAGGCAATTTTCGACGACCTCGAACCAAACGCGCTCGAAATTGAGATTTTCAGGGCAGACCACACCGCCTGGTCGAAGAAGCTCAATAAGGTGGTGATGATGAGCGAGGTTGAGGATCATAAACCTGAAGACTATGTATTTCTGTCCGGTACCAAGGTTCGCGAAATGCTCAGCGAAGGCGTTGCGCCGCCACCTGAATTTTCCCGACCAGAAGTTGCCCGGATATTGATGGACCATTATCAGCTGGAAGTGATGCAGACAGCCGTCGGGGAGTAGTTATTGATACCGCCGTCCCGGGCGCGCTGTTGCTGCGTCGGCGGGCAGAACCGGTTATCCTTCCGCCCATCGCAGGCAGCATGAATATGGCAGTGACAAGGACGGATGGACGTAGCATATAAACCAGACCGGGTTGAACAGAAGGCGCGCAATTACTGGGACGACAATCGTTGTTTCGAGGTTGATGAAGACCCCGAAAAGGATCCGTTCTACTGCCTGACGATGTTTCCTTACCCAAGCGGGCATCTGCACATGGGCCATGTGCGGGTGTTCACCTTGTCCGACGTCATAGCCCGCTTTCAGCGCATGCAGGGTAAGCACGTCTTGCAGCCCATGGGTTGGGATGCATTCGGCATGCCTGCCGAAAATGCGGCCATCAAGCGCGGCGTCCCGCCTGCTCAGTGGACCTATCAGAATATTGCGGACATGCGCGGACAGTTCCAACGACTTGGCTATGGCTACGACTGGCGTCGTGAAGTTACAACCTGCAAACCGGAGTACTATCGCTGGGAGCAATGGCTGTTTACCAGGCTTTTTGAAAAAGGCCTGGTCTACCGCAAGAACTCCGTCGTCAATTGGGATCCTGTTGATCAGACCGTGCTTGCTAATGAGCAGGTAATTGATGGGCGTGGCTGGCGCTCCGATGCCCTGGTCGAACGCCGCGAAATTCCGCAATGGTTTATGAAGATCACTGCGTATGCGGACGAACTACTGGAGTACCTTGACAAACTTCCCGGCTGGCCCGATTCCGTCAAGTCAATGCAAAGGAACTGGATTGGCCGTTCTGAAGGCATTGAACTCACTTTTGATATTGAAGGTGGTGGCGAACCCCTCACTGTTTTCACGACCCGGCCCGATACTTTAATGGGTGTGACCTATATGGCCGTTGCAGCGGAACATCCGCTTGCAAGCAACGCTGCTGAGTCCGACGAAAAGATCGCGGCATTCGTAGCGGACTGCAAGAAAATGCAGGCAGCCGAGGCTGCGATGGAAACCATGGAAAAGAAGGGCATGCCACTGGGCATCTCGGCCATTCATCCCATCACCGGGGAACGGGTTCCGATTTGGGTCGCTAATTTCGTGCTGATGGGATATGGCACTGGCGCGGTGATGGCAGTGCCGGGGCATGATCAGCGTGACTGGGAGTTCGCGACCAAGCATCAATTGCCAATTACGCAGGTGATTGAACCGCTGGATGGCAGCCAGCTTGATATCGCGCAGGGGCCATACGTCGATTACGGGCGGGTGATTAACTCGGGTTTTATCGATGGCATGAATTTTGAGCAGGCCTTCGCCGCAATCGAGCAACGATTTGCGGAGAATAACCGCGGTCGAAAGACGGTCAATTATCGGCTGCGGGACTGGGGTGTTTCGAGGCAGCGATACTGGGGCACGCCCATCCCGATCATCTATTGCGATGACTGCGATGCGCAACCGGTGCCGGAAGATCAGCTACCGGTAGTCTTGCCAGAAGATGTCGAGTTCACCGGTGTTGGATCGCCCCTGAAGGACATGCCTGAGTTTTACGAAGCGGACTGTCCTAAATGCGGCAAGCCGGCGCGCCGCGAAACCGACACTTTCGACACGTTTGTCGAGTCTTCCTGGTATTTTTCGCGCTACACCAGCCCGGACTGCGATACGGCAATGCTCGACGAGCGTGAGGCCTACTGGATGCCCGTCGACCAGTACACCGGAGGAGTGGAGCACGCAATATTGCACCTGCTGTACTCGCGCTTCTTTCAAAAAGTCATGCGAGACGTAGGCTTATCCTCTGCCGATGAGCCGTTCACCAACTTGCTGACACAGGGTATGGTCCTGAAAGACGGCGCGAAGATGTCCAAGAACAAAGGCAATACCGTCGATCCCGGGGATCTCATCGAAAAATATGGTGCGGACACGGTCAGGTTATTCATGATGTTTGCCGCGCCGCCTGAGCAGGCGCTGGAATACTCCGATGACGGGGTGCAGGGCGCCTTTCGATTCCTGAAGCGATTCTGGAACGCCGTACACAACCACGTCGCTACAGGACGGGTGGCGTCACTCAAGATTGATAAATTGGATAATGCGCAGCGCGACCTGCGACGGAAAACGCACCAGACTATCGCCAAGGTAGGTGACGATATGGGACGTCGTTACACGTTTAACACGGCCGTTGCTGCCAGCATGGAATTGTTGAACGCGGTCACGCGACTTGAAGATACGTCGCCTCAAAGCAGTGCAGTCGTTCGCGAGGCGCTGGAAGCAGTGGTGCTGTTTCTCTCGCCCATTGTGCCGCATATTTGCCACGAGCTGTGGCAGGTTTTGGGGCACGAAACGGCTGTCGTTGATGAGCGCTGGCCAAAATTCGATGCAAATGCGATGCAGCAGGACCGTATCGAAATCGTCGTGCAGGTGAATGGTAAGTTGCGCGGCAAAATCTCGGTTGCTGCCGACGCGAATCGTGATGAGGTAGCCGCCAGCGCCATTGCTGATGAGAACGTGCAGCGATTTATTGCGGGCAAAGAGATTCGCAAACAGATTGTCGTGCCCGGAAGGTTGGTTAACATTGTCGTATAGAAGCGCAACGATTTTGGCAACTTTGCTGCTGTCAGGCTGCGGTTTTCAATTGCGCGGTGCGGCAACATTGCCGCCGGAAATGGAAAAAACCTATATCGAGGCTACAGATCGTCATAGTCTGTTCTATCGCGGTATCCGGGATGGTTTGCGGAATGCGGGCGTAAGTATCGTCGATTCCGCGCATGACGCGACCGCAATATTCGCTGTTCAGGGCGACGAAACCGGACAGCGTGTGTTATCCGTCTCGGCGCGCAATGTTCCGCGAGAGTTCGAAGTTTATTACACCGTAAATTACAACGTCGAAACAGCCGACAAGGTCATTATCGAGACACAGCGACAAACGCTTACCCGCGATTATATCTGGGACGAGACTTTAGTACTTGGCAAGGAAAAAGAAGAGCAGCTGCTGCGCGAAGCGATTGTGGCCGATCTCGTGCGGGTAATTCTAATTCAGCTTTCCGCAACCTGATCGGGCGAACTGAGTTGTCTGTGGGTCAGCCAGTCGACAAACAGGCGGTCCTTACGATTGCGGATATTAGCGCTGAGGCTATTGCCTCGCTTCTGAGTCGATACGATCTGCGCGTTACCCGGGTTCCTGACAAAACTTCCATTTCAGGCAGCTTCTGGGGAGACCCGGAGGCCGGAATCATCGGCCGCCAGGTCTTTGTCCGCCGCGACACTCCGATTCATTCGCTGCTGCACGAAGTCTGCCACATCATTTGCATGACTCCCGAGCGTCGCGCGACGCTCCATCGTGACGCGGGTGGAGATGATCTCGAGGAATCCGCCGTTTGCTACCTGCAAATTGTGCTCGCGGATTATCTGCCGCGTGTCGGGCGCGAGCGGCTTATGCAGGACATGGACACCTGGGGTTACAGTTTCAGACTCGGCACCACGAAACGCTGGCTCGCGGCCGACGCCGAAGATGCGCGGGCCTGGTTGCAGAGGGAAGGGCTGCTGGATAGTGCGGATAACCCTGAATTTCGCTTGCGGGGAACATAAAGAAATCAACCAGTTGCGATCGAACGTATAACGATGGCTGGTGCTTGGCCGGCGCACTGTGCAAACTGTTCTCGCGACTAACTTACCAGGGCGATCAATGGCCGCGTTTCGCTACCTTATCTACTTGCTCGGCATCGGCCTCGTGACCTGGTTGTTGACAGCGCTTGAGATTGCAGCGCCGGGTAGCCTTAACCTGCAGGTTTATGTTGACGCCGGCGATACCCTCGGCACCAGCGAGTATTCGCCTGTTGAACTAATACAGGTTGGCATCCTCGGCGTTTGTGGACTTCTCTATACCTGGATCGCGACCTATTGCCCTACGCAGAGGCCGCTTGCTTTCCTGTTCGGTGGCATGGCGCTGGCATTCCTGATTCGAGAACTTGACTACTTTCTCGATTTGTATGTCGCCGACAACTTCTGGCAGGTGTTGCTGGGCGTCGTGCTCGCTCTGCTGATTGCGTATATCTATCGTCACCGTCGCCGCTATCGCATTGCCTGGTTCAGACTGTGGCCGTCACCTGGCATGACATTGTTATTCGCCGGCGCGACGATAATTTTTGCATTCGTTCCGCTGGTCGGGCATGAGCCGCTGTGGATGGCAATCCTCGCAGACGACTACCATCGCGTGGTCAAGCTGGCCATAGAGGAGTTTATTGAGCTGTCCGGCTACTTTCTGTGGCTGATAGGCACCATCGAATATACTTACCAGGCGAAAGCAATCGCCTTCCAGGAACCGCAGAGCGTCGCAGCGAAGCGCCGCAAGGGGCGGCTGCCGAAGTCCGAAGGGCGTTTCTAACTGCCGTCGGAATCGACCCAGGCAGACACCCTGCGACATCGGCGGCACGCTTTTATCTCCGCGCTGTTATGATTGCGCCCATTGTCAGGTCTATTCAACAACCATTAATTCACCGGCACATGGCTTCAACCGCATGACACTTTCTCTGCATGACACGCTGCAAGGCAGAAAAATCGCCTTCGAACCCCTTACAGAAGGCGAGGTTACGATGTACCTCTGCGGTCCGACGGTCTATAACTTTGCGCATATCGGCAACGCCCGCCCGGCAGTTGTGTTCGATACACTAGCCCGTTTCCTGCGACGCTCGTACAAACTGACGTTTGCTCGCAACATTACAGATGTCGATGACAAAATTAACAAAGCGTCCGTTGACTCGGGTAAGCCTATCGATGAAATAACCGCAAGATTCATCAAGGCCTACAACGACGACATGGGTGCGCTCGGCGTGCAGCTGCCCGATATCGAGCCACGCGCGACGCAGCACATTGAAGAAATGGTCGAGATGATCACAACGCTTGTCGACAAGGGCTTCGCTTACGAGGCAGACGCTCATGTGTTGTTCGATGTAAGCGCGAATCCCGACTACGGCAAGCTGTCGAAGCGTGATCTTCGGGAAATGATTGCGGGCGCGCGCGTCGAGGTTGCACCTTACAAACGCTCCGCGCAGGACTTTGTGTTGTGGAAACCGTCTACAGCGGAGCTGCCGGGCTGGGATTCCCCGTGGGGCCGCGGTCGGCCCGGCTGGCATATCGAGTGCTCGGCAATGGCGGAGAAACACCTGGGCAAAACAATCGACATTCACGCCGGGGGGCAGGACCTTGTCTTCCCGCACCATGAAAACGAGTTGGCGCAAAGTACCTGTGCTCATGACGGCGCTCCGTTTGCCCGATACTGGCTGCACAACGGCTTTCTCAGCATCGACAGCACAAAAATGTCCAAGTCACTGGGTAACGTGTTGCTCGTGCACGACCTCGTCAAGTCGGTGCCCGGTGAAGTGATTCGACTTGCCCTGCTTGGCGCGCATTATCGCCAGCCACTGGACTGGTCCGACGCGGCCATTGACGGTGCGCGGAGCATGCTCGATCGACTTTACGGCGCCATCCGCGGTGTTGAACTGTCGGCACAACAGCGCGCGTCAGCTTTCGTTCCAGCAACAGTAATTGACGCGCTCGAAGACGATCTGAATACGCCAAAGGCGTTAAAAGAGATGTTCGACCTCGCACGGACATTGAATAAATCCGCCGCTGACGACGAGCGCCAGCGCCTTGCCGCTGAAATTCAGTCTGCGGGAGACCTGCTTGGCATTCTGCAAATGGACCCGGAAAAATGGTTCGCCGGGCACGGAGAAGACGGGCTCGCCGCGGATGAAATTGACGCACTGCTGAAGCGCCGGGAAGCGGCGCGGGCGAGTCGCGATTTCGCGGCAGCGGACAGCATTCGTGATCAGCTCGCAGAAGCAGGAATTACGATCGAGGATGGCCCCGCGGGAGCCCGCTGGCGCAGAAACCAATGAACGAGGTAGAGGAAGCGCAGGCCGCTTTAGTCGAGGAGTTTCAGTTTTTTGATGACTGGATGGACCGATATCAATACATCATCGATCTGGGTCGTCGTCTGCCCGATTTTCCGGAGGCAGCGAAAAACGAAGCTAACAAAATCAAAGGATGCCAGTCACAGGTCTGGTTTGTTGCCGAGCTCAAGAATGATCGACTGCATTTCGAGGCAATCAGTGATGCGGCGATCGTATCCGGATTGATCGCCGTACTGCTGCGCATCTACAGCGATCGAAAACCCCAGGACATCATTGCTACGCCAGTTGATTTTGTTGCCGCATTACAGCTTGAGCAGCACCTGAGTCCAACTCGCAGCAACGGCCTGGCCGCGATGCTGAAAGCGATACATGCCTTTGCAAGAGAGGCCGTCGAGGCCGCCTGACATGTCTTTTATCAGCAAAGTGCTTGCACTTCCGCTGCTCGGATTAGTGTGGCTGTATCGCACCGCAATTTCGCCCCTGCTGGGCGTGAACTGTCGATTCGAGCCCAGCTGCTCTGACTACGCGAGTGAAGCACTGCGCACGCACGGCGGCATCAAGGGCGGATGGCTGGCGTTGAAGCGCATCTGCCGCTGCCATCCCTGGGGCGGGTCCGGATTCGATCCCGTGCCGGCCGAAGAGAAGCAGCACGATGAAGCTGCCTGAAATACTGCGGGAAATCGTCTATCCGCTTACCAACCTGACCATTGTTTTCGCGATGCTTTTCTTCTGGTTGCTGTTCTTGCTTGTCGCGAAAGCGGGACTCATCGGCATCTGGCTGCTCGTTCTGCTCGCCCCCGCTTACTTTCGGTACCTGCTGGCATTACTTGAGGAGCGGGCGAACGGCAGGCCGGCACCTGTCCCCAGCGTGGAAATGTTTGCTCCTGCCGACAGCCTGTGGACGCTGACCCCTTTGATATTGCTGGCACTGCTAATCTGGTCCGGGATCTGGCTGGAAGGAACGCAATACGCCTGGGCGGCGAAAATATTCGGCTTCCTGATTCTCGTCATCGCGCCGGCGTCACTCGGTATTCTCGCTATCACCCATTCGCCGAATGAAAGTCTTAATCCAATGGCAATCACCCGCATGCTGCGCGTCTGCGGCGCAGACTACCTGATGGTACCGGCAATAATTATCGGCATAACCGGCATCCTTTACCTGCTCGCCGCGAACGGCACGCCATTTTTCCTGATTGACCTGGGAACCAGCTACCAGACATTGCTGCTGTTTACGCTCACGGGCGCCTTGCTGCACTCAAGAGATCTGGCGGTGGACGTGTATATCGAGGCAACGGGCGGGGTAGCAAAGGACAAAATAGCCCGCGATCTGGAAACAAATCGTCAGCAGGTCGCTAATCACGCGTACGGGTTCATCAGTCGTGGCAATCGCGATGGCGGGTTTGCGCACATTTTCGACTGGATCAAAAAAGAGTCCGATGTGCATGCAGCCTCCGCATGGTTTTTTGGCGAGATGATGAAATGGGAATCCAAAGACGCCGCGTTGTTCTATGCACAGACTTATCTGTCACACCTGTTGCATCATGAACAGGAGTCGCAGGCACTCAAACTGCTGTCTACCTGCATTCACGCCAACCCGCTATGGAAACCGGCCGCGGCGGATCGTCAGCATGCCATCGAACTTGCAACAAAATTCCAGCGGCACGATCTGCTGGCATCACTGCGAAATTAGCAGCAAATCTTTCTTGGCAAGGCGGAAATTCTTGAAGTGGGTGAATGCAAGAATGATTGAGCCGGTGACGGTCATCGCGCGGTCTGCCATTTCACCGTAGGCGTCATGTACGTAAGTGCCGCCTACGGCTAGTATTATCAGGCCCACCGCGCCAAAGACCAGCACTGCGACACGGTGATGGCGACGATAGCCAACGCCAAGCGCGATAACGCTTACCGGCACGACGAAAAGCAATAATTCGGCGTGAAAGTGATTGTTTCCAAATTGCCCCAGGAAGGGCAGCACGGCGACGACAAAGGGCAACAACAGGCAGTGCAGCAGGCACAGGCCCGAGAGACCAACGGCGACCTTGTCAAGGATTGCTTTCTGTCTGGAACTGTTATCCATTTGCGCTTGCGGCTATGCTCGGGGAAGGAATCAAATGTGGTGCATCACGAGCCGGCGCTGCACCCTTTCCTGAGTCTGTTTTGTAATGGTATAACATAACATTATGCGAAACAAGTTGTTGTAATATAAGGATTTGCTAACTATCACGATGGACAAGAAATTGCTTTCAATATTATGCTGTCCGATCACCCACAAGGGCCTGTCGCTCGCTCGCAAGGACCTCCTTGCGGCCGTCAACGCGGCTATTCAGGCCGGGGAACTTGTCAACCGTGACGGCGCCAAACTGGACCATACACTCAAAGAGGCACTGGTTACGGACGATGGCAAAACAATTTATCCGGTGGACGACGGCATTCCAGTGCTCATCGAGGGTGAAGCTGTGGCACTCGAACAACTCGACGGGCGATGAATGATTATGACGACTTGCAGGTTCGCGAGTATCATCCACTGCCCATGAAATTCCAGTTTCCTGCGTGAAAATAAACGCGAATCAGCTGTCGACGCATCTTAGTAAATCCTTGTGCCCGTGTTACCTGGTCAGCGGCGATGAGCCGCTGCTGGTTCAGGAGGCGCTGGATGAGATTCGCGCCAGTGCACGTGACAGTGGGTTCGGCAGCCGGGATTTGTTTGTCCAGGCGACCGGATTCGACTGGGGCGAGCTGGCAAATTCCGGCAGCAATCTTTCCCTGTTTGCCGAGAAACGTATTGTTGAGCTCCGCTTGCCGACGGGCAAGCCAGGAGTGAAAGGCAGTGCAGCCATCGCCGAGTTTGCAAATTGTGCGGGGGATGACCTGTTGTTTATCGTTAGTGCCCCAAAGCTGGATCGGAACGCCCAGAAAACCAAGTGGGTACGTGCGCTGGACACGCGCGGCGCGTCGATTCAGCTCTGGCCGGTGGCGCCCAGGGAATTACCGGCCTGGATAAATGCACGGATGCGCCGCGCGGGGTTGTTGCCGGATCGGGATGCGGTGCGATTGATCGCCGACAGGGTCGAAGGAAATATGCTCGCGGCGCAACAGGAAATCGAGAAGCTGCGACTATTACATGGTGAGGGGCCGGTTACCGCAGTTGATGCCGACGCTGCCGTGGCCGATTCAAGTCGATTTGATGTCTACAAGCTGGTAGATGCTGCCGTCAGCGGCAACGCAGCGCGCGCAATACGGATCCTGGCCGGTGTCAGGATCGAAGGTGTCGAGCCGGTGATTGTAATGTGGGCGTTGACGCGCGAACTGCGCATGCTGGCGGGTCTGTCCGACTACGTGCGGTCAGGAATGGACCTGAGCGCCGGCATGCGCAAAGCCGGTGTTTGGCAGAACAGGCAGGCATTGGTGCGGGCCTGCGTAAGCCGCCATCAAACTGCAGATTTTTATCGTTTCCTCAAGCTGACGCGGACGGCGGATGCAGCGGCAAAAGGCCAGCAACGCGGTGATCCCTGGCAGTTGGCAACACGAATCGTCATGGAACTCGCCGCTGGCGGCGCACGCGCCGCCTGACACACGGAGTAATATTTTGAGCCCAATGGGAATATTTGGCGGTACCTTCGACCCGATTCATTACGGGCATCTGCGCACCGCGTTTGAAATGTTGCAGGCACTGCGATTCGATGAAGTCCGTTTTATGCCGTGTGGAAATCCGCCACACCGTGCGACACCTATCGCGGATGCACCCATGCGTCTCGAAATGGTGCGGGTTGCAACCGAGGCACAGCACGGATTTGTCGTTGATGATCGCGAATTGCAGCGAGATGGCCCGTCCTATTCGGTTGACACGCTGGCAGCGCTGCGCAGCGAATATCCACTGCGCCCGATCGGTTTGATAATTGGCATGGACGCGTTTCTGAGTTTGCCAAAGTGGTATCACTGGCGGGAAATTTTGCAACTGGCGCATATCGTCGTGGCGCATCGTCCCGGCTGGCGCGCGCCGGACATGGGTCCGCTGGGTGAGCTGCTTGCAGATCGGGGTACGCACAGAATCGGCGACCTGCATCAGGCGAAAGCCGGCCAGATCTATATTCACGATGTGACGCAGCTCGAGATATCGTCGTCCGAAATTCGTGAGCTTGTTGCGGTGGGACGAGATCCCCGCTTCCTGCTCCCGGACGCCGTACGGGATGTAATCGAAGCAACGAACTGCTACGCGACGGCACCGACTGAAAGTACAGGTGACACACCTGCTTAACCAGATTTCTTATTTGAACGGAATAATGAATGAACAGTGAACAACTTAGCCAATTAGTGGTTGATGCGCTAGAAGAGGTAAAGGGTAAAGATATTGTGCGGTTGAATGTTCGTGACCTGACAACGGTTACGGACTACATGGTTGTAGCCAGTGGCACGTCCAATCGACACGTCAATGCGCTTGCCGATGCGGTTGCCGAGAAATCCAAAGCGGCAGGTCATCGTCCGGTGGGCATCGAGGGTGAGAGCGGCAGCGAATGGGTCCTGCTGGACCTGGGCGACACGCTCGTTCACGTGATGCTGCCGCGCGTCAGGGAGTTCTACAACCTCGAGAAGCTCTGGTCCCTGAGTCCGGCGAAAGGCCGGACAGCCACCGACGCTTAGCAATGCACGTACGCCTGGTCGCGGTTGGCGATCGACAGCCGCCGTGGGTCTCTGCAGCGTTCCAAGACTATATTTCGCGATTGCCGCGTCACTGGCAATTTGCGCTGGAAACAATTGCGACCGCGAAGCGCAACAAAGGTGAGCCGCGCGAGGTCGCCATGGATGCAGAAGCCGCAAAAATTCTGGCGCGAACGAGACCAGCCGACTACGTTGTGGCGTTGGACGAACATGGTCGTCAATCCACGAGTACGCAACTGGCCGGCAAGCTCGAGGAGTGGCAAACGGTAGGTGCCGATCTAGTATTCGTTATCGGTGGCCCTGACGGCCTCGCCGGTGACGTGCTGAAACGTGCAAATTATCGATGGTCATTGTCGCAGCTAACCTTGCCACACGGTTTGGCGCGGATTCTTTTCGCCGAGCAACTTTATCGTGCATGGTCATTGTCGGCCGGTCATCCGTACCACCGGGAATAGCCATGGATCAGTTTGTGCTTCACCTTGCATCAGCTTCGCCGCGCCGCCGTGACATACTGAACTCACTCGAAATCCGGCACAGTTATGCCGGTGTCGATATGGATGAGGCAGCGCAGCCGGGCGAAAAGGCCGAGGATCTGGTTGTGCGTCTGGCACGTGCAAAGGCTGCCGCAGTCGATGTGCGGGAGCACCCGGGACTGCCGATTCTGGCTGCAGATACGGTAGTGGTCGTGAACCAGCAGGTTTTCGGCAAGCCGGCGTCTAAAGAGCATGCCCTGGCAATGCTGGCTGCGCTGTCCGGACGCTCGCATCGGGTCCTGACCGCTGTAACATTGCGCCATGCAGGTGAATACTATGCACGGCTCTCAGAGACCGAGGTCCGGTTTCGCGAAATGCATCCTGATGAGGCACATGCTTACTGGCAGAGTGGAGAGCCGGACGGTAAGGCCGGTGCCTACGCGATTCAGGGATTGGGTGGCGTCTTCGTCGAGCGCATCAGTGGCTCCTATTCGGGCGTAGTTGGTTTACCGGTCTTCGAGACCGCAGCGCTAATGCAACTTGCAGGTATCCATATTTTGCCAAAAGCAGTGACATCATGACTGAAGAATCGCCCAAGGATGAAATACTGATCAACGTCACGCCGCGCGAAGTTCGCGCCGCGTTACTGGAAAACGGTATTCTGCAGGACGTACATATCGAGCGAGCTGCGCGCCGCGGCCTGATCAGCAACATATACAAGGGCAAGGTGTCACGGGTGTTGCCAGGAATGCAGGCTGCCTTCGTCGATATCGGACTGGAACGAACCGCATTTCTGCACGTTTCAGATATTGCCAAGCCGGCTTTGGCGGAGCATGGCGCTCCTGACGAAGCGACGCCCGATATCAAGGACCTCGTGCGCGAGGGTCAGGAACTACTCGTACAGGTGGTCAAGGATCCGTTGGGAACCAAGGGCGCACGACTGACTACCTTTATTACGCTACCGTCGCGTTTCCTGGTGCTCCTGCCGATGGGTTCCGGCGTTGGCGTATCGGCACGTATAGAAGACGAGTCCGAGCGCGACCGGCTGCGTTTGGAACTGGACGATATCCTCGGTGAGGACAATCAGACGGACGGCGTGATTGTAAGGACGGCAGCCGAAGGTGCCGGCAGGGATGCGCTACGGGCAGACTTGGTGTTTCTACGCAAACTGTGGACAGCTGTTCAGCTTCAGTGCAGCAAGGCTGCGGTAAAAACACTGGTACATGAAGATCTGCCGCTGCCGCTAAGGGTATTACGAGATATGGTGACCGGTGATGTCGAGCGCATTCTGGTGGACTCCGCTGTCGACTACGAGAAGATGCGTACCTTTACAGAGAGCTTCCTGCCCGAATTGACACCCATCGTGGAGCACTACCAACGGCGACGCCCCATTTTTGACCTGCATGGTACAGAGGACGAGATAAAGAAAGCGCTGGGCAGAAGTATTTCTTTAAAATCAGGCGGGTACGTGATTTTCGACCAGACTGAAGCGATGACAACCATCGATGTCAATACGGGTGGCTTCGTAGGTCACAGAAACCTGGAGGAAACGATCTATCGAACCAATCTCGAGGCTGCGGTAACGATTGCCCGCCAATTGCGTCTAAGAAATCTGGGTGGAATTATCATCATCGATTTTATCGACATGGAGGAAGAGGATCATCGAGAGCGAGTAATGCAGGTTCTGGAACAGTCCATGTCGCGCGATCATGCGCGTCATCAGATCACGCCGGTCTCGCCGCTGGGCCTGGTGGAAATGACGCGTAAACGGACGCGTGAGAGTCTGGGTCACGTGCTATGCGAAGATTGTGACAATTGCGATGGTCGGGGATTTGTCATGACTGCGGCCACGGTCTGTTTTGAGATTTTTCGCGAAATCATCCGGCAACATCGGCAGTTTCAGTTTGACGAAGCATTAGTGCTGGCACACCAGGATGTCATCGAACTTCTACTCGACGACGAGGCCAGGGGTCTGGCAGAAATTGAGAGCCAGATCGGCAAATCCATTCGCCTGCAACCGGAATCGCTGTACCTCAAGGATCAGTTCGACGTCGTTCTCATCTGAGGCCGGACGTCAAAACCAACTATGAAGAGATATCTGCAAAAACTGATCAAGATGATCGCGTACCTGGGTGCCGCGATTGTGATCATACTTGCAATAGCAGTTGGCATTTTTCGCATGATGCTGCCGCGACTTCCGGAATACCAGGAAGAGATCAAGGGTTGGGCGAGCACCGCGATCGGCATGGAAGTTGAATTTTCCGGTATGAATGCTCGCTGGCGTCTGAGCGGGCCGGAGCTCAGTTTTTTTGATGCGGAATTAAAACAGCTGGAGACCGGCAGAAACCTCCTGCGGGCCGAAGAGGTTAGCGTCGGCGTAGGACTTCTGCGATTGATATCAGATCGGGAACTGGTGGTCGATCGCGTCAGCATACGCGATACGGTAATCGATATTCGTCAGGACGTAGATGGCACTTGGTTAGTGCAGGGAACACCGCTGGACGAAATCCTCGGTTCTCCTGATTTGGCCGCACAGCAGGGAGGAAACATCGAGGTCGTCGGCGAGAATATCGCGGTGGCCTATGAGCATCCGGGGACCGGGCAGGTCCTGCCATTGACAGTTGAGTCGCTGAGCATTTTGCGCCAGCAGGCAGTGCTCACCCTGGAAGGGGACATTGATCTGCCGCCGGAGTTCGGTGGACGGCTCGAGGTTTCGGCAACCCAGCTGGATCGGCACTACGACGAGAGCACCTGGCAGCTATATATTAAAGGTGACTCACTGGCCGTTGCCGGCTGGTCGCGATTGCAGCCTGTGGGTCTGCCGATCGTGGATTCCGGGACACTGGACCTGGATCTGTGGATCGACGTCAACGGCGGCAGGATCCTGCGAGCAACGTCGGACCTGCGGGTCAGGAATTTCCACGCAGCCGGAGTCGAATTACTGGCGCCGGTTGATGTCCAGGGCATTTTCGAATATTCCGCAGAGGCCGACGGCTGGTTGCTGGGTGCCAATCAGTTGCGCCTGTCTACCGCTGACGGTGACTGGCCGCAGTCCGAGTTTCAGGTGCGAGTGATGCAGGGACCGGAAGGGTCCTTGCAGGGTCTGCGCACCAGCGCGACTTATTTCAACCTCAATGATCTGAAGTACATTATCGGCTGGCTACCCAAAGATCAGCAGGACATGCTGCTTAACTATGCTCCGTCCGGCATCGTGCGCGACGCGACCGTAGAATTGACGGGGCTGCGGTCGGACGATCTGCAGTTCGATATCTCGGCAGATCTCGAAGCCGCCGGCATTGCGTCGGTCGACGGCCAGCCCGGCGTGCGTGAACTCAGTGGCCGGGTTCGCGCGGATCGTGCCGGTGGTCGGGTCGAGATTGCGTCGACAGGTCTGCGGCTTGATCTGCGCGCGCACCTGGCAGAAGTGCTGTTACTCGATGACGCGTTCGGTACGATTATCTGGCGGCGCAATGCTGCCGGCATGCTGGTGCTCTCAGACAGCGTGAGAATTCGAAACAACGATTTCGAAAGTCAGCTGAGTCTGCAGGTCAGTTTGCCGGATGATGGCGCAGCGCCGGTGGTCGATTTTGACAGCAGCTGGAGCGTTTATGATCTGAGCACGATGCAGCGATATCTGCCGGTGCAGTTGATTTCCCCGGCGCTTCGCCAATGGCTCGCGGATGCATTGGTATCTGGTCGGGTCAATCGCGGCACGACGCGTTTCAACGGTGCGCTCGACAAATTTCCGTTCGATAACGGCGAAGGGGAATTTCGAATTGAAGCCCGTTTGCAGGACGCAATACTCAAGTACTCAGACAACTGGCCCGCGCCGGAGTTTCGGCATCTCGATCTGGTCGTAGACGGCATGCGTTTGTACTCGGAGGTAAATTCTGCGGTCAATCTGGGCAACGATGTCGAAAATGCGCGGATTGAAATTGCGGATCTGCGGGATCCGGTTCTCGAGATAGAAGCATCTGCAAGCGGCACGCTGGAGTCCATTCAGAACTACGTGGCGAACAGCCCGATAGACAGTGTGCTCGGTGGGCAGGTCAATCGAGTGACCGTTGATGGTGATGCATCTTTCGATCTTGAGGTGACCTATCCAATTCAGGATAAGGACGCCTACGACTTTGCAACCAGGATTCGATTGAGTGACGGGATGCTTCGCGTGGCGGGCCTGGCAGCACCGATTACTGAACTGAATGGTGTGGTCAGCGTTACTCGCAGCGCTGCAAGCTCCGATTCTTTATTAGGCCGTTTTCTCGGTCAGCCAGTTGCTCTGGATCTCCAGCGCATAGGAGACGAGCAGTCTCCTTATAGTGTCGTGCTAGACGCCGTTGGTCGCACTACCGCAAGTGCGCTGGAAGCTGAACTGGGTGCGCCAATCGGAACGGTCATTAGCGGTGACGCAGAATATGTCGCGACAGTGCGTTTCCCAAATGGCCGAGCAACAGAGCCGGGTCCCCTGCAAATAAATATTGAATCTGATCTTTTCGGCATTCAGTCTGATTTGCCCGCGCCGCTGGGCAAGTCAGACGAAGTATCGTTGCCTATGACATTAAGTATTGAATTCCCGTCAAGTGAGCGGATAACGGCGGCGGGTACCTTCGCGGATGAGGTCAGTTGGCGCGCAAACTTCCTGAAAGCGGAGGACGTATGGGATTTCGATCGCGGCGTACTTGCGTTAGGCGGAGCAGCACCGCGAGATCCGGAAGTCCGCGGACTGCATATCCATGGTCAGACCGCAGACCTGGATCTGCATGCGTGGCTCGCCGCAGGGCGCAGGGGCGACCGGCAACTGGGGCTGGGTGAACGTATTCGATCGATTGAAATCGACGTAGATCGTTTTTACGCGATCGGCCAGAAATTCACCGATCATCAAATCATCGTCAATCGCGGCGGCGCCGGCTGGCGGGTTCAGATAATCGGAAACGAGGCCAATGGACTCGTAACGGTGCCGTACGATTTCAACTCGGGGAACCAAATGACGCTGGAGATGGAGCGACTGATTCTGCCCGGCGATGACAACCTCGGAAGTGGTGACGGCAGTTTTCTGGACCCACGCATTCTCCCGGGAATTTCTTTACAGGTTCAGGAGTTCGGTCTCGGCAACCGCAGACTGGGGCAACTTGAGGCAGATTTTGAAAAAACGAACAGAGGTCTGGAGACATCAAACCTGGCTTCCAGTGACGCGACTTACGCAATTTCCGGTGGCGCCGGGTGGATCGTCGATGCCTATGAGGAATCGGGACAGCGAACTTTTTTCGACGCGGAGCTAAAGAGCACGAATGTGCAAGAAACATTTAATCGACTGGATTATGAGCCGGGAATTATCGGTGATTCGATGACAATCGATCTGTCTGTTGGATGGGCAGGAGGGCCACGCAAGGACTTCATGGATCTGATCAACGGTGAGGTTGCCGTCAATCTGGGATCCGGCAGGCTGGCTGACGTGGAACCTGGTGCCGGCAGAGTTTTCGGACTGATGAGCTTTACCGCATTGCCGCGCCGCTTGGCACTCGATTTTCGAGATGTATTCGATACCGGCTTCAGTTTTGACCATATCACGGGCAGCTTTCGCCTCGTCAACGGCGAGGCGTTTACCTGTGACCTGACCGTTGCCGGCACGTCAGCCGATGTTGGCATAGTTGGCCGCACCGGCCTGGTCGCGCGCGACTACAACCAGTCGGCAATCGTCAGCGCCAACGTGGGTAATACGTTACCGGTCGTGGGCGGGCTTATCGGCGGCCCACAGGTAGCGGCTGCGTTATTTGTCTTCTCACAAATTTTCAGGAAACCACTAAAAGACGTGGGCCAGGCCTACTATTCGGTGGCCGGTACGTGGGACGAACCAATTATTGACAGGGCAGACTCGCAGCGCTTCGTGGAAACGAGTAGCCTTGCCAGCTGTATTGATGTTTCGCAATAAACCAGGACGATCCAACCTTGACCTCCGCCACTGAAAACACCTCCCCAATCGATACTGTCATGTCACAGATGCTAGTACCTGCGGGTCTCGATGAAAATCATATCGCGTCTGCCCTTGGAACGTTGTACATGCGCGATGTTGATGCTGCTGACCTGTACTTCCAGGTCAGTCGCAGCGAATCCTGGACGGTCGAAGACGGTATTTTGAAAGAGGGCAGTTTCAGTCTGGACCAGGGCGTGGGCGTGCGCGCTGTTTGCGGTGACAAAACCGGGTTCGCCTACTCTGAAGAATTGATCCTGCCTGCTTTGCAAGGTGCTGCGGATGCCGCACGAGGAATTTCACGCCAGGGACAGTCGCGATCGGTGCAAATAGCTTCTGTCGCGGAGTCGCCACGCCTGTATCCGGTGACCGATCCGACGACGAGTATCAGCGATGCGCAGAAAAAAGCATTGCTGTGCAGAATTGATGAGGAAACACGAAAACTGGATCCGCGGGTGGAGCAGGTTATCGTCAGTCTAAGCAGCAACCAGGACCTTATCCTGATCGCTGCTGCCGACGGCACGCTCGCGGCGGATGTGCGCCCGCTGGTGCGACTCAATGTCACAGTGATTGTTGCTGAAAAAGATAAGCGCGAGCAGGGCTATTCCGGAGGCGGCGCGAGAGCGGATCTAAGCTATTTTCTTGAGGGCGACAGAGCGATGGATTACGCCCGCGAAGCTGTACGTCAGGGGATTGTGCTGCTTGAGGCGAGCCCGGCACCTGCGGGCACAATGCCAGTCGTGCTGGGTGCAGGGTGGCCCGGCATATTGCTGCATGAGGCAGTGGGGCACGGCCTTGAAGGCGACTTCAATCGCAAGGGAACGTCTGCATTCACCGGCCGTGTCGGCGAGGCAGTGGCAACTTCTCTGTGCACCATTGTTGACGATGGCACGTTGCCGAATCGCCGCGGCTCACTGACGGTCGATGACGAAGGCACGCCGGGCCGGTACAACGTACTGGTCGAAGACGGCGTCCTAAAAGGCTACATGCAGGACAAGATGAATGCGCGCCTGATGGGTGTCGCACCGACCGGCAATGGTCGTCGAGAATCGTTCGCGCATATTCCCATGCCACGCATGACCAATACCTACATGCTGCCTGGCCCGCACGATCCGCAGGAAATCATTCGCTCCGTCGACAAGGGATTGTATGCACCCAATTTCGGTGGCGGCCAGGTCGATATTACGTCCGGCAAGTTTGTGTTTTCGGCCAATGAAGCGTATCTCATCGAAAAGGGCAGGGTGACGACTCCGGTGAAGGGTGCGATGCTGATCGGAGACGGTCCGGAAGCGCTGAGTCGTATTTCCATGCTCGGCAACGACCTGGCTCTCGATGCAGGGGTCGGCACGTGTGGCAAGGATGGACAATCGGTCCCGGTTGGCGTGGGACAGCCCAGCATGCTTATCGATGAATTGACGGTTGGTGGCACCGCCTGATCGGGGCAGCAATTGACATAATTTCAGAAATAGACGGAATCGAGTTTCCGGGTTGTGATTTTCTTCACTGCGATTTCATTATGTCCATAGTATGGTAGCTGACCCGTTGACGGTCGGTCTGAATCGAATCAACTCGTCTTATAAGGAGAGCTAGCAGTGGGTTTTGAAAGCACAATAACAGAGCAGGACATGGACGCTAATGCCCGCCAACTTGTTCAGAAATTCAAGCACAATGGGCTCGACAGCGAGCCTGACCTGGATGTCGACGGACTCTCTGATTCGATCGCCGCGCGTCTGAAACGCTTTCTCGCTTTTGGTCGGGAATAAATCGCCGCGGCATTGCTTCAACCCTCGCCTAAGCGACTTTTCGAGAATTTAGACCCAAGCGCCACTGGACTCGGACCGTGAGCCCGTGGAAAATGAATCGCGCCTGATCAAGGGGGTAGCGATATGTGGGTGTCCAAACCAATTTACGAGAGCCTGCCATATTTCTATCTGGCAGCGGGTGGCGTATCCCTGCTTGCCTCGATGTATTTGAACCATTGGCACTGGCCGACGATTTGTTTCGTTGTTGGCATTGGGTCGCTCGTCGGTGGGCTGGTTCTGCTCCTCAAGCGGCGGGATTATCGGCACAATGAGCACCGGGGACTGAAATTCCGCGAAGATTGACAGCGCGCTTCAGGCTTCCTGGATAATGGAATCGTCTTCGTCGGACTCTTCGTCTTCATCAGCATCGCGAAGATCGTGGTAGACGAGTTCATGAATGCCCACTGAAACAATGTCGCCATCGACCAGGTTACGTCTCTTTATAGCAGTCTCATCCATGAAAATGCCGTTGGTGCTGTTGAGATCTTCCACCATGCATCCGGATTCACTGCTTACAAGTTGAGCATGGTGGCGGCTGATATATTTGCTATCGATATAAATTTCGTTATCGGGCGAGCGGCCGACAATGACTCGCCCGGCTTCGAAGTGATAGTCAGCAATGACTTTGCCTTCCATGCGAACCTCGATGCGCGTCAGGTAGTCATCAGAGACCTGCGCGGGGACGACCAGTTTCGGCAGGATCCGGTGCGCGCCGGTCGTGTCTTCGTGTTCCTGCCAGTCGAGCTCGGCTGCTGTGGCTTCAATGTCGTCACCGCTTATATGCGTTTTTTCATCAGCGAAACCAACCAGTAACGCGGAATCGCAGATGGTGTTGACCAGTCGTGGAACGCCGCCTGAGTAACGGTAAATGACCGGGAAGGCGTTTTCGTCGAACAAGTTAGCCTCCTCGCAACCGGCGATACGCAGCCGATGTTCTACGTACTCGCGCATGTCGTCGCTGCTCAATGCGCCGAGGTGAAAGCGCAGTCGAACCCGCTGTACCAGTTGTTTGAGACGATCGCTGTCGAGCTTGCCCTTCAACTCCGGCTGCCCTGCGAGGATAATGCGCAACACCTTTTCCGAAGTCGTCTCTATTCCGGAAAGCATGCGTATTTCCTCGAGCACCTTGGTGCCCAGATTCTGTGCTTCATCTACGATCAGGATGACTTTCTTGCCAGCCGCATACTGCTCAATCAGGAACATATTGAGCATGTCGAGCAATTCGACCTTCTTTTTGTTAAATGGCTTGAAGCCGAATTCGGTCAGCACCGCCTGGAGAAACTGGGTTGCGTTGAGTTGCGTCTGCGATACAACGGCGTAAACGACGTCGTCTTCGAGCTCACTCAGAAACGATTGCAAAAGCGTGGTTTTGCCTGAGCCAATTTCCCCGGTAATGACAACAAAGCCGTCCGACAGCCAGATGGTCGACTCCATGTAGGCCTTGGCGCGCGCGTGCTGCTTGCTCCAGTAGACGAATTCCGGATCCGGCGTAAGGCCAAATGGCGGTTTCTCGAGCTTGTAGTGTTCCAGGTAGGACATTCCGATATCTATTCTTATTGTCGTGCTGGTCGAACCATTGTGACCGGACCATATAAGTGTACCCGGATTATGCGTCAATCGGCCATTTGAAACTGCGATCTCCGTCCAGAGTTCGTTTGAGACGCCGGTCCATTTCGGCCTAACGGATAAGGTTTTCGGCTATTTTACTTAGTGCAGCATCCCGCGCCCGAACAGATTCTGCGATTACAGTGACGTGGCCGAGTTTTCGGCCCGGCCTGGGTGTTTTCCCGTAGTCGTGCAGGTGGATCGAGCTGCCTTCTGATTTCGGCAGAATAGGGGGCATCGAGCCGATCAGGTTGATCATGCCTGCTTCGCCGCACATATGCGTCTCGCCCAGTGGCATATCGAGTATCGCCCGCAGATGATTCTCGAACTGGCTGGTTGCTGCGCCCTCAATCGTCCAGTGGCCCGAATTATGGACACGCGGCGCAAATTCATTGGCCAGCAAGCGATCGTCGATTACAAACAATTCCAGCGCCAGCGTTCCCACGTAATCGAGACGGTGCAGTAAATCAGTCAGGTAACCTTGCGCGACGATTTCCAGCCCGGCAACGTCTGCGGGCGCTCTGGATACATCAAGAATGCCGTTCCTGTGCTCGTTTTCTGCCAGTGGATAGATGCATATCTCTCCACGCACGCTGCGTGTGCCGATAATCGAGACTTCCCGATCGAACGGCACAAGCTGTTCGGCGATTAAATCGTTGCAACCCAAGCTCGTGACCGCACGTTCAATTTCACTGCCTTCGCGAACGACCTGCTGTCCCTTACCGTCGTAGCCAAGTCGCCGGGTTTTGAGCACAACGGGCAAACCGACCTCAATGGCTGCGCGTTCCAGGTCAGCAACGGAGTCGATCGTACGATACTCCGGGACAGGAATGCCGATCGAGGAAAAAAGCTGTTTCTCGGCGAGTCGGTCCTGCGCATGCAACAGCGCTTGAGCAGGCGGATACACTGGTGTGTCGGCGGCAATATGGTCGAGCGCCGCCACCGGAACGTTTTCGAATTCGTACGTGATCAGATCACTCATCGCAGCAAGTTCTTGCAGGCCTTCCCGGCTATCGAAAGGAAACCGGAGAACTTTGCCCGCAGCGGCAGCCGGTGGAGAATCGGCGGGATCGAGGAAGACCAATTCGAGCCCCAGCTGTCGCCCTGCGAATCCCAGCATCTGACCGAGCTGTCCGGCGCCAATAATACCGATCGTCTTCGTCACTGGTAATTCACGGATCCAGCGCTTGCACGAGACTACGCAGCAGGGTCCGGTGACGCCAGCACAGACTCTGTCTGGTGCTTGCGGTATTCATCCAGGGACACTGCAATTGCATCGTCGGACGTTGCCAGTATGGCGGCAGCCAGCAGCGCAGCATTGATGGCGCCGGCCTTGCCGATCGCCATGCAGCCCACCGGCACACCGGCCGGCATCTGCGCGATCGACAGGAGCGAATCCAATCCTTTGAGCGCTTTCGACTCCACCGGCACGCCGAGCACTGGTAAAGGCGTTTTAGCGGCCGTCATACCCGGCAGATGTGCGGCTCCGCCGGCCCCGGCGATAATTACTTTCAGCCCTCTGTCGACTGCGTTTTCCGCATATTCGAACAGTAGGTCCGGCGTTCGGTGTGCGGACACTACGCGTACCTCAAACTCGATGCCGAGTTTTTCCAAGGTCTCTGTTGCATGACGCATCGTGGCCCAGTCAGACCTTGATCCCATGATGATGCCAATCTGTACCGTCATTTATGCTGCCGTCCGCGCCGCGGAAAAGGAACTAATTCTATAGTG
The DNA here is from genome assembly GCA_021773135.1 of Woeseiaceae bacterium. Lineage (GTDB taxonomy): Bacteria > Pseudomonadota > Gammaproteobacteria > Steroidobacterales > Woeseiaceae > SZUA-117. The sequence goes on along the minus strand of JAJFKP010000048.1, from coordinate 24,825 downwards.
CCGCAACACTCACTGCAGCAGAAAGTCATGGCTTGCCTACACGGGCTCTCGTTTCTGCAGCTTCGATTGCAGGTCTTTGTGGATTTCCCGAAACACTCTACGCAGTGCTGCGCGACGTGCCGGTTCGTTTGCCGCTGCAGACCAGTCGCCCAGAGCGTCTTCCAGCAAAGCATTCCGGCATCCGGCGACACGGTTGAATTCATCGAGGGCTGCTTTGCCGCCACTTGTCAGTTGCTCCCGCCATTTTTCCGCCTGTCGAAACACGTCTTTCTCAAAGCGCGCATCTTTGCCGAAAGCATCCAGAGCGGCAGCGATCGGCGCGGGATCGACAGTTCGCATCAGCTTGCCAATGAGCTGCTTCTGGCGACGTAATGCGCCATTTGATCGAATCGATTTTGCTGCAAGTATCGCGTCATGTAGTGCCTCATCGAGGCCAATGTCCGCGAGTTGCTCCGGTGCCAGCGTAATCAATCGTTCGCCCAGCGTTTGCAGCGCCAGGTATTCTCGTTTGCGTGCGGATTTACTGGGCTTTGAATTCATTTCGCTGTGAGTTACTGTGCCAATCGGCGCTGCCTCTGTCAGAAGCTGCACAATAAGAAAGATAGGTGTCAATTTCCACATGAATGCAATATCGGAACGCAAAGCGTTGGATAAGGGCGAGCTTGAGAGCATCGTACGGATGGTACTGGACGAGGCCAAATCCCGTGGAGCCGATCAGGCGGAGGTCGCAGCCAGTCACGATATCGGGCTAGCCGCTACGGCAAGATTGGGCGAAGTCGAAAGCCTCGAATATACGAATGATCGCGGCGTGGGTGTAACGGTTTACAAAGACCAGAAAAAGGGCAGTGCAAGCACCTCGGATTTCAGTTTACCGGCGCTGAAGGAGACGGTTGCCAAAGCATGCTCATTTGCAACCTTCACCGCTGCCGATGAATGCTCGGGGCTTGCCGATGCCGAGCGGATGGCCACGACGATTCCGGATCTTGATCTCGCGCATGAGTGGGGCATGCAGGCGGACGAGGCAATTCGCATCGCTATCGAGTGCGAAGACGCCGGCCGCTCGTTTGATGCGAGAATTACGAATTCCGAAGGCGCCACGGTTGGCACCAGCAGTGGTGTGCGCGCCTACGGCAATTCTCACGGATTTCTGGCCAGCTACCCGAAAACCAGTCACAGCGTCAGCTGCGTGGTCGTCGGTGAGGAAAACGGCAGCATGGAGCGCGACTACTGGTACACGACAGCGCGTGATGCTGCGATCCTGGAATCACCCGTCAGCGTCGGTACAACCGCAGCAATGCGCACGGTTGCGCGGCTCGGCGGCAGAAAAATCGAGACCGGTACGGCGCCGGTCATGTTCACGCCGGATACTGCACGCGGCTTTATCGGGCACGCGATTGGGGCGATCTCCGGTGGCTCGCAGTACAGACGGTCGTCATTTCTGCTCGACGCCGCCGGCGAGAAGATCTTTCCGGACTTCGTCCAGATTCAGGAACGCCCACACATAGCCGGTGCGATGGCGAGCGCACCCTACGATGCGGAGGGGGTTGCGACGACAGACCGGGATATCGTAGTGGATGGCGTTCTGCAGGGTTACGTGCTCAGTTCGTACTCTGCCCGTCGCCTGGGGCTTGCGACAACCGGCAACGCGGGCGGCACTCACAACCTCATTGTTCCCGGTAACAGTGGAGACCTGGAAAGCATGATTCAGGAAATGGGAACCGGACTATTGGTGCACGAACTGATTGGCCAGGGCGTCAACATGGTCACCGGCGATTATTCACGCGGCGTTGTCGGGTTCTGGATTGAGAACGGCGCTGTCGCGTATCCCGTTCACGAAGTGACGATTGCCGGCAACCTGCGTAAGTTGTATCAGCAGATTGTCGCAATAGGCAACGATCAGGACCTGCGCGGCGGGATCCGGTGTGGCTCGGTGCTCGTGGACAGCATGACCATCGCAGGTGCCTGACCCGCTACTTTAACTTTTCCTGCGCGTCCAGAAAGTCAGACAGTGTCTGTTCGCCAACAACTTTGGCCATGGCAGCATCGAGTTCCCTGCCGATGTCTTCAACCGACCTAGACCATTTCGGTTCACGATAAGAGCCGGTTTCACCCCTGTCGCGCACCACCGCAAGAATTTCTGCCAGTGGGATACGCGACATTTCCCGGCCCGGCAACAGGCATTCATCCTCGGTCGTCGTAATCAGGCCAGCTTTTTCGAGTGCCGCTATGATGCTGGTGAGCGCTATCGACGGAATCTTGATCCGGGCGCTGATGCGACTGGCATCGATCGTTGCGTCCGGGTTACGAAATGCCTTGCCGATGTGGTACATCACATTGAGCGCAAGCCGTTCACGCATGGCGTTCGACAGCCGCGGCTCCCGCCGGCCATTGCGCAGGAAAGCGGGCCGCTGATGGTAAAAGGCGAGCTGCGCGCCAATCAGCAGTATGAGCCAGTTCAGGTAGAGCCAGATAAGGGCGCTGATTGCGACTGCGAATCCGACATAAATTTGAGCAGTGCGCGAAGCGTACAAAACGAACGTGGCGAATACAGCACCCACCGTTGCCCACATGAAACCTGCGGCTATGCCGCCGACCAGCGCCGACGAAAATTTTACTTTCGTATTGGGCATGAACATATAGAGGAACGTGAACACTCCGGAGATCAGCAGGTAGGGAACGAGTTTGCCCGCCACCACGAAGACCGGACCCAGCGCCTTGTTGTTGAGAATGTACTGCACGACCGTGGCGCTTTGAATTGACGTCAATACGCCGAGCGCTGTGACCATTAACAGAGGCCCGACCGCGAGCACGATCATGTACTCCGTAAATCTTCTGGCAAAGCTGCGCGGCTTCGCGACACACCAGACATAGTTGAAACTCTCTTCAACTTTTTGCACGGTAGAGATGGCGGTATAGAGAAATATTGCCAGGCCGAGACCACCGAGTACGGACCCTTTGACGTTGTCGACCAGTTCCAGGATCTGGTTGGTGATCACGTCGCCCTGTTCGCCGAGCGGCGACAACAGCGTCGACAGATAGGGTTCCAGCTGATTGAATATGCCGAAACCCTTCAAAATGGCGAAGCTGAATGCCAGTAAAGGAACGACAGACAGGAGCGTCGTATAGACGAGACTCATGGCGCGCATCGTCAGCTGTCCGGAAAAGAAATCGCGCAGCATTGCGTACAGGTAGCGTAGAATCACGGCCAGTGCCATACCAGGCGCCCCGCTACTGACGAGTTCCTTTCCCCAGATCAGGCGATCAAGATACTGTTGTATTCTTGCAATCAACGTGTGGTTGCTCTCGATGTGTGCATGCAGGCATTGTACAGCGAGGCAGCCTGCGGAACCTTGAACTCTGTTGTAGATTGCGGAGCGGTTTGGCCCCGGTCGGCTTGCTAGCTGGTCAGGATTTGCAGTGCCTCACGATACTTGTCGCTGGTTTGCTGCAGCACCGTTGTTGGGAGCGCCGGTCCGGGAGCGGTCTTGTCCCAGTCCAGCGTTTCCAGGTAGTCACGTACAAACTGCTTGTCAAAGCTGGGTGGGCTGATGCCTACGCGGTACTTCGATGCAGGCCAGAAGCGCGACGAGTCGGGGGTGAGCATTTCATCGATAACGTACAAGCGACCCTGGTCATCCTGGCCGAACTCGAATTTCGTATCTGCAATGATAATGCCGCGTTCCAGCGCATAGGCTGCCGCACGTTCGTATATTGCGACGGACAGGTCGCGTACCCGATTCGCAAGATCTTCACCAATCATAGACACCACGGTCTCGAAACTGACGTTTTCATCATGATCACCGACCGCTGCTTTCGTCGCCGGTGTAAAAATGGTTTCAGGAAGCCTGGCGGCCTGCTCGAGTCCTGCCGGCAGTTCGATGCCACAAACTGCCCCCGAATTCTGATAATCCTTCCAGCCTGAGCCGATCAGATAACCGCGCACAACTGCTTCAATTGGCAGGGGCGTGAGTCGCCGCACCAGCACGGCGCGACCGCTCAGCATCGCCACAGCGTTGTCGTCGTCGATGGCATCGGCAAGCGCCATTGCCGACAGGTGATGCGGAACCAGGTCTGCCATCATGCCAAACCAGAAATTCGACAATTCGGTAAGTATCCGGCCTTTGCCGGGCACCGGATCCGGCATGATGACGTCAAAGGCAGACAGTCGATCCGTCGTGACCATTAGCAGGTGTTCGCTATCCACCGCATAAATATCGCGCACTTTGCCACGAGCAATGCGGGTCAACCCAGGTATGTCGGACTCAAAAAGCGCGTTTGGTGGATTCATCGGGTACCCGGCAAGAGGATTGGCGCAAGATGATGGCGTTTCGTGTGGATCGAGGCAAGTCGGCAGGTTGGGAATCGCGACCGGCTGCGGTTAGCATTGCAACATGAATCAAGCGCCGATTAATGGAAATCCCGCCTGTGCAGTACTGGGGTAAGGTCGTCGGCGGGCTCGCCGGACTGGCAACCGGGCGTCCATGGATGGTTCTCATCGGCGTGCTGCTGGGTCATCAATTCGATCGCGGTTTTGCAGACCGTTTCATCAAATTTGGCAAGGACACCACCAATGGGCGATTGGAACAGCTTTCCGCGCAATTTGTGCAGGCCTTATTCAGAACAATGGGTCATCTTGCAAAAGCAGACGGTCGTGTTTCTGAGGATGAGATTCGCGCGGCGCGAACACTGATGCATCGCCTGGGCCTCGGTCCGATCGAAACCAGACAGGCAATTGAGTGGTTTGAAGCCGGCAAGTCGCCCGGGTTTCCGCTCAAATCGACATTGCGCAAACTGCGCGCGGAAAGTGCACGCAAAGCGGAAACGCGTATGCTTTTTCTGCGACTCCTGATGGAAGTCGCGCTGTCAAAGCCGTCCCTGCATCAACGTGAGCGTGCTGCGCTATGGACAATCTGTACCGAGTTGAATATCGGTCGCGTGGAGTTGGCACAACTCGAAGCGATGTTGCGCGCTCAGAGAGGGTTCCGGCGCTCTGCGGCCGGTAATGCCGACGCCCGCAGAGTCGATGCGGCCTACGCAACGCTCGGAATTAATAAGTCATCATCCAACGACGAAATCAAGAAAGCGTACCGGCGCCTGATGAACAAGAATCATCCGGACAAGATCGCGGCCGACAAACCTGACAAAGCAGTAGTCAACGAAGCGGAACGACGCACGCGTGAAGTACGCAGCGCCTATGAAATGTTGAAATCGCGACGCAGTATCCGCTAGAAAATTTTCTGCTAAGGTTTGTCTATTAACGAGAGGGACATCTTGTGGAACCATTGATCGCACCATCCATCCTGTCTGCTGACTTTGCCCGCCTGGGGGAGGACGTGACAAACGTGCTCGAAGCAGGAGCCGATATCGTGCACTTCGATGTGATGGACAACCATTTCGTGCCTAATCTGACCATCGGGCCGATGATCTGCGATGCGCTGCGCAGTTACGGCATCGACGCTCCAATCGACGTCCATCTGATGGTCGAGCCAGTCGATAGAATTATTCCGGACTTCGCCAAAGCCGGTGCCAGCATTATCACGTTTCATCCGGAGGCGAGTCCGCATGTACACCGCACTATCGGACTGATTCGCGAGCAGGGATGTGAAGCCGGCCTCGTTTTCAACCCCGCCACACCACTCGCCTGGCTCGACCACGTCATGGACGATCTGGACATGATCCTGTTGATGTCGGTCAATCCGGGATTTGGTGGTCAGAAGTTCATCGAGTCGTCATTGGGAAAACTGGCTGCGGCTCGCGCACGCATCGATAGCAGCGGTCGCGATATTCGCCTGGAAATTGATGGTGGTGTGAAAACCGACAACATTCGCCAGATTGCTGCGGCCGGGGCCGATACTTTCGTTGCGGGATCAGCAATATTTGGCAGCGAGGATTACGCCGCCACGATTACGACGATGAAAGCGGAAATCGCCGCTGCGGGGTAGGAATCGCGGCTAAAGCCCAATGCGCCTCCGGCGGACACATAGCGTTACCGTTTGTCGTGATTTGATCTCTAGCGCGTGGAGTTGCAGAACACGCCTGACACTTGCAGCGGTATTTAGATCTTGCGGTTGGGCCTGGCGCCGAAAACAACAATCGTTTTACCGCTCGCAGATACGAGACCCTGCTCTTCGAGGACCTTTAACACCCGGCCTGCCATTTCCCTGGAGCAACCGACGAGGCGGCTCAGTTCCTGCCGACTGACCTTGATCTGCATACCGTCGGGATGCGTCATCGCGTCCGGTTCATTGCAAAGGTCCATGATCGCGTGCGCAACGCGACCGGTCACGTCCACGAATGCAAGGTCGCCGAGTTTGCGATTGGTTCGATCGAGACGCGTCGCGAGCTGTGTTGCGAGCTCAAATACGAGGCCCGGGCTTTCGCTGGCGATCTGGCGAAAGCGCGGATAGGTCATTTCGGCGATTTCGCACTCCGTACGAGTACGGACCCATGCGCTGCGCGTCGGTTGCTCGTAAAAAAGCCCCATTTCTCCGAAGAACTGCCCCTTGTTGAGGTAGGCCAGCACCATTTCATTGCCGTCCTCGTCTTCAATCATGACTTCAACCGATCCGTCGACGATGTAATAAAGAACGTCAGGCAGGTCGCCCGCATGAATCATGACTGTTTTAGAAGGAACCGTGCGAACGCGGCAGTAGCTCAAAAACCGATTAATAGCCGGTACGTCACTGATATTCTTCGCAGTTGTTTGCATGTATTAGCCCTCGACGATGTGTCGTCAATCCAATCGAACAGACCGCCCCCAAAAAGCTAAGTCCGTAATTTCCCTTGAAATATCGCTCAAAACTTGATTCGACGGGATTATATTGAATCAGCCATGGGTACACCAGCTATATTCAGATTCTGTAGGCAGTTGTCGTCATTACTTTCGCCACCATTCGCATCAATTCCCGAACCGGAGGTGGTAATTCAGCGGCTCCGGCGGCCTGTGCATTCGCACCATGCGCCTCTTCTTCTTCGCGCATTTGGCCTACGATCGTCCGACTGCGCCGGTCATTTTCGGGAAGGTCGGCCAGATGTCCGGTCAGGTGCTCCGCAACCTGGTGTTCGGTTTCTTCAATAAAACCAAGCGACCATTTGTCTCCAAGCATCCCGCTGGCAGCGCCCATAATGAAGGCGCCGCCATACCACAACGGTCGCAGTGCGCTTGGCTCGGAGCCGAGTTCCGCAAGGCGTTGCTCGCACCAGGCAAGGTGATCGAGCTCCTCGTCAGCAGCGCTTTTGATCTGGGCTTCAATTGTCGGGTCCCGAGCGACCGCCGCGTGGCCCTGGTAAAGGCCTTGCGCCGCAACCTCGCCTGCATGATTAACGCGCATCAGCCCGGCGGAATGTTTTTTGTCCCTGTCATTCAATTCAGTTTCCGGAACATCGTCTGCCGGATACGGTCGAGCAGCGGTTGCGGGCCCGGCATTCAGCGTTCGAAGCAGGCTGTCGATGCCGCCAATGAAACGGTCAACTGTGCTTAAATGTCGGTCTGTCACGAGCGGGATTATAACCACGATTCCTGGCGCTGGATTGAAAACGGCGAATACGCTGGTCCGGCAGCCAATGTGGAATGATAACCAATTGATAACTATAGATATTATTCTCGAACAGCAGAAGCCGGTATTTTGCTGGCAATGTCCCTGATTGTTTGCATTGCGCCAGCTCGTCAAGTAGAATTTCGCGCCTTTCGCCGGGGCTTTTTGGGCAGACGCCCGCGCCGGCAATAGGCAGCGGACAAAATCGCCGCAAATAAGCCTGACTACGTTCCCAACTGGATATCAAGATCATGAAAACCTTTTCTGCCAAGCCGGAGGAAGTACGCCGCGACTGGTATGTGGTTGACGCCACAAACAAGACACTTGGCCGCCTGTCAACGGAAATTGCCCGTAGGCTGCGCGGAAAACATAAGCCTGAGTACACTCCGCATGTTGATACAGGCGACTATATAGTTGTCGTCAACGCTGAAAAAATTCGCGTGACCGGTAACAAGTTGAAAGACAAAATGTACCACCGCTACACCGGTTACGTCGGCAACTTGAAGTCCATGCCGCTTGAAAAACTACTGAGCGAGGCGCCGGAACGAGCGATTCAGTATGCAGTCAAGGGAATGATGCCGCGCAATCCCCTGGGACGCAAAATGTTGTCCAAACTACGCGTATTTACGGGTCCTGAGCACAATCATGAAGCTCAGCAACCGATCCCGCTGGAAATTAACGCCTGAGCGATTGTCGCGTCAGGTGAGAGGCAAACAAGATGAGTGATACACATTTTTATGGCACCGGTCGGCGTAAGTCATCGACCGCCAGGGTCTTCATGAAAAACGGTTCCGGCGAGATCAAAGTGAACAACCGTCCGCTGGATCGGTTCTTCGGGCGGGAAACTGCGCGCATGATCGTTCGTCAGCCCCTTGAGCTGATTAGCATGGCGGAAAAATTCGATATCAACGTGACGGTCAGCGGAGGTGGCACGACGGGACAGGCTGGTGCCATTCGTCACGGACTAACGCGCGCGTTGATGCAATTTGACGAATCACTGCGCCCCACTCTCCGTAAAGCAGGGTTTGTGACTCGCGATGCACGCGAGGTCGAACGCAAGAAAGTGGGCCTCCGCAAAGCACGTCGTGCCACGCAGTACTCGAAGCGCTAAAGGTCAATATCCTTTCGATCGCAGGCTGGCTGCAGGCTCGATACGAGTTAGTCTAACAGCCGGCTTGCGCTCAGTATTTTCGAGAATTGGGCGCTAAAGATCGATTCTCATCGACCGTTTAGGTCCGCACAGGAACCGCGGGAGAATCGGGGTTCGACAAAATTGCGTCAGCAATTTTGGACGGCGAAGCCGCCCGTAGGGCGAGGGCCGTGCGGCCCGAGTCTATCCCGACGATTCGGCCGGCAAATTGATTCATGATCGATTCCAAATGGGGGATCGTCTAGTGGTAGGACTGCGGACTCTGACTCCGCCAACGGGGGTTCGAATCCCTCTCCCCCAGCCAAATAAATAAGCCCGCTAAAGCGGGCTTATTTATTTGGCTGGGGGAGAGCTGGATGAGAACCCCAGGTTCGACAAATTCGCAGGAGCGAATTTGGACGGCGCAGCCGCCCGCAGGGCGAGGCCCATGGACGGGCCGAGTCACAAATTGCCGGAGCGAATTTGGACAGCGCAGCCGCCCGCAGGGCGAGGCCCATGGATGGGCCGAGTCACAAATTGCAGGAGCGAATTTGGACGGCGCAGCCGCCCGCAGGGCGAGGCCCATGGATGGGCCGAGTCAATCCCTCCTCCCCAATCGGCCCGCGATCTGATTCATTGAGTCGTCGACAGGTGCCGATTGATCTTTAGCCCAATGGCGATCGCGTGATTAAGACAACACACTTAAGCCCGCCTTAGCGGACCTAATTTTTTGGCTGGGGGAGAGCTGGATCAAAACACCATGCCCGTCATCAGGCCAGGGAGAAAACCAGCGGTAAAACGCCTATTTATTCTCCATCACGCGCACGCCGGTGTCGCTCGCCACCAGCAATACGTCCGCCGGCCGATGCGCAAACAGACCAACGGTTACGACGCCCGGAATCTGATTGATCCGCGTTTCCATTTCCACGGGGTTGGTAATCTTCAGGTTGTGAATATCCAGTATGTGGTTACTGTTATCGGTGACAAAGTTTTCTCGCCAGATCGGCTGGCCACGCATCTTGACCATCTTTCTCGCAACGAACGACTGTGCCATCGGCACAACCTCAATTGGCAACGGGAATTTTCCCAGCATGCCAACCTGCTTTGAGTCATCAATAATGCAGACGAATTTTCGCGCCGCGCCGGCTAGTATTTTTTCCCGGGTTAGTGCGCCGCCGCCACCTTTGACCAGGTGGAAATGCTTGTTTGCCTCATCCGCTCCGTCGATATAAACATCGATATCGCCAACGCTGTTCAACAATGACACTTCGAAGCCCAGCGACTCCAGACGCGTAGTCGTTGCCAGGGAGCTGGACACAACGGCCTGAATTTTCTCTTTTATAGACGGGAGCAGGTCGATGAGCTCATTAACAGTTGATCCCGTTCCCACACCTAATACGCAGTCATCATGGATGTAGTCCAGGGACGCTTTCGCCGCGATTAACTTCTTTTGACTTTGATCCATGTATTCAATTCGTTTGCAGTGCTGATCTGATCGGGAGCTTAGCAGAATTGAATTAAATTGGGGACTGCCGAGCGTTCGACAAACTTCATATATTCTTGATTGGCAGGTCCAAAACGAAACATGCCCGCAACTGCGGGCATGTTCCTTGTATTGGAAGAAGGCCAACTTCTTCCTGCCAATAAGGCAGACTATCTGCGACGACGAGAAGCTTTCCTTTTCGTCTTACGCTTAGCCGTTTTCTTTTTGGCCTTACGTTTGGTCGCTTTTTTCTTAGTCTTGCGCTTAGCGGTTTTCTTCTTTGCTTTGCGCTTCGCCTTTTTCTTGGCTTTTTTCTTGGTTTTGCGTTTGGCAGTTTTCTTCTTTGCCTTGCGCTTCGCCTTTTTCTTGGTCTTGCGTTTTGCTACTTTCTTTTTAGCCTTTCTCTTGGCCTTCTTCTTGGTTTTCCGTTTCGCTACTTTCTTCTTAGCTTTACGCTTCGTAGCTTTCTTTTTCGTTTTGCGCTTGGCAACTTTCTTCTTCGCCTTACGCTTAGCGACCTTCCGTTTAGGAGCCGCTTTCTTCCTCGTTACTTTCCGCTTCTTCGCGACTTTTCGCTTCGAAGCTTTTTTGCGTGACTTCTTCTTGGTAGCCATAAATTTTCTCCGTGTCGGGTACCCGGGGCTGAGTATATACAACGAAAACGAAAAATCCAGCAAGTAACGTGACGCTGTTAACACTACGAAACACACTACAAAGTGGCGCAAAATTGCGACACATGTCATTGACGAAACCTGATTGAAAGAATTTCAGTCGATTTTATTTTTTCTTAAGCGATTCGATTCAAAAAATTGGCGTGCAAAACGAGCTGGTGTGTCGGCGCAAACACATTTGTGCCAACGAGAGGTTTGCAGTGATTCACACGTCGAAAATTAAGAGCAATGACGCGAATTCGTGTGCAGAAGTGCGCCGAGCGGGGTTCACGAAGATTCCGTGATAACGCTGAAAAGCCGTATGTCCCAAGGGTTTGCGGGAATTTCGTTCACTTTTTGGCAGTCAAATGCCACGCCGATCAGCTTCGGGTGAAAATAAGTTTTTCTGTGTTGCAAGAATGCAAAAGTTCGGTCGAAATAGCCGCCACCCATTCCTATCCTGTGGTTTTGAGAATCGAATGCGACGACTGGCGCTATAACGACATCGAGTGTGCGCGGATGTGCAAAAATTCCGTTTTCGGGCTCGGTCAGACCAAAATTATTCGTTTGCAGCGTCGTCGCAGCCGTGATTTCCCGAAAGCGCATAGAAGAATTTTTTTCAATTATGGGAGCAAAAACGCGCTTTTTCATGCGCAGTGCGCGCTCAATTGTTCGCCATGTGTCTACTTCGCCTGAAAACGGGAGGTAACACGCAATGGATCGGCTGCTTCGAAACCACGCCGAGTTGCAGACGATTTCCGATATTTTTTGTGATGCAGCGGCGCGGGCAGAAGGAGTCATCAGTTCGCGATTCTTTTTTCCATCGCTTCTGATTTGTTGCTGTGGATTTTTCAGCACGTTGATTTAAGCCAATCTGCAAAGATCTTGCCGGCACTAATATACAAACACGCCGCAGAAAGAAAGACGCCTCCCGCCTGTGCCGTTACCGTCCGTCGCTCTCGAACCAGAGCAACAGGTGGGGTCGGCCGTGGTAACAAAAGGCTTTCCACCGAAGTGGTCTTGCACACATGCTACCGACAGTGCATGACCCCGAGGTAAAGATTTAGGGTCGAAAGGTTTCCAGGTCAGTATCGAACACTGCAGGAGACGCCAGACCCAAGTTTACCGCAAGCGTACCTGAGTGTCCCGCCAAGAGACTTAACCCAGGTCGAGCTGCTGGCTGCCGCCAAGGACCCCGTCAACCCTGTCCGACAGCATTTTCAGGCGCGGCCCGATGTTCGTTTCCAGCGCCGCATCATTGGCTTTGAATTTGAGCAGATCATTGGCCATGTTCAAGGCGGCTAATACCGCAATTCGATCGAGGCCTACCACTTTCCCGCTATCTCGAATTTCACGCATTTTTGCATTCAGCATTTCAGCAGAATCGAGTAGCTCCGTGCGCTCGTTAGCGGGGCACGAAATTTGATATTCCTTTTCGAGGATTCGAACACTGACGTGGGCATACATGTCGGTCATTGAATTGCTCCATTGCATTCGCCAACTGATTCAGGGATGGCATGCAGTTATAGGTAGTCGAGATTGATATTAGAAGGTTGAACGAGGTTGCGGGCCTTACTGCGAACCATTGCTGATTGCGAAACTACCCTCCTTGCTCCATCGCTTTCAGGCGTCCGATCATTGCTTCCACACGCGCCCGGACCTGCTCATTCTTTTGCAGGAGCGTCGCGCGTTCGGCGGTGAGCGTATCCTGGCGTTGTTTCAGTGACTGATTCTCGTCCTGCAGCTGGTCACAGACCTGTACCAGCGCATCGACGCGCTTCTCCAGTCGCTTCAGTTCGTGCTCAAATTTTGCATTTGTTTCGTCGGCCATGGGTGCAATATAGAACCGCGACGTTGCAGAATCAATCGCGGCGGCGCCGAAAGAGCCGGATTACGTAGTCAGAGAGCGAATTACGTGGGATCATTCCGACCCGAAAAGGGCACTCTGTATAGACTGGATTCGATGGATCAGGCAATTGACCATTATGAGCTGAACGAACTGCTGCGCAGCTGTGGTTCAAGCTGGAACGCGGCGCAGGCGCACGGCCTGCTGTGCGGCCGACTGTCGGTTAACGGATCTGGGGGTGCTTCGCGCTGGTTTGCCCAGGTTCTCGAGGAAGCAGACCCGCAGCACGCACTCCGGGCGGAGTGCGAGGCCATGCTCGACAGTCTGTGCGCCATTACCTGGCGTCAGCTGGTTGACCGACAGTCGGAATTTGCGCTGCTGCTTCCCGATGACCAGGACTCACTGGCCGAGCGGACCGCTGCAATGGGTCTGTGGTGTGAGGGATTCCTGCATGGACTGGTATCGGAGAAGCACAGCGAAGCGCTCAAAGAGCGCCTGGCCGCCGAGCCGCTTGCAGACATCATTAAGGACATATTGCAGTTCACCCGGGTCGCCGCCGAGGGCGATGATGATGGCAGTGATGAAGAGTCGTATGTCGAATTGGTCGAATATTTGCGTGTGGCTACACAGCTGACGTATGAGGAGCTTGCCGATCTTCGTGAGACAGAAGAAGACGCACAGCCCGGCGAATCTGTCACTGTCCATTGAGCGCGCAGCGGGTCCGAATCAAATGAAGATTGAAGAGTTTTCCAAACGCCGCAGAACACTGATGCGCATGGTCGGTGACGATGGCATCGCTATCCTGCCAAGCGCGCCGGTCAGGACGCGCAGTCGCGATGTAGCGTATCGCTATCGCCAGGATAGTGACTTCTATTACCTGACGGGTTTTGCTGAACCGGATTCCGTCGCTGTACTGGCGCCGGGCCGAGCCAACGGAGAATACATAATTTTCTGTCGCGACAAAGACCCGCTGCGCGAGCAGTGGGATGGTTCCCGCGCAGGTCCAAACGGTGCGCTGGAAAACTTTGCGGCAGACGATGCTTTTCCGATCGATGACATTGACGATATTCTGCCGGGGCTTCTCGAAACGCGAAGTCGTGTCTACTACACCATGGGTGCCTACGCTGACTTCGATCACCGGATTACGGAGTGGGTGAAGGCTTTGCGGCATCGCGAGTCATCCGGTATTCATACGCCACACGAATTTATTGCCCTCGACCACATTCTGCATGACATGCGCCTGTATAAGAGCAGGGCGGAGATATCGGCAATGCGCAAGGCTGCAAAGATTGCCGTCAGGGCGCACACCCGCGCGATCGCTGCGGTCAGGCCAGGCATGTTTGAATATGAAATCGAGGCAGAATATATCCACGAATTTCGCCGCCATGACGCCACCATCTCCTATGCGCCTATCGTTGGCGGCGGAGTCAACGCCTGTACCTTGCACTATGTCGAGAATAACGCGGAGCTGAAAGACGGTGATCTGCTGCTGATCGATGCCGGCTGTGAATGCGACTACTATGCGTCAGATATCACGCGCACGATGCCCGTCAACGGTCGCTTTACAGGAGAGCAACGTGCGGTGTATGAAATCGTACTAGAGGCGCAGCTTGCAGCAATTGAAAAGACGGTGAAAGGCAATCACTGGAATGACCCACATGACGCCGCGGTGCGGATCATTACCAAAGGGCTGAGAAAAATCGGCCTGCTGGATGGCACTGTGCCGAGACTGATAAAAGATCAGGCTTACCAGGAATTCTTCATGCATCGCACGGGTCACTGGATTGGCATGGATGTCCACGATGTCGGTGACTATAAAGTAGGCGATGAATGGCGATTTCTGGAGCCAGGCATGGTGACGACGGTCGAGCCTGGCGTCTACATTACCGGTGACAGCCACATTCCGCGCAAATGGCGCAACATCGGTGTGCGTATCGAAGACGATGTTGCGGTTACCAACAGCGGCCCGGACGTGCTAAGCAAGGGACTTGCCAAAGAGGCAGACGAGATCGAATCACTGATGGCGTCATAGCGCTATGCCGGCCGCCAGGACTCGCACCGAATACGACATTATCATTGCTGGCGGCGGCATGGTCGGCACAAGCCTGGGACTGGCTCTGTCGCCGCTGAATCTCAAGATTGCGGTGGTGGAAGCCGTCGCGCGTGGCGCAGCCCGGCAACCGAGCTTTGATGACAGATCGACTGCGTTATCGCGCAGCAGTCAACGCATGTTTGAAGCCATTGGACTTTGGCCCGATATTGTCGCCGCCTCGACACCAATCAAACATATTCACGTGTCAGACAAAGGCCGGTTCGGATTCGCGCACATCGATGCGGAAGAGCAGCAGGTCGACGCCCTGGGATACGTCGTAATAAACCGGGTCTTGGGTGGCGTACTACAGAACGCACTGAGTTCCGTGACCAACGTCGACGTCATCTGCCCGGCCAGAATTGCTGCGGTGACGGCCAGTGAGTCGCATGCCACAGTCACGATTGAGGAAAATAGCGCTTCGCGGCAACTGGCTTGCCGGCTGCTCGTTGCCGCCGATGGCGCCAACTCCGCAGTACGCGACATGGTCGGCATCAGCGCAACCCGGACGGACTACCAGCAGTGCGCGGTCATTGGCAATTTGTTGCCAGAAAAGGCGCATGAGAACCGTGCTTTCGAGCGTTTCACCGAAGATGGACCGGTGGCAATGTTGCCGATATCGGACGAGCGCGTAGCGTTCGTCTGGATTCAGTCACCGTCGACAGCTAGCGAACTCATGGATCTTGACGATGAGGAATTTACCGCTCGAATCCAGGCTGCGTTCGGGCAGCGTCTCGGCCGGTTCTCGAAAACCGGCAAGCGTGCCGCATACCCACTCGCACTCAGCAAGGCTAACGACCTGGTCGCCAGGCGCAGCGTTGTCGTTGGCAATGCGGCACACGGTCTGCATCCGGTTGCTGCGCAGGGATTTAACTTAGGCCTCCGCGATGTTGCCGCCTTGTGCGATTGCATTGCGGATGCGCGTAAGCAGGATGTGGTCGACTGCGGACACGCGGTTATTCTCGAAAATTATGCGGAATGGCGTTTGCCCGATCAAAAAAAGCTGGTGCGCTTTACTGATGGCATTGTGCGATTGTTCGGAGACTCCCGCATGCCGGTTCGGGTTCTGCGAAATATCGGAATGCTGGGTTTTGACCTGATTCCGGGGGTTCGCAGGCTGTTTGCCAGGCATACAATGGGACTGGCAGGTCGCCTTCCACGCCTGTCACGCGGAGTGCCACTGGAGTGACGAGCAACGCGAACATATTGATTGTCGGCGCAGGCATGGTTGGTCTTGCCGCCGCAAACCTGCTGGCCAGGGATGAGCGATTGACGGTGACGGTGGTGGATGCGGGCAAGAGACCCGAGTTTGCGATTGACGATGATGTTTCGCTGCGCGTATCTGCAATCGCACCCGGGTCCTCGACACTACTGTCTTCTATTGGCGTCTGGCAGCAAATTGTGGAGAAACGCGTTTGCCCCTACACGAACATGAAAGTATGGGATGCTGCCGGGCATGCTGACGGCCCGGAAACGCTGTCATTTGAAGCCGCCGAGTTTGCTTTGCCACAACTCGGGTTTATCGTCGAGAATATCGTGATACAGGACGCGTTGCTTCACCAGTTGGAGCATACCGACGCTGCAATTCACTTTGATACGCAGATCGATAGCATCAGGCGTGATGGCGATCGCTACGAAATTGAGCTGCAATCGGCGCGCAAATTCAGACCTGATCTGCTGATCGGCGCCGACGGTGCAAAGTCTTTTGTTCGATCCTGTGCTGAAATTCCAGTCAGGCTTTGGCAGCACAGGCAAAAAGCGTTTGTTACTCACCTGCGGCCCGGCCTCAATCACGGCAACACGGCGTGGCAGCGTTTCGTCAGTGACGGCCCGGTCGGCTTGCTGCCGCTTCAGGACGGGAGGGTTTCGTGCGTATGGTCCACAACACCTGCAAAGGCAGACGAGGCGCTGGCAATGTCCGCACAACAGCTGTCGAACCGCCTGACTGACATATCCGATGCTGTGCTGGATCGACTGACCCCGGAGGGACCGCGCGGCGCCTTCGCACTCGAGTCCCAGCATGCAGAACGCTATGTCACCGCGGGTCTTGCTTTGGTCGGCGACGCCGCGCACGCCATTCATCCGCTGGCCGGTCAAGGCGTAAATCTTGGCTTTGCAGATGCCAGCAAACTGGCACAGACAATCTTTGCCGAGCTGGATCGTGGTGAAAGTGTCGGTGACCTGCCTGTCTTAAGAAAGTATGAGCGCGCACGAACCGGCGCCAATCAACTGATGCTTTCCTTCGTCGATGGCCTGAATCGCCTTTTCTCGACTGACTCGGCGTCACTGGCACAACTGCGCGGTGCAGGTATGTGCGCGTTCAATAAAAGCGGGCCTGTTCGAAATCATGCGGTTCAGGTCGCATTGGGTATTCGCTAAGCGCCGGATCTTATTCGTTCTCGCCAGTTCCCGCGCTCCAAAGACACTATAATACTGTTCCGAGCTTCTCCAGCCGCAGGCCGGGCACAATAAATTCCGTAAAAGGAGCCGCAATGAGACGCAACGTCCACCGCAATCGCTATTCGCTGGCAATTTCCCTGCTCCTGTTCAGCACGCTGATTGCACCGGTCAGCGCTCAGGATCAATTCGACATCGTTATCGCGAACGGAAGGGTTATGGACCCCGAAACCGGCCTGGATGCGATTCGTAACCTGGGCATCCGCGGCGAGGCAGTGGTCGAGATCACCCAGCGGTCACTGGATGGCCAGACCATAGTCGACGCATCTGGTCTGATCGTGTCGCCGGGATTCATAGATCTGCATTCGCATGGACAGAGTGCCCGCGCGAATGAATTCCAGGCTATGGACGGCGTAACGACGGCGCTGGAGCTCGAGGCGGGTGTGCCTGATGTAGGCAAGTTCAGAACGATGCGAGAGGGTGACGCAGTCATTAACTATGGCGCGAGTATTTCGCACGGCGCATTGCGGACATGGTCCATGCCGCAGCACCAAGCCGAACTGGATGCGCTGTATGAGAAAATGGAGCAGGAGGATGGCGACACTGGCGCGTCAGTCAGCGCATTCTTTGCAGCAATCTCCGCTGGTCAATACCAGGAACTTGATCCGCAACGCTATCCATTATTGTGGCAGCGCCTGGAGAAAGGACTGCAGGACGGCGCGCTCGGCATCGGTATGCCACATGCATACTATCCTGGCGTTTCTCACGATGAAATTTTTCGCCTGTTCGAGTTTGCGGCGGAACATGAAGCCATTATTTACACCCATGTTAAAGGCATGGGCGTCACCGGTGTTCAGGAAGTCGTTTCAAATGCGGTGGCGACCGGCGCACCGCTACATATCGTACACTTAAACAGCTCGAGCCTTTGGAGCTATCAGACGAATCTCGACATCATTCTGGGTGCACAGGAACGCGGCGCGGATATTACGACTGAGGCCTATCCATACACCGCCGCGTCGACAGGCATTGAGTCTGCGCTGTTCGACGACGGCTGGCAGGACAAAATGCGCATCTCATATGGCGACGTGCAGTGGCAGGATACCGGCGAACGCCTCACAGAAGCGCGCTTCAAGAAATACCGCGAGGAAGGTGGCATTGTCATCATTCACCTGATGAAGCCGGAATGGATCAAGGCAATCCTATCTGACCCCAGGGTCATGGTCGCTTCCGACGGCATGCCGTACGCACCCGGCGCACACCCGCGCGGTGCGGGCACGTTCTCACGATTTCTTGGTCGCTACGTGCGTGATCAGGAACTAATGTCACTCATGGCGGGACTTGCAAAGATGACCCTCATGCCGGCACGACGACTTGAAGCGATATCGCCGCAGATGAAACGCAAAGGGCGTATCCAGATCGGCAGTGACGCCGACATCACAATTTTTAGTGAAGAACAAATAATTGATACGGCCGATTTCGATTCTGAACTCTCTTATTCTGAGGGAGTGCGCTACGTTTTGGTCAACGGCCAATTTGTAGTGTGGGATGGTCATTTGGTCGAAGGAGCGCGGCCGGGTCGCGCAATACTTGGGCGCGCCGCAGTTTTCTGAGTCTGCCCGCTTTGTCGTTTGGGGGAATAGAAAATGTTTCGAAAAACCATGCTTAACATCTTGGTAACGTGGCTTATGCTGTCATTTGCCTCGACCGCTTTACCACAGGGCAACAACGGCCGCGGGAAGTGCATGCAATCGTTTGGCATATCGTTCTACCTCGTCAAAGGTGGATATGAAGATGAATGGCTCGATCTGTATATGAAGTGGCATTACCCGCTCATGGCATATGCGCTCGAACACGGTACGACGCTGGAACACAAACTAATGGTGCCGGACGGCCACGCGCAGGTACCTGAATGGACTTTCGCTGCGACTTTTCTGTTTCCGTCACCAGGATCCGGAGCATCGGCGCCGCTGGATCGGGCCGGGCAGATTCAACACCTGTTCGGCGACCGCATGGAGGACTATGTGGCCGGCGAAAAACGTCGCTGGGAGCTGACGCTGAAGCACTGGGACACTGATTTCATCGAATTGGATAAATCGGAAGATCCGTTATCGGTGTATCTGCCCTCAGCGGGCGGCTGTTCGCAGGATCAGTATGGCTGAAGTCGCAGCACTCATGAGACCGGGTCGCACGAAGTTCAGGAGCGACATGCGGGAAAAGAAGAACACATAAGCAGGACTGCATAGACCGTATAAAGGGGGCGTTATGGATGCGCGGGGAATTGGGTTGGTCGTTTCGCTGGTCTCCGGATCAGCTCTAATGTTTGCCGGCTGCCAGCCGCAGGACGAAGCGGCTGTTGCAGATCCTGTGCAAGCGCAACAGGAAACGCGCGCTGCATGGGTAGATGCCAGTCGCGTCGCGAACGCGGACGCAGAACCTGAAAACTGGCTGGTCCATGGCAGAACGAACTCCGAGCAACGATTCAGCCCGCTTGACCTGGTCAATGACGGAAACGTCGATGAGCTGGGGCTTGCCTGGTACACAGATCTGGATACCAACCGTGGACAGGAGGCGACACCGATCGTTGTTGATGGCGTGCTGTATTCGACCAGCGCCTGGAGCAAGGTTCAGGCGGTAGACGCGAAAACCGGCCGGCTACTATGGCAATACGATCCGGAAGTTGCGGGAATCTGGAATATCCGGGCTTGCTGCGGGGTACAAAATCGCGGTGCAGCCGTTTGGGAAGGGCGCGTATATTTCGGTGCGCTGGACGGACGGCTGATTGCGCTGGATGCAGCAACCGGTGAACTGGTATGGCAAATTAACACAACCGACCAGGCGCAGAGCTACACGATAACCGGGGCACCGCGAATTGCCGATGGCAAAGTCATCATCGGCAACGGCGGCGCCGAGTACGGAGTGCGTGGTTATGTGAGCGCTTATGACGCCGGGACAGGCGAGCAGCTATGGCGCTTCTATACCGTGCCTGGCAATCCCGCTGACGGGTTCGAAGATGAAACGCAGGAGATGGCGGCTGCGACATGGACCGGTGAGTGGTGGACCGAGGGCGGCGGTGGTACCGCCTGGGATTCGTTCGCTTACGATCCTTCGCTCAATCTGGTCTACATTGGAACCGGCAACGGATCACCCTGGGCACGCGCCTTACGTAGCCCGGGCGGCGGTGACAACCTGTTTCTTGCATCCATCGTTGCAGTTGATGCCGATACCGGAAAATACGCCTGGCACTACCAAACGACACCCGGCGACACCTGGGACTACACGGCCGTGCAACATATGATTCTGGCCGACCTGGAAATTGACGGGCGACCACGCCAGGTGATCATGCAAGCGCCGAAGAACGGTTTTTTCTACGTAATCGACCGGATTACCGGTGAACTGATTTCAGCAGAGAACATCATGCCGGTGAACTGGGCGACACATGTTGACCTGGAAACGGGACGCCCCATCGAAACGCCCGGAGCACGTTACGACGAAACGCTGGCCGCAAAAAAAATCTCTCCCGGGCCGGCTGGTGCGCACAACTGGCAGCCGATGTCTTTCAACCCGGAGACAGGGCTCGTATATATACCGGCGAAGCAGGAGCCGTTGATTTACGTTTTGCAGGACAATTACGAAAAGCGGCCGATTGGTTTCAATATTGGCGTCAATATCTGGGATCCGGTTGAAGAATTCGCTGATCTGGGGCCGGAGTTTGGCGCAGAGTTTCAATCCAGTTTGCTCGCCTGGGATCCAGTGTCCCAACGGGAAGTATGGCGTATATCCCAGGAGGGGCCGGAGCAAGGCGGTTTACTGTCGACGTCGGGCAACCTGGTGTTCCAGGGCACTGCCACCGAGGAACTGATTGCCTATGATGCGACGTCTGGCGAGCAGCTGTGGTCGGCGCCGACCCAAACCGGGGTTCTCGCGCCACCCATTACTTACTCGGTCGACGGTGAACAGTATATTGCGGTCGTTGTTGGCTGGGGAGCAGTAACCGCAAACGTACTTGGTGTCGTAACCAACCCCGCGGGGACGAACAGGAACATTAGCCGCATACTGGCATTCAAACCGGGCGGCAACGCAGAGTTACCGCCGCCGCCCGAGCGCGTCACTCCCCCGGATCCTCCAGGCGACTTTGGGTCCGAGGCACAGATTACGGCCGGCGCATCGCTGTACGGAAGAAACTGCAGCATCTGTCATGGCGTCTACGCCATATCCGGCGGCGTGCTACCCGACCTTCGGCATTCGCCAATGCTGGCTGCACCCGAGCCGTTCAAGTCCGTTGTACTCGATGGCACGTTACTGGCCAACGGCATGGCGTCGTTCAGTGAAGTTCTGAGTGAAGATGACGCTGAGGCAATTCGCGCCTATGTCGTTCGCCAGGCGCATCAGTAGCACATGCTGATCCGGCTGTAGCACCCGAAACTCCATACTCGTATATTGTGCGCCGGATGAAGGCCCTTGTTGCAACACTTGCTATTGTATTCGTTATAACGTTTCTCGCGGCGCCGACTATGGGTGCCGGTTGGTTCTGGGACGCAGGAAACGCGCTGGGTTTCGCCGCTTTCGGCGGCCTGCTGTATTTGACGATTACCAGCGTGCGGCGACTTGACGTCCGCGCGCACCAGGTGCTCGGGTACGGCGTGCTCGCGGTCACCGTGGCGCACGCATTCTGGTTCCTGCTTGGCGATGCCGCCGCCGTGGAGTTTCTGAAACCGGGCGCGCCAGACTACATGTGGCTGGGCGTCGTCAGCCTGTTGTCGCTCGGCGTTCTCATCACGGCTGCGCTTGTACCCGATCGGATTCGACTACACAAAGATTATCCGTCATTCAAGTATTGGCACCGCGTTCTTGCGATCGTTACGCTGGCATCGGCCACCTATCACATCGTTGTCAGTAACTTTTATCTTGGTGCCTGGTACCAGGCTGTGCTTTTCGTTGTAGTAGCCGTGGCCGTCGCTTCGGCTCGTCCCTATTGGGCCAGGTTAGGTCAGATCAGGATTGTAGGTAACGCAACCTACCTGCTTTTTAGCGCAATCTTCGGGGCCGCATTTGTTGCGATCCGGAATTTGTCGCTGTGAAGAACGTGTTCGCATTGACCATTCTTCTGGGCGTCATCGTCATTGTATTCGGGTCGCCAATAGCCGGAGAGGCGCCGGCGATCGACTATCGCTACGGCAGTCCGAAACCGATATTGCCAATGTCGTTTGCGCACATCGACCATGCGCAGGAGAACTGCGTCTTGTGTCATCACAACTATGCAGACGATACCGGCGGTGGCTTGTGCATGAACTGTCACGTCACCGAACAGGATGTATGGCCGTTACTCGAGCAGCAGTTTCATGATCTCTGTCGGGACTGTCATGCCGAAAAAACAGCAGCGGGAATCGACGGCGGGCCGCCCAGGCAGTGTATGGCCTGTCATCTTGGCGATGATCTACCTTGAATGGAATAGCGGCTGGAGCCCGGTTCGCGCGCAACATCGAGAACAACAAGTTCGCAGGTGCGAGATGACATCTATTGCGCTGGAGATCTATTAACACCCATCCTGTTGCCACTCATGACAATGTAGGTAAATTGCCGGATCAGCCGCGATGTAGCTCAAGCTGCTCGGCAAGCCAGCGATTCATTCTCGTTTCCAAAACCTCCATCGGCACCGCACCGCCGCCCAGCAGCGCATCGTGAAACGCCCTGATGTCAAATTGATCGCCGAGTGCCTGCTCGGCTCTTGCACGCAACTCGAGCATTTTCAGCTGACCAATCTTGTAAGCCAGCGCCTGACCCGGCCATGAGATGTAACGGTCGATTTCGTTGACGATATCGGCTTCGGTCTTCGCTGCATTATCCTTGAAAAAATCAATTGCCTGCTGACGGGTCCAGCCTTTGTAGTGCATCCCGGTATCGACGACGAGGCGTACGGCGCGCCACATGTCATACGTCAGTGCGCCAAAGCGGGAGTAGGGGTCTTTATAGAAACCCATTTCATAACCCAGGCTTTCGCTATACAGACCCCAGCCTTCGGTAAACGCTGTGAAACCCGAGTATTTTCTGAAGTTGGGCATCGCTTCCAACTCCATCTGCAGCGCAATCTGCAGATGATGTCCGGGCACGGCCTCGTGAATTGACAATACCTCCATCTCATATTTAGGGCGCACTTCAGGCCGATAAAGATTGACGTAGTAGTAGCCCGGACGGCTGCCATCAGCGGCGGGCCGATTGTAATAGGCCGTGGTCGTGTCGGGCGCTATGTTATCCGGTATTGGTCGCAAACCGTAAGGCATTCGTGGCAACTTGCCGAATAGCCTGACAAGTTCAGGATCGATGCGCTTGGAAACTGCGAGATAGCCCTCGAACAATTCTTCCGGCGTGTCGTAGTAAAAACGGGGATCAGTCCGGAGAAAATTAAGAAATTCGTCGAAGCTGCCGGCAAACTCGAGCTCGTCGATTACCAGCTGCATCTCATCGCGAATTCGCTTGACCTCATTGAGTCCCAGTCGATGAATCTCGTCCGGTGTCATTTGCGTTGTCGTGAAGTATCGCGTTCTGTATTCGTAGAATGCCTCGCCATCAGGCAAAGACGATGCGCCTATGCTGTCTCGACTTGCCGGCAAGTACGTCTCGTTGAAGTAAGTGTTGAACTCGCGGTATGCGGGGACAATGGAATCATCGATTACGTCCTTCGCCAGCTGTCGAATTCTTTCCTGGTCTGCCGCGCTGATGGTTTCGGGCATACTTTCAAAAGCGGCAAAAAACGGACTGCTTTCCGGGTCCTCAACCAGCTGCGACGCGATCTGGTTCGGAATACGTTCCATCAGTATTTTTGGCGGCATGTAACCCGTGCGCCGTCCTTCTTCCAGCAGGTCCCTGGTCTGCTCGATGACGTTTTCAATTCGCGTCATGCGCGTCAGCCAGTCTTCGTAGTCCTGCACGTTAGCAAGGCGCAGCGTTTCCGCAGTTGATTCGAGGGACTGCACGCCGCCCCGCTGGCTCATCGGCATCAGGTAGTTTTTGAATCTGTGTCCATCGATGGCGTTCTCGAGCTGTCGACGAAAGAGATCGTGGTTTAGTCTGTCGGATTCAGGCAGCTGTGACGAATCAATGGCGCGCAGGCGACGCAGGAAACTTCGTTGATCCTCGACGCGCCGTTGAATTGCGGCAAGGCTCAAATCGCTCCATTGGTCGTTGTAACGCCGATCGCCCAGTCGGGAAGTCCACACCGGGTTTTCCCGCAGCTGCCATTCCCAGGCCTCGTCCAACAGTGCAGCAAAGTCTTCCGCAGGACCCGCGAGCGCCGCTGAGCCAACCAGTATTAACAGGATAGAGCCAAGTGATCGAAGTTTGTCCATCAATATTCTCCTCGCGTATGACGTGCATTGTTGCTGCCAGATCAGCGGCTGGCAACTGCCGAATTACTTGGCTATCATGGCGCGCAGTAATCAATAGGGTTGGCAGAAGAGACCTCTTTCAAGAGGCGCCGAAGGCGCAACACGCTCGGAAACGCTCAGGCACACGGACTGTCAACGCTGATTATCTCTGGAGAGAGGCTGTACGGCCCACCGAAGGGGTATGCCACCAGCGCAGGCTGGTTCGCGATCTCTCAGGTTTCAGGACAGAGGGGCGGGGGGGGGGGGGGGGGGAGGGACCGGCCGCCCAGGCCCCGAGGGGTGTGTGGTATTGAAAACCCGAGGGCGAGAAAAGG
>JAJFKP010000047.1 GCA_021773135.1 Woeseiaceae bacterium | reverse complement strand
AAGCTTAAAAAACCAGATGGAGGTTCCGGCTGTGAACGATATTCTTGCGGACTTATCTAAGCGTGCAGGTCGTCCGGAGTTTCGTGATCTTGTACGCGAACTTAGCGAGCGGTTAGAGACGCAGGCGAACGACTGAGCGGCTGCTTGTGGCCGTCAGCGGCCGCTGGCATGTTTTGAGCTAAACTGTCTGCTACTGACCCATTGCAGACGGTCAACACCTGTAACAGATCAGACTTGTATGCAACGAAAAGTCATTCATCTTGGCGATCACCAGCTTTCTACGTTGACGCTCGCGCATGTGCGGAGCGTGACACTGGTGCGCTTGCCGTTTCATCTATCGACTGGAGGCCTATTTCGAGTACCCGATCCGGACGACTCATCCATCGAACTCTGGCTCAGAAACAAAGTGGTCAACCCAAGTGATGGTCAGGACGCTGGAATTAAGGGGGCTTTTAGAGCGATGGAAATAGCCAGAGAAAACCCTGACGATTTGCTTACCGATGCGCTGATAGTTAATCGTTCCCCCAATCTGCGCGACGGAGAGTTTGAGGCCGTCAAAGAAGGAAACAACAACAAAGTTGGACCGGCATCGTTGTCCAATTCCGGATACGATCTTCTCAATGAAGTGATAGCAGCACATCTGATGGTACGCCTCGGGCCGTACGTGGCGGGCTTGGGCCACGGATGGCCGAGAATGCTAACGAAGCATGAAATATATGCAGAAATTCTATTGGAAATTCTATTGGTAGCCGACCCGTCCGTCGTGATCGACGATACAGCTATAAATTCATTGTTGCAGTATGTTGACAATGAACCTTTGGGACATAGCGGATCTATGACGGGGGACATAGTCGATTACACACCAGATCAACTCGAAGAAATCAGACTGGCTGTACCTAAAATTCGGGCTCACGCGTTTTACGAATTAAAAGTAAACGCCATTGCGGCGATGCTTAGAGGCGATTCAATCGTCGCGATCGTTTTGGCCTGCGCTTCACTTGAAGGCGCTCATGGAGCGTTCCTGACAAGCGAACTGGAGCGGGATTTTGTTGGAGATGCTTCAGCGTTTAATCGATACGTTAGCGGTTTATTGCGGGAGCAAGGATTCTATTCGCTAGTTCAGTTGTCCGTTAACCAGTTTTTGTCGCATTCCGAACGACCATCAAAAGAGATTTTGGACAGCTGCCTTGAGGGTGTGACTATACGGAATGCCATCATGCATGCCGGGAGACGAAAAAGCGGCAATTACAAACTTCGTGAGTACACGTCATCTCAGGTCAATAATGGTTATAAGGGGATTATGGCACTGTATCGAACATTTGAAGCGGCCGTTGAAAGAAATGATGTGAGTAACGATCTCGAGAACGTTTAACTCGGATTCACGTTTTAGAGAATCTTTTCCGGGTCACTTTGGCTGCTTTCGGCCGAAACCAGCCGCTGGGCTGCTAAACTGCTGAGGGGCTGCTATTGACCCAAAGGAGACCTTCGCGGGTGATCACAATGGCACCCAGATAAATTGAATGTCCTATACTTCGAGCTCGCACTATTGAAAGAACGGACCGGGCTCGCTGTCCATTGCAACAAGCCCGGCAGCGTCCGACCAGCCCGCATTTCTCAATAGGTCGTGAGCGTGAACTCAACAGGCAACGAGTTTGAAATAACGTCGTAGACTGGAGAGAACAACGCCATTTCTGTGAGCTCTTCGGCACTTGCCTCGCTCTTAACGCGCATGTTCACTGCCACCTTGCTAAAGCCCTTGCGAACATCTTCGGCAAGGCCGAAGAGGCCTCGGACATCCATATCACCGGCATATGAAGAATCGACAGCTTCGATCTCAATGCCACGTACTGCCGCATGGTTAACCAGAGTTCCGGTCAGGCAGGTGGCCAGCGCGTGCAGCAGATACTCCATTGAGTTAGGTGCTCGATTCTGGCCTGACGCGATCGGTGGTTCGTCGGCGTCGAGCGTGAATGCCTCTTCGCGTGTTGAGTCTTCTTCGTTGCCTGCAAAAAAGCCTTTGATCTCACTGCGGCTCAATTCACCGTCAATCCACTGGTTGGTGGCCCGCCACTGAAATTTTGCGTACCCGGTATCGGCTTCGATTGAGCCGATGACGTTCATGAGTTGGTTCACGTCAACGCCGTTGGTCAGATCCTGCAATTGTTGTGCTGTATTACTGTTTGTCATTTCATCTCTCCTTAGCGGTTAGTGTTATTGACGGAATGCGACCGTCGGAGAGCATGTTAGGAAGTTCGTTGCCTTGCCGGATACTGTAGGAAGTGTAGTATTCAGCTACATATTCTGTAGTTATAAAAAGCACCGGGAGGGACTGCAATGGCAGGCTACGGACAGTTTTGCCCTGTAGCAAAGGTTACCGAGATCGTCGGCGAGAAGTGGACGCTACTCGTTTTGCGTGAACTCTTGCTAGGCACAACACGGTTCAATGATTTCCAGCGCGCGATGTCACGCATGTCGCCGACACTACTTGCAAAGAGGCTAAGGCACCTTGAGGAAGTCGGCATCGTCATTCGAAAGAGAATCTCCGGCCAGAGAGGTCATGAGTACCGTTTGACTGCAGCCGGCAAAGAGCTCGCTCCGTTAGTTGAGATCCTGGCGGTCTGGGGCATGCGATGGGCACGCAGCCAGTTATCGGATGACGAACTCGATGTGGAATTCCTTATGCGGGAACAACAACGGCAGTTACGGACCGAGCATCTTCCCGATGGTGAGACTGTCATCTGTTTGATATTCGATGAGCTCACGAAGCACAAAACCTGGTGGCTCCTCGTCAACGACGATGTTGTTGACCTGTGTACCGAGGACCCGGGCAAAGACGTCGATCTCTATGTCAATTCAAATGTTCGAACCATTGTGGAGGTCTGGGAGGGCGACCTCGATATGCGGAAGGCACTGCGCAATGGATCGGTCAAGGCGCACGGATTGCGCCATCTTGTTCGCACGATGCCGGACTGGTTCGGCGTTTGCCTGTACAAGGAGGTTCGGAGGGGTGACCAGGAACTCATGCAGCAAATTGCTGACTAGAATCTGCCAGGTGAATGCCGACCGTGGAAAGTTGTCGAAGATTTTCGCGACAATCTGAGACTGGTGAACGGCTGCATGTGGCAGAAAGCTGCCGCTGGCGTGATTTGAGCTAAACTGTCTGCTACTGACCCAAAGCGGACATTCCCAAAATCCGGTTTGAAAAGGCCTCTGTCTATGCGAGACAGTGACCGAAATCAACGCAGATGACTAACTCGTGCAAATTATCAAATGACGCCATCGTTCCGCCATTACCAGAAACGTCCATTGGTTTTCATCTTCGCCGTCCTTCTCGGCGGCTGCATCCCTTTCCGGTATGACTTCTTGTATATTCAAATACATGAAGAATCAATGATTGTTACTGAAAGTGGTCGATTTCCTTCTGGTGACACGATGCCGCACGACCATGTTCCGATGCCTAACAAATATGAACTTCGGCGCCACAGTTACGTTTTGAACGCTGGTCTTGGCCAGTCGGTCAACCGCCCTGCTATTAATTTTAGTGCACTAACGAACGATGGCGACGAGTTGTTAATTAGCGGGACCTTCGCCCAAGAGTGTTACGGTGTTCTTATACCCAGTGAAGGTCAGTATGAGCTTCCTCCACCTCGGGCGTTGCAACTTACTTTCGTTTGGGTTCGTCTATCTTTACCAGAATGCGCTGCAGCTGGACCGCAAGACGTTGGCGACGGTGAAATAGCCTTCAAAATCTTCAATAATCAGGACGAACCGTTGGGTGAAGAAATCATTCGTTTCTCGGTTAAAAAGAACGGATACTTCATTGAAATTGATTCGCTGTGAGAGGAGTTGAAATTATCTCGCAGTCCATTCTAGAGAATACCTGCCACTGACCATGTCAGACAGTGTCTGGGCTTGTGGAACACTATCGATCAAACCTCTAACGTCCGCTTGTGGCCGAATGCAGCCTGTCGCCATCTTGCTTTTTCAGTCGCTTGGGCGACCGCTCTCGTTGAAAGCAGACGTTCGAAACCGGCAGAATTCGTTTTGGGTGCGAAATTGTCTGCCATACCCTCGAAAGCAGCTCTTGAGCTAGAATGACGCTAAGAGGCTGCTAATGACCCATCGCGGCCCGCTAATTGACTGTTTTCCGCACATGCGAAATCACGGCCAGGCCTAACAGACAAGTGAACAACCCGAAGTTTGGCAAGCTGATTAAGAAGATCAATATGTACCCGCCATTCCTCGGGATGGGGGTGCGAGTCAGATCCTATCGAGACGATTTCACTTGTTTTGAAGTCGAATTGCGCAGTCGGTGGTATAACCGCAATCTTTTTGGCACTCACTTTGGCGGGTCTCTCTATTCAATGTGCGATCCCTTCTATGTATTCATTGTGACCATGAACCTCGGGCGCGGCTATATCGTCTGGGATAAGTCGGCAGCCATCGAGTTTCTCAAACCCGCGAAAGGGACAATTCTTGGAATTTTTGAAATCGATAAAAGTCGCCTCGAAGAGATCCGTGGGGAAGTTGATGAGTTGGGAAAGAACACCTATCACTTCGAGGCAGAGCTGACGGACGAAACAGGACTGGTCGTCGCTCGTGTAAACAAGGAAGTCTATGTGCGATCGAAATCTATAGGCACAAACAAATAATCGTGGGACCGTGCAACGCCCCGCTAATATGCGTCCTCGAATGACTGGTTCTGGCCGATAGTGGCCTGTCAGCATCGAAGGAATAGTCTAATCTGAGCATCCGCTACTAGGGAGAGCGGACATACAAGAACATGGCAAGACTAAAAGACTGGAAGGACTGCGGATACCAGGTATCCAGGTACGCCGAAGAATGCCCTAACTGCGGTAGACCTATCAGACAGCGCTGGTATGACATTCGATTCGGCAACATAGTGGGATGCTAGTTCTGGTTTATCGTGATAATGGTCGTTGTCGCTCTACTCGCTGGCGGATAGGTAATTGCGCCCATCTCGGCGCATAGGGTCCGCTTCTGGCCGGCAGCAGTCACCCATGCGCTGGACTCTATGATACTAGATGAAAAACACCTTACATATAAAAAGCGAGTATGGGCCTGACGTAACGGAGACTCCTCATTTTGTTGTTGGCCTCCACTACGAAGGATTAGTTTACGGGTGTGATGACATCTACTTCGACAATCTAAGTGGCATAGTGCCGGAGCTGTTGGAACTGCTAAGAACACGGAAAGGGCACGTTATTTTGCACGGCGGGTTTCGATTTCAAATGCTTGTCCAAGCAATGCCATCAGGTGGGATAGACCTGAATTTCAGAACAGAATCGGATGCCACCTTTCCCGGAAAATGCATAATCGAAGGGTCCTTCTCAGTAGATGGTGAACATACCGCAACAATAATTGGAGCGCTCATAAGTCTATTCGACGACTGTGATGAATTCGTTATATAAGTCCCGGATCCGAGACCGCGAGGGTCTTGCTCTTCGTCTGAGCCCAGGACCGTTATTGGCTTCGACGAATGGCGGCTTCTGGCCAAAATCAGCTCTACACCACTTTCCTGCGGCGGCTGTTTGAAGGTGCGACTCCGGGCAAAGCAGCCGCTCAGTTTGGGCGGCTCGGAAGGTCAGGGCTTGCCGCTGGTCATGAAAGGTGGGGAAGGCAGTTTGATACTCTGAGGCCAGGGGTACGCTGATATAAAACGCGTGACGATCTCAAAAGTTATGGACTTTCAGTTAGCGGTCCGCTCCGGACCGGAATGCTGGTTAGTGCAGCGCCCGTCAGTCGGGCGCTGCACGATCAAACTCATTCAATTAGCTCGAAGTTGAACTCAACAGATCTGAAATTGAATCTCGTAGTTTGGCAAACACGCCTTCATCGGTGTCACCGTCAAGAGCCTCTTTCTCGATCTGCTCGAGCTGCTTGTAGATTGGCCTGTAATCACCTTTGTCGCCGTATCCCAGCAACTGCGCCATTTCAAGCTGCGCACGGGCATTCTCCAGGCTGCTGACAAGCTGTTCGTCTTCTGCCTCGGTGCGGTCATCGTTTACGGCGAGCTCTTCTGCCTGCTGCAGCAGCGCCTCGAATCGCAATACCGGTAACGGCACAACCTGGTCGGTGAGGACAAGCGTGTTTAAGGCGGTCTGCAGAGCAGCTTTGGCCTCCTCAATGTTGCCTTCATCAATCATCGGCGTAATGGCCTTGATTGCATCGGGATAGGTCGCAAGCGGGAGGTTGGCAACAGTGATAATCATTTCGCTGCCCAAACCGTCAAGAATACGCCTGGCTTCCTGCAAGCGTCCGTCTTCGAGCGCGTCCTCGGCCCGATTGATCGCTGCCTTGATGGCAGCAGTCGAACCGTACAGATCATGGGTTGTGATTGTCACATCCGTCGGCGCAAGCGCCAGGCTGGGCTCTCGCACAACAATGAGTTCGAGCTTGCCAGTGGTAAGTGCTAGCGCATCCAGCGCGTCGTCAACCCTTTCCTCCTCCAGAGCGGCGAGGGCATCCTTGGTTCTTGCCAGGGCATCCACTGCTTCCTGCATGATCTTCTTGCGACGTTCGGAGGCCTGCTTTTCAGTTTGCGTCTGAACGAGTTGCTCGACATCGCCGGCGGTCACTTCGGCCTCTGCAGAATCCGCTGTGTCATCGGCAAACGCAGGGGTTGTGAATCCAAACAGGAGTGCGCTGCACAATGACAGC
The DNA here is from genome assembly GCA_021773135.1 of Woeseiaceae bacterium. GTDB lineage: Bacteria > Pseudomonadota > Gammaproteobacteria > Steroidobacterales > Woeseiaceae > SZUA-117. The sequence continues at coordinate 7,179 of JAJFKP010000047.1, read as the reverse complement.
CAAAAAGTACGCATCATCTTAGTCATAGTGAAGTTCTCCAATTTAATGGTTAATCATTCGCGTGCCTGTACTCCGCACAGCCACGCGCTCAAAAACCCTTATAGGGTCTCAATTTCCGGTTTCAAGTCGCAGATTGGTGCGGATTTGACGTGGATCTGGCGTCACCGCTGGCATGCAAATCGATCATCTCGCACCGCACAATCAGCGCGGGTGTGCCGAGGTCGCCCGGAAGGGCCTCGCCTGAGTCGATACATATTGATACACGATTCTATTGGCATTTACGATACGGTGCGATGTCGTGTCCGTAATTGTTGTCCCGATGCAGATTTCCGAATCCATATACGAAGCGCTGACTAACGAGGAGGACAACCGCCTTTCTGAAGAAATCGGCGAGGATGCCTGTCGCGAGGTGCCGCGAAACTTTGTTCTGATTCTCTTCAGTTACTGCCTGACAAAACTTGGTGACGCCGTCGCCAGCCCGAAGACGACGCTGGCCTGGCTGACATCTATGGTCGGCGCACCTGCTTTTGTGCTGGCGCTGCTGGTGCCCATCCGGGAATCCGGTTCGATGATTCCGCAGCTTTTTATCGGTGGCTTCGTTCGCGGGATGCGATACCGCAAACATGTTTGGGTTTTCGGCAGCATTGGGCAGGCGGTATGTATCGCCGGTACCGGCTTCGTTGCCTTCTCGCTGACCGGGGCAGCAGCAGGCTGGGCGCTGCTCGGCCTTGTCGCACTCTTCAGTCTGTTTCGTGGCTTCTGTTCCATTGCGGCAAAAGACGTCGTCGGCAAGACGATCCCGAAAGCAAAGCGAGGCCAGCTGGCGGGATGGTCAGCCAGCGTTGCCGGGCTCCTGGGCATCGGCGTCGGCATCATCCTGATGACGCCGGCATCCGGCAGGCTTGGGGAATCTTTTCTCGGCATGCTTCTGTTCGGGTCCGCATCGCTCTGGCTGATCGCGGCCGTCATTTACTCCCGGGTGGTCGAATATGCGGGAGAAACCGGTGGCGGTCGAAATCTGCGAGGTGCTCTGGGGCAAACGCGACTGCTCGTTGCCGACCGACCTTTTCGCCGCTTCGTAATAACGAGGGCGCTGCTCATGTGTTCTGCCCTAAGTGCACCATTCTATGTAGCCCTTGCCCAGAAGAGCCTCGGCGCGCCCACCTACCTGCTCGGTGCATTTATCGTTGCCGCGGGGCTTGCCGGACTGATCAGCGGGCCCGTTTGGGGACGGTTCGCTGATGCCTCGAGCAAACGCGTGATGATCTGTGCCGCGCTCATCACATCGGGCATTGGTGTCGTTGTGTTCATCACAAACCGATACGTTCCGGGTTTAAGCGAAACAATGTGGTTCCTGCCGCTGGCCTATTTCGTGCTCGCACTGGCACACAGCGGCGTACGCGTGGGCCGCAAAACCTATGTCGTGAACCTGGCTTCCGGTAACAAGCGAACAGACTATGTTGCCATCAGCAATTCCGTCATCGGCATACTGCTTCTGGTAGTCGGTGCGATTGGTGCCCTGGCACCACTGGTTGGTAACGATGGGGTGATCGGCCTGCTGGCGCTTATGGGCCTGGCCGGTGCAGCGTATGGCACACTGCTTCCGGAAGCGGAAGATTAATTAATGGGTAATCGGCAGTGATTGAAGCGGAACGAATACAGGTACTGCGCGACGAGCCGGTCGATGCAGCGGGCAACTACGTCCTTTACTGGATGCAGCAGGCACAAAGGGAAAGCGGAAACCCGGCCCTGGAATATGCGGCACGCAAGGCCAACAAAAACGGGCTCCCGCTGCTGGTGGTCTTTTGTCTCGTTACTGACTATCCGGATGCCAACCGCCGTCATTTCGCATTCATGCTTCAGGGTCTCGCAGAAGCCGCGAATCGGTTGAAGCAACGCGGTGCAAAACTCATTGTGCATATCGGTTCGCCACCGGAAGTCGTCGCCAAACTTGCCCGAAACGCCGCCCTGGTGGTGTGTGATCGCGGCTATCTCCGGCACCAGGTGGCGTGGCGCAGGGACCTGGCCAAGGCCTTAGGCAAACGGCTTGTCCAGGTTGAGGGTGACGTCGTCGTACCGGTCGAATGCGCATCAGACAAGCGCGAGTGGGCCGCCCGAACCATACGGAAGAAAATTAACGGCCAGACCGGGCGCTTCCTGCAGTCGCTATCGGCTACGGCACTGGACGTACCTGCACGCAAGCTCGATATCTCCGGTGACGTCGAAATTTCATGCTGGCGCCGCGTGCTCGATGACCTCGACATTGATCATGACGTTGACGCGGTCGAGCGCTTCACGCCGGGCAGCAGTGCTGCGCGTGCGACGCTGACCGGTTTTCTCAGGCGCCGGCTGCCTGGTTACGCCGATAAACGTAGCGATCCGGCCGACTCTAAAGCCTCGGAACTGAGCATGTATCTGCACTTCGGCCACATTTCGCCGGTCGAGATTGCGCTCAAGGTCAGTCGCGCCAAATCACCGTCAAAGGCTGACAAGGAGGCGTTTCTCGAAGAGCTGATTGTCAGACGTGAGCTGGCCTGCAATTTTGTGCGCTACACGCCGAACTACGATAGTTACGACGCCTTGCCCGAGTGGGCTCGCGCTACGCTGCGCGCACATAAATCTGACGCTCGTGAAACCGTATATACGCGGCAGCAGCTGGAAAATGCGGACACAGATGACCGCTATTGGAATGCCGCCATGCAGGAAATGAAGAAAAGCGGTTATATGCACAACTATATGCGCATGTACTGGGGTAAGAAGATACTCGAGTGGACCAACACGCCACGGTACGCTTTTGCCACGGCGCTGTATCTGAATAACAAGTATTTCCTTGATGGGCGCGATCCCAACTCATATACCAACATCGGCTGGCTGTTCGGTCTGCATGATCGGGCCTGGACCGAACGGTCGATTTTCGGGACCGTGCGCTACATGAATAAAGAAGGTCTTGAAAGAAAATTCGAGATCGACCGGTATGTCGAATGGGTCAACCAACTCGATGATTAACAAGATATCCAGCGCTGCAAGATTGCCAATGTGCAGGTGCAGATACAATTTTCACGGTCGGTCGATTAAACTGTGGGCCGCCGAGCGGTAGCCCCACTGTCCTGTCCCGGATTGAAGGGCGCGCCAGCGAGATTTGACTGACAATCAAGTTGCTTAAGCGCGGCTTCGCGGTCCCTGCAAGCGGGCATATTGCCAGTCGCAAAGTGGGTCGGAAAGTGTTGCTATAGCGTCGAAGATCGCGTTTGCCCCCGAGCCGCGCGTCAATTGCTCACGAAGAGGGAAATGCGCATGCACGCCTATGAAATTCTAACGCTCTGCGGTCTCGCGACCGCCGGCTTCGCCTGTCAATGGCTCGCGTGGCGCATAAAGCTGCCCGCCATCTTGTTCCTGCTGGGAATGGGTATCCTGGCAGGACCGGTCCTCGGCTGGCTGGATCCGGATGCGCTCTTCGGCAATCTGCTGACGCCAATCGTGTCCGTGGCCGTGGCAATCATCCTGTTCGAGGGCAGCCTGACGCTCAAGCTCTCGGAAATCCGCGATCACGGCTCGGTCGTTCGCAACCTGGTTACCGTTGGCGTCGTGGTCACCTGGACGATTGCGGGTTTCGCTGCCTGGTACTTTCTCAACTGGGACCCTTACCTGGCCGCATTGTTCGGCGCCGTGGTCACCGTCAGCGGACCGACCGTTGTCATGCCACTACTGCGCGCCGTTCGGCCGACCGCAAATGTATCCAGCATTCTGCGGTGGGAATCAATCCTGATCGACCCGCTGGGCGCAATACTTGCACTCCTTGTATTCGATGTGATCCTAGCCAGGCAGGCTGGCAGCGGTTTCGGACAGGTCGCAATCCATGTAGCAGCGATCGCATTCATCGGCACAGCTTTCGGCGTTGTCGGTGGCTATTTGTTTGGCATTGCCATGCGCAAACGACTGCTGCCTGATTTGTTGCGTGACTATGCGGCGCTCGCCGCCGTGCTCACCGTGTTCGCCTCCGCTGAAACGCTGCGCGGTGAGTCAGGGTTTCTCGCGGTCACGATCATGGGAGCATGGCTGGCCAATATGCGCGACGTACACCTGGAAGATATTCTCGAATTCAAGGAAAGCATTACGCTGTTACTGCTTGGCGGCGTGTTTATCCTGCTGGCCGCACGACTCGATGTCGCCGAGCTTATGCTGCTGGGCAGTGGTTCCGTGGCAGTTTTTCTGCTGCTGCAGCTGGTTGCCGGGCCGCTGCGCGCTTTTATCAGCGCGATTGGCAGCCCGCTCAACTGGCGCGAGACGCTCTACATCGGCTGGGTTTTCCCGCGCGGTATTGTTGCAGCAGCGGTGTCATCGCTGTTCGCACTGCGGCTGGTCGAAATGGAGTATCCGGGCGCAAGCGGGCTGGTGCCGCTGGTATTCGCCATCATCATTGGCACAGTCGTGTTGCAAAGCATTACAGCAAAACTGGGCGCTAAGTCGCTGGACGTACTGGAGCCGGAACCGACCGGTGTCCTCGTTGTCGGATCAAACCCGGTGGGTCTTATGCTGGCGAAGGCACTGCAGGATTCGGGACGGCGGGTGTGTGTCGCGGATTCTCACTGGGCGGGTATTCGCGATGCGCGCATGATGGGCCTGCCGGTGTTCTATGGCAGCCCGGTGTCAAGCTACGCGGAGCGCGGTCTCGATCTGACCGGTCTTGGTACGCTGCTTGCGGTAACGCGGCGACCGGATCTCAATGAACTCGCCTGCGTAAGGTTCTCATCGGAGTTCGGGCGCGATCATGTCTTCGTCGTTTCCAGCAAGATGGAAGGCGGTCACGAAAAGCACTACGTCAGTGGATCCGTCGGCGGCAGAGTGCTGTACGGCGGGGAACGTTCAGTCGACGATCTATACAAGCGCATTGCAATCGGACAATTGCCAAAAACAACTGAGTTAACGGAGGAATTCGGCTTGCCTGAATATGACAAACAGAATCCGGACGTCTTGATTCTGTTCGCGACTGACGATGGCGGTCGCCTGCGGTTCCCTGTCGATGACGAGCCCTTCGAACCTGGGGCCGGCTGGATCATTACAGCACTGACGTCGGCATAGTCTGTCGTAGCCGTTAATCAAGCATTATCGGGGTTGGTATTTCCAGGACTGATCCAGAAAATTCAGGTGCTGGCACGCAGAGTGCAGGAACTTGCTGTGGTGCTGTTCAATCCGGTCGTCGCAACCGGTGATACGTTGCGTCGATGTTATTGCTGATGCTGAAGCCTACTCTACCGGTTTAACCGTGCCTTCATTGCTATCGACACTCTGCAGCGCGTCGGGCTGCGTGGCACTCGCCGTCGGTTCGTCTTTCGTGCCCATCATGCTGACCGCACCTTTTCCGATGAAGAAAACGCCCAGTCCGTCAAAGAACACATTGAAAAGGCTCAATTCGCCGAGAAAAACCGAGCCACCGGTGATGATCCCGATCGCAACAATGACAATTCCCCAAAAAATGTCCTGCATGACGCACCTCGAAAAAGATTCCTGTCGACAGTCGACATGCTCAATTGTCTGTATGTGCGCGGCAGGCGACGTGACACACATCACGATTCGCCGGAATCCGGGAAAGCGGAACGCAAAACTGAGGAACAGACCGATAAATTCAGGCATTTTCAGCTAAAAAGCAGCTGTCAGCGTCTAAATCAATGTCCGACAGTGGGCCGTAGGTCGAAGCCGACCGGCCCCGGTCAGGCAAACGTATCGACAAACGTTCCGGATACACCCAGTACTTCGTTGACATTCGTCAAGGCTGAACGCGTAGCACCGAGCAGTTCCCGCAGCATGCCGGCGTTGCCGTCCCGTCCCGCCAGGAAGTTCTTGACGTCCTCGCCGCGACGCTGCAGGTTGCGGGTCAGTGCGCGACGATCTATGTCCGCGAGCCTGCCGTACCTTCGTGCGTCGTCAGAGCCGTCATAGCGAACGCCAAAGACGGTACCGGATTCGCGGTCTCCGAAAACGCCTTTGAATGCGGCTTCCAGCGGCGCACGGAAATAGCTGGTATGCGCGGCGCCATCCCGGAAGGATTTGTCATGAAACAGCGAATTCAGGTCAGCAAATGCGGCTGCGAATTCATCAGCGATGTCGTAAGAACGCCGCCGTGATATGCCTCTTGATACCGCCTCCGGATCCACACGTCCCTCTGTCATGTTCAGTGCGGCAAAGAAGCCCGTGCCATTACTGTCAATTTCCAGCGTGGAAGAAGCATCGTCGGCTTCGATGAGAAACTCCTGCGACTGCGGATTAAAAGTCGCCGTTACATCTGCCGGTGAGGCGTTGATCTTTGCCGTTATCGACGCCAGGCTATCGGTTGCGGTGTCAATCGAGATCTGCCTGCCGTTAATGAGAATATCTCCCGAAGCGACACCTGCGAACGCACCGACATTGTCGAACGATTTGATGGTTTCCGGGTCGATGCCTGGAAGGACCGCAGCGGCGTCAAGTTTGACCGCCTCGAGGAAATTGGAGGTGTCGCTTTGCAAATCGATTGTCGGTATTGAACCGAGCGAATCCTGTAGAAAATCGATGCGTTCTGTTGTGCCATTGAAGTTGGCCGTCACCCCGGCATTCGACAGATTGATGCGAGTCACAACGTCATTGATTGAATCCGTAGTATTGACGCTGATGTTCTGGCCGTTGACCTGGAATGATCCATTCGCAATTGCGGGCAAGCCAAACTGAAGGTGGGGATTGCTGTTTCGTATGCCACCTAATGGCTTGTTCGGATCGACAGCGGCGCCAGCGCTGTCAAACACCTCGAAAGAGGTTGTATCCCGGTCGATCAGGCTGCCTGGGCCAAGGGTGAGATACAAGCCATTATTGAGATCGTACTGGCGATCTTCGGCGTGATGATCGCGAATGTTGATGTTCCTGATTCGTTGTCCTTGCTGGTTTTCAAATCGAAGGCGCAGATCGTCCACGCCATGAGTGCCGTCTCGTCGGACCTCGAAGGTGAGAGTCCCCGAGCCCTGCGTTCCGTCATACTCGCCGCCGAGCGTTATGGCGGCACTCGAGCCATCGTTCCATTCCGGGCCGAACGGAGAGAACGACATCGGGGATGCATTGACCTCTTCAGTAGAACTCAGGGTTGCTGCCGTGTGAGTCAGGTCGAGCCCCAGCCCTGTCGAGGAGCGTGCGTCCGGCAAATCGAGCTTGAACCGG
>JAJFKP010000046.1 GCA_021773135.1 Woeseiaceae bacterium | reverse complement strand
GTAATTTGAGCTAAACTGTCTGCTATTGACCCAAACCGGCCAGTCGGTCGTGTGAAACAAAGGCGGTGTCATCTGTTGAGAATGAGCTGAGCATCATCAGGTACGTATGCGATTGTGTTACTCGCTCTCCCCACGATTGTTCGATAGTTCGATGGTTCCTTTGATGACGAAAACTGCCGTGCCGTCGGGCATTGTACTTTCTGCAGTCGAAACTCCGCTGCCCTTGGCTTCTTTGTACTTGCCCGTTCCGCCCATCACCGTCCATACAAAAGATCCTAGTCCGTCTACCTGGAACCAAGTCCAATAGGCGTCACCTTCCTCATCGAAGATGGTGCAGTAGCCCGCTGCAAATTCAAATCCGGGCTGGTCACTCTCGATTTTCCTGATGTTCGTGCCGTAGCACCAATGCGATTCAGCCCTGCCATCCTTCCCAATCGCGGCAATATGACGGCGGTACCCGGAGTATGCTTCGCCTCCATTACCAAGATCGAGCCAATCAATCTCATTTAGAGGTACGTACTGGCCCTTGGAATCGACATCAACAACCTGAGCGCAGGCCGCACTCGTCGCAAATAGGGCCACAAGAATCAGGACTAGATTCCACATCGTTATTCTTCCTCTGCAACGGAGCATATTCACCGAATGTTACTACATGCGCTTTTGTCCGCTTCTGGCCGAAAGCAGATAGTGATTTTAGTGAAAAACGCGACTCGCTAACGTCCGCTATCGGGAACCACAGCAGGGTGATCGAATCAGGTGGGGACATCCTTAGCCGTGCGGGATTCTTATTTGGCGATATTGTACAGAATCGGCGCTATATCGATATCGGTAAGGTCGCCTCGATCAGGCTCATCCTTGAAGGTCAGATCATCAGGCGAAATATTGAAATATCCCTTGGCCACGTGATATCTCCCATCCTTCAATCGTGAAATTGTGAGCGGATTGCCATATTCATCAGTTGACAGTTGGTGATCTTTCATTCCCAGGTGGGTTGGGCCAACGATTTCAGCTCCAATGAGCTCTATTCCAGTCCCTACATACGTCGCAAAAATGTATGGCGCACACTGTGCTTTTCTCCGATGGACATAAGTCTTTCTAAGCTGGACTGCCGTTTTCGTAGTCATGACAATTTTTCGTTTCTTCTTGTAATCTCGGCGGAAGAATCACCGCCACTTTACAGCTCGTTCAGATTTCGAGCTTTTGTTATTTGAGGTGAATGCCCATCGTGCCTATTGATACCGACTATTTCAAAGTATCAGTCTATTGCAGCGGCAATTCTCTGAGCATTCGTGTCAAATCTGAGCAGCACTCTGTATTCATCACTGGTCGTCAGCCTAATAAGTACGCTTGATTCACAAGGAAAGGACTCTTGATGGCGTGGTATTGATAAAGTACTGCGAGCCAGGCTCGATCAAAACCATAAACACATTATGTCTCGTGCTTGGCCGTCCGCTCCTGGGCCTTGCTCCGGGTTGGTGGACACTTTCGATGACCGATGACTGAAACCAGCCGCTCACAACCGCTGGAGCGCAGCAATCGGCGTGACTGCGCCCGGAAAAGCAGACATTCAGAAAATCGCCACATAGTATTTCGAGCCAGACGATCCCAACGTCTCCTCACATTCCGCATCTTCCCGCTGACTGTTTTGGATGCATGCGTACATTCAGGTAGCATTTGTCTGGCAGTATTGGTTGCGCAATTTTATATTTCAGCGGCGATAAGACCGATAAAGGAGTAATTATGTTCGCACGTCGAATTCAGAATCTTATCTTTTCACTCGGAGCATTTGCTCTGCTGCCTGGCTGTTCTGCAGAGGAGCACGAAGCCGCGGATACGATGATAGTCACGGGAAACCCGATAACCGGTGAGGGTGTGCCGAACCCCGCTCCAACCGTCACCGCCAACTGGGGCGAGTTACCGGCAGGCAGGGAGTGGGGTTCAACTGCCGGTATTGATATCGACCCAATCGATGGTCACATTTGGGCATATGAGAGATGTGGTGCGAGTAGTTTTGGCGGAGGTGTCCCCGTTAATTGTGACAACAACCCCGTCGATCCCATTTTCAAGTTCGACCGCCATACCGGCAAGATCCTGGCCAACTTTGGCGGCGGCATCATGGTTACCCCGCACGGCATCCACGTCGATGCTGAAGGCAACGTATGGGTGACCGACTTTGTGGGGAATGCCGAGGGCACCAAAGGTCATCAGGTGCATAAATTTAGTAAGGAAGGCGAACTGTTGATGAGCCTTGGTACGCCCGGCCAGGCTGGTAACGGCCCGAACCAGTTCAATCAACCGAATGATGTCATCACGGCACCGGACGGCAGTATTTTTGTATCGGATGGCCACAGCGGTCAGAACATGACAACAAATGAGGCGATGGACGAGGGCCGTGCGGCGGGCTTGACGGCGCGCGTGATTAAATTTTCCGCGGATGGGGAAAAACTCAGGGAATGGGGCCAGATCGGTGTAAGACACGGCGAATTCCGTACGCCGCACGCACTGGCCTTCGATTCGCAAGGTCGACTTTGGGTCGCAGATCGTGGCAATCATCGCATCGAGATTTTCGACCAGGACGGCAACTATCTCGATTCCCGTTATCTGTATGGGCGCATTAGCGGACTCTTCATTACCGCAGACGATAAGGTTTATGCGATCGACTCGGAATCAAGTCCAACCAACCACGTCGGCTGGTTGAATGGTGTACGCATCGGCCACGTAGATGCAGACCGCATTACCGGCTTCATTCCGCCCTTCCAGCGTGACAGCAGGGTGTATCAGGGCACTGCGGGAGAAGGTGTCGCGGTAGATGCAGATGGAAACGTGTACGCGGCCGAAGGACCCAACTCCCTGGAATGGGCAGGTGGCGCCTTTACCCGTTACTCGGATCAATAGTGTGTTCACAGGATAACGGGGCGAACCGAATCAGCCCGGGTATTATCGCCACCAGCACCTGCAATCTATAGGGTCGCAATCTAAAGGGTCGAACCGAATTAAAACAGTTACTCGTTGTGAAAATCGGTTCGCCCCCATTTTTCGAACGTCAGTACCAAAACGGGGTTTTGGATGAAGCATGCTGGCTATCGCAGTGGTCGTCTCGCTCATTTTCGTCGGGCTGGAAGTTCAGCAAAACAGTCAGGTCAGTATTGAGACTGCCACTCAGAGACTCTTAAGTGAGCAACGAGCCGTGCAAAGAATCATCTCAGCCAATTCTGATTTTGCTTGCATCTATTTGCGTGGAGTACAGGATGTTCACGGCATGAATGGTCCAGACCGGGTGCGGCTTTGCCGAGGCCCGGTCCGGCGCAGTGTTCCGGGCCTCAGTATCGACAGGCAGCACCATCGCGGCCAGGCTTATCGCTGCCGCGAACAAAACCCTGGCTGCAATCAATCTTTTCATGATCGTTCCTGTGAAGTTCGGCCTGTTGCTGCCTGACTAACGTCGCAATCTCGTCCCGGTGTACTCGGCGATGGAGAAGACATGTGAAGTTTGCTTCGCCACTAGGCTACTGCCCGCTCAAATAAGTATCAACGGCTGTATCACGGCTGCTGGCATGCGCCTTCAGCGCCGAGACGGCATTGTAGAAGTCGCTGGCCCCGTTCAGGAAGGAATACCCCGCCACTTCTGTCGTCGCATAGGGCTCGACCAACGCCGCATAGTTGTCGTAGAGCATCTGCGTGGAAGTGGTCTCAAACGCATCCCCAATGACCTCCAGCAGGTAATAGTCATATTGTGCCTTGTAGATTTTATCGGCATACAGATTCCCGATAAGTGGCCAGCTGTTCGCCTGCATATTTGCAAAGTCCAGTGCAAGTGCCCCGCCCATCTTGCCTTCCTGCAGCGCTTCGTTGTTGTCCCATGGGACCCAGGTGAGCGTCGATGTTTCCGGGTTGTTATAAAGGTAGTAGTTATGGGGCATCTTCCCGTAGGTATCCCAATTCTGAATGATGCCGTTGACGGCCAGGTACTTTAAGAAGCCGTCGACATCGAATACTGATTCCAGGTTCGCCCTCCAGGTTGCAGGATCGGTAGTGGCGGTATCGTCATGCAGGGCGGTAAACAGCGCCAGGATATCGGACCAGTCCGCCTCATCCTCGTTGGTCTTCTTCTCGAAGAATTCTTCGTCGAATGCTCCGTCAACAAAGCTCGCGCCGCCCTCTTCAGGCTTGTAGAGGTTTCCATCGTCGCTGGAGAATTGTGTATCGAGTACTTCACCGTCAACTTCCTCCACCAGCGTATAGAGCCCAAAGTACTCAGGGCCGTTGCCGTGATCTACGTAAAGCGTGTAGAACGCTGTGTGTGACACTGGCACGCCGGCTTTCCTGAAAACGTCAGACGCAACCTTTTCTCGCAGCTGCGACCGGTCGTCGTAATTGTTCTTGAGGCTGAACTTCTTGAATCCGTAAAAACGCTGGTTGTCGATCTGGGGGTAGTCATCTTCAAATTCATCGAAATCCATCTTGAACGATAGCTTCAAAACCCCTTGTTGCACTCTGCTTTGCAGACTCGAGTTTCCCTTAAAGCGAATACCAACCCGGTACCACTGCGTTCCGTTGTAATAGACTTCGGCCGGCACAAAAATTGGGTCCTCATCGGTATCAATCAGGCCCGGCCCTGAACGCTGGCCGAATTCACCATAGGTCGCGGTCATGTCATCCAACATGCTTTGCCAGCGGTCCTCTGTGACGACGAAATCAAAACGCTTGACCATGGTATCGTCGAACACTTCGTCATGATTCGGATCAACATCGTTGCTGTGAGTCGCCTCGGTCCAATCCGCGGCCTCGAAATCCGCATCAGTGACAGCCGTGGCTTCAGGTGTCACCGAGAGCGACGACGACGCACTGCTGGTACCGGCGCTGTTGCTCGCTGTCACCGAACACTCATAAGCGGAGTCGTTTGCCAGGCCGGTTACTGTGATCGGGCTGCTGACGCCCGTCTCACTCGCAGACTCGGTCCCCGCAACGCAAATTGCCTCGTAACTGGCAATTGTTTCGCCGCCATTGTTGCCAGGTGCGGTAAAAGCAACGTCGACGCTGGCATCTCCGGCCGTGACCGAAGCTATCGTCGGCGCATCGGGCACCGTTGCGGCCGTACCGTCATTACTATCACTGTTGCTGCACGCAGACAGGAAAGCGAAGATCGCTATAGCGGAGAATAGTCGGTAAGTATATTTGCTGTTCATGATGGTTCTCTTCGTGCTCCTTAAGACTGTTTCAAGTTGCGAACTTGATGCACAAATTTGTAACGAAGCTATCCGTTGTTCGTCTTCGTACGCTAAACGGATGAGTAGTTGTCGGTGTTGTTGAGGCTGTACACTAATCGCGTCGTCCGCACGCGCTTGTGGGTGCCCCGTAAGCTATTCGTCTTCGGCGTCGTCCTCTGGACCTCGCTCAGGACGCCGATTCTCTGGGCCGCAGACGAGCACCTCTTCACCGCGTGGAGGAGACATGCAAATGCCTGTTTCGTCTCCTCGGCGACCCGAGAAACTGCAGGCGTCGCCCTCTACTTTGTCAACACATGCGTCGAAGGCTTCCTGTGGTGGGCCGCCGCGCCTGCCGCCTCGCTCGCCGGACTGGGCATTTGCGAGCGGAACTGACAGGCAGGATGTGAGCGCCAACATAAGTATTGTGTTTCGGCGACTTCGTGAAATCGACATTTGTTGCTCCTTGTTGTTTTGGAATGCTGCAAGTATCTCCAGCAATCAAGGAGTAAGGATGAAACAATCGTGAAGAAATCGAGTGGGCTGAGATCGCGGTTATTCGTCTACTTTCTGCCGTAGTTCCCACAATTTGGCGTTCGGAGAAACGAAAAATCTACTTTGCAAGACGGCATCGGCGAATCGCACTGTTTGCGGCGGCGACGTTGGGGTGCCTGGGCTGCTATCAGCCTTCTCGATAGGCTGGTTTCTCACGCAAATCAGATGTTCCTGCATTAATCGACAGGTTCCGCGGTAGACATCGTTAGCCGAATTTTTATAGGCGCACGAATCGCCAATCTGTCGCGCGTCGCATGCAAGCCATGGTTTTTCGTTCGTATGCCCATCGTGAGCAATCGCAGTTGTGGAGAAAGTGATACAAAGCGCTCCCAGCAGCCGACACCAGCGTGCGCGATTGACGGGCCTTAGGGAATCGATCACTGGATTGTTCCTTGCTCGCCGTTGAAACACCCGATGAACATGTTCTCTCCGGCGCTGGCGGCATGATAGTGATACCCACGGGTATCATCGGTATGGCCGCGACAACCGTCGAGATCGGTCGGTTCCGTCCCATCTTCGTTCAACATACCGAGGATTGCATAGCCGTCCATGGCGTATCCCAATGTCGCAGCGTGACCATCAACTTGCGTACCGATTTCCGTGCAGCCAGTGGCACCGTGATAGTGGTATCCCTCCACCGGATTCACGTGTCCGCCACAGTCGTCGAAAGCTGCAATTGTGTAAGCGCCCAGTATTGCGTCAACCGGAGCAGGCGGGGCAAGGACGACGCCGTTTAACGAGACACCGACGTCGGTGTTTCTGATGCTGTCCGGTGAGGAGAGCGCAACGGGCTCGGTCGGAATCAACAACGTTTGAGTTACGCCACCATCGTAGTAGTCGATTGAGCATACTACGCAATGATTCTGATACTCGGGGTCAACATTCGGTCGCGCTGCCGCTTCGCACGCCACTTGGGTATCGGTGATATTCACATCACCTGAGTTGGGATCGTACAGAAGCCAATTCTGGTCGCCGTACAGATTAGCGAGATTCACGATAAAATCTCCGTCCAGGTCGTAAACGTCACCGCCACCGTCAAACCAGATGCCCCCTAGTTCCGCATCCGAAAAAATCGTCGGTGGGCAAAATGGCCCGATTTCCTGGTCGGCAGGAACGCCCGCTATTTCAATTACATAGCACGTTGTCTGTGTTCCACCAGAGAGCAGACAAGGCTCCGTAGTGATACCAGAGGCCAGTGCACCACTCACGAACAGGTCGGTATCGAGTCCAGGTGTTGACGAATTCGTGACCGGCTCGGCGGATGAATCGGTGGTTGTCGTGCCATCGGAACTACAGCCGCTCGCGGCAATCGCGGCGAATAACAACCCACAAAGTACAAGATATTTGTGGCTGAACATTTGATTGAGCTCCTTCAAAAAGAAGGGCCGGGTTACCCCGGCCCTTAGACAAAAGGAATTGAGCCGGGGGAGGGACTCAATTTCCTCTATTTGCATGCACCCGAAGAAAATTAGTATTTGCTTCGAGCTACTGACAGTGTTGTCAGCAACAAAGGAGCCGGTATGAAGGAAAGGTGAAGAAATCGAGTAGCCAGGGGCTAGCGCTCTGTTCTTGGCGTTCAGACTGATCGATAATCGCCTGGCCTACTCGATCTTGTAACCCACGCCATAGATTGAATGGATCAGGTCTTCGCCATTATCGGTCCTGGGCAGTTTCTTACGAAGATTCTTGACATGCGTATCGATCGTGCGATCGCTGACAATTCGGTTGTCGTCGTAGGCCAGGTCAATCAGTTTTTCCCTGGAGTACACACGTCCCGGGTGAGAGATCAACCCCTTTAACATGCGAAACTCGACAGGCGTGAGGTCGATGCGTTGACCCTCCACAACGCACTGAAAACGATCGACGTGCAGCGTTACGTTGCGATAGGAGATTTCCTTGTCGTTGATTTCGACCGGAGGTCCCTGAACACGCCGGAGGATTGTTCGCACGCGCGAAACAACTTCACGCGGGCTGAAAGGCTTGCAGACGTAATCGTCTGCGCCTACCTCCAAACCGATCAATCGATCGATTTCGTCCGCCTTTGCTGTGAGCATCATGATTGGCAGATTTGAAAATTGTCTAACCTCTTTGCAGATTGTCAGTCCGTCTTTCCCTGGAATCATCAGGTCAAGAATGAGAAAGTCGGGTTCACGCGCTCTAATCGTCTCGACTGCCTGTGAACCCTCGTACAGGATGGTGACGTTGAACCCGCTATTCTTCAGATAGTCAGCAACGAGTTCGGCAATTTTGGGTTCGTCCTCGACAACGACAACTTCCATGGCCCTCATGTTTTTCTCTCATCAACAATCGGTATTTCAATTCGGATGTTCAGACCGCCAAGCGTCGATGGCGAGGCGGTGATTTCACCTTGATGCGCTATAACAATACTGCGGCAAATAGCAAGACCAAGTCCTGCGCCTCCGGTACGTCGGCTGCGAGACTCCTCTCTACGATACAGAGGATCGAACAACCGATTACATTCCGCTTCACTTGCGCCGGGGGCTGTGTCGTCAATCTCGACAATCGCCAGGTCATTATCCTGAACCAACGTGATTTCGATTCGGCCCGGCTTGTCGGTATAGCTTAGCGAGTTTTCCAGAAGGTTTTGAAATAGCCGGTCCAGTCTATTGAGGTCCGCTTTGACCTGTACCGACTCGAGATGCCTGCTGATCATCTGCACGCCACAATCGAGCGCCCGTTCACGCATAGAGTTGATTACGTCGTCCAGGCAGACTTTGAGATTGATGTTCGAAAATGAATAGCGAAGCCCGCCGACGTCCGATACTGACAGTTCGTAAAGGTCGTCAATCAGGAAACGCAACCTCCCCAGTTCCTGTTCCAGCGACTCGAGCTGCCGTCGATCGACGTTTCGAACACCGTCTTTCATCGCCTCGATTTCCCCGGTTAGTACAGTCAACGGCGTTCTCAGCTCATGGGAAATGTCAGCAAATAAACGGCGCCGGGATGACCGGATCTCGTCGAGCGTTGCAGCCAGGCGATCAAGGTCACTCATCAGTTTACCCAGTTCATCACTGCGCTCTTCTTGCAATCGCGCTGAGTAGTCGCCATTCGACAGTTGGGCAACATTGGCGATCATTCGTCGAACGGGCGCTAACAAGCCTCGCGCCAGGGCCAACGACAAGGCAAGGGCAATTCCCATCGCCAAAGTTCCGATCGTCCAGCTTGTCGCTAGTTGCTGTTTCGAAAACGCGGTGTCTTGAGGCGACGATATCCGGCGGCGCGGCTCACTCCTCAGTTCGCCGACAGTGGTACCGTCGACGACGATAGGCACACGAATGAGTTCGAGCGCATTGTCGTCGAACTCATGTCCAATAATCAGCCGATTGGTGGCGTCATAAAGAGCCGTTGGTGAAGCTCGATCCGGAGGGCGCTGACGAGGAGGCGGGCCGCCGTCGGGCGGGCGCTGACCAGGGGGCGGACCTATCGCGCCGGAACGCTGATCGGGTGGCGGCGGACTGTCGCCGGGGCCCACAGACGGCAGGGCACCTGAACTTCTCATCAGGTCGCCGAACCGGGAAAGCGTAAGAAATGTCCAGCTGCTACCAGAGGCAGTGTACTCGTCGACCAGGTCATCTCGAAGCTGCTCCAGGCGCGTTTGCTCAAGGGCATTCACATAGTCAAGGAACCCCTGTTGAAAACTCCAGCGGGCGAGACCCAACGTCGAAATTAGTACCGTCAACGTCAGTCCCAGGAAGGAGAGGACGAGTTTTTGTGAAAGTGACAGTCGCATAGCTAGAACATTTGGTTTGAATAGGACAAAACACATTGATTGTGCGCAAATATAATGGAATCGTCCCGGAACCACATGCGGAAATATTAACGCGCCCCTGATGGGTAGTGCTTGCCTCTACTCGTTGGTCAGAACTTCGCAATTGTAGGGCAAGAACTCGTCGTCCGTCCTTTCCAGGATATCGTAATGAGATCGTGGCTGAGCGAGGTTTATCGGGTCAGCTATCGTGTACTCATGCACAAGTTGCCCGTCATCGTTGACGTAGAACGTTTCATCAATCACCAGTTGTTCACTGTTCATCACCGCTGTTGAACCGGGCCGCAGCGCCGGTTCCAGAACGCCAGCCGCGAAGCCCCTGGTGGTTACTTTCAGCCTGTCCCCATTCCACGCGCCAATAGAATAGCCACTCACGCTTGGCTCGATCTCATCGGGGAAATCATCGTCCAGGTGGATCGTACGCACGACATCCATGAAGCCATATCGAATCAGGACCTCTGACTCCAGCTGCGTTATTTCATTAATCATCTGGTCAAACGTTAAATCGTGAATGATGTTGGTGGCCCGACAATGAAAACGGGGCGTGTCGTCCCGGGTTACGCCAGCACCCGCTTTGCGACCGGCATCGGTGAGAACGTATCTCGGTCCAGGCCCGGTGAAAGGCCCGGGCCGGCCCTGGCGCCGCGGTGCGACCCAGTTGCCGGCGATATTCGCAACGATGTCGGCTTTCTCGACAGGCTGCGCATTCTCGCCCTCGTTGACGAAGCTGCCATCTTCGGCGACCGAACCGTTGCGTTGTAGAACCCGACCATCTTCAAACGTGATGAGCTGTGAGTAACATGTGTGGGGGTCGTCCAGGTCAGGTGAACCCAGGATCTCGATCGTCGTCCCTTCAGCAAACATGTCGGTTGACCAACCTCTGCGTTTCAGCAGGCTGCCGGAACTAAGCTCACAGCGCCAGTTTTCAACTTCACCCGCATCGCTGGTGACATCGAAATAAACGTAGGCATGTGGGTTCACGAACCGCACGCGAGCGACCTCACCGGAAACGGTCAGGGTATGCGAAAGGTCGAATTGTCCGCTGACCCCGTGATGGGCGAAAGCGACATTGCTCGTTACAGCCAGCAAACCGGCGAGCAGGGCTGCGAATAGTTCAAGTTTCATATAGGTATTGTCTGTTCATTCGCCAATCGTCATGCGGCACAAGAGGGTATTGTCGAGAACGAGGTCGTTGCTCCAAACCAGCTTCGCCGAATCGTCCCAGTTGATTTCGTCATAGCCACCTTTCGGGCTGACCGCACGCACGCTATGTTCGACCGCTGCGGGCCAATCACTGTCATCAAATTCGGGAGCGGTCCAGTCGGCCGGAATTCTCGCCTCTACGAAACCGCAGGCACCTTCGCCCGCCACCGGAGAGGATTCGCTGGCGCAGGACCTATCGACGGGAGCGTGGTGAACGACGAGGCAACGCATGGCGCTGTCAGACGTGGCCACGATTTTGCCCGTTGCGGTATCGCGGAATTGCGCGATCAGCCCGCCGTCGCCGGTCTGCTGACGGCCGGTCCCGATGTATTCAAGTCCCGTGTCATTTTCCTTGAAATCCTTGGCCAGAATCGCGATTGTCATTGGCATTTCGGCAGTAACGGTGACACGTTCGGCATTGAACGACCGCTCCGTGGTGATCGGTACGCTGTCTTCGAGAACCTTTTTGCCGTTCACGTGCATTTCAAACCAATTGTCGACCCAGACCTCAGCCACAAGATCCTGCGTATCGGCGAATGCCGTTCCGGCGGAAAGGAAGAGAACAGCGACGATTGTGCTATCGCTCAATTCGGCCATCGCTTGTCGGATTTCAGAATAGGTTTTCATCGCCAATAGCCTCCTGACCATTTGGTCCAGCCTTTGTAGTTTTGGAACGTATCAAGCGCAATTCAACCGGTCATTTCGTAGCGAGCGTATCAGCCCCCTTTTCCGGTCGATCCGATGCGGGCACTGGCAACGTGGAGCCGGGTAACCCAATCACGATATCCAAAAATGTGACACCAGGATAACTGCAATATATCGGTGCATACGGTAATTGCCCACTGCTAACGACCAAATTCAATGAAACTACGATGAATCCACACGCTAAATTCACAATTCGACGATGAGACAAGCGGCGCCTTTCCGGATCCACCTGCACCGTGTCACAAGATTCGTCTGACAACGACGAGCGTTGCTCTGATGTCGCAATCGCCGGCGGCGACCGCAACGCGATGTACATCGCCATTGGCATAGCCGAAAGATTCGTAATCTGGATCGGCATTGCGTCGCTGCCCTCCCGAACTCCTCTTTTTCTTCACATTTCGGCGTACCCCAGGCAGGGCTTAAGCGCGTTAGTAGTGGTCATACAGTGTTAACAAGCAGCAAAGGATGACTTATGAAAACGCACGTGAAGATCGTTTTGGCGGTACTGGTGGTAGCCGCAACAGCCGTGACCGCGCAGAAACGGGATCGCTTCAAGCACGATGGCAAGATCCGCAATGAACAAGAGCTGGCGGCGCCCGAAGTCTTCGTCGCCAACGCCACTGAAGCGGAGACAGGTTTCGACAATCAAACAAATGGCTATCTCGACCAGGGACCGGAGTTTGAGACGCTGACTGACGAATCGGTCGTGGCATTGCGCTCATTCAACGACAATCGCTTCATTTTCGATGAGGTTGAAACAGTCCAGGACGGCCTGGGGCCGGTTTACAACGCCCAGAGTTGTCGAGAGTGCCATCAAAACGTCGTCACCGGCGGCGCCAGCCAAATCACTGAGCAGCGAACCGGAAGGCAGGGTGAAAACGAATTCTTCGAGTCTCTCGGCGGTACTATCCTGCATTCCCGCGCAACCCATCCGGACCTGGTCGAGCTCGTCGACCCTGGGGACAATGTTCGTACATTCAGGATCTCGACGAATGTACTGGGCAGCGGATATGTGGAAGCTGTTTCGAACGAGACCCTGTTGTCGATACGTGATCAGCAGCCGAGGCACATGCGTGGCGTGGCGCTCGAGACACCGATTCTCGAGGCAGGCAACGCAGCTCGCATCGGGCGGTTCGGCTGGAAAAGTCAGCACGCCAGCCTCGAGTCTTTTGCAGCCGATGCCTACCTGAACGAGATGGGCATCACCAGCCCGCTGTTTCCGGACGAGAATACGTCCAGGGGCAATTACGTAGGATTTGGCACTGAATTCGATCCGGTGCCCGACCCCGAAGACGACGGCATCGACGTAATCGTCTTCGCTGACTTCATGCGCTCCACCAAAGCCCCTTCACGTGGCGAGATCACCGCAGACGCGCTGGCCGGCGAAACGGTGTTCAACAGTATCGGTTGCAATAACTGCCACGTGCCAACGCTTGTCACGTCGCCGCCCGGGACCGTCATCAATGGCGGAGCGTTTGTGGTTCCGGAGGCTCTCGGCGACAAGATCATTCACCCATACAGTGACTTCCTGCTGCACGACATCGGCAGCGGCGACGGCGTTCCCGTCCAGTCAACTCCGGAATTTGCATTCACCGCCAATCTGATTCGCACGGCCCCACTCTGGGGGCTACGCACCCGGAGTCGGCTGATGCACGACGGTCAGTCCTTCACCCATGTCGAGGCAATTCGTCGGCACAAGGGACAGGCTCGCCGCTCTGCTCGTGCCTATTTTCAGCTGTCGGACGAGGAACGACAGTTAATGCGCGCATTCCTCGACTCGTTGTAGCTGAGGGTTTCCATTGAATATCCGACATCTTCCACGGACATACACCGAGCGATGCACTGCCAGCTCCAGGTGCGAATCGCCTAAGGATATTGACATGCACTATGCCGTCGACAGTCCAATTAAAAAAGTCGCAGGTGACAACACGACCGCGCCATGGCAGATCACGTTGTCTGCCATGATGGCTTGCCTGTCGCTAATTCTGATGGCTGTCGAAGCATTGGCTGAGAACGTGTCTACACGTCAAAGCGACCTGTCACGAATCGCCGGTGCGCTCGCGCTTGAAGGTAGTCAAGCGGGAGAGGTTGATCGAATTCTGGACGAAACGGCAGAACTTCGATCGCAGGCATTGGCGTCCTCAAGAGGAAGCTCGCGAGAGCAATTGCGTAGGGCATTAAAGTCGATCACAGAAAATGCAGACAACCAGCTGCGAAGAATATTCTCTGCTGATCAGTTCGCCGGGTATGTCGCGCTGCGATCCGAAATTCGTCGTGAAGCGCTGCAACAATACATGCGAAATACACGATGGAACGGCTCTTTCTAATGGCGGGGCTAGGGTGACTGGCAGAAGTTTCGTGCATCGTGTCCTGGTCAATACTTGCCACAGGTGTTTCCGGGGACCTTCCAGAACCTGCCGCTGGCTAATGGTGAGCTCAGTTTCGACCGCAAGCCCGGATGCTCGAGTGGCCGCTTACCTAACTGAATATTGAACAATTTCATCAACGCTGTGTTAAACCAGCGTCACCAATTGAATGCGCTTGCTTTAAAAAACTTTGTGCTCATGACAACGATGAAATTGCGAGCGTGTTACACACCTGGTTGCGGTGCCGTTTCCGGGAGCGGAAACAACTTGCAGAAACGTTTCACGAGCGCCATTTTGCCAGTTGTCCTGATCTCTCCTGCCTTGATCATTTTCTCGAGCGGAACACCGCCATAGACGACCGCCGCCAGGGCATTCTGGTCACAGCTTACGACCGCGTCGCTTAAGGTGGCATCTCCGCGCGCAATGTCCAGTGCGCCGCCGGAGATCCTTGCAAGAAACTCATCCTCGCCAAAACGCAGGCCGATGATGGCGTCAAGATCTGCCGCCCTGGCCGTATCGAACATCGTCCGAAACGACAGGATCACTGAATTCACGCTCATGGGTTTGCCTTCTGCCATAGTCGGTGAGCGGGCCGCCCAGCGGCCGATGACCTTGATAATCTCCTCGGACTCCAACCCCCATTCAGTCAGTTCGTATACATTGGAGGCGGCCGGCGGCGGCAAACGACTGCGTCGTACAATCGCTACGTCTTCCAGTCCTTCCAGGCGCTGGGTCAGCACATTGGCACTGATTCCAGGCAGGCTGTCGCGGAGATCGGAAAAGCGTTTTGGGCCGAGGAGAAGCTCACGCATGATCAGCAGCGCCCAGCGCTCGCCGATAATGTCCAGCGCATGCGCGGTCGCGCAACCATCGTTGTATTCGCGTTTCTTCAGTTTGAGAGTCTGCAGAAGTTATTAATAATAACTAAGAAGTTGCATTATATAACGTTATTTGCTAAACATGCAAAACCCGACCAGACGTTGCAACGATCTCTGGCCCCTGCAGTGGAGAGACGATATGAGCTATATACAAGGGTTTCTTGTTCCGGTCCCTAAAAAAAACAAGCAAGTTTACAGTGAGTTGGCGGCCAAAGCGGCGCCGATATTCCGGGAATACGGCGCAATTCGAATCAGGGAAAACTGGAGCGACAGCGTACCCGACGGCAAGGTGACGGACTTCAAACGCGCCGTAAAAGCGAAACAGGACGAGGCGGTCGTGTTCTCGTGGATCGAGTGGCCCGACAAGGCAACGTGCGACGCGGCGACTGAGAAAATGCAGAACGATGAGCGCTGGAACGAGATGGGAGACATGCCGTTTGATGGCATGCGGATGATGTGGGCGGGCTTTGAACCCGTATTCGACAGCGGCACCTGAGGAGATCAGACAATGCCAAACAAACACGGCGATTTTATCTGGTATGAGCTGGTGACCAACGATGCGGAAGCCGCGCAGGACTTCTATGGCGCGGTCGTTGGCTGGTCTTTCGCGCCCGCCGGACAAAACGACAAAGATTACCGGGAATTTTCAATGGGCAATGCGGTGGTGGGTGGCCTGCTGCCACTGACGCCGGAAATGACGGCAAACGGTGCACGACCCTGCTGGTTAGGATACATCGCTGTGGACGATGTTGATCAGACAGCTGCTCGCATAGAAAAGGCCGGCGGCTCAATTCACATGCCGCCGCAGGACATTCCCGGTGTCGGGCGCTTTGCGTTTGTCACTGATCCCGAGGGCGCGAGGTTCTACATCATGAAGGGCGCAGGCGACAGAACGAGCAACTCCTTTGCGGCAACCGAGCCGATGGTTGGTCATTGCGCCTGGAATGAACTTGAGACGACCGACCAGGCAGGTGCTGTTGTCTTTTACACAGAACAATTCGGCTGGCGCCAGGAGGGCGACATGGACATGGGCCCGATCGGCAAGTACCAGTTCTTATACCAGGGCAAAGGTATGATCGGTGGCGTCATGCCGAAGGTGTCGGAAGCGCCGCTACCCGCCTGGAGCTACTATTTCCGCGTGCCGGATATCGACCAGGCCATATCCACAATCAAGGACAATGCCGGCAAGATACTGCAGGAACCGATCGAGATACCCGGCGGTGACTTTGCAATGTCCGGGATGGATCCTCAAGGCGCCGCGTTCGCACTCGTCGGTGCCAGGAAATAGGACCGACATGGAGACGGGAAAGACCGTGCGGTTATGCATAAAAAAGTTCCTGCCAGGGAGTATGTGAAGTATGAAGATCTCGGTTGAAACACTCGTCAAATCCGATATCGACGCAGTTTGGTCAGCGTGGACCACGCCGGAAGACATCAATCACTGGAATGCGGCTTCCGACGATTGGCATAATCCAAGCAGCGAAAATGACCTGAACGTCGGCGGTCGCTTTTCATATCGAATGGAAGCAAAAGACGGCAGCATGGGATTCGATTTCGAGGGCACCTATACCAAAATTGATGAGAACAAATTCATCGAATACAAAATGGATGACGGTCGAATGGTCTCTGTTGATTTCAGGCCCGAGAAAGAAGGCGTCAGAGTCATCGAAACGTTCGATGCCGAAGGCGAAAACACAGCGGAGCAGCAGCGCCAGGGCTGGCAAAGCATTCTCGACAACTTTGCCCGACACGTTGAAGCATTAACCTGATGAAGTCTTCAGCTCAAAACGGTCCATTCAATCGCTAATAAACGTTACGGTGGATGGCGGGTTTCAGAGCCCTTCTGCATGGCCATGACCCAGACACTGAATGGAGACTGACCGATGGAATTGACTGCAAAAGTCCGTACCTGCCTTTGGTTCGATAATCAGATAGAGGAAGCGGCGAAATTCTATGTGCCTTTGTTGCCGAACAGCGAGCTCGAAAAGACCGTGCAACCGGATCCCGACGGCCAGCCCCTGACTATAGAGTTCACGATCGGCGGCACGCCCTTCATGCTGCTTAACGGCGGCCCGATGTTCATCCACAGCGAGGCGGCGTCAATTTCGGTGCTGACCGAAGATCAGGAAGAAACAGACCGCCTCTGGAATGCATTGACCGCCGATGGCGGCAGCGAGAGCCAGTGCGGCTGGCTCAAGGACCGCTATGGCGTCTCGTGGCAAATCGTCCCCAAGGCGCTCCCCGGTTTACTGGCCGACCCAGACAGACAGGCGGCAGGCCGCGCAATGCAGGCGATAACGAAGATGGCGAAGATCGACATCGCTGCACTGCAAGCGGCTTTCGGTGCAGAAAAATAAAATGACAACGACGAAAAAACTTCCAGGTGGGCTGGTACACGAATTACCTGCTGACCTGGTTAAAGCCCTAACCGCGACAAAAGAGATATCTAACCTGTGGGAAAATCTCACACCAATCGGGCGCAACGAATTTGTTTGCTGGGTTGAAGACGCAAAACAGGAAAAGACGCGTGACAGAAGGATCAGGCGAACTGTAGAGGAGCTTCTCGACGGGCAAAAACGTCCATGCTGCTGGGCGGGATGCATTCATCGCACTGACAAGAAACCGAGCAAATGGCAGCAAGATGTGTTGCTAGACAAGAAGCGTCGAAAGTAGGGGATTGGTCGTCGGCCTAAAGACTGGATAGCGATCAGAACACATGGCGAACTGACGTCGTCAAATAGCCAATTTCGATCAGCACTTCGCGTTTCAATCATGTGGCAGGCAATAGAGCGCTTCAGAACTTTGGGCAATAGTAGTTTCGCGAAACTGACTCCATAGTGATAAACGGTTTCTGGTAAGGTCCCGACCACTAATAAAACAGGAGGTGGACCAGATGGACGACAGAGAAATGGCGGAGCTGGCTGCGTTGCCAGCGATTTTGCAATACTTGATCGACGCACGAAAACCCAAGCACGACGACACCAACGATCCGGCCTGGCGGCAAATATTCGAGGACGCTAATTACTTCTCGCAGCGATTCGGTGGCGTATACGCACGCAACAAGCGCGACTGAGTCGACCAGTGATAACGATAGAAAAAAAGGGGTCGAACCGAATTAACCCTGCACCACGGCAATGGTTTCAGGTCGAGCATCTTTAGCAGGAAAATCGGTTCGACCCCTTCTTGAGACGGGCAGCACATTTCGCGTGCTAATGACGCGACGCCATATTGGAGATACATTAGGTCCAAGCGTTGTGCATCTCCGTCGATCGTTTTCTCGTCTGACATCAGACGGTTTGATCAGCCGACGCGATAACAGGACCACATTGCACAACAAATCGGATTTGCTGGAACTGGCCGAATTCAGCCTTGCCTATCTGGATATCGATCTTTACTGGCTACGGAACCATAACTAATGACATCAAACCTGCAAAGTATTGGCGACAACGACCATCGTCGCTTCAGCCTCGGATATCCCCTGATGCTATTGCTCCTGGCGTCGATCTTGTTTGGATCGTACGCCTTCGCGCAAGACGAGCCTGTCGCGCCGATCAGTACCGACACGAACCAACCAACCGATAGCGAAATAGAAAATCGCCTTAGCGAGATCTTCTCAAAAATTGACGGGCTGGAGGCGGTGACTGTCGAGTCGGAGGTGGGTGTGGTTACTCTGGGTGGCACGGTGCTGCGTGAGACTTTGGCAGCTGACGCCGAACGCCTGGCCGAGGCCGTGCAAGGGGTAGTCGCGGTTCAGAACGAGGTCCGCCGCGACAATCGATTTCTCAATCAGGTACAGCCAGTCATACGCAAGTTATCGGAGATCGGGAAAACTGCGTTGGTGAGTCTGCCTTTGATTCTTCTTGCAGTACTTATTGTGACCTTGTTTTGGTGGCTGGGCGGCTGGATATCCCGTGTGCTGCGTCTGCCAAACGCGTGGGCTCCGAATCTCTTCGTCGATGAGTTAGTTCGCCTGTTTGTTCGACTCATATTCGGCCTGGTTGGCTTCATGATAGCGGCGGAAATGGTGGGTGCAACCGCCTTACTTGTCAGCATTCTTGGTGGGCTCGGTGTAGTAGGTCTGGCGCTCGGTTTTGCCATTCGTGACACGGTAGAGAATTTCGTTGCCAGCGTATTGCTAAGCCTTCGGCAGCCGTTTGGCGTAAACGAACACGTGGTGATCGATGGAAACGAGGGCAGAGTGGTAAGGCTGACCTCGCGGGCAACGATCCTGCTGGACTTAAATGGCAACCACGTACGGCTACCAAATAGTTTGGTCTACAAAAGTACGATCGTAAATTACTCGCGCAATTCGAAACGCAGGTTTCAATTCGATGTAGGCGTGGATACCGATGTTGAGCCATCAATGGCCCAGGACCTCGCCGTTACTACATTGGCTGATATTGAGGGCGTGCTTTCAGAGCCCAGCCCGCAGTGTATTGTGCACGCATTGGGTGATTCGAACGTTGTATTGAGAATTTACGGCTGGATCGACCAAACAGTGACCGACTTTACGAAAACACGGAGCGTCTGTATGGCGGCTGTAAAACACGCTTTCGAAGCTGCAGCAATCAACATGCCTGAACCCATATATCGACTTCGAGTGGAGAACGTGGACAGCACAGCGAGCATTAAAGCCACCGTCTCCGAAGACCGGCCCGCCCACCCTGTTGAGCCGCATGATTTGAAACCTGATACCGCCATCGCTGACCAGGTAGAGCAACAGCAGGATGGACATGATCTGCTCAGTAATGATGCGCCCAGGGAATAAGTGCCTTCCCGGGAATCGCACCTCGGTATCACGGATAATCCCTCAGAACACCACTACGGACGTTCGGATGCCTTGTTCAATGACATAGAATTGGAATAAGTCGGGCTGCGGCAGGTAATCCAAATCCGTGCCACTCACCCCCGGCCGCTTTCGATGAATGGCGAGTGTCCGGTATACCCCAGAACCAGCCACCCAGATGATAGAATTTCCCAAATACGGAGAGGCTGCTTTTGACCCAAAGCGGCCCGTCATGAAAGGTATCTTAAGTCTCATTGCATGTACTTTTTCGGGGAGTGATTCCGATGACAAGTAGAGTTATGTTCGTCCTGCTCACCCCGTTCTTCCTCGGAATCACGATCGTTTATGCCGACGAATCCGCATCTCTCGAGGATATATCGGAAATGCTATGGAAGTATGAGGAAGAGTACATCCGGGCACATAGGGATGCTGACCATGAGAAGGTTCTTTCCTTTTGGGACGAGTCCTTTCTTGGATGGCCAAGTCGACTCGATGCCGCAACTGGCAAGGATGGCGGTGAGGACTACCTTTCAACATTCTTTGCAGAGCCCGACAAATGGGACTTTCGCATTGAGCGCCAAGGCATACGGGTTATCGGGGATATCGCAATTCTCCACTACCGCATTTATTTCGGTGAGGGCACCGGCCGAATTACTCACACCTGGATTCAACGAGATTCTGGATGGTACATGCTCGGGGGTATGGACTCCCCGGATCTGTATCGATAGCTCGAAGAACAGGTGAGAGTATTTTGCAGATCGACCGGCCGCTATTGGCCGAAAGAAGCCACTGGGCTGCTAAACTGATGAGAGGCTGCTACTGACCCGAAGCGCACGGTCCGCATGCCTCGTGTGTTCAACGGATGCTCGCAATCAAAGAAGATTGAGGACTGTGATGTCATTGAAATGGAAGGAAGTCGCAGAGCTGATTGGATTGGTCGCCATTTTAACCGGAATGTATTTCGTCTACGCAGAGATTCAGCAAAGCAGCACGATTGCACGGGCAGAATTGAGCAGTGCGAATTTTCAAAGGATGGCTGAGCTTCGAGATAAATTGCTCGACGCTGAGTTTTCAGACCTGTACCAAAAAGGGGTTCGATCTCCGTCAGATCTAAACGAGTCGGAACGAGACGTGCTGGGCGGATATTTTATGAGTTTGTTGTGGGTGTTGATTTTCGAGAAACAAAACTATGATCTCGGAATATTTGCTGAGTACGATCAGATGGCACGGTTTGTGACGCGACAATATTTCGTTCGCGGCTACGGACGAGCATTCTGGAATGTTGCCAAGAACCAGTTCGATGTAGATATCGCTGCGGTCGTAAACGAGGAATTGGCCAAGATTGATGGCGCTGGTGATCCACCGGATTTGCACCTGAAACTATTGCGGGAAATTGAAGCACTTTGAGCGTCTGCTTCTGGCCGAAACCAGCCGCCCAGGTGATAAACTGCCTAGAGGCTGCTACTGACCCGTTGCGGACGGTCGGC
>JAJFKP010000045.1 GCA_021773135.1 Woeseiaceae bacterium | reverse complement strand
AACGTGCGTCTCCGGGAGTAAATTCTCGAGTCTGACCGGATATTGAAATCCGGGCAGGCGCTCGATTCCAGTCCGATTAACTGCGTGCGAGATATCGGTAGACGGGCCATGAGACAGCCACCATCAACACAGCATAGACCGCGGTTTCCCGTTCGACATAGGCCTGGAACAAGGTAATGACTGTCCAGGCCGCAAGACAAAAGATTGTGCTGTAAGGATGTCCCCACGCCCGATACGGCCGCACGGCTTCCGGCTCGCGCTTGCGCAAAATGAAAATGCCCGCAATCAGGGCAAGGTAAAGCGGTACGAAGAAAAATACCGAAAGCAATAACAAAAATTCGAAGCCGCCAATGAGGATAAGACTGACTGCTACAAGCCAGGTAATCAGGACGGCGACAACCGGGTTGCCGCCCTTGCCGATGTACTTTGCTCGCCGGGCCAGGAAACCATCCGTCGCAAGCGCCTGGAGGATTCGCGGCCCACTCATGTATTCGAGGTTCTGGTGACTCAGCAGGATCAGGATGGCGGCGATAACGACGACCGTGCCGGCGGCGGGGTGGAAAGCCAGTTCAAGGGCACGCGCCAGTGCCAGGTCGCTGCCGACAAGCGATGACAGGCCAACGCTTTTTACCAGCGCCACGTTCAGCAGCATGTACAGGATAATCACGACTACCATGCCTTTGATGCAGGATCGTGCAACAGCGCCCGCACCGCCGCGGATTTCGCCACTGATATACGACGCATAGAGCCAGCCGTCGTAGGTAAAAATAATCGTTGCTATTACCAGGCTCCACTCGTTGAGTGTATTTGCAGCCGGCACCGAATTTGCGACATCCTGCATTGGCGCTGCCACGAAGAGCAGCAGCAGTGCCAGTCCGAATATAACCAGCCCGATCATTGACGTTGCGATTTCCTGGATCAGGGCCCCCAGTGCGACGCCGCGCAGCTGAATGCCTGCGAAGACGGTGGTTACCGCAATCGCGAGACCCGTACTGAAGGTCGCAATGCCAGGAAGCAGGATGGCAGCGAACTCGGTAATGACGACTGCCTTCAGCGCAAGGTCGGCGGCGTAGGTCAGCCAGTCGGCCCAACCGATCAGGAATCCGGCGTAAGGGCCGTACGCACGTCTGATCAATGCGTAAAAACCGCCGGATCGAGGCGTCATGCCGACCAGTTCAGCGGAAACCACCGTACTTAGCAGTACGAAAATCCCGGCAACCAGCCAAAGCGCGAGATACAAAGCAGGATCACGTACAACTTCCGCGATTTCCCCGGGACCGCGCAATATGCCGAGCCCAATGACGCCGCCAACAGTAACTGCTATTACAAATCTTTTTGGTAACGCATGCCGGTCGCCGGTCACGTTAAACGTCTAGAAACCAGCAACGCCACTGGGATAGGCCACCGCGTCGCCCTCGGAATGACCGTGTTTTTCGACGTGCCGGATCGCATCTTCCATGATCTGCAGTCCTTCACGAAGCACCGATTCATCCATGTTCAACGCGGGATACAGGCGGATCGTGTCCTCATGATCCGAAATCGCCCAGACGCCGTTCTCGAGCATTTTTCCGCGCACAGCGCGAGCGGTCCACCAGTCTTTTTCATCGGCCCCGGCAAACCCGGGTTTGCCGAAGCTCGCGCCGAGCAGTAACCCGTTGCCACGCGCCTGGCGAACGATGCTGTACTTTTCCCATTTAGCCATGATGCCGGCCGCAATATTGCCGAGGCGCTTTGCATGCGCCACGATGTGGTCGCGTTCGAAAATCTGCAATGTTCGAATCGCCGCTGCACACCCGGCAGGCGTCCCGGCAAATGTCGAGCCCGACAGGAAATCGGTGTTGTCGCCCATGATTTCGTCACGCGCCGAGATGCCACACAGCGGAGCAATTCCGCCAGAGAGGTTTTTGCCATACACGAGAATGTCGGGCACGACGTCATAGTGCTCGATGCCCCACATCCGTCCCGTACGCCCCAGGCCGGTCAGCACTTCATCAGAGATCATCAGCCAGTCATTCTTGTCACAGACCTCGCGGATACCCTGCAGAAATCGCGTCGACGGAATCCAGTTGCCACCTTCGGCGAGGCCGGGTTCGATGAGTATGCCGGCGATGTTGTCGCGTGCCGCAATACTCGTCGGAATGTGGTTATCCAGGTACCACAGGCAGTATTCGGTGTACTGCTCTTCACTCATACCGGCCGGAATTCGCTCGCTGTAGGGATAAGGCGCCTTGATTACGCCGCCGCCCCAGCCTTCGAGGTAGGTGCCGTAGTCGCCATCGAGACCGCTAAGCACTTTTGTGCCAAGCCCCATGCCGTGGTAGGACGCGCTGAAAGTAATGATGTAACGTCTTTTTGTGTAGGTGAGCGCGAGATGCACGGCAGCTTCCGCCGCCTCGGTTCCCGAGACTTCGTAGTTTGTTCGCGGCAAAGCATTGCCCGGCATTGTTGCTGCCAGCAGTTCGGCCAGGTCGTAACGCAGTGGATGGTCGTAGTGAAAACCAAAGCGGCGGTTGGCGATTTC
The DNA here is from genome assembly GCA_021773135.1 of Woeseiaceae bacterium. GTDB lineage: Bacteria > Pseudomonadota > Gammaproteobacteria > Steroidobacterales > Woeseiaceae > SZUA-117. The sequence goes on along the minus strand of JAJFKP010000045.1, from coordinate 62,380 downwards.
GACTGCTTCGAGAATTTCCCGGTGACAGTTGCCGAGCGGGTTGGTTGCCCAGCCGTTCTGGAAGTCGATGTAGCGTTTGCCGTCCAGGTCCCAGACAAAGTCGCCCTCGGCCTTGTCGATGACAATCTGGCGAACCGGGCGAAAGCCGCGCTGACCCGCGCGCTCCATTTCAGCATCAAACCGCAGGCCGTTCTTGAACAGCGGAATACCGCGTTCCAGTGCAGCGCGCGTTTTGGGTCCCGGGAAACTGTTGTCCATAATGTGCACCTTGAAAATTGTCTCAATTACATTCTGACACAGGCACGACGGCGGAAAGAAGGCTCTGCTGGCCGCAACTCGCTGTTGAGTGGGTCGCCTGATTTGACGCCGCCGCCACGGCAGCGAATAATCTTCCGCTATAGTAATAATCAAGAAATCGACCAAGGGGATTACAAAGCATGTCTGATGAACATCAAACAGATCGTCGTGAAGTACTCAAAAATGGCCTGGCGCTTGGGGGAGTCGCGGCGACAGCCGGCATGCCGTTCTGGTCGAAGCTCGCGCTTGCGCAAGGCGAGGAACTGGTGCCATTTACCGATGTGCCCGATGGCTACGCCGTGGCGCCGAAGGCAGCTGACGCAACTCACTTCCTTGATACACGCTATATCGATTCTTTTTATACGTCGAATGACGATTTTTATGTTGTACAGCACTATGGTCAGCCGCAGATACCTGTAGATGACTACCGTTTGCGCATCACCGGCCTGGTGGATCGCCCGCTGGAGTTTTCGCTGGCCGAACTGAAGAGCCGGGACAAAGTTGAAATTGATGCCGGTTTCGAATGTGGTGGCAACGTACACAATATCTTTCACGGCTTAATTGGCAATGCGAAATGGGGCGGCGTTCGCTTAAACGACGTGTTGCGGGATGCGGGGGCCCAGGACGCCGGGATCGAGGTCGTCTTTTACGGTGCGGATATGGGCGCTGAGAATATTCGCGCGACCGACGTCGAGCAGGCATTCGCGCGCAGCATGCACATAGATGATGCTATGCGATCTGAAGTCATTATTGCCTATGAGATGAACGGCGTCCCTTTGCCTGTGTATCACGGCGCGCCGGTGCGGCTGATCGTGCCCGGCTGGTATGGCATTGCGAATGTCAAATGGCTGGAACACATTCACGTCCAGGATCGCCGCTACATGGGTCGTTTCATGGCGCGGGACTATGTGACATTGAGCAAGATTGACGTCGGCGGCGTTGAGCGTTGGGACGAGCGCTCGGTCACCAGAATCCAGCTCAAGTCTTCCATAATTCGCGTGACACGCCGCGACGGTAGCCACCGGATAACCGGTTTCGTACTCAATGATGGTACGCCGCTCGAATCGGTTGAGGTCAAGATCGACAACGGGCCGTGGCGTGCAGCGCAGATCGATCCAGAATCGTCACAGTACTCCTGGAAACTGTTTTATCTCGATTGGGATGGTGCGACCCCGGGCGAACACACGCTCGTTTCGCGCGTAACAGACATCAACGGCAAGGTTCAGGCGACTGTGGACGAGATGCCGGAAAAACCGTCCAGGTGGGAGAACTATGCGCAGTTTCCGCGAACGGTGATGATCTCCTAGTCCATGCTAAATAACAGGCATCGATTACACGCGAATGAAAATCGCCATCGGTTAGTTGGCCCGCCTGATCTTTAGTCAGGGCTGACTGCCCGAAACAGAAACCGATCTGTTTGCAGGTAAATGGTGTCGTCATACACCATCAGGGAGTGGTCGTCCTGAGAATTGACAAACAGATCTGATTCCGCATCGATCCGAAAACCTGCCCGTTTGAGCAAATCACGCGCAATTTCCGGATCGATGCGATGCAGTTCACCGTTGGACTGATCCGCATCTCCAACATGGTCCATCACGCCGAGGACACCACCGGCTTTGAGTGCGGTACGAATGCTGGCCAGAAAACGCAGCGCATTTTCTTCGCCGTCGCGATAGTAGAAGTCGTGAATCAGGTTGCCGAGAAAAGCAACGTCAACCTCGTCGCGGAGTCCCAGGTCATCGTACGCACGCACATGCAGTATGACATTGGGCAGGCGGTTGTTCGCCAATCGTTCTGCGATCGTTCTGTCGTAATATCCCTGTGCATACTCTTCGATGACTTCCTGTGTGTTTTGCATGTAGACCGTGCCTTCCGGTCCTACCCCGGCAGACAACATCTCGGTCGTGTAGCCCGCATATGCGCCAATATCTAGGGCGACCATGCCCGTCCGAAGGCCTAAAAACCGGAACGTTTCGACGGGTTTCCTGGGGACGTCGCGACGTATATCCCAGGCGTGCCGGTCCGGCGCGGACATCTGTTTCTTTATCCGTGCTGCCATCTCGCCTGCGTCATCCGGGAACGCATGCGCTGACATCGAGGCTAAAACTATCATTAAGAAAATCTTTGCTAATCGCATGCTGCGCGCCTCCTGTTGAATATTCTTGCCATGACAGTCACAGCATGGCTGCAGTCATTGAGCATCCCGCTTTATTGCGAAGCATTGATGAGCCTCGCGGCGACGAAAAAAATGTTAACACCATCAATTCAATTGCGCCGCATGCCAAGCAGGATTGCGTCCAGTAAATCGAGCGGAATACTCCACCGTATTTTCCTGATTAGTGCTGCCCGAATCCTGCGTTTGGACACCGTATGCGCACGTTCGTCGAGTGCCTGAAAGGAATCAGCGAGCTCCTCGGCACGGCTTTGCAGGTCCGTAACGTTCACCAATTCGTCGAAGAACCCTGACACCAGAGCGGCATCGACGCTGAAATACTGTGACACCGTCACCGCCCGCTGATATGCGGATGGGTTCAGGCGATGGCGCAACATAACCGCAGCTACGCGCGGCATGGTCAGGCCAATGGCAACTTCATTGGCCGCAATCTTGTAATCGCCGCGGCTGCCGATGACATAGTCAGCCGAGAGCATTAGAAAAACGCCCATCGCCAGCGAGTGACCGTTGCAGGCGGCAATGACCGGATACGGATATGCAAGCACCCTGGCGGTCAGGGCGTAACCCGCGCGCAGCATGCGCAGTGCGTTGGTGCCGCCTCGCTTCATGACGTTGAGATCGAAGCCTGCCGAGAACACGTCTTCCCGGCCCGTGATGATTACCGTCGCGCGATCCGCTTCCGCGCGGTCCAGCGCGTCGTATATTTCATGTAGTACTGAAGGGGACAGGGCATTGCGCTTGCCATCATCAATACGAATAATGGCAAGCCTGTCTTGCAACGTGTACTGAACAGTGTCGATCGTCATCGGGGTTTGTCCTGGCGTCGAGTCGCTGCCAGTATATCGCCAACTCCGTAACAGCGATGGTCCCTGGATCGAGGCGCTGACGGAAAATTACCGGGCCTCGCTAATATTTCACTCGGAGGGAAAAGCTCGCGCGGAGGTAGCGTTACTAGTTCGCTGGCGGCTTCATTATCAGGACCGGCGTGTTGCGTTTATATTCTTCATAGTCGTCCTGACCGCCCCATCTCTTGTCTGCTTTCGCTTCGAGCGGCGGTATGCCACTAATCCTGGTTAGCAGAACCGCCACAAAAACCGGCGAGATCAGGGTTGCCCACTGCCAGCCCTGCAGCACTGGCACTGCGACGATCGCCATGCCTGTCCATAGCACTATTTCGCCGAAGTAATTCGGGTGACGAGACCAGGCCCACAGCCCTGAGCGAATAAACTTGCCTTCATTGTCCGGGTCGCGTTTGAATGTCGACTTCTGCCGGTCTGCAACCATTTCAATGAGCAGGCCGGCCGCCCACACGGCGATGCCGACGATGCCGACTACGCCGAGCGGTTCACGTGCACCACCGGTGATTACGGCCAGCGCAGCCGCCGCGGTCAGCAATACCCACAGGCCCTGAACGGTCCAGGCCATTAAAAATCGCAGCGGTCCCTTCTTGATTTCGTCAAAGCGGCTGTCTTTGCCATCGCGAGATATACGCATGAACAGGAACGTGGCGAGACGCAGCGACCAGACCATGACCATCGCAGCGACCAGGGTCGAACGCAGATCGAGTTCGCGAGACAGGAGCACGGCGACCAAGGTGACGGTGATGTAGGTGATTCCTCCCGTCAGGTCGTAATAGCGTTCCGTTTGCGCCAGTGCCGCTGGAATGAAAGCCAGCCAGTTAACCGCAAATGCCAGCGCGCCGCACAATGCGAATACCGGTATCGCGCCCCAACGGTCGCCACCGTCGCTGCCGGCCCACGAAATAAGGACACCAACCACGATTGCGACAGCGATTGCGGCCACGCTCTGGGCATTGTTACGTTCAGCCATGCAGTTATCTCCAGGCAGACATGCGCCGGCTGCGCGGCTGCGTGCTGTCAACTGACTCACTCATGATCAAGCACCTCTCGCCGCCGCATCGGCATCGAGTCGATAAGGCCATAAATTTCTGCCATTGACGTGGCGACGCTGTTTTCCAACTTTACAGATCCGTCCTTGCCCAGCAACCGAACAGCAAACGACTGAGGTTCAATACCCAGTGTCGCTCGCGCCAAAGATACTTCGGCATTGTTCAACCTGCGCTCAGCGGCCACTGAAGCAGTGGCATCGACCAGTTTCACCAGAACCATGTCACGCAGCTCGAACTCATCGCTCGAAAGTTCCAGCGCATCCAGCTGCGCGCGCAGATCAGAATCGTCGGCGGTTGGGGCGCTGACCACCAGTACCCGCTTCTTCCATTGGAATTGCCCGAGCGTAAATTCCGGATCTTCACGATAGGCGCGCACGCTGGACAAGTGCAACTCGAACGGACCGTCCTGTTCGTCGTAAATCATCAGGCCCATGCCGGTAATCTGCCCAGGGTCGAGCGCGGGCCCGTTTAATCGGGAGCCGCGAAACTTCGGAACGAAACTGGCAAACGGGATGTCGATGACATTCCACTCACCGTTGCGGGTATCGAACTCAGCCCAGTAGCTGACCTGCCTGTCACGCCAGCGCGCATCCGTCGCAAGCCTCCAGGTATAACGGCGCCCGTCGCCCTTGACCCGCAGTTGAATGCCGGTGAGGTCTGATAAATCGAGCCGCAACGGTTGCGTGCGAATAGAGCTGAAACCGCCACCGTTCGTATTCGTGCGGCCCGCAAAACGGAGCACGCCTTGCTCCACTTCAAAACTGCCATTGCTACGTCCACCCATCACGTTGTCATTGACGACGTACCAGCTCGTCGCAGAACTGAGCGAGGTTAGATCTGTGAGAACGGAATGTGCCCCGGATTGTGCAGCCGAAGCATCGCGATGTGGGCCAGTAGTGGTCATCAACAGTATTCCTAAAATCAGGGTCAGCGTTTTCATGTCGGGCTCGACTCGTGCTTCGGTTTGCGCGCAACCGTTTCCAGGCCCGGTGTTCGTTCTCCGGGCCGGCCGAACATTGACAGCGGGGTTTTCATCCAATCTCTGGAGTCATGCAGGCCTTTCAGCTGCCGGGACAAACGACCGCTGATCACCCATTAAACCGCCAGGTCGCCGCAGCAAGCGGGCATACTCGAGATCAAACTAACGCTGATGGTGACACAAGTCCAAGAGCCCCGGGTGCAAGGGATACAACTTGTTACACGCAGTAGGGATGAGTGAAAGCCAAAGATCGGCGTCGCGGCATTGCGTTAGTTACGCAATGCCTGCACTGCAGTCTCCAGTTCTTCGAATTCGATGATGCCACCGTGGATTGGCACGATTCGCTCAACGTCCAGTTCAAATTTCTGGATGTTGTCCAACAGGTTGGGTGCGAACAGTTGCGGAGTCGTGCGGCCCGGATTGTAAAGGTCCGCTTCTATGAGGACACGATGTTCCGGCAGGTAAGCCATCAATATTGAACTCGAATGCGGGCTGCCGGCCACATGATACAGCTCGATAGTCATCGAATCGTCTGCGTAGACCGCTTCGTCGTTAACAGCCTCAATTTCAATCTCGCGCGGTGCCCGGGACAGAGGGTCAGGCACGAGGGTGCTTGGTTGTTTTGCCATCCGTCGATAGAAAGCTTCGTTGGCCGCCTGGGTTATCACCGTAAGTCCTGCAGACACGGCCGTGCGTAGCCCACCGGAGTGGTCGAAGTGATGATGCGTGTTAATCACATGCGTGAGCGGCTTGTCCGGCACAAGTTCCTGCGCTTTGGCGATGACCGCGAGGGTCCTCAACTCATTCGGTGCTTCCAGCAGCTTCAGGTGGTCACTGAATTCAAACAAAACGCTGTGGTGCGACTGGCCGGCGAGAACCCAGATGCCGTCAGCGAGTTGCTCTGCGGTCACCTGGGCGGGCGTTGATCCGGTAACCGGGGCAGCGGCGATGACCGCTTGCGGTGCGCTGGCGTCAACCGGCTCATTCACATGTTGCGTCGTTGCCTGGATCCTGAATACATGAAATTCATCGAACGACTGGCTGATCTCGGCTGGCAGCATAACGTCGCCAACCGCCATGTAGTCTGCGAACTCGGTCTTACGCATGACGTCGCGAAAGTAGTAGTGGTGATCAGTGGAACTGATATAGGCTGGCAATTTGGTGCCAGGGTCAATCGCAAGCGTGAATGCCTTGCCCGATTCCAGGGTAACGTCTGCGACTGTATACCCGCCGTTATTGCGCACGTTGCCGAGCGAGCCGGCGCCGGTTATTACTGCTCTCATCAAAGGCAGCGGGTGATGAAAGTAGGCCGAGAGTCGATCGGTTGCGACATCCTCGTGCGAGCGTCTTGCACTTCCATCCGGTCCGATATCGTACGCTACGGTGCCGTCAATGCCCGAGACCTGCGGCATGGGGTCTCGTCCGCGAAAATAGTCAAAAAGTGGCGTCCGCGTAAGCTCCGTGCGACTGCGGTTATTGGCGAGATCCGCCACGAGCCTGTAGTCCGAAACATCGAACTCCATAGTCGCGGCTTCCGGCGTAAGGTCCTGGCCTATGTTCAGCATACGGCCCTCGGCTTCCATCGTGAATGTCTCCACCGCTACGATCGCGTCCCTGCCACCCAGCGCCGCGGCAACGTCCCCGATCAATTGCTGTTCAGGCGACGCAGGTTCTTTCGCGCAGGAAGCCAGCATGACAACAGCCAGCAGTAAATTGATGATAGCCAGGCGGCCGAAATTGAATCTCATGGTGATAATCCTTATCGAGAAGGGATGGACCTAGACTAGTCTAATTCAAGTCAGGGGAAATTCTCACCCTGATTACGGCAGTCTCGAAAAGCAAGTCGTTGACTCTCGTCGGCGGTGGCGCGCCCCGGCCATTGCCGGTGCACGGCGCATAATCCGTAACCAGTGGCTCTGCAACGAAAACGACGTCTGCGAGGCCGGTGGCATGGTGCAGCCGCCGCGGGGCCTAATTCCTGACGCTGTCAGGTAAAAATAACTATGCGTCTGACCAGGCCTTCTTTAACCAGGTCGTCACCTCTTTGTCGACGTCACCAGCATTTTCGAGTCTCACCCGGTGACTGACCATCGAATTGAAACTGCCGGACGCCTCAAGCCGCCCCTTTGCCGGAGCGCCCTTCATGTTCAATCCCAGGTCAACACGTGTCTTGGTCGACGGCTGGATAATGGCGAACTGTTTCGAACGCCGCAGGCTGACGTACGCTTTCTTGGGTGCGACCTCGAGATCACCGCACTTCTTCGCAGCTTTGATCAACGCGTCATAGATAGGTTTTAAGCCTTTTTTTGCACCTGAATACTGTGTAGCCACAAGGTCCGTGTCTGCGCTGCCCGCATCGCTCTTAAGTGTTTTGTGAGCGACAAGGTTGGCAAAACCGTGGGTCATGCCGTGATTCGATTTCAGAAACCTGACGATCTCGCCATGTTTGCCGGAACCCGACTTTTTCGCAATTTTGATCCATTGCTCGAGTGTTTTGCCGGTTTTATCCTTCATGTTGGCGATCATGGCTTGCGCCATTTCTTCGGGTGACTTGGGCACTGTTTTTCTCTCCTATTCCTTACGGCCGAGCGGCCATTTATCCGCATGCATCGCTTTTGGAGTGAATGGCGCCATGAGCCGGAACATGGCCAGCATCATGCGTGCGCCGAGGGTAACCTTGCCCGTTTCGACATAGGCCTTGAAGTTGCGGGTGATGAACTGTGAGCCGTCCGCCATGGACTTTTCGCTTTTCGAACCGACAGGAATATTCTCCGTCACGAGCGTAAACTCAGTGCCACCGTCCTGTTCTTTCAGCAGGTAGGTCACTTTCGAAGCCGGGTCATCGAGAGATGTCAGTCGGAATGTTGTAACGAGCCGATGCGGTGCGTCCATCTCGAGAATCTCACCCACCACAGCGACAACCTTGCCGTCGCCAGATACCACGCGATAGGCGTTGCCGGCAGCCATGGATTTCGCATCCCAGCGTGAGTTCCAGAAGAAGGGACGGGGCGCTGAAGTATCGATTAACTCTGACCAGACGGTCTCAATAGGCGCATTCACGAATACCTTGTACAAGGCTCGTTCTGCGTACTTCTCGTTTGTCATTTGCTTCTCTTCTTTGTTTTTCTTGCGTTAGTAAGTGCACGGGTTTCGGCCGCGTACTTCAGTTTCGTGAGGTTGCCGCTCCAGTAGGCACTGTATTCAGTGGTCCAGCGGTCGTAGATCATCTGCACCGGTACTGCATTGAAGTAGAGCCTGCGGGTACGCCCGCTCTTCTCCGAGAGGACCAGGCTTGAGTGTTCGAGGACTCGCAGGTGTTTCATGACTGCAATACGGCTCACGTCAAACTCTTTCGCGAGTGCGCCTACCGCAATGCCCGGGCGCTCTTTCACGATATCCAGCATCCGCCGGCGACTTTCGCTGGCCAGCGCATGAAACACGGCATCCATATCTTTGTGATCTAACATGTAACCGAATGGTTACCTATTGTCGGTGGCCTGTCAAGACATCTTTGGTCGACCCTATAGCGGCAATACCCGAATCATTCCTTGAAGGGCAGCAAAACCCGTTCGAGTCGCGGTAAGCGCTGTTGCCAGTCCCGGCACCTGATCGACCTCTGGTCACCCAGCGTCACGGTGCCGCGAACAGAGCGACTCAGAGCATTTGCGTACAGCCGCTGGTAGTAGGGCATCTTGTCGACGTAGTACGGCAATACTTCCTCCAATGTGAGATCCGAATCCAGGGTTTCGGCAAATGCGTCGTAAAATCTCCCGATTGCCTCAGATACGGCATTGTCCTCTCTTAGCAATGCGGAAGGTGCAATCGTCCAGGTCATGTCATGCTGTAAAACACAGGTGCCCGCGAAGCCTGAGCGCCTTTGGTCTGACCATTCCCCAGGAGCGATAAGACTGAGACTCCATTCGCCGTCGAACCGGTAAAGATAATTAGCTACCCCGATAACGGGTTTGTATTTGAACTTCGCAGACAGCACGAGCATGGACGTAAAGAATTCGGCGAGCACCTGGTTCTGCGGCTTTGCGACAACACCCCGTGGCTCGCTCTGATACCAGTCGAGCAGGAAGCCGTTAGCGCCTTTGCCTTCCGGGTTGGCGTCTTCCTTGCGCGTGATGGTGGTCTCTTTCGAGCTGTAGCGTTTCAGGCCGTGCATCGTAAATCTGTTAACTCGCCGCTTGATTCATTGTTGGAACGCCAGCGAGTCGCGGCGCATACGCTCGAAGCCGAAGGCCTGCCTGGCAGCCTGGTAATCGGCGTCGGTGTCCGATCGATTGAGTATCAGGTCTGCCGCGATCGCACCGTATGCCAGCGAGCCTTTGGCACCAACACCGGATAAACCGCCGATAACGACCAGGCCCGGGTCCGCACGACCATCTGCCATGGGTGCATTGGTTACGTAAGGCACTTCGCTCGTAGTCAATGAGTAGACACAGGAGTAACCGGAATCAAGGCGCAAATGGTCGGCAGTCAAGCCAATGCCAAGGAGCGACAGGTGCCTGACCAGGCTTGCACGCGCCCATTCGATTTCTGCCTCACTCAGTGACTGTTGCCAGATCGAGTCAAGTTCCTGGATGTCCGAACGCTGAAAATGCCCGCCGATTTTAATGACTGGCGTCCCATGATCTGTGAAGCGCTCGATCATGGAGAATGATCCTGCGCCGCGCGTCGGTACCGTGCTGTTTATCCCCGGAAACAGGTTTCTAAGACCCAGTTGCTCTGGCGGCGAAAGTTCTTCCCAGAACTGCGGCGTGACTTCGAAGAATGCGAGAAAAACGCGTTTTGGCGTGATCAGTCGATCGAATTCGGGAGCAACCTCCTGCAGGAGTTCGCCGGTGTACGGACCTGCCGCGCTCACAATTTTTTCGACTTTTAATTGCTCCGATCGGCCGGAGGCAATATCAATGATAGAGAGTTCAAAGCCGTCGCTGGTGCGTGACAGTCTGCTGACGTGCCGGCCGTAGGCGACGCGACCTCCCAGCAAAGTTGTAGCCCGGTGGGTCAGACTGATTACCGCAGATGGGTTGATCGTGCCGGAGTAGTCTTTGTGTTCCCTGACGATAAATGCGTCATGGGGCAACATAAGTCCAAATCGCTCGCGCGCCTGTTCCGGAGTCGTCGCAAGTTCATAGCGATCATGCTGTTCGGGCAGATAGGCGATACTGTCCAGGCGACTTTCGTGGCGCACATAGTTGACGGGTGACGTCGAATAGATGTCGTTCATGTCTACCGATTCGCCATGTTGTTGCAGCATGTCAATCAGTTCACGTGCGTCGGCGACAGTTCGGTTATGCATGTATGACCAGATATCGCCGGGGGGCCCTAAGCTTCGCGAGATTCGTGCTTCACCAAAGCTCGAGCCCTGCGTGTAGACCGCGACCTGTTTTTCGAGCAGCAGAACCTTTTGGCCGCTGCGTGCGAGCTGCCACGCAGCGCTGCTGCCCATCAGGCCGCCACCAATGACGACCACATCCCAGTCGCCCGATAGGTCGGACTGGGCCTTCACCGGTGAGCCCACTAACAAAGTGAAGAAGCCGATAACGACGAGACTGACGCTGTTTGCCAATATACGTTTTTGCAAAGTTCCCCCCCCCTGTCACAGTCAGCATAGCAAATGGGGTCGAACCGATTTTAAATATCAATAGGAATCAAAGCACGTCTCTAACCTATCAAGATATCGGTTCGACCCCTTAAACTAAGATATCGGTTCGACCCCTTATATCATTATCATCAGAAACTGAAGATGACGCCGGCGCTGAGCGTCCGCTCCGCACCGTAAAAGCGTTGGCCAACTGCAATGTCTGAACCCATTGCGCGATTTATTCCAACCAGGTGATCCTGGTAGGTCTCATCCAGCAAATTGTCGATGCGCGCTTCCAGCCTTAGCGACTGCAGCGGAGACCAGTCAAACGCAATATTGACCAGCTCATACCCTGGCGTGGCTCGTTCATCGTTGAACGCCGAAACCTTGTCCTGTTTTGCGTAGAACATGATCTCAGGTTTGATTGACCAGGATTCACTGACGTAGGCTAAGCCAATGCTGCCGTTAAACGGTGCCAGTCGATACAGATTGTCACTGACGTCCGTGCGTTTGCCGCGACTGTAGCTCGCTATGCCGTCGATATACCATTTGTCGGTCAGGTCTATTTTCCACGCGATGTCTGCGCCCCAGATTTCGGCGTCTACATTGGAGAACTGCAACGCGGGTGCACCGGTCATCATTGTTGTCACCATGTTCGCGGTCATGTCTGTCGCCGGTATGCCCTGAATATAGTTGTCGACCTTGCGAAAAAATACCTGCGGTGACAGGCTGACACGGCCAATGCTACTGGTAAGGCCAGCGACGATTTCCTTAGAGCGTTCCTGATCGAGATCGAGATTACCGACATATGACCTGCCGTCGGCCAGGCCACCGGTCGCCTGCAGCGGCAACCACAGGTAGAGTTCCTGGTATGACGGAGCGCGAGTCTTCGAGCCGAGCTCAAAGATCCACTCCGTTCGATCCGACATTGCGTAGCGGTATTTGAAGACAGCATCCAGCGAGTCCCAGCTCCTGTCGCGATTGGCAGCATTGAACGCGTCGGCAAGTAACTGCACATTCGTGGCCATCGGCGTCGGCATACCCATCGCGCCGACAACGCCAGCATCCGCGTCAATCTGCTTGTAGCGCAGGCCGATTTCCAAATTCGATAACTCGAGGCTACGCTTCCATTCTGCGAACACGCCCAAAATGTCTCGCTCAATAGCGGTAAAGTTATTGACCTGGAACATCGCCATGTCGGGGTTCGTGATGACTGAATCGTGATCGGCCATGCTGCCGTCCACGCCGAAGCGCAGTGTGGACCGATCCATGTCAAACAAACCGGCCAGGTGGAATTGCGAACCTGATCCGTGCGCAAGGTTTTGCCGCCGAAGCATCGGCACAGGAGCGGCGCGCAAAGTCAGGTTGTCCATCAAGTGCGCGACATCGTTATAGGCGAATCGGGCTTCCACCTTAAGCGACTCGCTCAAATTGGCGCCGAACTGCAGGCCAAACAGGTCACTGTCGATGAAACGAATGTCCATTGGCAGAGCCGGCGTGCCGGAGTCCGTTGTATCCAGCGACCCGGCATATACGAGCAGGTGTTTGTCACTGCCGGCGAAGCCATAACTCAGGTCGTAGCGCTCGCGATTCAGGCGTGAAGGCCTGATTTTTCCAACCGGCGTTGCAATATCATTTGCGTCATCGAACTCCGTGACCAGTGAAACCCGGTGGCGGTCATTGGCCAGCGTCAGTCGACCTGCGGATGTGCTGACATCACCGTTCCCTGCATAGCGCGTGCCCAGTGCGCCCGACAGGCCGACCGGGCCGTCGCTGAATTCACCGCGGGCAAGCGTAGTGTTGATGTAGCCACCGATTGATTCCGGCGCGACCGAGACACTGGCGATGCCGCGTTCCAGGACGAGGTCCTTGGTGATCATCGGTGACATGTAGGAAAGCGGTGTATCCATCGCATTCGGACCGCCGGAGATTACGCCGAGCTGGTCAATGGTTACGGCAACACGGTCACCGTACATGCCGCGATACTGGGCAATGCCAGTGATCAATCCATTTGAATTGACGTTTGCGCCGGGAATGTCTTTCAGCACGGCCGAAGAGTCCACGAGCATTTCGCGCTCGACTTCGATGCGGGTGGATGACGTCGAAACAGACCGTCCCAGGACGACAATTTCTTCAACGGTCAGATCATCAATGGCGAGGCCATCAACGGCACGTTTGTCATTTATTTCCTCTTGCCCCTGGCCGATAACGGGCAGGTAGAGGAGAGCAGCCAGAACGGCTGTCTGCCAGGTATTCATCATAGTAACTCCTGAAAAGCGAATTTTTAATTAGTGAGTTGCTTTTCAGGCGGGTGGGCCGCGGGAGTAGTAGTGTGGGCGCGAAATGCTGACAAAACGATAGGGTGTAGCTGCGGTCGGCGGCGGCGGGCTGGCTACCTCAGCAGTTGCGGAGCCGCTGTCTGTAGCGGCGGCAGACAGGAGCATGTGACCAATCGGGCACTGATGAGGATCGTCGCCGGCATTCCCATGTTCGAGATGAGCATGATTGCCGCCACCCTCACCGGACAGAAATTGCATGAATTCGGTGGAGACACCGTCAGGACAAAACACCACCAGCATGCCGCTGCCGAGGGCCGCAGGCATGAACCCGACCGGAATGGCCGCGCGCAATAGCAGCACTGCTAACAGCAGCGCTACAGGCTTACAGCGATAATCGCGGATTGTGTTCATGTAGCCGGCCAATACCAGTGTTCTGAGCAAGCATCGCCAATAGTCGCTTATTCTGCAGCGTCCCACCTCGTTATTTGTACTGATTGACGGCGTTCGCTGAGGTGCCGGTAATGACGCCTGGATTCTGTTCAATTGCAAATGAGAAGCGTTCTTATTAGTATCCGGAATAAGAATCATTCGCGATAGGAGCGAACATTACCGTATCTCCGGGGCCTGTCTGGCAGCGATATGCGTCACCCGCAGGCGTCCTGTAATGACAGGCTAGAGACTCGGTCCGACTCAAATTCTCATGTTTCGTAAAACCATCTTCTGGCTGCACCTGGGATCCGGCGTCATTACCGGCCTCGTGGTGGCGATGATGTCGGTCACCGGGGTGTTCCTGACCTATCAGAACCAGGTCTTTGACTGGTCGGATCGTGCGTATTACCGCGACGCGGGCACTGAAGAGAGGGTCATGCTGCCCGCCGAGTCTCTGATTGAGGCAGCCCGTGCAGCTGATCTGAACGTCACTACCCTCAAGTACCGGGATAATCCCGCGGCACCCGTACTTGCCAGCGGCCAGCGTGGCGAAGGGTCGCTTTTCATCGATGCCTACACGGGCGAAGCTTTGGGTGAACCATCGCCGACAATCAGGAACCTGTTTTCAACTGTTACGCGCTGGCATCGTTGGTTCAATGCAAGCGGCGAATCTCGCCAGACGGCAAGACTGATCACCGGGGTCAGCAATCTTGCCTTCCTGTTTCTTGTCGTGAGCGGCATGTACCTCTGGTTGCCGAAGCTCATTCGCTGGCCGCTGCTGCGAGCGCGCTTCTTTTTTTCACCCAAAAATAAAACCGCACAGCAGCGGGATTTCAATTGGCACCATGTTTTCGGCATATGGTCAGCGCTGCCGTTAATCGTCGTAATCGCAACCGCAACGGTATTCTCGTTTTCCTGGGCAAGTGACCTGGTTTACACAATTGCCGGCGAAGAACCACCGTCACGTGGCGCCGGATCTTCTTCTGCTCCAGCTGCAGCACCAGCGTATCAAGCCAGCGCAGACGCACGGCGTTTGCCGCTGGATGATCTTTTGGCGACGGCCAGGGCAAGGACTGCAGACTGGCAGATCATCACTATGAATTTGCCGCAGCAGGGCGAGAACGAGACCAGCTTCAGGATCGATACTGGCACCGGGCGCCAGCCGCAATATCAGAGCACGCTGATCCTCGATGCCGGCACCGGGCGAACGATCGCTTACGAAACGCTTGCCAACCGCTCACCGGGCAGACAGGCACGTAGCTGGATTCGTTTTCTCCATACCGGAGAGGCATTCGGTTTTTTTGGTCAGACAATAGCCGGGCTGGTTTCATTGACCAGTCTGTTTATGGTGTGGACGGGGTTCGCCTTAGCCTGGCGGCGCCTGGTCTCCCCGTTATTGCCGGTTACTGTCGGTACTCGAGCACGCCGTCCTTTATAACTACGGTTACGTTCTCCAGCGATGAAATATTGGCAAGAGGACTTTCGTCAACCGCAATGATGTCGGCCAGTTTGCCCGGCTCGATCGTTCCAAGTGAATCTGACTTATCAATCAAGTCGGCGGCCGCCACCGTCGCGGCATAGATAGCCTGCATCGGCGTCATGCCGTTCTCTACCATGTAGGCAAACTCATCGGCATTCTCCCCGTGGATGGTGACACCCGTATCCGTGCCGAACGCAATTTTTACATCGGCACGCACGGCCTTCGAGAAATTGGCTTTGGACGCGGCCGATGCAGCAGTTGCCTTCTCCCTGATGGCATCTGTGAAAAACGGGTTGTTCTCCATCTGTGCCGGAATCTTGTAACTGGGCAACAACGTCGGCACCAGATATGCACCAGTCTCCTTGAAGAGCTTTATCGATTCGCTATCAAGAAATGAGCCATGGTCAATACTGTCGATTCCTGCACGCAGGGCCGCGTTAATCCCGTTAGTGCCGTGCGCATGCGCAGCGACTTTGACGCCCAGGCCATGCGCTGTAGCCATAATTTCCCGCAGCTCATCATCGGTCATCTGCTGATCGGTGCCGGTCGCGGTATCCGATAACACGCCGCCGGTTGCCGTGATCTTGATCCAGTCGGCGCCATACTTGACCGCGTGTCGGGTTGCCCGCCGACAGTCATACGGGCCGTCGCAAATTGTTTCCGGCGTCCACAGCTCAAGCAGCTCGGCTTTTACACCGTCGACATCCCCGTGGCCGCCGGTCGCAGCAATGGCGCTGCCCGCAGCAATAATCCTGGGACCTGCAACCCAGCCGGCAGCAACTGCCGCACGCAGCGCATAGATCGCCTCAGGCGCACCGCCCAGATCACGGACAGTGGTAAACCCGGCCTGCAGCGTGCGACGGGCATACTGTGCACCACGTAATGCATCCATGGAGGTTGTCATCGTCAGTGCTTCCATGCGCGAATTCGGCCCGAGCTCACCAAGCAGATGGACGTGCATGTCCATGAGACCGGGCAATACAAACTTGTCCGAGAGATCGATGAGTTTCGCTTCAGCGTCGATATCTGTCGGATCTATAAAACCGTCCGCAACGCGAATTATGCGATCGCCTTCGATGACAATAGTCTGCTTATCAGCAGCTGGCTGACCAGGTACCGCGAGCAACGTGCCCGCGTGAACCACGGTCGTGCTGTCATCCGCCTGTGCGACCGCCGTTACAGCGACCAGCGTTAGCGCGATTAATTCTGAGCGCATTATCTCCCCTCACCTTTTCTTGTTGGAATTGGACGAGGCTCCTACTCCCGCGCCGGCTTCCGGGTCAGTATGCAACGCCGTCGGTTACTGAGACAAATCGGGTCGAACCAATCTGTAAACGCTCAGGACGCTCAGCGACGATACGAACATCGGCAGTGACGTGGCACAGGCTTAGCCGCTGATCAGGGCCAGGCTTTCCTCGACGCGCTCGAGCCGCGGCGATCGTACCGGGTAGGTCGCGTATGCCTGGCGCTCGAAGGTTGGAGCGCCTTCTACATGATGGAGCAATCCAAACTCAATTTCTTTCTCGACCATTGCGCGCGGCAGATAGGCGCTGCCGCCTACAGTATTAATATATTCCAGCGCCATTTTGGCATGTGAGACTCGGGTTACGGATTCTGGGGCATCAGGAAACGTGCGTCGGTGGTCCAGACCGAACGTCAGACCCCAGTCGACGAAGACATAGTCTTCACGCAGCGCATCGTCTATTGCCAACCCGGCACGACTGGAAACGCAAACAAAAGTCACAGTCCTGATTTCCCTGATCTGCATGATGTCCAGCTGTGCGGGCTCCAACATGATGGCGACATCAAGCGTGCCGTCAATCAGGCGCCGTGTTAACACGTCCGGCGATTGCGATTCGGCGATGATCGCCATCTCAGGATAGGCGCGGCGCAAGTCATGTAGCCAGCGTTGCAGCAACACGTCCCACAGCCGCAGGCTGCCGCCAATCACAAGCTGTTCACTCGATTCAGCGAGCGAAACGTCCTGGCGTGCGGAGCGCCAACCAGCGATCAGCCGTTCCGCGTGCCGGATCAGTCGGCCGCCCTCGGGCGTCAGGCGCATGTCGCGGCGGGTACGCTCGAACAAGGTCACTCCCAGTTGCTCTTCCAGGGACTTCAGGCGACTGCTGACCGCGGCCTGCGTGACATGCAGCGCCTCGGCCGAGCGCCCGAAATGGCGGGTGCGATTCAGCTCGAGAAAGGTGCGAAGTAGCTCCAGGTCCATTTGCCAGTTATAAACAAAAGTTATCAAACAGACAAGTTATTTTAGTTAGATTAATAATAGTCGAGACCCTAAAGTGGCGTGGTCCGGCGACATTGGTCTGTCGACCGCACGAATTCAACAGTCCCCTGGAGGCTAAATAATGACCACGTTCACTAAATACCTACTGCTTGTGCTGGCTAGCGCCATTTTTGGGCTAAGCGGCAGCGCTCTGTATGGGCAGGAAAACCTGCGTGCAACGCTGTTTGCACAAGCTGACGACGACCTGAAAGCGGCAAATGAGGCTCGTGCGAGCGTACTTGCGCCCAAATCATACGGTGAAGCCGCAAAATACTATCGATCGGCAGAAGAAAAACTCGAACGCGGTCGCAGTATCGACAGCATCAAGAAGGACCTGGAACAGGCATCAAGCGCCCTGCGCGACGCAGTTGAGGCCACCGGTCTTGCTGGCATTACGCTTACCACTGCTATCCAGGCACGCAACGACGCCGAGGCGGCGGACGCGGAGAAGTTTGCCGCAGACCAATGGCGCGACGCCGAAGAAAGGTTTGCCAGCGCAGCGCGCCGGCTCGAAGATGGCAACATCAATTCAGCGCGATCACGCGCGCAAGCTGCCGAAGAAATCTATCGCAGCGCTGAGCTAGCCGCGATCAAGGCAAACTACCTCGACGAAACGCGCCGGCTCATCACACAGGCGAAAGACGACCGTGTCGAACGTTACGCGCCGCGAACGCTTGCTAGAGCGGAGACGCTGTTAACACAGGCCGAAACGGCATTGACACAGAATCGATACGACACCGACGAACCGCGTAGCATCGCGCGACAGGCCAAGTACGAAGTAAAACATGCTATGTACCTGGCACGCACGCTCAAACCCGTCCGCGACCGCGATGTGTCCCTCGAAGACTTCGCGCTATCAACAGAAGTGCCGGTTGAGCGTATCGCATCAACGTTGGACCTGGTTGCAGAATTCGACCAGGGTTACGCAGGTCCCACCGACGCCGTGTCGGAAAAAATCGTGGCTCTGCAGAAAGATTCCTATGAATTGAAAGAGCGGCACGTACAGATCGCCGAACTTGAGTCAGAAATTCAGCAGTTGGAAGGCCAACTGGGCACACAGTCGGAGCGCCTGGCAGCACAGGAAGAGCAGCGCCAGAAATTCCGTCAAATTGAAAGCATGTTCGATGAAAATGAGGCCGAGGTTTTCACCCAGGGTCAAAATATTCTTATCAGGCCAATTGGGCTCGTGTTTCCTACCGGTAGCGCACAGATCGAATCGCAGTACTTCGCATTGCTGCGAAAATTGCAAAACGCAATTCTTGTATTCCCTGACAATGAGGTGATTGTGGAGGGACACACAGATGCATTCGGCGGCGATGAAGCGAACCTGGCGCTTTCTCGTGAGCGCGCAGAAGCGGTCCGCAGCTACCTGCTGGCCAATATGTCCAGCGTTCCAGATGGTGATATTGCCTCCATCGGATACGGCGAATCGAGGCCGGTGGCAAACAATGAAACCGTCGACGGGCGAGCAAAAAACCGCCGTATCGATCTGGTATTGCGGCCTAAGTCAGATTCAAGCGGCAGCTGAGGTGCGCGCGCGAAACAGTGTTTCGCGCAAGCGCTCAGCGATCGATACGGTTACGGCGAATTAGCAGCGGCAGCAGGGATGCTGGGTATGGCAGACAGGAACAGTCGATCGGCATACGTCGCTCTGGCATCGGCGAAGCTTAACGAAATTCAGGGAAAGGTATTTATCGTCAGGGCGCTGTTGCGAAGGGAAATCGCAGCAGGAAACAGTTTTGACAGTCAGCAACTGCGGCGCCTGAGACGCCAGATGAATTTCTTCATGCTTACGGCGCAGCGAAAACTCAAGGAGCTGAAGAAAGCTGATAATGAGAATTGGTACGCCGCAAGGGACTCGTTCAACAATGCCTGGGAAGATGTTGCGCAATCTATCAAGCTGGCGATTGCGAAATTCCGGTGACGAGATATGCTCTGAGGTGCGGCGAGTGTCGTGGCGCCTGCAAACTGCGTTAATCGGCTTCATGGAGCATAAGTACCCAGTACCGGTGAGGAGGTGGAACACATGAAACAAATTGAAACTCGACAGTTTTTGAATCGCATGCTGCGCATTTCAATTCATTCTTTATGGGTGTTCACACTATCGCCTCTGTTTCTGGCTGGCGCGTCGGCACAGGAAAGAGAGTTCCTGACCTTGGACGAAAACGTCTGGGCAACATTCTATGATCTGCCGTCGCGGCGTTTTCGCAATATTCGTGACGCCTTTGTGCGCAGAGATTTCGACGCCGCTGAAAGCGACCTGCAGGTTGCCATCAACTTCACTTCCATTGAAGCCTCGCGTGCGCCGGAGAAACTGCAGCCACCGATGTCCGAGGCGATAGCGGAGTTGGAGAGTATTCGCGAAAACATTCGAGATACGTCAGTATCAGGCAGCGACCTGGATTCAACTTTCGCGCGAGTGCATTGGCTGCTCGCGCAGCACTACTTGATGATGGCAACAGACTCCAGAGATGCCGCACAGCACAAGAATGCAGGACGTTATCTGTGGGCGACCGCTCATCATCTCGAACGTGCGGTGCTGTGGTCCGATGCCCGCATTGACCGCAGCGTTCTCAACGCGCTCGAATCGAGCCGAGAAATGGGCACAGCGCTGCAGACCAGCGATCGACCGGAGAGGGTGTACAGGAACCGGCCTGTCGCGGCAACCGGGAAGACGCTCGTCAAGATCGGCGAGCAGCTGAATCGACCGGTTTGGGTGCGCGAGCGTCTGGAATTGAACAACTAATTTCCAACGAACTACAGATTCTCGCAAGACTGTCGATGGGCCCCAATTATCTCTGCAGTTACGCATACATTATTGATTAGCGCCGGGCAACCAGGCGGCATAGATACACCGGAGGCACGAATAATGGAAACTGCCAGAAAACTTCTGAATATTGAGCGAAACTCTCAATTCGCTGTAATGATGGGTATAGCGATTGGCGTGGTGCTCGCTGGTTGCGCAAGCAGTGGTTCGTCGTCAGCGCGTGGTTATGAGTTGCGCATTCGCTATGCCGAGGTCGTCGAAGTCAATCGCACGCAACTTCCCTCTGCGGCCCCGGCAGGCGCAGTTGTGGGCGGGTTCACCGGGCTAATGCTTTCTCGCAACAGATCAACAGGACGCCAGCTGGCTACCGGCGCCGGCGGCGCGGTACTCGGCGGTCTTGCGACCCGGGCGCTGGAGGGAGATCGACTCGGGTACGAATACACCCTTCAGTTTGCTGATGGCAACGATTCCCGATTCATCACTGAAAAAGGTTACCTGCAGGTCGGTGACTGTGTGGCTGTCGAACGTGGTCAGCATGCCAACATTCGCCGGGTCGCAAACGTTCTCTGCGATAACGGACCGGCTAGAACTGTTGAGCCTGTACACGTGCGCGACGCAGAGCAGTGTCACGCGGCTAAAGAGCAGCTCCTGTTAGCGTCAACCCGAGAGGAGATAGATATTGCCTCGCGGAAAGTAAGCGTGATCTGTAATTAAGTACTATCGCACCGCTATTTACCGACCGGCCTGGAGAAACTGAGTGACGCTGCACACCAATCAATTCTTGCGCTTAGCGACCTGTATTGCGCTGGCACTTGCGTTATTCAGCGGCTGCGCCGGTGGTTCCGGTGTCAAGTTGAGCGATGCTGCACTCGCAGGTAATCCCAGTGTCATGTGGGAAGACGGGCAGAAAGCCGTTGATACCGGTGAAGCATTGCTTTCGAGGGGTGAACAACGGCTCGCGACCGGCCACCGCCAGGTACGCGAGGGCCAGGACAAGATAACGGCGGCAAATCAACGTGTCGCGCAGGCGCGCATGGACTACCAGTCTGCCGCTGTGACCATCGGCAGCTCGACAACGCCCAAGGAATTAGCGGCGGAAACGAAGCGGCTCAAAGCCATTGGCAAACGTTGGGAAGATGCCATTGCGGATATTCGCGACGGCAACAGTCTTGTGGAGAAAGGCAAAAAGAGTCTCGATAGAGGGCAGGCCGAAGTACGTGAGGGTCGCACCCTGATGGAGACTGGCAGCACCCTGATGCGCAACGCCCAGCGCGCGCTGCTCGGCGACAAACCACTGCCGCCGAAATCACAGAGGCTGTAGGCAGTGATGAGACGTTCCAGCTCTGTATATGCCGCCTGGTTCAGACCAGCAAGACGCTGGCTCGAAGTCGCCCTGTGGGCGATCGGAATTGCCAGTGTGGCTGCCTATGTAACGAACGCGCTGCAGACCGCCAGCGCTCAATCTGCGGCAATGCAGGAGCTCGAAACAAACTGGCTGGATCAGGCCAACGTCAGCCCTGACCAGTCCATGTGGTCTGAGAAACGTATCGCGGAGTTCGCCGCACTGCGGACCGAAAGCGGCATGCCGGCGCCACTAGGAATTCTTACGATTCCGGACGTAGCTGTCCGCGTTGCTGTCTTCAACGGCACAACCGAGGAAGTACTCAACATAGGTGCCGGGCGCGTTCCGGGTACCGCAGCGATCGATGGTGATGGAAACCTGGCAATTGCCGCACACCGGGACGGATTTTTTAGAGGGTTAAAAGATATTGCAATCGGCAACGAAATTACGCTTCAGCGTGGCGCCGGATCGGTGACCTACTCGGTAGCCGACATCCGCATAGTCGACCCGTCCGACGTCTCTGTTTTGGCGCCGACACAAACGCCGACGATCACGCTGATCACCTGCTATCCATTTTATTATGTGGGCGATGCGCCCAAACGGTTTATCGTGCGAGCGAAGTTGCAGACTCGTCGTGCCGAATTATGATTTACGCAACTATGGAGACTAAAAAATGAAACTTACTGCAGTACTAACGATGGCGATTGCCGCATTCTTTTTTACGGCGAACGCACATGCACAGGACGAAGACAGCATCCTCGTCGACGGCTACATCACCTCGCAAGATTTTGTTGAAGCGACGGTGGTGCGGGTGCGATCGAATGCACGCACATTGACCGTCAGAGGAGAAAAACGCGGGGAGACGCGGCAGTTCTCAGTGCCTGAAGGTACGCGAATTTCTGTTAACGGTCGCGATGCGCGGCTGCGCGACATTCGCAGAGGCGACAATGTAATGATCGCGATGCGTCCGAGACAAGATGAAGTGGTCGTTGTGCAGCTGCGAGTTCCGGAGTCGGATCAGACGCTGGAAGAACGACGTGCAGAACCGGTTGCGGCGGAAGTCATGCCAACTACCCTGCCGAAGACCGCATCGCAGTGGCCAGCTGTGCTGGTGGTCGGCATGTTGGCGTTGTTTGGCGCCGGTATGTTGCGACTCTCAGCCCGTTTGTAGGCGCAATAATGTTGTCCGCAGCCGGCTCGAAGCCGGCTGCGGCATGACCGACCAGGTAGCCGGGCGTGGGTTTTTTATGTGCAAAATGCGTCATCGGGAAAGTGGAGACCCATTATGACTGCGCGAACTGAATACTTTCGAAACGCGCTCTCTCGGGCGGATGGAAACAGAGTCTTGTTGTCGAAGCTGTCAGCGATTCCACTGTCGAACGGCCGCGATCGAAAGGAAACCATTGATGCGGCTAAGGACATGCAAAGCCATATTCAAATGAACCTGGCAAAACTGGTTATCACGAAGCCGAAGACCTGGAAGTCGCATGTAGCAGCAATTGATCGCGATTTTGAACTTCTGGAAGACACACTGAAAAAGTTATGGGCGAATCCACTCGGACGTTGTTATCAAAACACCTTCCGCGTCGACCGCATACCTGGCAATTGATTTCAATAAATTGCACTGCGAACTACCAATCGGGGAATTAAAAAAATGAAACTTGCTATCTTGTCTCGTGGCCCGAACTCATACAGTACCAGGCGGCTGAAAGAGGCCGCTCTACAACGTAATCATAAAGTTAAGGTCTTGAACACCCTAAAGTTCGCTATCGACCTGCAGCGGGGAGAACCGGACCTTTACTATCGTCAGAAACCGCTCAGCACTTACGATGCCGTATTGCCACGTATTGGTGCTTCTATAACGTACTTCGGAACCTCCGTTGTCCGGCAGTTCGAGGAAATGGGCGTTTTTTGTGTAAACACATCAAATGGTATTTCGAACTCCCGCGACAAGTTGCGCAGCCTGCAGATTCTCAGCCGGCACAACATCGGCATTCCCCGAACGACGTTTGTAGCCGACAAGAAAGACGTTCTTCCCGCCATCGAGCGGGTTGGCGGGGCTCCCGTCGTTATCAAGCTGATAGAGGGAACGCAGGGCATCGGTGTGCTGCTGGCAGAATCGACCAGCGCCGCTGCGTCAATCGTAGAGCTTTTGCATAGCCAGCAGCAAAACGTTCTGATTCAGAAGTTCGTCGCTGAAAGCAAGGGCAAGGATATTCGCGCGTTCGTGGTTGGAGACCGGGTGGTAGCCGCGATGCGGCGTGTGGCCCAGGGTCAGGAGTTTCGCAGTAACGTGCATCGTGGCGGCGTCGCGCAGCCGGTCGATCTTTCTGAGGAGTATCGTGAAACGGCTGTCCGCTCAGCGCAAATACTGGGACTAAGGGTGGCCGGAGTCGACATGCTCGAAGGGCAATCGGGTCCACAGATCATGGAAGTAAATTCTTCTCCAGGCCTCGAAGGAATCGAGACGTGCACACAGCTGGACATAGCCGGTGCCATCGTTGAATACATGGCCGCACGAGTCGATTTTCCGGAGATCGACATTCGACAACGTTTGACGGTCAGTCACGGTCACGGCGTCAGCGAAATACTGATTCACGAAGGTTCAGAATTTGAGGGCCTCACCATTGCGGATTGCAAGTTCGACGAATCGGACATCAATGTTCTTACCTTGTACAGAGGCGGCAAGGCCATTCCCAATCCGCGGTCATCACGCGTGCTGGAGCCGGAAGACAAATTGCTTTGTTTCGGCAAACTCGAATCCATGCGACACATGGTCCCGGCGAAGATCCGCCGGCGAAGGCGCCCCAGCGTCGGCAGCCTGGATACCGAAATCGGCACCTGACAGGCAAAACATTCTGACTCGAAGACATTTGTGTCATAACAATAAGGGTTGAAAAGTGATTAATGTTGTCTCATACGATCCAAAATTGAAGAAAACTCAGCATGGCGGTGCGGAACTGCTGGACGCCTGGAGAAATTCAGACGATCAACTGGTTTGGATCGATATCGAGAGTGTCGCTAACGACAACGATGAAGAACTGCTGCGGGAATTTGGCATACATCCCCTGGCGATTCAGGACGCACTGCGACCACGACACCCTCCCAAGATTGAGCGGTTTGATGATTTTTTGTTTATTCTGTTCCGTGGTTTGGACGCTGACACCGACGGCCTGGACTTTGGTGTCATTCAGCTTTCGCTTTTCATCGGCGAGCGTTTTCTGATCTCACGCCATATTGGCAAGTCGATATCCGCAAACTGGCTCTTCGCTCAGCTAAAGAGTGAACCTCGACTAATGGCAGAAGGGACAGGGGCGCTGGCGATACGGCTAAGCAATCGCCTGGCCAGACGTTACGTAGAAATTTTGTTGGGACTGGAACCGCGTCTCGATGAAATAGAGGATGAGATGTTTCAGCGTCCTGATGACTCGCTTCTTTCGGAGCTCACCAAATACAAGTCAAGACTGCGCAATATCAATCGTATTGCGAAATACCATGAGCAGATAGTTGCTCGACTGCAAAGAACAGGAGATCCGCTGTTTCCCGAGTTCCTGCAACACGAGATTGTGGATCTCTATGAGCAAGTCGAGCGGACGCAGAGTCTGGCCAATCTTTACTACCAGATTGCTACTGACCTGACAGACGGCTATCTCGGCATGTCATCACACCAGCTGAATCGAGTCATGCAGATTCTCACCATCATTACGGTGATTTTTGTGCCGCTGACATTTCTTGCAGGAATTTACGGCATGAATTTCGAGAATATGCCGGAGCTTGCGACCCAGTCAGGCTATTTTGCGGTAATTGCAGTCATGTTTGTTATTGTCGTCATCCAGCTCTATTACTTTCGAAGGAAGCGGTGGATATAGTGGACGACGAACAGCCGATGATCGATGCGCTAAGGGACGGAGAACTGTGGTCACAATGGTCGGCTGACGCCGCGAATTGGGCGAATGAAAACTTGTTTTCGTCTGACACGCTGATCGAGATTAGCCTGATCGTTATCGCGGCCACGATTGCATGGCCGATATCGATAGCAATACGCAAGGGCATTCAAAAGCTTGGTGAAAAACACATCAGGTATGCGCTTCTGCGCCGCTTCTGGAAAGCGCTGGGCGGAATCGCCTTTCCCATAGTCTGGCTCAGCATTCAATGGCTTGTGGTAGTCACAATGGCATATCTTGGATACCGACACGCCGCATTGGTTGTGACCTCCAGCATGCTGACTGCATGGGTCGTAATTAACATTGCGACAGTATTTGTCGAAAACTCGCTTTGGTCGAAGACGATAGCCATCACTGCATGGATTGTTGCCGCGCTGAATATCCTTGGTGTGCTCGACGAGGCGGTTGCAGTTCTGGATAGTGCAGCTATTACGGTTGGGCAGGTCAATATTTCTGCGCTCACCGTGATACAGGGAACCATCGCACTCGGATTGCTTCTGTGGATAACTTCTGTCATCGGGCAACTGGCCGAAAGCCGGATCAAGGCATCCCCTAATCTGACGCCATCGATTCAGGTTCTGTCAACCAAGTTGCTAAGAATTAGCCTGGGCGCCATCGCTTTCCTGTTCGCCATGAATATCGTCGGCATCGATATCACAGCGCTGGCAGTGGTTGGCGGTGCAATTGGCGTGGGCCTTGGTTTTGGTCTGCAGAAAATATTCTCAAATCTTGTAAGTGGATTTATTCTGTTGCTGGACAAATCAATCAAGCCCGGGGATGTCATTGCCGTGACCGACTATTACGGACGCGTCGACTCACTCGGTGCGAGATACGTTTCGGTCCTTACACGTGATGGAATCGAACACCTGATTCCAAATGAGGAGCTCGTTACCAACAGGGTAGAAAACTGGTCGTATTCACAAAGTTTGCTACGCATTCGAAAGACGGTCGGAATTCACTACAATTCCGACGTGCGCAAGGCGATAGAGCTGTGCCTGCAAGCAGCTGCTGAAACCCCCCGGATACTGAAAGAACCAGCACCTGTTTGTCATATGCAGGAGTTCGGCGACAGTTCAGTGAATCTGGAAATTCGTTTCTGGATTGACGACCCCATGAACGGCCGGGCAAATGTAATTAGCCCGCTGTTGCTGAATATCTGGGACAAATTCCATGAGCACGGCATCGAAATTCCCTATCCGCAACGCGATCTTCATCTACGATCTTCAGACGTCAGCGCAGCTGTCGAAATTCAAACGGCAATGTCGCCATCATGATTGCAACGACGAGAAGTTCGGATCAATTCCTCTCAACAATCGACCCAGTAGATCGGCGCCGGTAATGACCTGGCGCCGGTCCGGCGTCCAAAGAAGAACGATATCTTTTTCAATAGCTTTGTCACTTTGCGCCTCCAGTCCTTCTTTCAATGAAAGAATAATGTGGCCCAGGGGTTTCATCGGATTGGTGACCACGATTGGACGATGACAATGTTCATAAGGATCGACGGTGGCAACGTCGTTCATGATGGCACGCAGATAGGAATCTGCATCCAGCACCAACTGGGGTTTTCCCGCTTCGTCGGTGATGGTGATCCACTTATGCCCTGACGCGTTGACGTCGCGGATGAATGGATCGTCCTGCGATTCGACGTCTGGCAGCACGGGCAGGTCGACTTTGGTCGGCAGCGCAATGATGCTCAATGGATCTATGGTCTCACCTTCATCCTCGATAGAGACGTCATCGATATCGAGGAAATTAAGTGCGCCCTGACCTTCGATGTGATCGATCTCAGCATGTTCCGAGTCAATGTGTTGCGCGATCACCCCTTTGAGTTGGCGCTCTTTCATGTAAACAATGCTCTCCTGGCCCAGCCATTTGTCAAGCATGATTGCGCTTGGTTTGGCCACCGGGTAGAGCAGATATTGATAAAACCGCATTACCGGACTCAGCAATGAAGCCATTTTCATCGCGTTACGTGAAAAATAAGCCTGTGGAATAATTTCACCTGCAAACGTGATGACAATTGTGGAAAAACAGAACGCGACCACGCCGATCATCACAGAGTTCGACAATAGTGTAAGCAAGACGTTGATACCGACGTTGCCCCATAGAATTGTGGTCAAGAGGAAGTTCGAGTCCCTGCGCAGTTCGAGTACTTTCAACGCAACCCGGTTACCGGCACTGGCCTCCGCTTCCAGCCGTAATCGACTCAGGCTGAAAAACGCCAGGTTCAGGCCTGAAAACATCGCTGAGTGACACAGGCAAACGAATATGCCTACCCAAATTATGCTGTCCATTCAGATATCCAAAGTAGTGTTTGTGTGGCGCACTGTACTCGTACTGTTTGAAAGTTCCATCAATTTTTTCGCCACGCAGCCTCCTCAAAGGGTGTCGTCAGGATGCAAGGCGGGGCGGGTCTGTATAACCCATGATCGAAAGGAATCCCAAAGCGTGTAATGCGGAAGAACTGACCAGGTTCCCAAATGAGCCAGCACCAGACAGACGTGGAAGGGAGGAGTAGCGATACCGCAAACCCGATTCGTGAACTGCCGGCCAGCGGCCAGAATGCAGGTTCGACCGCCAGTCCCGATCCTTCCCGTCAGCATGGAACGCCGCCTGAAAACGGGACAAAAGGGGGCCTCGGAGTGCGAGCGTCAAGCACAACGCGATTTGGTCCGGTAAACAAAATTTCAGCCGCATTTCGTGTGCAGCTGCTACGATCCGCACCGACATGGCCGATGCAACGACACAAGAGAAGGAACCCGAGCGCATAGTCCTGGGCATGTGGGCAGCGGTTGGCGCGATACTGATGTTCTCGATAATGAACGTTTTCGCAAAGTACCTGAGTACGAATCACTCGGTGCTCGAAATTGCGTTCTATCGCAACCTGATTGCCTGCGTACCATTCCTCACCGCCATATTCATATTCGGTCGCCGCGAGATACTGATTATTCAGAGCAAACCACGGTGGGTTGCGGTCCGCGCTGTCATCGGAACTGCAACGCTGACCACAACATTCGCCGCCTATGCGCTCATGCCAATGGCTGAGACCACGGTGCTTTTGTTTACAGCGTCTCTGTTTATTCCGGTTCTGGGCGTAGCCATACTGAAGGAGCGGGTGGGCCCGTACCGATGGACGGCTGTCCTCGCCGGTTTTGTCGGCGTGTCAATCATGGTCAACCCAACCGGCGAAACGAATACGCTGGGCGTCATCGTCGCGTTGTGTGCGGCCCTTTTGCAGGCGCTGATGAGTATTCTGCTGCGTCACCTGGGCGGGCACGAGCGACCGGAGACCATCACCTTTTACTTTTTTGTCATTGGAACATTCATCACCGGATTGGCCCTGCCGTTTGTCGCGACAGGACTAACGCTTGCCGAGATACCGCTTATCGTCGGTATAGGCCTCTCTGGGGCGGCCGCTCAGTGGCTTTACTCTGTCGCAATGAAGCATACGCCAGCGGCCGTGGTCGCCATCGTCAGTTACAGCAGCATCATTTGGGCAATTCTGTTTGGTTGGCTGATCTGGAATGACTGGCCAATGCCGATCGTATTTGCCGGTGCGGCGGTCGTCATTGCGTCGAACCTGCTAATCGTGTGGCGCGAGAATCGCCTCAAGCGATCCGCCGGGCCCAAAATTCCGCAGGTTCCGTAACCACTGCCAACCGCCTGCAAGGACTGAACATTCTGACCCGGTTTCCGCGTACCAACGAACGGACCTGTTCTTACCAGGGTGGGCCGCCAAGATGCATCACGACAATGGCGCCGGCAATCAGACTAATCGAGACGACTTTGGTGCCCCATCCTTCGGCCTGTATTGCAATGGAATCATGCATCCTGATCGACGCAAATCGCCACAACCCCGAACCGGACAGGTACAGGGCACTCAGCGCCATAATAAAAATCGGCAGTGCACATTCCGCGACAGCAACCAGCGTCACAGAGGGTGCGATGCTTGTGGAACGCTGCGATAGCAATACGGCTGCTATGTCGAGAAGTTCGACACCGGCAAAAAAAATGCCAATCCGCCGACACAAGCCGATGATTCTCTCGCGCCGCTCCCGATCAAGGGCCAGGAGAAAAATTGCGGCGGCTAAAGTGGCGGATGAAAAAAAGAAGACTGCATGTGTATAGTCGAGGTACTGCAGCGCCCAGGCCTGCAGCACCATTGCAAGTGACATTGAGATTACGGATGCCAGCAGGTAGATGATTACGTGCGCACCCATTTTCCGAATCTGACCTCGCAGGAGAGTAAGAATCCCGCACAGCGCCAGTCCGAGTGCAACGTAATAGATCGGATCCAGGCGCTCGCCAAGGAGAACGAATGCGAACATCGGCACAAATAGCACGGTCAGATTGTTAAAGATCTCCGCATTCGATGCATCGTTGACGGCGAACAATGCGCGAAAATTAAAATACGCGTGCAGGAAATAGCAGATTCCAGCCAGTGCAGCCGTTCCGATGGGGGCAATATTCGTGACGCTCCAATCGACCGATTGCGATGTCAGGAACGACCCCGACACCAGAAAGCCAAGTGGAATGACGCTGAATAGCCCCATTATAATGGTGCCTTCGAGCGCGTTTTTAATGATGCCTTCGCCGACAAGACAAACGTCAACGACACAGGACAACGCCCAAAAACCGGCAGCAAGCAGCGCTAACAACAACCAGCTATCCGTAAGCGCAGGCATCGTTCAGAAAATAAAGTCAATCGAGAATGCCAGTCGCGAGCCCTCGGCCTGTGCAAAGAATATCTGTTCTGCTCCGTTGAATGCGCTGTAAAAGGCGAGCGTTGCCGCAGCCTCTCCGAATTCCCGTGTCAATGCGGCAGAGACGAAGGCATAGCCGGTTCCGTATGCGTGTGCCAGGTCGAAATAGCCATAGGATATGTCCAGTGCGACAGTGGCGGGCAGTTCAAAGCTGGCGTCCGCTTTGTAATACCAGCTTTCTGTGGCTGTGCCATCGACATCTCCTGCATATGCTACGGTCAGGCCAACTCGATCGTCGAGGCGAAGCGTGGACATTATTTCGTTGTAGTCGTAGTTGAAGTCACTCCTCGTTCCAGGAAAGGTGTAACGCACAAACATCGTATCGATCGACCACCGATCGCCGATATCTGCAACGTACCCGGCGGCAAGGTCAATTTCGGTGCGCGCACCGTCATCGGTTTCCGCGTCGGGAAAGAAATCAACATTCGTGCCCCAAACATAGGCATAGAATCCACTGTCGTGGTCGATATCGAGCGAGCCCTGGATGGCCGGGCGTCCCAGCGTCTGGGAGATGCCGCGAAACAGGTAGTCGGACGTAACAGTGGCGGAGCCGCCAAGCCGCAAACTATTCGAATCCCCCGCAGCGCCGATGGCAGCAGTCGGGTGCAGGCCAATAACCAACGCCTGAGAAATGTAAAACAGCAATGCGACCTGACGACTCACGTTCGGTCTCCACGGTTAGCTACTTCTTATTGACTTAAACAGGAACCGTGGTGAAACCCGATCACCGGGAGTAAGAATATTTCATAAATTGCGATTTTTCATAGGCTTACGCACTGCCGGATCCGACGTTGAGCCAAAACTGGAAAATTTTCTGTTTGCTCCAAATAAGACCGGAAACTCCCGCCAATACTCATGGAGCCGTAGTTTTGAGTTTTGCTCGCCGACAATTTCGCACGCATATTCCGGCGCCTGCATTCGTGATGGCAGTGCAACGCTTATATACTGTTGCCACAGGCGTTGACGACCTTGCCCTTATCCTCGGGCGGGCGAAGCAGGTCATTCGGGAGAACCATGTCGAGCAGCGACGGCGAGATAACAAAACTGTTGCAGGCGGCATCGGCAGGAGACCGGGAAGCAAACAACGAGTTGTTCCGGTCCGTCTTTCAGGAGCTGCGTGTTATCGCCAGGTCACACCGGCGTCGCTGGAGTGGCAACGACACGCTCAATACGACTGCGCTCATCAACGAGGCCTATCTGCGGCTTGCGAGTCGCACGCTCGCCAACTATCAGGATCGAGTTCATTTTTTTGCAACAGCATCGCGTGCGATGCGCCAGATTCTGATCAACTATGCCGAACGCGTATCATCCCAAAAGCGGGGTGGCAACCCGGTGCGGGTAACCCTGACGGGGTTGTCCCTTGGTGAAGACAACACGCTCGATGATCTGCTGCAGATCAATACGCTTCTTGACCGGCTCGAAGACAGCAATCCGCGCCACTGTCGTCTGTTCGAATGCCGGGTATTCGGCGGCATGACCATCGAAGAAGCCGCCACCGCGCTCGCAGTATCACCGGCGACCGTCAAACGTGACTGGACGGTCGTAAGCGCCTGGCTGTACAGCGAACTAAAACTGCAGCGAGGCAGCGTCAGCGAGGAAACACAATCGTGATCTCCGAGCGGGCCGCCAACATTTTCCTGGAAGCAAACTCGCTAGACCCGGAAACGCGCGCACAATTTGTCACGAGCAGTTGTGGCGGCGATCCGCATCTTTTAAATGAAGTCAATACCCTGCTAGAGGCTGCAAACGAGTCCGAAGAGTATTTTGACGGGCTGGTGGGCAAGGTCAGTCTCGGTGCACTTGCTGGCGACGACGCGGTGCTGCCAAAAGACAAGATCATCGGGCAGTGGCGGCTCCGCGAATGCATCGGCCGAGGCGGAATGGGTGCGGTATATCTTGCAGAGCGCGCCGACGAGCAGTTCGAACAGCGTGCGGCACTGAAGATATTGCCCACCGGCCTTGATACTGATCAGGCGCGCGCACGATTTCTCGTTGAGCGGCAAATTCTTGCGCGACTCGTGCACGACAATATCGCGCGGCTGCTCGAC
Source organism: Woeseiaceae bacterium (assembly GCA_021773135.1). Lineage (GTDB taxonomy): Bacteria > Pseudomonadota > Gammaproteobacteria > Steroidobacterales > Woeseiaceae > SZUA-117. Next base: position 30,096 of record JAJFKP010000045.1, on the reverse strand, counting down.
GGAGGCGTTACGGAAGACGGCGTGCCGTATTTCGTTATGGATTTTGTGGCGGGGTTGCCTGTTGATGATTATTGCAATCAACACCAGCTCAAAACCAGGCGCCGACTGTCGTTAATCCTGGATATTGCGAAGGCTGTCCAGTTTGCGCATCGCAACCTGATTATCCATCGAGACTTAAAGCCCAGCAATGTTTTGGTAACCGACAGCGGCCAGGTAAGACTGCTCGACTTCGGTATCGCCAAGATGCTTGAACCAAACGTTGCGACCGACGAACTGACGAGAATTACGCAAAGACCGGCAACCCCGGCGTTCGCCAGTCCGGAAATGCTGCGCGGCGATCCCGTTGATGTCACAACAGATGTCTATTCAATCGGCGTACTGATCTACGTCTTGCTGACCGGTCGGGCGCCACTCCGCTATGACGGCATGAGCCTGACGGATATGTGTGAACACGCGACCACCGCGATTCCACCGCTCATGAGCACAGAGAATCCGAAATTTCAGGGAGATCTTGACGCGATCGTGGCCAGGGCGCTTGCCAAGGACCCCGTTGAGCGGTACGAATCAGTAGAAAGTCTTGCCAACGACGTGCGCAATTTCCTGGCCGGTCTTCCTGTAACTGCCAAGGTGCCATCCCCATGGTATCGTGCGCGAAAATTTGTCGGCCGCCATAGACTTGGCGTTGCGTTCGCCGGGTTTGCAGCAATGGCACTGACCAGCATCGCAATTCTTGCCGTCAGGTCGGCGATTACATCCGAACGCCAGGCGAATGAGATTGCACTGGAGCGAGACAGGGCAGAGGAAACAACGGCTTTCCTCATCAGCATTTTCGATTCAGCCGATCCGAATATCGAACCCGCGGATCAAACCGCGCTCGAGATTCTCGAGAAAGGTCGGGAGCGTATCGAAAACGAACTGTCGGGCCAGCCGGAAGTGCAGGCAGCGCTTCTTCAGGCAATGGGCCTCGCGTACCAGAGCTGGAGAATGGCGACTGAAGCCACGGAGGTTTTTGAACGGGAACGACAGATTCGCAGCGAGCTTAACGGTGAACAAAGTGCCGAGTACGCGGACGTTCTGGTCAGGCTTGCGCAGATTTCTGATATTGCTGGAGACTACGAAGGATCGCTTGCCTATGCGGAACAGGCGTTGAGCGTAAGCGAGACCTTGCAGGACCTGCCAGGCCAGGCGGCCGGATATACGCGCGTGGGTCGCATACTCCATTTGCAGGGTGATTATGAGGGTGCCGGAAACGGATACCGCCAGGCCCTGGATTTGTATACCCGCGAATACGGCCCGGATTCATTGCAGGTTTCGCAGTCTCGCTCACACCTGGCCAATTTGTTGAACCATCAAACCCGTTACGCAGAGGCTCTCGCGGAATTCGAAGAAGCGCTGCGCATTCGCGAACTCTTTTATAAAGGCGACCATTCCGAGTTCACCGAAATCCTGCTGGGCATGGGTTCCACGCTCAAAAACTTTGGCAAGCTCGATGAGGCAACCGAGGTCTACGAGAAGGCACTGGATATGAACACGCGGCTCTATGGGCCGGATAACAGCTACAATCTTTACGTAGTGAATGGCCTTGGGCTGGTCGAACTTGAACGGGGTCGTTACGAGACAGCGATTTCGCTATTCGAAGACTCGATCAGACTGATCAGTCTGCATACGCCTGATTCTCCTAATCTCGCGTTCGCGCTCGCCAGTCTCGGCAAAGCGAACGCGCTTCGCGAGCGCTACGATCTGGCCATACCCGCCTATCGACAGGCAGCTGACGTATTCGAATCGCGGCTTCCCGGACATTGGGTTTTTGGCGATGTGAAGTGGCGCCTTGGGCGCTGTCTCGCAATGACTGGCCAGTACGAGGAAGCAGAGAAGCTGATTGTTTCCGGGCTTGAGACCGTAGAAGGGCAGTGGGGGGCTGATCACGAACGCACAACGGAGGCGCGCGCGGCTGCGCTGCTCCTCTACGATAAATGGGCCCGACCCGACAAAGCCGCAGCGTATAAAGCTGAGTAGTCAGGCAGGAAGAAGGATGCCGGCCTGGGCGCTTTATACTTCGTCTCTCGTTCTGTTGCTGATCCTGCACCAACAGTTTATCGTCTTGGAAACTGACCAGGACCGGGTTTCATGATGCCGATCAGAGCCTTGCGGATATTCGCCTTGCTGGTGTTTTTGCTGGGTGCGTGTGTTCCAGGTGATGAAAGCGCACCGGAGAATGCACCGGCTAACGTCGACGCACGCAAACCCAACCTCGTCATTTTCTACATCGACGACCTGGGATACGGTGATGTCGGTAGTTACGGGGCCGTCGGCGTGCAGACACCCAGCATCGACAGCCTGGCCGAAAACGGCATCCGCTTCACGGACGCGCACAGTACAGCCGCAACCTGCACACCGTCTCGGTACTCACTCCTGACCGGCGAGCATGGCTTTCGCGTAGCGGCAGATATCCTTGAAGGAGATGCGCCACTGCTAATTCCGCCCGGCAAGCCGACTATTGCAACAATGCTGCAGCGCGCAGGATATGTCTCCGCGGTGGTTGGCAAGTGGCACCTCGGGCTCGGCGGCGGCAACATGGACTGGAATACTGAAATTCGTCCCGGGCCGCTCGATATAGGCTTCGATTACAGTTTCCTGCTTCCCGCTACCGGTGATCGCGTACCTTCGGTGTACGTAGAAAATCGAAATGTCGTGGATCTCGAGGTTTCGGATCCAATAGCGATCAGCTACCAGGGCAAAGTCGGCACTCGCCCGACCGGCTACGAAAACCCTGAACTGTTGCGCTTCAATGCAGACCCGCAACACAGCGATACAATCGTTAATGGAGTCAGCCGGATCGGGCATATGGGCGGCGGTGAGTCTGCGTTGTGGACGGACGAGGACTTTCCGGACATTTTCACTGCAAAGGCTGTGCAATTCATGCGGCAAAACAGGGATCAGCCGTTCTTCCTGTTTCATTCCTTTCATGACATCCATGTGCCTCGTCTGCCGAACGGCCGCTTCGAGGGCCAGAGTTCGATGGGACCGAGGGGCGACGCCATCGTCCAGACGGACTGGATGGTCGGTGAGATTATCGAGGAACTCGAAGCACTTGGCATCGCCGACAATACGCTGGTGATTTTCACCAGTGACAACGGACCTGTGCTTGACGACGGTTATGCTGACCAGTCCGTCGAACTGCTGGGAAAGCACACGCCTGCCGGTCCGTTTCGCGGCGGCAAGTACAGCGCGTTTGAAGCCGGCACCCGAATTCCTACGGTCGTCTACTGGCCCGGTACCGTCACAGCAAAAACCAGCAGCGCGCTGCTTTCGCAAGTTGATATCTATGCGTCGATGGCCGAGCTCGTCGGCATTAAACTCGAAGCCGGCGAAGCCGTGGATAGTCGCAATCACCTCGATGCCTGGCTCGGCCGTACGTCAAGCGGGCGAAACCTGTTGCTGGAAGAGTCCGTGGGGACACTGTCATTGCGCGACGAAAACTGGAAATACATCGCACCGTTCTCCGGAGAAAACACCTTCGACTGGGTTGCAGAGGACAAGGATATTGAGGGCGGATTCGAAACCATTCCGCAACTTTACAACCTGGCAAACGACCTGGGCGAGCAAGTCAACGTGGCCGCAAAACACCCGCAGCGGGTGGCTGAAATGCAGGCTGAGATCGAACGGATCGTCGCTGATACCTACCGCTGAACGAATTGCCGCAGTTTCATTGCTTTGCGCTAACCAGCGTTGGCGCTATCTCTGCCCGGAATTAGATGGCAAACTCCTCCACTTCCTGATTACCTGAATAACGCGATGAGAATCGATGCAATAAGCATTGGCGATAATCCGCCAGAAGACGTCAACGTCATAATCGAAGTGCCGCTTGGCGGGCAGCCGATCAAGTATGAGCTTGACAAGGAAGCTGGCACCCTCGTCGTGGACCGATTTTTGTATACACCGATGTCCTATCCGGGGAACTATGGTTTCGTGCCGCATACCTTGTCCGAGGACGGCGATCCGATAGATGTCCTGGTGTGCAATACGCGCCCATTGGTGCCCGGGTGTCTGATTAACGCTCGGCCAATCGGCGTCCTGATCATGGAAGACAACGCCGGTCAGGACGAAAAAATAATCGCCGTTCCGTCACATCGCCTCACCAAAAAATATGACCATATTACGGAGTTCTCCGACATGCCCGAGATAACTCGGCTGCAGGTCGAGCACTTCTTCGAACACTACAAAGACCTGGAACCCGGCAAATGGGTCAAGATCGGTGATTGGCACGGCGCAGATGAAGCGAAAAAACTGGTCAGTCAATCCATAAACAGAGCCGGCTAGCGATCGTGCCCGCAAACACGAATGTCAGGCTGACGGAATACAGTCACGGTGCCGGCTGCGGCTGCAAAATCAGCCCGTCAATGCTGACAGACATTCTGCAGTCCCGATTGCATCTTGAGAAGGACGAGCGCCTGCTGGTTGGCAACGATACGCGGGATGATGCCGCGGTCTATGACCTAGGTGATGGGCGCGGTGTTATCAGCACTACCGATTTTTTCATGCCCATCGTCGATGATCCGTTTGATTTCGGTCGCATTGCGGTAACCAATGCAATCAGCGATGTCTATGCGATGGGCGGCTACCCACTGCTGGCCATAGCCGTGCTTGGTTGGCCAACCGACAAACTGGATGCTGCGGTCGCCAGCGCGGTCGTTGACGGCGGACGTCAGGCCTGCGCCGATGCCGGGATCCGGCTGGCCGGCGGGCACAGCATCGATTCTCCGGAACCTATATTTGGTGCCGCTGTAACAGGCGAAGTAAAGCTTGCAAACCTGAAGCGCAATGATAGTGCGCAACCGGGTGACCTGTTATTCCTGACCAAGCCGCTGGGTATAGGCATCCTGACTACCGCTGAGAAAAGGCAAATGCTGCATGACGAGCATGTCGGCGTAGCGCGCGACTGGATGTGCCTGCCAAATCGCATCGGTGCTGCACTGGGCGGTGTCCGGGCGGTAAGCGCGATGACCGACGTCACTGGTTTCGGACTCGCGGGCCACCTTCTGGAGGTCTGCGAGGGCAGCAATGTACGAGCACGACTGAACATAGAAAAAATTCCGAGGATTGATGGCGTGGATCTGTACATCAAAGAAGGGTGTATTCCCGGAGGCACCGAGCGTAACTTCGCAAGCTACGGTGAACAAATGCAATCGACCGGAGACGCGCACCGTGCACTACTGTGTGATCCGCAAACAAGCGGGGGACTGCTGGTTGCGGTCACGCCGGAAGATCTGGGTGAATTTGAGAAGTGCGTTCGTGCTGAAGAAATGGATCTGATCTGTATTGGCGAACTGCTGACACTTGAACCAGGCCCGACTTTGCTATTCTCCGAATAGCTGATCCATGTAAATTTGGACTTGGGAAAGCAAACGGACCGTTGCAGTCTTTTCCTTTCCTAATCATGTACCTTGAGTGTTTGTCCCTGACTCGGCATTAACGATCAATTGCCCCGAGCACCACACAATGTTGCTCGGACGGTGCCCGGCAGATCGTGAACTCGGACTAAAGTTATGTCTAATGGCGCCGATAAGTATTACTTATTGGGCCATTCGAGTGCCGAAAAGTGATCAAGCCAGCAATTCCGTCCAACGAGGCGAGACGAATTCAGACGTTGCGAAACATGAGGCTGTTAGACACGCCTCCAGAGGAGCGTTTCGATCGCGTTACCCGGCTTGCGAAGCAGGTGTTTGCAACGCCCATCGCTTTAGTGAGCCTGGTTGATGCCGACCGGCAATGGTTCAAGTCCCGCCAGGGTCTGGATGCCGAGGAGACGTCGAGGGACGTGTCCTTCTGTGGCCACGCGATACTTGATGACAAGATCATGGTCGTCAACAACGCTCCTGAGGACCAGCGTTTTTGTGATAACCCGCTCGTTTGTGGAGATCCGAATATACGCTTCTATGCGGGGTACCCGCTCGCTGCTCCGGACGGCAGCCGTGTCGGTACTCTCTGCATTATTGATAACAAGCCCAGGGAGATGTCTTCAGAGCAGCTGTCGCTGCTGCGCGAGCTCGGCCGCATGATCGAGGAAGAAATGATTACCGCTGACGCGTCGACGATCGACCCGGTTACCGGCCTTTCTAGTCGAAGCGGCATGTTCACAATTGCCGATCACCTGATATCAATGTGCAAGCGGACCGACCAACCGGCAACCCTGCTTATGTTTCACCTGCAGAACCTGCGCGATATCGAAGAGGATAATGGACGCCCTGAAGGAGATGCCGTAACAGTCGAGCTGGCACATCTGCTAATGGCCTGCTTCCGCAATTCGGATGTTGTGGCGCGCCTCTCTCACGATACTTTTTGCGTTTTGCTTGCAGGTTCGAATCTGGATGGCGTGGAAACGGCGCGTTATCGATTTGAGGAACAACTAAGTGCTCGGAATCGCGACTGCGACGAGAAGGACGAGCTGAATGTCGATACCCAGGCAGTTACGTTCAAGGAGGGCAGACATGCTGATTCGGAAGCGTTGGTGCATGACGCAGAAGCCAGAATTCTGGCAGCCAATGAAATGGCAGAAGCAGGCGATATTGCTAACGCCAGCTAGTTTAGTCTGGAAAACCGGGATCGCACTAAATCTTTAGTCACCCACCTATCCGCGCCTCACGATCAATCTGACGTCAAGATTTTCCTGGGAAATTATGCGGGCTAGATTCGTATAATTTGCTGCCGCACGACCAGCCGAAACTTTTTCGATTGTGATCAACGATTGGCGCTGGGCGTATTCTGTGCGGAAGCGAAGCGGCCCAACTCCAGTTCCTGGCGAATACCCGCACCCGCTTCAACGTTCTTGTCATCGATCGGTATGCCCATTGAATCCGCGATGCGCACCATGCGCTGGAAGTTGGCAGCAACCGCAGCTGCGTCAATCATGATTGCGTCACCGGCGACTTCCGCTAAGGCGTCCCTGGTACGTTTGATCTTTGCAGCATCACGCTGTGCAATCGCTTCTGCAAAAGAGGCAAGTTCATTGGCGTGAGCGATTCCCTGCGCATCACTTGCAGATGAGCCATTGACCATCTGCAGATCGACGGCTGTCTCGGTAGTCTTGGCACTCAAACTGAGCATCATGGAATGTGAGGTAGTTCAGTAGAAGCACTCGTTGTGCGACGAAACCCTGGCGGCCACCAGTTCTATCTGCATCCGGTCGATGCAGCGACCGGTGTCGCCGGCAAAGATTTGCATGCCTTCCATCGACAGATACTGGGCATTGCCCACCAGCATCCAGTCACGCACTGCGTCGGGCACCACGCTGAAGGCTCGCAGCACATTGGCGTTGGCGCCCTCTGGCCACAAATCAGCTTCCTGCCCGACGTTGCCGTCGGCCGGAATCATTGGCACGAAACCCGTGCCTGCCACGGCATGCGCGGGTCGGTAGTGTGTTGGTTCGCCGGCTAGCGGATCGGGAAGCGGTTCCAGCGGCAAGCCAAGCGCACGGTGGAACTCGTCGATACTGAAGGTAACCACGACGATGCCTGCCAGCTCCACATAGTGTTCCTTGCTCAGGCCCTCGCCCGCGTTGTCGTCGACGTAGCTCTGAGTAATGCGCGTTTGATCAGTAATGATGCGGTGAATCGCGTCCACGACCAGCGGGTCCAGCGTGCCGGCGTGTTCATGTTCGCCAGCAAAGCTGTAAGGAGAAAGAGCCTCTTTGCGTTCTGCGCAGAATCGACATTTAACCGCGTGACGACTTTCCTGCGCGATCGCCACCCGCTCAGCACCGGTCCACCAGCTGCCGGGACTGGCCAGGCGCGACCAGAACGCACGATAGGCGGCGCTCAAGTCGTCACGAATCGAGTAGGGGGATTGTGAGTAGCGGAAAGCCTGCATCATCGGACCACGAGGACAACTGACAGGCCGAGACTAGCTCAAAACAGGACAACTTAAAACCGAGGCTCGCTCACGTAAGGGGAGACAGGCCAGCAACTTCCTTGTATATTTCACCGGACCGGCGTATTTCGCTGCACTACGCGAAATCGGCAAGCGTTTACCAATCGAGCCAAATTGAAACTGATACCTAAATTATCCGACCGATTACTCGCAGCGATGTTGCTTGCATCGCTGGCCGCCTGTGGGCAAAGCGCGCAGCAGGCGCAAGTCGAAGAAGTGGCAGCTGCGCCATCGGCAGAGCCGGCGGCCAGTCAAAGCGCGCCGGTTGAGGACAGATTTGCGAACATGTTCGTCACTGAAATTACCGATGCTTTTAATCCCGGTGTCCAGGTTGGTGCGCAGTTCCCGGCAATCCGGGCTATGTATCAGGGTCAAGAGATCACAACCGTAGACCGCTTCATTCGCGATAAAGGCATGATCTTCATCGCCATGCGCTCGGTTGACTGGTGACCATTCTGTAGAAGGCAGCTCGGGCAGCTGCAGGAATATACGGCCGAATTTGAAAAGGCTGGTATCGGCATGGTCGCAATGACCTACGATTCTCCGGAATTGCAGCAGGCTTTCATTGAGGCCGGCTCTATCGACTATCCGTTTCTGTCCGATATCGACGCCTCAAGTTTTCAGTCGCTGGGTATCCTCAACGATGAGTATGCCCCCGGGGACGAGAATTACGGCCTTCCTTATCCTGGCATCTATGTGCTGAATCCGGATCAGGAGATCGTCGGCAAGATTTTCGTCGAGCGCTACCAGGTCCGGGTCCATTCCGAGACCGTCTTAGCCTATGCCAGGGAACTCCTTAACGCCCAATAGGCTTCTCTGCGGACAAGCGGGTAATGGCGGAAGAGGTAGGAGTCGAACCCACCAGGCGCATTCTATGCACCTCGCTGGTTTTGAAGACCAGGCGCCCCACCGGGGACATCGCTCTTCCTTCGTTTTCAGGCATTGAAAAACCTGGCCGGCATCGTTCGCTTCAATATTATACGAGCTTCTCCCACACGGCGGGTAAATCGAATGCCGTCAAAATATTCGAGAATATCGACAGCGATATTGCGGCCGCAGCCGAGGTGATCGCGATATTTGGCAACGGTTAACTCCGGCTGGTCCGATGTCAAATCCAGCGCGGCCTGAGCGCATTCCCTCAAGATCGAAGTTAGCGCGTAACGTTTGGCGTTAATCTTGACTAATTTATCTTCGCGCTGGGCCCGACCAATACACTGCAGCAGCGTCTGGCGATCAATTCCGCATTCCTGTTGCAGCTGCGTCAACGTCGGAATCTGTTGTGCATGTTTTTGCAGGCAGGCTGACACTACTAACCATTCGTGCGTGTCACTCGATGCAATCTCTGCATTTTCCTTTGCAACCAGCAAGCTATCATTTATGAGAACATCGCCCGATTTCATTAGCGCGACGATTGCGGGCTGAAAAAAGGGCTGGCTGCGAGTCGGCAGAGCCGCGCTTGCGACCACCGAAGGTTTGAATCCCGCTTCGTTCGGGTTGTCGCGATGCAATGTGATAATTGTATCGAGAACTGATTTCTTCAAACCGGCCCATCTTGATTCGGCCAGCCAGATCTCGGTGTGTTGGCTCTGGATTCTCGCTATACCGGGCAAGTGCATGCCGGGTCGATCCGCCGCATCAATGTTCCATGACCTCAGCAATGCACCATAGTCCAGTGTGCAATGCGCATCATGTAGCGCGGCACTAATTGCATCTTCGATATCACCGTGTTTCATCGCCGCAAGGAAATGTAGTCGGGCGACTGATGATTTGCGATCTTTTTGTACCTGCGGGTCAAGCACGAAGCCACCACCCAGCGTTGCCGTTTCTCCGTGGTCGCGCAACAGGAAACGGTCACCATGGCAACACAGTATTGGCCGGTCGGTGACGAGCTGTGCGAGTGCGGTTTCTCCCGGCTGAATACGCGCCGCGGAAGTGTTCTCACTGCGCAGCAGTATCAGTCTTGCTGTGAGGTGCTTGGCGCCTATATGCAGCTTGACGTCCGACAAATGCTTTAACGGAAAAGCCGCATCCGGTAACAAACGAATTTGTGTATCAAATCTCATCGTTGCGCCGATGCAGCATTCGCCGGTCACCCAGTCGCCGCGCAGAATGTCATCTTTATGGATATCGCCCGAAACATTGAGGGCGCATCGGTCGCCCGCACTGGCGAGCGATGCAGGCGCATCCTGTGTGTGAATACCGCGTATACGCAGGATTTTCTGCTGTGGCTGGAGCACGAGGTTTTCGCCATTGGTTACGGAGCCCGATGCGACTGTGCCAGTGACGACCGGGCCGCGGCCCTGCAGGTGAAATACACGGTCAATAGACATTCTGAAGTGACCGCGCCCCGCTCGCTGAGTCCAGTTGCGTGCCCGCTGCTTCAGTTCCGCCCTGAGTTCTTCAAGGCCGTCACCCGTGGTGTTGGAAACCTTGTGAATCGGTGTCTTTTCCGGCAACAGTGCAGACGCATTCCTGCAGGCCCGTTGAATAGTCGCCTTATCGGCGCGGTCGCATTTGGTGACGACAAGAACATAGTGTTCCACACCAAGGAGGCGCATCACCTGCAGGTGCTCCAGGGTTTGCGGCATGGGGCCATCATCGGCGGCAACCACCAGCATTCCAAGATCGATGCCACTGATGCCGGAGATCATGTTGTTAATAAACCGGCGATGACCGGGGACGTCGATAAAACCGACGACAGTCTGCTCGTCCGGTCGCCAGTATGCATAGCCCAGGTTAATCGACAGGCCACGGCGCTGTTCTTCCTCCAGGCGGTCTGTCTCAACGCCTGTGAGGTTTTTGACCAATGCGGTCTTGCCGTGGTCGACATGACCTGCCGTAGCAACGATCAAATCCGCAGAGATCCCAGCTGGGCAACGAAGCGCGCTTCATCATCGAGGCAGCGCAAATCGAGCATAAAGCTGCCCTTTCGTGTGTGACCGATGACCGGCGTTGGCAGCGCGCGAAACGCAGCCGCAATTGAGTGTGTGTTGTCTTCCCCGATGTTGGCCGATCGAATTCCAATCGCGCTGCTGGGAATCGTCTCGGTCGGCAAAGAACCGCTGCCAATCTGGCTGGCTGCGTCGCAAACCTCCACGCAATACCGCTCACCCAATACTGCAGCAATTGTTGGTGCGACTCGTTCGGCCTGTTGGCGAATTTGCTCCGCCGGCCGGGTCAGGTGTCGTAGCGTTGGCAGGTTCTGCTCGAGTCCGTCAGGATTGCGATAGAGTTTCAGCACCTCGGTCAGTCCAGCCAGCGTCATTTTGTCCAGGCGCAATGCCCGCTTCAGCGGATTCGCCTTGATACGGGCAATCAGATCCGCCCTGCCTGCGATCAATCCGCTCTGCGGGCCGCCGAGTAACTTGTCCCCGCTGAACGTGATCACGTCTGCGCCCTGTGAAAGTATGTGCGCCGCGGTAGGTTCGTGCGGCAGACCGAAGCGACCAAAGTCGACCAGGCTGCCGCTACCAAGATCCATTACGAACGGCAGTTCGAACTCGGCGGCCAGTTTTGCAAGCTCTGAAATCGATACTTCTTTCGTGAAGCCCTCAATCTTGTAATTGCTGGTGTGTACTTTCATCAGTAGCGCGGTTTGCTCGTTAATCGCATCACGGAAATCTTTGATATGTGTCCTGTTAGTCGCGCCAACTTCAATCAATGTGCAGTTGGCTCGCTGCATCACCTCGGGAATGCGAAAAGACCCGCCGATCTCCACCAGTTCACCACGGGAAACCGGAACCTCACGATTCATTGCCAGCGTGTTAAGGACAAGCAGAACCGCCGCAGCATTGTTGTTGACAAAGGTCGCCGCTTCGGCACCGGTGAGTTCGCACACAAGGCTTTCAACATGGCTCTCCCGATCTCCCCGTTTACCGGTAGCAAGATTGAGTTCGAGGTTGCTGTAATCCATCGCCGCAGACGAAATTGCTGCAATGGCCTTCTCGGGCAGAACTGCGCGCCCAAGATTCGTGTGCAGCACGGTGCCGGTCAGATTGAAAACAGGCCTGGTTTCAGGGGTCGCCCGGGTTTCCAGTATTCGTTCGGCCGCCTGTGTGATGGAATCTTCATCGGTGCTCGCATGATGGCCGGAAACAATCCGCTCACGGCGATTCTGAACAACTTCCTGGAGCGCAACGGTAGTCGCCCTGTGGCCATACTTTTCCACAACGCCGCCAGACTGAAGCAACAGCCGATCGATCGATGGCAGCATGCGGAGTTTGTCCTTGCCAGGAATATTGTCGGTTTCAGCGCTCAACGGCGGGCACGCGCCTCGTGTTCTTGTTTATTTTTACAATGGAAATTGCAGGGACATAGTACATCACCTCTCGGCAAGCCGGCTAACCAGCAGAAAATCAGCTGGCCGTGCGCTGCGTGTGGCGGGAAATTTCATTCCGGCTGGACACAACGTCGAGTCAACGAACTTGATGCAGATGCCGGAAAGCGCCTGTGGGCGGCATGCGGGGCTGACCGCGACGGCTAAATAACTTTCTGCTTTCCTCGTTTAGCTGGTCGTGGTTTCGCTTATTCCAGGTCAAAAACGAGACGCGCAGTTGTCCGCTGATCAATGGGCTCGCCCTGGTATTGCCGTGGCTCGAAAGTCCACTTCTTGACTGCTTCCATTGCGGAAATGTCAAAAACCTCTTCTGGCTCTGCGCGCAGCACTTCAATATCTGCCGTTTTGCCAGCCTTGGTCACTGTGAACGTGACCTCGACCCAACCCGTAATGTCTCGCTGGCTGGCACGAGTAGGATATTTGGCCGGAGCCGAAGTCAAACGAACAAACTCGCTGAGCGCGATCGAAGTCCTGCTTTCCTGCTCCAGTTTCTTACTTTCAAAATCCGTCCGAAGCGCAGCGACCGTTTCCTCGTCAACGCCAAAGTCGAGACTGGCTGCGAGGTAGGATTCCAGGTCGTCAAGTTCGCCGGCGTCGACTTTGTTCTGGGCGGCGATCAGCAGCGCGTCACGTAGCTGGGTAGACAACTGTTCCTTGAGTTCAGCCGGTTCATCGCGCTCCGCAAGATAATCGCGAGCGCTTTCTCCCGGCGGCGTAATCAGGTTTTCCGCCGCAATGGCGTCGCTGATTTTCTGCAGCCATTCCTGTTCCGCCTGTTCTTTCTGCAGCGCTTCGTCCTCGAGCTGCTGTTGCTCAGTCCTCGTTTGCTGAGTCTCGAGAACCACCTGTTCGGCAGAAGTAACGAAGTCGGAACTCAGGCCAGGCAGGCCTTTCAGCGTGGCCAGCTTGGCGGTAGCTTCCTCATCATTGCCGCTCTCCGCCAGCCTCGACGCTTCGTCCGCAAGTGCCGCGACGTATTCATTGAGGTCATTTTGCATTTCGTCTATAAGCGGATGAGCCGGCCTGAGCTGCGAGGCGGCCATCGCAAGATCGTAGCCATCATCAAACTCGTCTGCAGCCAGATGGTCATCGACGATAAGCATTATTGAAGCCAGCAGCGCATCAAGCTCTGCATTTGCGATGGCGTGATCAGGATCTGCAGTTAACACTCGACCGTAGAAGTAGAGTGCATTCTGGTCCGTTGGCGCGACGAGCAAATCGGCAGCGGCAGCCAGCCGCGCCTTGCGAAGATTCGCATCGACATCGATGGAGTGTTCGACCACGTCCTCCGTAGACGCCGTTGCAATCGCGACGGCAGCCACGGTCTCAGACACAGGTTCCTCTGTGGCTGCCGGGACGAATTCGGCGGCTACTTCGGCCTCAGCAATACTGTCGGGCGTTTTCCCACCCAGCGCAAACCAGCCGCCTGACGCGCTGACGACAATGGCTGCCGTGATTCCGAGTACCAGTGGCAGTGAACTGTATTCTTTCGAATTTGCAGATTCCATCAATTCGAATCCCTACAGCTGGCCTCCTATTGCGCGCAGGCTCTCCTGTCGCAAGCCGCCGTTCGTCCTGGCAGCCGGTGGTAGCGGCACCGTTGGCCGGAAAGCGTTATGTGGTATATCTTCAACCGTATGGCGACTCGCCATTTCAGGGTTGTTCCGCAGATTTACGTGCTTGGCCGCTGCAGCATCGATGTCCTGGAGCAGTTGATTGGGCGCGACTGGTTTCTGCTCGTAGCGGAAAACCTGACCGTAATTGATCAGGCTGATCATATTGTTTGAGTCCCGACTGTCGGCCACGACAACGGTGACCAGCTCTGGTACGCACTGTTTCAGTGCACTGATGATTCGCTGCAATCGTGCGAATTCTGTTGTTATGTCAGTGATCAAAACACCGGAAGAGTCCTCCTCCAGCGCTCGCATGGCCCGGATCAGTGACGTTGCGAGCAGTGTGCTGCGCTCATTCGAAATAGTTCGGATCGCCGTTTCTGCAAATGCGGAATCGACGGTGTAAACAACGACCCCGACTTCCTTCGCAGGTTGCTTCATTTGCGGAGGGCTACTCCGGGGTTGGCCCAGCGGCACAGGCCGCAGCACGGGTAACTCGTTGCTGCTGGTGACGTCGAGCGCTACCTCCGGTGCCTGCCGGGCAGCAGACTGTATAGCCGCGACCGGTTCAAGGCGGGGCGGGTTAGTGTGCGTTGCCGGCCGGGTTGCATGGACAGCCAGCCGCAGCGTTTCTCTCAGGACTTTCGGCGCACAGGGTTTGCCGAGGAAGCGGAATACTTCTCCGATGTTAATGGAGTCATTCACGGCGGCCGGATCAGCGTAGCCGGTTAAAAGTATGCGAATCGTATTGGGAGACATTTTCTTGACCTGGTCAAGAACCTCGATTCCCGACAGACCGGGCATTCGCTGGTCCGCAACGATTACATCGATCCGGTTGTTAGCGGCGATCCTGACCGCCTCTGCTCCGTCCGTCGTTAGAAACAGGTCAAATTCGCGGCGAAACAGCGCGCGCATGGAATTCAGCACTCTCTGCTCGTCATCCACGAATAAAATGTTTGGCCGGTTGTTCATATTCGATTCCCGCGGTGCATTGGATTGCTTTCACGTTTCATAGTCTGATGGTGTCTCAGATCACACAGCTGGAGGAGAGCCATAATCCTGCGTGAGCTGTCCATGGCCCTGGTTCACGGCAGGGATCATTTTGATGATGTCTGGAATTTCAGCATCTCGATCGTGCTCAATTACAAGGTTGCCATGATCTACAAGCGGTAGTTCGATCGTGATCGTTGTGCCCTTGCCCTGTTTCGACTCAATGTGTAATTCGCCTTTATGCGCAGCCACAATCTGGTCAACGATAGACATGCCGAGCCCCGTACCTTTGCCAATCTCTTTGGTTGTGAAGAAAGGGTCGCGAATCCGCGGCAGGACGTCCGCCGGAATTCCGGCGCCGGTATCGCCAATGCTGATGATGACCTTGCCGTTTTCTTCACGGGTCTGCAGTACGATGTCGCCAAGTCCGTCTATTGCGTCCGCCGCATTGGTCAGAATATTCAGGAAAACCTGGTTTAGCTGCGAAGGAGCGCAATAGATCGTCGGCACGGCACCGTAGTATTTGTGCACGGAAATTCGACCTTTTAGCCGGTTGTTAATGATCAGCAGTGCCTTGTCCAGTCCTTCGTTAACGTTGAATGCGGACTGTTCTGCACGGTCCAGTCGACTAAAGTCTTTCAGTCCCTGTGCAAGCGTCGACAGCTCTTCCAGTCCGTCGATGCTATCCTGCATCAGGCCTTTCGCCTCATCTATTTCTTCCTTGATTCCCGACTTCATCATCCTGTGCATGTCGACGAGCCCGCTCCGTAACGACTTGTTATTTTCCGGCCCGGAGAGCGCGGCCTCGACCATAGATTCCGCGACATCACTTAGTTCGCCGACAGAATCCAGCAGTTCCTGAATTACGCTTGAATTACTCATCAGGTACCACAGCGGTGTGTTTATCTCGTGGCTGATGCCAGCGATCATTTCGCCAAGCGACGACATCTTTTCTGCGTGAATCAGCTGTACCTGTGACTCCTTCAGATCGTCATAGGCTTTCTCCAGTTCCTCTGTGCGCACACTGACGCGCTCCTCGAGCGTGTCATTCGAGCGCTGCAGGTCCTGGTTGCTCTGGTTCAGCTGACGATAGCTCGACTGCAATTTGTAGATTGCAAATGCCGCACCCAGCAATAACAGGACGGCGCAGACGGCAAGCAGTAATTGCGCAGTCTCAGCGCGCTGCATCGCTGTCCGGTTGACGGCGGCATCCGCTGCTTCCAACGCTGCTAGTTTCGCGATCACCGGGTTGCGACGGATCGCGCCAAGCGTCAGTTCGGCCGCCACATGCTGTTCTACAACCGTTTCTGCTGTGGCGAGGAACGTAGCCGCCATTTCCGGCGATTGTTCGGCAAACGCCGGATCGTTGCGCAGATCCTCGATGCGCTCGCGCAGTTGCGCGGGATCAGATGTCCGCTGCCCGGTCGAAAAGTCAATGGCATCGATGGCCAACGAAAACGCTGTGCCGGATTGTGCGGTGCGCCCGCTTTCTCGCAGGTTTCTTACCAATTCCGGTGACGCTTCCTGAAATCGTTGCAGCGCTTCGGCAAGGGTGTTCTGGGTGGACATGAAGGTCTGACTACTTATCAGGAACAGCGTCAGTGCATTGTCGAATTCCTTGAGAGGCGATACCTCGTCGGCAATCCGGGGCAATACCTGCTCGAATTCATCCAGCGCCTGTGCGTTTTCCCGGAGGCGTACATTGACGAGCTCAACAGCAGGAGAGATGCGCGCTCCGGATGCAATCGCGGTCGTCATTCCATCGAGCAATGCGGCCAGATCTGTTCGCATGGTCTCGATCAGACGGGTTCGTTCTGCTTGTGAAGCGTAGTGTTCGTCTTTGACAGACCGAGACTCAACAATCAGCAGCGACAGGACTACGATGACCAGGATGGCGGCCAAAACAGCCAGCGAGTTACTAAGCTTTCGAAGATCCATTTATCGAATTGCCAGCGCGGTGTTATCCGTGTCTTTTGGTGTATGCGCTGAATCCGGATCGATAAAACTATCTTGCACCAGGCAAATCGCCGGAGTACAGCCGCTTTACTTAATCTAGCATGCTTTGATCTGGTCGGCCCACATCCGGATGTCGGGCACGGCCAGTGAAGGCGCAACACGGGCCGCTTTGGTATATGAAGCGATGCGTAATGTTGTACGCATTAGTGTATAAATTTTATTAAGTTTATTTGCAGTTCAAATTTCCATCACCAACCTTCGCGCGAGTGTCAACGGTGATCACATTATTGTTGGAAACCATCGACTGTCTATTCAATTTGCGCATACCGGCAAGCGCCATTGGTCGAGGCAATAATCGACTTGATCTGAAGTCGAAAAAAACGCCTGCGCCGAGGCAGACCGTACTGTCTCCTGGCGCCACTTGTTCGCCGCCAACAAGAGGGCGACAATCGAATAGTCGAGGCAACGATCGAATGCGGTGGCGGTCAAAAATCACATGAACCGGGTCCCGAAAACACTCCTCACATTTGTGCATCTCGCCTTGATCGCAGCATGCGCGGGCAGCGAAACCGTCGAGCACCGGTATGCGCCGGTCGCCAGTGAAGATCCCCAGCCGCTGCAGTGCGGTCCGGGTCGGGTTGCGGTTTGCATTGAAGCGCATTGTGATCCGTCAGAATATGTTTGCACCGACCAAGGCGATCTACGCGGTCTGTTTGAGACCCGCAGACACCAATAGCGCGTGCGCACTGCCCTGACCGCCCCGACTAATGAATCCAAGCTATTGATTTTAGTGAAATTCGACAGTTTTTAGCCCAATACTGTGCGATTCGTCATATTCCATAATCTTAAGGTTCGCCATACTCGGGGATCCTGGCTGCTCAAGCGCCGCCACGTAACCTTATTGGGACTGACCAATGGATGGCTCGACTCTACATTCGATATGGATTCTGCTCGGTGCGGCGGTTGCCGGCATCGGCGGCGGATGGCTCATCCGGGGTGCGCTCGGCAGACGGCGGGTCAGCGAGCTCAACGAAGAATGGCAGACGCAGGTAGACGACCTCGTTCGCCAGAAGGATCGCCTTACGTCCGAAACCGCAACGTTACGCACAACCATTGAATCCCAGCAGGAAGGGCTGCGACAGTGTGAGACTGCCGTCGCCAGGAGTCGCACCGAACTTGAATCGGCGCAGGAAAAAGAAAAACTGCTTGCCAAGAGTCTGTTCACATTGCGTGCAGAACGTGAGGAATTCAAGAACAAGGTCGTACAGTTTCACAACGCGCTCGTGTCGGTCCAACAGCAGTCCGCAGAGTTGCAGACAGAATTCACAAAATCGGCTGAATTCTACAAGCGTGAGCTGGCAAAAGGATTCGAAAAACGCAAGGCACTGGAGGTGAGCCTCGAGAACGCAAAACTGGAGCACGAATCCTTTAACAACCTGTTGCAGGCATCGCAATCCGAACACGAGGCCATCAACAAGATGCTTGACTCAGCCAAGAATCGACTTGGCAACCTTGACGTGCTTGAGGAAGACGTGATCAGGCTCGAAGCTGAGAACGCTGAATTGAGGCACGATGCGTCTCGCAAAAAAATGGAAATCGAAGTGCTGCAGCGAGACGTTGCAGAAATGGATGAGCTGAAAGTGCAAAACCAGGAGCTGGCGCACTGTCTCAAGTCTATGGAGGCGAGTCGACAACAATACGAAAACGATGCCAAACGGTATCGTGATCGCGCCGATCAGACCGAGCAGAAGTCCGAAACGCTGCAAGTCAAGCTTGACGAGGTCGAAAAGCATTTCGCTGAGATGGAAAAACAACAGCGTCAGGCCATCAGGGATGCCCGCAAAGCAGCAGTCGCCCAGCAAACGAATGGTCAATCGCCACAGCAAGAGCATGACGACCTGCAGAAAATCGTCGGCATTGGCAAAAAGTTCGAACAGACGCTGCACGGACTCGGTGTCTACAGCTACCGGCAGATCGCCAATTTCGGTGTTGCCGATATTGCCCGCGTCAATCGTCAGCTAAAAGAGTTCAAAGGTCGTATGGAGCAGGACGACTGGATCGGCCAGGCGAAAGAATTGCACTTTAAAAAGTACGGTTAGTTAACGTCGTTCAATAAAGCGGCCTGGTGTTTCAAATGTCCCGAATTTGCCGGGCAAACCTTTTTACTTTGCAGCGACTGCCGCATTAAGCGCCGTTTCGAGATCGTCGATAAGGTCAGCGACATGTTCAAGCCCGATGTGAAAGCGCACGACGTTGTTCAGATCTCCCATGCCGGCCTGCGTTAGAATGCGCGTTGGCTGCACTTTCTTGGCGAGGCTTTCGAAACCGCCCCACGAACTTCCGATCGCAAAGAGCTGCAGCGAGTTCAGGAAGGCTCGAATATTCACCCGTGAATTGAACAAAACCGTCACCAGGCCGTTCGTTCCGGATGCGTCACGCTGCCAGCTCGCATGACCCGGGTGCTCTGCCAGGGCAGGGTGTAACACTCGCTCCACTTCTTTGCGCGATTTAAACCAGTTGACGACCACGTGGGCATTTTCCTCATGGCGTTCAATACGCAGGTTGATCGTTCGCATGCCCCGTAGCGTTGCATAGGCCTCGTCCGGTGCCAGCGTCTGGCCACACGCCAATACCGCTTGTCGCAGCTCACTCGTGGCCGCGCCGCGCGCAGTTACCGCGCCCATCATGACGTCAGCGTGACCGCTGAGGTATTTGGTCCCGGCAATAATGGACACATCGCAGCCGAGCTGCAGCGGCTGATAGAGCCAGCCCGAGCCGTAGGTGTTGTCAGCAATCACGATTGCGCCATGTTCGTGCGCACTTTTACACAGCGCCGGAAGATTCATTACTTCAAACGTATCTGAGCCAGGAGACTCCACGAAAATCGCCCTGGTTTCGGGCCGGATCCATTGCGACAGGTCGGCCGCATCCCACGGAATAGTGTCGACCCGGACGCCATTAGGCTTAAGAAAATGGTCACAGACGGTGCGAGTGGCATGAAACGCCGTTTCTGCGAGCAGCAGGTGATCGCCCTGGTGAAGATAAGCCTGCAAGGTCGTCGCTATCGCAGCGACGCCCGATGGGAACAACCAGCAGCCGTCACCGCCCTCGAGATCATTGATTGCAGCCATGAGCGCGTGCGCGGTCGTAGTGCCGCGGCGGCCGTATGACAGCACGCTGTCGTCGGCATTTCGTCGGCGGAGTGTTTCTTCGTAGCTTTCCAGGGTGTCGTGCAAGATTGTGGAAGCGCGCACAACGGGCGGGTTGGCAGGAGTGGGAAGCGTCCCGCGACCATAGTGCAGCAGCTTCGTTTCTCGATGCATCGTCGTGGTTACTCCTGAGTAAATTTCGTGCGCGGATTCAGAACGGATCGTTCCTGCGCATCGAGTTGATCGACCAGGCCGACTTCCCAGCTTAGATAACGCCGCGCGGCATCCAGGTTGCCGTCATGCCGATCGTGAACGAAAAACAGGTAATCAATGCAGTCCTCGTCCGATGGTACGTCGGGCGTGGCGACAATATCGTAGCCTGCACCGGCCCAGATCTCCTCAGAGCCAGGCGCGCATTGCACATTGGTGAATCCACGACTTTCGAGCTCTGCGGCAACCCCCGAGATCAGCGTCTTATCCTGTCCGGTCAACAATATTTGCTCGTCGTGCTCGAGTCCTGTTTGCTCGATTCGTGCTCGAGTGACCCACCGGGCACCCTCGATGTGTCCCCCGCGGAACGACATGCCGTCCGATGCATCCAGAATGGTCATGTCCCGGGTTTGCTTGACGCCGGGAAATTTCGCAGCGCTCGAAGTAGCCGTCCCGCCCTGCGGTTCGTGTCCGGCTGAGGATGGCCCGGAACTAGCGTCCACAACCAGCAGGTAAACGTCATGACCCATGTCCTCCAGGCGAATTGCGGTGGAGGCTGCGCGCAGGCGATTGTTGTCGCTCAACACAAGGCGCGCGTTTCTGACCGCAACATACTGATCGGTTGCCTGCACCAGCTGCCCGCCGGGTGCGTGCTGTGCCCCTGGCCAGTGGGCTGCATCAAACTCGGCTTCGGTCCTGACGTCCAGCAGGTAGGTTGTACGCTCGGCTTCGCGCTGCCAGGCCGACAGCGTTTCTGCACTGACAAGTCTTAATCGACACGATTTGATGAGCGCTTCGGCGCTTCTGGCTGTTGCATCCAACTGCTCATCGTCCGGCTCGGGAAGTGCCTGCGGTGTAACGTCGTGCATCAGCTCCAGTCCGGCGAGGCGCCAGCCCTGCGTGCCGTTCTCCAGGGCAAACACCGGGTTTCGGGTGTGCAACATTCGGAGGCCTTCGGCGCCGAGAATCGATCGCGTCCGGCCGGCGCAGTTAATGACAATCGTCGTCGTATCATCCGGAACAAGTGACTGGATGCGGTAACCCAATTCAGCATTCGGGCAGCACAACGCCTCCGGCAGCGACATCTTGCGGTATTCAGCGGGGCTTCTGCCGTCCAGCACGACGACGGACGGGTCCTTCTTACGCAGCTCGTCGAGTTGACTGGCAGTCAATCTCGGCGTGTCCGCGGCATGCTCCAGTAACTCACCGTACGTTTTTGAAATTACGTTCACACCTTTGTACAAGGTGAATCCGGCTTCGGTCCACGCGGGCACACCGCCCTCCAGTATGGCGACATTCCGGTAGCCAAGCGACTCAAGAACCGCGGCGGCTCGTTCGGCAACACCGTCGGCGTCGTCCAGCAGAACGAGATGTGCAAGCTTGCCGGGCAACAACGTTCGGGCCAGCGCTTCCAGTCGACTGTAGGGGAACGGAACACTGAAAAACGGATGACCTTCACCGTATTGTCCATGTTCGCGCACATCCAGGAATGCGATTTCATCGTTTGCTGTCAGCAGCGGTTTGAGCCTGTCAGCGGAAATAGTTTTCATAGTCTTTTCCTAAACAATGGTTTTCACACCGACGTCCATGATCTTATAAGTACCGTTCTCCAGGTCAAAAGCCTTGCGTTCAGAAAGTGTTTCCAGCGGCCGTCCGTAGAAATGTAAATGACGAGTCACCTGATCGCCACGCACCTCGAAGTTGTGGATATCGTCGGGCAGCATCGCGATCGCATTTCCCGGTCCGACCTCGACAATCCTGTCCATTTCCAATGTCGCTTTGCCGTCGACCGAGCGATCATCGGTGCGCGTATAGAACATGTTGTGTTCGACCCCTTCAACCGCGGCGATGCAGGCCCAGGTCGTATGATCGTGGGGCGGCACGGTCTTGCCGGAGCGAAGAACATTCATATAAAGCGAAATTCCGCCGCCCGCTTCACCAGCGACAAAGTATCGACTTTGCAGCTCACCTTCAGGCGGTGCAGGGTAGTCGTCCTTTGACCACAACTCACGCCTCGCCGCGAGCGCCAGCAGGCGGCGACGGATATCGTCCAGAGCCTTCCGATCGATTTCTTGCTTGTCGTTCAGCGAACGTGTCGTTGCTACGAGTTCTTCCGCTAGTGTTGTTCTCGTTTCCTGAATGTCCGGCATCGTGCCCTCCAGTTGATCAGCGATCTATCGCGCGGCGCGTTCTTTCAAATAACGCAGTATCGGAATTGCCCACATCAGCATTGCAATGGCAATCATGGCAGCACTGATCGGGTGATTCCTGACGTCAACAAAAATCAGCCAGCTGCCACCGGAGACGGACAGGGAATTGGACAAAGCTGACTCCATCTGGCCGCCGAGCACCAGGCCCAGGATTGCGGGTCCCAGCGGAATGCTGGCGAGCTTCATCAGGTAGGCTGCGAATCCCGCAATCAGTGCGACCCAGATGTTAAAGCTGTTCGCTCCGTCTGCATAGGCGCCAAGCACGCACAACAGTGCGATAACGCCGACCAAGACCTCTTTTCTGATGGCGAATACGGTCCGCGACACAGACTTGATAACGACGAACGCAATCGGCCACATCAGCAAGTTGGCGACCAGGAAAGCGACAATAATCATCCACGCAATGTCAGCATTCTGGGAAAATAACAGCGGGCCCGGGACCATGCCCTGAACGCCCAGTGCGCCGATAAACAGTGCCGAGGTGGAGTTGCCGGGAATGCCGAGTGACAGGAGCGGCACCATTGAGCTTGCAGTTACCGCATTGTTCGCTGATTCCGGCGCTGCAATGCCCTCCGGAGCGCCTTCACCCCATTTCGGTTCGCCCGGCGATCCTGCGTATTTGCGCCTGAAGCGGCGCGCCGCCTGGTCATAGGACAGGTATATCGCCATCAGCATGCCGGCGCCAGGTAGCATGCCAATCAGGTTGCCGATGGTTGCGCTGGTTGCCCAGACAGGTAGCAGCCGACGAATTAACGAGCGACCGAGTCGCATCGAACCTATCCGCGGCAGACCCTGTGATGTGCCGGATTCTCCTCTCTCGCGGGCGATGTCCACGACCAGCTCGAAAATCGATGCGATGCCAAACAGGCCAACGAGCAACGGCACAAAAGGCACGCCCTCAATCAGATTCACATTGTCGAACGTAAAGCGCGGGTAACCGGTGGTGAGACTGAAGCCGATCGTCGATACAAGGAGTCCGATCAGGGCTGAGGCGAGCCCTCGGAGCACGTTCCCTGCGAGCATACCGACGACGCTCGATAATCCCAGTACAGTCAGCGCGAACGTTTCGACAAAGCCAAAAAGGAGTGCCAGTTTTGCAAGGACCGGCGCAAACAGCAGCAGTACGAACGAACAGAGGGTGCCGCCGATAACCGAAGAGGTAAGGGCAATAGAGAGTGCCTTGCCCGCCTGGTTGTTGCGCGCCATCGCATTGCCGTCGACAGCGGTCAGCAGAGCCGACGCGGTTCCCGGAACTTTGATCATGATGGCTGGAATTGCGCCACCCGATGCCGCTGCACAGTAAACACCCACCATCAGCGCCAACGCCTGCGCAGCTGGCATGGCGAACGAAAATGGAATAAATACGGCAAACGCGATGTTGTCGTTAATGCCCGGTATTGATCCCACAATCAGGCCGGCGAAGAGCCCGGCTACCAGCATCAGTATTACTGCAGGTTCAAACAGCGTTGAGAATCCGATCGCGATCAGGTCCAAATCAGAAGTCCTGGAAAACGGGGGGCAACAGCGAAGGCGGCATCGGGATGTCGAGTAAAACAACAAACAGCAGGTAAGCGACTGCTGTGACCAGTATGGCTGTGGCTGCGATATAGGCAGGCCGGCGCAGGCCGGCGAGGTACAGGAGCGCCACCTGCATCAGGAACGTTGGCAACACAAAACCCGCCCCACCTGCAAACAGAGTAGCCCACACTGCGATAATCGCGGCTGTAAAGACGGCTGGTCTGTTGCTTCTCACGAGCATAACCGCGCCACCGCCGCCACGACTGACAAGAGAGTTGAGGATGAGGCCTGCCCCGGTCATTGCCAACAAGGCTGCGACTGTCAATGGAAACATCCGTGAATCAGCATCGAAAGTGAGGGCGTGAAAGGCTGCGGTTCCACTGACGATGACCAGCACGGCGCCGGCAGTTAATCCGCGCATGTCAGTGGTCGTTCTCGTATCGGAATTGGGCACGGCGTTCCTGGCTTCGAGTCCGCCGAAGCTTACGTCAGGCTGACGTCCCGGCTCGGCTAGCGACCCAGGCCGTGCGCCGCGATGACGTCGCCGGTGAGTTTATCGTAGTCAGCAATGACCTGGCGGAATTCCTGCGCATCCCGATAGACGGGCTGGTATCCGGCTGCCTCCATCTTGCTCCGGTATTCTGCGGACGCATGAACTGTTGCCAGCAAATCTGAAAGCACACCAACAATTTCATCCGGAGTGTCCGCCGGGACGGCCCAGCCGCGAAACGTTGCCCATACCGGAACATTCAGACCTGATTCGTCGAATGTTGGTACATCTGGAAATCGCTCGTCGCGGGCCTCGGCTGCAATTGCAAGAATACGTATGCTGCCGCCGCGCGCATGGGTTGCCGCCTCGCCCAACGGCCAGAATCCTCCATCGGCATGCTTGCCCATTACGGTCTGCAATTGATTACCGAAGCCGCGGACGGGCAAATAATTAAATTTGAGGTCCGTGTTTTGTTCGACCGCCAGCCCGACCATGTGGTGCGCTGTCGCGATGCCCGCCGTTACCATGTTGGGCTTCCTGTCGCGCGCAGCAGCAACCAGGTCTGCAACTGTTGCCAACGGGGAGTCGGCTGCGACCGCTATCACATCCGGATCGAAGTTATACAGCGCAACTGGCTTGAAATCATCAACAGTATAACTGGCGCCTTTCAGCGACGGATTGGTCACCACCGAGTTGGTCATCGCCAGGATTGTGTAGCCATCGCCAGCTGCACGTGAGACGAACGTCTGGCCAACAATTCCACCGCCGCCGGAGCGGTTGACGACCGTCATCTTGCTACCGCTCAGAACCTTGTTGGCCGCCTCGACGATGATTCGCGATGTAATATCGCCTGCGCCGCCCGGTTCAAAGGGAACCACCAGCCGAATGTTGCGCTGGGGAAATTCTGCGCCATAAGCGAGGGGAGTTGCCAGCAGCAAGATGAGTGGCGCTATCAGGTATCTTATCTTCACACTTTCTCCAACGTCTCACGATCGAGTATATACGACAATTCGCGACACCGACGTCAGATCGCGTGACCTGCCCGGTCCGTAAACGGACTGCTAAATAAACCACGCAAACAAGAATGGCACGATCAGCCACAGCAGTCCTTTCGCCAGGAAAAACGTGAATCCGGCAATGCCGAGTTTGCGGATAATGCCCGAGTAGTTGCCGGTGGCTTGATGTGCGAATTTGATGGTCATGTCTTTCTCCGTAATTAATGTGAAACTTTTGAAAAAAAGCCCCGGCGTATAACCGGGGCTATTTCGGTCATGCCGATGGTGCGGGGACCTCGCGATTCAAACGGCGGGTTATAGAAGGAATCAGTCCGGGGACCTTGCGCTTGTATTGCCTGTATTCCGGATGCGCCCGCTCCAGGTCGCGCTCTTCAAACTTAATGCCAACCAGGATGTAGAGCGTGGCGCCAACTGCGAATACCAAATGGGTCACCGTCATCGTCGGCGTGAGCCACACGATGCCCAACCAGCCGACGTAGATCGGGTGACGAACAATTCGATACAAGGCAGGCGTGACAAACTTGAGTTCCGGCATCTTCCTGTCGCGCAGCGCGAACCAAACCTGGCGCAGACCGAACAGGTCGAAGTGATTGATCAGGAAGGTCGCGTAAAGCAACAGTGCCCAGCTCGCCAGATACAGACCGATCAATGACGTTTCAGCCACGCGATTCGTCGCCTCCCAGATTACGCCGCCCAGCGGCGCCCAGAAATACATCAGCAATGCCAGGCAGGCGGTCGACAAGAGCACATACGTGCTGCGCTCAGCGGCTTCCGGAATGAAGCGCGTCAGCCACTGTTTGAAGGCCGGTCTGGCCATGCCGCTGTGTTGCACCGCAAACAGGGTCAGCAGTGCAAGATCGATAAACAGGGCGTGGCCCAGTGGCAACGTCGGCGCAGCGTCGATGGACCGCGGCACCACGAGATTGCCAATGAATCCGATCGAATAGAGAAAAGTAACGAAGAACAGGGCGTAGCTCAGGACCCCGTATATAAAGATGACAGTGCGTTTCATGATTGACTCCCGTAAGTTGTTAATAAATAGCTTCTTTTGTGCGGGAGCTAGTTTCGCTAAGGATCAGGCGGGTGTCGTGACGGCGCCGAAACCATTGCGTGACTTTTTGGTGACTTACGCCGTTTTTTCGGCAAAGTTGCCGGTCCGGAGCCTGCCCAGGCCGGTTCGCACGGTGTTACGGGAGGATTCCGGACTGGGCTATCGGGGGTCCAGCGCTGGCAGCCCGACCTGCCCGGTCAGGACGGCAAAGCGACTATCTTCGTAGAGGTTTTCAAGGTTCACGCTCGAATAGAGCTCTGCCAGGCCCGGATCGCCCTGGCTATAGGCACGCTCAAGCCATTCGAAGGCATTATCGGTTTCATTCCATTGCGCATAAACCTCTGCAATCTGGAACGCGGCGCCATCCGGATCGCTTCGAATCAGTTCGTCGAGCGCCTCGCGGGCCTGTTCATTGCGGCCCAGGAAATACAGCGCAATGGCGGACAGTGACAGTCGCAGGTAATCCAGCTCCTCGCGAGCGGCCCATTGCAGTGCATCCCGATAGGTGCCGTTGCGAATGTGCCAGTTCGTTTCGAGCCAGGGCACGTCCGCATGGTCCGGGTACCTGGAAGACAGCGCGTCGATGACTCGGCGAGCGGCATCAAGCTTCCGTGCGCGAATTTGCCGAATCGCAAGCGAAGTGGCTGCCTGCGCCGATTTCGGATCGAGGTCCAGGGCAATTTCTGCCTCGCGAATTGAGCGTTCAAATTCGCCTGATTTGCTTAGGAATCGGCTATACGCTGAATGGGCACTGGCACTGCCCGGGTTGAGTTCGAGCGCTTTATCATAAGATTGTGCAGCATCTGCAAAATCCCAGAAGTGGCGGTGCTGAATCTCTCCGAGTGCTACGTACGCGTCTGCGAAATCAGGACGCAGATCAAGGGTCTTGCGAATGAGTGTAAGGGCCTCGGCAAATGTCGGCTCTCGTGGCAGTTCGCCGATGACAGCGCGAACGCGAATCACATCGGCCAGCGCAAGCAATGCCTGCGGATATTCGGGCCGTAGGTTTAAAGCCGCACGGAAATTGTTTTCCGCCGATTTCAATTCATCGGCTGACGCCGTTTTTCGTTGATCCAGCCCGAGCAGCAGCAGGCGGTAGGCTTCCGCGCTCGCCACGGTGTCGACTTCAGCCGTTGATCCGTCTGCCAATACCAGCTGCGTGGCCAGCAACGCCGACATCTGATCAACAATTGAGCGCGAAATGTCATCCTGAATAGCAAACACGTCATCAAAAGCGCGGCTGTATATTTGCGACCAAATCTGCTCCCCGTCACCCGCTCTAATTAGCCGCGCGGATACACGCAGCTCATCGTCGTTTCGCTGCACCGAGCCTTCCACGATATGCGCAACATTGAGTTCCCTTCCAATAGTTGGATAGTCGGGTTGGGCGTCGCGAAAACTGAATGCAGAACCGCGGGCGATTACACGTAGGTTGCGAACCGTCGTCAGCGAACTGGTTACTGTCTCCGTGAGGCCGTCCGAAAAATATCTAAACCCCTGGTCAGGCGTCAGGTTTGCGAATGGCAATACGACCAGCGAGTTTGCCGGGTCGCTGGCAGCTGCCATGTAAGTTCGTACGGGGCTGGAGTTCCAGACAACAGTGCCCAACGCTACAGCAAGAATACTGACACTTGCCGCTGGTAGCACGACATCGGACCAAACGTTGAAAACGTCCGCCGAAACGACAGCGCCCGTTTCGGCGGAACAGGCAAATTGATAACCCTTTCGGGCGACCGTCCGGATTACTTCATTGTCGAAACCGTTGTGGCGAAACAGGTCCCGGGCACGTTTAACTGATTGTGTCAGGGATGCTTCCGACACGACAACCGACGGCCAGATATTATCGAACAATTCGTCCTTGGCAACGACGCGATCCCTGTTCCTTACCAGGTATTCAATGAGATCAAAAACTTTCGGTTGAACATCCACTGCGGTGCCATCGAAACGGATCTCCCGACGAGCAGTATCCAGCTCAGCATGCTCAATACGAAATACGACATCCTCGCCGGGTTCGACGGTACTACCCGGCGAGTAATGCATTTCACGTCGACTTTGCCATGCAACCCAGATAACCAGGATCGGTGCGATGGCAAGCATGGCCAGCATCACCCAGCGAATTGCAGTTAAAGGCACGCCCAGCGGTTCAAGTACGATATCTAGAAACTGCAAGACGACGAAGCAGGTTACCGCGTAGGTCGCGAGCACGCGCAGGATGGCGGATCTATTGTTGTGCTTTATCTTCAAGGTGGTGATTGTAAGGTTTAGTCGACCCGTTCGCGCTCCGGAATACGGCAAATTGGCGCCGGAACCGCTATACCTTTGTTCGCGTCCGTTTCGGCCTGGATAAGCCTTGTTACTGTTTGAGCCAGTGTAACGTATCGGCCCAGCCGGGCGTCAACGTCGGGACTCTTATCTACCCGTGTTGCGTTGCTGCGCTGGCGCTGCCAATCAGCGTTCGATACAGTTATAGCAGTTATAAGATCAACCAATAACAGGGCGCAAAAATGAACCGACTACTTGTTACGATGCTGGGCTTCCTTCTGTTCGCAAATGTGCAGGCACAGAGTGACCTGCCATTTGATATTCAACCGATCACCTCGTTTGACGAGCCATGGGCCATGACATTCCTGCCGGATGGACGCATGCTGGTTACCGAGCGCAAGGGCAACCTGGTCATAGTCAACCAGGATGGCCAGAAATCGCGCCCGATAAGCGGTGTGCCAAACGTGGACTACGGTGGCCAGGGTGGCCTGGGCGACGTTGCCCTGCATCCGGATTTTGCGGATAACGGAATTATCTACCTCAGTTACGCCGAAGGCGGCATTGGCGCCACGCGAGGCGCCGCCGTTGCCCGGGCCGTCCTTAATGAAAACGACGGTCGCGGTAACCTGTCGGACGTAGAGGTTATCTGGCGGCAGTATCCGAAAATGCTTGGCTACGGCCACTACGGTCACCGCCTGTTGTTCGATGACGCAGGCTACCTGTTCGTGTCTTCAGGCGATCGCCAGAAATTCACGCCGGCACAGGACATGCAGTCGAATATCGGCAAGATTCTTCGCCTGAATGACGACGGCTCCGTTCCCGATGATAACCCTTTTGTGAACTATCGCGACGAGGACCCGCGCGTCGACGATAACGCTGTTTACGGTCAGATCTGGTCACTGGGACACCGCAACCCGCTCGGCATTGCATTCGATGCCGATGGTCAGCTCTGGAATATCGAGATGGGCCCGGCAGGCGGCGACGAGCTGAACCGTGTCGTCCGCGGTGGCAATTACGGTTACCCGGTTGTCTCCAACGGAGATCATTATGACGGTCGTGAAATTCCGGATCACGATACGCAGCCAGAGTTCCTTGCGCCGGCTGCCTGGTGGACGCCCGTTGTTTCGCCGGGCAATTTGACTGCCTACAGTGGAGATATGTTTTCGGACTGGCGTGGCGATCTTCTCGTGGCCGGTCTGTCATCGCAGGCGATAGTGCGTATTTCAATTGATGGCGAGAATGCGCGCGAGGCAGAACGATTTGCAATGGGTGCGCGCATTCGCAGCGTAGAGCAGGGTCCGGATGGTGCATTGTGGGTACTGGAGGATGAACGCCCACCGAGCAGAGGGCGAATGCTCAAGTTGACACC
>JAJFKP010000044.1 GCA_021773135.1 Woeseiaceae bacterium | reverse complement strand
GAGGTCAAAATCGGCTATGACGGAATTGTTTTTGCAAATGCGACCAGCGGTCAATCTCTGCAATTGACACGCCGAGATATTTTCCTGGCGCTGGCCAAGAATGTGCCTGGAGACGCCGAGGGCGAACTGATCGAGAATCCGTACATGACCTGGAACGACGTCAACAGAGATTTGCCGGCGCAGAAAATCGAAGTGCTCGGGCCACCGCCCACGTCCGGCACTCGTGATGCCTTTGTCGAGCTGGCAATGGAGGGTGGATGCAATTCCGTGCCATGGATCAAGGCATTGAAAGCCACAGATGGAGACAGTTATAAAGCGCTCTGCCATACGATTCGTGAAGATGGCGCATTTATTGAGGCAGGCGAAAACGACAATCTGATTGTGCAAAAACTTGAGGCAAATCCATCCGCATTCGGCATCTTCGGCTTCAGTTTTCTGGATCAAAACACGGAGAAAGTGCAGGGTGCGAGCATTGACGGCTCCGAGCCGACATTTGACGCTATAGCAGACGGCAGCTATCCGGTGTCAAGACCGCTCTACTTTTATGCCAAGAAGGCGCACGTTGAAGTAATTCCGGGTCTCAAAGGTTTCCTGCGTGAATTCACCAGTGAACGTGCCTGGGGAGAAGAGGGCTACCTGTCCGATCGCGGCCTGATTCCAATGCCGGATGCGGAACGCAGATCTGTGGCGTCTGCAGTCAGGTCGTTGACCCCACTGACGGTGGCAGGACAATAAACAGACCCCTTCATACAACGATCGTGAAGCGGCCTACTGGCCGCTTCGTCGCGTCAACGCGGGTCGAATTCGCCTGACCAATGCAGACAACGACGCTAACTCTGATATTGATCGCAATCGCGACGGGGGCATTTTACTTCGGTCGTGAACGGTCGCTGCTGTTGGCGTCAGGCCAGCGCAAACTGGCAAGTCTGCATTCGTTGCCCGGCTACTATGGCTACTACACGGCAATCTGGGCCTTACTGCCCGCTCTTGCAGTGCTGCTGATCTGGCTGCTCATCGAGCCACGGATCATCGTTGCCATGATTGTCAAGGCGCTCCCGGATGCACAACGCGCACTGTCGAGCGGTGAACTGAATCTGTTAGTAAACAACATCAGGAACTATGCAACCGGAGATATCGTCGCAGGCGATATAGAACCGTTTCTTCGGGATGCGGCAACGCAGTACCAGCACCTGGTTGCAGTAAGTCGACATCTGCTGGTGACTTTAAGCATTGGCCTGGCAACACTGGGCGGAGTTTTCGCCTGGCGCCAGATTACGCCCGAATTCCGCGCCCGCAACCGGGTGGAAACAGTAGTAGGCGGGTTACTGATTGCGGCGTCAAGCATTGCAATTCTCACGACCATTGGCATCGTGATGTCGGTACTGTTCGAGGCGATTCGGTTTTTTCGCGAGGTGCCGGTTACAGAATTCCTGTTTGGGCTCAACTGGAGTCCACAGACTGCCATTCGTGCCGACCAGGTGGGCTCCTCAGGAAGTTTCGGCGCGATTCCGCTGTTTACCGGTACCCTGCTAATCACTGGTATCGCCATGTTCGTGTCGGTGCCCGTCGGCATCATGACGGCGATCTACCTGGCCGAATATTCGTCAACCAGAATACGCTCGATTACCAAACCAGTGCTCGAGATCCTCGCCGGGATACCGACGGTCGTATACGGCTTTTTCGCGGCTCTTACAGTTGCGCCAATTGTCCGGCGCGTCGGCGAGTCTATGGGTTTCGAAGTGGCTTCCGACAGCGCACTCGCCGCCGGCCTCGTAATGGGCATCATGATTATTCCGCTGGTGTCGTCATTGTCTGACGATGCAATTAACGCGGTACCCCGAGCGATGCGTGATGGTGCGCTGGCGCTGGGGTCAACGCGCTCGGAGACGATGATCAAGGTCCTTCTGCCTGCCGCCCTTCCCGGCATTGTTGGTGGCGTGCTGCTGGCCGTATCGCGTGCTATCGGAGAAACCATGATTGTCGTTATGGCCGCCGGACTCGCAGCAAATCTGACGGCTAATCCGCTGGAAGCGGTTACCACTGTCACCGTTCAAATTGTGACGTTGCTGGTCGGTGACCAGGAATTCGACAGCGCCAAGACGCTTGCAGCATTCGCGCTTGGCCTGATGCTTTTTCTCATCACCCTCGGTCTGAATGTTCTGGGACTGCAGGTCGTGCGCAAGTATCGCGAGGAATACGATTAGTGGCAGCCGATACCTCGACATCATCGCGAACTAAAGTTGAAGCAGGACTCGCCAGGCGACGTCGCAGAGAGCACCTGTTTCGTGCTGGCGGCATGGCGGCAACGATGGTCGGTGTGCTTTTCCTTATTGTATTCTTCTGGACGCTTTTGGCGCAGGGTTCGAGCGCCTTCGTACAGACCTTCGTCGACCTGGATATAGAGTTCTCTGCAGACCTCCTGGCACCGGACGGTGAGCTAGACACAGCCTATGCCGATTTTGACGGAATTGCCCGTGCGGCGCTGCGCAAGAAATTCCCTGAAGTGAGTGGTAGAAACGATCGCAGAGCGCTGAATCGCCTGATCAGTGTCGGAGCGGGCTATCAAATCAGGGAAGCAATTGAGAGCAACCCCGATCTCCTGGGTCGATCTCAGGTTATGACGCTACCGGTCGCCGCGAACGTGGACATGCTGATGAAAGGAAACATAGACAGGTCACTTCCGGAGGACCAGCGACCCTTGTCTGATCAGCAGGTGGCATGGATTGATGCGCTGCTTGCAGACGACAGCATATCGACCAGATTCAACCGAGCCCTGTTTTCCAATGGCGATTCGCGCGAGCCCGAACTCGCAGGCATTCGTGGTGCCTTGATGGGTTCGTTTTATATGCTGGTGATCACAATCGCGTTGTCGTTTCCACTCGGCGCCGCTGCCGCGATTTACCTGGAAGAATTTGCGCCAAAAAATCGCTGGGCGGATCTGATTGAGGTCAATATCAACAATCTCGCGGCAGTACCGTCTATCGTCTTTGGTCTTCTCGGTCTGGCCGTCTTCATCAACTGGATGGCCATCCCTCGTTCGGCGCCGCTCGTTGGCGGTCTGGTGCTGTCGCTGCTAACGCTGCCAGTCATCATTATCGCCGCGCGGGCTGCCATCAAGGCAGTCCCGCCGTCAATTCGGGAGGCAGCCCTTGCGCTGGGCGCATCCCGCATGCAGGTCGTATTTCATCACGTCCTGCCTTTAGCGATGCCCGGCATGCTCACGGGAACAATTATCGGGATGAGCAGAGCACTGGGTGAGTCTGCACCTCTGCTGATGATCGGCATGGTCGCATTTATCGTCGACGTACCTGCGAGTTTTTCCGATCCGGCGACAGCTTTACCTGTCCAAATCTACCTTTGGGCCGATAGTCCCGAGCGTGCATTCGCAGAGCGCACCTCTGCGGCAATCATCGTCTTACTAGGGTTTCTCTTGATTATGAATCTGTCGGCCGTGATCATGCGCCGCAAGGTGGAGCGTCAGTGGTAATGCAGAATTTGCGGCCCATCAACGAGTATAGAAGAATGCGGGATCCGGCAGGCAGCAACTCAACCCGGGAATCTCCGGTCATGCTCTCATCGTCGCTTGATAGTCAGGAGGAAGTTTCCATCGAAGAAGAAGTTGAGAATAGCGACGCGGCATCGGCAACGCTCGGCAATGTGCGTTGTGACAACCCTTATATCGTAGCCGAGAACATCGATGTTTTTTATGGCGATAACCATGCGATCCAGGACGTCACACTTGAAATCGCAAAGAACCAGGTAGTCGCATTGATAGGGCCGTCCGGGTGCGGCAAATCGACATTCTTACGTTGCCTCAATCGAATGAATGACTCCATTGATTCGGCACGCGTTACGGGCACAATCACGCTGGATGGAGAGAATATTCATAGCAAGAGCCTCGATCCTGTAGCACTGCGTGCGCGTGTCGGCATGGTTTTCCAGAAGCCTAATCCGTTTCCGAAAAGTATCTATGACAATGTAGCCTACGGGCCAAGAATCCATGGGTTGG
This sequence comes from Woeseiaceae bacterium, assembly GCA_021773135.1. Lineage (GTDB taxonomy): Bacteria > Pseudomonadota > Gammaproteobacteria > Steroidobacterales > Woeseiaceae > SZUA-117. Next base: position 125,598 of record JAJFKP010000044.1, on the reverse strand, counting down.
CGAATGATCGCGCCGAACTCGACAATATTGTGCACACGAGCCTGGAGCGCGCCGGGTTGCTTAAAGAAGTAAAGAACCGGCTGGATGATCCGGGTACAGGCCTGTCGGGCGGACAGCAACAGCGTCTGTGTATTGCGAGAACTATCGCGGTCGATCCGGAAGTTATCCTGATGGATGAGCCGTGTTCAGCGCTTGATCCGATTGCAACTGCAAAAATCGAGGATTTGATGGATGAGCTTTCCGAGAACTACGCTATCGTCATCGTGACCCATTCGATGCAGCAGGCTGCACGCGTCTCGAGAAGGGTCGCATACTTCCACCTTGGCAAATTGATTGAGGTCGACGAGACCGACAAGATTTTCACCAATCCTTCGCACAAGCTGACGGAAGACTACGTGACCGGCCGAATTGGCTGAATACCGACCCTAGTTCAGCAATTTGTCGTACTGATCAGCAACGAACCCGACCAGAACCTGCGTCTCTGTTTCCAGTACAGGTCGTTTGATGAGTGTCGGATTTTCCAGTAGCAGTGGCGGCGTCGTTTTCTCGTCGAGACCGTTGCGATCAGCTTCAGGCAGCGTTCGCCAGGTCGTGCTGCGCGTATTGACGAGCTTTTCCCGCGGCACCCTGGTTAGCCAGTGATCAATGTGTGCGCGGGTCAGTCCGTCCGCCCGCACATCGTGAAACCGATGTTCAATTTCATTATCCGCAAGCCATTTGCGTGCTTTCTTGCAACTGTCACAATTTGCTATGCCGTATAGTGTCAGCATTGTCCTCGTCCTCAGTTTTTGCGTTAATACCTTGCATCAGCCGGCCGCGCAATTCTTCACAGGCCGTTATCCCCAGCGGGCTGGAATTTACATCTGAAATATAAAAAACATCTTCTGCCCGTTCTCCAATGGTCAGTATTTTTGCGGCTTCAATATCGATTTCAAGTTCGACGAACAGCCGCCCGACTAACGAGAGCAGTCCCGGCCTGTCGCCGGTGACCAGTTCCATCACCGTACGCTTGTTGGCCGTGTCCTCGGAAAAGCTGATTGCTGTTTTGGTAGTGAACATGCGCACCAGTCGTGGTGCAGGGTGGGCCACGGTTGCAACTTTATGCTCGTCGCCAGCCAGAACGCGTAAAAGTGCGCGACGAATTCGGGCCAGGCGCGCCGTATCAACCTCGGTGCGCTGATCAAGTTCCATGAACACGTAGGTATCCAGGCTGAAATCGTTTGCCAGTGGCACTATTCGAACGTCTACTATGGTCATGCGCAGCTCGTCGAGCTGTGCCGTGGTATGGGCGAATGTCTGGTTTGACCGCGGCGTGTAAAGCATCGCCTCAATACCATCCCCATCCGTCTGCAGCCGAACGTCCAGGAGACCGGTCTTGCCCGCTTTTTTCGATCGGCTCAGCGCTTCAGTGTGCCAGGCAATCTCATCGCTGCGATAACGCAGGAAATAATCTTCAGTGAACAGGCCCCATACCCTGTTAACTGCCGGCTGCTTGATTGGCAGTGTCTGCAGGACGGTACGGGCCTGGTCTTTTGTCTCGCTGATAAGCAGCTCTCTGTCGATCGGATTCTCCAGGCCTCGCCTGAGGGCCCGCGCGGTCTGCTCATAAAGGTCACGGAACAGCGACGCTTTCCAGGAATTCCAGAGGTTCGGGTTGGTGCCCTTTACGTCAGCAACCGTCAGGACATAAAGGTAGTCCAGATGCGTCTGGTCACGCACCAGGGCGGCGAATTCGTTAATGACGTCCGGATCACCAATATCTTTTTTCTGGGCTGTCATTGACAGAACGAGATGCTGCCTGACCAGCCAGGCGACGGTACGGGCCTCATACTGGCTCAGGCCATGCTGCAGGCAAAACGCCTCGGCGTCGACGGCGCCAAGCTCTGAATGATCGCCGCCGCGGCCCTTGGCAATATCGTGGAACAAGCCGGCCAGGTAAACGATCTCCGGTTTCTCAAATGACTGCATGAGCGGCGAACAATGCGGATGTTCATGATCGAAGCGGGAAAGTGCGAAGCGGCGCAGGTTGCTTACGACGAATAGTGTGTGCTGATCGACCGTGTAGGCATGAAACAGGTCGTATTGCATACGACCCACAATCCGTCCGAAAGAAGGAACATATTGCCCCAGTACACCATACAAATTCATTCTTCTCAGTCCATGCGTTACGCCGGCTGGAGCACGGAGGATGGCGAGAAAAAGCGCATGGTTGCGTGGGTTCCGTCGAAATCCATCATCAATCAAATGCAGGTTTTGGCGGATGAGGGCAATCGTGTAGGCACTGACACCGCGAATTTCCTGGTGCCGCTGAAGCAGCACGAACATCTCAAGCATTGCCGACGGAGTGGTAGCGAACACCGCCTCATCTGTCGTTTGCAGAAAACCGTTCTTGACTTGAAATCTTGTATTGATCCGGACCGGTGCGGCAAGCGGGTCCAGCAGAATTGCTTCTTCAAACAACTGCAGTAACATTTCATTCAAGCGACTCAAATCCATCACCGTTCGGTAATAGCGCTGCATGAGTTGCTCGACTGCAAGCGTATTGGTAGCGTCTTCGTAGCCCAGCATTGCGGCGATACGGGTCTGATGATCAAACAGCAGCCGATCTTCACGGCGTCCGGTCAGTGCATGCAGTGCGAATCGAACCCGCCACAGAAATGCCTGTCCGTCCTTCAGCATCCTCAGCTGACCTTCTGTCAGGAACTGATGTGACACGAGTTCTTCGAGCGATTTTGCGCCGAAATGTCGTTGTGCAACCCAGCCGATCATCTGGATGTCGCGTAATCCGCCGGGACTGCCTTTGACGTTGGGTTCGAGCTGGTATGCAGTATCTTCGTAGCGGTGATGACGGCGTGCCTGCTCTTTGCGTTTTGCCGAAAAAAACCGGTCCGACGGCCAGATTTCCCCGGCGTCGAGTGCCGGTTCAAGTTCCTTGAAAAGCGCCGCTGAACCGTCGACCAGCCTGGCTTCGAGAAGGGTCGTGGCTACGGTAATGTCAGCCTTCGCCTGTTCGCAGCAGTCACTAATGGTGCGTACGCTGTGCCCGATATCCAGCCCGACATCCCAGAGCGTCGTGAAGAAAGCGGCGACAACGGCCGTTACATCAGATGGCAGGTCACCATCGACCAGAATCATCACGTCGACGTCAGAGTAGGGGTGCAATTCGCCCCGTCCATAGCCACCTACGGCAACGAGCGTGGCTGATGCAGCTATTGAACTGGCATGTTGGGCCCATAGTTGCCGAAGAACGAGGTCAACACACCGCGAGCGCACCCGGACGAGTGTCGACACTGATTCTCCGTTCGAGAATCTTTCGAGCAGGTTGGCGTTTGCCGAATCAAGCGCTTCACGGTAGGTGGCTGCGGGTTTTGCGGCCGCCTTGTCGTTGAGGAGAGCGAGCAGCTTTAGCAGCGATTCGTCCGACTCGGGGTTATTCTCAACGGTCATCTGCGCCGAGCGTAAGCACCTCGTAACCCGAATCTGTAATCAGCACAGTGTGTTCCCACTGGGCAGACAGCTTGTGATCCTTGGTAACCACGGTCCAGCCGTCAGGTAGTAAGCGCACATGACGTTTGCCGGCATTCACCATCGGTTCCACGGTCATGGTCATCCCTGCCTGCAGCTCAAGGCCAGTGCCGGCTTTACCGTAGTGCAGAACCTGCGGATCCTCATGAAAAACTCTGCCGATACCGTGTCCGCAATATTCCCGAACCACCGAGAATCGATTCTTTTCGACATTTTTCTGAATTGCCTCGCCGATATCGCCAAGCCGCTTGCCCGGCGCAATTTGCTCAATGCCAAGCCACATGCTCTCGAAGGCAACCGCAGAAAGACGCTCCGCCTGGATAGCCGGTTTGCCGACAAAAAACATGCGGCTGGTGTCGCCATGAAAGCCGTCTTTGATCACCGTAATGTCGATATTGATCGCGTCTCCTGATTTCAGGGTGCGATCCCCCGGGATACCGTGGCACACGACGTGATTGACGGAGGTGCAGATCGACTTGGGAAAACCGCGATAATTTAGCGGTGCAGGGATCGCTCCCTGCTTTTCGGTAATATGCTGATGGCAGATCCGGTCCAGCTCATCGGTCGTGATTCCAGGGACTACGTGTTCTCCGATCATGTCCAGTACATCGGCTGCCAGCCTGCCGGCCACGCGCATTTGGTCCTGTTCATCCGGTGTTTTTATCGTAACGTTCATTTTTTCCCAGTTTGTGGGCCCAGGCAGCGCTGGGCGATCGTTTTGGAACCTCAAATACCGTGTATTTCAGCTACGAAAGGCTTTGCGGCGGGGAAATTCTAACCGTCCGTAGAATGCTCGGACCGGATCCCTGCAAGGCCCGAAAATATTGCGTATTAACTGATTGTTGGCGCCAGCCCGCTATGGTATAAAGCGCGCGCCCTAGAGGCAATTACTTCACACGTGCACCGTCACGTCGCACTGGGTGCCCTACCAAAAAAGGGGTTGTGCGGCGGGGTGTGCGGAGGCCTAACCCGGAGATACTTTCATGGCAGACGTTTCTATGCGCCAGATGCTTGAGGCTGGCGTGCACTTTGGTCATCAGACCCGCTACTGGAACCCGAAAATGGCACCCTACATTTTCGGCGAGCGAAACAAGATCCACATCATTAATCTTGAAAAGAGCCTGCCCATGGCTCGCGACGCGTATGCGTTTATCAAGACCATAGTCTCGGATGGCGGCAAGGTCCTGTTTGTTGGCACAAAGCGTGCCGCGAGGGAGTCTATTCGCGCCGAGGCAGAACGCTGCGAAATGCCGCATGTCACTCATCGATGGCTGGGCGGCATGCTCACCAACTACAAGACGGTGCGCCAGTCAGTCAAACGCCTGAAGGATCTCGAGGCCATGGCAGAAGATGGCGGATTCGATCGTGTCACCAAGAAAGAGGCGCTTGGCTGGCGCCGCGAGCAGGACAAACTGGAGCGAAGCCTTGGCGGCATCAAGGAAATGACCGGCCTGCCGGACGTCCTGTTTGTGGTCGATGTCGACTACGAAGATATCGCCGTGCGTGAAGCGCGCAAACTGGGGATTCCCGTCGTCGCGATTGTCGACACCAACTGTTCACCGGATAACGTTGACTATGTCATTCCAGGCAATGACGACGCGATGCGTGCGATCACGCTGTACGCAACCCTGGTCGCAGACGCGGTTCTCGATGGCAAGGCATCGTTGCCTGAAGTGGCCCTGGGTGAAGACGAGTTCGTCGAACTCGACGAAGACGGCAAGCCGAAACGCGCGAGTAAGAAGAAATCGGGTCGCAGGCCGGCGCGTAAGGCCACTGTGAAGAAAAAGGCGTCGGTGACGAAAGCAACGGCGGATGCCAAAGTTGCCGGGCCAAAGGCAGAGAAAGCGCCTGAAAAGGCAGCTGATGCGCCTGAAGTTGAGGCTAAGCCTGTTGAAAAGGTTGAAGAAAAAGCCAAGGATGAAACGCCTGCAGCGCAGCCGAAAGTAGCCGATGCTGCGGCAGAGGAAGGCGCTGAAATAACGCCAGCGAAGAAACCAGCAGCAAAAAAGGCCGCGACCAAGAAGACGGCAACCAAGAAGGCCACAGCGAAAAAGGTGACAAAAAAGGCGGCGACTAAAAAAGAGGCCGACTAGAACATTTCGCTGCAGCCCCGATGGGGAGTGCGGCGGGTCACCAATACATAATATTCAGAGGTAGTTAGTGATGGCTATTAGTGCATCAATGGTTAAAGAACTTCGCGAGCGCACGGGCGCAGGCATGATGGAGTGCAAAAAAGCGCTGGTCGAAACAGACGGCAACATGGAAAGTGCGGTTGAACTACTCCGCAAATCAGGTCAGGCCAAAGCGGACAAGAAATCAGGTCGAGTCGCAGCTGATGGCCGGGTTGTAATTACATCGGACGGTTTGCGGGCCGCCATGCTGGAAATTAACTCTGAGACGGATTTTGTCGCCAAAGATGAAAACTTCATCGCCTTTGCGGAAGCTGTAGCTGCCTGTGTTCTCGCAAGCGAGGCTGCAGATGTTGAGGCGTTGGCTAAAGAATCGCTGGCCGATGGCCGCACGGTCGAAGATGCGCGGACCGAACTGATTACGAAAGTCGGTGAGAACATTTCGGTGCGTCGATTCGTGCGCGTTTCAGCTGCAGATCACCTCGGGTCGTACACACACGGCGCTCGAATAGGTGCCGTGGTATGTCTGCAAGGTGGCGACGGCGAGCTGGCCCGTGACATCGCAATGCACGTTGCCGCAACAAATCCGGTTTGTGTCGCCGATGATGGTGTGCCGGCAGAAACGCTTGAACGAGAGCGACGTCTTTTTGCCGAACAGGCGGCGGAATCCGGCAAGCCACAGGAAATCGTTGAAAAAATGGTGACCGGACGGGTCGCCAAGTATTTGAAAGAAATCACCCTTGTCGGTCAGCCGTTCGTAAAAGATCCGGATTTGACAGTTGGCAAGCTGCTACAGGGTGCTGGCGCAGAAGTTACCGGTTTCGTGCGCTACGAAGTCGGTGAGGGGATCGAGAAGAAAGAAGAGAATCTTGCTGCAGAGGTGGCGAAACAGATTGAAGACAGTAAAAAGAAAACCGGCTGACCCCGCAAAGTTAGTTCTGGATTGAAGTACTTGTTCTAAATTATTGAAAATTTTGAAAAAAATGTCCGCACCTTGCTATCTTGAGCTAGAATTTGGGTCCCTGCGCTGCGGCGAGAACCGGCGCAGACCATACGTTGCCTGATACGGAAGGGAAACCAATATGACCGATGCTCCGGCGCTCTACAAACGTGTACTGCTCAAGCTTAGCGGTGAAGCGTTAATGGGCGAACTGGACTATGGCATCGAACCTGAGGTCATACAGCGCATTGCCGCTGAAGTAGCCGCCGTGCAGAAACTCGGCATCGAAGTCGCAATTGTGATTGGTGGTGGCAACATTTTTCGCGGTGCCGGTCTCGCCAGGGCAGGCATGGATCGCGTTACCGGCGACTACATGGGCATGTTGGCGACCGTAATGAACGCGCTGGCAATTCAGGACGCGCTTGAGGCCAGCGATATCTTCGCCAGGGTCATGTCGGCGATTCAGATCAATGAGGTGTGCGAGGATTACATCCGCCGTCGCGCGGTACGCCATCTCGAAAAAGGACGGGTCGTCATTTTTGCTGCCGGAACCGGAAATCCGTTTTTCACAACCGATAGTGCGGCCAGTCTGCGTGCGATTGAAATCAACGCAGATGTAATGCTGAAGGCGACCAAAGTCAGCGGCGTCTATGACTCGGACCCCCATTTGAATGACGATGCCTCCCTGTTTGACACGGTTTCGTTTGACAAGGTGTTGGTTGACAAACTGAACGTCATGGACGCCACGGCGATCGTCATGTGCCGTGACAACAACTTACCATTGCGTGTCTTCAGCATGGCTGAGAAAGGCACTTTGATTAAAGCAATGACAGACCCGAACGTAGGCACACTGGTAACTGCCTGAAGCGTTACCCTTTGAATCCAGAGGACGAATAGCGTGATTGAGGACATAAAAAAAGACGCGTCAGCACGTATGGACAAAAGCGTGGTGGCATTGCGTCAGGAATTCACCAAGATACGCACCGGACGGGCGCATACGAGTCTATTGGACCATATTACAGTCGACTACTATGGCACCGCGACGCCGCTTAATCAGGTCGCCAACGTCAATGTTGAAGATTCGCGCACGCTGACGGTCTCCCCATGGGAAAAATCGCTCGTGCAGGCCATTGAAAAGGCAATCATGACGTCTGATCTCGGGCTAAATCCTGCAACCGCTGGCACGATCATAAGGGTTCCGCTGCCACCGCTGACCGAGGAGCGACGCAAGGACATGATTCGCCTGGTTCGCCAGGAAGCTGAAGGCGGTCGCATCGCAATTCGCAATATTCGCCGTGACGCGCTCTCAGATATCAAAGACCTGCTTAAGGAGAAAATGATTGGCGAGGACGATGAGCGACGCGCAGCGGATGAGGTGCAGACCATTACCGACAAGCATATTGCCGAAGTCGACAAGACCCTCGCGCAGAAAGAAAGCGATCTGATGGAAATCTGACCCGGTTTTATATTGTAGTGAGTAGCCCACAGAAAAAGTCGCAGAAATTTGAGGTTGACGCCGTTCCGCAACACATCGCGGTCATCATGGACGGCAATGGTCGATGGGCGAAATCCCGCATGAAACCGCGCCATGCCGGGCACAGAGCCGGCGTTAAATCGGTTCGGCAAACGGTCGAATTGGCCGCCCAGCGGGGTGTCTCCTACCTGACATTGTTTGCGTTTAGCAGCGAAAACTGGCGCAGACCCGAAGATGAGGTCACTCGATTGATGGGCCTTTTTTTAGAAGCACTGCAACGAGAAGTCGATTCGTTGCATCGTAACGATGTGCGACTTAAATTTATTGGGGCGCGTGACCAGCTACACAAAGACCTGGTCAAGAAGATTTGTGCAGCAGAGGACGTTACCAAAAACAATGCCGGCCTGAATCTGCAGGTGGCGGTCGCCTACGGCGGTCGCTGGGATATCGTCAATGCGGCCAAGACGCTGGCTACCAGGGCCGTCAATGGCGAGATATCTGTAGCTGACATGCATGACGACAATTTCGCGGCGGAATTGGCACTGGGTGATGCGCCGGATCCGGATTTACTGATCAGGACGGGCGGTGAACAACGAATCAGCAATTTCCTGCTCTGGAATCTTGCCTATGCCGAACTCTGGTTTACCGAGTGCCTGTGGCCTGATTTCGACGCACAGGAGTTCGACGAGGCGCTCGCCTTCTATGCCAGCAGGCAGCGACGCTATGGCTATACCGGGGACCAGGTGGCCTGATGACATGCTGAAACAACGCATTCTGACTGCGATAGTCGCATTGATTGCGCTGTCGGTCGTATTGTTCGTCGTTCCGGAGCCTGTTGCGCGGGCGGTGATCGCTGCCCTGTTGCTGTCGGGTGCATGGGAGTGGGGCGGCTTGATTGGCGATGGGGGCACCGCCACCCGCGTCGGGTTTGCGGCAGTTGTTGCGGCATCAATGGTCGCCATTTTTATGTTCCTGTCGAACCCGCAAGTGCTGGATGTCGTGCTGCAGACGGCGCTGATTTGGTGGCTCGCAGCGCTGCTCTGGATGTTCTTTTTTCCAACACCGATCCCGGTTCCGCTCGTTTGGATCTGCGGTTTGCTGGTTTTGGTGCCGGCGTGGGCGGCACTTGACTATCTCTACCGCCTGGATGCCCAGCTGCTGTTGTTTTCGCTGCTTATCGTCTGGGTTGCCGACATAGGCGCCTATTTTGTCGGCAAGGGATTCGGTCGGGTGAAACTGGCGCCCAAAATCAGCCCTGGAAAATCCTGGGAGGGTGTTTTGGGCGGATTGACGGCGGTGCTGTTGCTTGCAGCCGTTGGCAACCACTTTCTGGGTTCCGAAATATCTGTTTTGGTACCGCTGTGCCTGGCGGTCAGTATGCTTTCCATTGTCGGCGACCTGACAGTGAGCATGTTCAAGCGAAATGCCGGCGTTAAGGACAGCGGCTCCCTGTTTCCAGGTCATGGCGGGGTGCTGGACCGGATCGATAGCGTGAGCGCCGCCGCGCCGCTATTTGCATTGGCACTGGGCTGGCTTGGCATGCCATGAAAGTTGATATCATGCACACCGTTCAGGAACGGTTCATGGCAACGTTGTCAGACTCGCTGGGAACTGCACTTGTGTGTGTCAGTCAGAGCGTAGGAATGGCCGCATTGAACGACTCTACTAAATCAGCAAAAAACATTTGTAAACCTATGATATTAAATGGAATAGGGCGTCTGTTGTGATTGATGCACTAACGAGTATTCTGGCATTTGTCGTCGCGATCAGCGTGCTGGTTGCCGTGCACGAATACGGCCATTTTATCGTTGGTCGCTGGTGTGGCATGAAAGTCCTGCGATTCTCTATAGGTTTCGGCAAACCCATCTGGAGTCGAATTGGCAAGAAGGACAATACCGAATACTGCATTGCGGCTATTCCTCTGGGCGGCTATGTAAAATTCCTCGGCGAGCGGACCGGCATCGATGAGCAAATCGACCCGGCCGATCAAGGGCGGGCCTTCAATCACCGACCTGTCTGGAATCGCATCGCGGTCCTGCTGGCGGGTCCGTTTTTCAATTTTCTGTTCGCTTTCTTTGCCTACTGGGTAATCTTTGTCAACGGCGTACCGACGATGCGGCCCGCTGTCGGAGAGGTTGAGGACGCGTCGTATGCGGCGGAAGCGGGGCTCCAGTACGGCGACCAGATTGTCATGGTTGGCGACCGCATGGCGGGTGACTGGGAAACGGCCCTGGTATCCATGCTCGATGAACTGATCGGTGATGGCCAGGTCACGCTCGCATTGGAGGACCGTGACGGGCAGCGCAGGACCGCGATCATAGACGTTGGTAACGACGCGACGCGACTGACTGAGCCGGGTGTGCTGTTTGATGGCCTTGGGTTTCAGCCCTGGCAGCCACCGGCGATTATTGACACCGTCGAGAATGGCGCGGCGGCCTCGAGAGCCGGCATCATGTCGGGCGATCGTATTGTCTCCATTGCTGGCGAGCCCGTAACGACGTTTTCGGATTTGCAGCGGATCGTGACTGCGCGACCGGGTGCATCGGTAGTTATTGAAGTCGTACGCGACAATGAGCGACTTGCCCTGGATACTACCCTGGGCGCTCGGGAAGTCGATGGCAACGCATCCGGATTTCTCGGTGTATCGGCCGGTGGCGCGATCCAGGATTACTGGTACGTGCGGCAGTATGGGCCGCTGGACTCAATTGCACGATCCGTTGAACGGACATGGACCTCAATCGGTTTTACCGTCCGCATGCTGGCGCGCATGGTCACCGGTGAAGTATCAATAAAAAACATTAGCGGCCCGATCAACATCGCCCAGTATGCCGGCAGTTCCGCTTCGGCTGGCTTTAATGCGTTTATGAATTTCCTGGCGCTCGTTAGTATCAGTTTGGGCGTCCTGAACCTGCTGCCGATTCCCATTCTGGACGGCGGTCAGATTGTCTATCAGAGCATAGAAGGTTTGAAGGGCAGCCCGTTGTCAGAAAGGGCGCAAATGATCGGGCAGCAGCTGGGCATCGTCGCACTTCTGCTCCTGATGAGTTTCGCTTTTTACAACGACATAGCCCGCATCGTTAACTGATGGCGGTCCACCGCCGAGGCACCACCTTGAATAATAATAGATGACATTACCGACTCGAAAATTTGAGCTGCTAAGTAAACCGCTGCTCGCGGTGATTCTCCTGTGGTGTGCCGGCACCGGGCCTCTGCACGCGCAGGACGCATTTGAAGTCAGCGATATGCGCGTCGAAGGGTTGCAACGAATTTCCGAAGGCACGGTATTCAATTACCTGCCAATCAATATCGGTGACACAGTGGATTCTGTGCGAATCCAGGAGGCCGTTCGAGCGCTGTACAGCCAGGCTCTGTTCGACGACGTCGAGATGCGTCGCGACGGCAGCGTGCTCGTTGTTGTAGTCAAGGAGCGCCCGTCAATCGAAAATTTCACGATTGATGGAAACAAGGATATCAAGACTGAAGACTTAATGGATTCGTTGCGCAATGTAGGCCTCGCACGGGGGCGTACTTTTGATCGAGCCGTGCTTGATAATGTGCAGCAGTTCCTCACTGAGCAATACTACGATCGCGGCAAGTATGCAGTGTCGGTAACGACGGATGTTACCGAGCGGCCGAACAATACGGTCAGTATCAAGGTTGACGTTAAAGAGGGTGATCGCGCCAAAATACGACAGGTCAACATCGTCGGTAACCGCAGTTTTCCGGAAAGCGATATACGAGAAAACTTTTCACTCGACACCGCTAATTGGCTGTCCTGGTTTCGTCAGGATGACCGCTACGCCAAAGAGTCACTGAGCGGCGATCTCGAAATATTGCGTTCCTTTTATATGGATCGTGGCTATGCCGACTTTCGGGTTGAGTCCACGCAGGTTGCAATTTCTCCGAATCGTAAAGACATATACGTCACGATCAATGTACATGAGGGCGAGAAATACACGATCTCGGACATCAAGCTCGTTGGCGAAATGGTGGTACCGGAACAGATACTGCGCTCTATGGTGATAGCGCAGCCCGGGTCAATTTTCAATTTGCGATCGCTGACTTCGTCGGCGGAGTTCATGTCGTTCCGCTTGGGCGAAGAGGGATATGCCAATGCCAATATCGAACCAGTGCCAGAACTGGATTACGAGACGAAGGAAGTCGCGGTAACGTTTTTTATAGATCCGGCCAGCCGGGTCTACGTAAGGCGAATCAATTTCAATGGCATTGACCAGGTCGATGATGAAGTGCTGCGTCGTCAGATGCGGCAGAACGAGGGTGCCTATCTTTCGAATCGATTGGTCGATCGATCGAAAATTCTTTTGCAACGCCTGCCGTATGTCGAATCGGTGGAGGTAGAAAACAGGCCTGTGCCGGACAGTCCCGACCTGGTTGATGTCGAATTCGATCTCGAGTATCGCATGCCGGGTCAGTTCAGCGGCGGCCTGGGTTACTCGGATGCACAGAAGCTGATGTTGAACGGCAGTATTGTGCATACGAATTTTCTGGGTACCGGTCAGCGCGTCGCACTGAATGCGAATTCAGGCCGATTCTCTACGTTTTATTCGCTATCGCACACTGATCCGTACACGACAGAAAACGGCGTCAGCCGAACCGCGTCTGTAAATTATCGCGACATTACGCAGTTCACGTCATCATCGTCAGACTTTTCCACCGAGAGTTATGGTGCCGCGCTGGAATACGGGCTGCCAATTTCGGAGTTCCAGCGACTTAGTCTTGGTCTTTCATTTAATAGCTCTGAACTGCTGTCATCGACCCGCAGCACAGCGCAGGCACAGGAATGGGTACTCAATAACGGCAATACGTTCGTGACTGATAGCAACAATGGCATCGATTTTTTCGGCACTGAGTTCGATGCAATCGAACTGATTCTCGGCTGGACCTACGACAGCCGGAACCGGGCGCTGTTTGCCAACCGGGGTTCGAGGCAGCAGCTGTTTTTTGGCTACGCGGTTCCATTCAGCGATGTCGAGTTCTTTACCGCGCGCTACAACTATACAAAATATGTTCCGCTGTGGGGTCCATGGACAGTGAGACTTAACGCCGAAATTGGCTACGGGGAGGCGCTGGGGGCTACCACGGCGCTACCGCCGTACAAGCAGTTCTTTGGCGGCGGACCCGAGTCTATTCGTGGCTACAAGGAGTCTTTCCTGGGTCCGAGAGACAGCTTTGGCAATCCATATGGAGGCAATGTTTTGGTTGCCAGTCAACTAGAGCTTATAATCCCGCTGCCAGACAAATTCGCCAGTCAGGCGCGTGCCAGTATCTTTTATGACATTGGTAACGTGTTCAATACTGGTGAAGTGAGTTTTACAGACAGGCTCGGTACTCCTGTATCCTATGAGCCGGAGTTTGATGAATTGAAAACTTCGGTTGGCGTGGCGGTACAGTGGTTGGCACCACTCGGACTATTCAGATTCAGTTATGCATTACCGCTCAACGAATTCAGGGGTAATGACAGATTTTACGGGGATCGGATCGAAAGATTTCAGTTCTCAATTGGACAGGCGTTTTAAGGATTGGATTTTTTATGAATGTAGCAAAACCATACCTGGTTAAGGCAGTTGCAACCCTTGCACTGGTCTTGTCTTTCAACATGTTGGCACAGGCTCAGGAAGTCAAGATCGGAGTCGTCAACATACCGGCATTGATGGATCAGGCTCCGCAGGCGCGTGTCGCAATGGCTGCTCTCGATGAAGAATTCAAACCTCGTCAGCGTGAGATCATTGCCAAACAAACAGAGCTCCAGGAGCTCACGGAAAAAGTTCAGCGCGATCTGGCTGTAATGGGTGAGGCGGAACGGACCAATGCAGAAAAAGATTTGCGCGCTTTGCAGCGTGAGGTGACTCGACTGCAAACCGAGTTCCGTGAAGATCTCAATCTGCGCCGTAATGATGAGCTTGGAAAATTACAACGGTCATTACTGAAAGAAGTACAGGATTTTGCACAGGCTTCCGGCTATGACCTCGTAGTAGGTGATGGTGTGCTGTTCGCAAGCACAGCAGTCAACATTACCGAAAACGTATTGCGCGCCATGGAAGCCAACTTTCAGGCTGCGGGGAACTAGCACGGTAGCGTTCACAGACGGCACCGTATTTCGTTGGCAAGCACCGATAAATGCGTAATTGAGCCCTGTAGCCACTGCATATTCAGCATTCTTTCCCCGACTTGCGCCCGCCTGTAACATTGCGCCGGTATTAAGCGTTTTTCGCTCCGCTTTCAAGCGGTCCGTGTAATCAAGGGAGACCAGGTTTGGCCAGAAGTCTAGGGGAACTGGCCGCGCAATTCGGATGTGAGCTGGTTGGCGACCCGTCTGCGGAGGTGATCGGCGTTGCAACGCTTGCTAATGCTGGCACCGGGCAGCTGAGTTTCTTTGCAAACAAGGCCTACCGTGATCAGCTGCTGGTTACCGGTGCAACCGCAGTAGTGATTGAGCAACGCTTTGCAGTCGATTGCCCGGTTGCGGCTTTGCTAAGCGATGATCCCTATCTCACTTACGCGTACATAGCCGGCGAATTACACCCTCAGCCGGCGGTTGCGGCCGGTATTCACAAAACCGCACATGTTGCGGCCGACGCTATTATCGTGGCTAGTGCCGAAATAGCGGCAAATGCCACTATTGAACACGGCGCTACGGTTGGCGAAGGTGCTTTTGTAGGCGCTGGCGCGTACATCGGCAGGAACTGCTCGATAGGCGCCTATTCGAAGGTGCTGGCGAACGCGACACTGGTTCAGGATGTAAAGGTGGGAGAGCGTTGCATCATTCACCCGGGCGCGGTCATTGGATCCGATGGATTCGGCAATGCACAAGGCGGTTCGGGCTGGGTAAAAGTTCCCCAGGTCGGGGGCGTGCGAATTGGTGATGACGTGGAGATCGGTTCCAATACGACAATCGATCGAGGTGCAATCGATGATACCGTGATTGGAAACGGTGCCAGGCTGGACAATCTGATTCAGATTGCACACAACGTGCAGGTCGGCGCACACACCGCAATGGCGGCATTCACTGGCATATCCGGCAGCACGGTAATTGGCGAGCGCTGCATGTTTGCCGGACGATCGGGCATCGTTGGACACATTAGTATCTGTGATGATGTGATCGTTGGCGGTGCAACGATGATTACGAAAAATATTACAGAGCCCGGATTTTATACAGGAAGCTTTCCTGGCGAAAAAGATCGGGACTGGAAACGCAAGGTCGCCCGTTTCAGACGCATGGATGATCTCGCGTCACGAGTAACCGCATTGGAAAAACTGGCCAGGAAAAATAGCGATGGGAACTGAGACGATGACCTTGGATGCCGTGCAGATATCTGCAGCGTTGCCGCATCGCTTTCCGTTCCTGCTGCTAGATAAAGTGACAGCCTGTACCGTCGGAGAATCGATTGTTGCAGTCAAGAACGTCACCAGCAACGAGCCATTTTTTCAGGGGCATTTTCCGGGCAGGCCGGTAATGCCAGGTGTGCTGGTCATCGAAGCAATGGCGCAGGCGGGCGGGGTGCTTTCCCATCAGACAATGATCGACGTTGATCCCAAGCCGCTGTTTTTTCTTGCGGGTGTCAACAACGCGCGCTTTCGACGCACTGTCGTACCCGGTGATCAGTTGGTTATTGAGGTCAACGTCGAACGCATCAGAAGAGGCATCTGGTTCTACAATTGTTCGGCAACCGTTGACGGCAGTCTCGCGGTAGCGGCCGACATCATGTGTGCACCCGGTGGTGAGCGTTGAGTATCCACCCGACAGCCATAATCGATCAGTCGGCGACCATTGCCGACGATGTGATGATAGGCCCGTACAGCGTCATTGGTGCGGGCGTCGAGATCGGCGCAGGATCGAAGGTTGACAGTCACGTCGTAATCAACGGACCGACCCGCATTGGGACGAATAATCATCTCTACCAATTCACCTCCGTTGGTGACGATCCGCAGGACAAGAAGTACAACGGCGAGCCGACCCGTCTCGAAATTGGCGACGACAATACAATTCGCGAGTTTTGCACAATCAGCCGGGGCACTGTTCAGGATGGCGGTGTGACCTCGATTGGCAATGACAACTGGATCATGGCTTATGTGCACATTGCGCATGACTGTAATATTGGCGATCACTGCATTTTTGCCAACAATGCCACGCTTGCAGGACATGTGCATGTGGGTGATTGGGCGATTTTTGCCGGTTTTACCGGCGCGCACCAGTTTTGCCGCATCGGTGCCCATGCCTTTCTCGGTATGTATGCCGGGACCAGCCGCGACGTTCCGGCATACACGATGGTGGGTGGTCAGCCGCCGGCACCGAAGGGTATCAATTCGGAAGGACTCAAACGGCGTGGTTTTTCCGCCGACCAAATACGCAACATTCGCAATGCTTATCGGGTGGTTTTTCGCAAGGGAATTAAACTTGCCGATGCAATTACCGAACTGGAAGCAACGGCAGATGGCAAACCCGAACTCGATATCTTCATCGAATCACTGAAACGCTCAGAACGCGGAATCCTGCGTTAATCATGCGCATTGCGCTTGTCGCTGGCGAAACTTCCGGCGACCTGCTTGGCGCAGGATTGATTACCGCGCTTAACGACAAACGATCCGATATTCATTTCGAAGGTGTAGCCGGGCCGGCAATGGTGGCTGCCGGATGCGAGCCGATTGCCAGTGCTGAAGAACTCGCGGTCATGGGACTGATTGAGCCGCTGCGCAGAATACCCCGACTGCTGCGATTGCGGCGTGCGCTGATTCAGCGCTGGACCCGCCGGCCTCCCGACGTATTTGTCGGCATTGATGCGCCCGATTTCAATCTCGGACTCGAAACCAGGTTGCGAGCCGCCGAAGTAAATACTGTGCACTATGTAAGCCCGTCCGTATGGGCATGGCGGCAGGGGAGAATCAGGAAAATTACACAAGCGGCGAACTGCGTTCTTTGTTTGTTGCCCTTCGAAAAAACGTTTTACGATCGGCATCAAGTTGCGGCCGAATTTGTCGGGCATCCAATGGCTGACCGGACTCCAGTAGTACCCGATATCGATGGTGCGCGGGCTCAATTAGGCGTCACGGGCGAACAGGTTGTTGCTGTCTTGCCGGGCAGTCGGCATAGCGAGGTTTCGCGCCTGGGACAGGTTTTTGCTGACGCCTGTTGCCTTCTGGCCGATCGCTACAAACAACTGGAATTCGTTGCGCCAATGGCTACGCGATCTCTGCGAGAAGTGTTTTCTGTGCAGTTGAAGAATGCAGGTCTGACAGAACGATTTCGTCTCATTGATGGCAAAGCCGATACCGTCCTCGAAGCAGCTGACATAGTCCTGGTAGCATCCGGAACAGCGTCTTTGCAGGCAGCTTTACTGAAAAAGCCTATGGTTGGCGCGTATAAGCTCGCGCCTCTGACCTACGCAATTGCCAAAGGCTGCGGCCTCGTCAAGGTGCCGTATTTCACCTTGCCTAACCTCCTGACCGATACGCCGCTTGTGCCCGAATTCCTACAGGGTGCCGCCAACGCAAGGGCGCTTGCGAATGCTGTCGCGGCGCTGATTGACGATCCCGCGCGGTGCTGGCACATTGCCCAGCAGTTCGGTGAGCTGCGTTCGACGCTCGCACGCAATGCCGATCAGCGCGCCGCTGATGCGGTTCTAGCGGTTGCAAACGCAGAATGAGCGCCTCACTGCACGATAGTCAGCAATTTGATGGCCTGGTAGCCGGCGTTGACGAGGCCGGTCGTGGACCACTCGCCGGTCCGGTCGTAGCGGCTGCCGTCATATTATCTGCCGATAGGCCAATTGCCGGCCTGATGGACTCCAAAGTGCTATCCGAGCAACGTCGAGAGGCACTGTCGGCTGAAATCAAGCGTGTGTCTCTGGCATGGTCAGTGGCCTGGGCTGATGCGGCCGAAATAGACGCGATCAATATCTTGCAGGCGACCTTTCTTGCGATGCGGCGGGCGCTGCTTGGCCTCAATGTATTGCCGGGACTCGCCAGGGTCGACGGCAATCGGTTGCCGAATCTCACCTTCGCTGATCAAGTTATTACTGGTGAAGCAATCGTGCGCGGAGATGCCAGCGTATCTGCCATCAGTGCGGCCTCGATACTCGCCAAGGTGCAGCGCGACCAGATGATGTGCGCCATGGACCGTCTTTACCCCGACTACGGCTTCCGGCAGCACAAAGGATATGCCACGGCCGGGCATCGTGAACGCATCGCCCGGTTGGGACCCTGCCCACAGCACCGGCGCACATTTCGACCTGTCCGGACATTGTCGTGAATCGAAAGACCGATTGAAATTGGGGCGCAAGCAGCCGATGATTCACCCTTTGGGGCGGTGAACCACGCCGCCCGAAAACGAGCATAACAAGAGCATCGTGAGCCAGTCTTTCGTCCATTTGCACCTGCATACTGAATATTCGATTAGTGACAGCACTATTCGGATTTCGGCGCTGATGCAGCGGTGCGCAAGTTTTGCTATGCCGGCAGTCGCGCTAACGGACCAGGGAAACCTGTTTGGCCTGGTCAAGTTCTACCGGCGCGCCTGTGCCAACGGCCTCAAGCCAATCATCGGTGTCGATTTGCAGATTGCCAGCGAGGACGAAAAAGATCGTCCGTTTCAGCTGGTGGTCCTGTGTCAGGATCTCGTCGGTTACCGAAATCTGACTCGCCTGGTGACCCGTTCGTTTCTGGAAGGACAGCGGCAGGGCGTGCCGCTGATTGAGCGTTCCTGGCTCACGAAAAAAACGACAACAGGCCTCATCGCATTGTCGGCCGGAATACACGGAGATGTCGGGCGCGCCCTGGCAGCCGACCATGCGGATCTTGCCCGTGAACGCCTGGATTTCTGGAAGACGCTATTTGGCGATCGATATTATATTGAAGTAACAAGAATGGGTCGTGCCGGCGAGGAGGCCTGCCTGCAAGCGGCCATTACGCTTGCTGCCGAACAATCGATTCCTGTGGTCGCGACCAATGATGTGCGGTTCATTGACGCTGCTGACTTCGATTCACATGAAGCGCGGGTCTGTATCCAGCAGGGGCGGACCCTGACGGACCCTGATCGTCCACGGAATTACAGTGAACATCAGTACCTGAAAAACAGCGACGAAATGGTGGCGTTGTTTGAAGATATTCCGGAGGCAATCGAGAACACTGTCGAGATTGCACGCCGCTGCAATCTCGATCTGCGTTTTGGCGAGTCGTTTCTGCCGGAATTTCCGGTGCCCGAGGGACAGACGCCGGAAGAGTTCCTGCGCGCAGAATCGGACCATGGGCTGGAAGCGTTCCTGCAGCGCAAGATGTTGCAGGATGATATTGCCGCAGACCAGTTTAATGCGATGGCGGCACCCTATAAAAAGCGTCTGCAAGATGAGTTGGCAGTTATTTGTGACATGGGCTTTCCCGGTTACTTTCTGATCGTTGCCGACTTCATCCAATGGGCCAAAGATCACAAGATTCCTGTCGGTCCGGGAAGAGGCTCGGGCGCGGGCTCGCTGGTCGCCTATGTGCTGGGTATAACCGATCTGGATCCGCTTGAATACGATCTGCTGTTCGAGCGCTTCCTGAATCCCGAACGCGTGTCGATGCCTGATTTCGATATCGACTTCTGCATGGAGGGCCGGGATCGGGTCATCGAGTATGTAGCGGAGCGGTATGGCCGAGATCGTGTTTCGCAGATTATCACCTACGGAACTATGGCAGCGAAAGCGGTGATACGCGATGTCGGGCGTGTGCTGGGCCATCCTTACGGTTTCGTTGACAGGATCGCCAAGCAGGTTCCTTTTGAAGTCGGCATGACGCTCGACAAGGCCCTGCAAGACGAGGAAGAACTCGCCCGGATGTACCAGGATGATGAGGAGGTTGCGGGAATCATCGACCTCGCCCGATCACTCGAGGGGCTGGCACGCAATGCCGGTAAACATGCTGGCGGCGTTGTAATCGCGCCTGATCAACTGACTGATTTCACGCCGCTGTATTGCGAAGACGGCGGCGTAAACGCGGTGACGCAGCTGGACAAGGACGATGTCGAAGCCGCCGGGCTGGTCAAATTTGATTTTCTCGGCCTCAAGACGCTGACCATTATCGACTGGGCCGTGCAGGCCATAAATGCAGAGAATCCTGATCGATTGCTCGACATCTCGAGCATACCGATGGATGACGAGAAAACCTTCCGCCTGCTGCAGGCGTGCAAGACGCGCGGCGTGTTTCAGCTTGAATCCCGCGGCATGCGCGACCTCGTGAAACGGCTGCAGCCGGACCAGTTCGATGACCTGGTGGCGCTGGTCGCACTATTCAGGCCGGGCCCGCTGCAGTCGGGCATGGTCGACGATTTCGTGTCGCGAAAACACGACGTAAATAAGTCGGACATCGATTATTTACATCCTGACCTGAAGACGGTTCTGGAACCAACCTACGGGGTGATCCTTTACCAGGAACAGGTCATGCAGATCGCTCAGGTGTTGGCTGGTTACACGCTGGGCGGCGCGGATCTTTTACGTCGGGCAATGGGCAAAAAGAAGGCGGAAGAAATGGCGCAGCAGCGCGAAATCTTCCTCAGCGGATCGATCACCCGTGGTGTAGAAAAACGCACTGCGACTCGAATATTCGATTTGATGGAAAAGTTTGCGGGTTATGGATTTAATAAATCGCATTCCGCAGCCTATGCATTACTGTCATACCAGACCGCCTACCTCAAAGCGCACTATCCGGCTGCGTTTATGGCGGCAGCGATGAGCGCGGATCTCGACAACACTGACCGGATCGTCATGGTCAAAGACGATTGCAGAAAAATCGGCCTTGACGTGCTGGTGCCAAGCATCAACCGATCTGCCTATTATTTCGGCGTAGCCGGGCAGCAGTCGATTCTATACGGACTCGGTGCGATCAAAGGTGTCGGACGCAATGTCGTGGAGGCGATCATTGCAGAGCGCGAAAAATCGGGTGAGTACAGTAATCTTAAAGAATTCTGCCGCCGCGTCGACACCGAGCGTATCAACCGACGTGCGTTGGAGGCGATGATCAAATCTGGCGCGATGGATGATTTCGGGCTGTCGCGACGTCAGCTCATCCAGGAGTTGCCTGATGCGATAAAAAGTGCGGATCAGGAAGCGCGCGCGCGTGCTGCCGGACAAAACGACATGTTCGGCCTGGCCGAACCTGTTGCAGTGGAAACGCCGCCTGCAACACCTCGTCTGGAAGAATGGACCGAACGAGAACTGCTGGTCAACGAAAAAGAGGCGCTGGGACTGTACCTGACCGGCCATCCATTCGACGCTGTCCGGCGGGATGCCCGCTACCTGGTGGATGGCAAACTGGCGGATATCGCGTCCGAACCGCCGCCACAAACTGCCTCAGGCGAACGCAATTATCGTCAACCCCGGCGGGAAGTCACGGTTGCAGGTTTAATCATGGACATTCGCAAGCGCGGCAATCGCGTTACGGTAGTTCTTGACGATGACTCCGGTCGCCTGGAGGTCAGTCTTTTCGCCGAATCGTTTCAGGAATTCCGGCACCTGCTGACAAAGGATGAGATCGTGGTGGTGTCGGGTGCCCTGCGGTACGACGATTTCATGGGCGCCTGGCAGGTCAACGCAAAAACAGTGCTGCCAATTGACAGGGTCATTGAAAGTAAGGCCCGCGGTATGGTGCTGTGTCTTGCCCCCAATGGGCAGGGACAGAATCTACTGCACCGTTTGCACGATGTATTGCTCCCCTATCGGGAAGGTTCGTGCGATGTCGCTGTGCAATATACCGGCAGCGATGCTGCGGCCCGATTGAAGCTTGGCCCGGACTGGACGGTGCGACCCAGCCGCGAATTACGCGACAAACTGACTGCACTACTTGGTCAAAACAGCGTGCGATTGCTGTACGCACCTGGGCGGGAAATGAGGTAGAGTCGCTCTCTGGTGCCAAAGTGCGCTGCATGGGCGCTGGCGATGTCTCCAGACTGTGGTTGACCAATTAAGCATGGATCTCAAATTTCTTGATTTTGAACAGCCCATTGCCGAGCTCGAGGCGAAAATCGACGAGCTCCGCTACGTAGGCGACGATTCAGAAATTAATATCAGTGAAGAAGTCGCCAGGCTCAAAACCAAGAGCGAATCACTGACGACAAGTATTTTTTCCAAGCTGAATGCCTGGCAAATAGCCCAGGTTGCGCGGCACCCGATGCGGCCCTACACGGCCGACTATCTCGCAGAATTAGCGCCTGATTTTCAGGAGTTGCACGGTGATCGTATGTACGCCGACGATCCGGCGATCATTGGCGGCATCGGAAGAGTTGACGGTCGCGCCGTCATGTTTATCGGCCACCAAAAGGGTCGCGATACGAAAGAAAGAGTCCGCCGTAACTACGGTATGCCCAAGCCCGAGGGCTATCGCAAAGCACAGCGTCTGATGAAGATGGCGCAAAAATTTTCGCTGCCGATTGTCACCTTCATTGATACGCCCGGCGCCTATCCCGGTATGGGCGCCGAAGAGAGAGGCCAGAGTGAAGCGATTGCCTATAGCCTTTTTCTGATGGCGAAAATCCGCACACCGGTTGTCAGTGTCGTGATCGGCGAAGGCGGATCCGGCGGGGCGCTGGCAATAGGTGTTAGTGATCGGCTGCTGATGCTGCAATACAGCGTTTATTCGGTTATTTCGCCGGAAGGCTGTGCATCCATCTTGTGGAAAAGTGCGGAGAAAGCGGCGGAAGCTGCAGAAGCGATGCGCATCACCGCGACCAGCCTGAGCGACTTCGGTCTGGTCGACGAAGTGCTGCCGGAACCACTGGGCGCGGCACACCGGGATCCCACGGCTATGGCTGAGGTGATCCGTAATGCACTGAGTAAATATCTGGGCGAGCTGGAACGACTTGATACGGATCAGCTGCTGGCAGAGCGACAGCAGCGACTCACGGGCTTCGGACAATTCAAAGAAGGCTAGCGGCTGGCTGACGTCGAGCTCGGATGCGCGCCATTCGAACGGCAGACTGATTGGCGAGCGTGAGCGAGACAGATGACCCTCGAATCAGCTCAACTGTTCAGGAAAGAACTACTACTCAGGCTGCGGTCACTGACCGGCGACGTTTCGCCAGCTCGCTGGATCGTCGCTTTCAGTGGCGGTATTGACTCAACCGTCTTATTGCATGCCCTCGCAAATTCTGGCACCCCAACGCCCATTGTTGCCATGCATGTTGACCATGGGCTGCACCCCGACTCGCCGGGCTGGGCGTCTCACTGCCAGGCGGTTGCGAAAAACCTTGGCGTCGACTATGCAGGGCTCGCGGTGACCGTCGATGAATCGGCGTCAGGCGGACTGGAGGCTGCCGCCCGCGATGCCCGGTACGCTGCATTTCGCGAACTGGTCGAGGTCGATGACTGCCTGCTCAGTGCCCATCATCAAGATGATCAGGCGGAGACGCTGCTGCTTAACCTGATGCGGGGAAGCGGTGTAACCGGTCTGGCTGGTATCGGAGCGCAGCGGAATTTCGGCACAGGTCTCCTGTTGCGTCCACTTTTGGATGTGCCATTGCAAGACCTGAAGTCGTATGCCGCAGTAGAGCAGCTGCAATGGATCGAGGATCCGTCGAATCGGGACACGCGCTTCGATCGCAACTTCCTGCGGCTTCAGGTCCTGCCAGCGCTGGCGAGCCGTTGGCCGGGGGTCGCAGGGCGCCTGCGGCGCAGCGCCGAGCTGGTGGGCGAGGCCAGTGAGCTGTTGGATGATCTTGCCGATGCCGACCTGGTTGCGGTGGGCACCGACTGCCGACTCAGCATCGATCAATTGCTGGGGCTTTCGGCGCCACGCCAGCGTAACGTACTACGCCGTGCGATTCGCCGTTGCGGCGTCCCTGCGCCACCCGGCACGCGCCTGCAACAGATCGTCGCTGAACTCATTCCGGCGCGTCCCGATGCGCAGCCGCTGGTGTCCTGGTCGGGCGTTGAAATTCGCCGCTACCGCAATGAGCTCTTTATCCTGCCGGAACCGTCATCGACGTCACTGGCGGCGGGAGGCACATTGCTGCCCAACGGGCAGCGCGTAGCTATTGGCGGCGAATTGGGTACGCTGCAACTCGTGGACACGGATGGAGTGGGCATTTCACCCGAAATCGCCGCAGCGGGTCTCGAGATCCGTTTTAGAGAAGGCGGCGAGACCATTCGGGTTGCCGGGCACAAAAGCCCGCAAAAGCTCAAAGGATTGCTGCAAGATGCCGGCATTGTGCCCTGGATGCGTTCCCGGTTGCCGCTTTTGTATCGCGGCGAAAGCCTGGTGGCGGTTGCCGACCTGTGGATTGACGCTCAGAGTACGGCACAGCCCGGTTATGTCGCCCAATGGCATGATGCCCCGCTCCTAAAGTAGCTTGGCGCATTGTGATGACTGCGGTGTTCTGATAACTTGCAACACCGTCTTTAATCAATCGACGGGTCTTGTCGAGAAGCGCCTGAAACACCCACAGATGGCTTCTTCCGGGTCGAATTGAGAACATTTAAAGCGCGCAGAAGCGGGCTTATTATGTGTCTTGGTTCCGACCCTTCTTGTATCCCGGCGCCCAAAACATAACTGGCTGGATTATGACTTCGTATGTATTTATCACCGGTGGCGTAGTGTCATCGCTAGGCAAGGGGATTACGTCGGCATGCCTTGGCGCTATCCTGGAGTCGCGCGGCCTGTCGATCAGCATGATCAAGTTGGACCCTTACATCAATGTCGATCCGGGCACGATGAGTCCGTTCCAGCATGGTGAGGTCTTTGTCACTGAAGATGGCACCGAAACAGACCTCGATCTGGGTCACTATGAACGGTTTGTCCGCACGACCTGTGGCCGCAACAGCAACTTCACGACCGGCAAGATCTACGAAACGGTTATTGGCAAAGAGCGGCGTGGCGACTACCTCGGTGCGACTGTCCAGGTGATCCCGCACATTACAAACGAGATCAAGAGCAGCATCAAAAGGGGCGCCGGCGATGCCGATATCTGTCTCGTCGAAATTGGCGGTACAGTGGGTGATATTGAATCGCTGCCATTTCTCGAGGCCATTCGGCAAATGGGTATCGAATTGGGTCATGACAGAGTCGTCTATGTCCACCTGACGCTGGTTCCCTACATTGCAACGTCGGCAGAAATCAAGACGAAGCCAACACAGCACTCGGTAAAGGAGATTCGGTCGATTGGTATCCAGCCCGACATTCTGGTTTGCCGTTCAGAAAAAATGCTGCCAGCCGAGCAGAGGCGAAAAATCGCGTTGTTCACGAACGTCCAGGAGAAGGCAGTCATTTCGGCCTACGATGTTGATGATCTCTACAAAATTCCGGAAATCATGCATGGTCAGGGACTCGGCGACATCGTTGCAGAGCAGCTTAAACTGGAGTTGCCGCCGGCGGACCTCAGCGAATGGCGGAAAATTGTCAAGGCGAAACAAAACACGGTGGCCGAGGTTAATATTGCGATGGTCGGCAAATACGTCGATCTTCGCGATGCTTATATATCCTTAAGTGAGGCGCTGCTGCACGGCGGAATTCAAACCAGTACACGCGTCAATATTCACTATTTCGAATCACAGGCCATCGAGCAGAACGGTGTTGACTGTTTGCAGGAGATGGACGGAATTGTCGTGCCGGGTGGCTTTGGTGATCGTGGCGTCGAAGGCAAGGTAGCCGCCGTTCGTTACGCGCGAGAAAGTAAAACGCCGTATCTCGGCATCTGCCTTGGAATGCAGGTTGCGGTGATCGAAGCTGCGCGAAACCTGGCCGGACTGGACGGGGCCCACAGCACAGAGTTCGAGCGCGGCACTGAACACCCGGTTGTGGCGCTGATCACGGAATGGGAAACCAGCGCCGGGGAGCGTGAAGAGCGCAGCGAAAGTTCGGACATGGGCGGCACAATGCGCCTTGGAGCCCAGGAGATTCGGTTGCAGGAAGGATCTCTTGTGGCGACCACCTATGGTTCAAATACTATCCACGAGCGTCACCGGCACCGGTATGAGGTCAACAATCATTATCGCAAGCGCCTGGAAGAGGCAGGATTACGGTTCTCCGGTGTTTCCGTTGACGATCTGGTCGAAGTGGTCGAGGTTCCGGAACATCCCTGGTTTATCGCGAGCCAGTTTCACCCCGAATTCACCTCTAATCCGCGAGACGGCCACCCGCTGTTCACGAGTTTTATCCGCGCAGCGGTGCTTGCGCACGACGGCAAGCTGCCGAGAGTCGCCGAAGCATGAACCTGTGCGGGTTTGAGGTTGGTGCGGACAAGCCTTTCTTCCTGATAGCGGGCACCTGTGTTGTTGAGGGAGAAGCATCTGCGCTGGACACGGCTGGAGCCTTGCAAGAAATCACCGCTGCGCTCGGCATCCCGTTTATTTACAAATCATCCTACGACAAGGCCAATCGGAGCTCGAAAGACGGCTTTCGCGGTCCCGGAATCGATGCAGGACTGCGCATCCTGGCAGAGGTCAAGCGCCAAATTGGCGTACCGATTTTGACCGACGTACATGAAGATACGCCGCTAGACGCAGTCGTCGAGGTAGCGGATGTATTGCAGACGCCCGCATTTCTCTGTCGACAGACCAATTTTATACTCAATGTTGCCCGTGCCGGTCGCCCCGTAAACATCAAGAAAGGCCAGTTCCTCTCGCCCTGGGAGATGCAGAATGTGGTCGATAAAGCAAAGTCGACGGGTAACGACGACATTATGGTTTGTGAGCGGGGATTTTCTTTTGGCTACAACAACCTGATATCTGACATGCGCAGCCTCGCTGTGATGCGGGGCACCGGTTGTCCGGTGGTATTCGATGCGACGCATTCCGTACAGTTGCCCGGTGGCCAGGGTAGTTCGTCCGGCGGCCAGCGCGAATTTATTCCGGTACTGGCCCGCGCAGCGACGGCGGCGGGCGTTAGTGGCCTGTTCATGGAAACGCATGCCGATCCGGATCGTGCGCTAAGCGACGGGCCGAACGCCTGGCCGCTGGATAAGATGCACGCGCTGCTGGAGACGTTGCAGGCGATAGATACCAGCGTTAAAAAGGACGATTTCCTCGAGTCTGAGTATGGCCTTGGTGTCTACTGAGACAGGCTGTTTAAACAGCCAGGTTCGTTTGATGAGGTTCCGTGGACGTGCGCGGCTGGCTTCGATTGCCAGCGGGTTTCGTCACTGGATGTGCATCCGATTACGCGAAAACCAGGGCACGGGGCTGCCCGCGAAAGAGGTCTGGAGAAAAGATGATCAAGATTGTTGATATTCACGGACGCGAAATACTCGATTCGCGTGGCAATCCGACAGTCGAAGCGGAAGTTCGCCTTGCGGACGGCAGCTTCGCCCGTGCGGGTGTTCCGTCCGGTGCATCGACCGGCTCTCGGGAGGCGGTTGAGCTACGTGATGGAGACAAGTCCCGTTACCTCGGCAAAGGTGTCATCAAGGCGGTAGCCAACATTAACGGTGTCATGAAGGAGGCGCTCACGGCTACCGAGTTTGCCGATCAGCGTGCACTGGATCAAACGATGATCGAACTGGACGGCAGTGATAACAAGGGTAACCTCGGCGCCAACGCGTTGCTGGCAATTTCGCTGGCAGCAGCCAAGGCACACGCAATATCGACCGGCCAGTCGCTGTATCGACATCTTGGCGACAGCACCACAATGCCGGTGCCAATGATGAACATCATCAATGGTGGTGCTCATGCGAATAACAGTGTGGACATTCAGGAATTCATGATCCTGCCGGTTGGCGCACCGAATTTTCGTGAAGCCTTGCGTTATGGGGCTGAAATATTTCACGCCCTACGAAGCGTGCTCATTGGCCAGGGCATGAATACTGCGGTTGGCGATGAGGGGGGCTTCGCACCGGATCTGCCTTCCAATCGGGCGGCACTGGACACCATTCTTGAGGCTATTGGTCAGGCTGGGTTTGCAGCAGGTGAAGACATCCTGCTGGGCCTGGATGTTGCAAGCTCGGAATTTTATGAGAACGGAAAATATATCCTGGCATCGGAAGGGCGAGAATTCGATGCGGCCGGATTCTGTGATTTTCTGGCTGATCTCGTGGCTAATTACCCCATTGTCACGATCGAAGATGGCTTGGATGAGGGAGACTGGGATGGCTGGCGGCTGCTGACCGACAAGCTGGGTGCCGACGTCCAGCTCGTTGGTGACGATCTGTTCGTTACCAATACCGCCATACTCGGACGTGGCATTCGTGAAAAAATAGCCAATTCGATATTGATAAAACCCAACCAAATCGGTACCTTAACGGAAACTCTTGATGCGATTACTATGGCCGTCGATGGAGGCTACTCTGCTGTCGTTTCGCACCGCTCCGGCGAGACATCTGACAGCACGATTGCCGATATTGCGGTGGGTACGAAAGCGACGCAGATTAAGACCGGATCATTGTCACGCTCCGATCGCGTTGCCAAGTACAATCAGTTGTTACGTATCGAAGAGGAAATGGGCGGGGCCGCGCAGTATGCCGGCCGGAAGGCTTTTTCGGTAAAGGTCTGAATCGCGTTACACGGGGAAGGCGCAACTTGAATATTCGTTGGATAATGCTGCTGTTGGCAATGGCCGGGGTGGCCATGATCGGCCAGCTGCTGCTGTCTGACAGCGGTTTTTCCCGTACCCAGAATCTTCGTCACGCCGTTGCGGAGCAACGCAGCGAGAATGCAGCATTGCGTGCCCGCAATGTCGCCCTGGAAGCCGAGGTTGTTAATCTCAAGAACGGTCGGGCTGCTGCGGAAGAGCGCGCGCGTACGGATCTCGGCATGATCGGCGAATCGGAGACGTTCTACCAGGTGGTCCCTGCCCAAGGCGACCGGCTGGTTGCCGATGCCATCGTCAAATAGCTTTCTCCCCGATTGGTGTCGTGCTTATGGCGCCAGCCTGATCCACGGGCAGATCAAGCAGACTCCCCAGGATTTCCAGGTGGTTGAGAACCTGGGTTTCGTGTTAACCG
Source organism: Woeseiaceae bacterium (assembly GCA_021773135.1). GTDB lineage: Bacteria > Pseudomonadota > Gammaproteobacteria > Steroidobacterales > Woeseiaceae > SZUA-117. Next base: position 96,613 of record JAJFKP010000044.1, on the reverse strand, counting down.
GGGATGGAGAGCATGACTATCTGTGGATCGAAAAAACCGGCGCAAACACGACCTGGGTGGCCCGCATGCTCGCCCAACACGCGGGTATCGCCCAGCGCGATGTTGGTTACGCGGGGCTTAAGGATCGGCATGCCGTGACCCGGCAATGGTTTAGCGTACGCCGACCAAGCAGTAAGGGAACAGATTGGCGCAACGTCCAAATAGACGGCGTCAGGATTATTGAAACGCAACGCCATCAACGCAAGCTCAAACGGGGTGCACACACAGGGAACCGGTTTCGGATAACGCTGCGCGAAGTCAGGTCCGACGGCACTGACGTCCCGCATCGACTCGCGGCCATTCGTGCAGGCGGTATTCCCAATTATTTCGGCCCACAACGATTTGGGCGTGGTGCCAACAATTTGCTAGCGGCGGCGAACCTCGCCGCTGGCAAGCGACTGCGCCGCGATAAGCGTGGCATTGTCCTGTCGGCGGCCAGGTCGTTCCTCTTTAACGAAATCCTGAGTGTGCGCGTCGGCGATGGGTCCTGGAACAAAGCGTTACCGGGCGATACGCTGAACCTGGACGGCAGTGGCAGTGTATTCCGGATCGATGTGAATGACGATGTGATTGATCAACGGGTCGCCGCCATGGACGTCCATACAACCGGTGCTATGTGGGGAGACGGTGCCGTGCATGGCGACGGCGCGCCAGCGATACTGGAGCAGACAGTCGCAGGTCGATTTCCCGAATACGTCCAGTGTCTGCGCGCGGCGAGAATGAAACCGGCACGCCGGGCGCTGCGTGCTGTCGTTCGCGAGCTGGAGTGGGAAATAGATGGAACTGTCATCTGCCTTGAATTCGGACTCGACCGGGGTAGCTATGCGACCGCTGTTTTGCGAGAGCTGGTCGGCTTATGAACGGGAAAAAGGGGCCGGGTTGTGCCATTGCCAAACAGAAACACGGCTGTTTAAGAGTAGGATTGGTGTACCGGTGTGCATACCGGGACTGCCAGCAGGAGATGTATTTGCACTGCCCATGAACGTTCGCACGTTAGTCACTGTTCTCGCTCTTGGCCTCGTAGTCACCGGCGCACATCTGCTGCCGGGCCTGGATAATTCTCGCGTAGAAAGTGGTATGCGCAACGGGCTGCATCTACTGGTATTCGCCGTATTCGCCGTTGTCGTATTCGAGACGTTGCGGCACAAACGATTAGCGGCGGCGGTCCTCACAGCGCTCATCATGACTGCGCTCATCGGGGGGCTGTCTGAACTGCTTCAGTACATGTCGGGACGCAGGCCGGATGCGCTGGATATTGCCAGGGATCTGGTGGGTGCCGCACTCGCGCTTGCTGCCCGGGCACTGTGGCTGCATGCTGCATCAAACGATGGCAACGGCACCAGCATAACTTTGCAGCGGACGGCATCAATATTGATATCGATGCTGATCGTCGTACCGCTGCTGTTCTGGTCTGTAATCATCGCAGCGGGAAAACTTGCGGCACCGGCGATTCTTGATTTTGAGCAATGGTGGAACCAATACACCTATCGCGCAGTAAATGCGGAGATTGTGATGCCGGCTGCACGCAGCGGTGCATTGCAGCTGGAGCTTTTCGAAAAAGGGCGCGCCGGCCTGATCGTTTCACCGATGGTGACCGACTGGACTGATTTTCAGATGTTGACGATTACCGCGACGATGTTGCGTGGACCTGCAACAAACGTGACCGTCCGAATTAATGATTCGCAGCGCAGGAACGATTGGTCTGACCAGTTTATGGTGTCGGCAGTGGTCGAACCTGGTGGTTCCTTGGTGCGAATTCCACTTGCCGGGCTGATTGAAGAACCGGGCCAAGCCACCATGGATCTGACTGACGTTCAGGAGATCGTGTTTTTTGCCCGTGACCGGAGAAAAAGTACGGCACTGTTGATAGAGGATATTCGCCTCGAGTAGTCCGCGCGGCCGCGCCTGGTGTGCCAGCGTCGGCAATGTCGTCATAGCGCGTCGACAGCAGTCCGAAAACACCCGGGTGCAAACTTTCAGATTTACGCCGATGCTGTGTCCGGAGCCTTTGCCGAACCGCTCAGGCGGCCTGGTTTTTGCTAAGCTTCGACTGCAGCAGCTGCGAAACTGGTGGCTGGTAAGGCGGTCAAAACGAATTGCTGGCGCCGGAAAAAGAGTTTGGCGCCGACCAAAGGAGGGAGTTATGGAAACTGCATGGATCAGGATTTTCGTTCTGACGCTGACTCAGTGTATTGCGCCGGCAGGCAAAATGATTTGCCAGGAAGAAACAGTGGAATACCAGTTCGCCAACGAAGACGACTGCGCGCGCGCGCTGGTGCAGATGGTCGAACTTGCTGCCCGGGCTGATAACATCCTTGTTGATCGTCAGCAATCAGATTGCAGACCGGCGGTCCTTGAATCAAGTATTTTTGCAAGCAACGATGAGGCGATGTCGGCGCTGGGCGAAACGACCAACGCCATCGTGATTGAGGGTGCGCAGCCGCGGGACGATTATCTCCAGGCAGCTCATGATGAACGCCTGAGAAACACGCCGACCTGCGATGAAACCAACGGGGCTGCTCCGTGCAAGATTGGCGATATCATAATGGAGCCCGCGACAGAGCCCGCTCGAGCAGAGGTCTGGCGGCAGGAGTAGCATGATCACTGCGGCTTAAACAGTCTTAAGTATAGGCCGTCAATGGAAAATTTCGATGTCGTAATTGTGGGCGGTGGTGCTGCAGGCCTGATGTGCGCCATTGCTGCTGGCCAACGTGGTCGACGCGTTCTCATCCTCGAAGGCTCGAACAAGATCGGTAAGAAAATCCTGATGTCAGGTGGCGGACGTTGTAATTTCACCAACCTGCATTGCGAACCCGCTAATTTCCTGTCTGCAAACAAACATTTCTGCATATCTGCACTGAGCCGCTATACGCCTGCCGATTTCGTGGCACTTGTTGAAAAACACGCTATCCCGTATCACGAAAAAACAGCGGGACAGTTGTTCTGTGATCGATCCTCAAGGGATATTCTGGAAATGCTTTCCTGCGAATGCGAAGCCGCTGGCGTCAACATTCGCACGCACTGTCAAATATCGTCTGTGACGAACAACCGCGATTACCGCCTGGAGACAGACAAGGGGATCTTTGCTGCCGATTCGCTGGTGATTGCGTCGGGCGGACTGTCGATTCCGAAAATGGGCGCGTCGGACTTTGGCTACAAAGTGGCACAACAGTTTGGCCTGAAGGTGCGCGATACGCGTGCCGCCCTGGTTCCGTTTACGTTTACCGGCGCAACTCATGAAATGACCACACGCCTCTCTGGTGTGAGCGTGCGGGGATCAGTAGCCGTTGGCGATCATTCATTCACTGATGAGGTGCTCTTCACACATCGTGGACTGAGTGGGCCGGCAGTGCTGCAATCGTCCAGCTACTGGACCCTTGGAGAGCCGCTCTGTCTCGATCTGTTGCCAGCAATGGATGGCGACGGGTGGCTGTTGCAAGCAAAATCTGAACAGCCACAATCCTTGCTCCGGACAGTGCTTGCCAGCGCATTGCCGCGCGCGCTGGTCGCTGAGCTGGAATCGATGTGGTGGCCGGATTTAGCGACGACGGCGCTTGCAGCCGTGCGCGATGAAAGCCTCCGCCGGATAGCGTCATCACTGCACAACTGGCGCATGAAACCGTCTGGCACCGAGGGATATCGAACTGCTGAAGTAACTCTCGGCGGCGTCGATACTGACGCGCTTTCCTCAAAGACAATGGCGGTTCGCCAGCAGCCGGGCCTGTATTTTATCGGTGAAGTCGTTGATGTGACCGGGCAGCTGGGCGGCTTCAATTTTCAATGGGCCTGGGCCTCGGGCTGGGCCGCCGGCCAGGTGGTCTAGCTGGAACGCGGTCGACTATTTCCGCAGCAGCACGTAAACGGCCCCGGTCCCGCCGTGAACCTGCCGGGTTGAAACAAAAGCGAGCACGTCGTTCCAGCGTCGCAGCCAGTTGTTCACTTTGCCCTTCAGGACCGGTCCGCGATTGCCGGAGCCCAGGCCTTTGCCGTGCACTACTCGAACACAGGTAAATCCCCTGGCGGATGAACCGTCGATGAACTCACGCAGCGCCATTTTGGCCTCGCTGACGGTCATGCCGTGCAGATCAACCTCGTCCTGCACACTGAAATTGCCGCGTGCAAGTTTGCGCATCGTGCGACGCCCCACCGTGGGTCTGTGAAAACGCAGGCTTTCCCCGGCTCCGGTTTCAACTTCTTCAATATCTGCTTCGAGACTCTCGCGCAGTACGGCACTTTCTTCCTCTCGTTTGAAGCGCGCGCGCGGGCGCGGGCGCGGCTTGAAATCCGGCGCGCGCTGGTCAGGGGCCAGGGGTCTGGCATCACCCACCACGCGGCGAAACAGGCCGCTGTCTTCATCCTGATCTGGATCGTCTGCCTTGCTCATGCCCGGTTTTGCAGAATTGCGCTTTGGTGTGGATCAAACATTGAGTATAGTGAGCGCGCCCTTCATATTCGATCAAAATCACATTGAAAATCCTGGTCAGCAACGACGACGGCTACCTAGCCAAAGGCATTAATGCGCTGGCTGACGCACTCGCCGAAATTGCCGACGTCACCGTCGTGGCGCCGGATCGAAATCGAAGCGGAGCGAGCAATTCTCTGACACTGCAGTCTCCGCTGCGCGTGCGCAGGGTCAGAGAGGGGCGCTATTATGTGAACGGCACTCCGTCTGATTGTGTGCACCTCGCACTGGCAGGTTTTCTTGACGAAGATCCCGATATTGTCGTCTCGGGCGTCAATCATGGCGCGAATTTAGGCGACGACGTTATCTACTCCGGAACCGTAGCAGCGGCCATGGAAGGTCGTTTCCTTGGCTTGCCGGCGATTGCGGTGTCGCTCGTCGGCCGAAACAGTGCCTACATGGACACGGCGGCTAAGGTGGCCGTAGAGCTCGTTCTAAAGCTGCAGGAGAAGCCACTGCCCGGCGACATCATGCTGAACGTTAACGTTCCGGATGTCCCCTACGCCGCCTTGCGGGGACTGGAAGCCACGCGCCTGGGCTTTCGGCATCGCGCCGAACCAATCGTCAAGCAAAGGGATCCGCATGGCAGGCCGATATACTGGATAGGGCCGGCTGGCGAGGGTCAGGATACCGGGGAGGGCACCGACTTTGCCGCGATTGCACGTGGCGCAGTTGCCGTGACGCCGATCAAGGTGGATCTGACCAGGCACGAAATGTTGGCCGATATTTCCGGATGGCTGGATAGCTGATGCAACAGGACAGGAATATTCGTGGTATCGGCATGACGTCGGCGCGCACGCGAGATCGGCTTGTGGAGCGGTTGCGCCAGGAAGGAATCAAGTCCACCGCGGTACTTGAACAAATCCGCAGCGTGCCGCGTCACCTGTTTGTTGATGAAGCGCTGGCAAGTCGTGCGTATGAAGACACCGCTCTGCCGATAGGGCTGGGCCAGACAATCAGTCAGCCGTACGTCGTTGCACGAATGACCGAGGCGCTGCTCGATAACTTCAGCGGTGAAAGTGTGCTCGAAATCGGCACAGGCTGTGGTTACCAAACTGCTGTCCTGGCACCACTCGTAAAGACAGTTCACACCGTCGAGCGCATCCGGGAGTTTTACCAAAAGGCTCGCCAGCGGCTACGTGAGCTGGATATTTACAACGTTCAGTTTCGACCGGGGGACGGCTGGGAGGGCTGGCCGAAGTACGCACCCTACGATGGCATCCTGGTTGCGGCGGCCGCCGCCGAGGTGCCGGAGAAGTTGCTGGAGCAGCTCGCACCGGAGGGTCGCCTGATCATGCCGCTCGGTCCGGCTGGCAGGCAGGATCTCATCATGGTGGTGCGCAAAAACGACCACTACGAACAGATGTCACTCGGGGCCGTCAGTTTTGTACCTTTGGTCAAAGGTAAATAGCAAATAAAACAACATCTTGTTTATACTTGTTAGTCTCAATTCTGATGGTTGGTGCGAGTCGCGATCACGACCATCCTTGGCTGGGCAAATAAATTAATGCGCTTGTTTGGACCATTGTATGACCGGGTGCTTGGCTGGGCACGTCATCGACACGCGGTGCGGTACCTGGCCGCCTTGAGTTTTGCCGAGTCGTCTTTTTTCCCCATTCCGCCCGATGTCATGTTGGGACCTATGTGCCTGGCTGCGCGCCAATCGGCATGGCGCCTGGCCGCCATCACGACGGTGGCATCCGTGCTCGGCGGAATGGCTGGCTATGCGATAGGCTATTTTCTGTTTGATCGAGTCGAGCCCTGGTTGCATGAAATGGGTTACTGGCCAGCTTATCTCGAAGGCAAGGAATGGTTTGCGTCGTGGGGTGTCTGGGCCGTGCTGGTTGCCGGGTTTTCGCCAATTCCTTACAAGATATTCACCATTACAGCCGGCGTCGCAATTCTCAACTTCCCGGCATTCATCGTCGCCTCCGCGATCGGTCGCGGGGCGCGCTTTTTTCTCGTGGCGGGCCTTGTTGTTGCCGGCGGCGAGCGCATGGAGGCGATGCTGCCGAAGTACATCGAGCGAATCGGCTGGGGGGTTGTTGTAATGTTTGGCGTCATCGCAACCTACCTGGTTATGAGGCACTGAGAAGCGCGATGTCGGCCGCTACAAGATTTTTCAGGATAAAGAGTCGACTTCGACCAACAGCATGGTTGCTCTGCCTCGTGCTGGCCGGATGTATAGCGCCGGCGCGCTGGAATCATACGTCGCAGAAGTCCCACGTCGTCCGCTCCGGTGAGTCGCTGTTTGTCATTGCGCACCGCTACAAACTGGATCACCGGGCACTGGCGCGCTGGAACAGCCTTGGCGACGGTACGTTGATATTCCCTGGCCAGGTCATTCGATTACAGCCTCCAGCGGGCGGCAGCCGGGCGAGTGCGGCGGCCCGACCTGCGCCAAAGCGGACCATTCCGCCGCCGCCCTCGGATCCGCCACCGGGGTGGGGCTGGCCAACGAGCGGCCGTGTTTCTGGCGAGTTTGATGGCAGGCCCGGATCAGGCACGGGGCTGGTGATCACCGGCAAGTCCGGTCAACCGGTTCGTGCGGCGGCTGACGGCCGGGTCGTGTACTCCGGCGGTGGCCTGATCGGCTATGGTCAGCTGCTGATCCTGAAACACAACGATACCTATCTCAGTGCCTACGGCTATAACGAAAGTCTCCTGGTTAAAGAGGGTGAGCGCATTCGCAGGGGTCAGAGGATTGCGACTATGGGCGAGGGGCCGGGCAAGAACGCTCAGCTGCATTTCGAGATCAGGCGCAACGGTAAGCCGGTCAATCCACGCCGATATTTACCCAAGCAGTAGCGTGATTGGTCACGTTACCCGTCAGGAAAAGCCGCGCCGATGCGGCCTAGTCGGGCTCGGCGACGATCAGCACTGCAGCAACATCCCGATCTTCGCTTAATAATATGTTGAAGGTGCGGCACGCAGCAGGGGTATCCATGCACTCGAACCCAATGCCACGCCGGGCCAGTGCAAATACCAGCTCGCGCGGCGGCAGACAGGCTTTCCAGCCGGTCCCGAAAATAATCACTTCCGGGGCTTCGGCGATAAGTTCCGCGAAATCGTCTTCCGCGAGTGCCGCCACATTTGTGGCATCGAAGCCGCGTTGAATTGACTCACGGAACAGTACGACATTCTCGCCAATCTCTTCGTTGCCAATCTTGAGCATGCCTTTCTCGACGTGCCGGATGGTAATAGCCGAGGTTGCTTCGCGGACAAATTTCATGGATCGATTATCGCGTAAATCTCATCTTTCGCCAGAAGTTTTGCTCCGTTTTCTAGTTCAATTTCTTGAGATGTCAGTAAACTATCGAATTTTCGCGCGGGTTAAACTCGCCGGCAACCTGGTATGAAGAACGCGCACGCCATCGTCGTTTTGCCTGCTGGCGAATTCGGACAGCTGACTAACAGTGGCCACCGGCATTGGCTGTCAGGTGGAGGTGTGTCGTCGCAGAATGCAGAATCCGAGATGCTCGACACCGTATTAACACTGTTGGGACTAGCGGTTCCCGCCAGCGGCCTGGCGGCGCTGCGCTACTGGGGCCAGACCGGGCACCGGCCGGCCAGCTGGATGGCCGCCGCAGATCCGATTCACCTCGAGGCAAGACTCAGGGACCTGCGAATTCGACCATTCCTGCCCGGCCAGATCGCGCCGCGGGAAATGGGTGATTTGTTCGATATGTTGCAGGAAGAACTGGGAGATAGCGGGCAACATACCTTCACAAAAACGGGCACGCTTGGCTACCTTTACAGCGATTTACCGATTGCGACGGCGACGGTTTCCGCCGCGGTTGCGGATGGTCACGTGCCGGACCGGTTTCCTCCATCAGGCGGGAGTGAAAAACTATTTCATCAGTTATTGGGCGAACTTCAGATGCTGCTACACGATCACGAGGTCAATACTGCGAGACAAAGCGCGGGCCTTCCGGTGATCAATTCCCTGTGGTTCTGGGGTGGCGGGATAGCGCCTGAGGCGGTGGTGCGGCCCATGCCGGATCTGTACTCGGCTGATCCTTTGTTCAATGGATTCTGGGCAAGTTGCCAGGCGCCGTTCGCGCCATTTGAAGACTTTGCGGATTGTCTGGCACGGTCTCCACAGGGGTTCGTGGCCGTTGCGCCCGATGAACCGCCTGGCGATAGCCTGGGCAGGTTGAAAAAGTTGCTCGGATTGGGCCGGTTGCGGCACCTGACGCTGCTGTTCCGTGACGGGTACGTGGTTTCCCTCGGCAGATTCGACCGGTTCCGCTTCTGGCGGCGAACGGCAACGCCGCCCGGACAAACTGACTATGAGTGAACCACGGGTGCGACCGATCCGGCTCAGAGCTGCCCCTGGCGGCGCCCCGTCAGCAACCGCTGTTGCAGCAGACCCTGTCTTGAATCGACTGTATAGGTCGCGCGGCATTTCCAGTAAAGCGCAGCTGAGCTACGGACTGCGAAATCTCGCGCCTGTCAGTTCATTGAGCGGCATTGACGCCGCTGTGGAGTTGCTGCTCGCACATGCTGACAGACGCATCATTGTCGTCGGCGATTTCGATGCCGACGGGGCAACCAGCACAGCGCTCGTCATTCGATGTTTGAGCGCTTTCGGCATCAATGACGTCGATTACATCGTTCCGAATCGATTCAAGTTTGGTTACGGGTTGACGCCGGAGATTGTCGACGTTGCGGCCAAACGTAGCCCGGCTCTCCTGGTAACGGTCGACAATGGCGTTTCCAGTGTCGAGGGCGTGTCGCGGGCGCACAGCCTTGGCATGAAAGTACTGATTACGGATCACCATTTGCCTGGAAAAGTGTTGCCAGCAGCAGATGCAATGGTAAACCCCAATCTGGTCGGTGTGGAATTCGAGAGTCCGCACCTCGCTGGCGTCGGTGTCGCTTTTTACCTGATGGCAGCGCTGGGCAGGGCGCTCGAAAGTCAGGGCATGACTGGCGCTGCCAAAATTCCCGCAACCTTCCTTGACCTGGTAGCACTCGGCACCATTGCGGACGTGGTCCGGCTCGATTGGAACAACCGTATTCTGGTTCAGCAGGGAATCGCCCGCATTCGCGCCGGCCGTTCTGTGCCAGGCATTAGGGCACTCTTCAGACAGGCCCGGCGTGATCCCGCCAGGGCGGTCAGCACGGACCTTGGGTTCGTCGTCGGTCCGCGACTGAATGCGGCGGGCCGTCTTGAAGACATGTCAGTCGGCATCGAATGTCTGTTAACTGACAGCGACTCCGTGGCAGATACGATCGCATCGACCTTGGACGGTATTAATCGCGAGCGCAAAGAGATTGAAACAAGAATGCGTGACGAGGCATTCGCTTACGTCGAGAAAATGGATGCGACAAACTTACCGGGTTGCGTCTGCCTTTACGATCCCGATTGGCATCAGGGTGTAGTAGGACTTATTGCGGCACGCGTACGGGAGCGATTCGACCGACCGGTCATCGCGTTTGCACGCGAGGACGATGACCTGCTGAAAGGATCCGCCAGGTCCGTGCCCGGCGTGCATGTTCGTGATCTGCTGGAGTCTGTCGCGAGTTCCGCGCCCGGACTGATTATCCGCTTTGGTGGACATGCGATGGCCGCTGGACTGAATCTGCGCCAGGAAAACTTCCAGGCTTTCGCAGATCTCGCCGCGCGAAAACTTGGAGAACTATATCCAGACGCAGATTTGAGCGGCGCTTTAACCACTGATGGGGAGTTGCCTGCGGACGCAATGAACCTCAGATTTGCGCGGGTATTGAGAGAAGCCGGACCGTGGGGAGCCGGGTTTCCGGAACCTGTGTTCAGCGGAGTTTTCGAAATCGACGAACAGCGCACGGTAGGTGAGAACCACCTGAAGCTGCGTGTGCGGCCGGCAGCCGGCGGGGCAATCGTCGATGCAATAGCATTCAATCAGGCGGGGCCAGCCTATCGCGGCGCCGTGCAGCTAACCTATCGGCTCGATGTAAACGAATTTCGCGGCTTTGAAACACCGCAATTGATAGTGGAACAAATCGTCAACATGTGAATTCACATCGCGCCGACGTGCTAACATCGCGCGTCTTTTTTGCAGCAGCCGAGCCAGCCGACAAGTAACAGACATCATGGAAACCAGCCAGATCAAGCAGCAAATGACCGACCTTGCCGAACGCACCAGCGCGTTAAGGGGGTATCTTTGACTACGATGGTAAGGCAGAACGACTGACCGAAGTCGGCCGGGAGCTGGAAGAACCGGATGTTTGGAATGACCCGGAACGCGCGCAGGCGTTAGGCAGGGAAAGAGCGCAACTCGAAGCGGTGGTGCTGGTCCTGGAAAACCTGACCAGCGGACTTGCTGACGCAGGTGAACTCCTGGCACTTGCCGTTGAAGAAGAGGACGCGGAAACAGTTGCCGAGCTATCGAAAGATCTGGACGGCTATGCGAAACAGATCAATAGCCTTGAATTTCGACGCATGTTTGCCGGCGAGCTGGATCCGAACGATGCCTTTTTGGAAATTCAGTCTGGCGCTGGCGGTACGGAAGCGCAGGATTGGGCGGAAATGCTGCTGCGCATGTACCTGCGCTGGGCAGAAGCGCACTCGTTCAAAACAGAGATTATTGAGGCTTCTGCAGGCGAAGTCGCCGGGCTAAAAAGTGCGACCGTGCGGGTATCGGGCGATTACGTATACGGTTGGTTAAGAACAGAAACCGGTGTGCATCGCCTGGTACGAAAATCTCCGTTTGATTCCGGCAATCGGCGCCATACCTCGTTTGCATCTGTATTCGTTTCGCCAGAGGTTGCGGATGATATTGATATCGAAATAGACCCATCTGACCTGCGCATCGACGTATATCGCGCTAGTGGTGCCGGTGGACAGCACGTTAACCGCACAGAATCAGCGGTACGCATCACGCACTTACCAACCAGCACGGTAGTCCAGTGCCAGAACGACCGGTCGCAGCACAAGAACAAAGCCACTGCAATGAAGCAGCTGAAAGCCAAACTCTATGAACTTGAACTGCAGGCACGGCGTGCAAAGGCATCCGAAGTTGAAGACAGCAAGGCGGACGTCGGCTGGGGTAGTCAGATACGGTCCTATGTGCTCGACCAGAGCCGCATTAAGGATTTGCGTACCGGTGTCGAAACCGGTAACACTCAGGCAGTGCTGGATGGCGGATTGGATAATTTTATTGAGGCTAGCCTCAAACAGGGACTTTAAGTGAACGACCAGGAAAAACAGGACGAAAATGCGCTGATAGCCGAGCGTCGACGCAAGCTTGATGCACTGCGGGAAGGAGGCAATGCATTCCCCAATGACTTTCGGCGTAATGCACTGGCCGAGGAATTGCACCAGAGCTATGGCAAACACGAAGACGATCACCTGCGGGAGGAAAATGTCCGCGTGAGCGTTTCCGGACGGATGCTGGTGAAACGCGTAATGGGCAAAGCCAGCTTCATTAAGCTGCAGGATCGGACCGGGCAAATACAAATTCGACTCGAACGGGACCGACTCGACGAGGGCGTTTATCAATCGTTCAAGAAATGGGATGTCGGCGATATCCTGGGTGCCACAGGAAGCCTGTTCAAAACCAAAACAGGTGAACTGACCGTCATGGCTGATCAGGTACGCCTCCTGACCAAATCCTTGCGACCGCTCCCGGAAAAATTTCATGGCCTAAGTGATCAGGAAACGCGCTATCGTCGTCGCTATGTCGACCTGATCATGAATGAAGAAAGTCGGAATACTTTTCGCATTCGTTCGCAGGTGGTCGCCTACATTCGCGCTTTTCTCGATTCGCAGGACTATCTCGAAGTTGAAACGCCAATGATGCAGACAACGCCTGGCGGCGCGATCGCGCGGCCGTTTAAGACACATCACAATGCGCTCGATATGGAGCTCTATCTCCGTGTCGCCCCGGAGCTAAACCTCAAGCGCTTGACAGTGGGTGGCTTTGAGCGAGTCTACGAAATCAATCGCAATTTCCGTAACGAAGGGGTTTCGACGCAGCATAACCCGGAATTCACGATGCTGGAGCTATACCGTGCTTACGCTGATTACGAAGATCTCATTGTTATGATCGAGGCGCTGCTCAAGGGTATGTCGGAATCTGTGCTTGGCACATCCAGGGTGACGTACCAGTCGGAATCGTACGACTTCTCGAAACCATTCGATCGGCTGACTGTGGAAGAGGTCATCGTAAAGTTCAACCCGACGATTGATCAGTCGAAAATCCGTGATCGGGATTACCTGGTTAGCGTAGCGTCCGAACTTGGCATCAAGATCGACGACAACTACGGAAGTGGCAAACTGCAGATCGAAATATTCGAGAAGACAGGCGAAGAGCAGCTGCGACAGCCGACCTTTGTCACGCAATACCCAACGGAGGTATCGCCGCTGTCTCGCCGCAACGACGCAGATCCGTTCGTGACGGACCGTTTCGAGTTGTTTATTGGCGGTCGAGAGATAGCAAACGGATTTTCGGAGCTGAATGATCCTGAAGATCAGGAATCCCGTTTCCGAGCGCAGGCCGAAAATCGCAGCGCGGGCGACGACGAGGCACTCGTGTACGACGCCGACTATATTCGTGCGCTTGAATACGGGTTGCCACCGACGGCTGGCCTGGGCCTCGGAATCGACCGGCTCGTTATGTTGCTGACAGATGCGCCGTCAATACGTGACGTACTCTTGTTTCCACACATGCGACCGGAGATTCTTGACTGACTGCATTAATGCTGTGCAGACTCATCGTCCTATGACGACGCAATATCATCTCGCTGAGGAAATACCTGCTGCAAACGAATACAGGGCACTCCGCGTTGCGGCCGGGCTCAGCCCCAAATCGCCGCAGGCCGCAGAACTCGGCTTGCCTAACTCGCTGTTTGCCGTTTGTGTTCGAATAGACGGTGCGCTCATAGGTATGGGTCGAATCGTGGGGGATGGCGGCTGCAATTTTGAGGTTGTTGACATGGCAGTGCGCCCGGATTGGCAGCGTCGCGGCATTGGCCAGCGGATCATGGCGGCATTGCTTGACTACCTGCAGGCCAATGCGCCGCCTTCAGCTTACGTCAGCCTGATTGCGGACGGAGACGCCGCGCAGTTGTACCAGAAATTCGGGTTTGAATTTACGACTCCCGCGTCTGTGGGCATGGCACTGCGGATGTAGCGCTACGGTAACATTCGTGCTCTTCAGTATGTGCCGGGATTGCGGGAAGCTTAAATGTCGTACGGCAAGCCCATCGGCGTTGTCTTTAACTTGCCGCAGGTCAAAGTCTCGGCGTGGATTTCGACGGGCGTTACCGCGAGCAGTTCCTGGCCGGACAGGTTGACAATTTCCCCCACGGACTTCCCGGCCAGGGTCAATTTGTCCCCGACTGCCAGTCCGTATTGGTCGGCGCGATAGCGCATCAGGCGGCGCTTGCTTTTGCCCAGGTTCTCGGTTCGTGCCACTACCTCCTGTCCGGTGTAACAGCCTTTCGTGAAACTGATGGCCCCAAGTTTGTCGAGGTTAAGCATGTGTGGTGTGAATTTTTCACTGTTACTGGCATCGATTGTCGGTACTCCTGCCAATATCAGCTTTGTCGAGTCAGCATCGTCAGGGTCTATTCGTTCCCTCCAGTCTTCACAATTTGTTACAAAATCCACAGCGGAACGCAGGCGATACATCTGCAATCTTTTGAGCAACGACTGCTGCAGATCTGCCGGTACGACCAGCCAGATAGCGGCATCGGCTGCGAGCAGGCGCAGAGTCGCAATGACCCGGCCTTTGGGGTTGCACCACGCTGCCGGTAACTGCCCCGCAGTCGTCAGTAAACTGACATCCTGGGTAAGTTGCCCCTGCAAAAACTGGACGGCGTCTGTGCCGGCGACTGTGATTTGTTTGTACAACTGGGAGGCTACCTCTGGCATACTTCGCGCATGATGAACAATCAGGACAAGGCACCCGACACCGAAGTCTCGTCCACCCAACCTACGGACAATGATGCGACGGACTCGAGCGCAGGTAAAGGACTACCGAAAGAAATCGGAGGACGGAAGGGACCGGACCCAACGCGCTACGGAGATTGGGAGAAACACGGACGGTGCATCGATTTTTAGCACTGCCCTCAAGCAAGACAGATGACAGCAAAGGCAGGACATGAGTAAAGAAGAGCGACCGCTCTCACCGCACCTGACGATCTATCGCTGGCCCATCACGATGACTTTGTCCATTCTGCACAGAATGACGGGGTTTGCGTTGTCGGTGGGACTGGTGGCATTCGTAGTCTGGCTACAGGCTATTGCCTGGAACGCCATTCCGTACGAGACACTTGCGACGGCAATGCAAAGCTTTATCGGGCAGATATTGTTGCTTGGTTGGCTGTTTTCGTTCTCCTTTCATTTTGCAAACGGCGTGCGTCATTTGGTCTGGGACACGGGAAGAATGTTCGAAAAGCAGCAAGCAGATACATCAGCGTGGGTCGTACTCGCGGCGGCAGTGTTAATGACTGTCGGCTATTGGCTGGCAATCTAGGGAGCAGATGCAGAAATGAGTTTACGATCGCCGCTGTCGCGGGTCCTGGGATCAGGCTCCGCAAAAGAAGGAACCGATCATTGGTGGATGCAACGGGTCACAGCGGTCGCGTTGTTGATCCTTGGCGCCTGGTTTCTGATCTCGCTGGCAGGATTGGAAAGTTATTCACGCGGTGATTTATATCGCTGGATTGGCGCTCCGATGAACGCAGTGATGCTGCTCCTGGCAAGTATTACGCTGGCGTGGCATTCGCTCCTGGGCGTACAGGTCATTGTTGAAGATTACATACACGGCCCTGCATTGAAAATTTTTGCGCTGCTGTCAAACAAGTTTGTCCATGTTTTTCTGTGTGTGGCAGCCGTCCTGGCCGTGCTCAAGGTCGCGCTGGGCGGTTCGCTATGAGTGACTACGAATTTATCGACCACAGCTACGACGTTGTGGTGGTTGGTGCCGGCGGTGCCGGTTTGCGCGCAACCTTTGGTCTTGCCGAGACAGGATTCAAAACGGCCTGCATAACGAAGGTGTTCCCAACCCGAAGTCATACGGTCGCGGCGCAAGGCGGCATCAGCGCTGCGCTTGGCAACATGGGTGAGGATGACTGGCGCTGGCATATGTATGACACCGTCAAAGGCTCTGATTGGCTGGGTGACCAGGACGCCATCGAGTACATGTGCAAAGAAGCGCCCGATGCGGTCATAGAGCTTGAGCACTACGGCGTACCGTTTTCGCGTACCGAAGACGGCAAAATATATCAGCGGCCATTCGGCGGCATGACGACGCGATTTGGCGAGGGCACTGCGCACCGCACCTGTGCAGCGGCGGATCGCACCGGTCACGCGATGTTGCACACTCTGTATCAGCAGTCGCTCAAACACGACGCGGAATTTTTTATCGAGTATTTTGCGGTAGACCTGATGATGGAGGACGGACAGTGCCGTGGCGTCGTCGCAATTGACCTGGCAACCGGCCGCTTGCATCGCTTCAGATCGCATCAGGTGATCCTGGCGACTGGCGGTTACGGGCGCGCCTATTTTTCCTGCACGTCAGCACACACGTGCACCGGCGATGGAAATGCCATGATCCTGCGGGCCGGCTTGCCGCTGCAGGACATGGAATTCGTCCAGTTCCATCCTACGGGCATATATGGCGCCGGCTGCCTGATCACCGAGGGCGTTCGCGGTGAAGGCGGTTACCTGACCAACTCGGACGGCGAGCGATTCATGGAACGCTATGCGCCAAACGCGAAAGACCTGGCGTCAAGAGATGTGGTCAGTCGGTCAATGACCATAGAAATCCGGGAAGGTCGTGGTGTCGGCGCCGAGAACGATCACATTCACCTGCACCTGGAGCACCTGGGGCCGGACGTCATCGAGGAGCGATTGCCGGGCATCGCAGAATCGGCGCGGATTTTCGCCGGCGTGGATGTCGGGAAAGAACCTATTCCGGTGTTGCCTACGGTGCACTACAACATGGGCGGCATTCCAACGAACTACAGCGGCGAGGTCGTCACACTTAAAGATGGCGATCCCGAATCGGTTGTGCCCGGGCTGATGGCGGTCGGTGAAGCTGCATGTGTGTCGGTGCACGGCGCAAACCGGCTCGGCTCAAATTCATTGCTGGATCTCGTGGTTTTCGGCCGCTCAGCGGCACATCATTGTGCCGCAACGATGCAGCCGGATTCACGCCACAGGAATTTACCCGCGGAGGCGGGGCAAAACAGCGTTGCCAGGATCGACCGGCTACGACACGCCGACGGTAACCGGCCAACAGCCGAAATTCGACTCGAAATGCAGAAGGTCATGCAGAATCATGCGGCGGTTTTTCGTACCGGTGAAACGCTGGATGAGGGCGTCACTCTATTGCAGGAAACTTACACCTCATTTGCCGATGTGCAGGTTGCAGACCGGTCAATGATCTGGAATACGGATCTCATTGAAACAATGGAGTTGGAAAATCTGCTGCAGAATGCGCGCACGACCATTGAATCAGCCGCGCGCAGGCAGGAGAGTCGCGGCGCACATGCCCGCGAGGACTTCCCGGATCGTGACGATGAGTACTGGATGAACCACTCGCTGTCCTGGCTTGATCAGGACGGCGCTGTAACCTTTGGCGACAGACCCGTGCACTTGGTAACGATGACGGACGAAGTCGAATTTATACCGCCTAAAGCGCGTGTTTACTAAGCGGCTGAATTGGAGAAATAGTTGGCTGAGTTCAGACTTCCACCGAATTCCAGAATCAGGAAAGGCAGGCATTTCCCGGTAAAAAACGGCGCGGGCAATGTGCGCCGCTTCGTCGTCTATCGATACAGTCCCGGCAGTGGTGACAATCCCTGCATGGACACTTACGAAGTGGACATGGATAACTGCGGGCCGATGGTTCTGGATGCGCTGATCAAGATCAAGAACGAGGTTGATCCTACCCTGACTTTCAGACGTTCCTGCCGGGAAGGAATCTGCGGCTCCTGCGCAATGAACATCGACGGGCGCAATACGCTTGCCTGCACGGTTCCGGCGGACGGCATTAGCGGCGACGTCAAGGTCTATCCATTGCCGCACATGGGGGTAGTTAAGGATCTGGTGCCTGATCTGACCAATTTTTATGCTCAGTACGCGTCCGTCAAACCCTGGTTGCAGTCGCGCACGCCGCCGCCGCCTGATCAGGAACGGTTGCAGAGCAAGGAAGACCAGGAATTGATAGATGAACCGGCTGCCTGCATTCTTTGCGCATGTTGCTCGACAGCCTGCCCGAGTTACTGGTGGAACAGTGATCGTTATCTCGGGCCGGCGGCACTGCTGGCAGCCTATCGATGGTTGGTCGATAGCAGGGATGAGGCAACCGGAGAACGGCTGGACGATCTGGATGACCCGTTCCGGCTGTATCGTTGCCACACGATTATGAATTGTACAAATACCTGCCCGAAGAATCTGAATCCGGCGAAGGCCATAGCCGAAACCAAGAAGATGCTCGCCGAGCGGCGACACTAGCGCGCGGCCCGCTCACGAATGCGCTCGCGCCCTGGTTCGATTACTGTCCCCATACGGCATTCTTCTTTCCCTGGAATCCACGCCGGTATTCCGCTCGTTCAAGAAATACGACCTGCGATCCATACCTCGCGCAATTGTCGCATCAATTCATGCATGGTCCGGGGCTGGCATGCAGCTGATCGCCGATGTCTGACAGGCGTCTGAAATGGCAGTGCCGCCGGGGAATGCGGGAGCTTGACGTATTACTCACAGGCTATCTTGAGAAGTCATATCCCGCGTCAGACGATGTGAGTAAGCGGGCATTTCGCAGACTTCTGGAGCTTCCGGATCCGGAGTTAAACGCGCTTTTATTGGGCGGAATAAAATCTGCGGAAATTGATATCGCCCATGCCGTCACCCTTGTTCGAGGTGAAGCTGGAACCTGATCCGTTCCTGCACAGGATCGTTATCCTCGCAGGTGTGATTGCGATGGTGTGCGGCGTCCTGATCATTGCGGAAGTGCAGATAGACCTGGCCTGGCGATTCGTCGGTGGCGCTATCTGGATTCTGGACTGCGTATTTGAAATGCGGAGTTTTTCCAAAGGTATACGCTGGCTACGCCAGCTCACACTGGATTCTGCTGGCGGCTTGCGAGCGCTGGACTCTGCAGGGAACCAGGTCGTACTTTCGCTTCGGTCTGGCAGTGTCGTTCTGCCGGAATTGGCATGGCTAAGGGTGGTTGACAATGAAAACCGCAAGTTCACCGGTCTGTTCGCCCGGCGCCGTGCCAACCATCGGGAATGGCATCGCCTGCAGCTACTCTGGCGCCAGGCGCGCAAGGCTTTTGGTCATCCGGCCGGACCTTGATACCATCGACTGTTCGGGGCAAAAAAACAACAAAATCCACGCTGCGGGGTCTACGATAGGCGCCGAGCCGGAAAACGGTCACATTTCAGGCAGATCCCTAATGAATAGCGCAAACTACCGCGAACTTTCCGATTCAAGCCCGGTCTATGCTGGAGTTGGTGGAGTTGGTTGGCATTACCGCTCCCGGAGTGGGGCCTACCTGTATGGCAAATGAGACCACCGACGCCCAGCTGGTCCGACGGGTCCAGAAGGGTGACAAAGGTGCTTTTGATCTGCTGGTGCTTAAGTATCAGCACAAGATCGTTAACCTGGTAATGCGGTATGTGCGTGACCCCGATCTGGCGTTGGACATTACCCAGGAAGCCTTTCTCAAGGCCTACAGGGCATTGCCGAGATTTCGTGGCGACAGTGCGTTTTACACGTGGCTATACAGGATTGCGGTGAATACTGCCAAGAATCATCTAGCCTCAGTGCGGAGGCGGCCGATGGATATCGAGCTGGATTTGCAGGACCCGGAGCAATATGACCTGCATGCGAAACTCAAGGAGACGGATACGCCGGAAGGGGTGACGCTTAGCATGGAACTGCATGCGACGGTTGAAAAGGCAATCGATGGATTGCCAGAAGATTTGCGCACCGCGATTATATTGCGAGAGCTCGACGGCATGAGCTACGAAGAAATTGCACAAACGATGGATTGCCCGGTAGGTACGGTGCGATCAAGAATATTTAGGGCCAGAGATGCGATTGGCAAGAAGATCGGCGCTCTGGTGGATTGAGATAGAGTAAGCAGGACGGGCATACAGCCTGGTGCGGGGAACTATGAACGACGCTTTAAAAATGCAAATTTCGGCATTCGTCGATGGAGAATTGCCGGAAAACGAGGCCGAGTTTTTGTTAAGGCGATTGAGCCAGGATGCGGCGATGCGACAACAGGTCGCCGAATACCTGCAGATCGGTCGCCTGGTAAGACAGGATCGCGAGCTGCCGGGCATGCACGAGTTGCGTGGCCGAATCAGCGCATCGCTTGGTGAAGAACCTGCCGTAACAGAAGCGCGACAGGAAGTCGTTGGTTCGCGTTTCATGACGCCGGCCAGCGGCATCGCGGTTGCGGCAACGGTTGCTGCGATTGCCCTGGTGGGTTTGAGCCAGCTGAGTGTGCCGGTGAATTCCGAACTGGGTTCTGCGGTTGCGGTGGATCTCGGCGCGTCCTACACCGAGCCCTCGCAGAGCCAGGTGCTTGCAAATCAGCCTACGCGACAACTGCTGGAATATGGACGCCGGCACGTCGATAGTTCGTATGACCTTGGTTCCAATGATATTATTTCCCGAATGGTCACTTTCGAATTGCGTGAAGGTGAACTGGTAGAGATCGAGCCCGACCCGCATTTGCAGTCTGGAGAAGATGCAGCAGAAGCGTCGGGCACGGTTAAGTAAAAACTAGAGTCGGAAAATAATGCCTTCAATCAAATCAATGTTCCCGAAAGCCGCTGCCGGAAAGACAGCATTGGCGTTTTCCGTCTTGTTGGCGGCGCTCGCGAGCAGCCCTTCGTGGGCTCAGTCCAGTCCTGCGGAGTGGCTGGACAGGATGTCCAGCGCGGTGCGCTCGACCAACTACGAAGGCACGGTTATTCGTCATCAGAACGGAGAAACTGAAGCGCTGAAAGTTGCACACAAGATAATTGACGGCGTCGTCAACGAACGACTGGCCTCGCAGGAAGGTAACGGCCTCGAAATCATTCGCGTCGGCGACGAAGTGCACTGTATTTTACCGGATCGCAAAACGGTTCTGGTAGAGAACTGGAATAATCAGAGCACACTTTTTTCTGCGTTACCGCAACGGGAGGCTACAAACACGCCTCACTACGACGTGTCGCTGGTCAGGGAAGGTCGTGTAGCAGGCAGGCCCGCCGTAATGATCGCGGTGCGGCCACACGACGAGTATCGCTTCGGTCACCGCATCTGGCTGGACAAGGACACCGCGTTTCCGCTCAAAACGTCGCTGGTCAATCTGAACGGTGACGTCGTGGAAGATATCAAGTTTGCAGATATCACGATTTCGGACAACATTAATGCAGCCGCACTGGATCCATCCGTAAGCCTTGAAAGCTTTACGTGGTACCGCGAGTCTGCGCGCTACCACGCAACAGATATTGAAACGAGCTGGCATTGCGACGATCTGCCTGCTGGATTTCGTGCAATTTCGACCCGAACAGAATCGACGCCGGCCGGTGAGTCCGGTGCGGAAACGTCGACGACACACATTGTTTATAGCGATGGCATCGCCAGCGTGTCGGTTTTCATTGCTGACCGGACCGGCGAAGAGCGAGACGGCTGGGCATTGGTCGGAACATCGAATTCTTTCACTGCCGAAATCAATGGTTTTCAGGTTACAGCGGTTGGCGAAGTTCCCGGTATTACTGTGCAACGAATTGCGTCGTCGATGCGGCATCCCTGAAATCGTTCCAGCCACCTGGTTATACGCCGCGACTAAATCTGAGCGGCTGTTTGCGCACACCAGATGCGTGCTATAAGTCTTGCATGGAAACGGTAACCGGCAAAATCGCTGCGCTGCACGGCCGGACGGCAACTGTAGCCGTCAAATCTGCATCAGTTTGCCATCGCTGTGCGGCTGGCAAAGGCTGTGGGGCGGGGATTTTTCAATCAGCCGACAAACCCCGTTACATGCAAATCGAGCTTCCGGACGGGATGTCAGTCCGTTCTGGCGATATTATCGATCTGCGGATCGGTGCCCGATATTTGCTGCGTGCGGCACTGCTCGCATACGGGTTGCCGCTGATCACAATGCTGGTCACATTGCTGATGCTGCAGCTCTCAGGTTTTGGAACTCGTGACGTCGTTGGGATCGTGGCCTCAGGCGCTGGGTTGCTGGGCGGACTAGTAATCGGTCGGGCGTTTCTGCGCAGGGATTCCATTTGCGACCAATTCATACCGACAATCGGGAGTTCTGCTGATGTCACGCCAGAATGAAGCGACGGCAGATACAATTACGGTATACAGCCGCGCTGGATGCCATCTGTGCGAACTGCTGGTGGAAGCGCTGTTGCCATTGGTCCGCGGGCAGCTGCAGGTCGATGTTGTCGATATAGAATCGCGTCCCGATTGGCTGCAAGCATACGCCACCCGGATTCCGGTCGTGGAATTCGATGCACGTGTCGTCTGTCAATACACCCTGGATGAGGCGGCTATTCGGCGCTTATTGCGAGATCGCGCAAATCGCTGATACTTGGACTCATATTCACGACAGAACGTATATACTTCGCCGCTGATTTAGTCGCGGCACACCAGTCAACACGGTCACCTGTATGGACCATATTCGTAATTTTTCAATCATCGCTCACATCGACCATGGCAAGTCGACGTTGGCTGATCGCTTTATTCAACATTGCGGCGGATTGCAGGATCGCGAAATGTCCGAGCAGGTTCTTGATTCGATGGACCTCGAAAGAGAACGAGGCATCACCATTAAAGCGCAAAGCGTGTCGTTAAGTTACACAGCCGCAGACGGTGAGGTCTATCAGCTCAACTTTATCGATACGCCTGGACACGTTGATTTTTCATACGAGGTTTCGCGATCGCTGGCAGCCTGCGAGGGCGCGCTACTCGTGGTTGATGCGGCACAGGGCGTGGAGGCGCAAAGTGTCGCGAATTGCATTACCGCGATCGACCAGGGCCTGGAAGTTTTGCCGGTTCTGAACAAAATAGATTTGCCGGCGTCGGAACCTGAAAAGGTCATGCGGGAAATCGAAGAGATCATTGGAATTGATGCTTCAGAATCGTTGCGGGTCAGTGCCAAGACAGGCGAGGGCGTGCCGGAGTTACTCGAATACCTGGTCAAACGGATTCCTCCGCCGGTTGGTGATTCGGACGGGCCGTTACAGGCACTTATCATCGACTCGTGGTTTGATAATTATGTTGGCGTGGTCTCACTGGTACGCGTCGTCAACGGCAAGCTGCCCAAGCGCAGCAAGATCACCGTCATGTCCACAGGGCATTCCTATATAGCAGATCGGGTTGGTTGCTTTACACCGAAGATGGAGGATCGCGATGTTTTATCTACAGGCGAGGTCGGGTTTGTAATTGCCGGTATCAAGGACATATTTGGCGCGCCTGTTGGTGATACGTTGACGTTAACCAGCAATCCATGTGCAGAGCAATTACCGGATTTCAAACAGGTTCAGCCACGCGTGTTTGCCGGCCTGTTTCCCATAAGCTCGGATGACTACGAAAACTTCCGCGAAGCGCTGCAGAAATTGCGCCTGAACGATGCAGCACTGCATTTCGAGCCGGAAACTTCAGCCGCGCTCGGATTCGGTTTTCGCTGCGGATTTCTCGGGATGCTGCATATGGAGATTGTGCAGGAGCGCCTGGAACGCGAATACAACCTCGATCTCATTACCACTGCCCCCACAGTCGTATTCGAGGTTGAACGTGCGAGCGGCGACGTCGATTACATCGATAACCCATCCAAACTGCCGCCTGTCAACGAAATATCCGAATTACGTGAGCCGATCATCTCAGCCAATATCCTGGTCCCGGAACAACATGTAGGTTCGGTAATGAAGTTATGCATTGAAAAACGCGGCGTGCAGAAACACATGCGCTATCTCGGTGGGCAGGTTGCGCTGGAATACGAGTTGCCGCTGTCTGAAGTTGTCCTGGATTTCTTCGACAGGCTGAAATCAGTCAGTCGAGGCTACGCATCGTTCGACTACCAGTTCGAACGATTCGAAGCCGCACCACTGGTTCGCCTCGACGTTCTGATCAACAAGGAACGAGTGGATGCTTTGTCGATTATTGTGCACCGAACGAACGCTAATAACCGCGGTCGGGACCTGGTGGACAGGATGAGAAAATTGATTCCCCGGCAAATGTTCGATGTCGCTATTCAGGCCGCAATTGGCGGGCAGATTATCGCTCGCAGCACGGTCAAGGCGCTGCGCAAAAACGTCACCGCAAAATGTTACGGCGGCGACGTCTCGCGGAAACGAAAATTGCTGGAGAAACAAAAAGCCGGCAAGAAACGCATGAAACAAATTGGTTCTGTCGAGATACCGCAGGAAGCATTCCTGGCCGTACTCCGCGCAGAGAAATAAGAGGCAGACACTTTGAGTATAAATCTTGCTTTGATTCTAGTTCTACTGACCGCATTCAGTGGCATCGTAGTAGCGTTCAATCGTTTCTACTACATGAGGATGCTGGGGGAAACCGGCAACAAGGGCAACCCACTCATACACACCGTTATCGAGTATTCGCGTTCATTCTTTCCGGTGTTGCTGTTTGTTCTGGTTATTCGGTCATTTATCTTTGAGCCGTTCCGAATCCCGTCGGGATCGATGATGCCGACCCTGGTTCAGGGCGACTTTATTTTTGTGAAAAAGTTTTCCTACGGCTTGCGGCTGCCTGTCATTGAGAAAAAAATAATCGAGACGGGCGATCCGGCGCGTGGCGATGTCGTAGTTTTTCGCTTACCGTCCAATCCGAAAATCAATTACATCAAGCGGGTGGTCGGCTTGCCTGGTGATGTTATTGCCTACGATAACTCGCGCCTTACGATCAACGGTGAACTGATGGATGTCACGGCTAACGTAGACGCAGTCGAACCGGCAGCTATCGATTCCGGATACATTTATACCGAGAGACTTGACGACCGCGTGCACGAAATTCGGCATCGCATCAGCATTGCGGAGAACAGAAATCCACGTGTGCGGGTCTATGAGGTGCCGGAAGGACACTATTTCATGATGGGAGATAATCGTGATAACAGTCAGGACAGCCGGTTCATAGGAACGATCCCCGAAAACTTTCTGGTCGGCGAGGCGGTCCGTATCTGGATGCATCTTGATCTTTCTGACGGACTGCAATGGCCGGACTGGGGCCGTATTGGAACAAAGATTCAATAGTGTGGCGCAAGTCACTGATTTAACCCCTAATATCGCGTTAAATCTTTAGAATTCCAATATAATCTGATCGTTGTGATCGGTTCCGGAGTCAGTCAGATGGGCGCTTCAAAGAACAGCATGTTGGCAAATTATCGACAGAAATCGACTGTTCGAACTGCTCGGCGTCAGGTCGGCATGACGACCGTTGGTTTCCTGATTCTGATTGTTTTCGTTGGCCTGTTTGCTTTTGCAGGAATTCGCCTCACCCCCGTTTACCTGAATTACCTCAAAGTCGCTGGCGTCATTGACGGCGTTTATGACGAATTTGACAGCAAAAACCCTTCTCGTGAAGCGGTGCGTCGCTCGATTCTGCGGCGCTTCCAGGTAGAAAGCGTTAGTGAACTGACGGACCGTGACGTTAAGGTCACGCCTGCCGACGGCGGGTTCCTGGTAGAAGCACAATACGACCATACGACGCCGTTTATCGCCAACGTTTATTTCACGGTCAGGTTCGACAAATCGGTAGTCATCCGCCGCTAGGGCGCAATTTCCCTGCCGGATGCCGGCAAGCTTCGTACCCGTAAAACCACTATAATCGGCCGCTGATACTTTCAGACCCGAGCGATCACATTGGACAAAGCCGTCGCATGGCTTGAGCAAACGCTGCAATTCCAGTTCTCCGATGAACGTCTCTTGAAAACGGCGCTAACGCATCGAAGCGCCGGTGGCGTGAACAACGAGCGCCTCGAGTTTCTCGGCGATTCGGTTTTGCAATTGGTCGTATCTGAGCTTATTTTCAATGAACGTGCTGAGGCGAGTGAAGGTCGTCTGAGTCGGCTGCGGTCCAAACTCGTGAAAGATGTAACACTCGGTGCTCTTGGCGCAGAGATAGGGCTTGGGGAGCACCTGATACTTGGCGCGGGAGAAAAGAAGTCGGGCGGGCATCGACGTGCCTCGATCCTGGCAGATACGCTTGAAGCGATATTTGGTGCTATCTACCTGGATGCAGGACTGGAGGCTGCCCGCTCGGCAATTCGGACAGTCTTGAAGAAGCGGATCGCGGCATTGCCAGAGGGCGCGGAACTGCGCGATCCAAAATCACGACTGCAGGAAAACCTGCAGGGACGAAAGCTCGAATTGCCCACGTATGCAATTGCAAGTGTCAGTGGCAAGGCGCACAGGCAGTCATTCGTTGCCAGTTGCACTATCGAGCAGCTGGATCTGCAGACAAGCGGCGCCGGGACGACGCGTCGTGATGCGGAACAGGAAGCGGCACTTGCAATGTTGCAGCTCATGGAAGCAGCGGAGTAAGCGGTGATTGAAGACACATACCGGTCCGGTTTCGTAGCGGTGGTTGGCCGGCCGAACGTTGGCAAGTCGACCCTGATCAACACCATCCTCGGCAACAAAATAAGCATCGTGACGCCGAAGCCGCAGACCACGCGACATCGAATTCTTGGGGTCGATACGCACAGCAATTATCAGGCGATTTACGTTGATACGCCGGGCATTCATCGTAAAGCCAACAAAGCGATGAATAAAATGATGAACCGGACGGCGATCAATGCTCTGGCCGACGCTGACCTGGTGTTATTCATGACGGAAGCGAACCGCTGGACGGAAGAGGACCAGGACGTTCTCGAGCGCCTCGGCCATAGCGCCGCTCCGGTCGTTGCTTTGCTAAACAAGATCGACACGGTGCATCCCCGGGACGTCTTGCTGAATGCGCTGGCCGAAATGTCCCAACGAGGCGAATTTTCGGAGGTTATTCCTATCTCGGCGCGTAAAAATGAGAATCTCGACCGCCTGGTTAAGTTGGTGCCGACGTTCCTGCCGGTTTCACCGCCGCTTTTTCCGGCCGATATGGCGACCGATCGCAGTGAAAATTTTCATGCGGCAGAGACCATTCGGGAGAAACTCACGCTCGCTTTGCGGCAAGAAATTCCCTATGGATTGACGGTGCAAATTGAACGCTTTGTGCGCCAAGAGAGCGGCATCGAAATTAATGCGGTCATTTGGGTAGAGCGTGATAGTCAGAAAGGTATCGTAGTTGGCAAAGGCGGCAACGTGTTGAAAAAGGTTGGGCGTGCCGCGCGACTGGAGTTAAAGCAACAACTCGGTGTGCCCGTGCATCTTGAGCTTTGGGTAAAAGTGAAGGATAACTGGGCCGACAACGAACAGGATTTGCTGCGACTCGGCTTTGAAACGCCATGACGGCGACGCGTCGGGTCCAAAACCAGCCTGCATGGCTGCTACACCACCGGCCTTTTCGCGATTCAAGCCGCATTCTGGATGTGCTAAGTAAAGATTTCGGGCGCCTGTCAGTGGTTGCACGCGGCAGCCGCTCCGCGAATTCCAAGCTCAAAGGATTATTGCGACCGTTTCTTCCGCTACAGCTCTCCTGGTTTATTCGCACGGATCTGGGCACGCTGACCGGAGCAGAAATGAATGGCGCGCCAATAGCATTGACCGGCGATGCATTGATGTCAGCCTACTACATTAATGAGCTGTTGCTGAACCTGTTACATCGACACGATCCGCAGCCGGAAATATTTGAAGCCTACCGAAAGACGATGGATGCGCTGCAGGGCCAGGATGAGATTGCGTCACTGCTTCGTCAATTCGAGCTGGAAATGCTGCGCCTGCTTGGATATGCGGTCAACCTCGATCATGATACCGAGTCTGATTCCGAGCTGAATGCGGCACAGCGCTATGAATACCATGTTGAGCGAGGTCCCGTGCCGGTGAGTCGCGAGGAAGGTCCCATGGTGTTCAGCGGCAGCGAACTCCTGGCGATTCGAAAACAGCAGTTTTCGGACCCGGCGGTGCTCAGAAACGCCGGCCGCCTGCTGCGCCAGGTGATCGCCTGGCATCTCAACGGGAAAGAATTGAAGAGTCGCAAGGTTCTCAGGGAACTGCGACGCGGCATGGGTAGCTAAGATATGACAAAGAAAGATCAACAACGAATTCATCTTGGCGTCAATGTCGATCATGTCGCCACGTTACGTCAGGCGCGCGGCACTGACTATCCCGATCCGGTAAAGGCAGCCTTACTGGCTGAAGAGGCGGGTGCGGATAGCATAACCTTGCACCTGCGAGAAGACCGTCGACACATTCAGGATCATGACCTCGATCGCCTGAAAGCGGCGCTGCAAACGCATATTAATTTCGAGATGGCGGTGACCGACGAAATGATTGCCATCGCATGCGCGCTGGCGCCCAGCGATTGCTGCCTGGTGCCGGAAAAACGCGAAGAACTTACGACTGAAGGCGGGCTGGACGTTGCCGGACAAATGCAAAAAGTGGCTGCCGCCTGCCGCAAGCTTGCCGAAACGAATATTCGGGTATCACTGTTTGTCGATCCGGATCCGCGGCAGTTGGACGCGGCAATACAGGTCGGTGCGCCGGTTGTGGAACTGCATACAGGCGCCTACGCCGAGGCAGCTGGTGCGGAACAGGCCGATGAGCTTGAGCGCATCAGACAGGCGGCAAGCTACGGCCAGAGCAAAGGACTGATCGTGAATGCGGGTCACGGATTACACTACGAGAATGTCGGCGCGATCGCGGCGCTGCCAGAAATTGTTGAGCTGAATATTGGTCATTCGATCGTGGCGCGTGCCGTGTTCGTCGGATTAAGCAAGGCGGTAAGTGATATGAAGTGCTTGATGGATTCTGCCCGCGGCGGGTCGAACTGATGGTCTATGGCATTGGCACTGATCTCGTCGAATTGTCACGGGTACAAGCCACCTATCAACGGTTTGGCACGCACTTCGTCGACCGATTGCTTATGGACGAGGAACGCGTCCTGTTCGAAAAGAACAAAGCGCCGGCGCGTTTCCTCGCAATGCGATTTGCTGCCAAAGAGGCGACTGTCAAGGCGATGGGCACCGGTTTCGCCCACGGCGTCTGGATTCGAGACGTTGGCATTGTGAGCAGCAACTGGGGCCGGCCCGAGATCATCTGGTCCGAACGCGGCCGGGCTGTCTGTGACACACTTGGTATTGGTAAGGGACACGTCAGTCTGACCGACGATGCGGGCCTTATTCTGGCATTTGCCGTAGTCATGCGCTCCGCACAAATATAACAATTACTTTAAGAAAACTGCCTAATGCATTGTTTTTCCTTTGATATTGAGACCATACCCGATGTCGATTTCGGCCGCAAAATGTGGCAGCTCGACGATTTGTCTGACAAGGACGTCGCCACTGCGATGACCTTCAAGCGCCTGCAGGCGACGGGCAGTGAATTCCTGCCGCTGCACCAGCAGCGCGTGGTCGCTATCTCGGTTGCGCTGCGAAGTGGGGATGCTTTTCGCGTGTGGACGCTCGGCGATCGGGACGCCGACGAGGCCGAAATTATTCAGCGTTTCTATGACGGCATCGAACGTTATTCCCCGGAACTGGTTTCATGGAATGGCAGCGGATTCGACCTGCCTGTATTGCATTATCGGGCGTTAAAGCATGGCATCCAGGCGCCGCGTTATTGGGAGATGGGAGACTCCGATCGCGAGTTTCGTTACAACAATTACTTAAGCAGGTTTCACTGGCGACATATCGATTTGATGGATGTGCTTGCGGGATTTCAAATGCGCGGGCGAGCAAGCCTGGACCAGATCGCAGTCATGCTGGGATTCCCGGGCAAGCTGGGAATGAGCGGTGACAAAGTCTGGCCATGCTGGCTGGACGGCGGAATTGATGCTATTCGCGACTACTGTGAAACGGACGTCCTGAATACCTTTCTGGTATACCTGCGCTTCGAGCACATGCGGGGCAACCTGGACGACAGCGCACTTGAACTCGAATTTGAAATGGTCCGATCCACGCTGCGCGAAATGAATCAACCACATCTGAACGAGTTTCTAGGCGCATGGGACGCAGGTTGACAGGCAATGTCCCGCAACAAGAATGCACGTAAACAGCGTGCCCCAGAAACAGCCCGCATAGAATCGGTTACTCACGATGGCAAAGGTATAGCGGCCGTAGCCGGCAAAAAGGTCTTTGTTGCTGGCGCGCTGGAAGGTGAAACGGTCGTATTTCAGCGGCGCAAGCGGCGCAGGAACTACGACGAAGCACAGCTGTTGGAAGTCACCGAACCCTCAGCGGCACGTATCGAACCCCGTTGCGCTGCGTTTGGTGTTTGTGGCGGCTGTACCTTGCAGCAGTTGAATGCCGCTGACCAGCGCAGCATCAAAGAGCGTGCCTTGCGGGATAACCTGGAACGCATTGGGCAGGTCGAACCCCGCAGCTGGCTGGACCCCTTGTTTGTCGACGGTGAAACGGGCGGCTGGGGCTACCGGCGGCGGGCCCGTCTGGCGGTTAAGGACGTAGCGGCGAAGGGTCGCGTGTTAGTTGGCTTTCGCGAGGCCCACGCACCCTATGTCTGCGATATGCATCGTTGCGAGGTCCTGGCCGAGCCGGTGGGTAGCTTAATCGATCCGCTGAGTGACCTGGTAGGGCGTCTCAGTATTCGTGCGCGATTGCCGCAGATTGAAGTGGCGATCGCCGATAACGTAACCGAGCTTGTCTTTCGGGTGCTCGACCCGCCGTCGCGAGAGGATTTGCTCGCGCTGGCGGAATTTGCGGCTGCCCATTCGGTGCAGGTCTCCCTGCAGACGGGTGGTCCAGGCTCGGTGGCACCGCTCCAGCAGGGCCAGCCGATTGAAGAGCTGTGCTACAAACTGCCCGAATTCGACCTCGAAATCGGGTTCGAACCGACCGATTTTGTACAGGTCAACGGCGCTGTGAATCGATTGATGGTGTCCAGAGCGATCGAACACCTGGAGGTGTTGCCTGAACACCGGGTGCTGGATCTTTACTGCGGAATCGGTAATTTTTCGCTGGCATTGGCGCGCAAGGCAGCCTACGTGTTGGCCATCGAAGGAGAGCAACTGCAGGTTGAGCGGGGTCGGCATAACGCAGACAAGAACAGTATTACTAATTGCGACTTTCGCCAGGCGGATCTGGCCAAAATCGAAGGCAACGAAAGCTGGCTTTCAGCAGGCTGGGATCGCGTCCTGCTGGATCCTGCGCGCAGTGGCGCAGAGGAAGTCATCGCCCTGATGCCGATTATTGGCGCGATCCGGGTTGTCTACATTTCATGTCATCCCGGGACACTTGCACGAGATGCGGGGGTCCTCGTTCGGGAGCAGGGCTACGAACTGGAGGCCGCCGGCATCATCGACATGTTTCCGCACACCGGGCACGTGGAATCGATAGCCATCTTTCAGAAAGTCGCCTAGGCGCTGGCAACGATAGCGACGGACCGGTCCCAGTCGGCTGAGACTTTGGCGACAAGCTGCTACCCTTGAGCGATGGCATTAGGACCGGTAATGCTGGACATTGACGGGCATTCGCTTTCACCGGCGGATCGCACGCTGCTGCGAGAGCCTGCAGTCGGTGGCGTAGTATTGTTCACCCGGAATTACGTGTCGCCGGCCCAATTGTCTGATCTGGTTGCCGCCATTCGCGCTGTGCGCAGCCCGCCACTATTAATCGCCGTTGATCACGAGGGTGGTCGAGTCCAGAGATTCCGCGATGGTTTTACCGCCGTGCCGCCCATGCGCGAACTGGGGCGACAATACGACAGTGATCCGGACGCAGCGAAGTCATTGGCGAAGACGGTGGGTTGGCTGGTAGCGTCCGAACTGCGCGCGATGGACATTGACCTGGCGTTCGCACCCTGCGTCGACATTGACTGGGGCGTCAGCGAGATAATCGGCAATCGCGCTTTACACCGCCAGCCATCGGTGGTCGCCGAACTTGCAGCGGCTTATTGTCGCGGACTTCGAGAAGGCGGCATGGCAAGCGTCGCAAAACACTTCCCGGGTCACGGGGCGGTCGTTCCGGACTCGCACGAGCAGCTGCCGGTGGATCGGCGCAGCTACGGTGATCTTCTGGATGATATGCGCCCCTACGAAAAGCTAATTGGTACCCGCCAATTAGCCGGTGTCATGCTTGCGCACATTGTCTATTCCGAGCTTGATCAGACGCCCGCAGGCTTTTCCGCCTACTGGATCCAAAACCAGCTGCGTTCACAGCTGGGCTTTGATGGTGCGGTGTTCTGTGATGATTTGAGTATGCAGGCCACGAAAACATTCGGCACGATGACCCAACGAGCCAGCCTGGCACTAAACGCGGGTTGCGACATGATCCTGATATGCAACGACCGGCCTGCGGCCCAGGCGGCGGTCGCGTCGCTGCGAGAATATTCGAATCCACTGTCGCTGGTCCGTCTGGCCAGGCTACACGGCACCGGGCACATGTTGTGGGAGACGTTGCTTTCAAGCGATGAATGGCAGACGGCAACGGAACGCCTGCAGCTCGTCCTCGGGCGCCCGCCTTTGGAATTAAACGCCTGAAGGCGGGCCACGTTCGCCGATCTGGCCTAATCCTGGTTCGTATCGATGCACAAACCGTGAATCGTGAACTATGCCGCATGCCAGGCGACGGATTCGTTATACGCTGCCGTGGCGACGAATTGGATGTAGGTCGATTCGCGCTCAATACTGAGTAGGACAGAATTCTCGACGGTCAGGACATGATATTGAATCGCTTCCGGCCGATCGGCGTGAGGAGCAATGAAAAGACTGAAGCGCGGCATTCTGGAGCAGCTGATCGAGGGTTCAGCGGAGCCAGTCTTTGTTGCGCGCATCAATCATCCTGACTGGCCCGTGGTCTTAAGTAACGCCGCTTTCGACTCGATTGCCGGTAGCGACGCGGTTGTCGGTCAGCCGTTGGCGGATGTCGTCGAAGGGCTGGTAGGGCGCGACCTCGCACTGGAAATCAGTGAAACTGTCCGTGGTGGCGACGAAACATCGATCGCCGTGGAACTGGGTACCCGTGAATACCTGCTGGTGCTTAAACCGATTCATACCGCTGGTGACAGCAATGCGCAGCATTACGCGGCCTACTGGCGCGGCACTGCGGGCGCTGCGAACGTTGCGGACAACGAAATTCAGCAGGCGCTATTAAAAGCCAAACGTCGAATTCGTGATCTATCCAGAGATGACGCTGTGACCGGCCTGCTAAATGAGCGATCTTTCAGGGAAGTCC
Source organism: Woeseiaceae bacterium (assembly GCA_021773135.1). Lineage (GTDB taxonomy): Bacteria > Pseudomonadota > Gammaproteobacteria > Steroidobacterales > Woeseiaceae > SZUA-117. The sequence continues at coordinate 63,859 of JAJFKP010000044.1, read as the reverse complement.
TCGCGCATGACTGGGCAGTGGCCGCCCGCGAAAAGGCCAGCCTTGCATTGGTGTCATTCACGCTGGATGACTTTCCGGCCTATATAGAGGTATTCGGTCGTCATGCAGCTGATTCCTGCCTAAGGCGAGTAGCACAGGCTGTGCGGCGTTGCCTGCGCCGCGCGAGCGATGTCGCCGCACGAGTAGAGAGTGAAAACAGGGAGTGCCTGGTTGTGCTGTCTCACTCGCCGGCAGACAGTGGTGTAGGCGATTTTGCGGCAACAATTGCCGCTGCGATCAGGGAGCTCGGCCTTCATCATCCACGTTCCAGCGAATCTCGATTCGTCACCGTTTCCTTCAAGACCAATGTCTGCACGGCAGGAAACGGCAATCGATCAGAATCGGAATTTCTGGACAGTGTGCTTGACTAAGCTGACCCTATTGATCAATCGGCAGGGCCTGCCCATCTCGTGCGGATTCTAGATCCTCTACCCTGGTAATTTTTGCCACGACGCCAAAGCGCGGATGATCGAAATATCTGAGCTCGCCATTACGAACGATCCGATCCTCTTCGATACGGTAGTAGACAGTCGGCGTGACCAAATTGCGATCGAAGCCAAAGCGGGACTGGTTGTCGCCAAAATTACGTACCCGACTATTATCAGCGGTAGGTCGCAGCGGTGATTGTTCTGCCAGCGACAGGTCTACGACCAGGTGCAGGAATCGACTGAGGTACAAATTAATCGACCCTTCAAGTCGCAGCGGCGGTGTTCCCAGGCGGCGCAACGAAATCGGCAGCATTTCGTCTTTCTCCAGCGTCTTCTGTGACCAGGCTGTGTGCATGATGGGTCGATAGGCATCCAGGCGTTCGAGTCGTTCATAGACATCGGTCAGTACATAGTCTTCCGGTGCGAGCAAAACCAGACCGCTTTGTTCGTAAGTCCGTATCTCGGTCAGTTCTACGTCGTCGGTCGCGACGTCCGCTACAGTGGCGGAGAGCTGGTCGCCGGGACGTTCGATCCCGGCACCGATATCCGTAGCTCCGGGCAGCAGTTCGCCCGTCGCGTCCAGTGGCCCGGCGCCATCAGTTTGCCGCGAGTCTCCAAACCGCTGATTGCCAGGTGGCGCGGTAAAAAACTCGTCCTCCGGAACAGGTTCGGCTACCGGGTCGGGTAAAAAGACCTCAGAACCAGCCGAGGAGCGCTCGGTATACTCGAAAACAATCAGCTCAACGGCGTAGCGTCTGGTCTCTTCTGTCGCTTCCGTTTCGAGGGTGCGTGCGCCCGGAACAGTTGCCTGCTGTCCGATTGCTGCAATGGGAAGCAGCGCGATAACAGTCGCACAGACCGCGACAAAACGGCTTCCCCATGTATTGATTTTCAGTGTCCTCATCATGTCAGTGTTGGTGCCTGATCGTTGTCCTGCAAGTCTTTCTGTAAATTTCCGCCCAGCTTTTCGAGCAATTGTTCAATATTGGCAAAGCGTACATCCGTATCTGACAGGTCAAGCCGGAACTGTAGACGATGTGCTCCACTTAATCGATAGATGTGTCCTTCATTTTGGACCAGATTGACCAGCGCCACCGGATCGGTACGCGGTTGCTCGCCGAACAGCACATATCCGCCGCCGTCCGCTGCATCTATCTTTTCGATGCCCAGCGCTATAGCGTCGAGCTTGAGCGCCGCCACGCGCATGTGGTTCTTTGCCGCTGTCGGCAGCAGGCCGAAGCGATCAATTAGCTCCACTTGAAGTTCGCGCAACTCGGCGGAGGTCTGTGCGCTCGAAATGCGTTTATACAACATCAAGCGCAGATGTACGTCCGGTACATAATCGTCCGGCAGGAGGGCAGGGACGTGCAGATTAATCTCCACGCCGGCATGCAGCGGCTTGTCAAGATTTGCGACTTCGCCACGCTTCAGCGCCGCAACGGCTCGTCCCAGTAATTCCGTATACAAAGAGAAGCCGATTTCCTGGATCTGTCCGCTTTGAGTTTCGCCCAGCAGTTCGCCCGCGCCACGAATTTCCAGATCGTGGGTCGCGAGCGTGAAACCGGACCCGAGGTCTTCAAGAGAGTCGATTGCCTCCAGCCGCTTGACGGCATCGGCAGTCATCGCGGCCCTGGGCGGCGCAATCAGGTATGCATAGGCGCGATGATGAGAGCGTCCGACACGTCCGCGTAACTGATGCAATTGTGCAAGACCGAATCGATCCGCCCGATTGATGATAATCGTATTTGCCGTGGGGACGTCAATGCCCGATTCGACAATTGTTGTGCATAGCAAGACATTAAAACGTCGGTGATAAAAATCGAGCATGACCTGCTCCAGGTCGCGTTCCTGCATTTGCCCATGGCCGATTCGAATTTCGGCTTCGGGAACGAGCTTCTGCAGGCGCTGTTCGATATTGACAATGTCGGCAACACGATTGTGAATAAAATAGACCTGGCCGCCACGTTTAATTTCTCGCAGGCAGGCTTCCCGAATAACAACGTCATTCCATTCGCTCACGAATGTCTTAACAGACAATCTCTCTGCTGGCGGTGTCGTGATTAGCGACATTTCCCGGAGACCGCCAAGTGACATGTTCAGCGTGCGGGGGATGGGTGTCGCCGTGAGTGTAAGAACATCTATTTCGCTGCGCAGTGATTTGATCGCCTCTTTGTGGCGCACGCCAAATCGATGTTCTTCATCGACTATCACCAGTCCGACATCTTTAAAATCGCCGGTGTGTTGTAGCAATCTGTGCGTGCCGATCACTACGTCGACCGCGCCCGATTTAAGACCGGCGACGATTTCGGCTGCCTGTTTGGCGGTGCGAAATCGAGATAACACTTCTATGCGCACGGGCCAGTCGGCAAATCGATCTTTGAATGTCTGGCCATGCTGTTGCGCGAGCAACGTGGTTGGGACCAGGATAGCGACCTGCTTACCGCCATGCACCGCGGCAAATGTTGCCCGCAATGCGACTTCGGTCTTGCCGAATCCGACGTCACCACAAACGACCCGGTCCATCGGCTGAGGGGACTCCAGGTCCGCCAGTACTTCGCTGATCGTACGGTCCTGATCGTCGGTGGGCTCAAAAGGGAAGCCGTTCTCGAATGCCCGGTAGTCAGCTTCAGGCCAGCGAAACCGGTGTCCGGGGCGCGCAGCGCGACGGGCGTAGACGTCGAGCAATTCGGCTGCAACGTCGCGAATCCTGGCTATTGCTCTTTTCTTGGCTTTGGCCCATTGATCGCTGCCCAGTCGATGCAGCGGCGCATTTTCCGGAGATGCGCCGGTATAACGTGAAATCAGATCCAGTGCGTTAACCGGTACATACAGCTTGTCGCCATCGGCATACTGCAAATGCAGAAACTCTGCCTCGAAACCACCCACACTGAGGGTAATCAACCCTATGTATCGACCGATACCATACTCCGCGTGCACAACGGGAGAGCCTTCTTGCAGGTCATTGAGCTGGCGGATAATAGTTTCGGGATCGCGCTCGGCCCGCATGCGCCGATTTCGCTGCCGCGGTTTCTCACCGAACAACTGATGCTCACTGACAATTGCGAGTCCCTGCTCGAGCAGCAGGACGCCGTCATCGATTGGCGCGATAGCGACACCTGTTTGCTGGACCCCGGACGAAAACTCGCGCCAGCTGTCGACTCGTGCCGTCTCAATATTGCGTCCGGCCAGCAGTTCGAGCACGCTTTCGCGTCGTCCAGCAGAATCGGCCGTAAATAACACCCGACCGTTGAATGACTGCAGAAACTGCATCAGTGCCTGGGCCGCGTCTTCATAGCGGGCCTCTATTCTGATGGCAGGGGGCAGGCGGGTAGCAATGTTGATCGTACCCGGGTGCTCAGGGAGCGTCTTGCTGGCGTAACTGATGCGGCGAAATTTCGCCAACAACGCGCCCAGTTCGGCCGGGTCGAAGAAACTCTCAGATGGTGCCAGAATGGGTCTTTCCGGATCAAGGCTGCACAGGTCGTGCCGCTCACCGATTTCGTCCCAGGATTTGCCGATGATTGATTGCAGTTCCGCAGGTGCAAAAAGGACGGCGTCGCCGGGCAGGTAATCAGTGAAACTGGCCGTGGTTTCAAAAAACAACGGCAGATAATATTCGATCCCGCCATGGGCGATGCCGTCGGATACGTCCCGATAGACTCGTGACTTGGACGGCTGACCCTCAAACCGTTCGCGATATTGATGGCGAAAAAACCGAATGTCCTCTGCGTCCAGCGGAATCTCGCGCGCCGGCAGAATACTGATGCCAGAGATACTGTCGCCCGACATCTGGGTATCTGCATCGAAATTACGGATGCTCTCCAGCTCATCGTCAAAGAAGTCTATGCGCAACGGTTGGTCCGAACCCATCGGGAACACATCCAGCAGCGAGCCGCGAACCGCAAATTCGCCGTGTTCGCTAACCTGGGGAACCCGCAGGTAGCCACAAGCTCCCAGCGATTCGATAAAGTTTTGCCGGTCCAGGGTCTGGCCGGTTTCAAGCTCTAGGGTACGCGCAGCAACGTAATCAACCGGCGGCAGTCTTTGCAGCAGCGCCGGTCCGGACACAATCACGATGCCGTGCTCGAGGTGGGCCAGGGATGCGAGCACCTTGAGGCGTTGCGAAACAATGTCCTGATGCGGAGAAAAGCTGTCGTATGGAAGCGTCTCCCATTCGACGAAATGCTGTATCGGCAGCTCCGCACCCCCAAACCACCTTATCTCCGCTTCCAGCTGGTCAGCATGTTGCGGGTTATCGGCAACTACGATTAGCGGCCCTGCTGCAGCGGCGGCAAGTTCTACGGCGGCCATTGCGGCGCTAGCACCGATCAGCCGCCCGAGGGACGCTTCAGTCAATGAGAGCTCAAACAATCGTTCCGCGGTTGCGGAACTGAGGAGTTTTTCCTGCGTCACGGTGAAATCTGGGAACGGCGGATTACGGGGGCCGGGGATTATGGCACAGACCGCTCCGGGTGGGGGCACAACGAAAAACGCGCAGCCAAACTGCGCGTCATTCTTGAATCGTGGTCGCTTGAATCTAGGTCTTTGAAACCGAATGAATAACCTTGTCGAATTCAAAGAAAACCACGAACCCCGCGTATTCCCAGCGAGAAATTGGCGGATCGCCAACTGCTTGCCGAGTTGACTGCGGCGTGCCATAGGTGGCTTCAACACTGGCCTGCGTCATGCCGCGGGTGGGTTTGCCCGCTGCATCAAACGATGCAGCCTGATTGCTGCGACTCATGTCAAGATTCTGGGCGCCTGCGTTAGCGGCGAATCCCAGCATTAGGGCGATAATAATTGTTGCAGAAAACTTAGCCATTTGAGTCTCTCCAGCTGTCGTCCCTGACGACTATAACATTGCGCTCAGGGTCAAAAAATAAGATTGGACAGGAATTTCATGCTGTCTCACGCCAGATAGCGCCGCCCTGGTTCGCGAAAGGCCGGTGCCCGACTGGCCTGAGCTACCGTAGCCTCCCGGGCGTCAGTATGAATGTGATCGTGATCACGTTTTCGCGAGCTCGCCTGGTCGGGTTGCCCGCGGCGCCAGGCTATTTATGTGGTTTAATGCGCCGCATGATCAATGCTGTCGAACTCTTCATCGGCCTGCGCTATCTGCGGGCCAAAAGGCAGACGCGTTTCGTCTCTTTCATTACCTTGATTTCGCTGTTGGGAATTGCGGTAGGTGTGGCCGCCCTGATCGTCATTTTGTCTGTAATGAACGGCTTCGAGGGTGAACTGCGGGATCGCTTGTTAAGCATGACGGCGCATGGTTACGTCAGCAGTGAGGACCGCACTGTGGATGACTGGCCCGCTATTAGCAGACGGATCGGGGTTAAGGCTGGCGTAATTGCTGCAGCGCCGCTTATCGAAATGGAGGGGATGGTCCGTACTGGAAGGTCTTTAAATGGCGTTCTCGTGCATGGCATCGATCCACAAGCCGAACAAGCGGTGTCAGGTCGCACCGTCGATTTCGTCGCCGGTAGCCTGGCCGAGCTTAAGCCTGACGGCCGCAATATTATCCTCGGACAATACTTGGCGATCGAGCTCGGGGTAAAGCTGGACGACGGCGTTGTGCTACTTATTCCGCGCCCGGCCGGGGATGGCACGCTGGAACCCAGGCTCGAACGATTTAACGTACGTGGCGTTTTTCGAGCCGGGGTGCAGGATCATGATGCGTCACTGGCGCTGGTGCATTTGAGCGACGCAGCTCGACTGATGTCGTTGGGAGACAGCGTCAACCAGGTACGCTTTATAACTGATGACGTGATGTCTGCTCCCTCCGTGTCGGCCAGGTTGCAGGCAGAACTCGGCGATCGTTACGTAACCAGCGACTGGACAATTGAAAACGAAAGTTATTTTCGCGCCATTCGGCTTGAGAAAATGATGATGTCGCTGCTGCTGTCACTCATTATCGGCGTCGCTGCATTCAATATAGTGGCCAGCCTGGTGATGGTTGTGACTGATAAGACCAACGACATCGCAATATTGCGTACCCTCGGAATGGGACCGGCGAACGTTGTCCGCGTTTTTTTTATACAGGGAGCGGTGATCGGCTGGCTTGGTGTTTTTGTAGGCGTGGCGTTAGGCATATTGCTGGCTTTCTATGTCCCGGTTATCGTGCCTGTACTGGAAAGTACGTTCGGCTTCCAGGTTATGCCGGGCGATGTGTATTACGTGTCGGCGATACCCTCCATTCTAGAGCTTGAGGACGTCGTCATTATCGCTGTAGCGGCCTTTGTGCTGACGTCATTGGCAACACTTTATCCGGCGCGCCGCGCAGCAGGCGTCGATCCTGCAATTGCCTTGCGTTATGAGTAGCCGATGATTGGCGGCTACGAATTCTGGATTGGCCGACGCTATGTACGTGCGCGCAGTAGCAACGGATTTATTTCGCTGATTTCCGCGATATCCATGCTGGGGATCGCCATCGCGGTGGCTGTTCTGATCGTCGTGTTATCCGTAGTGAATGGATTCGAGCAGGAGCTTAAAGATCGTCTGCTTGCGATGTCGGCGCATGCGACCATCGAGGATCCGAACGGCGGCCTCAGTAATTGGCTAACGTGGTCAGAAACAGCCGAGTTGCAGCCGGATGTGTCGGCCGCGGCGCCGTTTGTCGAGGGCCAGGGACTGCTCGTATTCGGCAATCAACTTAGCGGTGCCGAATTTCGCGGCATTGATCCGCAATTGGAGGCACGTGTATCGGGGGTCGGTGCCACGCTCGTTGACGGCGATCTTGAGTCCCTTACCTCGGGTGCGTTTAATATCGTGCTGGGCGTCGAACTTGCAGCCGAGCTACAAGCGACTATCGGTGACAAAGTTACACTGACGCTGGCAGAGGGCATTGTAACGCCCGCTGGCGTTGTGCCACGTACCAAGCGCTTTACCGTATCAGGTATTTATCGGGTTGGTATGTACGAGTTTGATCGAAGACTTGCATTTATCAATCTCGGGGACTCACAGCGATTGTTTCGTATGGCAGAAACGGTTAGCGGCATTCGTCTGGCCGTTACAGAGGTCTTCGATGCGCCGCAGATTGTGCGTCGAGCTGCCATGGCAGGCGGTGGTGGGGTGTTGGTTACCGATTGGACCCGGCGCAATGTGAATTTCTTTCGTTCCATTCAGATAACCAAATCAATTCTGTTCGTAATCCTGCTGATGGTGGTTGCCGTTGCGGCATTCAATATCGTTTCGACGCTGGTCATGGTCGTCAAGGACAAGCAGTCGGACATCGCTATTCTGCGCACAGTCGGCGCGACGCCACGGGACATTCTTAGAATATTTATTACCCAAGGGTCCGTTATCGGTGTGTTTGGCACCGTGGCGGGCGTGGTTCTCGGTGTTGTGTTGTCACTAAACCTGGAAGGAATTGTGCAATTTATGGAAGCAACATTTGGCATCAAGTTTCTTGCCGCAGACGTATATTTCATAAGCGACCTGCCGGCAGATTTGAGAGTAATGGACGTGGCGAGGATCAGTGCGATCGCATTGGTGCTGGCCCTGGCGTCAACACTTTACCCGGCGTGGCGCGGTGCACGCACATTGCCGGCAGAGGCATTGCGCTATGACTGACGTAGCCCATGCGGTGCTCGAGTGCCGGTCGATTTTTCGCCGCTTCAAGGAGGGAGATTCAACGCTGGAAGTTCTAAGCGGCGCCGACCTCGTTGTCAAACCTGCTGAGCGCCTTGCGATCATCGGTTCGTCAGGGTCGGGGAAAACGACCTTGCTGCAGATCATGGGCGGCCTGGACGATCCCACGTCCGGAGATGTGTACGTCAATGGTCAGTCGATGGCCGATCTCAATGAAGCGAAAAAAGGCGTATTACGCAACCAGTACATCGGCTTCATCTATCAATTCCATCACCTGCTGCCGGAATTCACCGCCCATGAGAACGTGGCGATGCCGCTTTTGATCCGCCGTACCGCGAAGGAAGCTGCGCTGGAACAGGCCGCTGCGTTACTGGACCGGGTCGGTCTGGGTGCCCGACTAGAACATAAACCAGGCGAGCTGTCCGGCGGTGAGAGACAGCGTGCGGCAGTCGCTCGGGCCCTGATTACGCGGCCAAAGCTGGTCCTTGCGGATGAGCCGACTGGCAACCTGGATGCCGGTAACGGCGAGCACGTACTTCGCCTGATGCTCGAGTTAAATGAGGAGTTGCAGACCAGCCTCGTTGTCGTGACCCATGATCATTCGATCGCAGCGAAAATGGATCGAATACTGGTGCTGGAGAACGGCAAACTTGACGACGCAACCGGCGTTTAGTCAGCAGATCTCGACGAATTGCGTTTTCGGCGTTTCGCAAGGTAATCCCAGATTGACGCCCGCCACAATAAATCGAGCGTGACGAATCCGATTAGCGCAAGGACAGCGCCAAGCAGCAGACTGCCCAGCATCAGCGGCTGCCAGATATCGATGAAGCGGTCGAACAACCAGTCGAAAGATAACTCAAACTCAAACGGTTGTGGTGCTTGTCCAAGCAAGCGTCGACCGACGTCGTAAGCGACATAAAACATAGGTCCAAAGGTTATAGGGTTGCCGACCAGCGTCGTGATTGCCGCAACCGGCATGTTGACGCGTAGCAGAATTGCAAGCAGGCAGGCAATGAGAATATGACCCGGGAATGGCTGGTAGGCCACAAACAGTCCGAGGGCAAAGGCCGGTACGACGTTACGGCGGCGAATCACCCAAAGCTGTGGCTCGTGCAACAGGTGGTTGAAGGGAGCGAGCCACCAGCGGCCTTTCAGGTTTTCGCGTTTTAATGCGAATTTGCGAAAAAATCTTCTGGGCATCTGCTGCTGGCTTTGCTTCTATAGCTGCGAAAGGTCCTGTGTCGAGGGCCGCATCATAACGATAAAACGCAGGGAAGCGGAAAATGCGCCTGTTGTGTCTGTGCACACTTGGCGGTGCGTATTCACTGGAGCTGTTTACCCGGCTGCCAGCGCCTCCGGTATTCCTGCTATGCATCGTGGGCGGCATCGCCTGCTGCCGCTGGTGCACTATGGCCCCATTGGGCTGTTTTCTTCTCGGTTTTGCTGTAATGGGGATGACAGCAGACGGCATGCTGGCAAGCCAATTGAATCGGCAGCAGGTCGGTGTGCGCACCGCCTTTACCGGTCGAATCGATAGTTTTCCGGTTAGTGCTGAGACCTCAGTCCGTTTTTTCGTGCGACCACAGGGCAGGCCGGATTTGCCGCGGCGAATCCGTCTGACCTGGCTTGAGCCGCTCGCTATACCTGAGTTGGGAGATACCTGGCACCTGGTGACCCATCTGAAACGCCCGCGCGGCTACGCGAATCCGGGCGGTTTTGACCTGGAAGGCTGGTTGTTCCGCGAACAAACCGGGGCGGTCGGCTACGTCGATAACAAAGGCCATAGCTATCGCGTTCACGGCGAATCGCCCTCGCTGCTGACTGCAGCGCGGGTACGCATCGTCAGGAGAATGCAGGCAGTGTTGCCGGAGGACACTGCATCTGCTGCGCTCACGGCGGTTGGTGCCGGCGCGCGACAGTCGATCAGCTCAGCCGATTGGGATCTTTACGCCAGGACCGGCACGAGCCACCTTATGGCCATTTCCGGGCTTCATATAGGCTTGGCGGCAGGATTTGCCTGCCTCCTGTCCTGGGGCATGTTGGGGCTCGTGGGCAAGCGAGGAAACATTCGCGACGCCGCCCTGGTCACAGCCATCGCGACGGCCGCGCTCTATGCCGCAGTGGCCGGCTTCGCAGTCCCGGCCCGGCGGGCACTGCTGATGGCAAGCGGGGGTGGCCTTGCCATGCTGCTGCGCCGACGTGTCTCTGCCAGCTACCTGGTGGCCGGACCTTGCCTGGTAATCTTCATCACTGACCCGCTCGCAATACTGGCACCCGGATTCAAGCTGTCATTTGCTGCGGTTGCAATCCTGATTGCAGTTTCGGCCCGGCATGTTCGCCCGTCTGTACTGCTGGACAACCGGGTTGGTGCAGCAATTACAGGGCTTACGCGTTTGTGCGGCCTGCAAATTGCACTTCTGATCGCTCTGTTTCCACTCACGGCACTCATTTTCGGTCGTTTCGCACCGCTGGCGCCCGTCGCCAACATGCTGATACTGCCCGTTTTCAATTTTTTGACCGTGCCGCTGACGCTGTTGGGCGTTACCCTGGACCACGCATTCTCTGCACAGGGCGATTTCCTGCTGCGCGGGGCCCATGCGACCGTCGATTCCGTCGTCCGGCTACTGCACGCAATGACTCAGCTGCCCTACGTTGACCAGCAGCTTAAGTACCTGTCGGGCCCGGTCGTATGGGTAGCGCTGCTGCCCGCATTGTACGTAGTACTTCCCATCGGCTGGCCAGGCCGGAAACTCGCACTGCTCGCAGTAATTGCTGTGCTGGCTTACAAACCTCCGGAAACGCCGCGCGACTGCCTTGACTATTATGTACTCGACGTCGGTCAGGGCTTGTCAGTTTTTGTGCGCACTGCCAATCATGCGCTCCTGTTCGACACGGGCCCCAGGTTTTCGACCGGCAACACTGCGGCAGAATTAGTTGTCCTGCCATTCCTGCAAGGCCTCGGTGTCACTCGTCTGGATCGGCTGATCGTGAGTCATGCTGATCTTGACCATGCGGGCGGGATTGAACGGGTCATCGCAGCATTACCCGTCCGGCGGCTAATGACCGGTGAGGAAATCGAAGGCATCCCTGCGCAGCACACCCGCTGCGTAGCAGGCATTTCATGGCGGTCTGATAGTGCGGTCTACTCAGTCCTGCATCCGCGACTAAGGGCCCCATGGACGCGCAACAACGCGTCGTGTGTTCTCGAGATCTCAATGGGAGCGCATCGCCTGCTGCTATCCGGAGATATCGAGGCACCGGTTGAGAAATTACTCGTGTACCGCCGCTCAATTCGTCCCAGCACGGTCCTGGTGGTGCCGCATCACGGTAGTCGTACTTCGTCGACCCTGCCACTGGTTCGTGCTGCACGTCCCCGAACCGCAATAGTGGCAGCCGGTTTTGGTAATCGCTGGAATTTCCCCAAGGCTGACGTTGTGTCGCGCTGGGAAACGGCAGGTGCAACGGTGTTTAATACAGCCATTTCAGGATCCGTTAGTCAGCGGCTCTGCAGGGGGTTGGCCCCGGGGGTGATTCATCGCGAGCGTCTTGAATCGAGAAAATACTGGCACGACATCGGTTAAGCCAGGCGGGGACTGAAGAATTTTCCGGCTGGTCACTGTATATTCCGATTTTCGCTTGAGTGTCTGTAGATGGTTGAAATCGTTAAAGCTGGCGGCTGGCTGATGGCGCCGATCATCCTTTGCGCCATTATCGCGATGGGCATCGTCCTGGAACGTTACTGGACGCTGCAATTAAAGCGGGTTATCCCGGAGGACCTGACTAGCAAGGTCTGGGGCTGGGTTAAGCGTGACGCGCTGGATCAAAGCCAGATCCAGACCTTACATCAGGGCTCGCCGCTCGGGCAGATCCTCGCCGCAGGATTAATCAACCGTGATCGCGAACGTACTATCATGAAAGACAGCATTGAGGACACCGGTCGGCACGTTGTCCACGAGCTTGAGCGCTACCTCGATACGCTTGGCACCATTGCCGCGATCACGCCATTGCTGGGCCTGCTTGGCACAGTGATCGGCATGGTAAAAGTATTTACAGCCATCACGACGCATGGCGTGGGCGATCCAACGGTTCTTGCCGGCGGTATCGCGGAGGCGCTTATCACAACCGGTGCGGGATTGACGGTCGCCATACCGGCACTGATTGGCTACCGCTACTATCGAAACCGGATCGACGGGCTGGTGGTCGAAATGGAAAAGGAAGCCATCAAGCTTGTCGAGGCATTGCACCGTCGGCAAGACAAAGAACAAAGAGCCGGCAGCAAGAAATGAAGCTCAACCTTCGCGCCAAGGCGGAGCCGGAGGTCAATATGACATCCCTGATTGATGTCGTCTTGCTCTTGCTGATTTTCTTCATGGTGTCGACGAGTTTCGTAAAACAGTCGCAAATCTCGATTCGTTTGCCCGAGGCCGACAGTTCGACTGTTACTGACGATCCGCCGCGAAAGATCGACATCATGATTACGGAGCAGGGTACCTATCTGGTCAACAATCGCGAACTTGTGAACAACCGGCCGGAAACCATACGCAACGCATTACAAACTGTATCTGATGGAGACGCGAGCCTGCCGCTTACGATCAGCGCGGACGCCAACGCCCGTCATCAGCACGTCGTGACAGCCATGGACGTTGCCGGAAAGCTCGGCTTTACCCGTATCAGCATCGCCACCGTTAACGATCCCACGGAATAGTGAAGAGTTTTGGCTAGCAAGCTGAATCCACGCGCGAAGGAAGTCTATGGCAGGCTGTGGGGCTATGTTGTTCCGCACAAGCTGATCGGTGGAATAGCGGTATTTGCCATGGCGACGACGGCGGCTGTTGAGGGCGGCATGGTGTGGCTCGTTGAGCCGCTCATGGACGACACGCTGGTCGCACAGAACCTTGAAACTTCGCGTTGGATGCCCCTTGCGTTTGTAACGGTATTCATTCTCAGGGGCATCGCCGGCTTCGCCACAGAGGCATCCCTTGGGTGGATTGGCCGCAGCGTCATCAGTTCATTGCGGCGTGACGTATTTCGTAAATTTCTGACGCTTCCGTCGCGTTTTATCGAGACGCATTCGACAGGTCCCATGCTGTCGCGAATGACTTATAACGTCGAGATGGTCGCCGAGTCAGTGACCAATGTGGTGACCGTATTGGTTCGTGACTCATTGACGGTGATTGTGTCAATTGCCCTGATGCTATATCAAAGTCAGCGTCTGTTCTTGTTCGTCGCGGTCCTGTTGCCGGTTATTGCAATTATTATTCAACTGCTGGGCAAGGCGTTCAGGCGTTACAGCAATCGCATCCAGGACTCAGTCGGCGAGGTTGCACAGGTGACCGACGAAGTGCTCGTCGGTAATCGAGTCGTTAAGATATTTGGTGGTTACAGTTATGAGCTGGAAAGACTGATCAATGTCGACGAATCCAATCGAAGGCAGAATCTGAAGTTGATCCGTTCACGATCACTCGGTGTTGCGATTACCCAGGTGATATTCGGCATTGGTGTTTCTGGCGTAATTTACGCTGCCGGTGTTGAATCGGTGAATGGCAACCTTTCGCCAGGCAGCTTCATGTCGTTTTTCGGCGCCATGATGTTGATGCTGCAGCCACTGCGACGAATTAATAATATCAATGCCACGCTACAGCGCGGCATTGCAGCTGGCGACAGCCTCTTCAAAATTATCGATGAGCCGGACGAAATTAACCATGGAACCTACGCGCCAGACTCGGTAGTAGGAACGGTTGAGTTTCGCGATGTCAGTTTCTCCTACAACGGAGACAAATCTCCGGTTTTGAAAAATATTTCGCTCAAAGTAGACGCTGGCAAAACGGTCGCTATTGTCGGGCATTCCGGCAGCGGCAAGACGACGCTTGTCGGCCTGCTGCCAAGATTATATGACGCGGAAGCAGGCGATATTTTGCTTGATGGACGTTCCGTGCTGGATTATGAGTTGTCCAGTTTGCGTTCGAATATCAGTTTCGTAAGCCAGGATATCGTACTGTTCAACGACTCCATCGAAAATAATCTCGCCTATGGCGAGTTGCGCAACTGCAGTCGATCGCAGCTTCTGGAGGCGGCGGAAGCGGCGCATATCATCGATTTCGTAAACGAAATGCCGGATGGGTTCGAAACCAACGTGGGCGATCGGGGCGTCCTGTTGTCGGGTGGTCAGCGACAGCGAATCGCCATCGGCCGTGCATTGTTGAAGAATGCGCCTGTGCTGATACTGGATGAGGCCACATCATCGCTTGATACGAAATCGGAACGGCGCATTCAGGATGCACTCGACAGGTTGATGACGAATCGCACCACGCTGGTGATTGCTCATCGTTTGTCGACTGTTGAGAAAGCCGACCAGATCATCGTCCTTGACCAGGGCAGGATTGTTGAATCTGGTACGCACGATGAACTGATTGCAGCCCGCGGTCACTACGAAAGTCTCTATCGTATGCAGTTCAGCGACGATTCTCCCACCCGGAACTAGCGTATGGCTCTCCAGACTACCAGCATGCCTTACACCAATCGATGAGTCGCGCCGAAGATAGCTGGGTCGCCAAAACGTGGTACGGGAACTCGTCCCTGGTATGGCTTCTTGTTCCCTTCAGCTGGCTCTACGCGGCTGTCATAAAAGTTCGCAGTGCACTCTATCGGCGCAATATATTTCAGTCCCGGGCAGTTGGTGTGCCGGTCGTCGTGGTTGGAAACATTACGGTGGGCGGCACCGGCAAGACGCCCCTGACAATCTGGCTGGCAAGCGAGTTGAAAGCGCGCGGCTTTTCGCCGGGTGTCGTCAGTCGCGGTTATCGTGGCATTGTCGGGGCAACTCCTGTAGTGGCCACGCCGCAGAGTGATCCTGCCGTTGTCGGTGATGAAGCTGTGCTACTGGCCAGTCACAGCAAATGCCACGTCGTCGTACATCCGGATCGCATCGCCGCGGCGATCCGGGCGATTGAACTTGGTGCGAACGTTATTCTTGCTGACGACGGCTTGCAGCACTACCGACTCGAACGCGATGTTGAAATTGCAGTGATTGACGGACATCGCGGGTTCGGTAACGGACGGCTGCTTCCGGCCGGGCCGCTAAGGGAAAAACCGGCTCGACTCGATTCCGTCGACAAGGTAGTCGTACAAAGGCGACTGAATCGGCCGGATAACGTATTGCGACGAGCATCTGATCGGCAACCGCTACATTTTTCGCTTAAGCCGGTGGCGATGCGTCGGCTGGATAACAACGAGGTCGCTGCTCTTGCAGATTTTGCGGGCCGTAAAGTTCATGCGATTGCAGGAATCGGCAACCCCGAGCGCTTTTTTCGCATGCTTGAATCTCATGGAATGATCGTTAAGCGACATCCGCTTCCGGATCATGCGAAAATTTCTCCAGCCGACATCAGCTTTGCTGACACAATGCCCGTCATAATGACCAGCAAGGATGCCGTCAAGTGTCGATTTCCGGCGGCAGGGCAGTGCTGGAGCGTTGAGGTTGAGGTTGAATTTGAAGGCGAGGAAGGCGACATGCTGCTTGATCTGGTGGTGCGTAATATTGAAGCTGAGAGGCCTGCAGTATGACGGGCTTTGTCGTCGTTATCCCTTCCCGTTATGCATCCGAGCGTCTTCCGGGCAAACCGTTACGCCTGATCGGCGACAAACCGATGCTGCAGCACGTCTACGAGCGAGGTATTGAGAGCGCCGCTGCTGATGTCGTGATCGCGACCGATGACGAGCGGATTGTGGCCGCTGCAGAATCTTTCTCCGCGAAATGCTGCATGACGTCCGCTGCACACCGTTCCGGAACCGACCGTCTCGCGGAGGTTGCACGCCTTTCTGGCTGGCCGGACGAGCAGTTTATCGTTAATTTACAGGGCGATGAGCCGCTGCTGCCGTCACGGCTTATCAATCAATGTGCGGCATTGCTGGATGACGAACGGGCAGACGTCGCAACGCTTGCTTCGCCGATTCAGTCGCAGCAGGATTTCGACAATCCGAATATTGTAAAGACCGTAGTGGATGACAACGGTTTCGCCCTGTATTTCAGCAGGGCAGCCATTCCGTATGCGAGGTCTGCTGTCAATAACGAGCTGGCCAGAAATTCTGCATTGCATCATCACGGCATTTACGCGTATCGCAACTCAGTACTGCAGGCTATTGTGTCTGCGCCTCAGTCTGCGCTGGAAATTGCCGAACAACTCGAACAATTACGCGCATTGAGCCTCGGGCTAAAGATCAAAGTGGGTATGCCATCGGTCCGCCCTGGCCCGGGTGTAGATACTGAGGAAGATTTGGCGGCAGCAGGGCGTCTCATTGGTAAATTCAAGACGCAGAAAGAAGCGTAAGTCTTAGTAAGCACAAGCGTATTTGCGGAATTGCCGCATAAGAACTAGGGCAATTCGAGCCACTTTTCGGCCGTGGCCAGTGGGGCAGCGAGCGTATTCAGGAATGCTTCGAGCTGTTTACGTTCGCGACGACTCAGATAGAGTTTGTCCTCAGCTTCGTTATGGCCGATCATCGCAAGTGGCGCCCTGTTGTAAAGGTCTATGACCTCGGCCAAAGTCGCATGTTGGCCTTTGTGTGAGTAAGGTGCGGTGCCGCCAAGATTTCTCAGCGAGGGCGTGCGCATAGCGCCAAGCAGTTCGATCCCTGTCCGCACATAAACCAGTTCGTCACAGCGCCTGCTCGGGTCATCGCTGAATATTCCAGCGCAATTAAACGGATCGGCAAGCACTTTTTTCAACCCGTCCGTACGTCCACGATCCGGCACTTCGTTTGGAAAAGACAAAACGCCGGTGTTGTGAAATTCGTTATTGGTGAACAGCGGCCCGTTATGACACTCAGTGCAGCGCGCCTTGCCGATGAACAGTTGGAGGCCGATTATTTCGTCGTCGGTCAGGAGTTCATCTGCCTGTTCCTGCTTATCGTCTGCAACTGCTTGTACATACTGATCGAAACGTGACGTCCCTGGTAACAACAATCTCTCGTAGGCGGCAATCGCTTTACCGATATTGGCAAATACTGTGTTGACGCTGTGCTGATCTTCGGCGGACATCGAATGCCAGGCCGCAGACATAGTGGGATCCTGCAGCGGCGCGGCCGCTTCGGGAAATCGGCGTCGATCGGAGAAATCGGGCAGCTGTCCGAATAGTGTCTCGTATTCCGCACGATAGACCGGCTCAATTGAGATGAAGCGGGCGAACTGCATGCGGTTGCCACCATGCTCGGCAGGATCTTCAAGCGGCGACAGTGCCTGGGCCCACTGAGTGTCGCGGCGGCCGTCCCAGTACTGCCAGGGACTGTAGGCAGAGCCCACGATGCTGCGCGTATTGCGGCCTGACAGTCCGATGCCGCGGCCTTTCTGGAAGCTGTCGGAAAAGTGCCGCGTCGGTTGGTGGCAGGTTGCGCAGGAGACTGCGCCGTTTGCACTGAGCCGGGTGTCGAAAAATAACTTGTGACCAAATTCGGCGGCGCGTGGTTCGTCCGCGACGGCATTCGAGGGGTCCGCAGGAAGCGCTGGCAAATTATTTAGCGACAGTGACTGCAACACGACCAGGTCGCTTGTAGTCCATTCCGCAGGCGATCGTGGTCCATACTGCCACCATGCCGTTGCCGCTAGCGCGACCGAAAGCATCGCAATTATTTTTCTTCTGCCGCCGGTGGTCATATTGTCAGCGGAATTACCACGGTATCACGACGGCCGCCGGCCTCGACCGTAACTGTTAACTCCCAGAAGCCACGCATATGAAAACGAACGCCCTCCAGCATGTAATTTCCGTCGTCGAGCGCGTCAGTCATTCTTGGACTGGTGGGTAAACCGTGATTGTGTTCCGGCATACCACCGGTGATGCTCACTGTGGCATTGTTCACCGGTTCACCGGCGGCGTTTTCAATATGAAAAATCCAGTGATGAATTTTATTGATTGTCACTGGCGTCAATTCACTCGTGTAGCTGACTTTGTAGTAGCCCGATCTCGTCAACCAGGACTCTTTTTCGCCGCTGTCCTGAGCGTACGCTGCGACCGCCAGCCAGAGCCCGGCGAGTAAGGTGACTGCACGACCGCTACGCATGTGCAGCACCCACACCGCCCCGCGCAGAGAGCTGCTTTCGCCAGCGTGCAAACGAGCCGTTCATCCATAGAAAATTAAGTTGCAGGCCAACTGCAACAACGATGAACCAGACCCAGATCGGAATTCCGGCGAAGCCGACTCTGAAAGGGAACACGGCTGTATACATTTCGCCAGTGTCCGCATCTTGCACGGTGACGATGCCCACGAATTCGCCCTGTTCGTCGAATGGATACAGGTAGGTAAACACATCCGGCTGAATCGTTGCCGGATAGTGGAATACCGTAACGTCATCCAGATTGCTAATTTGGTCTACATCTTCCAATATCGTGAATACACCTTTGCCTGTGACATTACGGATAACGCGAAAATCAATGGGAACGCTGCCAAGCCCGCTATGTTCGTATTCCATGACGAAAGTTGCAGTGCCTGTTGCGGGAATATCTTCACAGTATTCTTTATGGCCGCGCGTCTGCGGCAGGTATATTTTGAAATGCGCACGGTAGTAGCCGATACGAATGATGCACAGGTCGGCATCTGGCGTAACGCTGCCATGTGCAAGCACAGCCTTGGGCGAAATCGCCAGACCGAGCAATAATATGAAAGAAATGAAAGGTAACGCGACACCGAACATGGCGCGTATTCTATACAAGGACACGTTGTGTCAGTACCCCATGACCTGATTTGGAATTATTACGCCGTTACGCTCCTCATATTCGTCCCAAAGCCGGATCATCTCCTGTAGTTTTTCGGGATTCTGTCCCGACACATCGTTAAGCTCCGTCGGATCTTCGGCAAGATTGAAGAGTCGCCAGCGATAGGCCTCTGCGACCGGGTTTCGAACTGTCCAGAAGGCATCGTCAGGTTCCTGCACAATTTTCCAGTCGCCTTGCCGAATCGCGGTTTTGCCGAACAGTTCCCAGCCGATCGCCTCATCAGGTTGGTGGATCGAATCCGAAATTCCGCGCAGCATCGGCAGCATGGACTTGCCGGACATGGGTACGATTTCACGCCCTTTGTAGGTGAGACCGGGATGATCAATGCCAACCAGGTCGAGAATCGTCGGCATGACATCCTTCACAGTCACTACGGCCTCGTTGATCTGTTGGCCGCCGAGCTTGGGATAATGCACGAATGCCGGCGCACGAATGCCGCCTTCTGAGGTGAATCCTTTAAACATACGCCAGGGGCCGACGCTTGCTCGGGCCCAACTGGCACCGTACCAGAGGAACGAATCCCGTTTGCCCATGTTCTCGTAACTGTTGTCGCAGCATTGCTCCAGCCAGCGGGCCACGGCGCCGATGGACGTGCCGACGGGATGACCCTCCGCACCGTTATCCGACATAAACACAATAAACGTGTTTTCGAACTCATCGATCGACTTCAGATATGCGATCAGATCGCCCACGTAGACATCGATATCGCTGATCATCGCCGCATAGATTTCCATCATGCGCGCTTCCCGTTTTTTTTGATCGGCGGTCAGGTCCGTCCAGGCGGGTTCCTCCGCGAGGCGCGGATAGGGTTGGGTCGATTCCGCCAAAAGATCGAGCGCCCTGAGCTTTGCGACGCGCCGCGCATGCAGCGCATCGTATCCGTCATCGTAACGGCCGCTAAACCTCGCTATGGATTCTGCAGGCGCCTGCAGCGGCCAGTGAACCGCCGTATACGCCAGGTAGCCGAAAAAGGGGCGACCATCCTCACGATTGTCGTCGATGTAGTCGATCATTTTCCGTGTAAAAAAGCGGCTTGAGTAAAAGTCCTGCGGGAGAGTTTCAAGCAGGTCACGGTCTTCGCGATATGGCGCTTTGCCGGGACCAACAATCGGCAACAAATCGAAATGCCCGGAACCTCCCGCCAGTGACGCAAATGAACGCTCAAAGCCCCGTGCGTACGGGCTGTTGTCGAGGTCGTATCCCAGGTGCCATTTGCCAGTCATGTATGTGTGGTAGCCGGCATCGGCCAGCAGCTCGGCGATGGTTGCAACGCGCGTATGCAGCTGTTCTTCATAGCCGGTTTTGCCGACCTGGTTTGGCGCTAGTTCCCGGTACATGCTGCCCATTCCCGCGGGGTGATTATCGACCCCTGAAAGCAGCATCGCGCGTGTCGGGGAGCAGGTTGGCGCAGTGTAGAAATTGCTGAACATCACGCCGTTGCGCGCCAGCATGTCCAGGTTTGGCGTTTCAATCTCGCTGCCATAAACGCCTAAATCTGTGTAGCCGAGATCGTCAGCGACGATGAACAGGATGTTAGGTGGTTTCAGGGCAGGATTTGGTGGCTGCGTTTCGTCCTGGTTTGAGTCGGCTAGGTTACTGCAACCGCACAGCAGGAGAAGCAGTGCGGCCAAGCCGCCAAAAAGTTTCGCAAGAAGTCGCCTTGAGCTTCTTTCGTTCGTCATCCGGTCACAGCTCACTGCGAATGTTCCAGAGTTCCGGGAAAAAACGATGGTCGACGATCTTGCGCAGCCAGCCAACGCCAGCGGAACCGCCGGTGCCGGGTTTGAAGCCCAGAATTCGCTCGACGGTGACGAAGTGACGCCAACGGTATTGTGCTATCAGGTCGGCGAGTTCAGTCAGGTTTTCACCCAACACATAAAGATCGTTTTGCGGGCCGGCGTTGCGATAGATATCGAGCCAGGCCAACTCGATGCTGCGATGCGCTTGGTAGGTTTCGGTCCAGTCCCGGTCCAGGCACTCCGGGGCGATGTCATAACCCCGCCTGGCCAGCAGCCTGATAACCTCATCATAAATGCTGGGTGATGCGAAGTTTTCGAGGATTGCGGGATATACATGTGGCACGTTTTTGTGCACGGAACACATCTGCTCGCGCTTGTTTCCAAGGATGAATTCAACGTGACGATACATGAACGACTGCTGGCCGGACGCCACGTCGAGATAATCACGAAATTCGTTGAAGCCATCAGTCGATATCGTCGACAGCACATCCCAGAAGCCGACGATCTGCCGCGTAATCTTTTTCGTCCTGTCCAGTAGCACCGTTGCATTGGGCAAATCGTCTTCGCGAATCCGTGTTCTGGTGTTGTAAAGCTCGAAGTACGCCGCCTTGAACAGCAGTTCCTTGGCCTGTCCCATGATGATGAAACACATTTCGTCATATCCGCCTGAGCGCGGGTGCTGCAGGCTCAGCAGCAGGTCGATGCTCTCATAGTCGATGTAGGGATTACTTTTCCCTTCAAATTCAGTTATTGGCATGCCAGACGTTTGCGCGACTTCTTCCTGGCGTGCCTTCTCGGAGCCGACCCGCATTGGGCGCGGATAGGGCGAGCCATCCACGCCATCAATTTGCACAACGTCGGGAATATCAAATTCGAAACTCATTTTGTCGTCTCCGTCAGTGGGTTGGTGCGACAATGTGGTGGCAGGCCTGGTGACGCATTTTGCCGGCGCGATCGTTAGCGCCTGTTCTGAATTCAAGATAACAGGCGCGAAAAATGGCGCAATGGAATTCGCGGTTCATTCCGGGTCCTGAACCGGGCACATTTTTCTCCCGGTTAAAACGTAATCTCGTCCGCCTGAAAGCTGTAGAATGCGCGCGCAATGATCTCTGCAAGGCCGTCAAACGCGATTGGTCCCAGAAAATGCCATCCTACCCATGCAATTATCTACTTGAAGAAAATACAATAAATGTCTGAAAAGAAAGAAAAAATATCAATATTGTTCGTCTGTATGGGCAACATTTGCCGCTCGCCAACTGCAGAGGGAGTGTTTCGTAAACTGGTCAGTGACGCTGGTCTCGAAGATCGAATTCATGCCGATTCTGCCGGAACGCACGCTTATCACACCGGCGAACCTCCGGACCGACGCGGCATGGAGGCAGCAGAGCGACGTGGGTTTTCACTGAAGGGTATCCGCGCCCGGCGCGTCGCGGAAGCAGATTTCGAAGCGTTCGACCATATCATCGCAATGGACGAAGATAATCTGGCCAAGTTACGAGAGTCTTCCGCTGAAGATCATCATGGCAAGCTGCGATTGTTCCTTGAATTCGCTGAATCATCGACTTTAACGGAAGTACCCGATCCCTATTACGGCGGGCTGGCAGGATTTGAGCGGGTGCTGGATCTGGTGGAAGACGCCGCCAAAGGATTGCTCACAGAAATCAGGCGAGGCCTCTGAACGGATCGCCGTTTGCACGCGACGATCCGTTGGTCAACCTAGTCTTTGTCAGTTGGCGTCTGGCCATCCGATTCCCATGGCAGCAACCGGGCAGCGGGCTTATCCTGCTGTCTTGAGTTCTCTGTTTTTGTTGTAGCAGTCGATTCAGGTTTTGCAACAGGTTTGGATTCGCCGTTGCCAGGCGCTGCAGCAGTTTTTGGTTTTTCCTGTTTTGGTGGCTTGATGACTGTTAGTTCAGGCTGCGTATCTTCGTACCCTGCTGGTCTCTCCGGCTTTTTCGCCGGCGCCGGTACAGACTTTACCGCAGCGGGCTTGTTGCCTGCATTTCTTGCAGCGGACGACGTTTTTGACCGGTCCGGTTTTGTCGCTGGCGCTGGTCGCGGAGGTTCGGACTTAACCGAATCCGGTTTCTGTGTCTCAACGGAGCGGACAGATTCCGGTTTCGTAGCCTGTGTGTTTTGGGGCTTCTTCGTTTCGACTTGAGTAAGAGGCCTGGATTTGGCAGGTGCTTTCGATTTCGCGCTCTCGGTTTCGCTTTTCTTAACCTGGGCGACCTTAGTTTCAATTTGCGTAGGCGGTGATTCGGGTTCGGATTTCACAACTTCGAGCTTCGGCGCCGCCTTATTTCGGTCTGGCCTGCCGGCCGGCTTGCCATCTGGTTTGTCCGAGGTCGCGGCCGCTTTTTTCGGCACACGTTGTTCTTGTTTCGGAGTCGTGTCGTCAGCCGTTGCCGCAGCAGACTCGGTTGCAGGCTTTTCCTGGCGCGTCGATTCAGATCTTGATCGTCGCGGACGCCGGGCAGGTTTCGCCTTGGTTTCCGTCCCCGTTGAACTCGGTGCCTGGTTTCCGGACTGCGATTCAGTCTGCTGATTGGCGGACTGATTATCGTTGCTTTCTGATGCGTCCTGGCCGCGTCGCCGGCGACGTCCGCCGCGACTGCGCCGCTTGTTGGCTGTTTGACGGGAATCAGCCTGTTTTTCCTGACGCTCGTCACCGCGCGCGGTTTCCTGCGCCGACTTTCCCGGCCTCGCTGCGCCGCGATCTGCGGCCTTGCCCGATGCCTTCTTGGCACGCTTCTTTTTCGCTGTGGGTTGTTTCTGGCGCTGCGGGTTCCTGTTGCCGCCCTGGCGCGAATCGCTGCGCTTATTGTTTCTCTGTCCGCCACGGCGTCGGCTGTCAGGCGCTGATTTGCTACGAGCATTCGCGCGTGAATCCTTCTTTGGTTCTGGTTCATCTTCTGCTGATCCGCCGAAGAATCCTGCCAGCCGTGCCAACAGGCCTGGTCCGGATTTCGTTTCGACAACCGGTTCCGGCCGCGCTGGAGCAGGTGTTGTGGCGACCACCGTCGTAACCGCGGCGATTTCAGCGGCTTTCTTGTCCTGCATTGTCTGCGTAATTTCCGGCTCGTCGTCGGATTCCATAAGCATGAAACTGTTGCCGATATTCTCCGGCAGTTCGACCTGGTCGTCACGCACGCGTCTGACCTGAAAGTGCGGTGTTTCGAGCGCCGGGTTGGCGACCAGGATGACCTGGGTGTCGTGACGGGATTCCAGGCTTTGCACCCAATCGCGCTTTTCATTCAGCAGGTAGGTTGCTACCTCGATCGGTAATTGTGCAATGACCTTGGCAGTGCGTTCTTTGCGGGCTTCCTCACCCACAATTCTCAGGATGGCCAGCGCCAGTGATTCAACGCTCCTTATATTGCCTATGCCTGAACAGCGCGGGCACACCAGGTAGCTCGACTCGCCCAATGACGGCCGCAGCCGCTGTCGGGACATTTCGAGCAGGCCAAAACGACTGATCTTGCTTAACTGTACGCGTGCGCGGTCCTGACGAACCGCATCACGAAGTCGATTCTCGACCTCACGTTGATTTCGTTGTGGTCCCATATCGATAAAATCGATCACGACCAGGCCACCTAAGTCACGTAGACGCAACTGTCGTGCAACCTCGTCCGCTGCTTCGAGATTCGTATTGAGTGCCGTGGCTTCGATATCCCCGCCTTTTGTCGCTCGAGCCGAGTTGATATCGATAGACACCAGTGCTTCGGTGTGGTCGATAACCAGGCTGCCGCCCGACGGCAGGTTTACGGAATGAGCAAATGCAGTTTCAATCTGCGAATCGATCTGGTAGCGAGTAAATAGCGGCACCGAATCCGTGTAATGTTTCAGCTTGCGGAAGTTATGCGGCATAACCTGCTCTACAAATTCTTTCGCTTCCTGGTAAGTCGCCTCATCATCGATAAGGATTTCGCCAATCTCGGTAGTGAGATAGTCGCGCAGGGCACGCACTACGGCGTTGCTTTCCCGGTAGATCAGGAATGGCGAGTCGCGTTCGACAACGACTTTCTTTATCGCTTCCCAGACGGCGAGCAGATTCTCCATATCCCAGGTTAGTTCTTCGCCGGTACGTTCAATGCCAGCAGTGCGCAAAATGACGCTCATGTCTTCTGGCACATCGACATCACGCAATGATTTGCGCGCCAGGTCCCGCTCTTCGCCGATAATGCGGCGCGAAACACCACCCGACCTGGATTTGTTTGGTTTCAGTACGATGAAGCGGCCTGCCAGGCTGACATAGGTGGTCAGCGCCGCACCCTTGTTGCCGCGTTCTTCCTTGTCGATCTGGACGACGATATCCTGGCCTTCGCGCAGCACATCCTTGATATTCGGCTTGCCGGAGCCAGGCTCCTTGACAAAATATTCTGGAGAAATTTCTTTTAGCGGCAGAAAGCCGTGGCGTTCGGAGCCGTAGTTTACAAAAGCCGCTTCGAGACTGGGCTCGACTCGGGTAATTTGGCCTTTGTAGATGTTAGCTTTCTTACGTTCGCTCGCCGGAAGTTCTATGTTGAGGTCGTATAGACTCTGGCCATCGACCATCGCCATGCGCAACTCCTCTTCCTGAGTTGCGTTGATTAGCATTCTTTTCATGGTGCCCTTCTTTTTGATCTTTCGCGGGCAGCGGGCAGGGGTGGCTCAATGAGAGCGAGGCGGCGGGACAGGGCAATGCAAAGAGGAGCGCAAGACAGTGACTGTCTGCACTCAACGCTACTGAATTCGTGCGGTCCTGATGCATATTGATCAGGCCCAGCAAAAAATTGATCATTTATACCCTGCGGCTTAACCGCGTCGGCGCTCGCCGGGTTACCGTGCTTGCTACCGTGGAATCTGGTCTCGATCAAGCGAGGCCAGGAATGAATTGAAAAATTGCTTTTTGCGCCCGCACGATGGTTTAAAAAAAATTGTCGATATCGGGCAGAAAAGCCGTTCGTGCGACAGGTAATTTCACCCTAATGCCGCCACGGGCAGGTAATATAGCATAGCTTGCGGTTCCGGCAATGCGAAATAAGTCATTGAGCCAACTAAAATAAGTTCCTAATCATGAATCCCAGTACTCCGTCACAAAAGGATGTCCGGCAAACGGGCGTGCGCAAAGTCCGTATCGATGCCGAACAGGCTGGTCAGCGGATCGACAATTTCCTGCGCCGCGAATTGCCGGGTCTTCCCAAAGGACGCCTGTACCGAATATTGCGGCGGGGCGAGGTACGCGTAAATGGCGGCCGGGTACGTGCCGAATACCGCCTGCTCGATGGCGATGAGGTAAGAATTCCGCCGGCGAGGATAAATGCGGAGTCTGGGCCCGCAGCTCCCGGGCGAATCGCAAATCTAGAAAGTCAGATTATCTTTGAGGACAAGCGCATCTTGGTCCTGAACAAGCCCAGCGGTCTCGCCGTACACGGCGGCAGCGGTATCAGTCACGGTGCCATTGAATTACTGCGTGAGGCGCGCCCGGCGTGCCGCGACCTTTCGCTGGTGCACCGTCTTGACCGCGAGACATCGGGGTGCCTGGTGTTCGCCAAAAAACGGAGTTCACTGCGCGAATTGCATGAGCGATTTCGTCGCGGCACGGTTGAGAAGAACTATCTTGCGTTAGTGGCGGGTGATTGGCAGTTTGGAGAACAGACGATCGATGCGCCACTCCTCGTTGAGCATCGCAAGAACGGCGAACGGCACGTCGTTGTGAGCAGTGCGGGAAAACCCGCTCAGACGATTTTTCGACTTTCCCGTACCTTCGGCCAGTACAGCCTGATGCAATGCCAGCCGCAGACCGGTCGCACCCACCAGATTCGGGTGCACGCGCTGCACACCGGCCACGCCATCCTCGGTGATGATCGCTATGGCGATGTAACAGCCAACGCCACGGCGAAAAAGCGGGGCCTCAAACGACTGTTCCTGCACGCGCAGTCGATCGCTTTTCCAGACGACAGTGGCAATGAGTTGCACTTTACGGCACCTCTGCCTGATGATCTGGATCGATTCCTGCAGGCGATTCGGGGTGGTGGCAAGAAGGTTCAGGCACGGGAAGCCCGCGCCGAGCACGGTTCAGGCGACGGCAACAGGCGCGGTCAGCCGCGAGTGCGACGCAGCAGGCAATAACGTAATGCGGCTGCAGCCGCGATTGAAGCAGACTGGATCCTGCAGGAATCAGGGCAGAAGGTAGCCTAATTCCTTTAATTTGCCGGCGAGCCAGATCATAGGCAGGCCGATCAGCGCTGTCGGATCATCCGTCGTCACTGATTCGAATAACACGAATCCGGCACCTTCAATTTTGAAACTGCCGGCACAATCGTAGGGTTTGTCGTGATGCAGATAATCGTCGGCCAGGCGACGATCAAAGCGGCGGAAGCGGACGGTCGTTATGTCAGTATGTTCATATCGACGTCGTGAAACCGGGTCCAGAACGCAGACGGCGGTAAGGAAACTCAGCGCCTTGCCAGACGCCGCGAGGAGTTGCTCCACCGCCTTTTGATGGTCGCCCGGCTTGCCGAGTACCCTGTTTTCCAATACCGCCAGCTGGTCCGCACCGATGACCAGCGCCTCGCGATGGGTGCTGGATACCGCCTCTGCCTTTTTGCGTGCCAGCCTGGTGGCCAGCGCTGCCGGTTCTTCCGCTTCTTCTGCGGTCTCTTCGACCGCTGGGCTTAAGCTCTCATAGTCGTTAAGGAATCGGTCCAGCAACCCCTGACGGTAGCGCGAGCTCGAGGCCAGCAGGATTTGAGGGGCAGACGGGTTTTGCATATGTAATCAGTATGTTGTGGATTTTTATTAAGTTTAACCTTATATCCGCTCGGTTAAACAACAAATGTTTTGCAAGGACTGCGAGCAACCTTTGACAGTCTCCGTTGACCTCCTTATCATGCGCCCGCCATGGCGAACCCTATCTTCGAGCGCTACCTGCCAAAAGAATTGGCAGAGCTCGTTCAAGATGTTGAGTTTACTGGTAAAATTAGCGATCTTCCGCGCGTCAGCGAAATCATCGAGGCGGAACTCGATGCGCTTGCCGAGCCGGAACGGCCGCGCCAATGGCGGGCGGCGCCGGTTGATATTAGACTTGCGTTTTCGTGGTTGGCCGGGCACGCCGGGATGTTGGCGGTCGATGGTCGCGCAGCGGCGACCATCACAGCAGTTTGCCAACGTTGTCTTGCCGTATTTGAATTCGCGGTCGTGACGGAAATCAGGATGGTCCTCGTTGCTGCGACGACTGATGCGGCGCAGCAAGAGAGTATTGCCGGGTACGACGTCTGGGATCTGGATGAGGACAGTGTGCGGCCGATCGACTTGGTAGAGGAGTCACTTGTGATGGCGCTGCCGTTCGCGCCTGTGCATGATTCCGCGGAGAATTGCGCAGCACCAGTTGAAACCGTCAGCTCCGAAGGGGCGGATATTGTTCGCCCATTTGCAGATTTGCGGGCGAAAATGGAAAACAGGGATAATTGAGTGTCGGACACTTGTCTGACTGGATTTGGAATTGGGTGTTGACCAACCGGGTCATCATCACTGGAGATTGGAATGGCTGTTCAAAAGAGTCGCAGAACCCCATCGACACGCGGCATGCGGCGTTCGCACGACAAGGTTAAAGGGCCGGCGCTGTCGGTTGATCCGACATCAGGCGAAACCCATTTGCGGCATCGTGTAACCCCCGATGGCTTCTATCGAGGCAATCAGGTTATCGCACAGCCGGAAATCGAAGACGACGACGAATAAACGTTTCCTGTCTCGGACAGATAGCCTTTTGTAGAGGGCGACTGTCTCAAAGATTTCGTGGGAACAAAATCCGTCATATCACTGGATGCGATGAGCGGCGATCTCGGCGCCGAGATTGTCGTGCGTGCGGCACAGAAATCCCTCGAGCAGCATCCTGATCTCGATCTGATCCTGGTTGGAGACAGCAACGAAATAGCGGGTCACGTCACCCGTATCGTTGGCGTTGAACCGCGCCTAACGATCAGGAATGCCGCCGAAGTTGTTGGCATGTCCGAGGCACCCGCGGATGCCTTGCGCAAGAAAAAAGACTCCTCTATGCGCGTCGCTATAAACCTCGTGAAGGACGGTACCGCGCAGGCTTGCGTCAGCGCAGGAAACACCGGTGCATTGATGGCGACCGCAAAGTTCGTTCTTAAGATGTTACCCGGCGTTGACAGGCCCGCTATCATCGCCGAATTGCCCGCTATCGGTGGCACGGTTCACATGCTGGATCTGGGTGCCAACACCGTGAGCAGCGCGGACCAGTTGTTTCAGTTTGCCGTCATGGGCTCAATTGTTACTGCGGAAATTCGTAATATAGAACGACCGCGAGTGGCATTGCTTAACATCGGTGTCGAGGACACCAAAGGCAACGAAACCGTGCGCGAAGGTGCGGCACAGTTAAATCAAAGTGGCCTCAACTACGTTGGTTTCATAGAGGGCAACGAGATATTTTCCGGAAAGGCTGATGTCGTCGTCACAGATGGCTTTACCGGGAACGTCGCATTGAAGACTATGGAGGGAACGGTGGGCCTGGCATCGCACTATCTGCGCAGGGCATTTACCCGAAATTTTTTCGCCAAAGTGCAGGCGTTTCTGGCCAGTCCGGTTCTGAAAAACCTTTCAGTCGAAATGGATTCGCGCAACTACAATGGTGCATCATTGGTCGGACTTAATGGTATTGTAATTAAAAGCCATGGCAGCGCGGATTCGTATGCATTTCAGCACGCTATAGAAACTGCACTGGTCGAAGTTAAGAACCAGGTACCGCAGCAAATTGGAAATTTGCTGCAAGAGGAAACGGCATGACGTATTCACGAATCGCAGGCACCGGTCGGTATTTGCCAGAACGAATTC
Organism: Woeseiaceae bacterium; assembly: GCA_021773135.1. Classification (GTDB taxonomy): domain Bacteria; phylum Pseudomonadota; class Gammaproteobacteria; order Steroidobacterales; family Woeseiaceae; genus SZUA-117. The sequence goes on along the minus strand of JAJFKP010000044.1, from coordinate 34,459 downwards.
TCACCAATGCCGATCTGGAAAAAATCGTCGAAACCAGCGATGAATGGATACGGACGCGTACCGGCATCGAGCAAAGACACGTTGCAGCGGAAGAAGAAAACACATCCGATCTTTGCGTCGAGGCGGCGAAAATCGCGATTGAAGACGCCGGCGTAACAGCGTCCGATATTGACCTCATCGTCATCGGAACGACGAGCCCGGACCTGATTTTCCCCAATATTGCTACCATCGTGCAACACAAGATGGGCATACCGGCATGCGCTGCATTCAGCATCGAAGCTGCATGCACTGGCTTTATTTATGCACTCAGCTCTGCCGACAAGTTTATTCGCGCAGGCGACACCAAGTGTGCGCTGGTAATCGGCGCCGAGATAATTACGAGACTTATCGACTGGGAAGATCGCAGTACTTGCGTCTTATTCGGAGATGGTGCGGGCGCGGTCGTGCTGCAGCCGGCAGAGGATGCGGGCATTATTTCTACACACCTGGGTGCTGACGGGAAGTATAAAGACTTACTGTATTACCCGGTGGGCGTCTCGAACAACCTTGCTGCCGCTGGTGTCGGTGACTCAAGAATCATGATGAGCGGTAACGAAGTCTTTAAGGTTGCTGTAAGGACATTGGGTGCCGTTGCGCAGGAGGCCCTCGATGCGAATGGTCTGGGACTCGACGACATCGATTGGTTGATCCCGCATCAGGCGAATTTGCGAATTATCCAGGCGACCGCAAAACGATTGGGCCTGCCAATGGAAAAAGTCATTCAGACAGTACAGATTCATGGCAATACATCAGCGGCGTCGGTTCCACTCGCCCTTGACGTCGGTATACGTGACGGCCGCATTGAGCGTGGCCAGACGCTGTTGCTGGAGGCCTTTGGCGGCGGCTTTACCTGGGGTTCGGTGCTGCTGAAATACTGATGATTATTTGCACTCGTCAATCGCACGGTGCGTAATCAGTTCTCTGCAACAAGCGGCAAGAAAACTATTATTGATTGCAGCGAATAATCACCAGACCGCTGAAGATTTTTTTGCGCGCCTGTCTTTCGCCAGTCGCCGTTTCATTCGTTGGTGCAATTGCTGTCGTTTCCGGTCGACACGATCTCTTCGCACAGCACTGTCCGATTTTCCTTTCATGCGTTTGTCGTAAAGGTCGCGAAAATCGCAAAAGTCATCGTATGCTTCACGTGCATGTTGTAACTCGCGGATCACGAGTTCTATCATGATGATGTCATCGAGGTAGCCGATTACCGGAATGTCATCAGGAACGATGTCTTCGGGATCTCCGAAGTATACAAACGTTGCGAGCAGTCGTTCCCGTTCTTCACTTGGCAGTTTCCATTCGTGGTCCTGCAACATGCGAATGAGTGCCTCAAGTTGTGGCAGTCTTTTTGAGACAAAATCGGGCAGTGGTTCCTTACTTTTTATTTCGGCTAGCACGTCACCAATTGCTTCAACGATTTCTGATTCTTCGGCGTGGCGAACTGCATAGCGGGATTTCTTGAGCGCCGCGCGAAAAAATCTGAGGTCGCGGTCGCTCAGTTCGATCGTAAATTTCATTGTCGGTCACGCGGGTGTTTAACAGGCGACTAGGCTACCCACCTCGATAATAACGGTCAATGCAGGGATCGATTTGCAATACCGTGAGGCCCAGATTCCGACCCATTTGTGAAATAATAGCTGTAGAACGGTAGTAGGCGGTTTTTCATGAAACTCATCATCGGTAACAAGAACTACTCCAGCTGGTCGCTGAGGTCCTGGCTCCTGTTAAAAGAAGCCGGCATCGAATTCGAGGAGGAGCGGATTCCGCTGGATGAGGGGTCGACGGGCGAGGCGCTGGCGGCCGCCTCACCAGCATGTCGTGTTCCTGTGTTGATACTGGACGGCCAGACCATTTGGGACACGCTGGCTATTGCTGAGACCATAGCGGAGCGTTGGCCGGACAAGCATTTATGGCCTGCGGATGACAAAGCCAGGGCACATGCGCGGGCTGTCAGCGCTGAGATGCATGCCGGATTTCAGGCGTTACGTGAAGCAATGCCTATGAATTGCCGCGCAATGGGGCGTAAAGTATCGCTGCCGAATGAATTAACGGCGGATATTGATCGAGTCATTGAAATCTGGGCGGATTGTCAGCAACGCTATGCATCCGGCGGTCGCTGGCTTTTCGGCGAGTTCAGCATCGCGGATGCGATGTACGCGCCGGTTGTTTTGCGATTCAGAACCTATGGCATCAATCTGCCCGATTCAGCGAGCAGTTTTCCGGAACGGCTGTTGGAAAGCAGCGCGATTCAGGAGTGGCTGTTGGAAAGTGAGTCGGAAACCGAAGTAATCGATACAGAGGAAGTAGGTCAGTGATGGGTACAACACGCCAGTTTGTCACAGTACTCTTTTTTGCAACGCTCCCCGTCTGCGCCACCGCGGAGGTCTATGACCTGCCGCCGGAAGGCAATGATGTGGTCGGCGCGTTGACAACGATTACGGCCCGTGCCGAAGATACGTTGCTCGACATTGCGCGCCGCCATGGGCTGGGTTATGAGGATATCGTCAGGGCGAATCCCGAAGTTGACACCTGGCTCCCGGGTGAGGGTACGGCGGTTACGTTGCCGACCCGCTACGTCCTGCCCCACGGACCTCGTGAGGGGGTTGTACTCAATCTTGCCGAATACCGGCTGTACTACTATCCGCCAGCGAAAGACGGCGAACCCGCTGTTGTAATGACTTATCCCATCAGCATCGGGCGGATGGACTGGGAAACGCCACTGGGTCGGACGTCGATTATCTCGAAAGTTCGCAATCCGGCCTGGTACCCACCCGAGTCAATTCGCGCGGAACACGCAGCGGACGGCGATCCCCTGCCGAGAATCGTGCCGGCGGGACCGGATAATCCGCTGGGCGAATATGCGATGCGCTTAGGCTTGCCCGGATACCTGATTCACGGCACCAATCGACCATCCGGTGTTGGCATGCGTGTGACCCACGGCTGCATTCGCATGTTTCCGGAAGACATCGATTACCTGTTTGGCAATGTGAGTTTAAATACCGGCGTCAGGATTATTAACGAGCCCGTCAAGATCGGCTGGAACGGTGACGAGCTGGTGGTCGAAGTTCACCAGACGCTGGAAATGTCGCCGGCGCCGGTGCCTCAGGATTCAGCGGAACCTCATGTATCCGGGGAAGCGGCCGATATTGCCAAAGAAGTCGCCGTGGTTGCGGCGGCGCCACCGGTTCGGGCTGCAATGACTGCGCTTACGCAGCAGTTTGTCATGGCCACGAATGAAAGGCCGGCGGAACTGGATTGGGATGTTGCGGAGCTTTTGCTCGAACGCGCTGACGGTATTCCGGCAGTTGCAGGGCGTAAAATAAAAGACGCCGCGACCAGCGCGGCGTCTGAATAATCCTGCAATATTTTTTTACTTAGCCTGTGATCTCTGGAACATGCGCTCCAGGCGGTCACGATTGGCGTCGCAGCAAGACTGGGCTTCAGTCGCTGCTGAAAGCGCCCGGTCTGCAGTGCTCTGAGCGCTTCGAGCTGACTGAGCAGCGCTGTCGGCGGCGGCGCGAGCGGCTTCAGCAGCTGATTTAGCGGCTGCTGCATCTCTCGCTGCATTGTCTGCAGTCGCTTGTGCAGCATCAATAGCTGCCGAACTCGCGCAACCAGAGGCTACGCCCAGGACGAGCACGATGGCGCCCACTTTCAATACTTTCTTAATCATTGTCCAAATTTCCTCTGTTGGGTAAAAATGCACGCGCATTATTTCGTAAAGCGTCGTCATCCGCAACGAAATTCCTTGTTTTTCTTAGGGTTTGTCTCTCTTTAGTGACACGTGCCCGGTGTCTTCGGTCGCTGCACGGAGCATAGCCGCAGTCGCTGAGTGATTGGCGTGAATCTTAGCTGGCGGGTATTTGCCCCTGAGGTGCTGGCGGCCATTCGGTCTCGGCAGGCAATAACGACCCTTAAGAACGCAGAATGGTGCATGATTTTGCCGGGTCGACATGCGTCATTTCGATTCGGGTAAGGCGCATGGCGGATAAAACTTCCCAGCTGTATTTACAAATCGATTTAGCTGTATATAATGCCACTACTGTTTATCTATACAGGTATGTTTAAATGCGCCAACTGACCCCTCGACAACAGCAAATACTCGAATTAATTCAAGATTTTAGCAATGAGTTTGGCATGCCGCCTACGCGTGCGGAAATTGCCCGGGAGCTCGGCTTCAAGTCAGCCAATGCGGCTGAAGAGCATCTGCGGGCGCTGCAGAAGAAGGGCGTTTTAGACCTGATACCAGGCGCCTCGAGAGGGATTCAGCTTAAGGACTCACTGCGTGAACAGCTTGGTCTGCCCCTGGTTGGCCGGGTTGCGGCGGGCAGTCCGATTCTCGCGGAAGAACATATTGAGGCACATTACCGGGTCGATCCGGCGTTTTTCGACCCCAAGCCACACTACCTGCTGCGCGTTAATGGCATGAGCATGAAAAATGCCGGCATTCTCGATGGTGATCTCGTTGCGGTGCATCGGACACCTGAAGTGCGCAGTCGACAGATCGTTGTCGCCCGTGTTGATGACGAAGTAACCGTCAAACGCTATCGACAGAATGGTTCCATAGTCTGGCTGTTGCCGGAAAATGATGATTTCGAGCCGATAGAAGTTGATCTGAAACTGCAGGCGATGGTGATTGAGGGTGTGGTTGTTGGCGTGATCCGCGACGGCATGCCACTCCACTAATTGAAATCCAATGTCTGACGCGCTTGAGGCTTTGCTAAAAAACCCGCGTATCTGGCGGGGGCAGACTCAGGCGGAGGACCTGAACTGGCAAGGACTTGCCAGTGGTTATCCCAGGCTGGATCAACATCTGCCGGGTGGCGGTTGGCCAAAGCATGCCCTGACGGAAATCCTGCTCGATCATTACGGTACTGGAGAACTACAGCTCCTGATGCCTGCGCTGGCAAGCTTGAGCCAGCCGCAGGAGGACAGGGAGGCGGGCTGGATTGCCTGGATTGCCCCGCCTTTCGAACCTTACCCGCCTGCGCTGATGCAATGGGGCGTTAATCTTTCCCGCGTATTAATTGTCAGACCCAAAAAACCGCAGGAGTCTTTATGGGCTGCTGAGCAGGCGCTGTCTTCGGGTAACTGTGCGGCAGTTTTACTCTGGTCAACCAGGCTTGACGATGCTGCCAGTCGACGCCTGCAGCTGGCGGCAGAAACGGGGCAAAGCTGGGCCATTGCCTTTCGCTCTTTGGCGGCATCGTCACAGCCATCAGCAGCAGCTTTGCGTATTCGACTTGAGGCAGGCGCTACCGGCACCGATATTGGCATTTTGAAAAGTCGCGGTGGAAGACCTGCCGTGGTGCGAGATTATGCGGGCTAGACGATGCCGATCCCGGATAAACCATCTGCTCGTTCCCGGGAAGTCGCCCCGACTTCCTCGTTAAAGAACCCGCACAGCAGGGCACAGCCGCGCCAGGCACCTGAGCAACTGTCGCTGGTGGCGACAGATTTTAAAAACCCATCTCCATTGTCGGCTCCTGTTGGCTCACTTCGCCAGCTGTGGCTGTGTGTCTATTTGCCGATGCTGCCACTTGAGGCCGTCATTAATTCTCCGCAAGCTGCGGCAGTTTTCGAGGAAGGGCAGGGTATCCGCAGGGTGTTGCTGGCTAATGCCGAGGCCGGGGCAGCAGGGATTAGCCCGGGACTGAGTGTTAATGCTGCATTGGCGCTCATGCCGACACTGAGACTTGAGGAACGACGGCCGGATCGGGAAGCGCGTGTTTTAAAAGACCTGGCCGGGTGGTCTGAAAAATTTACTGCATTTACCTCCGTCGAGAAACCTTCGTTATTGCTTCTGGAGTTAGCGGGAAGCCTGCGGCTGTTTGGCGGCTTAAAGACGTTGCGTGAACGCATTGTCAGGGGCTTCGTCAGCCAGGGTTTTCATGTCAGGGTAGCAATCGCACCTACGCCGCTTGCGGCGACCTGGTTAGCACGAGCCGGGCAGAAGGTTTGTATTCGCGATGCACGTCACCTGGTTGGAAAGCTGAGTCCTTTGCCCATTACCTGCCTTGGGTGGCCAGAGGCTGTCTGCAAGGCATTACAGGGTATGGGGGTCACGGTGGTCGGTGAGGCCTTGCGTTTGCCAAGACAGGGATTCGCCAAACGTTTTGGGGCCAGTCGCCTGCTGGAGTTTGATCGGGCCACAGGCGCCATGCCGGATCCACGCGCGAGTTATCGGGCGCCTGAGCGTTTTGTTGCTGATTACGACCTCTATGAGGAGCAGAGTGATAGTCATTTGCTTCTGAATGTCTGCCACGAATTGCTTAAGAAACTGGAGCGTTTTTTACTTAGTCGACAAATGCTGGTTCAGCATGTTGAGTTTATTTTTTTTCACCTGCAGGAACCTGCAACACACCTGTCATTAGGCTGCGTGCAGGCTGATCGGGCCGTGCAACACTGGTTTGATTTGCTTGAAATTAAATTTGATCGTTTGCCACTGCCTGCACCAGTTATTGCGATTCGATTGAGCGCTGGTCAGACACAGGGTTTTACTGCAGAGAACGATGTTTTGCCGTTCACCAAAAAGGAGCGCCAGGGACGTAATACTTCTATTACTCATCTCGCTGAGCGCCTTTGTGCCCGCATGGGGAAAGAGACTGTCCATGGTATCGAGACGGTGGCTGAGCACCGGCCTCAATATACATGGCGGCGGCGAGATGTATTTGACGGTGTGCCGCATTGTGCGAGCGCTTCCAACTACAGGGATTTGACGGGCTATCCTGACGAGTTGGCATTACTGACAGATGTGCACCGCACGAATAGTCTCGTGTTAAGACGTCCCCTGTGGATGCTGCAGGCGCCGGAGTTGTTGGCGATAAAAAATGACATGCCTTGTTATCAGGGCGTGTTGCAAATACTTGACGGGCCGGAGCGACTCGAAACCGGCTGGTGGGATGCTGATGGCATTGCCAGGGATTATTTTGTCGCACGTAATCCTCGCGGCATACACCTCTGGATCTTTAAGGATCGTGCCCGGGATTCGTCCTTCTGGTATTTACATGGGATGTTCGGATGACTATTCACCCTGAACTGAGCGGGTTTCCGGGTAGTGCTTTCGAATGAATCTCTGCAGTGATGGTTCGAGCACGTTTGTAGTAGGGATGTTCGGATGACGGCTCACCCTGAATCGAGCGGGCACTTAGGTTAGTGCTGCCAATGAACCTCTACATGATGAGCGGCGTGCTTACATGGGATATGCGAACGCGAACAGGCCATCTCATTAATGTCAATGACCGCAGAAACGCGGCTCACGAGGTGACGTGAGAGATGGCTTCCGGTTATGCCGAGCTGCATGCGCTCAGCAATTTTACGTTCCTGAGGGGCGCATCTCATCCTGAAGAACTTGTCGAAACTGCCGCAAAGCTGGGCTATGAGGCGCTGGCGATTACGGATGAGTGCTCAGTATCCGGTGTCGTGCGGGCGCATGTTAGCGCCAAAGAAAAAGGCCTCAAGAAGTTAATCATCGGTTCTGAGTTTCGCCTGGAAAGTGGTCTGAAGCTGGTTGTGCTGGCGCAAAGCCGTGCCGGCTACGCAGCGTTATGCGAACTGATTACCCGTGGCAGGCGGGCAGCCGAAAAGGGCAGTTATAAACTCACTGCAGATGATTTTCATGACGGACTGAAAGATTGTCTCGTGCTGTGGATTCCTGCCAACCAGTTACTGCTGGGCGCTGAAGATGCATGGATAACAGAGATTTTTCGCGGCCGGCTGTGGATTGCAGTGGAGTTACTCGCAGACGGGCTTGAGCGATTGCGCCTTGAGCGCCTGCAAAGACTGAGCCAGGCATTGGGCCTTCCTCTTGTCGCCACTGGCGATGTCCACATGCACAGTCGTGAGCGTCGTGCACTACAGGATACGGTGACGGCCATTCGCGAGCGGGTCACCGTAGATCGAGCGGGGTTCTCTTTATATCCCAACGGCGAGCGATATCTCAGGCCGAGAGAAACGATTCGCAGAATTTATCCTGCCGCGCTGCTTCAGGAAACGCTTCGTATAACCAATTTAATTAATTTTTCTCTTGATGAATTGCGCTATGAATATCCTGATGAGTTGGTGCCTGAAGGTGAAACGTCAACAAGCTGGTTACGTCACCTGACCGAAGCAGGGATGCAAAAGCGCTGGCCGGCCGGCACGCCCGGAAAGGTTATCAAGCTGGTTGAACATGAGCTCGAATTGATTCGTGAGCTTAAATACGAGCCCTTTTTTCTAACAGTCTATGACCTTGTCGCTTTCGCCAGGAGTCAGCACATCCTTTGCCAGGGGCGCGGCTCCGCAGCTAATTCCGCCGTATGTTTCTGCCTTGGCATTACAGAGGTTGATCCGGAACGAATGGCAACGCTGGTTGAGCGCTTTATTTCCAAAGAGCGCAATGAGCCGCCGGATATTGATGTTGACTTTGAACATGAGCGTCGCGAAGAAGTCATTCAATATATTTATCAAAAGTATGGCAGGGAGAGAGCGGCCCTGGCCGCAACGGTGGTTACCTATCGGCCACGAAGTGCGTTACGTGATGTCGGTAAGGCACTGGGTTTAAGCGGGTTGCAGGTCGACAGGCTGGCCAGGTCAATGCAGTGGTGGGATGGTAGTGAGGTCGATGACAGTCGCGTCCTGGAGGCGGGTCTTGATCCTGCGAGCCCACTTATTAAACGCCTGTTATACCTGGTTAAACAGTTGCTGGGGTTTCCTCGCCATCTTTCGCAGCATGTCGGCGGTTTTGTCATTTCGAACGGGCCATTGTCAGGGCTCGTACCTGTCGAGAATGCGAGCATGGATGATCGCACGGTCATTCAATGGGAGAAGAACGATCTTGAAGACCTGGGGTTGCTCAAAGTCGATGTGCTTGGTCTCGGGATGCTCACGGCTATTCGACGCAGCTTTGATCTGATCAAGGGTTACGATGGGAGAGAGTACACGCTTGCTACGGTACCGCCTGAAGACGGCGAGGTTTACGACATGATCTGTGAGGGGGACACCATGGGTGTTTTCCAGATTGAGTCGCGTGCACAGATGGCAATGCTGCCGCGCCTGCGGCCACGCTGTTATTACGATCTTGTCATTGAAGTTGCCATTATCCGTCCCGGACCTATTCAGGGTGACATGGTGCATCCCTACCTGCGGCGGCGAAACGGCGAGGAAGCAGTCGAGTATCCCAGTGATGACGTCAGGGAAGTTCTGCAGCGGACCTTGGGAGTGCCCATCTTTCAGGAACAGGTGATGCAACTTGCCGTGGTGGCAGCAGGCTTTACACCCGGTGAAGCGGATCGCCTGAGACGTGCGATGGCTGCCTGGAAACGGCGTGGCGGACTGGGGCCTTTTGAAGAAAAGCTGATTAGTGGCATGCGGGAGCGTGGCTATGAGGAGGATTTTGCACGACAGATTTTTCAGCAGATATTAGGCTTCGGCGAATACGGATTCCCTGAATCTCATTCAGCCAGTTTCGCGCTACTGGTTTACGTATCCTGCTGGCTAAAGTGTCATACGCCCGCGATGTTTACCTGTGCGTTGCTGAACAGTCAGCCGATGGGGTTTTATTCGGCGTCACAGCTAACCCAGGATGCGCGGCGTCATGGTGTGGAGGTCAGGCCCGTTGATGTCAATGAGAGTGGGTGGGATTCGAGCATTGAGCGGGCGGAGCATGGTGAGCCGGCGCTTCGCCTGGGATTACGACAGGTCAAGGGATTATCGGAAGTGGCGGGCGAGTTACTCGTCGCAAAGCGCATGGATCGCTACCGGAGCATTCAACAATTGCTCGAGCGCACCGGACTGAACCGGCGTGAGTTGAGTGCGCTTGCCGCGGCAGGAGCACTGAAATCGCTTGAAGGTCATCGCCATAAAGTCAGCTGGACCGTAGCGGGAGTAGAGAAGCCCACATCCCTGTTTTCCTCCCTGGACCGATATGAAGCGACGCCAATGTTGCGGCGACCTACGGAAGGACAGGATATCGTGGCGGATTATCAGAGCCTCGGCCTGACCCTCGGTCGTCATCCAATGGCCCTTATTCGCGCGGATTTGAATGTCTTTAGGTATTTGACAGCAGAGCAGCTAAACGCTTTGCCAACCGGAAAGCGAATCAGCATTGCGGGACTGGTTATTACCAAGCAGAGGCCCGGGACAGCGAGTGGCGTAACATTCGTGACCCTGGAGGATGAAACCGGTTGCAGCAACCTGATCGTATGGAAAAGAATCGCTGATGAACAGCGTGATATTTTGCTAAATGCTCGGTTAATGGGTGTGCAGGGCGAGTTGCAAAAAGAAGGGAAAGTCACGCATGTGATTGCCAGGAAACTAGTCGATCACAGTGATTTATTAGGAGAGTTAACGGTCACGTCGCGGGACTTTCATTGAAGACCGCCTGGCACAGGCAAAGCGGCCCATCAGTCAGATCCGAAATCCACCGCATACGTATCCTCAAATGATTTTTCCTCTGCCATTTCTTCTAATCGTCGTCGGATTTCTTTTTTCCGGCAAGCATCCTTATCATCCGTCTCACCGAGCTCGGCAATTAGCTTTTCGACATTGATTTCGGCTGTAGAAATAGTGTCGTCGATATTGTCATCACTTGAGCCGGACAGGATAACGCTATCAGGTAAAACCTCATCGTCAGAATCGACATCGTCGTTGTCGTCGTCATCTTCAATTTCATCATCAACGCTGACCACCTCGTCAACATCGACATATTCATCTTCTCCCGGTAACTCAGTACCGACCTTGTTGTTCATAGTCACAACCCTCACAAATGACACTTACAAATCCCTACCCGAAACAGTCATCCATAACTTGTTCCAGCCTGTATACCGCGAAAAAAAAAGCGGCGCAAGCAGACAATCGGCATATTTAAAGACTCGTCAAAATCATTAAAACCAAAGGCTTACGTGGATGGGCGCCGAATCGATCAGGTGGCGCTTGCTGAACAGAAGGCCGACGAGGTCACGCTAATCTACGCAGCCAATGGTCGTGCTTTTAACGAATCAGGTTGTTGATTTCGAATATTGGCAGAAGAATAGCGAGAACAATCAGCAACACGATAGCCGCCATAATAATGACCATGAGTGGTTGCATGACGCCGAGCAGGGTGGCGATCAGGCCGTCCACTTCTTTTTCCTGGTTTGTGGCGGCACGTGACAACATTTCCTCAAGTTTGCCACTGGCTTCACCGCTGGAGATCAAGTGGGTCGTCATGGGTGGGAATAACTTGCTGCTGGCGAGCGACGAGCTGATCATCGCGCCTTCCCGAATACGTAGTGAAGCCTCTTCAACCGCTTCGCGCATTGGCATGTTAACGACGACCTGTGACGCAATACGCAGTGATTCCAGGATTGGCACACCGCTGCCGGCCAGGATACTCAGCGTCTGTGTAAAGCGGGCGGTATTGATGCCGCGCGTCAGTCTGCTCACAATCGGTAATCGCAGCAGCATGCGGTGGTACTGTCGGCGTGGCCCGTCATGCTTCAGCAGTTGGCGCGCGCCGAAGACGATGACGACCACAACTGCGATGATTAAATACCAGTAGCCACGAATGAAGTCGCTCGAACCGATCATGATACGGGTCAACAGCGGTAGCTGTTGATCGTAGTTCTGGAAAATATAAACCACTTTCGGCACCACGTAGGCCAGCATGAAGCTGATGATCCCAATTGCGGTGACTACGAGGGCGATGGGGTAGATCAGTGCATTTCTAACCTGCTGCTGCAACGCCTGCCGTGATTCAGTGAAATCAGCAAGCCGTTCCAGGACCGCATCCAGGTGACCTGACTGCTCTCCTGCGGCGACAGTTGCGCGGTAAAGTATTGGAAATGCCTGTGGGAAATCCGCCAGGCCGTCCGCAAGTGAATGACCCTCCATGACGCGCGACCGCACGCCGAGCAGTATGCTTTGCGTGCGCGGGTTTTCGTTCTGCTGACCGACTGCGAGAAGCGTTTCCTCAAGCGGCAATCCTGCTTTCGACAACGTTGCCAGCTGCCGTGTAATCAGGGCCAGTTCACTCGCCGATATGCCACCGCGAACCGAAAAAGTGGATTGCCGTTTCGATTCTTTACGAGCAACTTCGGTTACGCTGACCGGCAGGAGTTGGCGTTCTCTGAGCATCTGCCGGACATGCTTCGGCGTATCCCCTTCGAGCAGGCCTTTCGACTCTTTACCTTTCTTGTCGAGTGCTACAAATTCAAAGGCGCCCATGGATAGCTCTCAGGCTGCGAACGAGAAACAATTGACTGTCGTTATCCTGGTCAAGAGCGAGCTGCCTAGTCGGCGCGGGACACGCGCAGAACCTCTTCCAGCGTCGTATCGCCAGCAAGTACGCGCCGTTGCCCGTCATCCCTGATGCTCGGCGTCAGGGTTCGCGCGTACTTCTCGAGATTTTGTTCGCTGGCGCCATCGTGAATCATTGTGCGCATCGCGTCGTCAATGGCAATCAGTTCGTAGATGCCGGTACGGCCGCGGAATCCGGTGTTGTCGTCCTTCTCAGGGCGGTAGAGAGTGGGTGGATTTGCGGGGTCTGCATTCAAGGTACGACATTCATACTCGCGGGCGGTATAGGGCACTTTTGAGTCGTTGTCGAGGACACGCACCAGGCGCTGCGCAAGCACGCCGATCAGGCTGGAGGACAGCAGGAAGGGCTCTACGCCCATGTCTCGCAATCTCGTCACTGCGCCTGCTGCCGTGTTGGTATGCAGGGTGGAAAGAACTAAGTGCCCGGTGAGACTGGCCTGAATCGCAATTTCGGCGGTTTCAAGGTCACGTATTTCACCGACCATCACAACATCGGGGTCCTGCCGCAATATTGCCCGAAGTCCGCGCGCAAACGTCATTTCGACCTTGGTATTTACCTGCGTCTGGCCGATACCATCGATGAAATACTCGATCGGATCTTCGACGGTCATGATATTGCGACTGTTGTCGTTGATACGCTCCAGCGCCGCGTAAAGAGTCGTGGTTTTTCCCGAACCGGTAGGGCCGGTGACAAGAATGATGCCGTGCGGCTTGTGAATGAGTTCGTCCATCAATGCCTGCGACTTGGGCTCCATGCCCAATGAGGTGAGGTCGAGCCGGCCTGCCTGCTTGTCGAGCAATCTGAGTACGACCCGTTCGCCATGCCCGGACGGCATCGTCGACACGCGCACATCCACGGCGCGACCGGCGATTTTTAACGAAATTCTGCCATCCTGGGGCAATCGTTTTTCGGCGATGTCGAGTTTCGACATGACCTTGATTCGCGATACAACCAACGGTGCAAGCGCTCGACGAGTTTGCAAAACCTCCTGCAGGACGCCGTCGATCCGAAACCTCACACCCAGTCGGTTCTCGTAAGGTTCGATGTGCACGTCCGACGCATTTTCCTTGACGGCCTCGGTCAGCACAGCGTTAATGAAACGAATAATAGGTGCGTCATCGTCGCTTTCGAGCAGGTCGGACGGTTCCGGCAGTTCCTGAGCGACCTGCAGCAAATCCGTATGTTCGTCAAGATCGCCGACCATCTGCATGGCCATCTGGCTCCCTTGTTCATACGATTGCTGCAACATGCCGTCGAATGCATCCGCCGACACTCGCGACAGTTTCAACGGCTTGCCTGCAAACCGTCTTGCCTCCGCGAGGCTTAAGGGGGACGCGCCGGTTCGATAGACGGCATGCGCGATGCCATCCTCCACTTCCCGAATCAGCACGCCGTGCCGCTTTGCAAATGAGAAGGGCAGCACTCTGGCCGCTTCTGCAGCGACGCCCGGATCGCTGGCGGCCGCAATGTCCGGCTCGAGTTCGAGGACAATTTCAGTGCTGTTATCCATAACTGTGGCGCCGATACGCGTTTAGGGGTTTGGTTCCGGGGCGACACCGTCCACGGTGTCCGGGCTGTCCGCGTACTCGTCGAGCGGCGGCAACACGGGCCGGTCAGCGAATGGCATCAGGTCAACGCGCCCGCCGCGTTGTGCATCGCGAATGGAGTTGTATTTCGCATTTGTTTCGAACGAGGACTGCATGGAATCGCGCAGAATTTTGGTGCGAATGAATACCATCAAATTGGTTTTGACCAGGTCCGTGGAACGATTGCGAAACAGGTTGCCCAGGATTGGAATGCTGCCAAGAATCGGTACCCGCTGGTCGCTTTCCCGAAGTGTATCCTCAATGAGTCCGCCCAGTACCAGGATCTCGCCGTCCTCGACAATAACCGTCGTTTCAATCGTTCTTTCGTTGGTGATGAGGTCCGCCGCACCGGCAGAAGAGGAAGCAATACTTGATACTTCCTGGGAAATACTCAGAAGGAGCGAATCACCGCCGCTTATCTGCGGCGTAATCGTCAGTTTGGTGCCCACCTGTTCCCGTTGAATAGTCTGAAACGGATTAACGCCGCCACCGGTACCTGTACCCGTATTCGAAAAGGAGCCCGATATGAAAGGGACTTCCTGGCCTACATTCAGGCTGGCCTCTTCGTTGTCGGTGGTCACGATCGTCGGAGTTGAAATCACGTTCGTATTCGCGTCGCCTTTTATTGCATTCAGCAACGCGGCGAAACTTGTACCGGAATCGCTGATACGACCGACACCGAGGGTAACCCCGGTACCAATGAGGCTTGCCGGGTTGGCGACAGTATCGCCACCGCCCGCCAATGCGCTGCCCAGCGACACAACAGATGCGCCGGCTCCCGGATACTCGGTTACCCCTATTGGATTATTCGAGCCGCTGCCGTCCACCGCCCAGGTCACACCGAAGTCTGCCGAGTTGTCCGCGATGACTTCGACAATGATGGCTTCGACAAGCACCTGGGCACGGCGAATATCCAGCTTGTCCACGATGCTCATTAGGGAGCGCATCAATTTAGGCGGAGCACTGACGATGATCGCGTTATTTTGCACGTCAGCCCAAACACTGACGTCGGTCACAGCGTTGGCGCCTGTTGCGCCGGCTTCGCCGGCAGCCTGCTGTGTAAAATGCGTTTGCAGTTTGGTTGACAGTTCCTCAGCGTCGGCAAACCGCAGGTATCGTACCTGCGTGTCGCCACCGTCCTCGAGAGGCGTATCCAGATGTGCAACGAGCGCTCGCAGCCGCAGTCGGTCACTCTTGTCTCCGCCAATGAGAACGCTGTTCGTCCGCGCGTCACTGACCAGCGAAGTCGTAATGGGTACGCCATCTGCACGCGGCGTCTGTGTCAACGCGGTCAGCACCCGCACGACCTCGGACGCAGAGGCATGTTCCAGACGCACCACTTCAATATCGTCATCGTTCGCCTGGTCGATGCGCCGAATGATGCGCAGCATCCGCTCTACGTTGGATGCACGGTCGGAGATGATCAGCATGTTTGAGCCGGGGTGTGCAGCAAGATGACCGTACTGCGGAATCAATGGTCGCAATATCGGTACCAGCTGTGCCGCGCCAATATTCTGCACCTGAACAACCTGGGTGACGATATCATCGGCAGCCGCGCTATCCGTTGAAAGCAGGCCGGAATACTGTCGAGCGCTGGCATCCGGGACGATCTTGACGATGTCACCGGTTGTCATTGCAACGAAGCCATTGACCTGCAGAATCGACAGAAACGCTTCATAGAATGCGTCCGGGGACATCGGCGTCGATGACAGCATGGTGACTTTCGCATTGACGCGCGGATCCAGAATGAAGTTGCGTCCGGTCACCTCGCCAACGGCTTCAACAATCTGTCGAATGTCCGCCTCGCGATAGTTGGGGGTGATCGTCGGTTCCTGGCTGTTTGCCAGTGGCAACAGGAACACAAACAGTAGCGCCGCAAGGGAAACTCGCGTTCGAAGAGTTATTGGCTGCACTACATTCACTTCCTTCATTGCTTGTCATCCAGGCTTAGCTGGGAGGTACTCAATACAATCACTTCTGGCTGGCCATTTCTTTCGACTGTTACCGAAACCTGATCTTTGTCGCCCAGCCCCTGAAAAATCTCTGTCGCCTGTGCCGGGTTGGTCAGCGCCGCGCCATCCACGTCTTTCACAAGATCGCCTGGCCGCAAACCGAGCGCGGCAAACTGCTTGCGATCTCTACCCGGATAAACGCGAAAGCCCTGCATCTGTCCGGAGACGTAGTAGGGCGTTGGTCGAATCACGTCGGCCAGTTTGGACACGTTATCCGAAATGACATTCTGAATGCTTTGGTTATCGGATGCTGCCCGCGCAACGGTTGCCGCATTGCGCCGGATCGGGGCACTGCCGGCTGGAAATTCCTTCGGCAACTTCAGCACTTCAAGGTTGCCGCCACGATTCAGTACCACCCGGTCTGCATAAATGGCATGCAGCGTTGCTCCGGCTGTCACGGTATCTTTGATCGAGTAGATTTTCTCTTCATTGCGATTGTCGGCAATGATGGCAACCGATGACGCTTCCTCCGGTGAGGCGATGGTGCCCTTCAGGGAAAGGCTCAGGCGCGTCTCGGCCAGGTTCTCAACATTTTCCTGGGGCGCTACGACCACTTCCTTCGGATCGGCTTCACCGAAAAGATGTGTATTGGCAATCAGCTGCGCATCTATGTTTCGGCCGGCTACACCAGCTGCTCGGGCTATCTGCGCTGGCGGCGTAATGACCTGGTTGCCGACATCTGACCCTGGCATCAGCATCCAGATAATGCGGGCTAGCTGCCAGGCAATCGCGACCACGAGAATGAGTGCAACCCAGCGTGGCAGCGACTTGTTCACAGACGCGATGACGCTTTCCGCATCCAAGCTGCTGAAATCAGACCATCTTGCTTCCATCGTCACTTCCGGTTGCACCCTCGCAGCAATCGTTGTGCCAACAACAACGCTGCTGGACTTACACGATTAAACGCAGAGGATGAATGATAAGGTCTCATCGCGGTCCGCAACAAGCCCGAAAAGTCAAAAAAACCTATATATGGCAATGATATACCCCTTTTACCTAAAGGATATTTTTAATTATCGGCCGTTTCACCGAAAAATCCATGAATTACGTTCTGAAACACACTTGGAGAATGCGACTTCGTGCCCATATATAATGGCCGCGGAAGCACACCTTAACACTGCCAAATCAGGGCGCCAGAAAACCAGAATTGAAACCATGACCGACCGAAATTCTTCACAACCAGGTATTGATGACCATGATCTAGCCGTCAAAGAGGCAGATCCCAAGCTCAAACGACCACCATTGTATCGTGTGATACTGATAAACGACGACTACACACCCATGGA
Organism: Woeseiaceae bacterium; assembly: GCA_021773135.1. Classification (GTDB taxonomy): domain Bacteria; phylum Pseudomonadota; class Gammaproteobacteria; order Steroidobacterales; family Woeseiaceae; genus SZUA-117. Next base: position 17,259 of record JAJFKP010000044.1, on the reverse strand, counting down.
ATTTGTTGTCGAAGTTCTCGAATCGATATTCGGCATGGGGCGCAGCCAGGCTACTCGGGTTATGCTCGAGGTACATACGAAAGGCAAGGGAATCTGCGGTACATTCAGCTATGAAATTGCGGAGACCAAGGTTGCCCAGGTGAGCAGTATCGCGCAACAGCAGCAGCACCCACTGTTGTGCACAATGGAAGAACACTGATAACTATGACAACTGACTCTTACAAGGAATACGACGGCGTAATGCAATGCTAAGCAGCGAACTCGAATTTTGCCTTAACGAGGCGTTTCAGGGTGCTCGCGATCGGCGCCACGAATTTATGACAGTAGAGCATCTCCTGCTTGCTCTGCTGGATATTCCGCGCGTGCATGAAATTCTCAAAGCTTGCGAATCCGACGTAGGGCAACTGCGTCGCCAGCTTATTGAATTTATCGACGAAGCAACGCCGCTCATGCCATTAGGGGATGAAGGTGATGTTCAGCCTACGCTGGGCTTTCAGCGCGTACTGCAGCGCGCCGTCTATCATGTGCAATCCAGCGGCAAGAAAGAAGTTACAGGCGCCAATGTGCTGGTTGCTATTTTCAGCGAAAAACAATCACAGGCCGTCTATTTTCTCGGCATGCAGGACATTACCAGGCTCGATGTCGTCAACTATATTTCGCATGGCATGCCGCAGGTTCCCGGAGACGGCAGTGACGAAGATCAGGAAGCATCGGTTGAGACCGAGATGGAAGCAGATTCCAGCGCGCTCGATAAGTATGCGACCAATCTGAACAATCGAGCGATCGAAGGGAAAATCGATCCTTTGATCGGCCGTGAGATTGAAATCGAACGGACGGTGCAGATTCTCTGCCGTCGGCGAAAAAATAACCCGCTGTACGTTGGCGAAGCTGGTGTCGGCAAGACGGCATTGGCCGAGGGGCTCGCGCGGATGATTACAGAAGAGCGCGTGCCGGATGTATTGCAGGACGCAACAATTTACTCGCTCGACATGGGCACGCTGATCGCCGGTACCAAATATCGAGGCGACTTCGAAAAACGCCTGAAAGCGGTTATCCGCGAAGTTCAGGAAGACCCGGGCGCGATTCTTTTTATAGATGAAATTCATACCGTTATCGGCGCTGGCGCAGCATCCGGCGGCGTCATGGACGCCTCGAACCTGATCAAGCCGGTGCTGGCCAACGGCGAGATTCGCTGCATTGGTTCGACCACGTATGCCGAGTATCGCGGCGTATTCGAGAAAGACCATGCGCTGGCGCGTCGGTTTCAGAAGATCGATGTGCCCGAGCCCAGTCTCGAAGAAACAATCGATATCCTGCGCGGCCTGAAGACCCGGTTTGAGGAACATCACGGCGTCAGCTACGAAAACGAAGCCCTGACTGCTGCTGCGGAACTCGCAGCAAAGCACATCAATGATCGCCGCTTGCCGGATAAGGCGATCGACGTTATCGATGAGGCAGGCGCCAATTTGCGGTTAAAGCCCGTTGCTGAGCGTGGCGAGTCGGTCACGGTCGAGATGGTGGAAAACGTCGTCGCGAGGATGGCGCGTATACCGTCGAAAAGTGTGTCCGCCTCAGACAAAGACGTCCTGCGAACATTGGAACGGGATCTCAAGCTGACAATTTTTGGCCAAGATCCGGCCATCGAGGCCCTGAGTTCTGCAATCAAGATGTCACGATCCGGACTCAACGAAGAGGAAAAACCAGTAGGCTCATTTCTGTTCTCGGGGCCAACCGGTGTCGGTAAAACGGAAGTAACCCGGCAACTCGCAATGGTAATGGGTGTTGAGCTCATTCGCTTCGACATGTCCGAGTACATGGAACGACATACTGTTTCGAGGCTTATTGGCGCGCCGCCAGGCTACGTCGGTTTTGACCAAGGTGGACTTCTTACGGAGGCCGTTACCAAGAATCCTCATTCAGTGGTGTTGCTCGACGAGATAGAGAAAGCGCATCCGGAAGTTTTTAACCTGCTGTTACAGGTTATGGATCATGGCACGTTGACCGACAACAATGGCCGGAAAGCGGACTTTCGGAATATCGTTTTGGTAATGACGACCAATGCAGGCGCACAGGAAATGAGCCGCGCCTCCATCGGCTTTACCCAGCAGGATCACAGCACCGATGGCATGGCGATCATCAAAAAGGCGTTCTCGCCGGAATTTCGCAATCGGCTTGATGCCATCATCCAGTTCGCGCCGCTCGACGCGCATTCAATTGCCCGTGTGGTCGACAAATTGGTGGTCGAGCTGGAAAGCAAGCTCGGCTCAAATGATGTGACGCTGGAACTCGATGATGCTGCCAGGGACTGGATCGCCGATCGCGGCTACGATCCGAAAATGGGCGCGCGGCCGATGGCCAGGATCATTCAGGAACAAATCAAGCGTCCGCTCGCTGAAGAGCTCTTGTTTGGCAAGCTGGCCGATGGCGGACATGTGCGGATTTCGGTCGGAGAGGACGGTAGTCTGCACCTTAACGCAGAGCCAAATCTGAAAGAACTGGCGCACCTGCCTGACAAATAGTGCCGAAGACGCGCCAGCAACAGCATCGAAGATTGCAGCCACGATCCACAACTTCCGCATAGATTGGGGCGCGGCATCAGCCACGTTAGTTAGATTTCTGTTTTACTCGTCAGGTTCGCCAGTGCGTCTGGCCCCGAATGGTCATCTGCCGCGGTAGACGATGCGGCCTTTGCTCAGATCGTACGGCGTTAGTTCAACCGTGACGGAGTCTCCGGTAAGAATACGGATATAATTCTTGCGCATTTTCCCGGAAATATGCGCAGTCACGACATGACCGTTCTCCAACTCGACCCTGAAAGTCGTGTTGGGTAGCGTCTCGGTCACGACGCCTTCCATCTGTAGCGCTTCTTCTTTAGCCAATTTACTCAAATCTCCGGTATGTCCAGCGAGCCGAATTGTGCAGAAAGGTAGTGGTCATTGCAATGAATCACCTAGGAATTCCTTGATATTGCTGGGTTTCGCCGGCCAGGCTGTGAATCGGGTTGCCGCAGAGCACGATTTGGCCAGAATCGAGGCAAATTTCTGCCGCGGTTCCAGACTGGCGCCGAGACTCATGAGATGTGGGGATTCGACCTGGCAATCCAAGAGTGCAAAATCCTTTTCAGCCAGTATTTTTGTCAATGCCAGCATCGCCGCCTTTGAGGCATTGGTCGTGCGGCTGAACATTGACTCGCCAAAGAAAACTTTACCGATTGCCAGTCCGTACATTCCGCCGATGAGTTTGTCGCACTGCCATACTTCGATCGAGTGCGCCCAGCCGTCGATATGTAAGGCTTGGTACGCTGCGATCATGTCAGCAGTAATCCATGTTCCTTCTTGACCGACCCGTGTATCCGCACAGGCTGCGATTACGCTCTCGAAGTTGGTATTGAATCGAATTTCAAAGCCGCTGCGGCCAAGTGACCGCCGCAGCCGTCGCGAAACGTGAAAAGCTGGCGGATAAAGTACGCAACGGGGGTCAGGTGACCACCACAGGATCGGCTGGCCGTCATCGAACCACGGGAAAATGCCGTGTTGATAGGCGTACAGGAGTCGGTCAGCGGATAAGTCGCCGCCTGCAGCGAGCAGGCCGTCGGGCACGTCGAAAGCCGCGTCTATTGCAGGAAATGCATTCGGCGGATCTTCGGCGCTGATCCAGGTTATGCGCGGTGATTTCAAGACGATGAGTCGCTGCCAGCGGGCGAGTCCGTGGACTTATAGGGACTGTGATCGTTGACAGCGTCGATATAAGAATCTACGTGCCGTCCTTCAGCCTGCATGAACTGTTCTATGGCTGAAAAGAAATCCGGCCTTTCCAGCCAGTGGGCAGACCAGGTCGTTACCGGTATGAAACCGCGGCTGATTTTGTGTTCTCCCTGGGTGCCAGGTTCGAATTTAGGCCTGCCGTGCTCAATGCAATAGTCGATGCCCTGGTAGTAGCAGGTTTCGAAATGCAGCGCGTCATAGCGTGCATCGGCGCCCCAGTAGCGGCCGTAAAGTGCGTCCTCGCTGTCATAAAAGACCGCCGCAGCGACGGCCACCGCGTCTAGCTCAGCCACCACGACCAACAGGTTTTCCGCGAGCCGTTTAGTAATCGTCAGGAAAAAGTCAAAACTGAAATACGGCATTGAACCGCGCCGCAAAAAGGTAATGCTGATGAGGTCATACACGATCTTCCACATCGCAGGGTCGATATCCTGACCCTTGAGCCGTCGAAAACTGATTCCCTGTTCAGAGACACGTCGCCTGTCTCTGCGTGCCTTCTTGCGCTTGGCAGAATTGAACGTGCCCAGGAACTCATCGAAATCACGATAATTCCTGTTGTGCCAGTGAAACTGGCAGTCTTTGCGGATCTTTAGTCCGCACGCTTGCAGCGCCGCCAGTTCTGACTCTTCCGGAAACAGGACGTGGAGCGATGAATATCCTTCTGAGTGGGCAAATGCACGTGTTTTTTCAAGTAACTCAATTGCCAATTCCGGGTCATCGGCCAGCAGCTTCTTACTGGTAGCGGGTGTGAAAGGAATGGTCGACACCAGCTTCGGATAATAGTCGAGGCCATTCTGTTCATAGGCCCGGGCCCAACTCCAGTCAAATACAAACTCGCCCCATGAGTGAGTCTTTGCATACAGCGGCAATGCCGCCTTCAGCCTGCCCGATGGGTCAAAGAGCCCGGCATGACGTGGCGTCCAGCCGGTCGCCTCTGAGACAGAGCCACTGAGTTCCGCCGCTTCCAAAAACTCGTGTCTCAGGAATGGATACCGATCTCCGGCGAGACGATTCCAGTCATGCGCGTCGTAGTCGCTGATGCTGGTCGCTATTCTGACCTGCATCGTCTCTCGCGCCGCTCATTCAGTGGCTTCGGCATCCAGGAATTTCTCCGCATCGAGGGCGGCCATGCAACCGGCACCGGCGGACGTGATTGCCTGTCGATAGACCTGATCCGCAACGTCGCCGGCGGCGAAAACACCGGGGATACTGGTCGCTGTTGCCTCGCCAGCAAGGCCAGTTTTAACGACGATGTAGCCGTTGTTCATATTCAGCTGCTCGGCAAATAAACCCGTATTAGGACTGTGGCCAATGGCGATAAAAACGCCGGCCAGATTAATGTCCGCGGTCTTGTCTTCGTCTTTCGTGCTGCGTACCCGCAAACCATTCACGCCTGCATCGTCACCAAGCACCTCGTCGACGACGTGGTCCCAGAGTATCTCTACCTTTCCGTCCGATTCTTTCTGGAACAGGTGGTCCTGCAGTATTTTCTCCGAACGCAATGCATCCCGTCTGTGTACCAAGGTGACCTTGGACGCAATGTTGCTCAGGTAAAGTGCCTCTTCGACCGCGGTATTGCCCCCGCCAATGACGGCAACATCCTTGTCACGGTAGAAAAAACCGTCGCAAGTCGCACATGCGGATACTCCCCGGCCTTTATAAGCCTCTTCCGAGGGCAGGCCCAGGTACTTGGCAGTTGCGCCGGTAGCTATGATCAGCGCGTCACAGGTGTAAGTGCCATAGTCGCCGGTTAGCGTGAAGGGTCGTGCGGAAAGATCAGCCTTATTGATGTGATCATTGACGATCTCTACGTTGTAGCGCTCGACGTGCTTTTTCATGCGCTCCATCAATTCAGGTCCCTGCAAACCTTCCGCATCGCCAGGCCAGTTGTCGACATCGGTCGTTGTCATCAACTGACCCCCTTGTTCAATACCCGTCACGATGATGGGTTTGAGATTTGCGCGCGCGGCATAGACGCCCGCCGCATAACCTGCCGGACCGGACCCCAGGATAAGAACGCGGCAATGTTTCGTATCGCTCATGTATAATTTGCCTGCATGGTATTCGCCAACTGATCTCACTTAATTCTTCGTCCAAGCCAATCGAAATGCGTACCAATTGGTTGCATTCAAGGCTGAACGGGTGATTAGTGTAAAAAACTGACTGGCAAGTGTAGGGAAAATGTCTGGCGCGCGTAAGGGGCAGGCTGCTGGGGGCTGTCAATTAGCACCGCCTGGATGGTTGTGAACCGTACCCTGGCTTTGCCGAAATTTAACGCTTGGCCGGCAGCCAAGGAACCATTAAAATCAGCAAGTTATACGGATTACATTTCAACCTACATTAATATGGCAAGAGCGAAACAAGTACGTACACCACCCGCGAAGGTATCGGCGCAGGTCGCCAAGACTCTGCGTGAGGGTGCGTTGGCCATTTTTATCGCCTTTGCGGTGATCCTGTGGGCTGCACTGTTCACCTATGATCCCACCGATCCCGGATTTACCCAGGCGAGTGGCGGCGGTGATATACAGAACGGCATGGGGCGCATTGGCGCACTTATTGCGGATTTGTTGTTCAATTTGTTTGGTCGGCCGGCTTACCTGTTTGCGATCATGGTATTTTTCTTCGGCTGGATGATCTTTCGCGAGCAGCGCGACGAACAGCAGTTCACACGTGCAGACTACGCACTAAGATTCGGCGGATTCCTTGCCACCCTGATCACGAGCTGTGCGCTGTCAACCCTGCATTTCTCGAATGAAGGTTTTCGCGAAACGGCCGGCGGCATCGTTGGCCAGGTGTTCGGCAACAACCTGGCCGACCTGATGAAACTGCTGGGGGCGAGTGTGCTGCTGTTTTTTCTCTGGGTGGCATCCGTTTCTTTGTTCATCGGAATATCCTGGCTGACGATCATGGATCGCGTCGGTCAGTGGTGCCTGCTGGGTTTCGAGAAGGCGCGCGAGAAAATCGGTGAATTTCGTGATCGTGCCGAAGGCAAGCGTCAGCTCGCAGCTCGCCAGGATGTCTTCGAGAAGGAAAAGAAGCGCACGGCGGGTCGCAAGCCACCTCGAATCGAGCCGTCAATGGCGACGCTTGAGACCAGCGTGCGGGCAGAGAAAGAGCGCCAGGTACCGCTTTTCGAGCCGCCATCAGAGGGTGAATTGCCGCCGCTATCGCTGCTGGACGACCCTGCACCGCAAACCAACGGCTATTCGGAGGAATCACTGGAGGCGATGTCCCGGCTTGTGGAACTCAAGCTGCGCGACTTCGGCATCGAAGTGGAAGTCGTCTCAGTCTCACCCGGACCGATCATAACCCGGTTTGAGCTCGATCCCGCGCCCGGCGTAAAAGTTAGCCAAATCTCTAATCTCGCAAAAGATCTGGCCCGTTCCTTGTCGGTGGTGAGCGTCCGCGTTGTCGAAGTTATTCCCGGGCGATCGTACATCGGCTTAGAAATTCCCAATGAAAATCGCGAGATTGTGACGCTTGGCGAAATACTGAAGAGTAAGGCCTACGACGAACTGGCCTCTCCTCTGACGCTTGCTCTGGGCAAAGATATCGGTGGCAAATCGGTGGTGGCTGACCTCTCGCGGATGCCGCATTTGCTAATAGCTGGAACCACGGGTTCAGGTAAGTCGGTCGCAATCAATGCCATGGTTTTAAGCCTGCTTTACAAGGCGAAGCCCGAGCATGTGCGACTGATCATGGTCGATCCGAAGATGCTTGAGCTATCCGTTTACGAAGGAATTCCGCACCTCCTCACGCCTGTCGTCACCGACATGAAAGAGGCTGCCAATGCGCTGCGCTGGTGCGTGGGGGAAATGGATCGGCGCTATCGGTTGATGGCAGCACTCGGCGTCCGCAATATCGGCGGTTACAACCGCAAGGTAAAAGATGCCCTGGACAGTGGCGCCCCGATACCGGACCCGACCTGGAAGCCGCCCGAATTAGAGGATCCCGATAAACCGGTCGAGCATCCTACCCTGACACCGTTGCCATTTATCGTAATCATCATCGACGAACTCGCCGATATGATGATGATTGTCGGCAAGAAAGTCGAAGAACTGATCGCCCGGCTCGCGCAGAAGGCACGTGCGTCCGGCATTCACATGCTCCTCGCTACGCAGCGGCCTTCAGTGGACGTTATAACCGGTCTGATCAAGGCAAACATCCCGACTCGCATCGCGTTTCAAGTTTCGGCGAAAGTGGATTCCCGCACCATCCTGGATCAGATGGGTGCGGAGAACCTGTTGGGACACGGCGATATGCTTTATCTGCCGCCCGGAACCTCTTTGCCTACCCGTGTCCATGGGGCGTTTGTTGCGGATCACGAGGTTCACGCGGTGGTGCGCAATCTGAAAAAAGCCGGTGCACCACGCTATATAGATGAAATTGTTGATGCGCCGTCGAGTCTAACGCCAGGACTGACCGGCATCGATCCGATGCCGGCGGACCAGATAGATGCGGAGCAGGATCCGCTTTACGATCAGGCAGTGCAGGTAGTTATGGACACCAGGAAGGCTTCAATATCAGGCGTACAGCGGCGCCTCAAGATCGGCTATAACCGGGCGGCCAGGATGGTAGAGACGATGGAAGAGGCGGGCCTGGTTGGCCCGTTGCAGTCGAATGGTACACGGGAAATTCTCGTTCCAACGCCTGGCAAGGAGTGACTTGGTGAACATCATGCGATCTGGTTGGTTGTTTCTCCTTTCCTGTCTGCTACATGGCGCGCTGGCCAACGCCCAACAGGTCGACAATGCAGCAGGCCGTCTGCTGGTTGAGGACTTTCTCAGCAAGGTTACTACGATCTCGGGGCGGTTCGAACAGGAGCTGGTTGATGCGAGCAATGCAGTCATAGAAGAGTCGTCCGGCACGCTGCATATACGCCGGCCCGGACAGTTTCGCTGGTCTTACAAGTATCCATACGAGCAGATACTGATTGCGGACGGCGTCAATATCTGGAGTTACGATGTGGACCTTGAGCAGGTCACAGTCAAGGACCAGTCAAATGCGCTTGGCAGCACCCCGGCCATTCTGCTTGGCGGTTCAAGTGACGTGCTGGACGATTTCGATTACGTGGGCAGTTTTTCAGAGCGTGGCACCGTGTGGGTACGGCTGCGGCCAAAGGATACGGACAGTGGTTTCAATATGGTCGAACTGGGTTTCACCGACGGCGAATTGACGCGCATGCTGTTTACCGACAATCTCGAACAAACCACTCTGATTGCACTGCTGGATGTGACGTTTAACGAACCCATCGACGATCAACTGTTCGCCTTTTCGCCGCCTGCCGGCGTCGACCTGGTCGGAACACCGGTAGCCAAACCGCCCGCAGATCTCTAAATGTTGCCATTGAGTTATCCCGGGCGATGGCGGTTTGCCGGTCTGCTTCTGCTTATTGGTGTTCTCGGTTTCGCTATGATGCCCGCATTGTTTCCATGGTCCGGCGATTCGGGCCCGCGCTGGTTGCCGCTTTCCGACAAGTGGCTGCACGGTATAACGTTTGCCTTCCTGGCTGTCTGGTATTCTGGGCAATTCGCGCGTCGGTCCTATGGCTGGCTGGCAGTGGCCCTTGTAGCCTTTGGCGGCCTGATTGAAGTCTGCCAGTCGCTGGTGTCTTACCGGACGGCCGAAACCGGTGATCTCATCGCAGACATTCTCGGCGTTGGATGCGGGCTGATTCTCGCGCTCATAGGTGCTGGCGGCTGGAGTCTGCGCGCAGAGGACTGGATGCAAAAGAAGTTTGGCTGATCTCTTTCAAAACCAGAAAGAAAGGTTGTCACCCGGTGCCGACGTGCATCGCCCGCTGGCGGATCGCGCTCGCCCGGCATCTCTGGACGGGTTTTTCGGCCAGGAGCACCTGCTCGCCGAAGGCAAGCCGCTGCGTACTGCAATAGAGCAGGGGCGGGTGCACTCAATGATTTTCTGGGGCCCGCCCGGCACTGGTAAAACGACCCTTGCGCGGATGATGGCGCACGCGACTGACGCCCATTTCATTGGCCTTTCGGCTGTTATGGCAGGTATCAAGGAAGTGCGTGCCGCGGTACAGGAAGCGAAAGAATACCGTGAGGTCTACGACAAACGAACCGTACTGTTCCTCGATGAAGTACATCGATTCAACAAATCACAGCAGGATGCATTCCTGCCGTACGTGGAGGACGGCACACTTACCTTTATCGGTGCAACGACCGAAAACCCGTCTTTTGAATTGAATAATGCTTTGCTGTCTCGTGCGCGAGTCTATGTGCTCAAGTCCCTTGCGTCCGCATCGTTGCACGAGGTGCTGCGCAGAGCGCTGCGCGAGGTCGATCTGGGCCTGGCGTCAGAAAACATAGCGCTTCACGACAACGCTGCCGAGTTAATTGTGATGGCTGCCGACGGCGATGCGCGGCGTGCGTTAAACCTCCTCGAACTGGCCGCAGATCTCGCGCCGGTTGAAGCGGGTGTTCGGACGATTACGGCTGCGATCGCGCAGGAAATTGCGCAGGGCAGTCGGCGCCGATTTGATAAGAAGGGCGAGTATTTCTACGACCAGATTTCTGCATTGCACAAATCGATTCGCGGGTCTGACCCGGATGCGTCACTCTATTGGCTTATGCGAATGCTCGATGGTGGCTGTGATCCGCTTTACGTGGCACGACGAATCATTCGCGTTGCCTCCGAGGATATCGGGAATGCGGATCCACGCGCGCTCAGGCTATGCCTGGATGCTTCGGAAACGTATGAGCGGCTGGGCAGCCCCGAAGGCGAGCTCGCAATTGCACAGGCGGTCGTGTTCCTGGCTTGTGCGGCAAAAAGCAACGCTGTATACGAAGCCGCCAAAAGTGCCGCCGCGGACGTACAGGAGTTCGGAACGCTGGACGTGCCGCTGCATTTGAGGAACGCGCCCACCCGCCTGATGAAGGACTTAGGTTACGGCAAGGATTATCGCTACGCTCATAACGAAGAAGACGCATTGGCAGCGGGTGAAACTTACTTTCCCGACGACATGCCGACACGTAAGTATTATCATCCCGTCCCGCGCGGTCTCGAGTTACAGATTCGCGAGAAGCTGGCGGATATTGCCAGGCGTAATGAGAAATCTGGGAATTCGCCGAATGAAGAGACGAAGTGATGGCATGGCTCAACGGGAAAGTGGAAGCAAATTATGATTGACCAGAAACTTCTTCGATCAGCACCGCAGGATGTTGCAAGCAATCTTGAGCGGCGCAATTTTGCCTTTGATGCACAAGCATACGCATCGCTCGAGGAGCTGCGGAAGTCGTTGCAAGTTGACGTGGAGACGTTGCGTGCCGAGCGCAACGCGAGCGCCAAACAGATTGGCAAGGCGAAAGCGCAGGGCGAAGATATCGCGCCGCTATTGGCCTCAGTCGAGAAACTTGGTGTGAAACTAGAGGGCGCGGACGCATCTTTGCAGAAACTCCAGGAGCAGCTACGAGAGCTCGAACTCGGATTGCCAAACCTGCTTCACGAAGATGTGCCCGCTGGCTCTGATGAATCGGACAACGAGGAAGTCCTGCGCTGGGGAGAACCTCATCAATTTGATTTTAAGCCCGCCGATCATGTTGAACTCGGCGCAAGACTCGGTCTGCTCGACTTCGATTCTGCTGCCAAAATTTCCGGGTCACGATTTGCAGTGATGCACGGCCCACTGGCTCGGCTGCATCGTGCCTTGATTCAATTCATGCTGGATACGCATACGGATGAGCATGGTTACCAGGAAGTCTACGTGCCGTATATCGTGAAGACTGAAGCGCTGATCGGCACGGGGCAGTTGCCGAAATTCGAAGACGATCAATTTAAAACCAACGACGATCCGCCTTTTTATCTGATTCCAACGGCTGAGGTGCCGGTGACCAACCTGGCCAGGGAGCGCATTATCGAGGCGGCCTCCATGCCGACGAAATACGTCGCACATACGCCCTGTTTCAGATCCGAGGCTGGCTCGCACGGCCGAGATACGCGCGGCATGATTCGACAGCACCAGTTTGAAAAGGTCGAGCTCGTGCAGTTGGTCGAACCGTCGGCGTCCGACCACGCGCTGGAGGAATTAACCGGACATGCTGAAACGATTCTACAGCGGCTGAATTTACCGTATCGAAAAGTGATCCTGTGTTCGGGTGACGTCGGATTCGGATCGCACAAGACCTACGATCTGGAGGTTTGGCTGCCAGGGCAGCAGGCATACCGGGAGATCTCCTCTTGCAGCAACTATGGCGATTTTCAGGCAAGGCGGATGCAGGCGCGCTGGCGGAATCCTGACACGGGTAAGCCTGAATTGCTGCATACCCTAAATGGTTCCGGTCTTGCGGCAGGGCGGGCGCTGATAGCTGTCATGGAAAACTACCAGCAGGAAGATGGCAGCGTTGATGTGCCGCAAGTGCTCAGGTCATACATGGGTGGTGTCGAGCGCATCGCCGTTGCCTAGTGGTGCCGGTCAGGCACAATAAAAAGGCCGGCGAATGCCGGCCTTTTCGTGTCGTTAAACGACCGGTTAGTCGCGACTCATGAACAGCCTGAGTATGTACCAGAACATCAGCGCAATTGAGCCAAACAGTTGCATGGATGCGGCTACATATTTGTCCTGCGGATAGTGGTGAATGATGTTGGATGTGTCATACAGCACCGCCGCGCCGGCGAAGCCAATCATCGCGACAGAAAACCATGTGCCCAGCTGGAAGCCGGAGATCATGCTGAAGATGATGCCGACGAAAGCAAGTATGCCCACCCAGACGAGCATGCCGCGCAAGAATGAAAAGTCTTTGCGTGTGATCATCGCGGTAGCGATCAAGCCTACGCAACCCAGCACTGTTACGCCGACCGCATCATCGATCAGGCCAGGACGCATGACTGATGCGATGTAAAGAATTGGCGCGAAAATGATTGCCTGAATTACGATGAAAAATGCCAGCGCCCCGTATTGTGCCTGGATCGACTGAACGCGATGTGCCACATGCGTTGCACCCCAGCCACCAAGAATGAAAGCACCGAAAATCATCCACCAGATTTCACTCAGGCGCATTGCCATTGACTGGGCTACGCCTGCCTGGAACAGGTACATCTCGATCGCGGCGAACGCCAGTATGGCGCCCACGACATGTGCGTAGCACTTCCAGATAAAGTTCGAGCGATCCTCTACTGATGCCTCTGCTACCGGCGCCAGGTAGTTGACGTTCTGGTTCATTCCGCTTACTCCTGAAGTAAAAATCTATTCGAAAAGTCTACCATTTCTGACCTGTGCACAATCTACCTGGTTCCGCATTGTTGGCAGATTTACTGCTGTAACGTGGGGCCCGCTCCAGCAATATCAAGTACTTGCGGAAAGCTTAGCCTTATTAATCGCTCAAATGTAAACGGTCGGCTAGCGCCGCACGTATTTTATGACGGTGCGGGGCCCGACCTCGGCACCATAGATATTGCCTGCCGCATCTACCGCAATGCCTTCCGCGGCACTGGTACCGGAATTATCCTGGTCAGGTTCCGGATCCGGAATAAAGGCCGTTACAAAACCGTCTTTGGCGCTCCCAATGCGAATGCCACGTTTCCACCCTGTATTGCGGCGCGCATTCGACTCCGAGTCTGCGGAATAGAGAATGTCATTGTCGTCAATGAACAGTCCGCTGGGACGCCCGAACTGGGTCCAGGTCGATATCCATTCGCCGTTCTGGCTGAATATCTGCAATCGACTGTTGCCGCGATCGCCGACGAACAGTCGGCCCTGCGAATCCATTGCCAGTGCATGCGGGTCACGAAACTGCCCATGATCGCCGCCGGTTGAACCCCACTGCAGGAGGTATTTACCGTCTTTATCGAACTTGATGATGCGATTATTGCCCCCGGCGTCGTGGCCGTCGGCAACGAAGATGTCGCCGTTGGGTGCTACCAGCATGTCGGAGGGCTTATTGAACACGTCAATGCCGTCACCCGCCTCGCCTTCCTTGCCAAGTCGCATAAGGAGTTCGCCATCGGGGCTGAACTTCATAATCGTATGTCCGATGCCTTCGGGCACCGGTGCATAACCGACGGCATCAGCGATCCACACATTGTCATCGGCGTCGACATACATGCCATGTGGCCAGGTAATCATGCCTGAGCCAAAACTCTTGACGACGTTGCCGTCGGCGTCAAACAACATGACCGGGTCAACATCACTGCCAACGCAGAGGTTGGTGCCGCAGCGCTCTGCAATCCAGATATGCTTGCCGTCATTGGCAGGATAGATCGCACTGGTTGCACCCCATTCGCGACCGTCTGGCAGCTTCGCCCAGCCTGCAATAGTCCTGTAGGGGTTCGGCGCATTGTTTTGGGCAGAAGCGATGCCAGCGCTGGTCAGAACAAACATGACAATAGAAAGTGTGGCCTTGGTTACTCGATTCATTTATTCACCTTAAAAAATGTGTTTTCAACGCAATTCTGATTATTCAGCGGGCGTTTTTGCCCGACGATACGATGCGGTTTCTCAGGACACCGACACCTTCCACTTCGATTTCAACTGTATCGCCTGGTTGCATAGCGCTTGTTGCACCCGGTGTGCCGGTATAGATGATATCGCCCGGATGCAGCGTCACGTACTGGCTTATATAGCTCAACACGGCGTGCGGGTTATGGATTTGATCGATCGAACTTTGGTCCTGCATCGTTTCGCCGTTTAGGCGGGTTTGTACGCGCAAGTCGAGGTAGTTCAGTCCGGTGACAATCGCCGGGCCGAGTGGGCCGAAGCCATCGGTGCCCTTAGCACGAAACCACTGCAGATCATTGGCTTGCCAGGATCGCTCGCTAATATCATTGCCGGCAGTTACGCCGAAAATGTAGTCGCCGGCGTTATCGGCAGAAACCTTGCTGGCTGTCTTGCCGACGACGATGACGAGCTCGCCTTCAAAATGCAGGTCCGAAGCGTCGGCAGGGTATTCAACATCCGTATTGGGTCCTGTAATCGTTGTTGGCAATTTTAAAAACAGGGGCGGGTATTCCGGAATCGGACGATTTTCTACGTGCGTCATGTCCTCACGATGACTGACATAGTTGTAGCCCACGGCGATGACCTTGGAGGGTTCTGCCGGCGCGAGTAACGTCACGTCCGAAGTTGCCACCTGTTTGCCTGTCGGTTTGCCACCATGCCAGGGCGCCGCATCGAGTTCGTTAATTTGATTGCCGTCCTCGACGCCGTAATGGGCCTGTTCGTTCGCCGCATAACGAACATACCTGGTGATATCTGCCGCCATTGCTGTTGCCCCGCTAAATACAATCAAGCCAAGCGCTGCCGCGCCGGCCACTCGTTTTCTTATCATTCGAATTCCCCCGAATTCTCGCCGAAGTCTTTTGTCTTCAGGTGCGCCGGCCGCCTGGCCAGTTTGAATCGAAGTCTCCTTCCACGGGCGCTGTAATGCAAGTGCTCTTTCGTATCGTGCCTGCGTTGTAATGATTCCCAAAAAACTGCATCGTGGGCCGCAAGTCAGTGATCGGAGTGGAATAGATGCAGGAGATGGGCTGGGGAGTGTGGTCGATGCTGCCGCTTCTGACTACGCTGGTGCTGGCGTTCATCACCCGTTCCGCACTCTTGGCCATGTTGGTAGGCACGTTTGCAGGCACGCTCATGCTCGGAAGTGCTCCTGGAGTCGGTCTCAACGAGTTGTTTCAGAAGTCGCTTGGGAACGGAGATTTTATCTGGATTTGCGAAATCGTGATTCTGATCGGGATTCTTTTCGAGTTGTTCAAACGAGCCGGTGTGCTTGGCGCACTGGCGCAGCGATTTTCCGGCGATTCCGCCAGCCGACGGAAAGTAGAGATTTCTGCCTGGGGCATGGGCTTCGTCATCGTCGATGACTATTTCAGCCCGCTCCTGACCGGTGCGGTCATACGTCCCATGTCCGATCGCGTACGGATACCACGTGAGAAGCTCGCATTCATTCTGGATTCGACGACCGCATCCGTATGCATCCTGGTGCCGTTCACGGCATGGGGCGCGTACGTGGCCAGCCTGATCGCAACACAGGCCGATGTGGGCTCGGTCGATGCGGGCTTGGCGATATTCATTGGCGCCATTAAATACAACTTCTATCCAATGCTGATGCTTTTGTTTACATTGCTGGTGTGCCTTGGCGTCATTCCGGATTTTGGACCGATGCGTAAAGCTGAGCGGCGGGTAGCGGAAAGCGGCGACCTGATTCGCCCTGGCGCCAAGCCGCTGCTTACCGATGACGGTGACGATGTTCTGGCAGTCTCCGGCGACTACAGGCCGTCACTATTGCTCGAGCTGCTGGCGCCTGTGCTGTTGCTGGTCCTAATTGGTACCTGGACGATTATTCAAACGGGCTCGGTGAGAATTGTCGAGGCATTCATGCTGGCGAACGCCTGGTTATTCGTGGTTCTTAGCGTCAAGAAGAGCTTTAAAAGCCTCGCCGAGATCGCCGACGTCGTGGTTGCCGGAACCAAAAATGTGATGGCAGCGTTGTTGATTATCGCACTGGCCTACGCCTTGAATTCGGTCACTACGGAACTGGGAGCGGGGCAATTCATAGTTGAACAATTCACTGAAGGTTTATCACCTAATTCGTTGGTTATAATTACATTTTTGTTGACTGCCGCAATCTCTTTTTCAACCGGCACGTCGTGGGGCGCCTACGCAATGATGATGCCAGTGGCGCTACCTGTCGCTTTCGAACTAACCGGAGGAGCGATCGAACCTTTGGTCTACCAGACAGTTGCCGCAATCGCCGGTGGCGGAATATTCGGCGATCACGCATCCCCGGTGTCCGA
Organism: Woeseiaceae bacterium; assembly: GCA_021773135.1. Classification (GTDB taxonomy): domain Bacteria; phylum Pseudomonadota; class Gammaproteobacteria; order Steroidobacterales; family Woeseiaceae; genus SZUA-117. The sequence goes on along the minus strand of JAJFKP010000044.1, from coordinate 745 downwards.
CACAACCGTTCTGTCGTCTGTAGGCGCTGGCAGTGATCACATCGATCATGTCATTACCCAGTTGCCGTATGCGCTATCGGTTGCAGCAGTCACGGCGACGCTGTACGCCTTGATCTGATACTCCGCAATACAAATTGAAACTGCGGTCTATTCCGCTGTAGTCAGCCGGAAATGTAATGCTGCAACTGGTCGATCAGGACTTGCTGCTCGCTGATCATCGCCTTGACCAGGTCGCCTATCGACACCACGCCAACCACCCGTTTGTGATCGAGGACCGGCAAGTGCCTGGCGCGTTTGTCGGTCATCAATGCCATGCACTCATCGACGGTACGCTCGGGACTTACGCAAAGGACTCGAGTGGTCATTACTTCCGCGACAGTGGAATTTTTGGAGCTTTTGCCCTCGAGAATGACTTTGCGAGCGTAGTCGCGTTCGGTCACGATCCCGACCAGTTTTTCTCCATCCATAACGAGCAAGGAGCCAATGCCTTTGTCCGCCATCAGTTGCAGCGACTCATACACCGTATTGTCGGGTTTGACGGCCCAGATTTCGCTGCCTTTGGATTCGAGGATGTCGCTTACCAATTTCATTTCGTGAGACTCCATATCCCGGTGGTCGGTTAAGGATAATCTATGAGTGCCCGGTTTGGGACAATCGCGGGAAATAACTACCTGTAAGAGCTGCCCGAATGTGACGCACCGGTGAGGGCCTCATCGACCACCCAATCCCTATTACGAAAAATTGC
>JAJFKP010000043.1 GCA_021773135.1 Woeseiaceae bacterium | reverse complement strand
GAGATCCATGAGCCGCCTGTCGTCGCCCGGGATGCCGACGAACCCTGGCAATCCTGCCGGCGTCAGGTTTCCCGACTGCTCGACCCGGTCGCCGCCTGACGCGAAAAGTTGCCAGTCAGCGTTAAGTTCCCACGCTTGTTTTCTTGCTGAGAAATTTACTCGCAGATCAGATTCCAGACTCAACCATGACGAATCGCCTGTCTGAGCAAAAATACTGTTGTCAGAAAATCGATCCGCCAGCGCACGGCCCTTGATATGGCCGCCAAGTTCGTAGCTCGCAGTTTGGGCATTTGCGCAACCGCAGGAAAGCACGATCAATGTCGCGAAGACGGCAAAATTACGCGGCACGTTGATTAATGTCGTCAACAATTCTTCCGTCCAACATCTTGATCAGCCGCTTCGCGTAACCCATTACGCGTCGGTCGTGCGTCGCGATGACAAAGGTGGTGCCATGATGTTCATTAAGCTCGACAAACAGTTCCATCAGCTCATCCGATGTTTTTGAATCCAGGTTTGCGGTCGGTTCGTCGGCGAGCACCAGCGCGGGTTTCGAGACAATCGCTCGTGCAACCGCCACGCGTTGCTGCTGTCCGCCTGACATTTCTGCCGGCCGTCGATCCTCGAGACCGGCCAAACCCACCTCTTTCAATATCGCGGTCGATTTCTCCCGGCGACCGTCCTTGGATACGCCCTGCACCTGCATGACAAATTCTACGTTCTCGCGTGCGGACAGCACCGGGATCAGGTTGTAGGCTTGAAAGACAAACCCGATCTGCTGCAGACGTAATGATGCAAGGGCGCCCTTGCTTAATTGATCGATCCGCTGTCCGGCGACCCAAACCTCGCCGCTATCCGGAATGTCGAGTCCACCGATTGCATTGAGCAGTGTTGTCTTGCCGCCACCGGAGGGTGCGGACAGGCAAACGAAACCCTTCGCAGCGATTTCCAGGCTGACGTGGTCAAGCGCCTTGATATCCTGATCACCCTGGCGGTAGGTCTTACACAAATCTATACAACGAACAGCACTCATTTCTATACCTTTGTGATTGCCTCGACGGGCTCGTATCGCGATGCTCGCCAGGCCGGCGAAAGGCTGGCCAGGAACCCCAGTAGGAGGACCACGATGTTGGCAAGGACAACGTCATTCATCTGTAATTCGGGATAGAGCACACTAGAGGCGCCAAACATCTCCATGCCCTCCGCAACGATCGAAATATCGATGCCATCCTGTAACGGCACGATGCTGGCAAATGCCAGCGCATTGCCGACGGACAGGCCAATGACCAGCAGTAATATCGATTCAACGATGATCTGGGCCAGGATGCTGGACGGCCGCATACCCAGCGCAAGCATAAGTCCGATTTCGCGAACCCGCTCGAAAACGGCCATAACGAGCGTATTCACCAGGCCGAAAGACAGCGCAAGAAAAATTACGATTACCCAGATCAGGACGAAGCCGTCCATGACGCCGAGCATAGTGCCAAGATAGGCGTCCAGTTCCTGCCATGGCAACACCTCGTCCTGCTCGTCCATCAGGGCGGAGACTTGCGCAAGCAGCTGCGAGACATCCCGGTAATCATCACCGGATACCGCCACTTCACTGACCCCGTCACCGATCCGGAGCATCGCCTGCACAATTTCTCTGCCGGCGAACGCATAAGTCTCTTCCTGAACCGCCAGGTTCGCTGCATAAAGGCCGACCACGCGAAACCCCCTGTCGGCAACCTCGTTGTCAGGGTCCTGACTCATCACGACCACGCGCTTGCCCACGCGGGTATCCAGCTTATCCGCAAGTTTTTGGCCAATGATCACACCTTTGTCGTCGGGGCCTGACAAAGCCTCGCCTTCCACTATTGCCGAGCCAATGGCGTCGAGCAGTGCTTCCTGACGGGGATCAACACCAACAAACGTAATACCGCGGGACTCCCGTTCGCTGGAAATAATGGCTGGAACCCGGACCCGGGCTGTGAATCGCTCGATACCGGCCGCGGTCATTGCGGCGCTCACCTCACCGGCCGTCATCGCGAGCAGATTATTGACGCTCGGGTCGTCGCGATACGCAGCATGATGTACCTGCACATGGCCGGGTAAGACGCGGATGCCGTCGCGCAGCATATCGTTAACCATGCCGCGCATTAGCGACGTCATGAAAATCATTGCCCACGCGCCTACACTGATTGCCGCGACCATGATCAGCGTCCGGCGGTGATTGCGCCACAGGTTACGCCAGGCCAGGGTAATGATGATGCCGGCGTAGTTCATGGACGGCGACTCATCAGACGGCGCGCATCGCTTCGACAGGATGCAGCCAGTGCAATCGAAGCGCCGGATAGGTTGCGGAACAGATAGAACCGATAAAGACCACAGCCGGACCGGCAAATAAGGTCAGTAGCGTTGCCTGTGGGTAGAACCGACTCGGCAAATTGAAATTCGCTGCCAGCTGATCCATGCCTGGATAGCTGAAACCGTTGTAGGAAAACCAGAGCGTTATTGCACCGCCCACCAGTGCGCCAAGAAGCATGCCGGCGAGACCCATCAGCACCGTTTCCAGCAATACCAGGCGACCCAGTCGTCCGGGCGTGAGTCCTAATGACATGACAATGCCGAACTCGTGGGTGCGCTCGAGTACTGACATGAGCTGCGTGTTCATGACACTGAATGCGACCAGGACGACCAGGACGCCATACATGAAAAATGCGCTGCTAAGGTCAGCCTGAATTGCCTGCTTGAGTCCAGGCTGCAATGCATTCCAGTCGTGCACGACCAGGTTACTGCCAACCGGCAGCAAGGATTCGATCCTGCTTCGATAGGCCTCGACGTCATCGAGGTTCGGCGTGACAACAACGATGGCGTGTCCGGCGTCTTCCATGTAAAACACATCGTTAAAAAAACCCAGCGGCACCTCCGCGATATTGCGATCGAGATCCGCAATGCCGCTATCAAAAATTCCGCTAATCGTTGCGACGGCGGCCGCAAAAGAACCGTCACGGCCACTGCCCAGGAGAGTTAGTTCGTCACCAACGGATACCCTCAAATTGCGCGCAAGGACAGCACCAATGACAATCTCCTGTGCATTGGCGTCAGTGGGGAAACGTCCGTCTCGAACCAGGCCGGGCAGGCTTGATACCTGCGCCTCATGTTGCGGATCTGCGCCAAAAACCTGCACGCCATAGCTTCTGTCTTCGCTGGAAACCAGCGCGAATGCCGCAGACCTTACCGCCACCCTGTCGAGACCGGTTTCGCGTCGAATGTCGGATGCCAGCGCATTCACTGCGGGCACCACCTGCCGCATTTTCAGGTCATCTTTGTATCCCGGTGCCTGAACCTGGATGTGTCCGGTAAACGCCTGCAACGTGTTATCAATCATCAGGTCGTACATGCCGAACTGCAGCGAGATCATGAACACCAGGAGCGCATTCGAGAACACCATTGCCCCAATCGTCAGCCACGTTCGGCGTGGCTGCCTCCACAGATTCCGCCAGGCCAGTCGCAGCGTAATGTTCATGCCCGATATTTAATCGCGCGGGTTGCGCAGATTTGACAGCGAGAAAATACTGTCGCGAAGTACCACATCGAACTCAACGGCGTCGAGCCTGATTTCCGTCCACTCGCCGGGCACCTCCTCTTTCTCCATGCGCTGCACCGCGGCAACCGGCCGCCCCCCCATTTCTGCTATTTCGAGGGTTTGCAGTGTCTTGACCAGTTCCCCGTCCTGGTCGTAAAACCTGTGTCCGACCAGGACATTGTCGGCACGTATGGACAGGACTTCCCTGCCCCACACGACCGCCGAATCTTCGTGCGGTATTGACTCAATTTCGAATACGACGACACCCTCAACTTCGGTTTCGCTCAACAGGACATGATCGTATTCCTCGACGATTTCGTCTGTACGGGAAATATCCTTGTTCGAGAAATCGGAGCCCATCCAGCTTTGATTCATCATCGACGACGGGACCTTGATGACTCGATTCACTCTTGGTGAATACGTCCACATAGTTTTGTCGTCGATAAGCGTGCCGTTACCGCGATCCTTTCGCGGGGCTGTCACTCGCACGAGAGAACGCTTTTCACCTTCGGTCCAGGACCGCATGGAGATACTTCTCTCCCAGTCAGGGCGGTGAATGACCATGGTCATCTCGCTCGTCGATGAAAGCCCGCGCCAATGATTCAGCGCATCACGAATGATTTCAGTCGCATCGCGCGTTGCCGAATTGGCGCCTGTCGCCAGGACAATAAACAGAGAAAAAGCGAGTAGAGATTTGAAGTTCAACGGCGAACACCGATCCTGAGAAGCAACAGGCCCTAGTATTTCACGCACCCGCACAACCAACAATGTCGGTTTTCCGCAGAAAAATGGCGCACGCCAGTAAACGTGTGAAACGCGACTCGCTCGGCTGCAGCCAGTGCGCTAGTCCCTCTCGTAAACGACATTCCCGTCGACGATCGTCATTAGAATTCGACCGTTAAGAATATCTCCGGGACTTTCATCGGCAAGCACAAATGGATCAACATCCATCACCGTAAGGTCGGCCCATCTGCCTGCTTCGATAATTCCGCTTTCGTCCTCACGAAAACTGGCATAGGCAGACCAGTTCGTATAGCCGCGCACGGCCTCATCGGCATTCATCGCCTGGTCGGCATACCAACCCCCTTCAGGTTGCTGGTTTTTGTCCTGCCTTGTTATAGCGGAATGCAGCCCATAGAAAATGTCGTGATCGGAACCCGGGTTGTCCGAATTGAAGGTAAGCCGTGCATTGGCTTCTCTAAGCGATCGCCAGGCGTAGGCACCCAGCACACGGTCCGGCCCCAGGCGCTCTTCAGCCCACGTTTTGTCCTCCATGGCATGCGGTGGCTCCATTGAGGCGATGATGCCAAGCTGTCCCAGCCGGGGAATATCATCCGGACTCATTACCTGGGCATGCTCGATGCGATGGCGATTTCTTGCCGTTGCCGGGTTCTCTTTAAAGACACCTTCAAGGATATCGATGGCTTCGCGATTGCCGGCGTCGCCGATGGCGTGAATGGCAATCTGAAACCCGGCGTGCATGGCTTCGGCGTTGAGTGCCTGGTTGAAGCCGTAACTATCTCCGCTTATGCCTCTATGCCCGGGCTGATCGGCATAGTCATATAAAAGGCGCGCGCCACGAGAGCCAAGCGCACCATCGTAATAGGCTTTTACCGTTCTGGTCACCAGCATGCTGTCCGAGTCTGTGTCCGGGCCCTTGTCGATCCATTTGCGGATCAGTGGTTCGTCACGCAGTGACAGCATTGCATAGACGCGAATCGGCAATCGGTCCGCCGTTTCAAGCTCTTCAAGAATGTCCATCGCGCGGGTGCCAAGCCCCGCATCGTGAACTGCGGTATAGCCGTCGGCTGCCATCTGATTCAACCCGAGCAACAGCTGGTTCGTGAGCGTCTCCCGCGACGACTCAGGTATCGCCGCGCTCAGGAGCTGCACGCCCCTGTTCAGGAAAAGTCCGTTCGGCTCGCCGTCGTCACCGAGACGCATTTCCCCGCCGACCGGAACCTCGGTTTCGGCGGTGATACCAGCGGCGTCGAGGGCCATCTGATTACCCCACCCTGCAAATCCGTGCAGGCTGCCCATGAAAACCGGGTGATCGGGCACCGCCTCAGACAGCAACGCCTTGTCCGGATAGCGATTGGCCCATGCCCCTTCATCCCAGCCACGGCCAACGATCCACTCTCCTGCAGGTACCGATTGCGCACGCTCGACGATCAGCGCTACCGCCTCTTCTTCGGTTGCGATGTCGACCAGGTTTATGCGGTCAAGTGCGGCGCCAAGTCCGAACACGTGCGTGTGTGAATCCACTAATCCGGGAATAACCGTGGCACCCGCCAGATCGACCACCCGGGTTGCTTCTGCCCGGTACAGCAGCGCCTCTTTGGTCTTACCGACAAATACTATTTCTCCACCCTCGGTAACGACTGCCTCTGCATCAGGCTGCCAGCGGCTGCCATCGTGCGGTGCACCGGGGTCTATCGAACCATCGGGCGCCGGTTCATCCCAACTTAACGTGTACACGCGTGCATTGATGAAGATCAGATCCGCGCCCGTCTGCTGCTCGGTGTCGGCGTCATCGGCGCAGCCGACAACGGCAACCAGTAAAACCGACGCAAGCGCCAATCTGAGTGTTTCCATTATTCCTCTCCTGTGGTGGTCGCCCACGAAACTAGCGTAGCTGGCGTCCGTTGTCAGCACTTAATCGACTTGTGTCCGACAACTATCGTTATCTGCATAGGTGAAACCCGCAATAGTCTGCGCGGCAGAGACAACTACACTGGTTTTACAACGCAGCAAAAAAGGCCTTCAGACATGATGAATCTCGAGACAATCATGAGCACAGATCTCATTACGCTGTCACCCAAAGATACGCTGGCGACTGCCCGCGACATTATGCGCGACAAGAATATTCATCATCTGCCAGTCCTTGGCGGTGACAAAAAAATGATCGGACTGGTCACGCTTACGAACGTACTTGCAGCAACCGACTCTGTTCTGCGCGATGCGGAAAATCGTATTCACGCGGCCGACATAATCGTTGCAGATATCATGGTTCGTAATGTCATCTCGGTGGACATGCACGCCAGTCTGCGACAGGCAGCCCTTTTCCTCGAGAAGCATAGAATTGGTTGTTTGCCAGTGGTTACGGATGGAGATCTGCATGGCATTGTTACAGATACCGATTTTGTCGGCGTCGCCATTAATCTTCTCGAGCAAATAGAAGCTGCGGAACCACTGGATGAATACGCGGAAGCCTAGTCGACACCTCCATTCAATAATGCTGGCCGACCGTTAAAAGGTATTCGTTCTCATTGTTTCGGTCGACTGTGTCTGGCCCGCGAGATGGTTGAGAATCATGTCGGGTGTGACCGGCACGCGATTGAAAACATGCCCGCCCAGCGCATCGGATATTGCGCACAACACCGCCGCAGCAGCACATCCCATTACGGGTTCACCGATTCCCTTGGCGCCAACCGGGTTATCGCGATCAGGCAGGTCGACCGCATCCCAGTCGAGTTTATCCGGAAGATCCAGGTAGGTTGCGGGTTTGCATTGATAAAAACCGACGTTTGCCGGAATTCCACTTTGGCGATCGTATACGTGGCGTTCAAGCCCGGCCATGCCGAAGCCCCATACAGCGCCGCTGCGTATCTGGCCAGCGAGCCCCTTGGGATGAACAACAGTGCCGCAGTCAGCGACGCCGAGATATTCGATGATGTCGTACTTGCCTGTCTCCAGGTCCAGCTCAATCTCCACAAAGCCAACGGCCAGGCCCGGCACTGCGCCGCGTCGGCCAAGGGTGTCCTTTGCGACACCAATCAAACCGCTGCCACGTAGGCCGCTGACTGCGGCTTTAGTGACATCATGAATCTCGTCCGGCACTTCGGAGCCGTCGAAACGACCACCAAGCTCCATCGCCGCTTGCGCCACCTTTGCGAAACTTAGCGACGTGTCCGGATCCGCCTTGGCAAATACACGCTCGTCAGCGATATCGTAGTCGTCGGCTACACCTCCGAGCTTGACCGCTGCGACCTCGCGAATTTTGGCGGCGGCATCCAGGGCCGCGACATAGTTTGCCCGCGTATGGGTGAATGTCGTGTTGCTGCCGTTTTGCGCAGAACTCCAGGGCAGGTGTTCCGTGGACTTGCCGTAGTGGAGCACGACATTATCCCAGTCGCAGCGTAATACGTCTGCGGCGGGACGGGTCGTCGACGCGTAGGAATACGTGCCCAGGTTGCCGACGCCGCTATGAATATGGATCTTTCCGTCCGGCGCAATGCGTAGCAGCCCGTCATAACCATCCCTGCCTGCAGAGTGATAGGCCTGCCCGACACCTATTCCCGTAACTTTAGAACCACGTTTCCGGCCGCTGCGCTGCGATTTTTCAGCCCAGTTGAATCTCTCGGCACCTTTTGCAAGCGCCTCTTTGATGTAAGCGCTGGTCATCGGCTCCTGCCCTGGACCGTGCAGTGCATCATTGTCCGGTGCATTCTTGACGCGAATCTCGAGTCGATCGACTTCAAGGTTCACGGCGGCCTGGTCAAGCAACGGTTCGATTGCAGATGCAATCTGATTCTGCCCGGGCCCGCGTTGCGCACCCTTGGGTGTCGTGTTTGTCATTACCGGAATGGCGCGAAAGCGCATCGTCTCGGGCTGGTACACAAGCGAAGTTGCGCCGGCAGCAGAAGCAGCGGACGGAAATCCCGTCTGGCAGCCGATATCCTGGATGATGAAAAGGTCCATTGCCGCAATGCGGCCGTCGTCGCGAAATCCGATCTTCACGTTGCCCTGGAATCCGGAGCGCGCTTTCCCAAGATAGAATTCGTCGGCGCGACTTAAGTGCATCGCAACCGGCCGGTTAATCTTGCGTGAAAAGTGTGCGGGCAGAGCCAGCATCGGGTAAGGAGTGCTGCGCGAGCCGAATCCGCCACCACAATTTTCATTGATGTAGACAAGTTCGTCCAAGCCAATGCCGATCATTTGTGCCAGCCCGGGCAACATCGAACTCTGACTTTGCGATGGTCCATGCAAAAAACAGCGTCCATTTTGCCAGTAGGCCATCGCTGAACGCGGCTCCATTGAATGGTGGGCGTAGCCGGCGGTAACAAAATTCTTCTCGATGACGAAGCTTGCTTGCCGGAAGCCCTCGTCAATGTCCCCCACTGACCATTGAATCGGCGTGTCACCCTCGGGCGGGATGCCCTGCAGGAAACCGTTGAGCTCCGCGTCGGTCCATTTAAACGGCGCAGGCTTTGCGTCGCGATCGCCAAACCCTAATGGTGCGTAAATGTTGCCCTCCAGCCGGGCATCGGGGCCGCCGGCCAGCAGTGACTCAAGCGGATCGACACAAAACGGCAGGGACTCGTACTCGATACGAATTTTCGCAAGGGCGTTCGACGCAATCGTATCGTCGACAGCAGCAATTGCCAGAATCGGGTCGCCGACGAACACCGGTTCGTTGGTCAGCATTGCCGCGTGCGGCGGTGCAGCCGCTGGCACGTCATCGGCAGTGAGCACACCGACGACACCATCCATCGCAAGCGCTTCGCTAACGTCGAGATTTCGAACCCGGGCGTGCGGCATCGGGCTCGTGAGCAGGCGTGCATGGACGAGACCATCGACACGAATATCTTCTGCGTACCTGGCCGCCCCGGTTACCTTGCCGGTAATATCCGGTGGCGTGAAGTCACTGCCGATATGAGTTGCCAAAACCGACCCTTTCTTAATAATTCAAATCTGTCTTACAGGAAATTGTTCGGCCAGATAATTGAACGCCACATGTGCGCAGTCGGGCTGCCATCGAATCCCAGCCCTTCTTTCGGTTGCTTGAAATTGCGACCAATGATGTCGGTGAAGATCTCAACGTCGACCTGCAGATCCGGATCGAAAGCGTAGACGTCGTGCATCGTAATCTCCCGCGACGACATGTAGTACTTGTGATTCTTCGCGCGGTCATGCTCTTTCTTGAGGTACGGCTCAGGCACGTAGTCTTCACCGAAATACTCGATATATCGGGTGGGGTACTCGTAACCCACTTCCAGATCCGGGAAAAAACGCAGTGCCTGATGCTTCTCAATCGCCCAGGCCACCTCTTCATGCACGTACGGCCGCACCAGCTGTGCCGCCCAGTAGCCATGATCGGTGCCCATGATGCTCAGCCCGATATCATGCATCAGGCAGGCGAGAATGACTCTTTCGCTGCTGCCATTCTTCATGGCGAGGCGGGCACTCTGTGTTACGTGGTTGGTGGAGAAGCGCAGTTTGTAGAAATCCATGAGCGTGGGTGCTTCCGGCATCTTCGGCAGAAGCGGCTCGTTGTGCTGATAGAAAGGCCGTTTGTCGTCAGGGTCCCGCGGCGGTCTGCCATCGACAAAACAGTGTCCCGGCTTGGCCCGGCGATACTGTTCTTCCAGTGATGCCTCCATGGCGTCTTCGAGCGCGTCGGCCTTGCCAGACAATGTCGCTGCCCCGGCGATACTGGCGGCGGCGGTAACGCTTAAGTTATTCAGAAACTTTCGGCGATCCATGTTCATGCCCCTTATCAGATTTTCTGATTCGCTATTTTATTGTTATCTCTAT
>JAJFKP010000042.1 GCA_021773135.1 Woeseiaceae bacterium | reverse complement strand
GAGGGCGAGATTTCCACAGACGCCAACTCCTACGCCGAGTTCGCTTTCACGCGGGTCATATTCAAGTCCGGCCCCCAGCACCTGCCGGGTCCGGGCAACACGTCCTGGCGCGACTGGCCTGAGTCAGACATGCATTTTATCCGCGGCGTGCGGCGACTAACTGCTGTCGACATCGAGGACCGGAGCATAGCGATCCGCCTGACCGACGAGCAGCTGTTTGATCGCCCGTGGGTCTATGCGCTGGAGGTTGGCAGCTGGCTCTTGTCGCAGGCAGAAGCGGACCGCCTGCGCCAATACCTGCTGCGCGGCGGTTTTCTCGTTGTTGACGATTTTCACGGCTCCGTGCAGTGGGCCGGGTTTATGCGGTCAATGGAAAAAGTGTTTCCTGATCGGGCGATCGTTGATGTCAGCGAAGACAGCGCAATCATGAATATGCATTTCGATGTCGACCATTCGAAACCCGTTCCGGGCATCATGGCGCTGCGTTACGGGGTGACATACGAACATGACGGCTATACGCCAACCTGGAAAGGGATCTACGATGACGATGGCCGGCTGATGGTAATCATCAATTTCAATGTGGATCTTGGTGACGCCTGGGAAATGGCTGACGAAGCCTGGTATCCGGAGAAATACACGTCGCTAGCCTATCGCTACGGCGTCAACTACGTTCTGTACGCGATGACGCACTGATTATCGAGCATGGGCGCCGGCGATCTCTCTGTCGCCGCCGCCCTGTGGGCAGCTTGCGCCGGGCTTTCCTGCGATCGGCGCTGGCTTACTGCTCGACTGTGGTTCCGGACTCCCTGCGAGCAGTCAGAATAGACCGGCGGACAACTAGTTGAGCTTATCAATGATCGCATTTAGCGTAGCACTCGGTCGCATAGCGCTCGAGGCCAATTCTTCATCCGGATGGTAGTAGCCGCCGATATCAACTGCGTCACCCTGTGCGGCGATTAGCTCGTTGTTGATCGCAGCTTCCCCGGTCGCCAGGGCGGCCGCGACAGGCGCGAATTTTTCGCTGAGGCCGGTGTCGTCCCCTTGCGCGGCCAGGGCTTCGGCCCAGTAACGCGCGAGATAATAGTGACTGCCGCGATTGTCGATCTCATTGACCTTGCGGGACGGAGATTTATTGGTCTCCAGGAACTTCGAATTCGCCTGGTCAAGCGCGGCTGCAAGAATTTTCGCCTTGCTATTGCCTGATTTGTCTGCGAGGTCTTCGATCGACACAGATAATGCCAGGAATTCGCCGAGAGAATCCCAGCGCAGATGGCCTTCGCTAACAAACTGTTGCACGTGCTTAGGGGCAGAACCGCCGGCGCCGGTTTCGTACAAGCCCCCACCCGCAAGCAGCGGTACGATCGATAACATCTTCGCGCTGGTTCCCAGCTCAAGGATCGGAAACAGATCTGTGAGGTAGTCGCGCAGGACGTTGCCCGTAACTGAAATGGTGTCTTCGCCTGCCTTGACACGTTTCAGCGTGGCGCGCATGGCGTCAATTGGAGACATGATGCGGATATCGAGCCCAGTGGTATCGTGATCTTGCAGATACTGTTCGGTCTTGGCGATCAGGTTCGCATCATGTGCGCGGTCGGGGTCCAACCAGAAGATAGCAGCCGAGCCGGTTGCCCTGGCACGGCTAACGGCCAGTCTGACCCAGTCGCGTATCGGCAGGTCTTTTGTCTGGCACATGCGCCATATGTCACCTTCTTCAACCGCATGCTCTAGCAGCACGTTGCCAGACGCATCGCTGACCCGGACCGTGCCGGCGGCGGGAATTTCAAAGGTCTTGTCGTGTGAGCCGTATTCTTCAGCTTTCTGGGCCATCAGTCCCACGTTGCTAACGTTCCCCATAGTGGTGACATCAAACGCACCGTGTTCCCGACAGAATTCGAAAACTTCCTGGTAGATGCCGGCGTAACAGCGGTCGGGAATCATCGCAAGCGTATCGGCAAGCTGTCCGTCAGGACCCCACATTTGCCCGGATGTCCGGATTGCAGCAGGCATCGATGCATCAATAATGACATCGCTGGGAACATGCAGGTTGGTAATGCCTTTGTCCGAATTGACCATGGCCAGGGCAGGGCGAGAGGCATAAACTGCCTGAATGTCCGCTTCAATTTCTGCCCGCTTCGCGGCCGGGAGCTCCGCAATCTTCGCGTAAACATCCCCGACACCGTTATTGGCATCGACACCAATTTCATCAAATAAATCGGCGTATTTTTCAAATACAGGGCCATAAAATACCTTCACCGCATGGCCGAACATGATGGGGTCGGACACTTTCATCATGGTCGCCTTAAGGTGCAGTGACAAAAGAACGCCAGCGGTTTTGGCAGCATCGGTTGCTTGGGTGAAGAAGGCACGGAGCGCATTACGATTCATCACGGCCGCATCGATAACCTCGTCCTGCAGGACGGCAGTCGACTCTTTCAGCACGATTTTGTCGCCCCCTGCGGTACTAAGCTCTATGCGCACGTTTCCAGCCTCCTCAATCACCGCGGATTGCTCGCTGGAATAGAAATCTCCGTGTTCCATGTGGGCAACTCGCGATTTCGAATCCGCACGCCACGCACCCATAGAGTGCGGATTGTTTTGCGCGTACTGCTTGACCGGCGCGGCGACGCGACGGTCGGAGTTTCCTTCCCGAAGTACGGGGTTAACTGCGCTGCCAAGGACTTTGGCGTAGCGATCCTTGATTACCTTTTCCGCGTCGTTTTGCGGTTCATCCGGATAGTCCGGGATAGCATATCCCTGCGACTGCAATTCCTCGATTGCGGCATGCAGCTGTGGAATGGATGCGCTGATATTGGGTAGTTTGATGATGTTGGCTTCAGGCGTCTTTGCGAGTTCCCCCAGTTCCCCCAACGCGTCATGCTGTTTTTGCTGAGCGGTCAGATTGTCTGGAAAATTGGCAATTATGCGGCCCGCCAGCGAAATATCGCGTGTCTCAACATCAACCTCTGCGGCGGCCGAAAACGCCTTGACGATTGGCAGGAGTGAGTGCGTTGCAAGTGCAGGCGCTTCGTCTGTAATAGTGTAAATAATTTTTGCCGAACTCATGCTGATCCATCCGTTACATGTATTGGTTCGCCACCTCGGTTGAGGTGACCCGTGGTACTAAGATTTAGTTGTACTCTGTGAAACTTGGCGTTAAGCAGAGCCCACAGTCTTGCCTTTGGCAATATTGGTCGCCAGCGCCATCATCGAACTGAGATCGCTCAATTTGGCCGGCACAACCAGTGTGTTTGCAGTTCTGGCCAGATTCCCGAATTCACTCACATACTGCCTTGCGATCCGCAATGGTGGGCCCGCCAGGACTCGAACCCAATCCGCCCGCGATGTCGTTTCAGTGTCCTGCGACAATCGCGGATTGATCTTTAGCGCTTTGCCAAAATACAGCAGGTGTGCGCCTGTTTATGGTGGGCCCGCCAGGACTCGAACCTGGGACCAAGGGATTCACTCTGCCCGGCCATTTCTGACTGGAGTGGACTATCTCATCACCCTCAACCGAATTGTTAGGGGCGGGACGCTCTAGCCTGTCATTAAGAACACTAAAGTTCTCAGGTAGTCTCTGCACCTTCCGGCAGTGTACTGCCGGCTTGGCTCAGGATTGCCATCAGCCGTACT
>JAJFKP010000041.1 GCA_021773135.1 Woeseiaceae bacterium | reverse complement strand
CTTTGACGTTAGTCTTCCAGAGCTATTCGCGCCCGCTGCTCACTAATGGCATCGAACCATTTGACCAGGCGCAGCTTGATCACCACACCATGCCGATCGACGATTGATCCCATCGCAATAGCGCAGGCTCCGAATATCGCGAGTTCTACCCAGCTACTGGTAAGTACCAGCTGCAGAATTTCCTGGAAGCCGAAAAGTATGCCAGCGACCACCGTTAATACACCGAACAGCGAGGCCATACGACTACTGATCGACACACCCATCAGCAGCAATATCGCGCCGGCGGTTATGCACAGGATGGCTGTGAGTGCGCTCGGAAAGTCGAAGACACTCGTAGTGAAGCCCAAGGCGACAGCGATGCTTATTGTCATCGTGATAATTCGCGCGAGTGCTCCGCTATCGGTACGCCGCACAATATCCAGCGCCAGTAGGGTGAAGATCGTAGCGAAGGCCGGCCCGGCAAGCGCATTCGTCAAGACCGGGCGCAACGCATCGGCAAGTGCCAATGAGGCAACCATCGCGATCGGGACAGAGAGGCTTTCAAGCAGCGTCGCGAGACGCGCACTGCGTTCGGGAAACACAGATACCTGGCGCGCAGCAAGAAATGCCGACATGGAAACCATGGCGATCATCAGGCTGTCGACCTGGTAAAAGTACATGCTGCGAAACAGGATGATGCCAACCGGAATGAACAAGGTTGCGAGCGCAAACTTGCCTTCCCCGGTTTTCAGCGACCGGTCTTTGGCAGAAAGTTTGCCAACGACGAAGAGTGCATACAGCACGCCCGCCAGGGCAACGGACCCTGCCGCCATGGAACCACGGATCGGCAACAACAGCAGCGAGTTCAGCAGCAGGAAATGCAACGACAGTGTCTTCGCCGATTGCCGCGCCAGGATGGCAAAGCAAAACAGGGCGACGGGTATGAGAACCAGCATTGCCCCGGCAAAGGTCAAGCCGGTTCCGGTGAAACTGTCGATCTGCCAGAGCGCATAGCCCGGAACATCAATTGGCGCGATATCCCAACTGAACACCGAATACACCAGTGCGCCAAGAATCGTGAAATTGGCGGGGATTGATACCAGCGAAAGACCAAAAAATATCCTGGCGCCGCGCGTTTCCCGCAGCCCGTGACTCATTGCAAAGCCGGCTGCGGCGAGCAAGCCGGTTTGCGACAGCAGCATCAGGTAGCGGCCGATGTCGTTGCCTTCGTTCCAGCCTTGCAGCAGGAACACCGACATAGAGGTCACCAGCACAGCAGCGCCCAGCATGCGAAGTGCTTCTGATAATGTGGCGAAGTTTTTGATCGATTGCGTGATGCCATCGACGCTGAAACTGCGCCGCGATTTTATGAACTTCGGACCAACATCGTCGTCCGGAAAGTCCGCGAATTTATCTGCGACAGTTGTGTTCATGACGGTTCCTCCTCGTCAGTTTTCAACAACACGGCGAGCTCGGCCCTGAGCTCGGTGGCTTCTTCCTCCGCCATGAATGTGGACTCCAGCGGGTCACTGGGCGTACCGACTCCCATCAGGATTTCGGATTCGCCAAGATTGATTTCCCAGCGATCGAACGTGTCCTCGATGTCTCCATAGGACACGCCTTCGATATCGTTGATGGTGCGCATGGCTTCGGCGACTGACTGCCTCGAACGCATCACGTTTCTCTGTTGCGCGACCTCACCAATGCGCGCTTCGATCTTCTTAACCTGATCGACGATGCGTGACTCAAGTTCATCGTGCTTTTCGATCGATAGTCGCAGATTGCGGAGCTGCACTTCGCATTCCTTTTTCCGCCGCAGGCATTCGAGCGCTGTCGATTCATCGTCTGTCGCTATGCTCTTTGCCCGTTCTGTCCAGCGAACGATGGCGGTCTCAAGATCAGCACGACGGTTATGCAGGCTCACGCCGTCCTTGCGGACTCGTTCCAGGCGTACTCGCGAACGGGCAGCAGCCTGTTGGGTGTCTCTTAAGGCCGAGTTAATGATCGCGTCGTGGTTTTCAACGCGACTGACGGCTTTGTCGACCGTCGCGGTAATGCTTGTCGATATTCTTCGTATCAGGCTCATGGGGACTCTCCTTCAAGATGGTAAGTGCCCCATTAGCTTAAAAGCGGTGTAATATAGTGCAACTAAAGTGACATTTGTTCGCTCTTGTGAACTAAAAGTATCAAAAAATAGAACTTACGTAGCTATTATGGCAACTTCCGCACGCATCATTGACGCACTAAAACGCCAGCTGAAGCTGCGAGGGCTGACCTATAAGGCGCTCTCGGCACGCCTCGGGCTTTCTGAATCCGCCGTAAAACACATGTTTTCGACGGGTAACTTCTCGCTGCGTCGCCTGGATGAGCTGTGCGCCATTCTCGAAATCGACATTGGCGACTTGGTCACCATCAGCGAATCACTGGATCCCCGGATCGAACAACTTTCGGCAGAACATGAACGCGAGATGGTGTCGGATATTCGCCTGCTGCTAGTCACCTATTGCCTGCTCAACTACTGGTCGTTTGACGAGGTGATTGAGCGTTATGAAATATCCCGCGAAGACGGGATTAAGTATTTACGCCGCCTCGACCGAATGAAAGTGATCGAATTGCAACCTGGTGATCGCGTGCGACTGCTTATTGCAAGCAATTTCAGCTGGCGGAAGAATGGGGCGATCGAAAAGTTTTTTCGCAGCAGAGTGCAAACAGAATTCTTCAGTCATGATTTCTCAGATGATGCATCCATCCGTATCGTAAAAAGTGGCATGTTGTCACGCAAAAGCCAGATGCAGCTTATCGACAAGCTGAAAGCGACCGGCGAACATTTCGATGATCTTAACTGGGACGAACGTCGCATGCCGGCCTCGGACCGTCATGGCACGACGATGGTGCTCGCGATTCGGCACTGGTTTTTTCCAGCCTTCCGCAAACTGGAACGGCGCTAGTCAGATGCCGATCGTTAGCTGATCATGTTCGACCGTCATGCAGACAGTATCCGTGGCTTGCGCTCGGCAATTGAGAAACTGCAAACAGATGCGCCTGCGCCGGCCGACATTGGCGAGATTGTCGCCCGTGGCAATTTCCGACCATCTGAAGACGAAGCGATCGGGCTATGGTTTGCACGATTCTTAAGCATTCGCCAAAGCCTGTGGGACGTCATTGACGAAGTCCTCGAAATGCTGGGTAAACCGCTGTCGTCAATTGAAGATGATACTGACGTACGCGGATTCATTATTGGCTATGCCGCCTGCTGCCTGCTGGTACGGATGGACAGGTTGCTGCTGTTCGATGTCGCAACGCACAGCCTCGTCCAACGTAAACTGAACGAGGCATTTCCGGAGTACCGCATCGCTCGCAAACAGTTCACCAGGATCTTCTCCGCGTTCGTTGACTACCAGAACGTGATGGCCATTCGGGATGCAATGCAGTTTGCAAACAGGCATCGAGCCAGGCTCGAGACGTTTCGTGATGACGAGCACGTTGGTTTTATAGTCAACGATCTTGCAGCACTTGAATCAAGTCTAAATCCCAGTGCACGGCATCACTTTAGGCGAGCATGGAGCTACGTAAGCCACAAATGGCGTCGTCGTGGCGTTGTGACCGCGCACAATGTACTTGCGAAAATCCTCGAGGGTGTTGGCAGAACAGCCGCGGAGGTTGCGGATCTCAAAAACAAATCTGTTACCGCTGAGGTGTGCGAGTTGATCGGTGCTTTTCTGCACCCAGGTGACGTCATCATTACGCGCCACGCCAAGGCGCTGACAAATCTGTTCATTCCGGGTTACTGGCCGCATGCTGCTTTTTACATTGGCACGTCCGCGCAGGTTGCAGGCGCGAACATTGAAAAATCAACACGGGTCGAGAAACTGTGGAGGGACGACATTTGCGTACTCGAAGCGCGCAAGGATGGGGTCAGGCTACGTTCACTGGAAGAGTCACTTTCGGTTGATAAATTCGTGGTGCTGAGACCAAACCTTGAAAACGACGTAATTCATGAAGCCATCGGCCGGGCGCTCACGCACCATGGAAAGCTGTACAACTTCGACTTCGATTTCTTCACCTCGGATCGAATTGTATGCACTGAACTTGTCTACAGAGCCTACGACGGCTTAAGCGGTATGCATTTCCCGCTCAGCGAAAGGGCGGGCAGGCAGGCGCTGTCAGCAGAGCAACTCATTGATTTTGCACTGGATACAGGTTGTTTTGACCCCGTCGCGATATTTGGCGTGGAGGGCTGTCGCGATAATGTTCTCTACGGGGAGGAAAGCCGCGCAGTTCTGGAGGCGAGCTATCGTCAATCGGAGTAACGTCTCGATTGGATAGCGCAAACGCGCCGCCCGGACTTGTTTTGACTTCATTCCAGCTTATAATGCCGCCTCCCACAACGGGGTGGACAGGCCAATACCAGTAATATCTGTTTAAGGCTATTTCCAGAGAAATCACCAAACAATGCGCCCGTAGCTCAGCTGG
>JAJFKP010000005.1 GCA_021773135.1 Woeseiaceae bacterium | reverse complement strand
TTCTGAACGCCGTTCCACGTTAAGCAGTAAAATTTCTTATCGGTGATTTGATGAGTCACCGACTGCCCGCCGCGAACTCCCAGTGCGACAAACCTGGGGTCGCAGGTGACGTTTGGTTGTGAGACGGTAATACTATGCCGCATGGACCCCACCACGGCTGACTTCGTTTCCGCTCCCGGATCGCTGGCATTTGCTGCGATTGCCTACGCGATACTCGTAGGTGTAGCGATCGCCACGGCCGTGCACGCCGTGTTTAATGCACGCTCCGCGCAGGGGGCTACCGCCTGGGCCATCAGTCTTGTTGCGCTACCGCTGGTCGCATTGCCTCTGTACATGGTTTTTGGTCGAAACCGATTTAGCGGCTATGTCGACGCGCGCCGGTACTCCGATACCGAACACAGCTGGATTGCAGAAAAGGCGCGCAATGTTTGCGATGGATACCGCTCGGACCTGCCGGATTATGGCGGTCGGCTGAGTTTTCTCGAACGCCTGGCCCATCTCCCATTCACTTATGGCAATCGTATTGAATTGTTTAACAACGGTGAGGCGGCATTTAATTCAATGTTCGATGCGATCGGCAGGGCGGAAAAGTACGTATTGGTCCAGTTTTTTATCGTGCGCGCCGATGACCTGGGTCATCGATTGCAGCAGTTACTGATCGATAAGGCAAAAAACGGCGTGGAGGTCTATTTTCTGTACGACCAGCTGGGAGGCCGAACGCTCAGCAAGGCATTTATTCGCAATTATCGCGACGCGGGTGTGAATATCTCGGCATTTCGATCATCGAAAATTTTTGCCAATCCCTTCCAGGTTAACTTTCGAAACCATCGCAAAGTCCTGGTCGTCGACGGCGATTTTGCTTATGTCGGCGGCCTCAACGTCGGCGACGAATACCTCGGCAAGAGCGCTCGCTTTGGCTCCTGGCGTGACACCCATGCGGCAGTCGAGGGTCCCAGCGCCGATGCCCTGCAGCTCATATTTGCTGAAGACTGGCATTGGGCCACGGGCGAGACTATTGAGGGCCTGGAATGGGAAACCCGGATAGCCGATGGTGGAAACGCGGATGTTCTCGTATTGCCGAGCGGGCCGGCCGATGACTATGAGACCTGCAACCTGATGTTCGTGCACGCGATCCACTCGGCGCAAAATCGATTCTGGATTGCCAGCCCGTATTTCGTGCCCAATGCCGAGATTATTGCCGCGCTGCAGGTTGCGGGATTACGGGGCGTTGACGTGCGTATCCTGCTGCCTGCGAACCCCGATCACCGGATGGTTTACCTGGCATCTTTTTACTTCATGAAACTCACAGGTGCCAAGGGCATTCGCTTCTACCGCTACATGGAAGGATTCATGCACCAGAAGACATTCCTGATTGATGACTTCGGCGTTGGTATCGGCACCGCAAATCTTGACAATCGATCTTTTCGACTAAATTTCGAAATCACATTGCTCAGCGTGAACTATGAGCTTGCAGCGGAGATGGAAGCCATGTTCGAGGCCGATTTCGCCAGTTCGAAACAGGTCAGTCATGATGAAGTTGACGAAAAAAACGCGCTGTTCAAACTCGGCGCCGCAGGCGCGCGACTGCTCAGCCCGATTCTTTAATGTCGCAGTCGCCAAACGCGTCGTTGTCAGCAGCCAGCGCGCGTCAGCAATGCCACCTTGGAGGCAGTTGTCGCGGTGCCGCCGAAGAAACACATCCTGGCGACACCCGAATATTTACTGAAGTGTCCTAGCGTTCGATGACCCGTAGCACGACGCGCCTGTTTTCCTGGCGACCTGCCTGTGTCGCATTGTCAGCAACGGGTTCGGCTTCGCCGTAGCCTCTTATGCTCATGTTGTCCGCATCTGCGCCCCGTTCGACCAGGTAGTCAAAGACCGTCTTGGCACGTCGCTCTGACAGACCGAGGTTATAGTCGGCTGCGCCGCTTGCATCTGTATGTCCGGCCACCTCGACAACCAGGTCTGGATTCCTGATTAACGTGCGCGCAGCATCGTCTAGTTCATTGGCAGCGCTGGCCAGCAGAACATCGGAATTCGTTTCGAACTGGACAGACGGCAGGCGAATCTCCTCACGAATCTCGCATCCCCGCGAATCTACTGCGACGCCCGGCGCCGTATTCGGGCAATCGTCGCGAGGATCGACGATGCCATCATTATCGCCGTCCGCCGGTGGCGGGGGCGGTGGTGGTGGCGGCGGTGGAAGAGGCGCAGGCTCGGGTTCCGGCTCAGGCGTCGGTTCGGGAGTGGGTATTACCCCTCGACCTCCCCATCTCGCCCCAACAGACAAGCCCGCATACGAATGATCACGATCATAGAAGTCGATATCGCCTCGCAGGAACCAATGATCGCTAAACTGCCAGCGTGCGCCCAAACCGCCGGCAAGCTGAACATCGGTTTGCTCTTTAAAGGGAATTCGACTGTCGCTTGCGTCGTTGTCGATTGCCGACGCACCGACTTTGAGGAAATAGTTCCAGTTTGCCTCCGGATCGCGAAACCAGCGAACGGCCATGAGCGATGGCGTCCTGTAGTCAATCGAAGCCCCCGGTATAAGCGCTTCGAGCGCGGCATCGACATTGCCGAGGCCGGCCTCGCCACCGTCAACGTAGGACAGCTCCAGCGACCAGCGCGGACTGAATTGCCAGCCCAACAGTGCCTTCCAGCCACTGTCGCTATCGTCCTTTGTCGACCAGCCACCGGCCTGCCCTTCCGGATCGACGTGGGTTACCCCCATGCCTGCGCCGGCGTACCAGCATTTTTCGAATTCGTCGCCGGAGAAGCCGCATACGTGGTTATCGGCGCGCGCACCCGGGCTCGTGATGAGCGCACAGGCCGCGACCAGTAGCGCGACAGACGCCGACGAACGACGCCGCAAAACGATTCTTACGGTCAACAACATAAGCAAAACACCTGTCATGAACAAACCGACGCTGCCGGCCCCGCGTACCGCGGTTTCCAGGCGACCTTCGTCGGCATCGATGCGATCGTTCAAGCCGTCATTGTCCTTATCGCCTCTGTCGACATCGTCCGGAACACCGTCGTTGTCGCTATCCGTATCTATCGAGTCACGCATGCCGTCGCCATCGGTATCCACATCACCTTCGATGCTGTCGTCGACGCCATCGTTGTCGGAATCGGGATCACGCCAGTTGCCAATGCCGTCTCCATCCGAGTCGATGGATCCTTCGGTGTTGTCCGGCAGCGTATCCCCATCGCTATCGGTGTCACGAAAATCAGGCGTTCCGTCTCCGTCGGTGTCGTTCGGCTGTCGCGCATCATCAACGCCGTCAGCGTCGGCATCCATTCCGCCTGTAGCATCAACGTCAATGGCATCGTCTAAACCGTCGCCGTCGGTATCCGCTCCGCTGAGTGGCGGGACCGCATCAGCCTCAGTCGCGTCATCAATGCCGTCATCGTCCGAATCAGTGTCGCGCCAGTCACCAACCATGTCATTGTCGGTATCAGCCACGGTTTCGATAATATCGGGTATGCCGTCATCATCGCTGTCGACGTCCAGATAGTCATCGATCGTATCGGCATCCGTGTCGTTTGGTTCCAGCGCATCGTCCGCGCCATTACCGTCGAGGTCCACGCCATTGGTGTTATCTACATCGATTTCGTTTGGCAGACCATCCATGTCGTCGTCATTTTCACTGAGCGGCGGGACGCGATCAGATTCAGTGGCATCGTCGATGCCATCCTTATCGCTATCGAGATCGCGGAAGTTGGCAATGCCGTCGCCGTCTGCATCTCCTCCGCCTTCGAGTTCGTCCGGAATGCCATCGTTATCCGAATCGAGATCGAGATAGTCGGGGATCGTATCCATGTCGGTGTCCGTTCCGGCAACAAGGTCTTCGTCAGCGTCTGAAATACCGTCCTGGTCAGTGTCAACGCCGTCGCCAAACGATTGCGGCATGCCATCAACAACATCGACAATGCCGTCGCCATCGGAATCGGTGCCATCGTCAACGACGCCATCGACGTCAGCATCGAGTCCGGCTTCCGGGGTAGCGGCAATGTCGAAAGTTCCGTCGTTGTCTGAATCGACTTCCTGAAAATCCGGCAGGCTATCTCCGTCGGCATCGGGCAGTGCGCCAGCACCTATCGGCATACTCCCGGCATCCGCCTGCGCGTTGCCGTCAGCGTCCGGCTGGCCCGCCTCGATAACATCGTTGATGCCGTCATTGTCCGCATCGAGATCACGAAAATCCGGCACACCGTCGTTATCTGTATCGGCGTCCGGAACGCCGTTCATATCAGCATCGACCGACAGCAGGTCGTCTACGACGCCGTTGCCGTCTGCATCAGCCTCACCGGTGACATCGGCGTCATAGGCATCGTCAATGCCATCGACGTCAACGTCCGCACCGGATGGCCCTTCGGCGCTATCCAGAATGCCGTCATTGTCCGTGTCTATGTCGCGCCAATCGCCAACGCCATCGCCGTCCGTATCGCCGGAGCCCTCTATTGCGTCTGGAATGCCATCATCATCACTATCTATGTCGAGATAGTCGGGCATGCCATCGCCGTCAGTGTCAACGGGCTCAGCATCGTCATCAATGCCGTTCGCGTCTGCATCAGTCCCGCCCGTGCTGTCAACGTCGAATGCATCGTCAATGCCATCGTTGTCCGCGTCGGCACCTGCAGCGGGCGGCAAATTGTCGGCTTCGACCGAATCGGGTATGCCGTCATTGTCGCTGTCGGTATCAAGATAATCCGGAATCCCGTCGAGGTCGCTGTCCCCGCCACCCTCAATAACATCGGGTATGCCGTCGCCGTCAGCATCGCTGTCGACGTAATTGGGAATGCCATCACTATCTGAATCAGTCAACGTGTACAGATCGTCAACGCCGTCACCATCGCCGTCCGTACCGCCGGTGCTGTCCACATCCAGGGCGTCGTCTATGTCGTCGCCGTCGGTATCGTTTCCGGTCAGTGGTGGTTGATTCATTTCCTCGTCACTGTCCGGAATGCCATCGTTATCACTGTCGGTATCCAGGGAATCGATGGTGCCATCACCATCCGTGTCGCCACCGCCCTCGACGCTGTTGGCTATGCCGTCGTTGTCATCATCGGTGGCGATCATGAAATCCAGCACGACCGGCGTCGCATCATTTTCGTTTGCGTCTCCACCCTTGGCGATGGTCTCGCTGGGATCACCGTCGCCATCCGGGTCGGGATCTGCGCCCACGTGTGACAGATCCAGGACCTGTGCAAAGCCACCCGCAATCTGCGAGCTGGTAACGCGCGCCTGCGTCGTGAATGGTCCGGTGTCGGCGCCAAAATCAACGCGCACGGTATAGGTTATGAATCGAACTGCGCCGGCGGCCAACGTATCGGTGCCGATCAGCAGGTCGGTTTGCGTGACCCCGTCGTAGGCAACTGCAGGTGCGGTAAACCCGCCCAGGTCAGGCGCGCCCTGAATTGCGATGGACGTAGCGTTAGGAAATGCGGCATCGAGATCGTCGTCGATCTGTACGTTTATCGCTGCCGTGGTAAGACTGAAATTCTCGACCGCGAGGGTAAAAACCAGGTCGAACACCGCGCCGGTTGTCCCGACCCGGGTTTGCGATGTGAATTCTTTTGAGACACCCAGCGTTACGAAATTGCAGTCGAATTCGGCGATAGCGCCAATCGAATTCAATGCGCCGTTACCACCCGCCAAGCCATCGTAAACACCGGTGGAGGCGCTGGTACCGCCGGCGCCGCCAGCCGTGGCGGAGGTAGCGGTACCGAGCGCCGTATCAGATAGCCAGATGACGCCGCCGGAGCCACCGCCACCGGCACCATCAAGAAGTTCCAGGTTGGATCCACCCGTACCGCCGACTGCAGAAAATGCGATGCCGTCGACTGTCGAGTTATCCGTATGAATGAGAATCGTGCCGCCCGCACCACCGCCACCCTCAGAGGCTGCCGTGCCGCCGGAATCTCCGTTGGCAGATATTGTTCCGCCACCAGCGGCATCAATGCGCACCGACCTCAGGAAAACAACGCCACCGCCAGCCTGGCCGCTGCTCACTGTCAGGTCGAGGGAGCCTATATCGTTGCCATTGCTGGCACCGCCGCCGCCGCCCATTGCAAACAGATCGGGCGTTGCCGCCACATGTTGCGGAAAAGATGCGCCACCAAACCCTTCGGTATTCGCACCGTCAACTCCCTGTCCGCCGCGACCCCCGCGACTGAAGTTGCCACCACCGCCGGCGCCGGCATCCTCTGCGCCACCACCGCCGGATCCTGCCGTGCCGGGTGCGCCCTGGCCGGCATCTCGTGTCCACGCTGTGCCGACGGGTCCCGCACCGTCGACACCGGGATAACCTGCGAGACTGCTTTCCTCACCATTAGTCCCCGGCTGCTCCTCGAGCAACACGCGACTGAACAACCTTTGGGGAAAACCGGCTGTGCCCTCGCCCTTGTAGCCGAAATTGCCATTGACGGCGCCTTCCAAATTGTCGGAGCGATCGGGGAAGAATTGCCCACCTCGATAGCCGCGGCCGTCCGCATTGAAGTCGCCGTTCTGCAGCGAAAGTTGTGCGCGCATGTTGAGTGCCGATATGCCACCCCAGCGACCGTTCCAGCGATCCGAGACAATTTGACCGGACAGCGTCAAACGAGAGAATTGCGGCACCTTGATAACCTGGTAGCGACGCACGCCGAGCGTTGCCGTCGTTACGTTCGAACTCACATACTCATTTAACAGACCGCTACCCGCGCCAACGCCTTCGATGGGTATGGCACCGCCGCTGACCGGTCCGATGGCAATTACAAATTCATATTGTCCAGCGACAAAGGTGCCGGTATTTAAAGTGCCAGCCTGGTCAAGACCGCCAGGGCCATCACCGTAGTCACCCGTCGACAGATGATTGTTGCTGGTATCGATGCCAGCGCCAATCATCTGCATTACGATCAGGATATCGCCTGCAGAAATAGTCGGACTCAATGAAGGATGCAGGTTGCCGGACTGGCCACCCAGCGTGGTATCGATCGGTATCGTCGTCGACCCGGCGGCAACAGTCGTCGCCGAGATTGCCGGGTCTGGCGCCGGGTAATAGACATTGACCCGGGTGGCAAGCGAAGAAATATCAACGATCCCGTCACTGCCGGTCGAACAGACTGGTGCAGCGTGCGCTTCCTCGAAACCGGGCCGCAGCAATGCGACGCACAGGAAAAATTTACAGCAAAGAAGTCGTGGGGAATTGCGGTTCAGCCGACTGGGTCGTAAACGCATACTGCATTCTCCCAATGTTTGAGTCGTATTGATGTGTATAGCGCCAGGTAGCAATGGCGGGCCTGCGCGGTCGCAGATTGGATTTCCGCCCGCGAAAAACATGCCCAATATTCAACGGAGACGCGACAAGAGCCCGAAACTTAGACTGATTCTAACCACACAACAGGCGTGGGCGCCACCATTAAGTTAAATGGATTGGCGTTGTGCCGCTCCACGCAACGGTGCCATGGCAATAGCGCCGGACACCGGTAAATAAAACGGCGCTGCACGGTGCGGCGCCGTATTCAGGTGCAAGGTCTTTCGCCGGGTTCTCTTGTGCTCGGATCCCGCCCCCTATCTCTGATGATGTCGACGCAGATACTCGTCGAGCGCACGTACGCTCCAGCCGGAGTAACCTGCCGGAACGGTTGGCCGATCCTCCTCAAGGTAATCAACACCTGCGATATCAAAGTGTGCCCACAGCTGGTCTTCGGCGACAAACGAGCCGATGAAAGCGGCGCCAACGCTGGCGCCGGGATTGCCAACGCCACTATTAACGATGTCCCCGTATTTTGACTTGATCTGCTCGAAATGCGAGTCGTCCAGTGGCAAACGCCAGGCAGGTTCGCCTGCGGCTTCTGCCGCCGCCACCAGCTGCTGGATGAGATCGTCGTGGCGACCGAAGACGCCTGCATACTCGTCTCCAAGCGCCCGCCCGACGGAACCGGTCAGCGTTGCGACGTCGATCAGCACGCCGGGTTCATAGGTAACCTGGCCGTAGTGCACGGCATCCGACAGTACCAGTCGTCCCTCAGCGTCGGTAGATCCAATCTCGATCGTGATGCCGGACATGGAAGTGAGGATATCGCCAGGGCGAATCGCGCTGCCCGAGGGCATGTTTTCTGCGAGTGCGGCAAGTGCTACGACGTTTACCTCTGCACCTCGACGCGCTACGGCCAGCACGGTACCGGTTACCACGCCCGCGCCGCCGAGATCACCCTTCATCTGCCACATGCCGTCATTGTCTTTCAGGGAAATACCGCCGGTGTCAAAAGTGATGCCTTTTCCTGCAAGCACCACAGGTGACCCGTTGCCGCCCGCCATGTATTCGATAATCAAAAGGCGAGGCGGTCGCGATGAGCCTTTGCCAACACCCCAATGTGCGCCCATGCCCAGTCGCTGCAGGTCTTCTTCATCCAGCACTTTGATGCTGACGTTATCAAGCCCGTCAAACTGTTCCTCGACGCGCTCAACGAATGATTGCGGATAGATAATGTTGGCAGGCTCCGAGCTCATGTCACGCGCGAGATAGACGCCTTCGGCAAGGTGGGCAAGATCGTCATCGAACTCGCTTTCGGAGCGGTCATCGCTTAACAGCCGCACGATTGGCAGTTCATCCCTGTTTACCTGCTCGGCCTGGTGTCGATCGAATCGATAGCTGCGAAGTTGATAGCCAAAAGCGACCCGCGCAGCGGTCGCTTCTGCTTCCGTGTTTTCATCGGGCCACAGGATCTGTACCGCCCCGCCTGTCGTATCGCCCAGCAGTGACGCCGCGGTGCCGCCGAAATTTTCTGCCACGACACGTCCGATCGGTTCCGCGCCAACGCCAACCAGGTCGACACGGGAAAACGGACTCACACCATACAGCGTCAGTGACTCGCCAAGCGCGCCAGTGAATGCTGCTTCCGTCGCCGCGACTGTCAGCGCGCCATTGGTTTGTTGATCGACTGTCACAGCAATACCGCTTAGTGTCTCGCCTTCCGCGACGGGTACGACGATCCTTCCGTTTCCCGGGATCTCGAAAGATGAAAACTCGAATCGCTGCTGAGCGGCAACCGAGGTCGCGAGCCCGAACAATGCAACCAGGCTAAAAAATATTCTCAAGGTAAATTACTCCAAAAAAAGGCAGCCAGTCGTCGATTAGCCCAGGCCGCAACAGGCGAGTGTCGATGGGCTTTCCTGTAGGCGAAAAACCCCCGGCGTGAACAGCGGTTCACTCCAGCGTGTCCTTTATATAAGAAGTGGCGAGCAGCGTCGACTGTATCGGGCGGCGGCTCTGACGGTAGCCAGCATTTCACATGAGCAGGCTTCAGCTTTTAGACGGGGTGATCAGGCGGTCAGGAAGAGGATCACGATGGTGTAAGCGGCAAATACAACTGCAATCGATTTGAACCATGCCGGCCTTAACATGATCAATAGCATCATGACTCCGCCAATGCTCGGTATCCCTAATGACGGCAATGCAGGATTGTCAAACATGGTTATGTTGACGTATGGACCTACACCGAAATAGCCAAGCATCGAAAGCGCCGAGACACGTCCAAGCGATTGACTATGTGCCAGGAAATCCAGTTCATCGTCGGCAGACACGTCGTAGTCCTCAGTCGGCAGCGCGAGATCGGCTGCGCCATAGACAAAAATGGAACCGATCACGAGCACGAAAAAATCAGTGATGCCCCAATCCGAAAAATTTCGCAGTTCCCAGCCAACCCACCAGAGCTGCAGGATATAGATCAAAACGATGACGCCCCAGAGTGCCGTTGCCCAATGAAAGGTCACGCGTTTGTGGGCGCGAACCAGTCCGGCGGCGGAATGCAGCAGTCGAGTCATCGCCAGGCCAAGTACGATTGAAATCGCGATGAAGATGTATTCGTGCTGTGTCATTAGTTGAAGAATCTCGCGATATTGTTGGTGTTCAATCGGGTTCGTAAGTACACCATCGTATAACATTGCCGCGGACGAAATGTTTCGAATCGTAACGGTCACATACAAGGTCAACATATAAGTGAGATACTTTAGATGGAGTACAGCTCATGCTCTTGAAGGCATCCCCAACACACACCTGTTCTTTAGCGCGCAGTAACCAACGACACTCAACAAGAGGTTTTGTATGCCAGCTCCTTTCTCCCGGTTCAGCCGCATCGGTGCAGGCGAAAGATACTGTCGCGAATCACTCTTGCGCCGCTGGGCATTGTTGGAGCCTGGCTTGTTAGGGGCATCCAGTGCCTGATTCGTTGCCAAAACCAAGTGGGATATATCGCTTTTCGTCGATTGCCCGACCCGTAGATCCCCGCTATCCGACGAACCGTGCACTGCTGGTTCTGCTGCCGCTCCTGGCATTGGCGAGTGCAGGTCTGACCATTGTCCTGGAACTGGACGGAGGCGCTTTGTCGAAAGGGCTGGGCACTATGTTGACGTGCTTCGTGGCGTGGGCGTTGACTCGCGAGCTCTCTCCTGACGACGACGTGGCCGCGTTCGTCGCCGTGGCGTTAGCATGGTCGGCTTTGCTGTTCTTAGACGCAACCTCGGTTTTGTTACCTTTCGTCGCGCTGTTGCTCGTGCGCATTGTCAACCGCTCCACCGGGCTCCCAGCGAGGCCTTTCGATACCATCTCAATCCTCGGCATCTGCATCTGGGCAGCGATCAGCCTCGAGCAGGGCCTGATTCTGCTGTTGGCCGCGGTTGCATTTTCACTCAACGCAACACTAACTGATCCGCAGCGCCATCATTTCCTGGCTGCAGGAGCGTGCCTGACAGTCTTCGCGTGGCTGTTGATAGAAGCGCCGTCGTTTATCAGTTTTCAGTTGCCCTCACTGGACTGGTTGATTGTCATCACGCTGGCAGCTGCTTACGTCTGGGCAGGTAAGCAATACCGCGCCCCCATTTCTGTCTCTGATGTGTATTCAAAGCGACTGGATCCTGTTCGGGTCCGGGGTGGATTGTTGCTTGGTTTCCTTTTGGCCGTTCAAGCGCTGCTGACCGACGGTCGCACCGCATGGTCCGACACACCAATCTGGGCGTGTGTCATCGCCGTGCCGGTCTCGCTCCTGGCGCGGCGCCGTCTAGCAATTGTAAACTGAATATTGTTGTATCAATAGAACACAGCCACAGGATGGTGTGCCAGAAGGTGGCCTGGCCCTTCTTTTAACCTTACCGCCACTATCTTACGGTTGACCGGGTAAGTAGATAATTCGATATAACGTGCCAGTTTATTCAGTTTTTCCGATGTATGCATCGATCATTCCTCATGGACTCGGGCCCACAGACCGGTAATATTCGCATTCCGTATTCATCGCGTGAGGAACGCAATGCAACTAAAGAAAGTTTTGCAGACGTTGACGCTGCTGTTCGTCACGACCCTGTTCAATCCTGCTGTTGCGCAGGTTGACGAAGATCAGATTGGCGCCTGGTATATGTATTTTTTTGGAAACAGGTTTGATGACAGCCGTTGGGGATTGCAGGGAGACATACAATATAGAAACTGGGACCTGGGTGGTGACCTCGAACAGTTGCTTATTCGCGGCGGGCTGACTTATACACCTGCGTCCGGCGGCGCGTTGTTTACCCTGGGTTACGGCAACATCACGTCGGGCGAGTTTGGGTCGGGTAACGACACCTCTGGTGAGGACCGTATCTACCAGGAGGCGTTGTTGCCACACAAGATCGGATCACGCGTGTATCTACGCCATCGCTTTCGTTTCGAGCAGCGCTGGGTAGACAAGCAGGACTTTCGGACCCGGTTTCGTTACGCGATTTTCATGGATGTACCTTTGAACGGTGACGATCTGAAAGCCGGTGCGATTTACCTGGCGATGTACAACGAAATCTTCATCAATGGCGAGCGGGATATCGGTGCTGGCCGCACTGTAGAAAAGTTCGATCGGAACAGGTTATACGGTGCGGTCGGTTATAGCCTCTCAGACTCGCTGCGCATCCAGGGCGGGTACATGCACCAATACACAGACAGTATCGGGAAGGGGCAAATTCAATTCAGCTTTCATCAGTCTTTCTGAACGTCACGTCAGCGTCAAGAGGATCATCTTGTCTAAGTGGCATTTACCGCTAAGTACATCCCCCGATCCGGATTTGCAGCATTGCGGTCTTTATGTTCCCGTCTTGGAGGAGGCTTAAAGCACCGTTGCTGGAGCAAGTGGCACACAATGATCGCGTTTGAGGATCAAGCGAATTCACTGTTAGTCTATGACCAGCAACATTTATCGGGGGGGCCGTGTTGGATAAAATCATGTTTTTAACCGCTGATAAACGCGCTGGACTCGCGGCGGGCGCCATCATGTTTTTGAGTCTGAGCGCCGTTGCCAGTGCGGCCGATGCTGTCAGGGCCGCCAAGATGGATGCGGACAAGCTCGCAGGAGTTGGATGGCCGGCTGGAGAACCCTTTGTCGCTCCCGAGGATGTGCTCGAAGGAAACCACCGGCCTCGCGGGGAGACTCTCCACTACGGCGAAGAGCTCGTTGTAGAGATCTACGAGGATGATGCGGCTACCTTCAGAATGGATGGACCGTTTCCCGTTGATGAGTTTGTCCAGGTACTCGATGGCAGGCTGATCCTGCCTGACGCTGACGGTGTATCGACGGAATACGTTGCTGGCGAATCGCTGGTTGTCCCGAAGGGATTTAGCGGTCCCTGGCAAGTGCCCGGAAACTATCGCGAGCCGATCGTGATCGATCGCGAAGCCTGCGAGCAGGCATATGGCAGCGAGTGAAATTATTGGCTGGAGCTCCAAGTGAATTCGCGTGACCGACGCCTTGGCATGGATCGTGAGATTTCCAGACGTGACTTCCTGAATGGAGTCGGCGTTACAGTCGGTGCATCGCTGCTACCCGGATGTGCCGGAACCGGTCGACAGATGCTTGGCGACACGTCTGGTTACTATCCGCCAGCCGAGACCGGCATGCGTGGATCCCACCCTGGCTCTTTTGAAACAGCTCACGCGACGGTGCAGGGACAAAGCTGGTCGGCAGAGGATACCGGTGAGCATTTTGATCTTGTCGTTGTTGGTGCGGGCATTAGTGGTCTGACCGCAGCGTATATCTACCACCGTGATGTGAATCCGAATGCGCGCGTCCTGATCCTGGACAATCACGATGATTTTGGCGGGCATGCGAAACGCAATGAATTTACACTCGACGGCCGTACATTCATTGGCTACGGCGGCACGATGCTTATCGAGGCCGCGGATTCCTATCCGGACATCGCGAAGCAGGTAATGCGGGAACTGGGCATTGATCACCACCGCCTCAATGAATATCACCATGAAGACCTGTTTGCATCGCACGGTGCCGGCCGCGTCAGTTTCTTCGACAAAGAAACTTTCGGGCGCGACTTTCTCGCCGGCGGTGAGCATGGACTCAGTGATTCTATTGACGACCTGCCATTGTCAGACTCGGCCAGAACTGAACTCGCGCGACTGTTCGCCGATGAGGTCGATTACCTGCCCGGAATGACTCTTGCCGAGCGCCGCGAGGTACTGGAAACCTATAGCTGGAGTGAGTATCTCAAGGAGTATGCCGACATGGGCGAGGAGGTGCTCAGGTTCGTGCAGAAGTGGCCAGAAGGCGTCTGGGCTATCGGTGCCGATGCACTACCAGCGTGGATGGCATGGAACGTTGGCTACCCGGGATTCGCTGGAATGGATCTCGGCCTGAACGATGAAAGTGAAGGCGAAGAAGACAACGGAAGATTCTACTTTCCTGACGGCAACGCATCAGTTGCTCGCCTGCTGGTCCGCGAATTGATTCCGGGCGTTGCGCCGGGTAATACAATGGAGGATGTCGTAACCGCGCGGTTTGACTACTCCGCGCTTGATCGGCCCGAGAATGTCACCCGGATTCGATTGAACAGCACAGTGGTTGGTTTGCGTCACCAGGACGGCGATCTGGATGCCGCTGTGGACGTCACTTATGTGAACGGGAGTAACAGCCGGACCGTCAGGGCGAACAAGGTTGTCTGGGCCGGCTACCACGCGATGCTGCCGCATATCTGTCCCGACGTGCCGCAGAAACAGGCCGCGGCACTCGGCAGTTCTGTTCGCGCACCGCTCGTATACACGAACGTGCTTATCCGCAATTGGCGAAGTCTTGCTGAACTTGGCATCCAGCGGGCGTACTGCCCAGGCAGTTTCTTTCAGGGCGTCATGTTTACGCATCCGGTGAGCATAGGCGATTACCGTTTTTCCGTATCACCGGACGAACCCGTTATTCTGCATATGAGTCACATTCCACTTTCGCCAGGCTTGCCGGCGCCGGATCAGTTTCGGGCGGGGCGCCAGGCGCTTTTGGCGACATCGTTTGAGACTTTCGAGCGTAACGTTCGGGTTCAGCTTGGGCGCATGCTGGGCCCGGGCGGGTTTGACTCGGCACGCGATATTGCTGGCATTACCGTCAATCGATGGCCGCACGGTTACGCCTATTCGGTTGACGACGATTCAGGCGATGTCGCCTGGTGGCCGGAACTGTGGCAGCACGCGCGTCGCCCGTGGGTCGATGGCCGGCAACGTGTCGGCAATATCGCATTCGCCGGAACTGACTCGGCCTCGAACGCGATGACTGAATCCGCGATCGAAGAGGCGCACCGTGCCGTAATGAGTTTGGAGAAAGCACCAGCCGGTTAAACAACACGTTAAGGGGTCGAACCGATTTAATCGACACTCCTGCAATCGTGGCAGACCGAGGCGTTATACAAAATAATCGGTTCGACCCCTTTATTTCTATATTTTTCGGCGACACTTGCATTGTGAACCTGCTTCCGACAATGATTTGCGCATGAACCTGGAATTACTTTCCGACCGCCTGCGTCTGACGCCACTTGAGTTGACCGATCTCGATCTTTCGATAGCGTTATGGACGGATCCAGAGGTTGTCAGGTACATATGCGAGGCCATGACTGAGCGGGAGGTTGCGGAGGAAATGGCGGACGCTGTTAGACGAGGCAGCGACGGAGAAATTGGAATCTGGTGTGTTGCCGATCGTATAACTGGCGAGAAACTCGGTAGCACATACCTTCTGCCTATGCCAATCGAAGAGGACGACATTGACTACAAACTGATCGTAATGGGACAGATGCCGGATGCTGACATCGAGGTCGGTTACTTTCTAAAACGATCGGCATGGGGACGAGGCTATGCCACTGAGATTTGCGCCCGCATGCTGCGATTCACGTTTCAGGAGACTTCTTTGAAAGAGGTGGTGGCATCGGTGAATGCCGAAAATGTCGCATCGAAGAATGTCCTGGAAAAGGCCGGCTTTCACTATGCCGGCCGCGCCCGCTGCTGGGGCGAGAACAGCCCGATCTATAAAATTACGCGCGATGAGTGGACCGCATAAAGGGGTCGAACCGATTTAATCGACACTCGGATATTCGTGGTAGTTCAAGGGTCTATGCAGAAAAGTCGGTTCGACCCCTTATTAACGATTAAATCGGTTCGACCCCTTACTTCGACCCCTTATTTATAACGATTTCTTCAGATAGATACGACTGTGTCCATCCGGATAGTCCTGCAGTTCAGCGAACGGCTTGTATCCGTTCGCGAGATAAAATTCTCGTGCCTGGAAGCTGAACGTATCCACATGTGAATTTGTACATCCTCGTAAAACCGCCTCTGCTTCCAATCGACGCAACAATGTTGACCCCAGGCCCCTGCCTCGACTATCGGGGCTAACCCACAGACGAGATATGCTGAGCCAATTCCAGTTGATTCGGCCGTAGACTCCTCCCTGCAGGCGATTGCATTTCTCTCGCGCAAAAAGCGCAACAGGTTGAAACCCGGGTTTCTCAACAATCGGGAGTGAATGCTCGTTTAGACCTGCAGCCAGTTCATCCAAACTGGCCTGGGTTGGGCTTAAGTCGAGTTTGAGCTCAATGTGCTTCACTGCAATCGTAATACCGGTCGAAACTCGTTGATCGCTAATTCTTGCCGGAAACCGCAACGGAAGAATAATACTGCATTTCGCATGACCTGATAAAAAAGCTGCCAGACGGACGTCGAGCTGAGAAACCGGCAGCGAAAAACATTACCAACAGACTCCTGCACAGCTGCCTCGGAACAGAATACTTTGAGATAAAAAATTCAACCATGAACACCTCCCGCGCAGGCTAATCACAGGTACGTCAATGGGCTCAGTCTTCCTCCCGGACTCCCATTAACGGCGCTTCACCAATGACCTTGAACTGCTCGAGGCGCGCCGGTTGGCCTGGTTTAACTGCCGGAACTTCCAGCTTGACCCGACGTCGTACCGGCGGTTCGTCGCTATTGGTATGGTCGACCACAGGTTGTGGCTCCGTCACGAACTCGACCGCACAGCGTTCGGCGTCAATGACGACCCTGAAGAAACCGTAGGCGTCATTGTCCGCGTAGGTGAGATGAGGATTGACCGCCGGATTTCGTTTTTCGCGGGCCGCCGAGGCATCCATCGTCGTATTGAAGTGTTCGGCCGCTTTTGCGCCATACAACAACCAGGCATTCAATGCAGGCAGTGATTTGTAGACGTAGTCAGTCGATGTCGCGTCCGCAACAGCGATTTGTGCGAAAACCGGGTCATTGCCCGATAGCCGCTGTTGTAACTGCTGCCTGCAAGGGGCACTGACGGAAGCGCCAGCAAGTTCCGCCATTACCGGAAATGGAGAATCGAGAGCGTAGTCGTCGTACACCAGTCCGGCGAAGTGTGCGTGCCGATCGCCGGTCAGCGAAATAACGTTGGCGATGTTTTGCTCGACAATGAACTGCATCAGTTCATTACGCTCGGTCGGATAGCCGTCCCAGCTGTCGGAGAAATAAATGCCATCTGGTACTCCATGTTCTGTAAACGTGCTGTCGAACCCAAAGGCCATCATCGGCACGTTATTGCACAACACTTTCCATTTTGCCGCACTGCCCGAAAGCGCTTCTTTCAGCCAAGATTTTTGCGCCGCACCGAGCATAGTCGTCGCTGGCGCAGATTTGCGCGGGTTATCAATCTGCGCTCCCTGGTAGACAATTTTGTCCGGCGGATCACCACCGTTTGCGGTTCGCCCGGCACTCATCGTTGCAACGGTTGCCGGGTCAATAGGAGCGCTTGGATACGCAACCGATTCGCTTCCCAGGATGGCATCGTCGACACCACGTTTGCCACGGTAACTGCGGCCATCGATCAGCAACAAGTCAGCCGTCTTGCCCCAGGATAGCGATCGATAAATGGTCATTGAACCAATACTTTTTAGATTGTTTTCCTCTAACGAGAGAAAATTATCGTCAAATTCTTGGTAATTCTTGTTCTCGACGTCTGTTGGTACGAAATCGCGTGCCGGATTTTCGTCAGCTGGTCCGGCCGCCGCGCGGCTGAGTGCGGCCGGGCAGTATTCAAACCAGGCCTGGTTGGAGGCCAGTTTGTTTTTTTGCATCGGACCGGCGTTTCCATAACTCTGCCAATAATCGTTGCGAACCTCATGGTCATCCCAAATGTAGACGAATGGATACAACGCCCGTGCTCGTAACAGAGCGTCGTCACGAAGATTTTGTTGCTGCAGGTAGCGGAAATCCGCCAGCGTGTGAGCATATCGCCCTCTCCTTGAGCGCGCTCCGCCGGAAGGCAGATCCTTATTGCTGCGCAAGCTGCCATCTTTGTTGAAGGGATGTGGTTCGATGTCTCCCATCGGCTCAAATGTTCGGCCGACGGTCTCGTAATACCAATCGCCAACATGAACACATAGCTTGGTTTGCTCATCCAATGGGCGATTACGATCGTCTGCAATCAAACGCTGGTAGCTGTTGAAGAAGCCGGCTCCGTACTCCTGGCAGGAGAACATGGCAAGCTCCAGTGGCGCTTCCTCGTTCGCGGCTGGCGCTGTGCAGGTTCTGCCGACAGGACTGGAATAGCCGTCTGGGGTGACGAACCGGTACCAGTACCAGGTGGATGGCTCCAATCCCTGTGCAAACAGGCGCAAGGTTTGGTCCAGCAGTGGCTCACTGGTGACGGTAGTCTCTAGCGCAATATCTGAAAACGCTGCCGTGGACGAGACTTGAGCAACGAGTGTAACTGCCTGGCTGCCCGCGGTATCGGTCACGCGTGTCCACAGTACAATGGCGTCCGGATGTGGATCGGCCGACGCAATACCCTGTTTGAATTGATAGCGCCTGCTGACACCGTCACGCACTTTTGCAGCCATCGGACGCCGGCTTGTCGTGCATCCTGTCGACAATCCGACCGTTGCAGTCGCCGCAAAACAGCCGGCCATCGCAGTAAAACGTCTAAGAAATTCTCGTCTATCCGTCATCAGGTCTCAAAGATTGTCATCAAGTCAGCGCTATTACAATTGCTGGTGCGACTATTTGTCTTGAATGACGGGAGTGGTGATACAGTTGACCTGCTGAAATTCAAAAAATGATTTGGAGAACGCTGTGTATAAATCAATCGCGATCGTGGTCACTTTGATGTTTGCTACTGTCGGCTTCGGGCAAGAAGATGCGCTGAGCGGAAGCATAGTCATTGAGAGCGGTGGTCGCACTGTGACGTTCACAGAAGACGTGGCGAAGGAAGAAACCGGCTACGACAGCCCGT
The DNA here is from genome assembly GCA_021773135.1 of Woeseiaceae bacterium. Taxonomy (GTDB): domain Bacteria; phylum Pseudomonadota; class Gammaproteobacteria; order Steroidobacterales; family Woeseiaceae; genus SZUA-117. The sequence goes on along the minus strand of JAJFKP010000005.1, from coordinate 115,772 downwards.
GGCACTATGCACATGCCATCCGGTCCGGAGACTACGTGCATATCTCCGGCATCATCATCGGCGCCGACCGTGACGACGAACTGCCAATCTCGATGGATCGCTTTCGTGAACACACGGAAAACAGCTTCAAAACCATTGCACGCTTTCTCGCCACAGCCGACGCCAGCCTCGAGGGCATCGTGAAAATCAACAGCTTCCATGTGCTCGACGGTAAGAACACAACGTTGTCTATCGACGAGCAGGCCCTGGCGATTGCCGAAACCAAGGCAAAGTACGCGGTGGAGCCGCATCCGGCGTGGACAGCTGTAGGCACGACAGGGTTGTTCAACCCATTGGGTATCGTGGAAATCGAGATGGTCGTGTACGCACCAACTGAGGGCGACGAGGATGGATGAAGCGAACGCTAGTTTACTGAAGTGGCGATTCTTTCAGCCGGGCTTCATGAGCTGAGGTGTCTACTATGGGGTCCGGTTTGTTCATTTGGATGCGCTTGACGGCCTGCAAATAAATCCGCCACCTTTGATCCGTCCTGATTCGAAGGAATAATGCGCTCTAGCTCAAGTCTGCGGATCGCGCCTGAACCCGGTATTTCGCTTTCGCAGGATCGCCGTACATTGGTTGTAAACTCAGGAATTGCGGCTGTTTGCGGTGGATTCTATGGCGCTCTTGGGTATCAGGTAGCACACCAGCTATAGTACTGAGGAATAGCAAGCGTATGCACTGGGGCATGGCGCCGGGCGATCCGTAGAATGCTGCCAAAACAAAGGAAAACTTCGACGGTTCTAGCGACCAGGATCTCTGGCTATAGCCACCTTACGGTGTCGCCCGACGAAAACGTGCAATTGCTGTTGAGCAATCTGCGAGATAATTTTGTTGCGCTCGTAGCCGAATTCGAAGGCAACCTGATCACCAGGGCGGGCCCCGATCTCAACGCTGAATTTCCTAACGCCGTAAATGCCATTCGTGCCGCGGCAGTACTGCAAAATCTTTCCAACACGTCGGACACCGACTCCACAGCCGGCCCGCCAGTACGCCTTCAATCCGGCATTCATCTTGGCGAAATTCTATTGGATGACGAAAGCGTATCGGGTGACGGTCTTGATATTGCCATCAGCCTGAGAAATCTTGCGCAACCGGGGGAGATAATCATCTCCTCGGCTGTGCACGAGCAGCTGGAAGGCAAAGTTGACTCCGGCTTTGTTTACAGTGGCAAACACGCAATAGAGAACGTACTGCATCCGATCAACGTCTATCGTGTGGTCGATAGCTCGGAAAGGAAACCTTTTCGAGACGTATTATCGGAGCTGTTTCGTCGTCGTATTTTTCGCTCTGCTGGTGCCTATTTTGTCGCTGCCTGGCTGCTGGTTCAGGCCAGCGACACTATTCTGCCGGTGTTCAACACACCGAGCTGGGTATTGCGCTCAATAATTATCTTACTCATTGTCGGCTTCCCTCTCGCGATGTTGTTGACGTGGTCTGTCAATTTGAGTCCGGACGGACTTGTCAAAACGGCAGACTCCGGCTATTCGAGAAAAACCGGGCGCTGGCTGAAGTTTGCAGTGGTCAGCGTCGCCACGATAATTTCTGCGACGGTACTTTGGAGCGTCCGAACGACAATCTTTGAACCGCCAGCCGAAAATCGAGTTGTCAGCCGTTCGGCGATAAAGTCGCAGCCGGTTATCGCCGTAGCAGAACTCACCAAACGAGTTGGTGATGCGTCGCTGGACTGGCTGGGCCAGGGAATTGCTAACCTGCTCCGCGATTCGATGGCTGACTCGCCATTGACCGTGGTTTATTCACTGGCAGCATTGCAGTCTCTCAATTCTGAGACTGAGTCAAACCAAAACCTGGCCAAGGCGGCGAAAGACGCCGGCGTTGATTACCTTATTGCCGGCGACTATATGAGCACAGCGTCGGGCATCGTAATCAGTGTCCATATCCAGGATCTGGACAACGGCACTATCATTCCAGGCGATCGAATCGAAGCATCGTCTGTCGAAGAGGCGATCGCCGGCACCGCACAGCTCGTTCGGCGACTTAAACAGACCCTGAATCTTCCTTATGTGAGTCAGGTTGGTCACCTGGCCGCCGATTTTGCCGCGGAAAATCTGCAGGCATATGAACTGTATGTCAGCGGTCTCGACTATCTAATCGCATACGATTATGAAAACGCAACCAAACTCTTGCAGGCCGCCGTTGATGCGGCACCGAATTTCGGCATGGCCAGGTATCGTCTGGCGCAAATTCTCGAGGCAACCGGAAGGAACCGGGAAGCTGTTCAGTTGCTCGATACAATCGACCTGAGTTCGCTGAGTGAACGCGAAAGCCTGTACGTGCGGGGAGCGAAACACAAGTTCACCGGGAACCGCGATGCAGGGGCGGCTATCGGCGTATTTTCGGAAGCCGTATCGAAATTTCCTTTTGATTCTGAGGCCCATCAGAATCTCGCAGAAGCATATTGGCTTGATTACCAGAACGAGGCATCGGTAAAACAGCTTGAGCAGCTTATTGAACTGCATCCACAGGAAGCAGTTTCCTGGATGGCACTGGGCGAGCGGCAGATTGATGTCGGCGACACAGAAGGTGCCCGGACATCTTTGGCGAAATATGTATCAATGCGGCCCAATGACCCCTACCCGCACGCCTTACTGGGCGAACTGGCAAGCCGCGAACGCAGATTCACTGAAGCAGAAGCACAGTATCAACAGGCGCTTGTTATTCGACCTAACATGGGTATGCCGCAGCTCGGGCTGGCTCGAATGGCCTATTTTGAAGGCAGCATTGACGATGCCATGTCGCTGTGGAAGAACATGATTGGCAACACTGAAATTGCCGCTGACTACAGAATCGACGCGGGCTTCGACTACGCATACGCCTCGCGCGCCAGAGGCAAACCACAGGAAGCTTTTGACACGCTCAAGCGCCTGGAACCTGATATCCGGAACGAGGGTTTTCGCGAGGCGTTGGCAATTACAGTAATGGCGGAGGTGCTCATCGATCTTGGCGATCTGGACGGCGCAGTGGAGTTGCTTACTATTGCCGCAGACAATACGCCAGCTGCCCAGTACCCGACCCGAGCCAATTTCTTCCTGGCTCAAATTGCACTGTTAAACAATGACAGTAATGCTTTTGCAAATATTCTTGAAACGCTGTGGGCATTGAAGATTGAACCTGACACAGTAAACGATCACGATCGCAATGCTGCGGCACACTACCTTGCCGGCATTAACATGATTGCGGAGAATGCCATATTGGCGGTGAGTACCATTGAACGCGCAATAGCGACACCCGATCACTACGCCTACCGGATTTACGAGCTTGGCCTGGCTGAAGCCCACGCGGCCGCGGGAGATGCGACGGCCGCACTGAGCGTGCTCAACGGAATCGGCAATCTCGATGCCAATCAACCCCGTTTTGACCTGGAATACGATCGCAGGCTGAAAATGTTGCTGGAGGCTGAGATCCTTGCGGCAGAAGGGCGCACCACGGAGGCCGTCGCCATGGCTTCGGCGTTCGTAGCTGCATGGCCAGATGTTTCATCACAACATCCGGCCATGCGTCGAATTCAGTCTCTGCTTGGCCAGAATTAACGCGGTACACGTCTCGTACGTGTCGAGCTTGACGTGCCCTTGCATTGCTTCTGCGGTGCGCCAGATGCCATGTCTCCATCCAGATCCAGGTAGAGCACCGTGCGTGGCGGGCATTTCGGATTCGGCGTGTCAGCCAACAGATTGTCATCCGTCAGTCTAAGTGTCGTTTTGATCTCGTTCGAAATCAATGTGTACCCAGCAAGCTGAACATCGGCAGCGGTAAAATTGCCGTCGTAATCCATGTCGTCGATGAAATCCGGCGCCTCGCCGGAAACGGCAACAGCGCGCAGCGTCACTTTGACGGGATAAATCTGCGCCAGAATTTCATCGTAGAACGGATTGAATGTTGACTTCGAGTTGTCGTCATTTAGAGGAAAATCCGACTCGTAGTTAAAAGGAACTATCGGCCCACTGTCGATTCGAACAAGCGCGTTATAGCCGGCATATTTTGAATCCGTAACGGAAAAATCGAATATCGCGATTGGTTCTGCATAGCCCGCCAGGGTATGGGTCGTCATCGTAATGGCCGTTTTCCGCCAGCCGGTTAACAACTCTTCCGAAACGGTATTGATCAAACCCGCCATATTACGCAAAACATAGGGATTCTGATCAAAGGTAATTGGATCGAACACCCGTGCACCACCGATATCGAGCATGACCACCATTCCGCTCGCATCGTCATCCGCACCATAGCCGTATCCATCAGACTCCTGCCCGCCCGTCTTCGGCCCGACCGGCTGCAACTTGCCGTCCTCCATGCGCAGACAGGCAACATTGCTTGTCTCTGGCTGACCACCGCATTCATTATCGATCAATCGCTTTTGAATCGAGTCGTTTCCGGTGTTTTGATTGTCCAACAACTCAAAGGTATCGAACTTTTCTGTCTGAACCTCGAGGTAGGTTTCGTCTTCTGCAAGTCCCGCACAATTCTCGTCGAACGCCATCTTGTTCAGGCCCGCGATGTCGTCAATCAATGATGTAAGGACCAGGCAATCGTCAGGATCACGCAGAACGAGTGCCTCGCGATTCTGCTTGTTAAAAAACTCCTTAACGAAGGTCAGCGCGCTGCCAGATTCAAGTCGCAGGATCAGCGGCCACTGAGTAGTCGTCAGCAATCCGCTGCGGTTTCTGTAGTCAAACGTGGTGATTCCATTGCGGCGACGAATCCTGGTATATGAGGCGCCTGGCGTTTCAAGCGTCAGGCGCATTTTTGCAGAATGCCCATTGAAGCCGTTGGCAAATGTTGCATCGGCGTAGCTGAAGACGAACAGTAACGCCGAAAAAAATATAGACACTTTTCTAATAGTAGTAGCGAAATTGTTTATCATTATTTTTCTGCCTTTCATTGATTCATTTAAATCTGCTGATTTAGACATCCGATTCGGTCGATGCGACGATTCTGTCAAGCGACTGTTGTGCAGAAGTTAGTGCGCTAATATAGCTCCTGACGATAGATTAATCACCTTGAAGAACAGTTCGTCGCTTGGGAATTAGGGCGATACAAAGCGTTGTCGGTTTAATGACGAATCTTGTCTAAGTTACGCCCGTAAATCATTGTCTTTACGATTCAGGAATTTCCGGACATGTACTGACTTCTTGTACAATTTTCCGTCAGCACCTATCGAACAGAGGTAACGCTGATTTGAAGGAGAGTTTTTGCTCCCCCTGGTTTGAGAAGCAGAGATGAAAAAGAACCGTCTAGCTGAGTATCGTCTCTAGAGAAGACTATAGGTGATATAGAACGTAAGACTTGCAAACAATGCAGTGCAGAAGACGAATTTCGCGCTGTGTTCAACAATCTGCGAGGCGAATTGCGCGTTGGTGGACCGGGCTGACAAGAAAGCAAAGCGTATATTGCTCTGTTGCTGGAGATGGGTTTGTCTTTTCAGCCAGACTGGGCCAGAAACGGTCGTTCGTGATGGTCTTAGGTGGCCGGATTTTGTGAGCGGGGCCGTTGTGCCAAATTCGGACATCAATAGAACTTTCCTGGCCGATTCAATGCCAGCTAAATACTCGTCCGTTAGACTATCCCAACTTACCTGGCGGCAGAATCGATCTCCGCAATCAAGTCATCGACAAATTCCCTGAATGACTCTCGCTGCATCATCCGAGTATCGGTATAGACTGCGCGCATTGCAGATGCCGGAGGTTGCTGCGCAAGTGCAAATTTTAACTCTTCCCTAAACCCCAACCAAGACTCTTCGGTGAGGAAGCCGGATTGAAACTGGTAATACAGGTTGTCCGCTGACTTCAAGTCAATCTGCGCGCCCAATGAAAGCAGCGCGAGCTCCTCGACTGGTTGCTGACTAACCAAGGCTCTGATCTCTGCTGAAACGTCGGGTCTTTGTTGAAGGAACTGCGCCAATTGATTCCCGTATAGCCTCAGAGCGGTATCGCTTTGGATGAAAGACCGCAAGGTTTCGACAATCGACTCATGGCGTGCCTGATACTGCGCTGCTATTGCAATTTCTTGTGTTTGCTTAAGTTGGACCCCGACGAAGACCAACGACGCAATAATCCCGCCCGCTCCAACTACTTGTAGCCAATCATTTAGTTTCTGTGATTCCATATTTCCATCGCCGCACGATACTCTGCTATCGCCCGGGAAACGTAAGGTCTGAAGGTCCACTTCTCCCGCATCAGGCATCTGCCGCAGCACAGACCACCAAACCTACCTGTCTTCGTTTGGGGTCAGAAGCGATCTCTCGATAGTTTAGCATCCGGTTTCGACCAATAGCGTCCAATCATGCCATCCGCAACGCTGCGATCAAACCTGCAAACAGGCACGCCTCTGCTATCCGCTGGATAAGTCCTCGGATTTGACTCTCCAATGACAAAAGGACTGCGGAAACAGCAACGAGCAATCCTGTAATCTTGAAAACTGGTCCCGCAGTCTCAGCAATCCATAGCAATGATAGGGCGCCACCGACATATTGAATCCCGCCGCCCAAATTGTGCATCATCTGTCGAACTGAGCCGGATATCGGCGACCCTGGGTCACAAGGGAACAAACCACTGGTCACGTATCCAGCTGCTAGTGATGCTGAAAGTGCCGCGATGGGAGTGTTGGACGTGTGCTGTAGCCAAGCGACAATCGCCAGGATTGCGCCCACCGGGAGAAACACACCGAGAGAAACCCGTCGCATTTGCGCGGACCCGGATTCTCCCAGTTCGCTGATCGTATGCTTAACGTGTTTGTAACCAGGTTTATTACGAGCGACCACGACAATAGCAACTACGAGAAACGCGGATGCGGCCAGCGAGAGTGTCATTGATGTGAAGTTCACAATACGTACGGAATATACCAGCTCACAATCGGCCCACGGCTGCTTCGGATCGAGAGCAAACACTCGCCAGTCTGGCAGCTCAATATGTGACCTATGTTACAGGTTGCTGTATTGCCATGAATAGCCGCGACGACTTTGCCCTCATTTCCCCGAGGGTAGGTCGCTTTGAATCGGAATCAGTACTTGCTATTTTCTCATCGAGTTACTGCGAGAGTTCAAATAGTCCGTAATCGAGCTGAGGCTCGTGACGTGAAGGATTTCGGGAGAGTATTTCGAGCGTCAACTATCGCCACTGCGGGCCGATAGCAACTTCCAGGTAGGTGCGCAGCCCAGTGGTTGGTTTCAGCGAATAACTGACTTCGGCCAAATGCAGGTCGGCCCATTACCTCCACACTGACGTGTTCTTCGATACGCCGGTCTCTTTGCTGTAACCCGTCAGGCTAATCCCGCCTGCCGGTAAATGCCGCCGTTATGCCTAATCCCAAGTAAAGGCTTCCGCTCACATAACGCGGCAACGGTCCCTGCATCACTCGACCACCAAGCCAGCGCCGCAACGTTCCGGCCAAAAGGACGTAGGCGCTATCAGTAACGAGCGCTAACCCAGCGTAAATAACGCCGAGAAGCAGGATTTGTTGCGACACTGGTCCGCCGTTCGAGTCTACAAATTGCGGTAAGAACGCTAGAAAGAACACCGCAATTTTTGGGTTGAAGACGCTAACTATCACTCCATCCGTAAAGAGACGAGACAGTGGTTCAGGGCCGGAGATCTCCCTGTTGGTCGACGGGCGACCTGCAATCAACGTAGTTACGCCTAGATAGATCAAGTAGCCGGCACCTAATGCCTTAACCATTCCAAAGGCTGTGGCCGACGCAAGTACGATAGCGGATAGTCCAGCGGTCGCCGCAGCCACATGCACAAGCGCGCCAAAAGACAGTCCGAGCGCCGACGCCAAACCTGCGCGATGTCCCTGCCCCACGCTACGCGCCACTACGTACATGACACCCGGTCCAGGAATCAGCAATACCACCAAAGCTGTGGCAATAAATCCTGACATCAACGTTGCATTCGGCATTCCAACCTCCTCGAGCCACACGATCCTATAATCAGAGTAGTTAGTCGACAGTTGTTTACTGGCCGTTCGCACGACTTTAACCTAGCCCATTGTCAGGCAACTCCTCAAAAGGGTAGATTTTTCACGGTCTCACTGACAGTAACTCAGATCCAGTGAAACGCCCGCCTTGAATCAATCGCAGTCCCTCAGTTTAGCAACCCAGCGGCTGATTTCGGCCACCGGCGGCCGTTAAAGAAATAACCAAACCCCACGTGAATGAATGTGTCCACCAAACCTACGCGTCACCCGTAAGCGGCCTTCGGTTACAGCCCAAAATGTCTTCGACTATGCCCAGTTCGCCAACAGCTGCCATCTAATGTATCGCTGCCTGTGGAAAAACGCACGGTTATTACTGGCTTATCAAGTTGGGTAGTATTGAATTGAGGTGGCCGCCGTAATAATTCTAATTTATCGACTGGATTCCAATCAGTTTATTGTTCTTATCAAAAGTAATCTCAAAGCGGCCGAAAATACCATCGTGCGTAACAAACTTCCGTATTGCGCTGGCGGGAAAACGAATGGTTTTATCGTCTTCAGAGCGTGCCACTACAACTTGTGCGCTGCCTTTATAATAAGCCAGGTATTCTTCGGCAGAAATGGCTAATCGAAAGCGAAAACTGTTCGAGCAATTTTTGGCATTCATGTTAGTTAACCGCGCATCTTCCGAGAAAGGTCGCAAGCAGCATCTTATAGGACTAGCCGTCCCGAGTTGCTGCGACCATTAGCGATCGTCAAACGCCTTTGTAGGCAACAGCTGCACTCGTTGGTCCGGCGAGTGGAATCACGTCGAAATCCGAAAAACCGACTTCGGAGCACCATGCACGAAAATCGGCAGCCGTGTAATCGAATGCATCTCCAAACTCGATCAGCATGTTAAGCGACATTAACAATCCAAACGCATTCTCTCGTCGTGCATCGTCAATTAGATTCTCAACGGCTATGAATGCGCCACCTGCCGGCAGTGCGTCATACGCTTTCTGTATCAGAACTTTCTTTTTCTCCAGGTTCCAGTCATGGAGGATATTGCCCATAGTTATCACGTCAGCCTTCGGTAGTTCGTCGCGGAAGAAGTCGCCGGAGACAACCGAGATTCGATCTGTCATTCCTGCTGCGTCGATTTGTTTTTGCGCGAGAGGTGCTACAGGTGGAAGATCGAAAGTATTAAACACCAAATGATCGTGTTTAGAGGCTACCGTTCGAGAGAGCAATGCCAATGCTCCGCCAACGTCGCATACGGAATTGAACCGCGAAAAATCGAATTTTTCGGCAAGTTGCAGGAAGTTGGCGAATTGAAAACCGGTCATCGCTTCAAGGAAGGTTCCCAGGCTCGACTCACTCGCATACAATTCTTCAAATATCGGCTTACCATGAATCTTTGCTTCAGATTGAGCCTCTCCCGTTCTGAGAGCAGTGCCTAGTTCATTCCAGAAACCGAAGAGACGGGCATTTAGCATTTCAGGCAGTCCGCCTATGTATGCAGGACTGGCTTTATTCAGGAAGGCGTCTGTTTCAGGCGTATTTCGGTACAGTCCGTCAGGCCCGTCGCCGTCTCTGTCGAGAAATTTCAGGGCAACTAGCGCGTCGAGAAAGTCAAAGCGACCGCGGGGATGAATGTTCAATCGTTCACCCAGTTGCATTGCAGTCATGGATTCCTTTGCAAGAACTGAGAACAGATCGAACTCCACGGCAGTGAGCAAGACCTTTGAGGCCCAGAAAGCTGTCGCTGTCTGCATGATGTGACTCGGGTCGGGTTGCTTGTTCATACCTAAATCTCCAAAACAGCTAAGGGGCTGCGATCAGCCAGAATCGTCCCTACGATTTGGGCGGGTCAGTCTTCCAGCTCTGCTTCATGACCACGCCAAGGAGCAGAGTCATGACAAGAGTGACCGTGCTTACGGGTATGTTGCCGTCCATTAACAGAACTACGAGAGAAATAATGAACGTGACCGCAACGATTGCAGCGCCAATGAACCTTGTTTTGCTGAATGGCAGTAAGAATCCGCCAATCAATTGCACCGTTCCGAATATGAATAGGAGCATATTGGAAAAGCCATACTGACCGAAAAAATCAACATCCCGCTGCATTAACAACACTTTTGTGATGCCAGAGGAAACCGCCAGGATAGTCAACATGACCAAAATCACCGTATGTGCAATTTTCATCTAGCTGTCCAATGCTATCTATGTTCGATAAACGTTGTTGTCGACACTATAGTAGTGCGAGCGGCTGCCAAGGATCAATAGTAGCCTCTGCGGGTATCACCACCCCGGCGGCGGCTTTGCCGGGTAAAGCGAAATTTCATAACCATTCGGAATCGCCCAACCTGTCGGTTGGCACCCATCGCTTTGTTCGACCCGGGCGATCTTCCCAATTACGCGCGACGGCAGCTCCCTGAATGGCCCTGTTCCGGCCTGTAAACCTATCGTCCGTAGATGCGGCGGTTCTGTTTCTATCAGAGACCGTCCCTGGTTGAGAGATTCCGTTCACGAATGCCCCGTACCCTATTCAGGGTAAACAAAGAAAGTGCTATCGACGCCTGGCTGCCGTTAAGAGGCGATCCAGTTGCTCTCTGTCCAGCCATTTTCCATTCGATATCACGCCGACTGGATGTCTTAATGCAGAAATGTCGTCTGAAGGGTCGCCGCGAATCAAGAGCAGATCCGCGGCGTAGCCAACTTTCACTTCTCCTATACCGACGGACCATGGCATTTGAGCGCCCGGGACTATTGTCGCTGCACGGATGGCATCCTCATTTGACAACCCTGCCCGAACAAGGGCGTCCAACTCATCGTGCAGGCTAAAGCCCGCGATCATCAAAGGATTTGGCGTATCTGTGCCAGCCATTATCGGTACGCCTCGAATCGCCATCTCGCCTAGCAGGAAGCGTTGTGCGTTAAGAAAATCCTGCCCGCCCGAACTGTGACCTCCGACTCCACCATGATCCGGGAAGATCGCATTCCACCACCCAAGAGTCTCTTCATCGACGTACGCCAATTCGTCTGACAAGAGGCGAACCCGCACTTCGCCGCTTTGACGATCGTTAAGAAATTCGTGCACAGCGAGCGTTGGTGTGACCGCAACGCCTGCATTGAAAATCAATTCGGCAGCGCTGCGCAGTGGTTCAAAATCTGAATAATCTGGATGAAGGACGTCAGCGACAATCTTTTCATTGTGTTCTATAGATTGGCCCGCACTCAGAACGCCTTTCAGACCAACGGATTTGGGGATATGGCCAACGAACTCCATGTTCAGGTTCTTTGCGCTTGTGACAAGTTGCAAGTAAGCGTCTTCTGAAAGATCGTCGTAAATTTTCAGATAATCGTAGCCAGCGCTAAACAGCTCGTCGACTAATTGCTCCGCCTGAGCTGGCGTTTCCACAACCGAATGGCGGAATTGTATGGATCGGCCGCTGATGAGTGGAGAGGACACCAGCAGCCGTGGACCGAGAACGTTCCCGCTTGCAATGTCATCTCGCAAAATCAGATGCTGTACAGATCCGTTTAGCTCCCTCACAGAGGTGACGCCGTTGGCAAGGAAAGTACCTGAATCGATTTCATTCATGTGTACATGAGCGTCGGTCAAACCAGGCATCACGGTCAAACCAATACCCGAAATGACGGTGGCATTACCTGGTATCGTAATCGATGCTGTCGGGCCCACTTGGGTTATCAAGTGACCGACAATAACTATTGACTGATTAGATCGAAGAGCAGACGACGACACATCGTATACGGCTACGTTGTCAATGACGAGCGGCTCTGCGGCAAAGTTCTCGACCGGCATGCCAATCAATACCGCAGCGAACGAAAAATAGATCATGAATCTTGATGATTTCATGCCATTACCCCGACGAGAGATGAGAAAAGAGGACCTGGTTTGTTAGATGCCCCCATCTTGCCGATAGTTTAAATCCGAAAATCAACTGAACAAGGAAAGTTAATGCCGTGTACTCGAGGGCGAACCAGATTTCCTGGCTACCGGGAGATGGTCGGCCACTCGATTATCAAGAATTGCAAAATGCAGGCTTTACGGCCGCTTTGGCGTAATGCGGACGGCTTTAATCCGGTCAATTGAGCTTTTCCCATGGCTGCTTTCGGCCACCAACCAACTCCCGGACGATCAAAGTCCGAAATAGTCGGTAATCCCTGAAAGCATATTGGACACGCCCACTGAGCCAAAAATCAGACCCATGATTCTACTGATGACGTTGGCACCGCTATCGCCAATGACGCGTTGGATCCATTTTGCCGAAAGCATGAACACCAAGACCACAAACAGAACCGCAAGCAGAATGCTGCTCGTAATGACTTGCTCTATAACACTGTATTCATTGTTCTTGGTCAGCAAAACTGCTGCAAGGCCCGGCGATGGAAGGCACTGCGAGCGGGAAAATTGCCGTCTCGGTGCCGCTGGCTACCATCTTCACCTCTTGATCCGGTTTACTCCCACCAAAGATCATCGTTAGCGCGAACAGAAATAAGACGGCTCCACCGAATATCTGAAATGCCTCGAGCGGAACACCAATTGCATCGAGGAGCACCTCACCTGCAATGATGAAAAGACCAGAATCAACGCCGAAAATAACGTTGCTTTGACCGCAATCTGCGTCTTCGTTCGTTCATCGTAAGCGCGTGTGACCGGGATAAAGACAGGGATAGTACCGATAGGATCGATTACGGCGAAAAAGAAAATAAAAATCGCAATCTCGTCCATCGTTAATTCCTGCGGAAACTCCAGGTTCGGGATATTGCCGGATAAGTTCGCGGGCCCGCATTGGGTCGAAAACAGTCTCTCAATAGTTTAGCAGCTTAAGGGCTGTTATCAGCCACCAGCAGTCAGGAAGCGGTCGCGCCCTGTTTGAACCAGTCGACTATTGCCGGCATATCGCTTTCAAAGCCGCCCGGACTATTGATGCTTATGAAACCTGCGCGTGACGATGCGCGGTTTTCGAATGTGTGTTCTGTCCCACCCGGAACATAAATATAGGTCCTCGGCTGCGCTGTATACCATTCTGCGTTGAGCAAAACGCTCAACTCCCCTTCAATCACATAGAACACGTGATCTTCCGAATGTGAATGCGGGTGTGGCGTGTCCGGCGACACGGTATTCGGTTCTAGCCACCATTCGGAAACTGACATGCGTAAGTCCGTTTCGTCTCCATCCGCAACGAAGAATGCCGACATTCGGCCCATCGAATAGTGACGCCCTTCACCAGGACTGACAACTAGTGGTTTCACGGTGGTCTTCTTGGAGGTCTTCATGGTTTTTCCGTATATCGAGCAGGTGCTTTGTCCAGATTTACGCAAATTGATCAGATGAGGAAATTTCAGTTTTTCGTCAAGAGCAGCGTCTCAGTAGTTTAGCAGGCCAGCGGCTGGTTTCTTCCAGTTACAGCCGTTGCGGGGGCCTATTTCACTGGGCGTGAAGACTTTCTTCGCCCATCTCATTGAGCCCCATTGGCATGGGCGGCGTGATCTCGGAAAGATGCCGGGAACATCAAATCGAGGCCTGTCAACTGTACGACGAGATTGCTCTGTCAGAGAGAGAAAGGTCAACGTAGAGAACTCCTACCAAGATACGCTGCTCCATTGGGTCATTGCAGATGCCTGGGCCGATTGCGGTTCCAACAGGTGCGCTCGATCGACCCTATTGGTCGGCCCACACAAAAAGTCGACGAACAAGCGCTCTTCAGCGCATCGTCGTCCGAACCGGCGACGCCGAGAAGTACGAAAGGCCGTGCAATTCTGTGCAATCAGCGGTCTTGAGTTACCTCTTGTTCTTGTCGTCCCAGTTTTTTGGCTCCCAAAGTTCGATTTTATTGCCATCTGGATCCATGATCCACGCGAAAACCCCGTTTTCGTGGTACTCCGGACCCTTCTGAATATCGATGCCGGCAGCAATCAGCTGCTCGACCATCGCCCCCATGTCGTCGACACGATAGTTAATCATGAAGCTCGACTCGCTGGGACTAAACCAATCGCTATCCCGGTCAGCAACATGCCACACCGTCAGACCCTTGTCCTCGGCAGTATCGTCTTCCCACTTCAAAATGGCGCCACCAAATTCCTCTATATTTATTCCCAAGTGTTTCTCATACCAGGACGCCAGGGCCTGTCGGTCGCCTCGCGCCAAGAAAAACACGCCGCCAATTCCGGTTACTTTAGCCATCTTATCTCCTTCCTCTGCCAACACGGCCTGCTGCAGCATGGTGCAACCGCCCGCGATAATTAAAGCGACGCAACGCGCCTTGGTGATTTGTTTCATTTCCTCTCCTCTGTCGGATTCGTTATTCAGCCGGCTGAGCGATGATTGCGGAGGGTCGCCGCACTCCCAAGAGACACCAGCACACCGGCAGGAAATACTTCCAGAAAGGTCATTGGCAGCCTAAACAGTGGATTAGAGTATTGAATAACAATACGTTCTGCCTCAGCCGCATCCTTAGCCAACCCGGCATAGTCGCCGATGAACTTGTAGTCCGTTGCGGCCAAGTACAATTCCCAGATTGCGACATAGACGACGCTTGCGATGGTGGCGATTCCTAGCCCCATAAGCAGCGCGGCCCCGAAGCTGATTACTCCACCCAGCGTTTCATCTCGATACTGTTTGATAGCCACAAAGATGGTGCTGAAGGCGATGAACATTACCAGGAGACCCAGCCAGGCTTGACCGTGCCCGATCTCAAGGCTGATCGTATTGACGACAATAATGACGAGACCGGCAATGGTCCCGTAAATGAGCATCGACCGCTGCATTAGGCTGGTTCCATAAGAGCAAGAGAAAATACTAGCGCAACCGGTGCGGAATCCATCAACCGTTCGGTTGATTTGGGCAAATTTGTCCTTTCGACGGACCTTTACGGAATGATACGCAGTGATCTTGCCTTCTGGATAGCCTGGATCCGGCGCGATACATCTAATTTTTGGTAGAGATGTACCAGGTGGGTCTTGATCGTGCTCGTCGAGACGAATAATTGTTTCGCGATCTCCGGGTTGCTGCCACCCTCAGCCAGCAATTCAAGCACCTCAAGCTCTTTCTTGGTCAGCCCCAACGTCTCTATTACCCGTTCATTCTTCTCAAATATCGGCGCTGGAGAGCGACTTCCCAGGCGGGTGCCAATCCAGATTCCGACACCGGTGAAGAGGGTTGCAAGAATGACGATGTATATTTCGGTGGAAAAAAGGCGAACGGCGTACTGTTTCTCAAGCCAGTGGAGCGCAAACGCGCCAACTGCCAAAGCCAGTCCATAGATTGTCGTTGTCTTGCTCATATCAAGTGACTGCACTTTCTGGGTCTGCTTCGGGACAACAGTATCCTCTCAACTGGTTAGCAACCCGGTGGCCGGTAACGGCCAGAACCGACCAGGTCCATCCGTCTTTAGCTGGTATGGAAAACTAAAAATACCTGATCACCAAATAAGTTATCAAGACGATGCAAATCACGATGCCCGGGATGGCAAGGCGTGAAACCTTCCTTACCTTATCCATCGCTTGTCGTTGAAGTTCGATCGATTCCTGAACCTGTCCACGCGAGCGGTCCATCTGCTCTTTGGCAATCTCTAAGTGTTCTTTTTGCTGCCCAAGGGCTGCACGCTGATTATCTCTAATCTCGATAAGCAAATTTCGTATTTCTTCTTTGTCATTCAAAGCTGATTCCCTTTGTTGACGCCCTATTATCATGGGCCATGTGCGGAAGCGGCAAAAAAAATCCGCACAAGTTTGATATTTGAGCAGATCTGCACTGGATCGATGGTGGTCTCTAAACAGGCAAACAGTCCAGTGGCTGATGTTGACCAAAAGCGTTCTGTCGGCGCAGGCAGTCTTCTAAGCAGCGAATACTACCTGCATAACTCAGGTCATTTGGCCGCAACAGCGAGCAATAAATGAGCAGGTCCATCGGTTGACGGCGCTCTTACTCCCATTCGTGACGAGTGCGCGTTGATACATTCAACATAGCAGGCGTCAGTTGCGAAGCTCTCTTCGCACTACCAGCTTAAGACCCGACCAGATTTCGTCGATCGCGCAAACCTTAACGTCGACCAAACCCAAAGGCAACGCGATTTCGCGAATCGAATCCTCAGTTACTGTCGACGAAACACCAGAAGCCTTTTTCGGCCACGATACCCAGATTGCGCCATCTGGCTGAATAGCCTCGATCAGCACGGGTAGTTTTGACTTAAGCTCAGAGAAGGACTTCGTAAAGATGTGCCACACGTCTATCTTCTTGGAAATGCTGTTTGAGATTGTTACGTTCGGCGGCAGTGGATTGACGAGCTTTAAGTAGTCAGCAGGCGCTGCGGTCGTTCGCACACGATACCCCTCTTTGATGCCGAGCTTTTTCGCAAGCGGTGTTCCAGAATATCCGACCATATCAACCCTTGATGTCGCCAGACTAGTGAATTGACTGCTTTCCAAATAATAACATCCCGACTATCACGCGATCATTTGACCCGTCGCGTTGAATCAGGAACAGCCTCTTCGACGATACCTAACTCTGCGTAACCTGTGGATACTAACGGATTACGGAATTGCCAGAACGTCCGCCGCGTAGTCAATTCTCGGCTGCTCCAGAAGAATCGTATTCACGCTATCAGCGAATTCAACGTGGAATGCCTTGCTTCCAATGTTGGCCCACCAATGTCGACTGCGTGTTCCACCCAGAATCAACGCAATGACCACTTCTTCCGCCTGCCAGTATTCGTCGTCAATATTCCCGCTCGTGTATTCCAGCCAGGCAAAATTCACGGGCCCGCATGGCTGCGGTCATCCAGGCGTCAAATCGAATTTTCTCGCCATCGGATAGCGCATGATCGGTTGGGAAAAATTAGGCGTGACGTCCGGATACTCCATATTTTTCCAATGTTCTTCCGGCGCCCCAACAAAAAACGCAGTTCGAACTTCAGACTGGATCGCCTGAGTGTTTTGCTGAATCTCGTAAATCAGTACAAATACGCCAAGGAGCACGCCTACGTTGGCTGCAAGCGTTATCCACTGTTTTAAGTTTTTCCAGGTTTCTTGTGGCTAAATCTGTCTCTTGATTCAGTTCGACTGACGGCAGCTGTGGGTTAATGGCATCCGTTCATGAGTTTAGCAGCCCAGAGGCTGCTTTCGGGCACAAGCAATCACTCGACGACGGTGCGGTCGAATGGCCCGTGTTGATGAATCGAAAAGATGCAATCTGATTCTTCTGAACACTCGCTGATATGCGGAGCATTGCCAGGTACGTGATAAATAGAGCCTGTAGTTAACCACTTTGCAGATGCTTCAAACTGCGGTTCGAAGTGGCGTGCGGTGCCGCGAATAATAGTGCCATCGTAATCGTTCGAGTGCGTATGAACAGCGGTCTTTAGCCCAGCGGGAAATTGAACGAAAGTTGTGTGCTCTCCCGCCTGTCTATCGCCACGCACGGTCGCGATAGCTCGTCCATCAGGTAATACAGTCCAGTCGATCTCGTCAAATGGTGTCGTGGAAACTCGTTCTTCACCATCTGCATTACCAACACTCGCGTATCCAACCGCGAATACTATGGTTGCAAACAGACTAATGGTCACTTTATTTTTCATACTTTTTCGCGCCTCCTTCAGATCAATGGCGGCCTCCCATCATTTTAGCAGTCCAATGGTTGAGTTCGGCCAAAAACGGCCCGATTGATACTCCTCGCGGCTTGATTGGACGCTCCAGATTGGGTTAGAGAAGCCGCCGATCCTGTATTGATGGTCCCACTCAAAAAGGGTAGTTAACCAGCGGTGTAAACGTTTTGACTCGCCGCTCAACTCTCTGTCGATTTGACTCCTCGCCGTGAACGATTGGCGAAACTTTAAATGGACGCAAATTGCTGACGTTCATATTGAGTGTCGCGTATGCGCGCCCCTCATCGGTGACAACTGCGCCGATATATACGCCACATTGCGAGCATAGAAGGAAGTCTGTGGTTTTTGTTGCGAATCGATAGAGTGCGGCCATCGCCATGTCCCGCACTCTAATAGATGCCAATCCGTCCGGGTCACGTGCTGTCGCAGCGCCGTGTGCCTTGCAAAACCGGCACTGGCAATTCCTCACTAATAATTCGCCGGGAGAAGCATTGGTTTTGAGTTTGAAAGATATATTATCGCAATGGCATTCTCCGCAAATAGTTGTTCTAAATTTAGCCATTGGTACTTTTCTTTTTGTGAAAACGAAAGACCGTAACGGATCAATAGCCGCCCCTCAATAAA
Organism: Woeseiaceae bacterium; assembly: GCA_021773135.1. Taxonomy (GTDB): domain Bacteria; phylum Pseudomonadota; class Gammaproteobacteria; order Steroidobacterales; family Woeseiaceae; genus SZUA-117. The sequence goes on along the minus strand of JAJFKP010000005.1, from coordinate 97,572 downwards.
TTAGCAGCCCAGCGGTTGCATTCGACTAAAAACAAACGCACTCCTTGTCGGGAAAGTCCACGCTCACCAAATCTATGGACCGAGCGATTCCAAGAGACGTTCAACCAACGCGGCGCCCACCCACGATCCAAGGCCCAACATGATGTAGAGTACCACTCGACCGTAACTGCCGGCATCAAATGGCCACTCGCTGACGTCATCGAGGCGACGCTCCAAGGCTAGATCAGCCCGTAATTGATGAGCATCATCAGCTGATCGGGATGCCGGGGCGCGTCTTGATTCGATCGCGCCTCGAATCAGCGTGAGTTCTTCCCCCTTCAACATCTTAATGCGTCGGTGAATTCCCCAGGTAGGCAGAAACAGCGCCACAGCCGCGGCGAGTGAAAGCGTTACTATCGAAACGATAGTTCCTGCGGCCGGCGACTCTGGATCGAGCCAGAGGTTAGCCGAAATGGAGAGACTCATAACGGCCAAGAGACTCGACCGAACTCCTTGCTGCGCATACGGTTTTACAAGCGATGGATCCAACAGGCTAAAGGCCTCGATTTGTCGCGAAGTTCGTGATATTGCCAAAGCCAGCCAAATGAGCAGAAAAGTAAAGCGGAAGTTAAACCAGCCCATGATCACGAGACCCACGAGCGGGAAAGCAAATTCGACTGGCCATCGTAATGGCGCAAAGAGAAGAAAAGGATCCTCAGCCACATGCAGGAAGGAGAAATACATCGTGATTGTGCCGAACGCGCCGGCCCAATTCGCGGCTGATCGAGGAAACGCTATAGGTGCAATGTCCAGCGCAAAGCGACGGACGATCGTTGCGTGATGATCCCTTGTCCAGAAAAATAAATAGTAAATGGCTGTAGGTAAAAAGCCGACCATTATGTAGAGCGTCACCGGGGCGCGCACCGCGATGCTGGGCAATGCACCGGCAGTCACATTGGCAACAGTGCCAATTGCCACGGTAATCCACAATGCGACACCGCCGAGTACCAGCGAACATACAATGCCAAGAATCACAGGCGGCACTGATAGTCTGCTCGCGAACCACTGAAAGACCTGATGGGTCAGGGGTCGGTAGGTCAGTACTGGCCTGGTCTTCACGTGATTAAATTAATCTCAAAGGGTAATCTAAGCATCGATCGGACTCGGTGCTTCAGAATTTCTGTTCACGGCAGTTTCGTGAACGCTTCTTCCGTCCATATGCTCTCTTGTGCTGCAACCCTGCCGAACGTCGCTCATGTTCAATATCGGCCACATGATAGTTTAGCAGCGCGGCAGCTGGCTTTGGCTAATTGCGGTCCTAAAAATGACGATCCGACGTGCGCCCTCAGTAATAATTTGTCAGGCCTCAAAGCCAAATTCGTACCGCCACCTGATAAAGAGTCTGCAAATATCCCAGATCTCTTCTTGCCTCGATATCCGCTTCATCAGGAACCCATCCTATTCGAACATAACCCGCCGTCTAACCGTCTGTATCGTGCTAGCTCAGGTCGCTCAGACTGTGTGGTACTGATTTTCCAATCGACTAGAGAATTTGACGCAATCATTTAGCACTACAAGAAAGTCGACGATGAACCTACGAAGTTTCTCACTATGTTCTAACTCTATGTATCACTGAGCGACCCTAAATGTGATGCATTCCCAATCGGTAACAATGTCTTGCCTACCATTCGCCCGAGAGCCAGTAAGCTATATACATACAACGGAGGGATGGTTTTTTGCCAATGTTCGCAAATAACATCGGACTGACCAAGCCAGTAAGTTTGTCCCTGACATCTATCTAGGATTCAGTGGACAGATGTGTCGCATAACATTCCTTTATTGTATGAGGCGAGCGTTCGTTTCGGGCAATTAGCGATCGTTTTCCTTAGTTCGAACCTAATGGCGGTATTAGTCGGCAATGTGGACATCAGCCCACAAATTAAAAGTCGTGAATTGCTAATTCGTGACTGACCACGACTACGTCTGCGGATGTAAGCAACGCGTTCGATACGGAGAATTGACGCAAGCAACTTGAATATCCGCCCCTACATGGCGCTTGAGCCAAATCGTTGCGGAACCCGCAGACTGCTAACTTGCCGATTATATCTCTCAGACGTTAATGCGAAAGTATGACTGAAATAGCCAGTAACTAACCGTTACTAACTTCAGACCCTTCTTGATATCGATCAATATTTTCTAAATCCGGGAAGCTACAAACGGACATGAGGACAGGTCGATGCGACAACCAAATTCAAAAAACCGGATCCTTCACGGCATTCTGATTATTACAATCCCAATGATTGCTTTCAATGCGAACGGTGCCAGCATCTCGTCGCCAGTCTATCGGTTGAGCTTTGGCGGCGGCCAATTTAGCGATACGTTTCAGGTCGGTGCATCATTTAGCCTCCGTGCTCCATCCGTAGTTGCAATTGCAGATCTGGAGCTCGCCATCGGCTCAATTGCGAGCCGAGCCAATCGCGAAGCTTTCGTTTCATTTGGGCCAACGTGGCGATGGCCGCTCTGGAATCGACGTTCGTATATCGATTTCGGTATCAGTCCCACGCTATTAAGCGGTTCATCATTTGATGGCCGGAGACTTGGCGGTAATTTTCATTTCACATCCTCGCTGGCATTAGGCCTCAATTTAGGGCATCGCGGGAGGACAACGGTTTCTTTACGAATTCAACACACATCAAATGGCGGCTTGAATAGCCCTAACCCGGGGTTGGATATGATTGGGTTAAGCTGGTCGGTGGGTGCGCGTGAATGAACGCAATCCGAACTGGATCAGGATTATCCAGGCACGTCGACCATTTGCAGCGACTCCCGGAACGCAATCTTCCCACTCGATTGCTGTACACAGGCTACCTGCTCGTCATTGGTGTCGGCCTCCTCATGGCAGGTGCTCAGATTCTTCTGACGCACGGCATGGCCGATGGCAGGTTTGGTATATCGCTCGACGACATCGTCTACAGCTACTACGGAAATCGCAGTAACAGCAAACTCGAATCCAAGTTGAATGGATCGATGCAGGACAAGGCACCGATCGAAACTCGGCGCGCGATTATCCGTTGGGTGCAGCTGGGCGCATCGCGCGACGAATGGGACGGTGGCATGGGTGAGCATTTCGATCAGTACTGCGTTAGTTGCCACAGCGTAATTCCGGCGCTACCGTCTTTCACGACCTATGAGGGAGTCCTCCCGTCTGCGGCAATTGATACCGGTACGACAGTCGATGCATTGGCACGAGTGTCACATATCCATCTGTTCGGAATCGCATTTATATTCTTTTTCGTCGGCTACATTTTTGCTCAGACGGTTGGCTTCCAGCCCTGGGTACAGGGTGTGCTAATCATCACACCTTTTGTGTTCCTGCTTGTGGACGTGTTGTCGTGGTGGCTCACCAAGTGGTACCCGGACTTTGCGATCCTTACTCTTTTGGGAGGAATTGGATATTCAGTAGCATCAGCAATTATGATTCTCGCGAGTCTGTACCAGATGTGGTTCATGACAGAATTGTCGAAACCGAAAAGCTCGCAAACGAATTCGATTGGCCAAGACTCAATTGACTGACCAGATCTCGACGCCTACCCATAAAATCAACGCAACAGCAGTTGCGCAAACTCGGCCACAGTTTCGACTTCGATTCAATTTCTTAGAGAATAAAGCAATTCCCGGGTTCTGGAACCGACGTCACAACAGTCATCGTTCACCGACGGCTTCGAGGCGTGATACAACCCCGCATGCCGGATTCTGCTGTAATTCGTCCGATATTTTCTTGGCGACCTCCGCCCATAAGCCTCGCAGCGCGTCGACTGCATGGGCGTTGCAATCAATTGTCAATGTTAGAGGAGAACTAAATGCCTGACGGCTGCTCCTGAATTTAGGCGAGATTTAGTAACGGCCGCATGGCGAATCTGGTGGCGACTGCTGCCCGTCGATTCGAACAACTGAACTTGAAAAACTGGCCGCTGAGACTGCGAGGGCGATGTACGCGCCTGTGTGCGCATCAATTGATATCCAGCCGATTCGACAGTCGCGTCGGCCCTGGTCGCATTCACTTTCCGCATGAAGACAGGTGTATGAAACTCGCGGAATTCATCCTTCAGATCTGCGCCATAAGCATGACTTCAACAGCCACGTTGCCGGTAAATGTCACCTGGGTAACGAGTCGCCCTACCGGGTAGAAAATACCGATTTCACTCCTATATTGGCCGATGGTCTTGCATTGAAATAGCGGTGCCTTGCTCTGCGGCAGGCATTCGTTTTATTCCAACTGTACCGGCTCCGCTTAGGTTGTACCGACGAGGCAGCAAATTATCACTGAACCAGGACATTTGGCTCTTGCGGGCCGGTATGCGCATCGACCGCTGGATACTAGTCACCCGCTGAGCACCTCGCGCCCATTTATACCAGTTAGGTACGGGCTCGAGGATCATTCGATTGATCCCCAAATAAGGAGATGCCTTAACCAGATCGGGCTCGGTCAATTGGTCCGGGACCCGCAAGCCTCCAGGGAAGCCTTCTCTACTAAAGAATTAATGCGAATCGGAGAGTTACTAACAGTTAGAAACTGATGTTAGCCCCCCCCAACCAACCAAACTTGTTCGCGAACACTCATCTTGCAATCACAGTTGGCCCGGTTGGTCGACAGAAAGGAGAAGAACATGCGAAACCGACATTTATCGACAATTCTCGATCTGGCAGCGATTTTCGTGGCACTGATGATCGGTGTGTCTTTGGTGCAATCAGCAGTTGCCGACTCGAACGTTGAGAAATCGCTATATGAGCGCCTCGGTGGATACGAAGCCGTCTCAGCGGTAATAGATGACTTTGCCCCCAAACTTTTCGACGATCCGATAGTCGGCGCGAGATTCTTTGGTATGAGCGATGACTCCCGCGAGGGATTTCGGCAGAAGAACAAGAATCTTGTCTGTGCTGCCACCGGCGGTCCTTGCAAGATTATCAGCCGTTCGGCGGCGACCACACACGGCGGTCTCGGCATAAAGGCGAGCGAATTCGACATCGTCGCCCAGCATCTTGTCGACACGTTGAACAAATTCAACGTACCGGAAAGGGAGTTCAACGAACTCATGGCAATCATTGGCAGTTTGCGACCAGACATCGTTGAAATTGAAGACTAAAAACCAACTTCATTTAAACCAGCGGGCGGGGTCCTCGGGTTTCCTGGCATTAACTTTGGCTCACGATCACCAGGAAACCCGTGCCTCGGTTTGTGCTCATCGCAGCCTGGCAGGGAGCAGTCATGCAACCGACAGCGCGTACTTTGTATGCGCCCAGATGGATTATTTTCCAACCGCAATGATCGGGCCCGCTCGTCGACCGCGTCACTCGTCCTTGGGCGCCCAACGGCACAGTTTCGTTGTACACGGCGACGCGGACGTGATTGACAGCTGTATATTCTGGGGATGCCTGGTGCTCATGTTCGCGGGTTTCATTCTGCCCGGCTTGGGCCAGATCGGCACAACTGTATTGCTGATGCGTACGTGATCGACGCTTTCATTCCCTCAAATTGTCGACGACCTATCTGTACAGTGGTGAGCTATTGGCGGACCGATTGAATTGCCTTTGTCACGGTCGATACTGACTATATATGTAGCCCGTTTCTTTTGCAGTTTCGTGGCCGTTATAACAGGCTGTGACGACGTCTTGCTCAACCCGGTCCGTCCTGCTGTCACCTACAATGGACGCGAAGCCCCAGCCACCGGTGTCCGCAAACCGTTCTATATCGAATTGCATTACATCTATGCGTTTGCGCTCCGTCTCGACGATGACGCTGCTGATAATGTCATAGTCCAGAAGGTCGAATACGAAAACCGCGCCGTCCGCATATTGACTGCCGTTCAGGCCACTCATCGCTTTTGCATTTGCGTATATGTGATGAATCTCGCCGAACGGAACGTCCAGCGCGTGACCTGGCTGTATGATCATTGTCTTGACGTGCTGCCAGGAACGGTAGCCCTGTGGGTAATTGAGGGTTTTTTCCGTGCTGCGTATGTGCAGAAACGCAAGGGCAGAAGATCCCGGTCAGTGCGGCGATGATGTAACTGCCTGGTGTGTTGGTCTTGATCATGTGGCTTGCCCACCATCGGAGTGTAGCTAACTGATCCTTCTGGAGGATCTTAAAGGCGTGTCCAAGCGCACTTAAGTTTCTAAGTGTTGACAAACGAATCGCTATTGACGGAGATATCGGGAGCATTTGGCAAGATATTTAGTTATGGAGGCTGAATCCAGGTTGCAGCATACGGATCCGTTGCAACTCTTGGAGTTACTAACCGTTAGATACTGAGATTTACGCGATTATCTCGCTACTGTCTGACTCTCACATCACATTGGGAGATAGACATGAGATCGATATTCAACAGTCGTATTCAACGCCCACAGGGCGTTTCGCAGACTCTGGTTGTTTCAGTAATTTATCTGCTGCTGGGGACAGCTGTCGTTGACGCTGACGATACGCAACAGTACGACGCCGAGTTCACTGCAACTGGTGAGCTCGTCAGACCATCGGGATGGCGTGAGTGGATTTTTGTTGGGAGTCCATTGACACCGAATGCTCAGAACGGTGGCGAAGCGCCATTCCCAGAGTTTCACACTGTCTACATCGACCCCGAGAGCTGGGAACACTACAAGGATACCGGCGAGTTTCGTAACGGCACGATGTTTGCCAAAGAACTGACTCTAGTTGGCGATACGGCGGCGACCAGTGGTATTGGCTATTTCAACGGCGAGCAGCAGGGATTTGAGATCGCACACAAGGACACCGAACGTTACTCAGCGGACAGCGATGGCTGGGCTTACTACACGTTTGGCCACAAACCCGAGCCATACAATGACACCACTGCGGCAATGCCCATAGCTGCATGCGCCGCATGTCATACAGCCGCGGCAGCTGAGGACATGGTGTTTACGCAGTACTACACAATCTTAAGAGATGCCAAGGCTGCCGGCGATGACGCTGCCGGCATTGGTGGCAAGGAATAGAGATGGATCGGCCACCACAAGAAATTGAAGCTCCTGTCCTCGTTTTAGGCGCCGTATGCATCGCGGCGCTGATAGGAATTCTCATTTGGGCGGCCTGATGGTGGAAACGACATGTATATGAAGAAACCGATCACCCTCGCAGCACTCCTGATATGCGCCACCGCCAACAGTGATGACACATTGCAAGGAACGTACAAAACAATCGTCGACCCGTTCGGCAACATATCTCTGCCAGAAAATTTTCACGTGACTGGGCATTTCTCGGCACGTGGTCGATTGCTCAGGAAGATGTCGAAACCGGCGGCGCGGCCAGTGGTCACGGCGCCGCCGGGCTACACAATGTGTATACCCAACGGGCGACGATTGAACACTTTCGCGAGACCGGAACGTTTCCTGACGGCGCGGTGATCGTTAAGGAATTATTAACAGCGGTTACCGGCGCCATGACGACCGGAACTGCGAGCCGAGGGACAGAGGTGGAAGGTTGGTTTGTCATGGTCAAGGATACGCAGGGTCGATTTCAGTCCAATCAACTTTGGGGTGACGGTTGGGGCTGGTCATTGTTCATTGCCGACCAACCTGATTCCTCTGTTACAACGAATTACAAGACGGAGTGCATTGGTTGTCATATTCCTGCTCGTAAATACGATTGGATTTACTTGAATGGCTACCGGGTGCTGGAAACGACGAAATAGCACGGAGCATCCATGTTATCGGTTCGAAAGGGGGGGCTCGTTTGTTCAATCGTGATTGCCGCGATCCTGGCATCGCAAGGACCGCGGCTTATTCCGGAGAGCTCACCCGCCGAACGCGGTGCCGCTGCCGTCAATGCGCGGGGGTGTATTGATTGCCATGGAAAACCCGACGCCGGTTTCCCTGATGACGCCAAACTGTCTTGTACCAACAAGAGCAGCGACGAATCTCACCCTCACTACAGCGCTCGTTGCAGCGATGTGCTTGCCTACTTTGAGGTAGCACGTCTGAAACGGACTTTTCAAATGCGTGCGACATCGCCGAATCAGAACAGCTTACTTCAGGGGGAGCGCCTTGCCCGACGTTACAATTGCTTCCAATGCCATGGCGAACTGGGACAAGGCGGCTTCCGAAATGAAGGTGCGTTCAAGGGGTACATTCCCGGCTATTTCGGCAAAGATTTCCGACTTCTCACCGGGAACGGAAGCATTGCCTCTGTACGTACCTGGATTCGCCAGGGTATGGACCCTGCATTGTTGGCAAGCCCGATCGATGGCGCAATCGCCAGGTTTTTTATTGAGCGCCAGGAAATCAGTATGCCTGTATTCGAAACCTTGCCAGAATCCGAAATTCAAGTATTGGCCGATTATGTTATCGCTCTAAATCAGCTTGGTGCGATGGACGCAGAAGCCATACGCGCATATAGCCGAGAGGCGCAATAGACGAGTGCGGTCGGGCCCGCTCTTTTATCAAGCAGCAGTGAACTGACGGCCGCAAAACAATGCGGCAGTTTTGGATCAGCAAATGACATCGGCCACAGTATTTATTGCGATCGTCGAAAGTGATTTGGCTCGAATAGATGAATGCTCGTGCGGTCAATAGATGGGTACTGGCCGGTTCGGCCCTGCAACGGTTTTTCTGGACAGTTTATTCCTATCCATATTGCAGTTATTGCCAGCGTTGATAACACTGCGAGGCGATACCTGATTTGACGGCCCTGTGCGGCTGGTTGATCTTCTCGCTGTCGAACTCTCGCAATCTGCGAGCCATTTATACCGGCATTTTTAACGTTAGTATTTCGCTGCCTTAAGGCATCTGCGGATCACGGCTTTATGTTACTGGCCAAGCGTTGACCGCCGTAGAATCAGAGATTCACGGGTTGAGTATTCTTTTGGAATCCGAGAATAACGACTTTAGCTGGTCGAACTGGAGCAATACTAATTCGGGCAAACAGACGGCCATTCAGGATTTCGTCGTCGGTTGTACCTATGCGATATTGCTGATTCTGAATTGGGCAGGCAATGGTTGGTATTCGGAACTACCACAGCGCCACCTTCGGCTTGCCGAATGGCCATCCACGGTATGCCTCGATTAGATTTCCCCTGAATACACACTAAGCTGAATACCAACAACGCACCTTCGCGCGGCGACCCGGGTGGCGTTTTCTGCCAATAATCTACCAGGACGTAGAACGCAATTGGTATAAGCAATTCAAATGGACCGGCCCAAGGATACAGCTAATGGCACAAGATCATCCGGCCTCCAATCCAACCGCTGCACAGGTTCGTGCGCAGCGTGATCGAATTCTCACAAGCAGCGTATTTGCCCTGTCTAATCGACAGAAGGCATTTCTTAGCTACATCATCAATGCAGAGTTAGAAAACCAGGCGGACAACCTCAAAGAGTTTACACTGGCTATCGATGTATTTGAGAAGGACGACTCGTTCGATCCGAGCATCGACTCAATTGTGCGTGTTGAAGCGAGTCGATTGCGCTCTAAATTGAGAGAGTATTATGACGCGGAAGGCCAAAACGATCCTGTACGAATCGAAATCCCAAAAGGCCACTATGTCCCCGTTTATTGCTTCATTAATCAAGATAACGGGGCCGATTGTATAGAACAAGAACAGGTCGTTAGTCGCTCCAGGTCTTTCATCCATAACTCTCGCCGTAAATTCAGCGTCACGGCCATGGGATTGATGGCGGCAGCTATCATTTATTTACTGGCAAATAGCACCTTGCTTGAGGAATCCGAACAAATAGGCACCTTGCACGCTAACGACAAATCCATTGCGGTGCTCCCATTCCTTCCTCTATCGTCTGGAGAGGACGACGGCTATTTTGCTGACGGACTGACCGAAGAAATCCTGAATTCCCTCGCTCAATTGTCTGAATTGCAAGTCACTGCTCGGACATCTGCATTCTTTTTCAAAGGGCAAAACCTCCTTGTTCCTGAAATCGCCTCCCGGCTCGGAGTTGCGCATGTAGTCGAGGGCTCGGTCCGTCGCGACGGGGACCGTCTCCGCATTGCCGCGCAACTGATCCGCGCTTCGGACGACGTCCACCTATGGTCAAAAATCTATGATCGGAAGCGCGATGATATTTTCGCCGTTCAGCAAGACATCGCGGAGAATATCGCTGAGGTCCTCGGCGTCGTGCTCGACGACGCAGCGCGAGAAATCATGCGCAGCGCTGAGATACGTGACGTAGAAGCATTTATCGCCTATCAGAAGGGACGAGAGGCGTGGGTGACGGCGCACCAGGGGGTTACTATGTCGGACGCTTTGGAAATTGCCAATTCGCACTTCGAGATTGCGCTTGAGGCGGCACCGGGGCTCACTATGGCGCGATTGATGAAGGCAGACCTTCGCGGCCACGTTGTCTTTGAAATCGTAGCGGGTTTTCGTGCCGAGAATTATCCGGGTGAATTAAACGAGACTCTTGCGGCATTGCGCGAAGAATATGGCCTGGCCGTAAAATTATCCTCAACCGGCAACCAACGCGACCTCCTCAATCTTGAGGGAACGTTGTTCAGTGAAGACTGGACCGGTCTGCCATTTCGAATACACAGGGCCCTGCAACCCGGCAGCTGCCCGCAAATGAACTGGACCTCTTTAGTTGCCACTTTCGGTTGGGCCGACCAGTTGATCATGAAATGGCGGGAAGCGATCAGGTGTAATCCTATGGACACTTCCGCTAGTTTCCACCTGGCATGGTCATACATTTGGTCGGGTGATTCCAAAGGTGCATTGCGAGCTATTGCAGAATCGGATGACAAAGGTCTTAGCCACTCGTCATTGAATGACGGACGCTACTGGGCGTATCTCGCGTCTGACGGTATTGACAATCAGGATGTGGGGGGACCAGGGAGCGAGACAAGTAGACTGACATACGACCGGCAAATACTGCGGGAGGCATTGGCAGGTGATCCAGCGGTTGCCCGGCAGATGGCCAACGACTACTGGTCCGGATCCAACCCGGATGATCTTTCTTCAATTGTGATTGCCGCTGTCATCGGGGACCGCGAGAGGGCCAACGAAGCGGCCGCCCGCATTGATGCGCACCCAGGAAGTTCGGTCGTGATCAGTCATGCCGTATTTAGTTGTTTTTGCGGTGCGCCATTTGATTTGGAGGCTACGCCCAATTTCAAGGCCCGTATTAACGAAGCAGGGTTTCCCTGGCCACCTCCGAAACGCATCGATTACCCAGGTAAGTATTGGTAATCAGGCGGGCGGCCGATTGGCAGTGCACTAAGCTGGTCTGCCTGCAACACCAGAACTAGCTTAAATCCAATCAGCTCGCAATCAATGCCACTGACTATCGTAGATAGGGCTGGACTTCCAGAGTTGTAAAATTCGTTCTTGATTCTTGTTCAATACTCATCGATGTATAACTCAATTAATTGAACGAAATCCGGTTCTTCTTTTAATTCCTCAAAGGCGGGATCGCGCAGGATCACGTTTGGACTTACATACCAATTGCTGGGGCGAGCTAGCAGATCACTCAGTTTCTCTATCGCCGCAGCACGCTCGCCAAGCATTGCATAAGTTCTCGCAAAATTGAGCACATAAAGCGGCCCGTCAACTGCATCGCTGCTTACAGGATAGAGATCGACTGCCTTACTAGCGGCTTCAATAGCTTCCTCCCGGTTGCCGAGGCCCGCCAATGCGAATGACCGTGCGCTAAATATTCGCGGATCATCTGGAATTTCCCGCATGCTCCTTTGTAACGTCGAACTTGCCGACTTAAATAACTCCGTCGCCGTGCTTTTTTCACCCAGGTAAAATTCAGTAAGGCCACGCATCAAATCCAATGGAAAGAACGCAAACTGCATGTTCACAATTTCCGACTCACTTGAATCGATCGTAACCATTGCAAGTTCGTAGTCCCGTTCGAACATCGCAATTTCCCACCGAAATCGAATGGTGGCAGGTCCGGAATATGCGGCGAAAGACGATTCACGAGAAAAGTTCGTAAACTCCGACGAACTGACGTCCAGACTCAACTGTGCATAGGCCTTTAGAATTCTTAAGCCAAAATTTTCAGGGGCCAATTCCATTGATTGGTTGTACAGATCGATTGCTTGTTCATAACGACCCAAGATCGCATAGGTGTCAGCGAGCACGTAGCGTGGTGAGAAATTGCCTGGATCCAGTTCGATAGCACGAACAAGGTCGGGAATAGCAGCTTCGATATCGCCGCGACGCCTCAAGATGAAGGCCCGTATTGCGTAGGCCTCAGAATTGCTACGCGCCTGCGGAATGGCAAAATTCAGCTGTTCAAGTGCGCGCGCGTAATCAAGCGACCCTTTATAGTAATAGTCGGCAAGCGCTATCCGAACTTCTGGCATGCTCGGACTTAACGCAAACGCTTTATCGACGGCATTTCGGGCCAGTTCGAGGTGTGCCGGGTCCCGCTCAAGAGTGAAGAAGCGGTCCGAATAGGCGCGCGCCAAATCTACGTAAGCAAGGACGAAGCTCGGATCGAGCGTTGTGGCCTCCTGCAATAAGCGTGGAATGTCCTCCTGCGATCCTAGTCCCTGTGTGCGTCGAATTTGCCTGGCTTGTTGATACAATTCGTATGCCTGCAGGTTTCGCGTCGGAATTGAGTTAAGTGCTTTCTGATCTTCCTGCGATAGCGTCGTATACAAAGCCTTCGAGACAGATAATGCAATGTCGCTCTGAATCGCAAAAATGTTCAGGGTCGTTAATTCTCTATCGTAGGTCTCAGACCATAGATGTTTATCGTGGACTGCATTGATCAATTGCACAGTAATTCGCACACGGTCTCCGGCGCGCTGCACACTGCCTTCGAGTACGGTCACCACGCCAAGTTCGGCACCGATCTCCCGAATACTCTTCGTTGAGTCTCGATACTGCTCCATCGACGTTCTGGAAATGACTTTATTTAGAGACGACAACTTACTCAGCTGAGTCAAAATATCATCATGGATGCCATCGACAAAGTAGACGTCGTCTGCAAGGGCACTACGGTTGCGAAACGGCAGGACTGCGATGGAACGTTCTGTTCTTGGAATCTGTTCCAGCGCCGCTGCTGGCAGTTCGATGCGCGAGCCGACCAGATTATTTTCTGGCACGTAACGAACCAAAGCTAGTAATAGGAGTGCAATTCCTGACACAGCCAGCAGTAAGACGACACTTTTTCGATTCGTGAGTCGCCGCAATGTCGCCGCCGCCTGTACTTCGTTGTGTGCATTGGTCGCGCTGAACAACGGAACGTAGTGTCCCTTGGGAATTTCTATGCGTATAGGGTCAGCCGAACCGTCTTCATCATAGTATTCACGTAATTTCGCACGTACCCGAGCAGCCTCAACCCGTACTATCGGATCTGTGCCAGGGTTAAACGACGTATCTTTTTCGAATACGTCAATGCCCAACGCGATTTCTTTTAGTTTGTCGGCCCGCCCGGCCAGTTCTGCGTTAACTACGTGATCAAGAAAGGCGCTCTGTCGCTTGGAGCGTGAGAATATCTTGCTCGCGAGAATTCGGTCGCGTTGATCCTGGATCTCAGCAACCGATAGTCCGGACTCCGTATGAAAAGCGGTCATGGATGTCGGGCCTGGTTCCGGTGGCTTGCCGAGCATTAGTGTACCTCCATGAGCCAAACCGCAGAAATGTGTGCTGCTTTCAATAAATTTTAGCGGTTGCCCAAAATAATACCCATCAAATACCCGCTGATGTCCCATTTTCAGTCGCCTGAGTAATTTGCAGGCGCCGGGAATCGCGATCAACGATTAGACCTCGCCATAGTCTGAATCAGAGGTAATCGGCTCACCTATGCGGTTTTTCGCAAGTTACATACTGTTACACACTGACATTTGGCGCGCTAACTGAGGACTATTCGTCCACCCAATATGGCGTGTCGATCCAGGTCTTCGGGAGCACCGGGAAGTCGGGTGGTCAGCGCAAGAGGACCAGCTTGGGTCTGGGAACACGCCATTTTGGGCGACTGGCAATCGCAATATCGCGAGTCTCGAACCCATTCAGTCAAATTTCCGAGCAAGTGATTGGAACACAGCAATCAGAAAAATGGGCCTGCTAGCGACGACCGGCAACCGCTGCCGGCCGGAAATCATGCCTTGCTTGCCAGCGAAGCCAAGTATCGGGTTCTGGTCGATAACCAAACCGACCTTGTCGTCAGTCTCGACAGGGATGGTCGTTTTCAATTTGTAAGCCCTTCCTATTGCGAAAAGTTTTCCTGCAACGAATCTGAATTGCGAGGCACCATGTTTAATCAACAAGTACACAACCGTGATCTGGATCAAGTCAATGTGGCGTGGCAAAACCTGTTCACAGATCCCTGGACATCCCAGTTTGAGCATCGTGCACAGACAGAAGAGGGCAATCGCTGGCTGGGTTGGGCGCTGAAGGCGCTGCGGGACGATGATCAGAATGTTGTCGAAATTGTAGGTGCCGGTCGTGATGTCACAGATCGACACAACAATGAGGAACGAGCCCGAGTTGACTTGAACACACTTGCACATGCAGGACGAATCCAGTCCATGGGTGAAATGGCGACCACATTAGCGCACGAGCTAAATCAGCCGCTAACCGCCATTCTTAGTTTTTCGCAGGCCAGCCAACGAGTTCTTAGTGAACAGGATCTGGATCGTGATGAATTAGCTTTTGCGTTGGAAAGAATTGCTGTGAACGCAAAGCTTGCAGGCGAAATTATTGGCCAAATGCGTAGTTTTATTCGCAAGGACGAACCTCGCGCCGAGCAGTCCAACATAAATGCACTCGTCGCCGAGGCTATGGAACTAGTCGCTTCAGAACTGCAACATCACGAAATCGATGTGGACCTCAACCTTACTGAGGCAATTCCTAATGTTCAGGTGGATCCAGTACAAATTCAACAGGTCATTCTAAATCTTGTGCGTAATAGCATGGAAGCCATGCAGTCTCAGCCTGTCGATCAGCGACGCCTGTTGATCGCTACGCGAATTTGCAAACCGGGAAACATTGAAGTCACCGTCATCGATTCAGGCCCAGGTCTCGATCCAACAATCGCCGAGCAACTTTTCGAAGCTTTTGTTACTACAAAACCGGAGGGAATGGGTGTCGGCCTTTCAATTTGTAAGTCACTTGTTGAATCTCATGGCGGCAGACTGAGCGCGCATCAATCTTCCGAGGGCGGAGCTGTTTTTAACTTTATTTTGCCGTCGATACCTGAAGGAGATGAAGCATGAAATCTCAACCGACTGTTTTCGTTGTGGACGACGAAGCCGATGTTCGAGCGGCTCTCGGCATGCTGATTAAGTCTGTTGGATTAACTCCTGAAATATATGAGACACCGCAGGACTTTCTGGAAAATTACGACGCTGCACGCCATGGTTGTATTGTTCTTGACCTGCGTATGCCGGGAATGAGCGGACTCCACCTGCAGGACAAGCTCGCCAGCATGGGTCTGCACCCGCCAATCATCATGATTTCCGGCCACGGCGAGATCCCGAATGCCGTGCAGGCCGTGCAATATGGCGCATTGGATTTCCTTCAAAAACCTGTAAACGACCAGGTGCTTTTAGATCGAATTCACGAGGCAATACAGCTGGATCATGACAACCGCAAGAAATACGGATTTGAGCACGGCATACAAGCGCGATTCGCCACTCTCACACCGCGCGAACGAGAGGTTATGCGCGGTGTTATAGCCGGCAAATTAAACAAGACTATCGCGGCGGAATCGAACGTCAGTACACGTACTGTTGAAATTCATCGTGCCAATCTCATGGAGAAAATGGTCGCGAGTTCGCTCTCTGCCCTGGTTCAGATGTCGGCGAGTATTGAAGAATTCGCGAGCTAGGTAACTCTTAGATTCTCCGACCGGATTCCGTCATTCTTTTCAGTTGAGGAGCACGCCAAGTGCCGGGCAGCGCAGACGATCTACTGAATAACCGAAAACTGTTTACGTAGACCCACGCGTACCCTGCCGCTGCCGGGGCTATTACAGTTTTAGCTCGCAGTGAGATTGAAGTTCGGAGCCTGCAGCATGTCGAAGAGTGTATGTGAAACTTTGCTGAATATCCTGGCACAGGCTGGTGTTAAGCAAATTTTTGGGATGACTGGAGATGCGCTCAATCCCTTTCTCGATGCCATCCGGCGTGATGGCAGATTTGAGTGGATTGGAATTCGTCATGAAGAGACAGGCGCGTTTGCGGCCGCGGCCCAGGCGAAACTGACGGGAAAGTTAGCCGTATGTTGCGGGACCGTAGGACCGGGCGCGATTCACTTGATCAATGGACTTTATGATGCCAAGCGAGATCGCGCCCCCGTACTTGCGATAACCGGACACGTACCGCTTACCGAACAAGGGACCGACTATTTCCAGGAAGTCGATATTCGTAATCTGTTTCAAGACGTTACGGTATTCAACGAATTCATCAACAGTCCGGCACAGTTGCCACGCGTTGCAGAAATGGCAGTACAAAGTGCGCTTACGCTTAACGGCGTATCTCATTTGTCGATTCCAACTGACGTCATCGCACAAGACGTTCCTGGAAATACTATCGGACGGGAGTTTTTGCTGCCAAAGGCACTGGTCATGCCGTGCCCAAGAGAACTGCAACGTGCTGCCGACCTGTTGAACAAAGGAGGCAACATTACGCTGCTGGCCGGAGACGGCTGTCGAGGTTCTCGGGAAGATTTGCTGCGACTAGCTGAAATGCTGAATGCACCGATTGTAAGAACTCTGCGAGCGACGGACGTAATGGAGTACGACAACCCGCATTGGATTGGCGGGATCGGAATGCTCGGCACACCTCAGGGGCTTGCGGCGCTCAATGATTGTGACACGCTGCTAATGCTCGGATCTGACTTCCCCTATAGCGTATTTTTACCTGAAAACAAGAACATCATCCAGGTTGATATTAAGCCGGAGCGACTTGGCAAACGATGCTCAGTGGAAGTCGGTATCGTTGGACACGTGCAACCGACGTTGCAGGCACTCCAGAAATTGGTCGTCGGCAATCCGAACACCAAATTTCTTAATCGATTGCAGGATCAGCGCACCAAGTGGGATGCGCGCATGGATCAGAAGGCCGATCCATTGCGTGGTAAACCCGGCAGAATCCCGCCACAGGCGGTGACCCGATTGGCCTGTGATCTGGCCGACGACGATGCCGTGTTCACAGTCGATGTTGGACTGGTCACAGGCTGGGCTGCTCGGCATTTACGCATACGCGGCACCCAAAGACTGCTCGGGTCGTTCAATCATGGCTCATTGGGTGTCGCTGTCCCCGCGGCGATGGGCGTCCAGCTGCTAGACCGCTCCCGGCAAGTTGTTGCATTGGCCGGCGACGGTGGCTTCAACATGATGATGCAGGATCTAGTAACGGCCGTACGCTATGACCTGCCAACGGTTTTCATCGTACTCAACAATCGTAAGTTGGGTTTCGTCGAAGTAGAAATGCAAGCTGCGGGGTTTCCGAAATACGGAACGAGCCTGCGCAACCCGAATTTCGCGTCTATTGCAGAAGCCTGTGGTGGCAGCGGCATTGTTGTGGATCAGCCCGACAAACTTGAAAGCGCCCTGCGATCCGCGTATGCGGCTGGAAAACCCTATGTCCTGGATGTTCAGGTCAATCCGGACGAACTCCTCTTTCCGCCGAAAATCGATCCGGGTCACGCCTGGGGTTACAGCCTGGCAAAGCTGAAGGAAGTGTTTATCGAAGAGGAAACACACTGATGGTTACCGCAATGAAACAGTCGTCTGTGCCACCGCATGGCTTTGAAATACTGAAAAACCCTGAACTGAACAAGGGGACAGCATTCACGGAGGAAGAAAGAGATCAACTTGGGCTGCGCGGCTTGCTGCCTGCGGGCATATCTGATCCCGATGTGCAAGAAGCGCGCGCGCTGGCCAATCTGCGTCGCAAGGCCTTCGACATTGAGCGGTATGTTTTTCTGCTGGCGCTACAGGGTCGCAACGAACGCCTGTTTCACCGTCTCGTACTCAACAACATCGACGAAATCATGCCGCTAATTTATACCCCAACTGTCGGTCAGGCCTGCCAGGAGTTTGCGCATATTTTTCGCCAACCACGTGGATTCTACATTACGCCCAATGACCGCGGCTATATGTATGAAATCATGCAGCACTGGCCAGACCAGGACGTACGCATGATTGTGGTCACTGACGGGGAGCGAATTCTCGGACTCGGCGACCTGGGCGCTAACGGCATGGGAATTCCGATTGGCAAGCTTGCACTTTATACTGCATGCGCCGGTATTCACCCAAACCAATGTATGCCGGTCATGTTGGATGTCGGTACGAACAACGAACAATTGCGTAACGATCCACTATACCTTGGCGTGAATAGACGACGCCTCGGCGGAGATGAGTACGATTCGTTAGTCGATGAGTTTGTCAACGCCGTTCAGAAAAGGTTTCCAGATGCGCTTATCCAATTCGAAGATTTCCTGACACCGAACGCTTACGCATTGTTGCAGCGCTACCGCGACAAGGTGCTGTGCTTTAATGACGATATTCAGGGCACTGCCGCCGTGGCGCTCGCCGGTGTGCAAGCCTCAACTCGCCTTACCGGCAAGAAACTTGAAGACCTGCAGATCATGTTCCTTGGCGCCGGTTCGGCCGCAACCGGCATTGCCGACCTGATTCATGCGGCCTTGTGCGAGGCAGGCCTCGATCAGCACGATGCGAGGAAACGACTATGGTTCGTCGACAGATCCGGATTGGTTGTAAAAGGCCGCGATGGGCTCGCGCCGCACAATCTGGCATACGCACACGATGTTCCGAATATGCCGTTCGACGAAGCGATGCGGAAAGTTGAACCCAGTGTACTGATCGGCGCAACGGGTGCTCCCGGTACGTTTACCGAAGAAATAGTTCGAATGATGGCGGCAATTAATGAACGCCCGCTCATCTTCGCACTTTCGAATCCGACATCCAGAGCAGAATGCACAGCAGAACAGGCATACCAGTGGAGCGACGGCCGAGCCATATTCGCGAGCGGAAGTCCGTTTGGCGCTGTTACCTATGCGGGTCAGAAGTTTCGGCCCGGTCAGGGAAACAATGCCTATGTCTTCCCGGGGATCGGTCTAGGCGCTATCGCCTGCCGCGCGCTGACTATCAGTGATGAGATGTTCCTCGAAGCGGCGCGCGTACTTTCTGAACAGGTCAGCGAACAGGAACTGGCTGCGGGGGCCGTATATCCACCCCTTGCAGACATACGCAAGGTCTCACTGAATATTGCTATAGCGGTGGCGGATATGGCATGGCAACAGGGGCTCGCGCAGATCGAACGTCCTGCAGACATTGCGCAGATGATCGCTAAGCAAATGTATGACCCGAACTATTGAAGCGATGAATATGCGCGACCTGAAACTCAATCGAATCAGCGTAGCCGCGGTCCCAGCCGCATTGGAGAAGGCACGCCAGTACCGCGGGCTTCAGGAACCAGAGCAGGCTGAGAGTATATGTCTCGATATCCTTGATGCGGATGCCGCACACCTTGGTGCAAAACGCATGTTGATTCTCGCGCTGACCGACCAGTTCGGGCGCAGCGGCCAATTGCTCGATCCAAAGCGAGCCCTGCGAATTGTCGATCAGCTACCGGAGGAATATGAACGACTTTACTTTCGTGGCTTGATTTGCGAACGACGTGGGCGAGCTATGCTCAATGAGAGCATGTCCCGATCCTTTACTTGGGAATATTTCCGCGAAGCAATGCAATGGTACGAAAAAGCACAGCCTTTTCGGCCAGAACACAACGATGACGCAATTCTGCGCTGGAATTCCTGCCTGCGAACGCTGCAGCGCGAACGACTTGCGCCACGCGCCGATCGCGATGAAGCGCATCCCGACATGGAAAGCTAACTCATGTCAAAGTCGACCGTCATCACACGTGACACTGCACTGCCAAGTGCCTGGCGATATTCAGTCATGCGCAAGGTATTCATGGCAATCAGCGGCATGGTACTCGTCGCCTTTCTGTTTGGTCACTGGGCCGGTAATACCGTTTTGCTGGATGGTGAGCTGGCTTTCAATGAATATTTGGTCTGGCTGCAGCGCCATCCAATCCTGCACTACGGTGTCTGGATTGTAATTGCGATGGCACTTCTCGTACATCTTGCGGTTGGGCCCAGCCATTGGCTCAAGAATCGTCGCGCCAGGCCAGAGCGCTATTACAAAAGAAAATACAGGGCGACCACCTGGGCCGCGCGAACGATGATGGTCAGCGGTTTGACCCTTTTGCTGTTCATTTGCGTGCACGTAGCCCAGGTACGTGGCTGGCTTGTGTTCGGAGCAAGCGACAGCGTTTTTCGGAATTTGCAGACCGGCTTCACTCGCTGGCCCGTTACGACACTTTATGTCCTCGGCCAGGTCGCTTTAGCGTTTCACCTGTACCACGGAGTATGGAGCCTGTTCCAAACGCTCGGCGCTCATCATCCGCGCTACAACCAGTGGCGGCGCCCGTTCGCCGTCGTGGTCGGGCTCGGCATCGCATTCCTCAATATCGCGCTCGTGCTACTTAACATCGACGCTGTGCGAGCCGTCCTGAGATGAACATGGTTCTGCTATCCAAAGACAGGGCTGTCACGTGAATGCTGCGCTAGTCGCCAATGATCCCCTCAAGGGAGGGCGTGAGGTGAATGCTGAGTTAGTCGCCAATGATCCCCCTCAAGGGAGGGCAGTGACGTGAATGTTGAGTTAGTCGCCAATGATCCCCCTCAAGGGAGGGCAGTGACGTGAATGCTGAGTTAGTCGCTAATGATCCCCCTCAAGGGAGGGCAGTGACGTGAATGCTGAGTTAGTCGCTAATGATCCGACAGGACCGCTCGAGAATCGCTGGACAAAGCATCGCTTTGATATGGCACTTGTGAATCCTGCGAACCGAAAAAAATATCAGGTTATCGTGGTTGGCACCGGACTTGCCGGCGGCTCGGCCGCGGCAACACTTGGCGAAATGGGTTACCAGGTCAAGTCCTTCTGCTTTCAGGATAGTCCAAGGCGTGCACACAGCATTGCTGCTCAGGGTGGCATCAATGCCGCGAAGAATTACCAAAACGACGGTGACAGTGTGTGGCGATTGTTCTACGACACGATTAAGGGTGGAGACTTTCGCTCTCGCGAGTCGAACACCTATCGATTGGCCGAAATCAGCGTCAACATTATTGATCAGGCCGTTGCACAAGGCGTGCCGTTTGCGCGTGAATATAGCGGCTTGCTTGCGAATCGCTCGTTTGGTGGCGCACAGGTGTCACGAACGTTCTATGCACGCGGGCAGACCGGTCAGCAACTTTTGCTTGGCGCATATCAGGCGCTGAACCGGCAGATCGCTGCAGGCAGCGTCACATTGTTTCCCCGCACCGAGATGCTTGAACTGATCGTCATTGACGGTCGCGCGCGCGGCATAGTCACCCGTAATCTGGTTGACGGGAAAATTGAGTCGCACACGGCTGATTGCGTCGTATTGTGTACCGGGGGTTACGGAAACGCCTATTACCTGTCCACTAATGCAAAAGGTTGCAATACATCAGCGGCCTGGCGTGCACATCGGCATGGTGCGTATTTTGCCAATCCATGTTTCACGCAGATTCATCCGACTTGCATCCCGCAAAGTGGCGCCTATCAGTCCAAGCTAACGCTGATGAGCGAATCGCTGCGCAACGATGGTCGGGTATGGGCACCCATCGCTTCTGCCGCCCAAGCCGACAATGCGGCAGACATCAGTGAAGACCAACGTGATTACTTCCTTGAAAGACGTTACCCCGCGTTCGGCAACCTTGTCCCGCGTGATATTGCATCGCGTGCCGCGAAAGAAGTTTGCGATGAAAACCGTGGTGTTGGGCCGGAAGTCAACGGCAAACGCCTTGGCGTTTACCTGGATTTTTCTGAGGCTATTGATCGCTTGGGTGAGTCAGCTATTCGCGAGCGCTACGGCAATCTGTTTGAAATGTATGAGCGAATAACCGGCGAGAGCCCTTACAGGACGCCAATGCGCATATATCCGGCCATTCACTATGCTATGGGCGGGTTGTGGGTTGATTACAATTTGATGACGAGTATCGACGGGCTGTTTGCCACGGGAGAATGTAATTTCTCTGATCATGGCGCTAACCGGCTTGGTGCAAGCGCCCTGATGCAGGGTCTCGCCGATGGCTATTTCATCGTCCCGTATAGCGTTGGCAATTTTCTCGCACGACACCAGGCGGGTGATATAGCAAACGATCATGCTGCAGTGGCCGACGCAGTTAGAAATGTACGTGATCGCATTAAGCGATTGTTGAATGCGCCAGATGCTAAGCATCCGCCGGAATACTTTCACCGCAAGGTCGGCCAGATTCTCTGGGATCACTGCAGCATGACACGCGATCCGGCAGATCTTCGCACTGCGCTGAAGCAATTCCCCCCACTCCGCGATCAGTTTTGGCGGGAAGTAAAAGTGACCGGCAGCGGTGAGGCCTTTAACCAAACCCTGGAACGGGCCGGTCGAATTGCCGATTTTCTCGAGCTTGGCGAACTCATGTGCCTCGACGCGCTTGACCGCGAAGAATCTTGTGGTAGTCACGCACGTACAGATCACGTGACAGCGGAGGGTGAGGCGAAGCGTGACGACGAAAATTATAGTTATGTAGCTGCCTGGGAATTCAGCGGCGATTGCTCCGCGCCAATATTGCACAAAGAACAGCTGCGTTTCGAGTTTGTGCATCCGTCAGTAAGGAGCTACAAGTGAACCTGACTTTGAACATCTGGCGTCAGTCAGACCCCGAAAGCCCCGGAAATTTTGACGTATTCAATGTTAGTGACGTTTCTCCGGATATGTCTTTTTTGGAAATGCTCGACGTCCTCAACGAGGGTCTGATCGTTCATGATGAAGAGCCGGTAGCATTCGACTACGACTGTCGTGAGGGCATATGCGGCGCCTGCAGCCTCGTCATCAATGGATCACCACACGGCCCGCAAAAAGCAACGACAACCTGCCAGTTATACATGCGGGAGTTTAGTGACGGCGAAGAAGTGTGGATCGAACCATGGAGGGTCGGCGCATTCCCGGTTGTTCGCGATCTGGTCGTCGATCGCAGTGCATATGATCGAATTCTTCAGGCCGGTGGCTTTGTCTCGGTCCGCACCGGAGCTGCGCCGGATGGAAATACGATTCCGGTGCCGAAAGATGTCGCAGACCGGGCATTCACATCTGCAACCTGTATCGGCTGCGGGGCGTGCGCAGCCGCGTGTCCCAGCGCGTCAGCGAGCTTGTTCGTCGCCGCCAAAATCTCACATCTGGGACTTTTGCCGCAAGGTCAGACGGAACGCAATTCGCGTGTACGCATGATGCTCGCACAAATGGACAAAGAGGGATTCGGCCACTGCAGCAATCATGCCGAATGCCAATCCGCGTGCCCGAAAGAGATCGATATTGGCCGCATTGCGAGAATGAATCGCGATCTTGGTCGTTCGTTTATCCGGCGTACGTAAGGAGTGCAATATGGCAGATTCATTTCGCATTGAAAAAGACAGCATGGGCCAGCTTAAAGTGCCCATCAACGCGCTGTACGGTGCGCAAACCCAACGTGCTGTCGAAAATTTCAATATTAGCGGGCAGACTATGCCAGCCAATTTCATTCGCGCGCTTGGCTTGGTCAAGTCGGCTGCCGCGAAAGTCAACGCTGATCTGGGGTTGATAACAAAAGAAAAAGCGGCTGCTATTTGCAGCGTCGCAAATGAAATCGCCGCTGGCGATCATTTTGAGCATTTTCCAGTCGATGTGTTTCAAACTGGGTCCGGTACCAGTACCAATATGAACGCCAATGAAGTTATTGCTCGACTGACATCCAGTCGTTCGGGGCTGCCAATACATCCAAATGATCACGTCAACTGTGGTCAAAGTTCCAATGATGTGATTCCGACAACAATTCACGTCAGCGCATGCCTGGCTATTCAGAACGATCTGTTGCCGGCGCTTGACAAATTGCAGGTATCGCTCGAGGCGTGCGCACAAAGCCTGCACGGCATTGTCAAAACGGGCCGGACCCATTTGATGGATGCCATGCCGATCCGACTCGACCAGGAAGTCGGCGCATGGCGAACCCAGGTAAGAAAGGGCGTCGAGAGAATTAGCGCCGGCCTACAACACCTGTCGCAACTCGCGTTAGGTGGCACGGCTATCGGCACCGGCGTCAATTCGCATGCAGAGTTCGGACCGCGCGTGGCAGAGCTGCTGGCAATTGTGACCGACGTGCCTTTTAGCTCCAATTCTGACTTTTTTGAAGGCATAGCAACGCAGGACGCCGCAGTCGAAATGAGTGGCCAGCTTAAGACGCTTGCGGTGAGTCTAATGAAGATTAGTAACGATCTGCGCTGGATGAATTCCGGTCCACTGGTGGGTCTGGGAGAAATCAACCTGCCAGCACTGCAGCCAGGCAGCAGTATCATGCCCGGCAAAGTCAACCCGGTTATTCCAGAAGCCGTGGCCATGGCCTGCGCACAGGTGATCGGCAATGATGTCGCAATCTCCGTTGCCGGCCAATCGGGCAACTTCCAATTGAATGTAATGTTGCCGCTGGTCGCCCACAATATCCTCCACAGCATAGAGATTTTGGCCGGCAGTGCACGCGCGTTGGCTGAAAAAGCGGTTACCGGTTTCACAGTCAACACAGAAAAACTAGCGGCGGCGTTGCACCGAAACCCGATTCTCGTCACATCTCTTAACGGCGTCATCGGCTACGAAAAGGGTGCCGCAATTGCCAAGCGTGCCTACGTAGAAGGTGTTTCTGTTCTGGATGTAGCCGATGAAATGACTGATCTTAGTCGCTCGGAGCTGCGGGCATTACTCGACCCTGAGCTTCTGACCGGCAATAAGGAAGTCAGGTAAGTAGTGCGAAAGCGATCATCTGATGAAGAACGGTCAGGACAGGAACCCGGCATTGGCCCGTACAGCCAATACGGCATTGCGATTCCCGGGTACAGCACGATACGTGGGATCCATCGGCCAATTCATTGACGACCTGGGCGCATGCAGACATGAATGACGCCACCGTTACGGATCTAATAGGGTTGTTGCAGAACGAATCCGGTTCGATCGATATGCAATTTCAACTGTGGGTAACTGTTACATCCGCCGTAGTGATCGCTAGCTTCGCAGCTGGAAATCATTTTTCACGGCGGATGAAGGTATTTATTGCGATCATGTATGCACTCGCCTCTGCTGCAATTGGCCTCCGCTATGCGAATGACGCAAGCCAATTCCTGTTTCTTCAAAATGAACTCAAACTTCGGGGCGTTGAGTATCCGACCGTAATTGACCTGCGAATTCTCCGTACGCTCGTTTACAGTTTTGGAACGGTCGCGACCACGATATTCATATTCACTGCACCAGGGTCCAGAATAAACAGCAAATGACCTGGATTGTCCGATCTTTTAGCTGAGTCCGTGTGATTCCTGACGTCAATGTCTGTCAGGATGAATGAAAGTGCGCGGTCCTGAATCCCGCCTTTAGCGGGGAACGCATAGCGAATTGCAAGCCTGCTTGCTGTTGTTAAGATTTTGCATCGTTACGGGAACAGGCAATCAATCTTGAGAGCAGCTGCGCAGAGGATCTCTTTTGAGAGGATCGATCAGGGCGGTCGTTTCTCGGAGGTGCGCGAAGGCGCTTGTCGCAAAGCCGGCGCATAGATTTTTTCGCCAACGTGCCTGAAATAGTCATCCAAAGGCGGAAAGGTCGTGCGCAGATTACGAAATTCTTCCTCACCAAGAACCAGAACGCGAGTGTCTTCCACGGCCGTCAGCGTTCCCTGAGTTTCGAATCTGCCGGTCAGACTCCGCTCACCCCAGTGATCTCCCTCGCCAATCAGTCGAACAAAGTCTTCGCCTGTTGCCGGATTCGGAATCCGGGATTCCAGGTAACCGGATACGACGGTGTATAATCCGTCAACAATTTGGCCAGGCCTACATACGACATCACCGCGTGCATAACACCGATAGGATGTTGCAGGCTGGTGGTGACTCGATATTTGCACGATGCTGCGCGGCAGGAAATAATCGAATAGCCAATTCAACGCCACTCGCAATCGGGTGGAAAAACCTGGCAGCATACTGATGTAAAAACTTCGCCACAGCAGCCATGCAGGCAATCCGGATAGTCTGACACCAAAGATGTCGGCGACTGCTTTGTAATTACCAATTGAGGCGAGAGTTCCTCTCGGTTTATAGCGGAAGGCGATCGGCGATTCCTGCATTTGGACCGCAATAATATTTTTAGCAACACAACGCGCCTCGCGCACGGCAAACTGTGCAGTTGGTGGCGCATAATCGCGCTCTCCGTCGTCACTTTGGCCGATTGGAATCAACGCTGCATCACCGATACACCAGATTCGATCAGTCTCCGCTACGCGCAGATACTTATCGACGGGTATCTTGCCGCGTATCAACTCAATACCCAGGGATTCTGCAACCGGTCGCGGTCCGTTGCCGACAGTCGTAATCAGCGTATGGGTATTGATACGCGACCCATCCTGAAGGTATACGGCAGTTGCTGTTGCTGACTGGATGCTGGCGCCAACCATGATTCTCACACTTCGTCCAGCCAGCTTGCGCTGCGCATACGTACTTAGCCGGGGTGAAAGCTCTGGCAAAATGCGTTGACCTCGCTGTACGAGCACAGCGCGGATGTCTTCTGCTACCACATTAGGATAAAACTTCAGGGTTCGATGAATCATCTCCAGCATTTCGCCGATAGTTTCCACGCCGGAGAATCCACCACCGGCAACAACAAACGTCAGAAGTCGACGTTTCAACTCAGGATCATCTGTAACGTCCGCATGTTCGAGACACTGGATAACATGATTACGCAGTACGTGAGCATCAGCGAGGTCGCGCATGCAGAAGCTGTGTTCGCGGAAGCCAGGTGTGCGAGTCAGGTTAGTTTTCTGGCCAACGGCGATAACAAGGTGATCGTAACGGGCCGTTAGTGGAAAACGCTTGCTGCCCTGCAGAAAATTGACTTCCTGATTCCTTCGGTCTACGCCCACAACATCGGCCATGCGCACTTTGACGCCCGGAAGCATATGACGAAGCGGCATCACCGCGTCGGGCGCGCTAATCGTGCCAGACGCGACCTCCGGTAACAGTGGCTGGAAAACGAAATAGTTGGTCGAGTTGATCAGCTCAATATCCCAATCGCGAGGAGCATAACGGCGCAAGTACCTGGCTGTGAACGCGCCGCCAAATCCCCCTCCAATGATGACCACCCGAGCCTTCCTCATGCACCGGGTCCAGCCGTATTGAGAACAAGCATTTTTTCGATCTGCATATCCGCGATTGTGTGCGGTATGCCACCAACACCGAGCCCGGATTCGCGTAATCCTGCAAAAGGCATGCCGTCGACACGAAAAGCAGTGTGATCGTTGACCATGACTGCGGAGGCATCGAGCCGATCATATATGCGCATGGCGGTATCAATATCCCGACCGAATATGGCCGCCTGAAATGCCACTGGCAAGCTATTGGCTACATCGATGGCGGCATTCAGATCGTCATAAGGATAGACGCAAACAACCGGGCCGAAGATCTCTGCAGTGCTGACTTTGGCGTCAACCGGTGGATCAAACAACACTGTACAGGGATAACAGGTTGCGCCCAGCGGACTGCCTCCGCACAGAAGTTCAGCCCCGCCGTGCACTGCCTCCAAAACCCATTGATGGACTCGTGTTACCTCTGCCGGGCGAATCAGCGGGCCAATATCTGTACCAGGATTCAGCGGATCTCCGACAGTGGACTTATCGGCTTGTCTCGCAAGTTCGGACGCAAACTTAAAGGCGATTTTTCGCGGTGCGTAAACTCGTTGAACCGAAACACAAACCTGCCCGGCGTGATAGAACCCGCCTTTGAGGATCGATGCATATGCCAAATCTGTGTCAAAGTCGTTGGTTAGAATGACCGGTGCGGCGCCCCCGTGTTCGAGGGCGCATCGCGTTCCTGGCGCCAGTTTTGAGCGCAACATCCACCCAACTCGTGCGCTGCCAATGAAACTGAAAAATGAAACACGGCAGTCAACCACCAGCTGCTCTGCTGTTGGAATGTCATTCGGTATCACAACCTGACACCATGCAGCCGGTAGTCCCGCTTCTTGTAGTATTTTAGCAAACCGAATACAGGACAGTGGCGTGTCGTCAGCCGGCTTAACAATGACGGGGCAGCCAGCTGCTACCGCCGCAGCAACCTGGTGAACAATTAGATTCAACGGGTGATTGAATGCACTGACCGCAACAACGACGCCGACCGGTTCCTTTGTCGTAAACGCCAGTCGCCCCGCACTCGCCTCAGTCGCTCCCATAGGTATTACGTTGCCCACATCTGATCGAATCGTGTCAATGCAGAGACGGACGCCTTCGATTGCACGTTCAACCTCTATTTGCGAATCGCGCAACGGCTTGCCGCCTTCCTGAGCTGCGGCCAGCGCGAGTTGCGATCTTTCTTCGATCATGAATTTGACGGTTCGTTCGAGAATAGTGATGCGCTCGTGCAGGGGTATCCACCCATCCCGATTTCGAAACAACTTCTGCGCAACCCGCAAGGCACTGTCAACGTGCGTGAGATTACAGGTTTCGACTTCAGCGATGATCTTCTGATCGAATGGCGCTGTTACGTGAAGTGTCCCTTCGGCATCGGATGGCTCCGCGAGCATGAGCGGCTCATAGGCATGCTTGCCTGCTTCAGAATCGGCTAGAGGCTGCATTGAATGTCTCCGAGCCGTTTCGTGAGCAGCGCATTCTCCCGATAGTCAATTGGCACCACTACAAGGCTGGGCCCATTCTCATCAAGAGCCGTAGTCAAAACCGCAGCGAGGTTGGCGCTTTCGGAGACTCGATGACCATGCCAACCAAATGCTTCGGCCAGTTTCAGCCAATCAGGATTACCAAACGCAAGGTCCGTGTGTTTGCCGAACTCAGTTTCCTGTTTCCATGCGATTAGGCCATATGCGTGGTCTTCCCAGACCATCACCACAATATTGCTATTGAGACGCACGGCTGTCTCCATCTCCTGAGAATTCATTAGAAACCCTGCATCACCAGCAATAGCCAACACTTTTCGATCCGGGTAGACCAGACTGGCGGCAATTGCGCCCGGCAGTGCAAAACCCATTGAACAGAAACCATTGGGAATCAGACAGGTATTCGGTTCGACGCACTGGTAGTAGCGGGATATCCACATCTTGTGCGCGCCAACGTCCGACAGCAAAATGTCATTGTCGCCAAGTGCCTGCCGCGCATCCCAGAGAACTTTTTGCGGGCGAATTGTGCCCTTCGTGTGATCGTCGCGGTGTACTGCGAAGTCGGCGGTTAGTCGTGATCGTGATTCGCGTTGTCGGTCAAGATCAAACTTAAGTGGTGGCGCAAGAGCTATACGTTCATTCAGCATCCAGAGCGTGTGCGCGAGATCGCCGATCAATTCCATCTCAGGGTGATAGTGCTCGTCAATTTCCGCGGCCAGAAAGTCGGCGTGAATGATCGTTTTGTTGCCGTCGGGATTCCAAAGGATAGGGTGGTACTCCACCATATCGAAACCCAATGTAATGATCAGGTCGGCATCATCGATAGCGAGCGATACGTGATCTCGTGCGCTAAGCCCGATCGTGTAGAGGCAATAATCTGCGTCCATGTCGACCGAACCCTTGGCCATAAAGGTGTTCACCACGCCGATTCCAGTTGCATCGCAAAAAGCGCGCAATTGTTTGCTGGCACGTTTTCGCACGCAGCCGTTGCCGGCCAGAATGATTGGACGTTTGGACTTTTTTAAAAGCTCAAACGCTTGATCAACGATTTTGTCATCGGGAACTGAACGACGAAATCGCCTTGGTAACATCGGCTCAGACGACGTTTCCGTTTTGGCAACATCCTCAGGTAGCTCCATATGAACCGCGCCCGGCTTCTCTGTACGTGCGATGCGGACCGCCTTTCGGACGATTTCGGGGATTGTGTCGGCGTTCAGGATCGTAGTTGCCCACTTAGTCACTGGCCGAAACATCGACACGACATCCATAATTTGATGGGATTCTTTGTGCAGCCTGGCAGTCGATCCCTGGCCCGTAATCACTAGCATTGGGGCTCTATCCATATTCGAATCAGCGACACCCGTTATCAGGTTAGTTGCACCAGGCCCCAAAGTGCCGAGGCACCCCGCCGGGTTACCGGTAAGTCGGCCGTAAATCTCAGCCATAAACGCCGCACCCTGTTCGTGGCGCGTTAGAACGAACGTGATTAGAGTCGACTTTTCCAATGACATCATGAAGTCAGCGTTCTCCTCTCCCGGCACGCCGAATATGTACTCGATACCTTCTTCTTCGAGGCACTTTACGAACAGATCAGACGCTTTCACGCGGGAATCCTTTGAGGGTTGGTTGTGCGTTCGTTCGTCACTGTCGGAATGTCTGGATAAATCTGAGACAGCGGTATGGATCGGCCGTCGGACGTAACGGTGCGACAGTGGTATCGCTTAAGCTTCCGAGGCTCTGTAACCCCACAGGAGTGCGCGATGATCTCCACCTCGTGCTGCATTGTCTCGGCGTAGTGACGGACTCGTTCAGCCTTGTCCTCCGGAACCAGGCCGCGCTGTAGCCGCTTGTTGTGGGTAGTAATGCCGGTTGGACAAGTATTCTTATTGCACTTAAGTGCCTGAATACAGCCGAGCGCAAACATGAAACCCCTGGCGGAATTAACGAAGTCCGCACCGATGCACAATGCCCAGGCGACTTCGCTCGGCGTAACGAGTTTGCCACTGGCAGCAACTTTGACCCGCTCGCGGAGCCCATTTTCAGTTAACTTGTCAACCACCAGTGGCAGGCTTTCTTTTAAGGGTAATCCCATGTTGTCAATCAGGGGCATGGGTGCCGCGCCCGTACCGCCATCGGCACTATCAATCGTGACGAAATCGGGCGCAGACTCAATGCCCCTTCGATGAATCTCTTCAAACACATCGTCCAGCCAGCCATACGCTCCAATAACCGTCTTAATACCAACCGGTTTGCCAGTAACTTCGCGCACATGCGAGATCATATCCAGAAGCGATGAGGCACTCTCTATTTCAGGATGACGATTTGGCGAAATTGAGTCACTTCCTATTGGGATGCCTCTGATTTCTGCAATTTCAGGCGTAACTTTGGCACCGGGGAGAATCCCACCTTTGCCGGGCTTCGCTCCCTGGCTCAGTTTTATCTCAAACATTTTTACCTGATCGTGCTCGGCGACTTCTTTGAGCTTGACGTCCGAAAGATTGCCTTCCTCATCACGGACCCCGTACTTGGCGGTACCAATTTGGAAAACGATATCTGCGCCGCCCTCCAGGTGATAAGGCGACAGACCCCCTTCGCCGGTGTTCATCCAACATCCGGCCATTCGGGCACCGTTTGATAGTGCAAGTACAGCCGGTTTCGAGATAGCACCAAAGCTCATGCCGGAAATATTGAACAACGAACTCGTGACATAGGGTTTTGCGGCGTAGGGGCCAATAGTCACTGCCTGAGTTGGAACGGCATCGGCATCCAGCGTTGGGTACGGGCAGTTTACGAACAAAGGTGTTCCTACGGGCCGTAAATCTCTGCTCGACCCAAAAGCGACCGTGTTGTCGACTCCCTCGGAGGCTTGATAGACCCAGTTTCTCTCTGCGCGGTTAAAGGGCATTTCCTCCCGATCCGATGCAAAAAAGTACTGGCGAAAAAATTCGCCCAAATGTTCGAACCAATAACGTAATCGACCAATAACCGGGTAATTTCGGCGAATGGCGTTTTTTGTTTGCAATATGTCGACCGTAAATAGAACCGCCACAACGAATACACCGATACCAACGGCGAAAACAAACAGGCCGGCCAGGAAATTCAGAATTTCGGTCGTTTGTTGCATCTCATCCTCACTTCAATAATGAATTGGGCGGCGATTCTGCTAGTCGCAATCAAGCGAATTTGCCGTGCCAGCGATTCGTTTTCGTAGGATCTAAAGCTTAGGACGAACTCGGTGAGAATCTAACCGGGGCATACCGTCAGGCACCATTCGGCTAGCCGAAGGCCGCACTGGGGTCAGAACGAATACCGTTGCCTCCGAAGCTAGGCCAGACTTTCGAGCGTGGCAGACACAAGTTCCGCCGCAGCTAGAAATCATTCATCAGCAAATGGAGAAAACCATGAAACGTTCCACAAACATGATTACATCTGCCGTTTTAGCACTGACTGCCGGCGGTCTTGTTGCAGCCGGCACGGCGCTGGCAGCCGACGAAAAGGCAGAGATGGAGAAGTGTTATGGCGTGGCGAAGTCAGGCAAGAATGACTGCCAGACGGCATCTAGTTCCTGTGCCGGCACGTCGAAACAGGACCGGCAGAAGGACGCCTTTATCGCACTGCCGAAAGGCACTTGCAGCAAGATTGCCGGCGGAAGCCTGACAGCCAGTTAAGGCAACCCATTTAGCAGCGGCCAACAACTGGATTTCTCACCAGGTTTCAGTGGATGTGTCTGGTGAGAAATCCCGAATTTGGTCCGAGTAGTTTTGGTCTGGAGATTCGATAATGACTTTTCTTGATCGCGGGCAAGCAATAATACAATGGTGCATCAATGGACTTGTAAGGTTAAGTCCGCTTGTTGACCTGCTATTTCGCTTGTGGATTGCCAACATTTTCTGGAAGGCCGGAATGACCAAGCTGGCAAACTGGGACTCGACACTCTACTTGTTTGAGTACGAATACGCTGTCCCATTCTTGCCAACAGAACTCGCAGCCTTTCTTGGAACCGGCGTTGAAATCACGATGCCCGTGTTGCTCGTCCTGGGACTCGGCACCCGATTTAGCGCATTGATTCTCTTTGTGTTCAACGTAATCGCAGTTGTGTCGTATCCCACGCTAAATGACATTGGGATCAAGGACCATCAATACTGGGGACTTATGCTGCTTGTGCCTATTTTTCACGGAGCGGGCACACTGTCGCTCGACTATCTGTTGCGCAGGCGATACATCGCGAATTGAGTAGCGTAAATTATGAGAACCTCAAACGCAGCAACGCAACGATCGTGAGTACGAGCCCTAACAGGCTATGCGTCGGGAATACGATGCGTGAGGCAACGGCCGGGATTGGCCTGCGCGGACCGCACATGCAGGAATTCCTTGAAATTCGCCCAGACGTGGGCTGGCTCGAAGTTCACTCTGAGAATTTTTTTGGCCACGGCGGTGCGCCGATTCACAACCTAATGCGGGCTCGTGAAAACTATCCGGTTAGTCTTCACGGCGTCGGTCTTTCCATCGGCTCAGGAGACGCGTTAGATTCCGCGCACCTGGCACGACTGGCGCACCTCATCCGAATGGTTGACCCGGTATTCGTATCTGAACACCTGAGTTGGGGATCCATCAATGGCGTCTATTTTAATGATTTGCTGCCACTCCCTTATACAGAGGAGGCGCTGGATCATTTTTGCCTGTGCGTGCGTCAGGTTCAAGACTATTTGGGTCGGAAAATTCTTATTGAGAACCCATCCAGTTATCTTCGCTACCGACATTCAACAATTCCGGAGTCGGAATTCCTCACTGCGGTGAGTCAACGAACCGGTGCTGGTCTGTTGCTCGATGTTAATAACGTTTTTGTAAGCGCGTGCAATCACCACTTCGACGCACTCCAGTATTTAAGCGATGTGCCGGGCGAATTGGTTGATGAGATTCATTTGGCGGGGCATACACTCAAGGAGTTTTCGGACGGAGAGATTCGCATCGATGACCATGCCGCGCCTGTAAGCGACGCCGTTTGGTCACTCTACACTGAAACACTGAATCTCATGGGTGCCAAACCAACCCTTATCGAATGGGATGTCAATCTTCCACCTCTGGATCAACTGATCGCGGAAGCTGAGGTCGCCGGCCGAATTCTCAGTGACCTGCATGAAAGCGCTGCATAATCTACAGCGGGCATTTGCAGCCGATCTCTGGGGCGATGATCTGCATCATTTGCAGGGCCTGGTGCTTGACGATCACTTGCCGGCGGCACGGCGATTCAATGTGTACCGTAATAATTTCCAGTCTTCCTTAACGGATGCATTGGCGGCAATCTATCCGGTTACAGAGCAGTTGGTCGGGAGAGACTTTTTTCGATATATGGCGGATCAATACACACGCGCACACCCGTCGCGATCCGGTGATATTCACGAATTTGGTCGAGCGATGCCACGTTTTCTGAGTCGGTTGCAAACTGTGTCAAGTCTTCCATACCTGGCGGATGTCAGTCGACTAGAGTGGGATTATCACACTGTTTTCCATGCGGCCGACCCGCCAAGGTTCGAACCGAGCTCACTTCAGCAGTTTGCTGCTGAAGACTGGCCGAAACTCCGCCTTTGTATGGGACCAGCATGCCGATTGATTCACTCGATGTATCCAATATTTCGTATCTGGAAAGTCAACCAAGAAAGTTTCGTTGGTGACAAGAATGTTAGCTTAGACATGGGACCCGACTCAGTTCTGGTCGTCCGTCCCAAGCTGGATGTCGAATTGTGGCGACTTAATCCTGCGGAATCTACGTTCCTTGAATGCCTCGTATCGAGGAACGTTCTTGGGGAAGCGGTAGAGAAATGCCTGGCGCATTCATCCGATTTTGACTTGCAATCGGTGCTACAGAGATGCCTTTCAGCAGGCGCTCTGATGGTCGTGGAAAGTTAGGTGTGTCGGCGGGAGAGAGTGGTGCTTATGCTGCACCGATAGCACTGACATCACCGCTAGATGAAATTTTTTTCGACTGACATCGCGCTGATCTTTTTACGAAACGATTTGGCTACCAGCCAGGCTTGCCGACGTGCGTGGCACGGCCAATCGCAGTTTCAATTTTCTCGTTGAGCCGATTATCACCAACCACATCGCAGGCGTTGGCTTTCTTCCGATCTCTCGTCAACTACGCTGCGTCAATCCGACCGTGCAAGACCTATTAAGTAGTATCTGCATTGGGGTGGCATTGATAAATTGCCTTTCGAATGTGCCGCCGTTAGGCATGCCCAAAATCACGAAAACCGTCGGTTAACTTGGCTCGACCCGTAATTGTGAGTTCGACGTGCGTTTTTGGGACGGTCCGCGGGACCAGGTAACTCAATTCGGCGACTAGGAACAGGGAGCGGCTTCTGCCATTGTTCGGCAGCGACAATTCAGGTTGCTGTTACCCGCGATGTGGGAAAATGATTTACCTGTGCAGATCATCATTTGATTGTCTCCGCAATGTTTTGTGGGAGCTCGCCTCGCTCTTTGATCTCCGGGCGTCGTCGCACATGCGGAAATTGCGAACAGTGAGAACAAGACAATGCTGGCTCTGGCATTCCCCTTTTTGAACTTCCACATTTCGAACCGACTCCCGAAAAATTATCACGCGTCCGTGAAATTCACTCTATCCCGATTCTATCACTAGTCGAATAATTCCGGGCACTGTAAGAAAAGGTCGCACCGAATTGCTGATACTGTTCCTTCATAAATCGCCTCGACCCATAATCTAGAAACGGATCAGCGCCAGAAAACGCGAACGATGGAGTTGAGTCAAGAGCAGTCTCGGATGAATTTGGCAGCCTAGCGGTTGATTTCGGCCAGGAGCGGACATTAACGTTGCCGGTTAGGCGGACCAATGCAAAGAGCACAAGTTTCACGGCGTTGGGGCAACTTGAACACTCTTGTTCGGCGGCGCGTAACTCTCTCGGTTGGAGGTCAATCTCTAATATGGAAAATTTATCACTCCGGTTTCTCAATATATCCAAGGAATCAACCGATACCGTACGCGACGTGAATAGTCTCGATAGCCTGGCAACTCTTCCTGTAAACTCTGGTCTTCAAGTACGGTTCTAATCACCGCGATGATTGAAGCCACCGCCGTAGGAATCAACGTCCAAACCGAACTCAGAGCAAGAACAATTCCGAACAGTGCGAGAATATTACCGGCATAGCCTGGATGCCGCACGTACCGGTACGGACCACTGTCACATACTACATGCCCTCGGTCCGTCTGAATGCGCACCACGCTGGAGAAATAACGGTTTTCTGCCAATGCCCACGCAGCGAAGCCGTATCCGAGCGAGATCAAGATGAAGCCAATAAGGTTGATCCCTGGCGGAAATTCGGAGGACCAGTTATAGCGGTGGTCCAGCCCTGCTACAAAGACCATAAGATACCCGACACTCACGGCCATCAGAGGAGCAAGCACTTTGTCCCAGGATTTTGCGTTTTTGATATTTTCGATATTTTGTCGTTCGGCCATCAATCCGGGATGTCGCTGCTCCGCCCATAGGCGCCCCCCTACACCAGCGGCAAGAATCAATAGGGAATAGAGCCACGCCTGCCACCAACCAAGGTCCCCACCGCATGCCAATAAAATTAACGGGATAAATAGATACGCCACAACTAGTCTGATCCACTGGCGGGGGGATGCTGTTTTAGCTGCCTTTTCACTAAGTTTCTGCGCTGACATGACAGTTCTCAAAAATAAAGGGATCTGAGCGTGCGCTTGACAAATTGATGAGTTGTAAACGGATATCGGGATTTTAGCCGCCATAGCAGGTTGGTTGAAAAGGTCTCTTTGGTCGCGTTGGGTCGGAAGCGGCCTCTCAGTGGTTTAGCGGCCCAGCGGCTGGGTCCGGCCAGAAGTAGCCGTATTCAACGCGGCGTATCTAGCCTTTTTCTTTGGCCTGAGAAATCATGTGGTTAACGATTAGCCAGCGGCCGTCTCGTTTTTGGTAAACCCGCAGATGATTGACGTGGCGATCCAACATGACCTCGCCAGTAGACGTCTGCTGTCCGGAACGAACTAATTTGCTGCGAACCGTTGCGACGTTTGGCGAGAGAAAAATCACATCGTTGTATTCGTTGCCGGCGGAGTCACCAGCCATCACGAATCCAAGACTAAAGATGTATGCGAGACCTTCCCGCAATGAATCTTTTCCCTGGAAACGATCGCCGAAAGCGTTAGTCCAGTCCGAGTCGTCAGCATAGTCTTGAACAGCCAAATCAGCGTCAGCCTCCGCCCAACCTGCATTCCAGGAGTCGAACGTTTGAAGGATTGCCGTCTTATCAGCTTCGGTTTGCGCCGCACAATCTGCGGACCATAGAGAAACAAGAAAAAACAAAGGGGCAAAGAATTTCACGATTATCTCCTTCGACACAAATTGCACCAACAACTGCTCGACCGTCAATACTACGCGATGGGAACGAAAGACTAATTTAGATCAGTAGCGTCCTATCAGTAGTTTAACAGCCCAGGAGCTGGTTTCGGCCAGAAGCAGCCATACAGATTGTCCGGTAGAATAGCCCGGAAATGGTCATATACTTTGGATACTTCCTGCTGGGTGCGGGCGTAATCTTGTTCCTGATTACTTGGTTCGACAGGTCACGCAAGTCGCTGCATCTCATGTTCATCGCCACGATGATGATTATGGCCGGTCTGGTTGTTCTTCAATTACTTGGAAGTGAATCACCTACCTATTAGCAGGCGACCACTTTCGGCCAGTAGCAGCTGCAAGCGGCACCAGCGAGCAAGTGTGAGTCTTTCCGGACGCCGGCGCTTCAACACATAAGCAATCATCAGAGCCGATGGATCCAGAACCGAAACTGCGGAGATTGGTATTGCAGCCCGAACGACTGCCATTTCGGGCGCAACCGTTAGGGGTCGAACCGATTTTTAGCGCATCAGCTTTGGTCGGCCACATTTGTCGATCGGCACCGGACGCCCCAACAGTGTCTTGATTGCTCCTTGGGCGGATAATCGCTGGCAACACCGCAGGCATTGGTCTTTTCCGAACTTTCGTCAACGACGCTGTGTCATTCAGGCCGTGCAAAACTTATCAGTAAGTATCTGCATTAGTGCGATGTTGACGATTTGTCTTTCGACTATGCCGCCGTTAGCCACACCCAGAATCACGAAAACTGTCGTTTAATTCGGTTCGACCCCTTATTGCGGTCGTCCAGGTAGCGAGAATACCTGGCGTAATTTTTTGATTACGAGTTCTCTCGTTTCCGACATTTCATGACCGGTACGTTCATCAACCAACATCGATGAGCCGTGAATGCCATCTTCAACGATAAAGAACTCAGCGCCTGCATCAGTGAGAATTGCCTTTTGCTCAATGGATGATTCTCTTTCCATTTCCGAGGTCGGCTTAAAGACGATTTTCGGTGCGGCCACCTTATCGACCCATTGTCTCGCGCGGCAATTTTCCATAGGGCCTCCGGATGCGGGAGAAAACGCGAACACGCCGCTGATAGCGCCTGGATTATCGGCAGCCAAACGAAACACCAAAGCTCCTGAATAGGAACTGCCCCAGACAATCGCCTTTTCAGCGATTTGGTTCTTCAACACGTAGTCAAGTGCGGCCTGCAGGTCATTGTATGCATCGCAATAGTGGTCAGGCGTACCTGTCGACAATGTATCTTGCGTGCGGTTAGTTGCGCCATACAAATCACCCCCGGCTCGAGCGTCCCATGCAATCGCCCGAAATCCCTGCTCGTTCAACCACGGCGCTAACGACCCATACTCTCCTCGAGCGTTTGAACCGCCTTGATGAAACAAAAGGATAAGCGGCGCACTGCGATCGAGTTCGCCGAAGTAGATATTTCCGTAGACCACTACACCATCAGCGCCAACTGTTTCAATCGGACCATCGGGATAGTCAACAGGGTTCGCTGCGATCGCGCCATTGAGGCCTGTGACCAATGCGATCAATAGCAGTGTCATGACGTTGATCCTGCCTGCACAGCTGAATTTCATTGTTTTCACTCCACGAAGATTCTGAGTAATTGCTGTTCAGCACACATTGCGTTTGACAAAACTCATCGATTCATCGGACTAACTGTATGAGGACCCGTCAAAAGGATTGACGGCCGCTTTAGATCAAATGCGGTCTCCGATCAGTTTAGCAGCTCAGCTGCTGGTTTCGGTCGCAGTTTCAACCAGTCGGCGAACCACATTAAGGCGAGCCACCCAGAGTTGCTCGTTTGGGGCGATTTGAACATCGCCAATTCCCAG
This sequence comes from Woeseiaceae bacterium, assembly GCA_021773135.1. Lineage (GTDB taxonomy): Bacteria > Pseudomonadota > Gammaproteobacteria > Steroidobacterales > Woeseiaceae > SZUA-117. Next base: position 58,627 of record JAJFKP010000005.1, on the reverse strand, counting down.
GTTCCCCAGCTCTACCGGTAGGATGGGGCTCTGACTGCCTTGCGAATCATGGTCGCAAAAGCAGTTTTATCTACATCCTCTATATTCTCCACTCGAATATGGCGCACATGTTTGCCCTTTCCCCGCAGTAATTTTCCGGGATCGGCAAGATTGGCACCGGCAAAGAACCCAAATTGCACATGATCGGGCTCTGTATGAATGTAGATTATTGGCAGGTCACCCTTTAGCCAAACTCCATTCGTCCATTTGCTGGATTCAACCAGTTTCGGCGCAGTGTCGCCAACCAGCATGCGCAGCTTCGAGATAATCTGCTTCTGATAAGTCGATTGATCTCGATACCAATCCGCGAACGAATCGTATGTTTTCATTGTTAAAAGATATCAACTATCTATCCAGTGTCAATGAAGCCGCAGGTCGCTCAAGGTCTTTATCCGCCTCTACGAAGTTCAGCAGTTGAAACCGCAACCAAAAGCAGAGCATCAGCTATTCGCCCCGAAACAGCACGCGACCAGCTTTGATCGTTTACGCCACGCGAGAAAATGCGGTGATATCAAGCAACGGAGAACTCGCGTAGATAACAATGTCTGTGGGCGCACCCACGGCCAGGCGGGCATTTTCCTGCAAAAAAACGCTCGGCTGGAATCGTGGTCATGGATGTCAACGGCATCATTGTTAGACAGACGCAAAAGAACAACATACTCCTCGCGTAGTTCAAACTGCGCCTTCAATAGGCTGGGGCGATTTTTGCCGTGAAGATACCTTACTGACATTGGTGTGAAATAAGCTTATTTTCGTCGCCCAATAGTGTCCGCTTCGAGACAATACCAACCGCTGCGTGCAGCACTTGTTGAGCGGCCATTTGTGAACAGGAGCGAACATCTCGGGTGCTGAAGTCAGGTACAGGTCACCAGCTATTTTTTGCCGACTGCTTTGAAGAAGGTGTAGCAAAATGTTCCATCCGGTTCTGCAGTTCGATATAGCGCCTGAACTCCGTCATCAAAAGCCGCAGGCTCGATAATGCCCGCTTCGAGTGCAGAGCCGCGGGTGCCCTCAATCATCGCAGTAAATGTTTTCTTGGTGAAACCGTCGACGAGATCGGGTTTGCTGGCGTCCGCATACACCATGCGCGGTGATACACGAACAGAATCGAACCCTGACTGAGATAGGAGTGGATAGAGTTGCCGACCGATGTGAGCATTTCCACCAGCCATACGCTGCAATTCAACCTGACATTGGATCGCCGCATCGGCAGCCTCATTTTCGGGATGGAAGTATGTCGATCCGTGATCTCCTTCGATAACCGTGATCGTTCCGCCCGGCCTTAAGACGGCTCGAAGATTTGCAAGTGCGTCGGCGGGCCTGGGTAGATGTTCCAGCACAAAGCAAATGAATACATGATCAAATGAATCTGGCTGGAATGGCAGTGAGAAAATATCTGCCTGTTGAAATGTGACGTTGTCAATGCCTGCCGCGCGTGCATGACTTTCCGCCTGTTCGAGAGAGCTCGCGGAGATATCTACCGACGTTATCTTCGCACCCGAACTGTTCCGCGCAAGCGTTATCGTTTGGGCGCCAACACCACAGCCGGCCTCGAGAACTGTACAACCTTCGGAAAAATGTGTGTCCGAATGCAGAAGCTCGACAAGTGTGTCAGCCTGATCTTGTAAACGTACTGCCTCGTTAGGTTCGTAGCCGTGGACATACTCTTGATTCATGTTTGATATACCATTCCAGGTTCGTTTTGGGTCAATAGCAGGGCCTCAGTAGTTTAGCAGGGCAGCGTCTGAACTCAGCCACGAGCGGCCTTAGACTTGCCCGCAATAGCAGCTGCTAATTCTCAGCGGGTGGCGGCCCATTCGGCGCAAGCGTAGGCTCGGCGCCGGCTGAATCCATAGATCGCTAGAAATAGAGCTATAGTGAGTGTATTTTTTCTCTGACCTGGCCTGTTTTCCAATCATGTAGTTCAAATCAGGAGGAATCACAATAATGCGCCTTCGGTCTTTTCGCTTGCTTTTCCTGCTTACGGCGATCGCTGTTTTCACATCAAGCGTGGTCTCAGCCCAGTCAGCTCCGCCGCCCTCGGCACCCGCCGACTGGGGCCCGATATCGATCAACCTGGAGGAGTATGACTATCCCTACCCGGTTGAGTACTTGAATTTCAGCGTCTATGGAAAAGACGTGCGCGTTGCCTACATGGACGTTGCACCAACCGGTCCGGCAAACGGCCGCACTGTTATTTTCCATCATGGCGGTTACTACTACAGCTGGTATTGGGAGGACCAGATCAGAGCACTAAGTGAAGAAGGTTACCGGGTCATCGCCAAGGACCGCCTGGGATGGGGCAAGTCTTCCAAGCCGGAAATCCCTTATAGCATCAACCTGTGGGCGTCTAACACTGCGCGGCTGATGGATCACCTTGGTATCGAACAGGCTGCCCTGGTTGGCCATTCGATCGGTGGTCAGATGGTCACCCGCTTTGCCTTTCTCTTCCCTGGACGGATAACGCACCTGGTTACCGTAAACCAGATCGGCCTGACAGATCGTCGCGGGGGTCGAGGCTTTCAACCGCTAACCGGCGAAATTGATTCCAATCCGGACATGGACGATGTCTATGCCTCTTTACTGAAATGGGCGGACGACAATTACGTGACCTGGAGTCCGGATTACCTGGAACACATGCGCATTCGTTACGGTCAGCGGCTCAGTGGTGACTGGCCACGCATGGCCTACATTAGCAGCTTAACCGGACATATGCGGAACATGGATACCGTAGTCAATGACTGGCGGCACATCAAGACTCCAACCCTGATCCTGGGCGGCCAAGAGGACTATCCGACCTATGCGGAAGAAGCCCGGCATGCTGCAAGCGTCTTCCCAAATGGCGAGGTGATTCTTATTCCGAACGTCGGTCACAACCCCCACGAAGAAGCGCCCGATAAACTCAATGCGGAATTGATCAGGTTCCTCGGATCTTAACCGGGTCAAGGAGCAGCCCATCACTGAATCTTGTTGTACGTGACGGGCTCTGGAATCCAAAGAGAATCTGTTCGATTCTGCCAACGCCTCTCCTCAGGAGGATAAGCGCGACGGCTGAGTGGCTTCCTCTGGGTATAGCTGCTAATCAGGTGCGAAAGATCGAGTGACTGGTTTCGGGCATTAACGGATATCAGGCCGTTCCTTTTGCTCGTTTCTTCGGCTTCCCGGAACGCAAAGCAGCTGCGAACGCGTGCTGCGCCCATTCTTTCGCCACATCGCGGTCGTCGAAGATGGCCTCTGGCGCCATATAGTACGACATCTTCATTGATTTACCGTTTTTCATATACTCGAATGGTTTGAGGTCCAAGTCCTCGAACAGCGTTGCCGATTGAGCATCGACCTTTAGATAGAGGACATCGTCAGCCACCAGGCCGAACATCAGGTTGTCGTGGTATATGCCATAACCACCAAACATACGTCGTGATCGAATGGCTCCGAAGTCCTGAAATACCTCTGCTAAATATTCGACAAACTCGCTCATACGTCGGCCCACTGAATTAGTACTCGACTTGAATTGATCAAGTCACGCGATTGCACCTTCCCACTATCGCCGTCTGCGACGCACTATTCAAATTCTGCCTCACGAACTTCGGCGTTGGGTCAAAAGCCGCCTTTCTATAGTTTAACAGCCGAGCGGCTGGTTTCGGCCACGAGCGGACGGTCACGAATCATCAATATACAGCTGAGTTAGAAATTACACTGTCCGCAATAGCTGCCACATGACGAAGGTCGGAGCCGCAGCAGCCGCCAAAGACGTTGGCCCATGGCATAGTCATTGCCAGTTCCCCATATTGTCGCGAGAGTTCGGTTGGATCACCGGCATCAAGTGTTTCGGCCTCATCAAGTTCTGCATGGCTACAACGCGAGGCATTGCAGCGAAAACCGCGAATGCGGCGAAGCCATTCTTCGTCGTGCAATGCCTCGCGGAAGTGGTCGGGATGGGCACAGTTGATCATGAAATACTCGGGTCCCTGGCTAGTCGCAGCGTCGACCTCGACAATGGCATCACCAATGGGCTGGCCCGTGGGTAGGCTCCCGTCCGTCTCCACTGTGAATGACACAATGATCGGCAGCTTTGCGTCATTTGCCGCTCGAACAATGCCGATTGCTTCAGAGGACTGCGTAAAAGTCAGCGCTGTCACCATGTCGACTTCCGTTTCGGCGAGCCAGGCGATCTGTTGGGCGTGATGAAGCGCAGCCTCATCGGCTGAAACCATCAATTCGGGTGCATAGGCATCGCCACAAGGGCCGATTGGGGCATTTAGTATTATCGGTCCACGATTTGCGGCGAATTCATCGCGCAAATCAGCAATGAAGTCAATCGCCGCACGGTTGATCTCAGCTAATGCTGTGGCGCTCGACCCAAGTGCCTTCGACCAATGTGTGTGCGCCCTCCAAGTCGGGCTGTCGAAAATAAAGCCCACATTGTGTTGGTCGGCGAGCGTGAGGAAGCCACGAAAATACTGTGCTAACGCGAAGCGGCCCTCTGCCGATTCCAGCAATGTGTGAGCGGCGAATTCGCGAATATCGATGCCGCGATTGAAAATTAAATCCGTCTCAAGGCCCGCGTCGGTCAGGAAAATACCACCCTCGGTTTGGGGCAGTTGCTTACGATAGATAGACATTGGGAAGATTCCTTAATCCAAACTGAGAACGAGGCGGCAGCAGCCGGCTGTAATGTAACTTGGAAGGAATGTTAGGACGTGATCGTTGAACCGAGCGTTGTGTCAAACGTGGAAAAACAATTATTTTATGTGCGCTCTATAAATTCCCGCACGGCATCCACGAATGCCTTCGATGCGGGTTCCCGCCCCAGAAGCAGGTGGCCATCGCTCTCCAGACCACAAAACTCGGCGTTCGGAATAGCGGCGGCGATGTCACGGCCGATTGTGATCGGTATCCGTCGATCGCCCAGGGAGTGAATGACCAAGGTTGGCACTGATACTTTTGCCAATCGATCACGTACGTCGATATCACCAAAGGCTGACAAAAACCGGACCGCGTTTTCCGGCGATGTGGTTCGTCGTTGAAATTCGTTAAACCAACTGAGTTCTTCCGCGGTTGCATTTGGCATGAAAGTCGAAGAAAAGATCTGTCGGTACGCGGGATTATCTTGACCCCATCCGGTGGATGTTAGCGTCATGATCGCTTCCCGCTCCTTGATGGTTTCCTGAGTTGCACCAATCCTCCAGCCAGCCGCGTAACCGCCAAACAGAATCAAGTGGGAAACTCGTTGTGGATGTCGGACCGCGTATTCAATAGACACAGCAGCCCCCTGCGAAATGCCGAGCAACGCGAAACGCTCCAGTTCGCTGGCCTCGACCACGGTTTCAAGGTCTGCAACAAACACTTCCTGCGAGAGTTCGCCAACATCCCAATCTGACAATCCGTTGCCGCGTTCGTCGTAACGTATGAAAAAGTGATCGCGCGCGAGCTCTCGAAACAACGGGCTCCAGATTGGTGCGTCCCAGTCCAACTCAAGGTGACTCAACCAGTTTGCAGCCTTGACGATCGGCGCTCCCTGCCCGACTGATGCATATGCAATGCGGACTCCATCGGCCGCTGTGCAGAACTGGACCTTCTGTCGCGCCAGCAGCTGCCGGACCTCGACTGTGTTGACGTGGTCCTCAGCTGGTGATCGCGTATCGGCCCTCTTGGTCGGAGACCAACTGATAGCGGCATTGCGAAATCGCATCGTCAATTCCCGAGTCAATCTTTCCAACTCCTGTGATTCGCCGAGTTGCTCGAGTTGCGTCACCAATTGCGTTGCCGCATCAGTGTCAAATGGCTCAAGCTCCAGCCACTCGCGTGCCCAGGCAATTGCCTTGTTGGGTGGATGATCAGGATTACATGCGAGTCGGCTCAATGTTTTGGCAAGCAGCCGTTTAGCGTCCTCCCGTTCAGCCGTCAACCATTGTTGAAAAAGCGCCTGATCTGGTAAGTCGATACCTGTGAGCATTGGCTCCCGCAAATGGCTTGCTATCACCTGTAGTCGTTCGACTGATAGCGCCGGATTTTTCAATGCTGATATTAAGAGATTGATATCAATGTCGATACTCGCCGTTTCGAGCGCGACGCGCTCGCGATCGGCCGTCAGACGATCGGTGGCCTCCTCATTTACCACGCTGCGAATCTTGCTCAGTGCCCAACGCAACGCGCCGCGAGGGTCGTCGGGAATCTCCCAAAACACCTCGCACAATCGATCTCTTCGGTGCGGCCGCGCGGTCAATGCAAGATAGGCGAGCAGCGCGCGTGCGCGTTTTGAAGCAGGTAAAGTCAATGGCTGGTCGTCGCGAAAGACTGCCAGTTCGCCCAATGTATTGATTCTCAGTTTAGCCATGCGTGCCTACCGCTTCTCGTCACCACTAGCTTGCCTGTTCCACGCCCTCCCCGGAGCCGTGGCATTCCTGCGTCTGACAAGACCCAGGACCATTGTAACCGCAGCGAGCCCTAGCGGAATTGCGATCATCCGTCGCATTTCGAACTGAGCGTGCCACAGAGGGAGTCCATTCACCAAAAAAAGAGACTCATCACCGGTAATTTCCACGCTCCTGTAAACGGGTGTTCACACGATAGTCGCCTATTCTGCAGCGACTAAAACGCGTCGACCACTGCGGTCGCCTGCCTAATTCTTTCGGAAGCGCTGTCAAGATAGAAGGTCGCGAGAGAAATTGGCCTGACAGCATGGGCTTCGACGCGGCCATTTTGAATTTTGGAGTAACCACAATGTTTAGTAACATCCGCTTTATCATCGCCTTCCTGGTTGCCATGTTGTTTCTAACGGTTGACCAAAGCGATGCCCAGTCCAAGCACGACGCGATGGAACACACATCGGCGCAAACAACTGATTCTGTGCCACTGTACGACGATTTGGGTGATCACCACGTTCAGATCGCTACAGACAGTGCCGTAGCCCAGAACTATTTTGATCAGGGCGTGCGTTTGTACTACGCGTTTAACCACGCCGAAGCTGTCCGTGCATTCAAAGAGGCGCAGCGACTGGATGCCAACTGTGCTATGTGCTGGTGGGGCGAAGCCATGGCCTGGGGACCGAACATCAACATGCCAATGGATGAGCCGTCCGGAATAGCGGCTTATGCCGCGGTGCAGGGTGCTCTCGCGCGGCTCGAATATGCGTCGAAGCACGAGCAGGAATTGATTAATGCACTTGCTGTGCGTTATGCGCCCGTGCCACCGGCGGATCGCGCTTCCCTCGACCAAGCATACTCTGACGCAATGGCTGGCGTTGCTGCTCGTTATCCTGATAACCAGGAGGTCGCGGTTCTATACGCCGAATCCCTAATGGATCTCAGACCCTGGGACTATTGGGCAGAAGATGGTAGCCCGAATCCCGGCATCGCTGATGCGCTGGCCAGTCTCAACTCAGTTATCGCTGTAAACGAAAAGCACCCCGGTGCGTGTCACTTTTTCATTCACGCAGTTGAAAAGCTTTACCCGGAACGTGCCATTGACTGTGCCGAGCGTTTGGCGAACCTGATGCCAGGTGCCGGTCACCTGGTGCATATGCCCGGACACATATACATAAGAGTCGGGCGTTACCTGGACGCGGTCAATGCCAACAAGCACGCCATTCATGCAGATGAAACCTACATTCAGGACCAGAACCCTGCGATGGGCATGTACACCGCAGGCTATTACCCGCACAACTACGATTTTATGGCGTTTGCGACCATGATGATTGGTCAAAGCAACGATTCAATCCAGGCTGCAGAAAAGGTATCGCGCCTGATCCCTGGTGAGCTGTTAGGGGCACCGGGAATGGACTTTCTCCAACACTATTCCATGCGGCCGTTGCTGATTCGAGTTCGTTTTGCGCGTTGGGAGGAACTGCTGACTACTGCCGCGCCACCCGTATCTCAGCCTCACGCCACGGCAATCTGGCATTACGCTCGCGGTCGTGCGTTCGCAGCTCTGCAAGACAGCGAAGCTGCGGCGCTCGAGTTGGACAAACTGCGTGCCATTGCTGCGTCGCCGGCACTGAAAGATATGAGGTTGGAATTCAATCTGTCCGTCGACGTGTTGGCCGTTGCGGAAAACGTACTGGCAGGTTGGGTGGAAGCGGCGTCAGGGAAGCTGGTCTCGGCAGCAGATCATCTATATGAAGCCGTGAGGCTTGAAGACGCACTCAACTACGGTGAGCCACCCGAATGGACAATGCCGGCCCGTCAGGATTTGGGTGACATACTCCTTCTTGCGGAGCGATACGGCGATGCGGAGCAGGCCTTCCGCGAAGATCTGCAACATTTCCCGAAGAATGGCTGGTCTCTGCATGGTCTGGCAACATCGCTAAGGGCGCAGGGTAAATCCATTGAGGCAATTTCAGTAAGCGCCGAATTTGCGAAGGCATGGACCTACGCGGATACATCTGTGACGAACCCCGGGGCTGTAGAACCGAAAGGCTAAACATCGCAAACGTCTTATATTCCGGCCTTACCACCCTAGTCAGCCATTTTATGTCGGGTGGTGGGGTCGGTATTCTACCCATCCGGCAGCAGACACTACTATTAGCACCGCGGGAAAATACGAGCGGCAAATAACGGCCACAAGTGTCCTTTCGGCAAATTTTCTGAGTTGTACGAAATGTTGAGCGGATCCGCATTCATGTATGTTATTGCAGAAGTTTCCATCGCACTAATCGCATTCACCACTATCGTCGTGGTCTTGCGCCAGGTCGTCGGTGGCAGTCTGTCGCCGTTTCAACTACTTGTTGTGCAACTATTCGCACTTTGCGGTTTCTCCGCATTGTTCATGTCGTTGCTACCGATTTTGCTTAACATGCTCGGAATGGTCGGATCGTGGTTATGGCGAATTTGTAACACCGCAATGGCACTTTTGATCGTGGTTAGTCAGCTGTGGTACTTCCGAGAACGCAGACTTGTCGCACCAAATCGTCCCATTAACAAAACGAACATAACGAATTTTGCAACGGTCGTAGTTGGTGTTGTGTTGTTAATGTTAGGCGCAACTGGTTTCGCCTACGACAACTCCGTTGCACCATACGCTTTCTGCCTTGTAAGTTTGTTGTTTGCTGCCGCCACAGCGTTCCTCGGTACTATGTCTTCTTTCCTGGGTCGAGACTGAGACCGAGAAGCTTTATAACCTGATTGTGCGTCCAAACGCTTATTGGAGAGGAAGACTGCAACTACTCGGAGCACACCAAATTTAGTGGGAATGTGTTCGAATCCAACTATACGACGTCTGGAGTTCCTCTCATTCGACTTGCGGTAATAAAGCGACCTTGTCTAAATCAGTCAGTGCCCTCTCTCACCAATAGCCGGTTTTAGATCACCGGAAACGTGAGTTTTCGATGATCTACTGTCGGCGTTCACCAGCTCCTGAAGTTTTTCCAGAAACGTCACGTGCCCATCAGGATTACGCCAATTGATATCACTCCGATGGCCGTTTTCGGCGCACAAAACGAGATAACGCTTTTCACATCGTTTCCAGGTTTGAGTACATAGAAATTCCAGAATTCCCAGCAGCGATCGTTGCTTTTGGAAAGCGTCATGACTTTTCCGGAACTGCATTTTCAAGAGTCGCCTTTTGCGCAACCACCTTCTCCGACACCGCAATTGCATTTTCTTTAACGCTTGCTTCGTATGATATGAAATCACGATCAAGCATCTGCATCTGTGTCTGGTATTCAATATCAATGATCAGGTACGGCTTCGGGCAACTGTTATCGATTATTTGGTCGTCGGCTTGGACTCCTGAAAAAATACCTAATGTGGCCGTAGCCATCATGAATGCGCGAAGCCTCATTTTCATACCCAATTTGAGAATACTTATAGGTCCGTACGTGAAAGGCCCTACTGGCCGGCAGTTAACAGCCCATCAATGCATTGAATGAAACGATCTCTTCGAGCGTAAAGCCGCCATTAGAGACGGTCGATTGTCGGCCGAGAAATAGTCGCCGGGTCTGACATCCGTTGTCACCATACGCAGCCGTACCAGCAACGAGATTTCAGTGAAAAAGACAATCCGCTAAAGGCCAGATTCGGAAGTTGGATTGGTTTCAGCAAGCAAGGGTTGCGGAGTATCATTCATCCCATTGCTGTCTTAAGGCACCGCTATACCCGACAAAGTCTTATCGAGGCTTAAGATGGACTTCCCGAGCGAAAACTGTTCCTAGAAATTCTGTCCCAGTCTCTTCCAGGTCATCGAATCGTTGCAGAAATTCAGGCTGTTCTACCGTTTCCTGGTCAATTTCTGCCCAGTCTTTCCAAAACGTGTCATAGGATGCCATGTTAGGGAAGATCTCAATCACCATGATATTCCAGTCATCCGGGCTGGCCGACCATTTCGTCAGGACCTTGTAGTCATTCAGTACTTTCTTTTCAACCGCCAGCTTCAACTGATGTTCCCACACCGTAGCAATATTTTTTAGAAAGAGCTCTGTCTTGCCTGGAGCTGACCTGAAGGTCATGATCTGCCACACCGGCCCCTCATCATATGTTTCCAGTGCAACTCGAGCTGTCTGACCGTAGGTCGACTGTTGTAGGGAGAATACGAGGAGTAGTACGGCAACTGTTGAGCTCAGGATTCTTGTCTTTTTATTCATGAGTAAAGGTCCCCGTCAGCGACTTATTCAACTGACTAAACTGCACTCCCAAAGTTCCAGCTCTTACAAGCAATGCACTAACTGGCGTTTGGGAGCATGATCGCTACGCCGCGTTAAGTATTGGTAACCGGGCACAACAAACATGCGGAGATGCCCGTTTTTGGCGCAAAGCGGGCAAGAGATTCAAACTACCTGGGATCGGTCCGGTATTCCGGTGGCACTTCAAATAGCGAACTATCAGGCTTTTGATTGCTTCCAGTCAGCGACACCATTTCGTATCTGACAAGACCGTTGTTACTTGTGGCCCAATTTGGAACATACAGGTTTCCGAAGCGTTTCAAGGGGCCAAATGTGTACTTGTATTGAGTCGTAGCCCAAACGACTGGCTCTCTTCTTACGTTTAACACTATCCATGCGTGGATCTCATTATCCGGACCACGAAACTGGATCGCCTGCTGATCAGGAACATCTCTCATTGCGCCAAAGCTTAGAGTTAATGATTCATCTCCTATGGCGATTGCTCTAGCTAGACGATAAATACTGTATGGCGCCCGTTCCATTGCATTAGCGAGAGCTTGATCATCCGTAAACGCAAACTCGCCGTTGATTATGTTCCAGTAGCGATTTTCAGAACTGTAGGCCCGAATGCGGCTGTACGTCTCACTCTCCATGGTTACGTAGGAGCGTGGTCCCGTCAGATCTAGAATTTCGTTTTCTAAGTATCTGTCTGCACGGTGTGCAAGATCCCATTCGTGAACAAAGTGAACACTTTCAAGCTCACGCCATATATCCATTCCTCCCATCGTCTCAACCATTGCCTGTGCCTCTGTGATGGCTTCAGGATCTCCCTGTAGACCGGTCGATACCTGGGCACTTGCATGTTGAATGACGAGCCAGAATGACAGAATTAATATTAGAATACGGAATTTGCAACGGCAAATATTAATATTCAAGCGATACATCGGAAGCACGCTGCCAATTCTATTGTGCATCTTGGAACTCGTCGTTGGGAACTGGACGATATTAGAACTCAATAGCCGTCGTTAGTTCATGCAAATTCCCCCTGACAAAGCCGTCGCATGACAGTATTCTCCCCCGACTGCTTCGGGTCAGCAGCGGACTCTCAGAAGTCTGACACCCGAATTTCTGCTTTCCGCCACAAGCGGATATTTGTGGCAAAATCCCGATCCAACGAACACTTGGCACCACGGGCACTTCAAATCATGGCAAAGCTGACTGACTACAAAGTCCTAACATTCGACTGCTACGGAACTCTTATCGACTGGGAATCAGGCCTTTGGGATGCTCTGCAGCCGCTTCTGATGTGTAACAACTTAACCGATATTTCACGAGATAAAGCGTTGCAAGCGTACGGAATATTGGAAAACAGACAGGTAGCAGAGACGCCAGGGATGATTTACTCGGAAGTGTTAACTAATGTCCACCGACAGTTGGCTCAGCAGTTTAACCTGCAAACCGATGAGAATCTGGATTGCGCTTTCGGTGAGTCGTTACCTCTTTGGCCAGCGTTTCCGGATACAGCGGATGCGCTAAGGTATCTAAAAAATCAATTCAAACTGGTGATACTGTCAAATATTCACAATGAGGGATTTGCCGCATCTAATCGCAAGCTGGGTGTCGAATTTGATGCAATCTATACAGCAGAGACAATTGGCTCATACAAGCCGACACTCACCAATTTCGAATATTTGCTTGAGCATCTGAATAGTGACCTCGGCCTGCAGAAGAGCGACACTCTCCACACTGCACAGAGTCTCTTTCACGATCACGTACCTGCAAATACATTCGGATTGGCAAACGCGTGGATAGACCGCCAGCGACTATCGGAGTCAGGTAGTTGGGGCGCTATTGAGGAAGTGCCCGAACGGCCTGACATCGATTTCCACTTCTTCTCAATGGGTGAAATGGCCAAGGCAGTTGCAGATGAGCAGTAGAAAAAACAACCTCTTCAGGTCAGTAGCCGTCTGTCTCTAGTTTGACAGCCCAGGGACCGTTTTCGGCCAGCATCAGACGATTGATACGTTGCCCCGTTCTGTCCGGACAGCGCACCGAGCCAGTAAGTATTTTTCCAATGCATTCTCTCTTTCCAAAGAAGAACAGCTGTTGCGGCGGCCCAAAGCAGGAACATTGCCTCAATGATATTAGGTGGAGTAGCACCCAATCGTGCGCTGCCAGGTGATAAATCAATTAGTGTCGACAGGCCAAAATAGGCGCTAAAGCCGATGAACAAGTGACCTGCGATAATTAAAGCCAGCGGGATTAGACTTGCAACCGCACCGACGGCACCCACGTACTTTAAGTCGCGCTGTCTGTAAAGAACCGCCGTAGACCAAATCAGAGTCGCTAAGAGCAAACAAGATGCGTATATGAGGCTAAATCTTTCGGCGCCTATGCCGTGAACATCCAGCGCACCATCGCCAGCGCCAAAGTTGTGCCGTCAGCGTACGGGGCAAATATTGCACTGGTTTAAAAGAGGGTTCTTGTTCATCCTAATGTGAGGAGCAGAGATGAGACAGAAACCAGCAGGATGTTCATCGTCGTCAGAACAGATCATTCGGGACATCAAACGCAAGACGCGCAAGCGATACAATGCGGAGGAGAAGATACGTATTGTGCTGGATCGCCTGCGTGGTGAGGAGAGCATTGCCGAGCTGTGCCGACGAAGGCCTCGTCCAGAACTTGTACTACAAGTGGTCCACGGACTTCATGGAAGCCTGCAAGAAGCGCCTGGCCGGGGATATTGTGCGTCAGGCCAACAGCAGCCAAGTTACCGAACTGCGTCGTGAAGCCCGAGATCTCAAAGAAGTGGTCGCCGAACAGACTCTTGAGCTGCGGCTGCTCATAAAAGCACGCTCGGAGATGGGGGCGACCCAGAATGAGATAACCCGCTTCTGGGAAGCTTGAGATCATCCGGTTGGTCGAGCGGTCACACCTTACGGCCAAAAAGACGCTCGATAAGCTCGGCATACCACGCACCATGCTCTACCGCTGGTACGGACACTATCGACTTGGTGAGCAGGATCGGCTGCAGGACAAAGCGCCGCAGCCGGCACGAATCTGGAACCGCACTGCAAATACTGTCCGGGAACGGTTAATCACGCTGGCGCCCGATCGGCCGGAACTGAGTCCACGCGAGCTGGCCGTCACATTCACCGATACCGAGGGCTATTTTGTCTCGGAGAGCTCAGTCTGCCGCCTGCTTCAGGCTTACGACCTGATCACGAGTCGCGCGTTCATCGTCATGAAGGCCGCCAGTGAGTTCAAAGACAAGATCACGGCCATCAATCAAATGTGGCAGACGGATTTCACCTACCTGAAGATCATCGGCTGGGGCTGGATGTATCTGTCGACGATACTGGATGACTTCTCGTGCTACGTCGTTGCCTGGAAGCTTTGCTCAGGCATGACCAGCCGTGATGTCACTGAGACACCGGAACTCGTTTTGCAAGCATCGGGTTGCGATCAGGCCGATGTCGTTCACAAGCCGCGCCTGGTCTCGGGCAACGGTTCGAGCTATATCTCAAATGATCTCGCCGACTGGATTACTGACAATGAGATGAGTCATGTTCGCGGTGCGCCATATCATCCGCAAACGCAGGGCAAGATCGAACGCTGGCACCAGATCTCGAAGAACCGGATATTGCTGGAGGATTGCTTCTTACCCGGCGACCTTGAGAAACAGATCGAGGCCATCGTCGATCACTACAATCATCAGCGATACCATGAGAGCTTGAAAAACCTGACGCCGGCTGATGTTTACCTCGGTTGTGGGCAATTAATACTGGCAAAACGAGAGACGATCAAGAAAAGGACCCTCGCGAAACGTCGTTTGCACGATCAACGGCACGCCGCGTAACATGACAACGAGCAACAAAACTCTCCATTAAATAATTGCTACGTCCGTTCCATTTGTTCGATGACGGACAGTATGCGACAACCGGTATTTGCCAATAATTTGGCACCAAAGGTGTAACGGGCCGGAAGTGTTTTCCCAGTTTTTGTACGGCAGCGCAGGCCATACCGGATGCGTCATATATTCTCCGTTAACGAACACTGAATTATCTTTGTCTTGAGAGGGGAGACGGGCAGGTCCATTGACTGCATCCGCGTGCCTGCATCACTGCGCAATGCGTTCAATCCACAGGCCAAATGCATCTATGATGCTTTTGAAGAACGCGCGGGTATCGTCGTTTTTGAATTCGCCCGTGTCGTCGAACCGGTCGAAGCCTCCGCCGATCTAGGCTTCGGGCTGTTGCAGGACCGGCATATCCAGACAGACGAGCGACTGGCGCAGGTGATGGTTGGCACCGAAACCGCCGATACCGCCTGGCGAAGTGCTTACCACGGCGGCAGGCTTCTACGCCTATGCGCTCTCGCCACAGGGCCGGGAGCCCACATCGATGGCATTATTGAGTGCGCCGGGGACAGAACGATTGTATTCGGAAGCGACGAACAACACCGCATCAGCACCCGAAACGTCCTCACGAAAACGTCTCCAGGATGCAGGCGCGTCTGCTGTCACTACATCTTCATCGTACGACGGCATACCCTCTATCCCGACGAAGTCCAAATGCAAATTGGGAGGTGCAGGTCGGACCAGCGCTTCCGCTCCTTTGCGATTGACGGAATCCTTGCGCAGGCTGCCAACGATTACAGCAACCTTGTATTTCCTGGATATGAGATGCTCCCAACTATTCTGTGGGTGTTGTTTTTGAAGATTATGGTGCGGACTAAGTTCAGGACGCGTCGCGGGGCATTCTACTTCGTTGTTTGCGGCCTGCCGGGCCAACTGCCGAACTGCATCTCGAACTCTATTCCCACGCCGACCACCGGTTCCCGCTCTTCGATCAGAAATTCGCGGGGCCAGCTCAGGTAGGCCAGGTATTCAATGAACAACCACTCTCGCAATATCTTGCGACGGTATCGCAACTCGATACCGTAGTCCCTGACTGGCACATCAGCATCAGTTTCACCGGTGCTGTAAATCGCATACGACATTGCGCTGTTGTTGACGAGATTCTGATAGGCGATGAGCTTACTCGTCCATGCCACGCCTTCGACATCCTCCTCGACGACTGCAACTGACCAGGAACGAAGCAGCCAGTCTTGATTCAACGCGTGATCGATCGTGTTCGTCAGGGACAGGCCGGCGCCCCTCTGGCTTTGCACAAAGACCCGTGGTTCGACACGCCACAGCCAGTCATCACCTATATTCTTGTTCCAGCGATAGGTCGCCCTCACAAACGGTTCTAACGGTGACGCTAGCTTTACGCCGGTGCCAAACGACCAGCCCCGCTTCAAATTACCGTCGCGAGTGTAGCCGACACCAAGCAACCAATCGTCGTCTTCAAAATCATTAAAGCGGGTTGGCAATGAATCGATAATGTCATCACCTGACCCGTCAACCAGCTCATCCGCCTCGCCTCGGCCGAATATCAAACTGGTGCGTTCATTGATAGCAGGCAGTGCTACGCGGGCCTTTAGACGAAAGCGCTTCCTCAAGCCCTCTCTCTCATCCCACTGCCCCCCGGCAGATAAACGACCGCGGGAAACCGTCGCCTGTTCCTCGACATCCGCTGAACCAAAAAAACTGTCGATTCGTTGTGCTGCGCCGGAAGTTATCCCATAGACCGCTCGTTGGGTTCGATCCAGGAGCGGGACCTTGTCCTTCACTTCCCCCTGCGCTTCCCCCTGCGCTTCCTCCTGCGCTTCCGCCTGGGCTTCCTCCTGCGCTTCCTCTCGCACTCTCTCCTGAACTTGCTCTTGAACTTTCTCCTTTACTCGCCCCTGTACTTCCTCCAGTGCTTCCTCCTGCACTTCATCCTGCACTTCCTCCTGCACTTCTGTAGTCTTACCGGTTGCGCAACCCGCAAGTGCCGCACCGAGAAAAACGCAAGTCAGGTAACGCATGATCGCGCCTGCAATGCTCTCTAATTTTATTATTCGACACCGCAAACCGATTCTTCAGCCTCCTCATGAACGAAGTAGCTCTCGTGCTCCGATTCTACATTGGTTCGGTGGGATCAGGCCGATCCTTTCAAGTTCAGGCACCAAACACCGAAAGATGCTTTATTGAGGCGAATCAACCGGGAACGACTGAAAAGCAAGCGATAGCGCGGGGATGGCTGGTGGCCTTGTGCCCGATAGCAAATTTTTTTTCCGATTGACTGTCTCGAAAACGGATTTGATGTGGTTAACGACGGGCTTGCGACAATGCAGTTGGCCGCCAATGCCGGACGTCGCGAGGCGTTGCGCGAAAACCAGGGCGTTGTTCTTGTGGATGTTTCGTAGCGCGATCCCACGTTGCAGCACCACAAGATCTTTGTTCATTTTGAGCGCGCAGTATGAGTGTGTTCAATTGAATTTTCAATTCGGTCCGAACGGAGATAATTGTGGCCAGCCCGTCGTTGCTCTGCAGTACGAGGCTATGTTGAAACGGATTTAATGTGCGTGTTGCTCATTCATGACTCAAACCAGCTCGGATTTCGTTGTATGAATTTGTGGATCCAGATATCGATAAAAGATCGCCGATCGCGTATCATGTACCACCAACCCAGAATACTGATGAATGCTGCGCCGATAGCGTTCACTATCATGTCCCACATTGTATCCGTCAGGCCTGAAGGATCGTTGAACATTGCCTTTTGCATGTTTGCACCGAAGAGAACGTCCATCGAATATTCGAAAATTTCCCAAATAGCACCGACAGCGACCGCAAACATGAATGCAAAAAACGCTACGAATCTTGGCGTCATGGAGAAGGCGATTTTCTCGCTTGCGTTGAGTACATAGACCAACAGAAAGCCGAGAATTCCCATGAGCAAACCGGACGTGCTATGCAGCGCAATGTCCCACCACCAGATCCTGGTGTAGTAACTTCGAACTTCTCCGAGAAACAGGGCGGAGAAAACGAACACCAGCGCCAGCACCTGGAATTCGGCCGGAATCTGCACCGCAAGTCGGTCGCTGAATACCGTTACGAGGAGAATCAGCAAGGCGATGGTCAGTATGAGAAACCCACTGAGCCACAGCCCTTCGGAAACGACGACAATCAAGTCGATCGCCATTATCGTGACGATAATGAAAACAATCCATCGCTTGATCTTGGTCGCGGCGTCCAGTTCGCTCACAGAGCGCTCACGCTTTGTCGCACCACTTTTCGATTAAGAGGATAATCACTACACACCATATCAGCAGTTTTTGCCATCAAGTGGGGTCGGGCAAGCCTTCGTTATCATCGTCGGGTTCATAAACTGCCGACGCCGTTTGCACGCTGGCAAGTGCATCACCAAATTCGCTGCGCTGCTCGGTCGGAATGGGAAGAGGCGTCAATGCACGCACGCCGACATAGACAAACAGTGACAGGTGAACAGCGCCGCTGAATACGTAAAGCCCACGCGGCCCAACCGCACCCATTGCCACTGCTGCAAGCAGTGGCCCTGCGATGGCGCCGATTCCGTAAAGCAACAACAAACCGCTCGAGACCTGTACGTATTCGTCCTGCCCTGCATGATCGTTGGTCAGCGCCACTGCTACCGAGTACAACGGGAATGCCATGCCGCCCCATAGCGCACCGACCAGCATCAATGCGATCTCGGGCAAGCTTGGTCCAACCAGGGCAATTGCCGCGCCGACAAGGCCTGCGCCGAGCGCCATAGCGGCCAACATTCTCCGGCGGTCCAGGCGATCGGACAGCAGACCGAGCGGCCACTGAAGAATTGCACCGCCGATCACACCGCTGGTCATGTACCACGCGGCCCAATCAGTGTCGCCCGTGACTTGTGTGGCAAATATGGCTGATATCGCCCAGAACGAACCATTGGTGAGCCCCGCTGCAAAACAGCTTGTTGCACCGGACGGCGAGATCTCGAACAATCGACGCAAATCAAGCCGGACAACCTGCGGTTTCTCCGGTGTATCTGATCGCGACAGGACGACCGGAATTAGCGCTGTTGAAACAAGTATTGAGGCGACGACGAACAGTTCCAGTTCGCGCGGATCGTACATGAGCATCATCAGCTGGCCTAACGCCATCACTGTCAGGGTAATGAAAACGTAAACCGAAAACACGCCGCCGCGGGTCTCGTTGGTGGTACATCCATTCAGCCAACTCTCGATGGCCACGTAGAGCACGGCAAAACAAAAGCCGGTCAGGAAACGCAATACGCCCCATGTCCATGGTTCTGCCCACAGACCGAGAATCAAAGGAGCAGCTGACGCCGCCGCTGTCATGGCGGCGAATACCCGGACATGACCTACGGCGCGAATGAGTTCGCCGCTGCGCAGACAACCGATCGTGAAACCCAGGAAGTATGACGCACCGATTACGCCAATCGTTTCGGTCGAAAAATTCTCCAGCGCCGCCCGAGTTGGGACTAGTGTGCCCTGGAGGCCTTGACCGGTTAGAAGAATGGCCACACCGAACAGCAACGCAGCCACTTTCGTCAGTGTGTTTTTCATTAAAGGCCTGTCTCGACGTGAACTGTCCAGTTCGGGTTGGATGAACTACGAATGCAATACCTGGCCCGGTCGCAAAAGCTTTTGCAAACATCTTCTATTTCAAGCGTCATACGGCACCAATTCTGCTCCGGATCTTGACCGACGTTTTTTTCACGCAGCGCTGGCATCAACCAGGCTGTTGCTCAAAACAAATAGAGTCGGTCTCTGACTCGGCAATAGTTTCTTTCAGTAACAGACAATAGTGGGGTTCGCCGTCCGGATGGCGTTTTGCGAAGTAACGGCAATCCCGACATTGCCCAAAAGGCTGCCGATTCTGCATCGCAAGCCGTGCCGACAGCAAGTCCTCGAGGCCGTTATTTAACTCGGTTTGCGTAGAGGTGCCCAGCTGTTCGATCGCTTTAACGGTATCAGACAGTGGGTCACGACGAAGCAAGTTTCGACCCTTTGCGGTCAACGACAGGTGGTTGCTGCGGCGATCATTTGTTTTTACACGTTTTTTAACCAGTCC
This sequence comes from Woeseiaceae bacterium, assembly GCA_021773135.1. GTDB lineage: Bacteria > Pseudomonadota > Gammaproteobacteria > Steroidobacterales > Woeseiaceae > SZUA-117. The sequence goes on along the minus strand of JAJFKP010000005.1, from coordinate 39,020 downwards.
CTTTGATTCCAGCGCCTTCAACGTCTGCGAAACGGTGCCCTTAGTCGAGCCAAGATAGGCCGTCAGGGCTGCCGCGGTCATTGAAAATCGGTTGGCGCGCTGCAAATAGCGCAGCGCCTCCCAATGCACCGGCAACAAGCCTTCGGCATGCGCTTCCATAGTGAGCAGGCGACCGATTCGTTCAAGCAGCGCGAAGATATGCGTATGACGCTCTTTCTTCATGTTTCTATAGTATCGACTCAAAACTACTCTTGCAATTCACGAAATGCCTCGATATGCTAATACTAGTTTCGACTCGATACTAAAGGAATATAACCATGAAACGCTTACTTGTCGCCCTACTGTTTGCAGGACTTGCCACAGGAGTCATAGCCGCCCATGAAATCGTCAGTCCGATCGACGCTGAAAAGTCGCCAGCCTTTGACATTACCAAAGCCGGTGCAACAACCGATGGTCGATTGACAACGTTTGCCATGGAAATGGTTGGTACGGCGGGCAGCATCAAGCCGAAGCCCTTAGGGCAATTGGCCGGCGCCAAGGTCCAGGCTTACGTCTGGCCAACGAGCCTGGATCCTCAGGTTGTCGGCTTTGACAAGGGGTCAGGCATTCTGTCATTGGCCATTACCGCGCACCCCGATTTTGACGACACACCGCTGTTCGACGAAGACCAGGATGGTGACCCAGCCAACGACGGTGCTGACTGGCATTCTCACTGGGTGGTGCTGGTCGAGGACACGGCCTGCAGTGCAGGTCTCAAGGTACGCGACGTGTCGCCCGGCGTTGATTTGTTGCCCGCAACCGCGCCGTACCTGCCGATTGCCTTGGACAGCCCCGGGATGAGCCCGATTCTTGACGGACGAATCGCCAAAATCACGGTTCCGGTAAGCGCCACCGAAAATGTTTCATTCGATGCAGTAACGGCAGAATTGCAGGTCAACGAAAAAAGCGAGGTGCCATTGCTTTGCGTAACCGGTGTGCATGACGTTGCATCAGGTGATTTATCATTGCCTGGGCGAGTAGTATCCGAGTGACAATTTGAACGAGACTGGCGAGCGACCAATGCTAATGAGACCCGCACCTGAGTTAGACGTATCCACTTGGCTAAATTCCCAAGGGCCTGTTACGTTGGCGTCTCTGCGTGGGCGAGTGGTTCTTGTTGAGGCTTTTCAAATGCTGTGTCCAGGATGTGTCTCCCATAGCCTGCCTCAGGCCAAGCGGGTCGCCACACATTTTCGCCAGTCTGATGTGGTCGTACTTGGCTTACACACTGTGTTCGAACACAAGGAAGCGCAGGGAACAGAAGCAGCCCTCAAGGCCTTTCTGCACGAGTATAGAATCGGTTTCCCGGTCGGCATTGACCGTCAAATGGGTGATTCCCGCATTCCCAGCACAATGTCGACGTACCAGATGGAAGGAACGCCGACCATGATACTTATCGATGCCGAAGGGCTTGTTCGAAGGCAACATTTTGGGCGTGAAGAAGACCTGGTTCTGGGCGCTCAGATTAGCGAACTTATTGCCGAGAATGATGCCGCACGCCAGGTGCCATCCAGCGATTCCAGGTTGGCTAACGATTGCGATGAAAATGGTTGCCCCATCCCCAAATAGTGCGGTTGTAAGTAAGTTAAAGGTTGGCAGAATTCGCGAATTCGGAGGGTGGTAACGGGTCTCGCCGAAAGAGGGGTCGAACCGATTTTCCATCTGACTCGCGGAAAATGCGGTTTGGCGATGCACGCGGCGCTTAATTACAAGGTTCGGAATGCAGAGATGAAGTATTTATAACCGCGTAACATTGACCGGATGTCTTTCAGGGGGTAGCAGCAGCCTGTACCCAGCATCATGGAAAACGTCGACTAATTCGGTTCGACCCCTTTTTTCCTTTTTTCTGCCAGGAATTCGCGCACTAAAAGCAGTGGAACGTAAAATTGTTTGCTGTACTGTCTGCCGAAGATAAAGAGACAGGTGAGTGTCGTCGACTTGTTTCTCCGAAGTCCAATCCTACTGCATGCTGTACGCTGGTCCTCGTAGCGCACGACCCGGCAGCGAACGTGTGTATTCGCCATCGTCAACCACAGCTGTGCCGTTAACAAAGACGTATTTCATTCCATCAGGATAATGAAACGGGTCTTCAAAAGTAGCATTGTCTTTAATTGTTTCCGGATCGAAGATGACGATGTCTGCCATGAATCCTTCCGCCAGCGTTCCACGGTCCTTGAGGCCAATAATATCGGCAGGAAAAGAGGTCAGTTTTCGAATCGCCTCCTCCCAGGTTAACAGGCCTTGTTCCCGAACATAGGTGCCGAGCAATCGCGGAATTGTTCCTATGTGCCTTGGATGGATCAGCGGCGGCAGATTCTCGGAATCCAGATCGAGGGCACTACCATCAGTTCCCCCGGCGACGTACGGCTGTACCAAGACCTGTCTTAACGTGTCTTCTTCGTTGTTCCAGTCGATAACAATGCCGCGACCTTCCTGGTCAAGAACCACGTCCATGAATGCTTCTTCCGGTGCTTGCTCCCGAAGACTCGCAACTTCGGACACGAGCTTGCCATTGACTTCAGAGTCATCGACACCCAGTCGAATATGGTGCCAGCCGACGTTCGCGAAGTACGGCGGCTCGGTTAAAAATGTTGCGGCGATGCGTTCTCGCTCCACCGGGTCGCGCAAACGCTCGAGCAATTTTTCCAACCCTCCGTCGTGGGCCCAGGCCGGAATATAATCGCGCAGTCCGGTAATTCCCCAGGTATAGGTGTAGCTATCACCGGTAACTTTTAGCCCCCGCGCCCGGGCATCGTCAATGATTGCGAGGAATGAATCTGCTTCAGTCGATGATGTCGAATTGAGATGAAAAAAATGTATCGGAGCACCTGCCTTTTCGCCGACAGCGATGGCTTCACGAATCGCATCAGAATCAGTACCGTTCATGGTGCGGGCGTGATTCGCGAAAATACCGCCCATTTCGGCACCCGCACGCACGATGGTAGCCAGCTCATCGGTGGTCATGTAGACGTTTGGTACATAGCTCATGCCGGCAGACACACCCAAAGCACCTTCACGCATGGACTTGCGCACAAGCTCTAGCATTTGCTCAAGTTCATCGTCGGTTGGCGGGCGATCATCGTAGCCCATGACCATCGCCCTGAGCCCGCCGGAACCCACGTAGGAGGCGACGTTAATCGAGATGCCTACTTCTTCCATGTAATCGAGAAACTCGCCGAACGTTTCCCACTTACCCAATAATTCATCCGGCAGCTCATTCAGGTGGAGTCCGCCGAGCGGGCCCATCGACTCGGTTTCGCCGTAGATCTCAGTAGTGAAACCCTGGAGAGCGAAGGAAGGGCCTTGCCCGCCATTGAGTAATCGGTAGGTTTCCGAATGGCTGTGCATGTCGATAAAACCCGGCGTCACGTACAAGCCGCCTGCGTCAATTGTGCGTGTGCCTCTTCCATCGATATCACCCATTGCCACGATGCGATCACCGCGGATACCTACATCGCCGACCACGCCCGGACTACCACTTCCGTCGAAGACCGTGCCGCCGCGGATCACGATATCGTAATCGACTGGTTGCGACTCGCTACAGCTGCTCGTTAAAGCGACGATAATCAAGCTGAGTGTCAGGTTTCTCGTGTACATGTTTTCCCGCCTCCCAATCATTTGGCGCAAAATAATTCTGATATTTTTGTGGTCCGTTCAATCGAAACCACCTTCAGCCTAGACTTCTTTGCCCATCCTCGCGAGTCTGGAGGTTACCGGTGAAGATTTTCTCACATCTGCCAGGATTCACGCCCTTTCGCGGGGCGAATCTTCTTTCATATACCGCCAATGCGCTGAGTTTGAACTGCCGAATTAGCCACTCTGGGTATTTAACTTCGCCAATCTGACTCTAGACAGCGGTCATGCACGATGCCTATCCGGGATCACGATCGAGATCGCCGACGCTACCCTCCGCTACATCAACTAAGGGAGGGTCATCATCATCCAGGTCGCTCGTATGGTTTCGATCGCGAAGTGCGGTAAAGGGGTCGAACCGATTTTCAGCTAACCAGCTTTGGTAGGCTACGCTTGCCAGTCGGCACGGCGCCGCCAAACACTGTTCATGTTAGCTCCCTGACCCGATTATCATCAATCACAACGTAGGCGTTGGCGTACTGCCGAACTCTCGTTAACAAATGTCGCGCCAGTCAGGTCGTGCAAGACCTTTCAAGAGTGTCCGGATTGGCGTAGCGTCGATGAAATGTCTTTCGAACGGGCAGCTCTGAATTGTCGCCTAAATCTCGAAATGGGCCGTTTAAATCGGTTCGACCCCTTATTTTCATCTAAATCGGTTCGACCCCTTACTTTCATCGACTAATTCGGTTCGACCCCTTTTTTTTTGACCCGTTTTCGCAGCGTCAGTTTTAACGCGCCCACTTGCTCGCAGTGGCGATTTCGTCGACGCGCCTACAGTCTCTCTTTGGCGAAAAGTTCGCGAAAGAAGTCCATGATAGTCTTTTCCTTGTAATCGCTAAACTCACCGGCGTCGAAGTACACGCCATAACAACTCGGGCACGACTCGTACCATATATGCGGTTGCCGGACATCAACCATCTTTAGCATCGAGCAACGACAGTCTGGACATTTGATGTCGTCTACTTTGTTAAAACGCTTTCCGATCTCAGCGCTGCCTATATCGATCGCCTCGGAGCCTTCGATAGCGGCCAAATGTACATGGTCCAACATGTCAAACCAGAGCCCCTTGCAACCGTCGCAGCGCTCGACTTCGATACCGTCATAGGCGACCGTTTGCATGGCGTCATTACATTTTGGACACTGCATATTCTCAATCCCCTATTCTTGTTGCCGAGTTGTCACAGGCATTAGTTTGTTGTCCGACAGTGCTCCACGCGCGCACGGCTGTCAATATCTCCGTACACAATACAAGTGCCGTGCCGTCATGTATCTCTAAAAAAAACTTCGCACTGCAGATGTCGTGCAGCGTGTCTTGTCAGCCCGAGCCACTTCGCTTTCTGCCGAATGCCGCCCTTCTGCAATTCATCTGCCGAGCGGTTTCGCCAGATCAAGAGCCACAAGGCGCTCCAATAGCAAATGATACGGGCTTGAGATCGGCTCAGCTATTATCAGACCAATCATGAATTGTACAATCCGCCGGATTGAAATGCCGTTTTCAGGCAAGACATTATTATTGCAGAAGCGTCTGCCACTCTCCGTGTACTGGGCGCCCGCCAAACAAGGTCAAGAGTACTTTAGTTTCTGATATTTGCTTCGCTGGTATGTCGAATAGATTTCTATCGAGGACGATCAGATCTGCGAGCTTGCCAACTTCGATCGAACCGCTAATTTCGTCCAGGCCATTGACGTACGCTGAATTTATTGTGAAAGCGGCGAGTGCGGTTGCCAGATCGATTGTCTCCTGCGGCATAAACGTATCGTCATCGCCGTCGGCATCTGTTCGAGTTACTGCCGTTTCGATTTGCGGGAAAGGATTTGCAGTAGAAACTGACCAGTCGCTGCCAAAAGCAATCATCCCGCCCGAATTGATAACTGAACGAATCGTATAAAGCCAATTTGCACGTTCTTCACCGATGAAGGGGATCGTCAGGTCAGTGATGTAACTATCAGCATACGCCCACAGTGGCTGAAAGTTGGCAATTACGTCAAGTTCGCGAAACCGAGGGAGATCTTTCGGGTGGATTGCCTGTAAATGCGAGATGTGGTGTCGGCGATGGGAATTGCCATTTGTGGCGAGGGCAGCTGCGACGGCATCCAGGCTCTGCGACACAGCCGCATCTCCAATAGCGTGAAAGTGCACCTGAAAGCCCTCGGCATCCAATGCGATAACGACATCTTTCAGGTGCTCTGGCTCGAGCATCGGGATACCGGTCGGATCACCATCGACGAAATACGGTTCCGACATGGCAGCTGTGAAGTTTTCCATTACGCCATCTTGCATGATCTTGACGGCACGAGCATTGACGTTGCCGCTGCTGTACTCATCCCGAAGTCGCTTCAGTTCATCAACTTGCTCCAGCCCCAACGTTCGCTCCCACCAAAGTGATCCAACCACGTGCAGCGAAAGCTCGTCACGTTGATCCAACGCACGATAGGCGTTCAATTCCGGTCGCAGGACGCTGGCATCGTTAACTGCGGTAATACCCCAGCTGTTCAAAAGATCTATCGAATACTTCATGCCGTTTTGATCAAACTCGGGTGAGGACGGCGGAATGTGCGCAGTCAGCAACTCCATTGCGCCCTCCTGTAAACTTCCAATGATTTCACCTGTGAGTTCATCGCGATCGACTGTGCCGCTCGCGGGGTCGGGTGTGTCTTCGTCAATGCCTGCCGCCTTTAGGGCGGCGCTGTTGGCCCAGCCTGTGTGACCGTCCTGGGATGTAAGATACACCGGTCGATCTGACACCACTTCATCAAGCAGTTTCTTACTGGCTCGTGCTCCGGGGCCGAATTCCGCCATCGACCATCCACCGCCAAGTATCCAGGGCTCCTCTGGATTAGCATCTGCATATGCTTTTACTGCCGCAATATATGCTGCCTGCGAACCCAAGCCATTCAGATCGACGGTCAGGGCTTCTTTTCCGGCGCCCATAGGATGAATGTGAGCGTCCTGAAATGCGGGCATCAGCATCTTTCCGCCAAGATCGATGACGCGCGTGTCCGGGCCTCGCAACCTATCGGCGTCATTGTCCATTCCCACGTAAATTATATTGTTATCACGCAACCCGACCGCATCTGCCCATGAACGAGTTGCGTCCATTGTGTAGACCGAGCCATTAATGAACAGGGTATCCGCGTACTGAGACGGTGCGGGCTTGGACGCCTCCTGTGAACATCCTGCGGCCGCAAGCGTTATCGTCGTGATAAAAAATAATCGAAAATGCATCTGTATCCTCAGCTGACTGTCCTGGTACATGTCTATTTATCACACAGCAGAAAACAAAAGTACTCGCTCACGAAACTGTTGGCTTTGTGTTGCAGGCAGTAATTTGGTGGTCATCGGATACTAGCATTCGAAAGGCAGCTTGCGAGTCATTTCGATCTTCCAGCGACCAGCGAAAAATTTGATTCGCCAGGGACCATCCTGCTCATCACCAAGTTTGTGTCGCTGTTTTCCTCATGGCAGATAAGCAGACACGCGGGAGGTTTAAACGAATGGCACGCCCGGAGAGATTGATTCGAATCGGCTTTGGCCGATTTTCACCCCTGCGGGGCGCCTGCGGCGTCTAGAACGCTCGCGCGTTTTTTGAACTCCCGACCGAACCAGTAACTGCACGCCGGCAGGCTCACGTTACGCCCAGTAATAACGGGGTTCGAAGTGAGACCGTCGAACCGTAAGTTATTGTAATTATTAAGCAGTTGTTGGGGCGCCCGTTGCACGACTTGCCTGACCATGCACAACTGTGCAGGACTCAATCACGCAAAACTCCCGCAAGAATCATTCGCTATCCGCGCCGCCAGGCCGGCCGCCCGTAATCAAACGGGCGCCGCGACTGTATGTCACATACTGCCAAAGCCAGTTAATCGCGACAGTAAGGGGGCTTCGAACGCCGATGAGAAAATAGATGTGTGCGATTCCCCATCCCCACCATGCGACCAGTCCAGTCATTCGCATAAACGGCAGCTCCATGACTGCAGATTTTCGACCGATTGTCGCCAGATTTCCAGTGTGCCGATATTGGAATGCACGGGGCGGGGCCGTGCCGTCCACTCTGGATTGAATTACTTTCGCGATATAGCGGCCCTGCTGTTTGGCCGCGGGAGCGATACCGGGCACGACTTGCCCTTTCGAGTCGTACACGACGGCTGTGTCACCGGCGACGAATATATTCGGGTGATTGGAGACAGATAAGTCGGCTTCTACGAACACTCGACCAGCTCGGTCCACGGTCGCGCCCACCCAGTCACCGGCAGGCGACGCTGCAACACCTGCCGCCCACAGTACCGTTGCAGAGGGAATATCTTGCCCGTCTACGACAACCCCATCGACCCCACATTGCGTGACCGCGTTTTCAAGCAGTACCTCGACACCCAGCCTGGTTAGCGCCTTTTGTGCATACGATGACATTTTTTCAGAGAATGCGGGCAACACCCGGGGTCCGGCCTCTACAAGAATTACTCGTGCACTGCGGGAATCTATGCGCCGAAAGTCTGCAGCAAGCGTCCGCCGAGCGAGTTCAGCAACGGTGCCCGCCAACTCGACACCTGTCGGACCTGCACCTACGATGACGAAATTTAACAAACGTGTGCGTTCGTCGACATCCGTCGTCATCTCGGCGCGCTCGAAGGCTACAAGGATACGACGTCGAATCTCGGTTGCATCATCGATACTCTTTAAGCCTGGCGCATACGGCTCCCAATCCTCGTGCCCGAAGTATGCATGTCGTGCTCCTGTCGCCAAAACCAGATAATCATATCGAATTTTGCTATCACCTATGAGTGCTTCCCCGGTAGTTTTATCAACGCCTGTCACTTGATCGAGCAACACAGTAACGTTCTTCTGTTTGCTCAAAATTCCACGGATTGGCCACGCGATATCTGACGGCGCGAGCCCGGCTGTTGCTACCTGGTAGAGTAGGGGCTGAAATAAATGATAGTTGTGTCGATCGATGAGTGTGACCTCGACATCCACGCGACGTAGACCCCGCGCGGCAAAAAGACCGGCGAAACCTGCGCCTACAATCACAACTCGCTGCCGTCTATTTGCACCCACGATTCGACCTTCAGTAGAGCCAGCTAGAATATTCGGCGTTTTCGGCAGCCAGTTCCTGATACAACCAAACCATGCGGTCCAGAAACCATGTCTTCCCAAGCATCGTCACTATAGTTCCGAACACAGTCGCTGCAGCATTTAACTCAACCAGGCCGTATATCGCCATGGCGAAGCCGCTAAAGGTGAGGAAGTTGAGGGCGCTAATGGCTCTTTGATGGTGGGCAGGGACATCTGTCTTTGGGTGTTTCAACAGTACGCGTTCGCCGAGCACCGCCCTCGATGCCCAATGATGGGTAGAGCGGGGCTTGCCGAATACCCTTGGATTAAACCAGATCCAAAGGCAGACCAAGGCAAACAGCAGCACACTCATCCAGCCAATCCAAACCCGAGACCAAACTGCCAGTGCTAATAGTGGCAGACAAAGATAACGGGTCCAGACACTCCACGGGTTGGCGTGTCGCGCCCATACTCCATCAGACATTTGGAAAAACTTCGCCGCGATATTCTCTATTCCCATGCTTACAGATTCCAAAAACAGATTAACCGGAGAATCGGGTGCCTGCCTGTGCGCCAGGCGCTCAAGATAGGCTGTAGAATTTTAGAAAATGCATCAGGCAACTTTTTCTCATACGATTCGATCCCAAGCGAAAAACTCAACGGTAAGCACTCCGCTGCGAATTGCAGGATCCCGGTCAATCAACTCATGCACGTCTTCGACGGCGTCCGCCTCGACCACGCCCAGACCGCCTGAACCATCTTCAAATGGGCCGCCCATTTTGACAATGCCATCAGACTTTAGCGTCCGCATGTAATTGAGGTGGTCCCGCAACGGTTGATCCGGTAACGGCTTTCCCGGGAGCCAGTTCGGCCCGCGAGCGTAGAATAACGCAAAGTGTTTTTTCATGAGGTTGACCCTCGACTTCAGTCGCTGCATTCATTCATCGCCGGCACCGGGGCCGAAAGTCCAGACGAATCCAAATGATGGGAAGAATGGCAGGAAATCATTGATATTGGGCGAAACTGAAACTACTGCTCCGTCATCCAGAACGAAATCTGGTACGCAGCACTCGTTCTTGGTATTTAGCACATTTAGGATCTCGAAGTAATAGGTGAACTCACTACGTCGAAGCGGAACGGCTCGTGACAGACGCACATCCAGGCGACTATAGTCCTTGTATCGCTTTTGGTTGCGACTTGAGAAGTCGCTATCGAAGCCGATGACATTTCCTGCATCATCGAAAATCGGGGTTGTTACCAAATTTGTTCTCGGCCAGCCGCTTCGATACCGAGCGACAGCGCTGAACGTCCAATAATTGCCATGCCAAACAACACTTCCTGTCAGTGAGTTTTCTTGATCCCAGCTGCGAGGAATTTTGACTCCATCAGCTTCATCGTCAGCGCTCGAAAGAGAATAATTGAGCCACCAATCGACTGAGTCGTTTCCTCGATTCCGCAGTGTCATCTCCAGCCCCCGGGCGTTGGCCCGATCGGCATTGATTCGAACGCGATCGAAGTTGCTTTCGGCTGCGAATTCCAATATATCGAATGAGTTCTCGAACAAGGGCTGTAGTCGTCGATAGCGTTTGCTGTACAAATCCACCTTCATTTCCAATCCGGATTTGAATTGGTGATTCAATCCCACGACATAATGAGTTGCAACCTGTGCAGGATGATACTCTTCAATTCCATCCTGAATTTGTAGGTTCTGAATTGCTTGGGGCTGGTAAAACTCCCCAACACCGATTTTCAATTCGGTTCTGTCGGATAGTCGGAAAAGCGCATTTAGCCGAGGGCTTATCTGAGATTCGCCGACTGTATTTATGTAAGTTTGCTTGTCCCATCGGACTCCAATTTCGCCGATGATACTCGGCAAGAACTGATGACGGTACGCAGCAAACACGCCCATATCTTCACCTCGCACAGATTTGACAATGTCTCGTTGTACTTCCAGGGGAGCACTATTGTTAAAAAAGATCGATTGTCGAAACGAATTTATCTGATAATCAAAGTCGGATGCCAAATCTCGATACCGCATCCCTATTTTGACCAAGCGACTCTGACTGGGACGCCAACTAAGTAAGCTTTGCAATCCGTTGATGCTTACCTTCCGAAAGTTTTCGCGATCGATAAAAGTCTCCGGTGCGTCGTGAAGCATTCCGATCTCAGCGTTCTTAACACGGCCGGAAAAAAGTGTAGTTCCGATACTCAGGTTGTCACTAGGGTCGTAACTGGTATTGACCCAAGCATAGCGTTGTGAACTATCGCCGCCAGAATCCTCGCCATTTTCATTGTCCATGAAAGAGACGTCATCTGATGCGAACAACACGCCAACACGCGCTTCAAATGCGTCATTAGGACGATGGCTGATTTTTCCAAAAAAATCACCGTATCGAGGTGTCAGTTTTTCATTTTCATCTGAGAGTTTGTCCGCGATTAAATCCAGGAAGCCGCGACGCGCGGAAAAAAGATATTTGCCTTTTCCGGAATCAAACTGACCGCTAGTTCGAGCAAATGTACTGGTGAAGCTCAGGCCGACTTCGTGCCTGCGTTGCGAGCCCGGTATCTCGCTGGATATATCGATTACGCCGCTTGAGTAATCGCCATTTTCCGCCGTGAAACCTCCCGAATATACCTCCGCCGTTTCAATGATGCCGGCATCAACAATGCTCAATGGGCTAAATAAAGTCCGCATGTGATATGGCTCGAATATCTCAATGCCGTCAAGCACGACTTGGACCTCGTCCCCTCTGCCACCTCGTAAATTCATAGGCGCGGAGAAGTCACTTGCAGCGACTCCAGGCAGTCTGTGAAAGGCTCGAAATGCGTCGTCCGCGGCGTGTGGCATTAGTTGAATAGCCTCCGCCGTCAGGAAGTGATCTGTACCTACGGTCCGATCAAACATCGAGTGTCGACTTGCGACGATCGTAATCTCTTCCAGATTAGGCAGTGCAACTGGCTCGAGGTCGAACACATATTCAGAGGCAGTGTCGTCAGTTGCGAGCTCACGCTGCAAGCTAACGTATCCATCAGCGACAATCTGCAGATTGCGGTTGCTGCCGGAAAGATCCGTAATCTCGAACTCACCGTCAGCTCCAGTTGTGACCTGGCGGCCATTGACGGTGACCCGGGCAGCCGCAATGGACGTCCCTGTATCTGCGTCGACAATTCGACCGCGAACTGCGAAGGTGCGTGCGGTGACCGGTCGCTCGACTCGAACAACTAGCCATCCAGCTCCACGACTTTCCTCCAAGGCGAGACCGTACTCTGCGAGAACCTGTTGTAGTGCGTGCAGCGGATCCGTGTCTTTCGGTGTAAAGCGAACGCGCATCCATGGTTCGACCAGGAGACTGGAATAGGAAACGTCCAAACCTAGATCCCTGACAGACTGAATCGCGTCCACAATTGACATGCGGTCGTTGATTTCGGCGGCACCGGAGACGCCGGCTAGCGAACAGCAAAGGAGCGCGATCGCGACGAACCGAAGAACAGGGCTTAATTTACTCTGACCCACAATTCCTCTCCGTCGATCCTGTATTCGAAAGGAGCGATCCTACGAACAATTTCCAATCCTTCGCCCAGTGTTGCGCCGCTAACGGATCCGGTCAGCATGGCATTGGCAGCTTTCGTTTCTGACGCGCGGTCATCCCAGAGAAGCGATACGCCACGCTCATTTGCATACCACAACAAAAAGTCCTTTAGCGATTTGCCTTCGATCACAAATGCCGGAACAACGGTCTCAACCCAATCCCAGCTCGAATCATCTAACTCAATGTCGCGCTCTTTCTTTTGACCGAATTGTCCGAGCTCCAGGTATCGACCTTTGTTGACCGACAAACTTGCCTGACCTTGTGGCGTGACTTCGACAATGCCGTCACGTACGCCAACTATCAGCAGCGAGTTCGTGAGCCGAACCTGAAATTGAGTGCCGACGTCCCACGCAGTACCCAAAGGTGTCGATACCAGCACGGGCGACAGCCCTCCAGCGTTAGCAGTGTCGATATACACACCGCCGGCATCCAGCGTCACGCGATCCGCTGCATGTACAACCAGCCTGCTGTCCTCATCCAGGCGCAATGACTGACCACCTGCCAGCCTGATTGCAATACGGCTGGCAGAGCCTGTCTCAATAACGGTGCCTGCGCCGATTTCACTTTGTGTGGTCGCACGGAGACCTGTGACCACTACATCACCCAGAACTCTTTCAACCTGCGCCAGATGAGGCACCGGCGGCGCGTTGGTCGATTGTAGGAATACGATTGACAAGCCGGCGACTGCAACAATGCTCGCCGCAATTGCTGCATAGCGATGCCGTGCGGCTCGTTTGTTGGTCTGGCGGTCTTCGACCACGGATTCCCAATGTGCAGCAACGTTATTGTGCGCGTTCTTCATACGATCGGGAGCAACGTCCTCACGAGCTCCGGCATGTTGAATAAGTCGGCCTACGTCATCCATGTCGCCTGCTCCTTCAATCTGTTCTTTTGATGATTTATGCATTGTGTCACTCGAAAATTGAAGCCAGTTGTTGGCTTTCGGATTGCCATTCCTTTTCAGCCCGTATGAGTGTCCGAAAACACTCCCGGAATGCCGAACGCGCGCGAGTCAGAATCGACTCTGTTGCCTTCGTGCTCTTGCCAATTCGGTCGCCGATTTCCTGAACTGACAGACCATGAACGTATTTGCTCTCCAGTGAATCCGCGTAAATCGCCGGCAACTGGTCGAGGGCAACTTTCACCAGGCGTGAAATTTCTCCCTGGTAGACGGCTGCATCGGGGTCATTGGCGGAAACCGAAAGGAGCGACTCAAGCGCCGCCCGGACAGATGGATCATCCTCGCTAAGCGGTGTATCGCCCTGTGCTCGTCCCCGTGCTTTTAGCTGTTTGGAAATCTCATAACGACAGAACGTACATAACCAGCCAAAGAGCGAGGCTTCCCCCCGGTATGTCGACATCTTGGAAATAGCCTGGCAAAGCACAATCTGCGCCGTTTCGTCGGCAAGGTTGTGATCGTAGTCCACCCGCACAAGGGCAAACCGGTATAGCCGAGGAAAATAGCTGTTGAAGAAAGCGTCAAACGACTTTCGATCGCCGTCCAGCAATCGCTTCGCAAGCTTCTTGTCTGCATTTTCCTTCATCGGTAGCCTGTCTTGAGCATTCTCTATAGGAAAGAGGGATCGAGTCCTGGATATCCTTCGCCAATTTCGGTTTTTCCTGATCTATTTGACAACATCCAGATCAATCCGGATGCCCACATACCAACATTCTACTGCGACAGGTTCTGGTCGAAGAGATATTCGGGTAATCGCAAAGCCAATGCCAACACTGGCGAATGTCCGTCTGTCTGAATCCATGTTCTGTCTGCAAGCCGTATCCATCTGTTTTTCAGAGAGAAATTTGAACGCAGTAATTCGCAAGGGAATGCCAGCCCGAGACGCAACGGAGATCTGAGGCGTCATCGACATCCAGGTAACCAGGTCTGTTTCGTAACGATCCGCATCAACAGAGAGCAGAAAGACGACGGCCAATATGGGACCTGCGAGGAATCTCAATAGCGTAGTGATTCGCATTGTTGTCTTCACAGAAGAGCAGAAACCCCAGGGCGTCCCACTTGTGCCCGGCCCGCCGTTTATTGACTCGCCTCGAATCGCTCAAGAATCAAATCATCAAGTAAACCGATTGTTGCCTCGGCGCGACCATCGCCGGCGTTGACAACGATCATCAGTCCGGCATCCAGCGTGGGCGCCAAGCGGACCACGGCAAACCACCGCAGGTTACTACCTGCGTGAGCAAGAACCGGACCCTGCGCCCACGGCTCATAAGGAATGACACCCCAGCCCAATGCGGACCCGCTCGCGACCGGCGCATGCATTACCTCGAAAGTCGATTCCGTCAGTAATCCCGGTATGCCTCTGGCACCTGCGATATGCGCGAGCATGAACCGGCCATAGTCATCCAGTGTTGTATGAACGGTGCCTGCCGGACCCATGGTGTCCGGATTGTCGGCATCCGGACCCGGCGGAACCGGTTCGAAATGTGTACTGCGATCCCAATGACCCCAGGGTTGATCGGTAACATCCGGTGATCCTGGTGCGCCAAAGGCGCTATCAATCATGCCCAAGGGCCCGAAAACCTGCTGGGTAAGAAGCTCCTCCCAGGGTGTCGACATGATCGTTTCCATCATGGCGCCAGCAACGATGTAGCCGCCGTTGGAGTAGCTATCTGAACCGGCCGGTCCGATGGGTGGCTCTGCCAGTAAAACGGCCGCATAGCGCCGTCGCCGTTCCATCGCAGAGCCTGGCGCGCTTTGGTCGAATTCGAATGGCGTCACATCTGAACGTCTCATTCCGGACGAGTGCGACAGAAGTTGTCTCATCGTTATGTCGCGGAACGAAGGGTGAATCATTGCCGAAAGTTCCGGCCAGATGTCCAGGGGTGTCGTGTCCCAGGAGATCACCGACTGATCGACGAGAACCCCGGCAAGTGTTGCCGTCATGCTCTTAGTCAGGGAACCAAGATGCCATTTGTCATCAACAGAAACAGCGACGGATTCCGTTGCGGAGCGATCACCAACCGCTGCAATTTCGGCGACCTGTCCGTTCGTGACCAGCACAACGGCGACTGCGGGGACACCTTGTGATGCTCGAGCCCACTCGGCGAGTTCATCAAGGCGCCCATCGCCAACGACGCCGGATTCTGGCGGTGGTGATGCGACTGGGCGCAATGGAACATTGGACGCACCGTTTCCGCCGTCGCCACAGGCAACCAGAAAAGTCACCGTTGCAACGAATACGGCATTCTTGAATTTGGATTTCACTTTTCTCTCCTGATAGATATTTGCAACAGAGGAGAGGGCGCGGGAAACAAATATCCTTCGATATTGAAAATGGAGTATCTGCGCGAACGGATCGCCAGTAGCATCCGCGCTAGCTTTATCGCGAGTTTGGGATAATTCGAATTCTATTCGCTGAGGATCGAAGGATTGCCGCGCCCAGATTCCTCTTACATGCAACCCAAGAGGAGCGATCAAGTGAATTACAAAATAGAAAAGGCCCTTATTGTCGCGTTAGTAGCGAGTGTCATCTCTGCTTGCGGCGGTGGCGGATCCGGTCCCGCCGAAGCGATTCCGCAGACTGCAAGTGCCCAGACGAAGACCCTGATTTTCCAAAACTCGAACTTTACAGAACTTGAGATTAGAAATTCGTTTGCCTTTATCGTTCAGTATGGCGACCGCTTCTCTATCGAGGTAACCGTGGATGATCAGTTCAGCGACCTGGTCCATGTCAGCCAGAATGGCGTTCGCCTAAGCGTCGGCTTTGATCCGGAGTTTCGCGGCGACATACACGCGCATACTGCTATTGGAATCATCACATTGCCGATCCTTGACGTCATTGCATCGAGCGGCTCAGCGGTCGTCGATGTGGCCGGCTTTACACAGTCCTATTTACAAATCTCGGAAACCGGCTCATCCCATATTGAAGTAGCCAATTGTCATTTCGACCTAATCTCCGCGACCCTGGATGGTTCGAGCAATCTGTCGTTACAACACATATCGGCACTGCCGGCAGCCAATGTCGATCTTGCCGGTTCTTCTCGCGTCATCCTGAGAATGATGCTTGGTGGTACGTTAACGGGATCAGCTACCGGATCATCGCATGTCGGTTATTACGGAAATAACGTCAACCAGCAAGTGCGTACTGCTAACAGCGCAGCTGTTACCTGGCTCGGCAACGCAGTGGAGTGAATGTGTTTCCGATAGCAAGCTGCCCTCTTCCCGAGAACGCAATTATTTACAAGCATCACAAATCGTCACATCAAGACGTTGACACATACACGGATTGCTATCTGGTCAATTTTGACAGACCAATCACGCTCGCCGAATATGTATTCGCGTTCTACACTAAGCCGGTGTTCAGATTAGAACGCTTTATTCTGAAATACCTCGCAGACAGACTATCGTCCGACCATAAGGCAAAACAGCTATCAGAGGGGACGATCGATGAGTTCTCGGCTCGGACAGTTGCAGATCGAACACCCGAACAATTGCTAATGAGAGACCTCAAGGGTAGGACGCGGTCGTGATTCATGATTGCTCCACAGAGCGCGGCGGCTACTACAAACTAAACATTTCTTTTTTAGTTCGGTGTCGTCCCGTACCAAAAAACGGCTATGGGCGATCCGCGCATTGGTGGTGGATTTCGTCTGTTGCTCGGGTTTCATGAATCGTATCCGAGAGTTCTGTTGTATGCGGCAAAGGTCCGTCCCACGAAACCCCGCAAGTCCGTATGCAGCATATATTGACAACAAAGTTACAAACCTTGTTGTTTAGCTATTTAGCCGTATTACCTCCCAAAGTCATGCGTAATAGTTGCGGGTTCTCTCTCACCAGATATCAATGAGGCGCATGCGCAGATTGTCTCGTTCGGACGGTGTCAATTCCTCAAACGCATCCAGCATCGGCACCCCTGGCCATCCCTGATCAACGACTGTCAACCCGCCCAGACTTCTCTCCGACTTATAACGAGGAATGACGTGAAAGTGAACGTTAGGGTCTATCATCATGAACATGAGGTAGTTGATCTTGTCGTATTCGAATTCTTCGCCTAGTGCACGTTCGATATCTCCAATCACAACACTCATTTCCGTGAATGATTCAGTAGAAAGGTTAGCGAATGCTGTCTCCTCGGATATTGAACACAAAACGAGCGATCCAAGTGTAACTTGTTGCTCTCGCAAGAGAACCACCCAATGTTCGTACTCTCGAATTAGGGTATTAGGGTAACCGAAACGGGTCATGGTTTGATTTGGCATTGCTGTATTCTCGGGCCTTAGGCGATCAATAAAGAGTAGTTGGTCTTTGATATAGTGTACTGAGAAATTTTAACGATTAATGGAAATAACTTGACGCCAATAGTTTTTGCTGCAGTTTTGATAGCCGCTGCTCTACATGCATCTTGGAACGCATTGGTTAAGAATTCTGAAGATCAGTATTTCAGTATGACTGCAGTCGTTTTAGGCCATTTTCCGTTTGCATGCGTCGCAGCTACATACGCTCCTTTACCTGACAGCTCAAGCTGGTGGCTAATTCTGGCTGGCGCGGCCCTGCATGTTGGTTATCAACTGTTTCTTTTGCAATCGTATCGGACCGGTGACCTCTCACACGTTTACCCGATTGCTCGTGGAATTGCGCCGATGTTAGTTGCCGCTATTTCGGTCGTTTTCTTGGGTGTACAACTGACAGCTGCTGAAATGATTGCAATCTTGGCTATCGGAATTGGCATCATAAGCCTTGTATTCGTTCGTAACAGTGACGGTTTGCAGAATCAGAACGCAGCAATCATGGCTTTAATTACAGGCTGCTTCATAGCTGGATACTCACTGGTCGACGGTTACGGGGCGCGTCAAGCACAAACTGCACTCGGCTTTTTCGGATGGTTGTCGATAATTAACACAATTGTATTTTCTCTAGTTATCCATTTTGTGAAACCTGGCGTATTGCGCAACGTTGCAACAAAAGGTACGAAAGCGGCCTTGCTGGGTGGCGGTTCGTCTTTCGTCGCCTATAGTATAGTCGTATGGGCGTTTACTCAGGCGCCGATTGCTTTGGTTACGGCGCTACGCGAGACGAGCATAGTGTTTGCGTTGCTAATCGGTGTGTTCTTTTTGAACGAGAAGCTCAACATAGCAAAGGTCTTTTCTACCTTCCTTACATTGTTTGGGGCAATTCTGTTGCGGTACAACCGATAGCCATTCTGACAATCATCTTAATTGGTAGGCTTCGAACAAACTTGCTCGACGATCAAGAATAAGATCCAGTCTTTCTAGGACAGTTTGTTCACCGCCACCGAACGTATCAAGTTTTCGGCCAGGTCCTTCGAGGATGAGCAAGAGCGAGGCTTTCGTTTTGTGACCAACGACGACCTGGCTCGTCACCAGGTAGTTCTTCACGAAATCAGATGTGATACTGAAGTCGCTACGTGCATTTTGCGTAGCCAAAACGGAATAACCCATCCTGGGCGCTTGACCCGCCAATTTCACGCACGGCAACAGTTTGAAATGGGGAAATGGCGCGCCCGGAGAGATTGATT
Organism: Woeseiaceae bacterium; assembly: GCA_021773135.1. Lineage (GTDB taxonomy): Bacteria > Pseudomonadota > Gammaproteobacteria > Steroidobacterales > Woeseiaceae > SZUA-117. The sequence continues at coordinate 20,214 of JAJFKP010000005.1, read as the reverse complement.
CGAATCGGCTTTGGCCGATCCTCACCCCTGCGGGGCGCCTGCCGCGTCTAAAACGCTTGCGCGTTTTATCGAACTGGGGCGCTCGTTCCACAAATTGCCCGACGATGCATGACGCCTCTGGACTCAAGTACGCAACACTCCCGCAATTTCCCAAATGCCTATCTACTACTAAATGACTTACTCTTACGTGTCGATTTTACATTGCAAGTCGCGTCGTTAGACTTCCCTGTCACGGTGTCTGCCGACCTAATTGCCCATGCCGGGCAATGAAAGGTTATCTTTGTAAATGCAGTTCGCCTCGCGAATATCCGACCGTAAAACGCGATCACGAAATTTCACGTGCTTCCACTCGCCGACCCAATGTTCTGGATCTGTGAACGTGAACTCAGTGACGAGCGTGTTCCCGTCATTGATCATTTGCATTCGCTCAACGATCCTCAACTGACTTCCCGTCACATAGCCTGCCTGAATAAGATGGTTTTCATCCGTAAATCCCGTGGTTTCGACGACCAACGTACTGCCATCCCAATGGCCCAGTGATTCTCCGCCCCAGTTTCGATCCAACTTTTCACTCGGTACGCGCTCTCGGCCGTCGAGGAAGATCGTTCGATACTCGTTGTTTAATCGGGACACCATGTAGATTGCGGTGGGAAACTGGATCATCATCATTGAACCGTATCGGGTCATTAGTCGCGGCATTCCGGCTGGATAACATTGCGCGGTTGGATCGCCAAATCGCTCACCCTTTTTTGACGCCTCCATATATGCGTCATGGAACGCCTTTCCTTTCGCTGTTAACTCTTCTGGGCCTGGCTTGAACTCGAACGAGCCGTAATTCGCACGCCACTCATCTTCGCCACGATATTGCCAGACACCGGTCATGTCGAACGGCGCCGGTGGTCGCTTTTTCGAAAGATTGTCCGGGTCGAGTGCGCCGGCCGTGACGCCTGTCGCCGACCCGTCTCCCGCAGCTGTACCGTCAGAGACGATTGGCAATACCGATGGACGCGTTTTCTTCTCCCGCATTTGCCATGTTTCGCCAGCTGGCGGCGGCTCCCAGGGCATCAGCGCCGGATACACTTGGCGCGTGGGCGCCGGATACTCCGAACCATCCATTGAGTAAGACTTCCCATCCGCCCCGATCATTCCTTGAATCAATCCACCAGTTCTACCCGTCTTCAATGGGTGCATTTTCACGGTAATGACATCACCTACTTTCAATGAGCTGCGGTCAAATCCATGCTGGCGCATTGCCGCGATACTTTGACCTTCTATTTTCCACTCTTCGGTTCTGCCTTCATTATCAACATCCATCGTAATTATCATATGCGGGTTGCGATATATGAATTGTGTCACCTCACCCGTTTTTTGCACTGATGCATTCTCGTCAAAAACGACTGCCGAATGATGGGCCATCGTTGTTCCAGTCGCTAACACAATGACCGCCACTAGAATCAACGCGTACTTAAATGAATGCATTAATGGACTCTCCTGAATAACCTAAATCGTTATGAAATCTTTGCCAGCGCAATGCCTATATTCTTGCTTAGTGCGTAATCAGCGATCCGTCGTAAGGCCAGCTTCTAGATACAACCGGGCGTTTTCCAGTGTGCAGTCAATATTGACAAGCTGACGATCAGCGAGCTTTGACATGTAATAGTCGATCGCCACGGGCTCGGACAAGTAAACTGGATCTGTAACAACCATTTGAATCTGCAGCGCGAAGCCATCTTCTGACAGAGAAAATCGTTCCATCAAATGCTTTTGATCACTCGAATCAACCCCCGTGTGTATTCCCCACTTATCGGCGACAAAGTTTGTAGTTTCCACAACCAGTGTATCTCCCTCAAACCAACCAACGGAGTGGCCGATCTCACTCGGCTCACCAGCGGGATGATCGCGGTCAAGATAAATGACTCTTGGTGTATCCCGTAATTCGTAATTCAGCACGATAGTTTGATTGTTGGGCCGACTAATCATCATCGGATAAGGCAGCAATGTCGCTTTCGGCGGACCAGGGTTCTGGCAGGAAACCTGTGGATTCTGACTTTCGTGAAAATTGTCCACTATCTTCTGCGCGACGTTCGTATAAGGCCAATTTTCAGGCGGCCTGTAATGTGGCTTATCCCCACGCAAATCTCTGACCCATAGCCCGGTGAAGTCGGTGGATGGCTCGACGGCGACAGACTTCTTGTCCATTTCCAGCCGGGTTCCATCGGATTTTTCTAACCAATTCAGTCCCGAATAGGCACGATCGGGGTTCTTGTCTGCGGCACCTTCCCAGGTAATTTGATCGCCGGGTTTCAGGGAGTCCTTGCGCCAGCCGCGCTGCATCATGGCCGGCGGATGTAGCACTTCGATACTGTATTCAACTACATCGCCCGAATTGTTTGGCGCCATAACTTTGATGAATACGTGCGGCATGCGCCAGTCATATTTCGTCACTGTGCCACGATGGGTTTGAATATTGTTGCGATCAAGGCTCGAGTGGGAGTGATGCGCACTGGCCGAATTGGCAAGTAATAATATCAGGGAACAAACGCCCCAATTCGCCGGAGAACCTGGATAACGGGTTTCGAAATTGCGCTTCATTCTGCCCATCAAGCTGTCGCTCATCAAAATTTCCACATGATCTGAAGCGCCGGGTAGCATCGCTTTACTACCCCGCGATGCAGCCAGACATCAATTTCCAAAGTTGTAACGGAAATCCACACCCCACATCCTCGGCGCACCGACATTGACAATTGTAATTCCCGGCGGTGCGACGCCATTTGGATTAAATCCATTATCAACAAATATGTAACTGCTCGCAGGCTTCACACCGGGAAACGGTGTATTGTCGCTCGCAGCGCCCCAGGCGGCACCGCCGAAGTAATACTCTTCGTCCGCGCAGTTCGAACAAAAAAGGCCCGCCTCCCAGTTGCCGTTTTCGGCCATATAGCTAAATCGCAAATTCAGCAAACTGTAGTCGTCGATAAAAATCGTCGTCGAATCCTGCGGTGATGAGTTTTGATCATCGGTGTATGCGTAGTCTGCGGAAGCAACAATCTGGGCGCCACCCGAGAGATCCGCCGTATACCGGGCACCGAGTCTGTAAGACAATTCCGGCGCGCGACCAAACTTGGAATTCAACCCGACACCCGCAGACGGGTTATCAATTGTGTCCCACTCTGCGTCAATAGTTCCAAGACCAACACTTAACTGCAAACCGTCCGATACGAGTGCTACGGCGTCAATCTCGATACCCTGGATTGTTGCTTCGCCAACATTAGTTGTACAACGATTGAAGCACAGAGGCGACGTCGTCACCGTAATCTGTTTGTCCTCGTAGTCCGACGTGTAATAGGTCGCATTAAATCGCCCCCGGCCGTCAGCGAACTCTGTCCTGATACCAGCCTCATACGTCCACAGCTGTTCAGGCTCGAACGGAGTATTGATGTCTGCAACTGTGTCATTTGTGCCCCCGGCTTTGAATCCCTTGCTCGCAGAGACAAAGCCCATTACGTCATCACTGAAGTGATACTGCAGCGCTATACGTGGAGTCACGTCATCAAACGTATCACCGCCGGTCAGTGGAGCAACGGATACGCAAGACGTTGCGAGCGACGGATCGCAACCGTTGTAGTTTGGTGGCGTCTGTGGTGCGAGTCCCGCTGTGGCAGCTTCTGCGGCTAATGCGCTGTCCCACAATGCGGTTTGCGAAATGTTGTAAGTTTTATCGTCTTCCGTATAACGAACGCCGAGCGTCAAGCCAAGTTTGTCTGTTACGTCGAAATCGCCTTGCAAGTAGACGCCGACGCTTTTCGTTTCCTGCACGGCGGAATCATTGAGAATAAGCAAACCGCGCCTCGAGGGACTACGAGCATCTCGATCCTCGATGTCGCGGCGATAGGGTTCTTCGACCGAGTAGTACAAGCCGCCAACCCAGTTAAGGCGACCGTTACTGCTGGTGCCATTTAACTGAAACTCCTGGGACCAAAAATCAACACCTTCTTCAGCGATATCATCGAAAAACGAAAACGCGTTGGCCTGATCGTCCGGATCACGCATCGAAAACTCATCAACTTTGCGATAGCCTGTTATCGAGCGAATGGACAGATTGTCCGATACCGTCCAGGTCAGATCGATGCCTGCACCAAATGATTCGCTGGTCAATTCCGTAGGTCTGCCAGTGCCCGCAACTTGATAGAGACTCGCTGGAATCGCCGCGTTGTAGACTCGCGATGTGGACCCCCAATAAGCATTCCAGGCCGCTGTGGCAGCAGCTCCGCCACCGTTAGAATTTGGCCCACCGGGCGTCGTATCTGTCGTGTTGTTGAACCGATAATAGTCGATTAGTTTTGTTGGCCCATCATCTGTATCACGTTCCGTGTAATCCATACGGATGTTCACATCCAGTCGGTCGTTAGGTCGAAATCGCAATTGAGCCATGCCAAAAATTGTATCGTCATTGCCCAGCGCTCCGCCGTCCGCCAGCCGATCCACGTATCCATCACGCTTTAGCGACGCTGCGGACAAACGGAGTGCTGCGGTATCTGATAGAGGAACGTTAATGGCGCCTTTCAAGTCAAACCGGTTAAAATCGCCGACAGCGAGCTTGGCATAACCATTGATGTCATCAAACTCAGGTTTCTTTGTGATATAGCGGATTGCACCGCCGACGCTATTCTTGCCAAAGAGCGTTCCCTGAGGGCCTCGAAGTACTTCGACCCGCTCAACATCGAGCAATCTCAAGAATGCCGTTTGTGGACGCCCATAGTAGACATCATCAACATATATACCGACTGCAGGATCCAGAACAGGGCTCACGCGCGCCTCATTAATTCCTCGAATCGACACGGACGTACCGCCGGAGCCCCTACCAGTACCGTCGCCAATACTGATATTTGGCGTGAAATCAGCCATGGCTTGTGGATCATTGATCCCCAGTTCCTCGAGTCGATCACCTGTGTAGGCAACAACTGATAGTGCAGTGTCCTGAAGCCCCGCTTCCCGCCTCTCTGCGGTAACGGTAATTTCCTCGAGTGTTTCTTGTCCGAACGCCGGAAGAGATGGCAGTAGCAACACGAGCAGCCCTCTCCAAATTGTTCTTCTAAAAAGATATCGCATGACCATCTCCCCTATCCTATTTATTTGGTATTCACGTTCGAAGTCCGCAAAGTGGACGTTCACCGATCAACTCCGTGGTTTTCAAAACGGGTTTATCGCCGTCCGCCCAGGCGTCAACAGAAAATTTTACGCGCCGACGAATCGGTGCCGTACCTTCCGGCGGCAGTTCCACTGGTTCCTGAATCGCAACAAACTCGACATTGCACTGCTCATCGTCAAACATTGCGACGAAGTATCCGTGCGCGTCTGCATCTGCGTAGCTCAGATGACGGTTGACGAGTTTATTTTCGAGCTTTTTCGCTTCCTGTTCGGTTTTTCCGTCATGAAGCGCGCGAGCGCTGGCAGCGCCGTAAAGCATCCATGCATTCATTGAAGGCATGACCGATTTTTCATAACCATGCGCCGTTCCATCAAACTGAACCAACGCCGCTAACTCCGCATCATGGGACACGATTCGATTCTGGATAGTTAGCCGAACCGGCGCGCAAATGGCGCCTGCTGCAAATTCTGCGATAACGGGCGATGCGTTTTCGCTATCAAAGTCATCCATGACGACACCAGCCATATGAATGTGACGATCAGCGGTTAGTGATACGACGTTGCTTATGCGTTGCTCCCGAATAAAGCGGGTCAATTCCTTCCGCTCAACTGGATAACCATCCCATCCATCCGTCCAGAGAATTCCGTCAGCAAAACCGTCGTCGCGGAAACTGCTGTCGAAGCCGTATCTCATTAGACCGACGCTCAAACCGAGCAATTTCCAGCGGGCCGAGCTACCGGATAATTGATCGCGAAGCCAGGCTTTCTGTTGGCTACCCAGCATGGAACCGAATGGGGCGTTCTTCCTCGGATTCGGCATTCTCTGGCCCAGGTAGTCAATCTCATTCGGCGGATTGCCGTTCAGCGCAGTTCTACCTGCGTTCAGAACGTCGATAAGCTTTGGATCAATCGGGGCCGGTGGATAGGGATGATTGCCGACAGTTAGCAGCTCTTGCGGAAACCCACGTGGACCACGATAGCTGCGTGCATCAGTCATGAAAATCTCAGCCATCTGTCCCCACTTCAGGGTGCGGTAGATGGTCATCGAATTAATTGCAGCGACGTTGTTGTCCTCGAGGCTAAGGTAGTGATTATCAAACGCCTCAGGTGGTCGATCGGAAACGTCAACCTGCTCGAAATCTGCGGCCTGATGGTTTTCTACGTCCCGTCCACCCATCGCGAGCGCGGCGGGAATGAATTCAAACCAGGCCTGGTTTGCCGCCACCTTGAGCTCCGGACTAGAGCTTTCGTCGTAATAGCTTTGCCAGGAATCGTTTTTGAATTCGTGATCGTCCCAGGTTTGTACAAACGGGTAATTCGCACGCGCATCCTGAAGGTCCGCATCTGCCAGATAGGCTTTGTACAGCGCTCGATAGTCAGGCAGATCCGCTGGAACCACCCAGACTCGACCCGCCTGTTCGCCACCCGATGGCAAGGGTGTGCAACTGCGACGGCTACCATCCCGATTCCTCAAATACGTTCGCCCGTCTCCCCGGTTCCCTCCCTGCATCGATTCCGGGCGACGAGCGGTCTCATAAATAAAATCGCCAAGATGGATGACGAAATCGATACTATTCGTTTCGCTGCCATTTTCGTCATCAAGCAACATGCGTCGATACGCAGTGAAATAGCCAAGCTCGTAGTCCTGGCAAGAGAAGACTGCCACCTTCAATGGCCGATCGGCGTCTGGCGACGGCGCCGTTCGTGTGCGCCCTTGTCGGCTTGCAAGACCATCGGGTGCGATAAACCGATAGTAGTAGTGACGATCCGGGTCCAACTGTGTGACCAGTACTCGCACCGTGTGATCGAATTCAGGGCGCGCGGTCGTGGTTGACTCGGCGATTATTTCTGTGAAGTCAGCGTCGCGTGCAACCTGAGTAACGAGTGACGTTGGTCCTTTAGTTCCAGCGACTCGCGTCCACAGGACAATGGCATCTGATTGCGGATCCGCTGATGCCACGCCCTGCGGGAATGTAAAGTTCGATTGAGCGGCGGCGGGCCTGGTCGTTGCCATCAAAACCGTTGCCGACGCCGGAACGATAAAACAGCCTGCGGAGGTCGCAAAATAGCGCAATATATCGCGGCGCGAATATTCCTCTGCAATTGATTTATTTATGTCACTACTTTTCTTGCTCATTTTTTAACCACTCAATTATTCTGTATGCAATCTCGTTGCTATTCGTATCACTCATCATGATGTGAGAGTTTCCGTTTACACCTACATCAGGAAGAGACAGCACCGCGCCACGCTTTCCGAGAGCTGTCCGTTCTTTTGCGAGTTCCATGCATTCGTCGCGCCTGGGAATCATTTGAGGTCGTATATCCAAATGATCACCAAACACTGTCAACGTCGGAATTTCTCGCAATTGCTCTGCCTGATCGGGATCGCAGCCGACAGGTTCGATTGAAACAACAGCTCGAACAAGATCTGGTCGTTGCATTGCGACTTTGAAACCATCTAATCCGGATGCCGAATGCGTGACCAGAATACCCGGCCCGGTTTTATCCAGAAGCATAATCAATCCTTCGGCATTTCCGATCGCCTGGTCCCGCAATGGCATGTTTTCGCTGAGGACCGGCACAAACGCACCGACCAGTTGGTCAATCGCATCAAGGGGGAACTTGCCATCATCAAATTGCTCCCCGAACGCTGGGCCCAATCCCCATCGTGTCCAGATTCTTTCTTCCAGCCACAATACAAATGATGGCTGGCTCTTCGGTTGTGCTTTCCCACTTCTCACTTCGTTAAACGCAAATGCATCGAAGCCGGTGCGCACAGTATGTGAGCGATCAATGATGTAAACCGTGTGCCCTTCTCTAAGGAACGAGTACGCCCAGCCTGGACGACCGTCCGCGGTCGTTAAATAGATGTGTCCTGCCAAGCCGAATCCCGGTGTCAGAATTACGGGCGGCCTTGCGTCATCGATTGGGCTCGGTTCGAGCTTTAACACCCCGATCTGATCGACGATAAATGAGCCCGAGACGGGATCGCGACCGACACTCTGCACGTCATCCTTGCGTATTTTTTCGCCGCCCACGTAAAAGTAGGAAACGGAACCGATTGCAACGGCGTCCGCCATAGTGGGTCGCCCTATGACAAACAGAACGACAATTGCGAGCGTGCAATAGCGAAACTTCACTTATCCCCCCTCGAAATGCCCATCCCCGTGCGATCAGATCCGACGCTGCTTGAATGGCATATTCGATTCGCAATCCTAACGAGTGCCAAGTCATTTGAAAAATATATACTTTGTTTGGTTGCCATATATTTTTGATATATATTCGATTCACGATGAATACGCGCATATTGATTCAATTTACGGCTGTCGCCCACGCGGGCACGATCACCGAAGCCGCGAAACGGCTCAATATTGCTCAGCCCGCACTAAGTCACGCCATCGCAACCCTCGAAGAAGAGCTGGGCGTCAAATTGTTCGATCGCCACCCGCGAGGCGTTGAATTAACGGAGGCAGGCTCGATATTGCTCGAGAGGTCGCAGCCAATTCTGGAGCAACTCGAATCGGCAAAAGTCGCTGTTCGAGAGGTCGATGCGAATCCAACCGGTCGGGTAGGTATTGCATTGCCCGCGAGTGTTGCAAACGTTCTAACACGGCCCCTTTTCGAGGCCGTACGCACAAGATACGAGAAGATTCATCTCGTGTTTGAAGAGGGCCTCACTGGTCATCTGATTCGGTGGCTACGTTCGGGACACATTGACCTCATGATCGATTTCGACGTCGAGCCTTTAAGCGAATTCGACTCAAAACCGTTGTTTCGGGAAGATCTTTTTTTAACCGGCGCGAATCTCGACATCAATCAATCCATTCGTTTCAAGGAACTTGGAAACTACCCGATGTTCTTGCCCAGCAAGGAACATGCAATGGGTCGCGCAATTTCCGAGTACGAAGCGCAGCTCGGCATCACTCTCAACCGAATACCTGCCAGTGCCGCAGTGCATCCTTTGCTGTCTTTACTGGAAGCCGGACTAGGATATGCAATTGCTCCCTGGTCGATGATTTACGATAGGGTCGCAGCGGGCAAACTATCAGCAAGGAAAATTCTGGAGCCTGGCATCACACGAACTGCGTTCCTCCTGCACCGTAGAAGCCCGGCAATGACGACTGCCGCAAGAATGGTCCACGACCTTGTTTTAGATGCCACGACAATTGCTCACAAGGAAGGCAAATGGCGGGGTACTGTATTGTCTCGCGACGCAACCGAACCAAATGTATTGCCGCATGAACGACAGAATTAAGCTGAGTCTGTTCTTTGTCGCATTAGTTGTCGCGACTGGCTCGATCGGAACCAATGGTGCAATTCCCAGTGCGGTTGGAATAGAGGCCGAATTTCAGCTTATGAAAGGAGTAGGTGCCAACATAATTGGCGTCTTCGCATTTGGTTACGCTATCGGTCACTTTGCTATTGGCCTGACAGCTGATCATATCGACCGGAAAAAGCTGTTGAGTCTTTCACTAGCCGGCTTCTCCATCGCATCTCTAATCGCAGGCCTGGCGCAATCGCAAGATATGCTATTGGTATCACGATTTGTGCAAGGACTTTTCGCGAGCGCGTGTCCAATTATTGGACGATCAATCATTCGAAATGCTGGCACGTTTGAAGAATCTGCGAAAACAATGTCGAGCGCATCTGCTATTTTTGCATGGGCACCCGTCATTGCGCCTGTAATTGCGGGTATTTTAGCTGACTCAATTGGTTGGCGTACTGTTTACTTCGCATTGAGTACGTACGGTATTTGTGCCTTTCTGGCGGTGAACCGAGCCAATTCGCAATGGTTTGAAATGCCCGCAGGGACCCGTCCGCTGAGCAAGAGAGTTGTGGAACTGACCAGCAATTCTGCTTTTTGGTGTGGCGTCATATCGGCAATGCTTATGTTTGGCGGTTTCTTTTTATGCCTCGCATTAACAAGCGATTTGGTTAGCGACAATTCATCTCGCGTTGCTCGCATTTCGGTACTGGTAACGGCACTTTCTGCGGCGTACGCCGTTGGTGGAGGCTTAAGTCGGGTCCTGTTGCATCGATTTAAGAGCGAAAAAGTACTTCTTATATCTGTCTTGTTTTCGCTGTTGGTTGGCCCATCGATTCTACTATTGCACGCATACGACTATGTCTTGTTTTCCGGAATGCTGTTTTTCGCGTTGTTTGCTGGTACAGCGATGCCGAACGCGACGATTCTGGCCATGCGGAACGACGCTGCTTCATCCTCTATGTCCGCGGCCGTGGTTGGCGGTTCGAAAATGCTCATGGCGGCAATAGTCGCAGGTTTTGCTGCGAGAGTTGACGCTGAGCCGAGCGTATTGCTGGCAACGACATTGCTTGCTATTACAGTTGTTGCATTACCTGGTGTTTTTTGGGTTCAAAGACGCTAACGCTAAGATCTCTCTTTCCGATTTAGTCGCTTAACACGACTCGATTCATTCTAGGTCGGACGTCACCCCGGGAGAATCAATAGCTCTGGTTGGCGAAATGCAAGTTTCAAAGCGAAGCTTCCACAGGTTAGAGTTCGCGACCTCAAATTTGGCGCGCGATGTGCAGGATGCACAAGCTTCGCGAAGCGCATGGATGCGCGAGAGCGACTCCGGAGAGATTGATTGAGCGGCAGCTATGCTGCCTCGCCTGCGGCGTCTGTCGACCGGCTACGCCGGTCTCGGCACAGATCGGCTTTGGGCGATCTTCACCCCTGCGGGGCGCCTGCGGCGTCTAAAACGCTGGCGCGTTTTATCGAACTGGAGCTTTCATCTTCACCCAGGCAAACCAAAAACAAAAAGGCCCCTGACGGGACCTTTTGGTTTTTGGCGCGCCCGGAGAGATTCGAACTCCCGACCACTTGGTTCGAAGCCAAGTACTCTATCCAGCTGAGCTACGGGCGCAATGTTTTGTGGTTCTTTTGAAAACTTATGCTAATTCATAGTAGCAGTGCTGCGCACTGCAAAGTACTCCCCTCGGCGCTTCGCCCCTCGGGCCCGGCCACGCCCCGGTAGGGTCGTGGCGTTCGTCGGGAAATTGCTGTCGCAATTTCTTTGCCGCCTCACCCAGCTGAGCTACGGGCGCTATATTCGGTGCGGTGTCTTAGTTCATTAAGAATACGCTAGAGAGCCGGAGATTGTACCGATCTCGGTATATGCGTCAACGCAATCTAGGCGTGCTCCACCGCAAATTCGAGATTCTTGATGGCATCAGCGCTGTCCTCGCGGCCGACGGACAGGCGGATAAGTTTGCCCCGCCAGGGTTGAGAACAGACCTGTGCGGCAGATCTTTTGCGTAAAATTACAGATTGCTGATGATATACCCGCCCAGCACTGTGGCCATGACAACCGGTACTACCCATTTCAGCCAGGCGAAGTAGGTGTCATACCAGGCCGCTTTATGATCACCAAAAATCTGTAGCTTAGTGGTGATTCTGCCAAGACCCCAGGTCACCGTAATCACCGCAATCGTACTGCCAAACATCTGCATTGCTGATCCGAAAATAAGATCCAGCGTACCGACAATGTCCGGATTCAAAGCGCTGGGCAGCATGACCAATGCTTCAATAAAAAGAATCGCGAAGATGACTCTCGACCGCGCGGCATTGATTCGCATCTCTTCACTTATGCTGCCCACGATTGCCTCAAGTGCACCAATCGCAGATAAAAATGCAATCAGACTAAGTGCGAGCAGGAACCCGCTGCCGAGAATCCGACCGCCAGGCATGACGCTGAACAATTTGGGCAGGGTTGAGAAAATCAGCGTCGGTCCCTGTGCCAGGTCCAGATTAAATACAAGGATGGTTGGAACGATAAAAAGTGACGCCAGAAACGCCGCGCCGACGTCACCCAATGCTGTCATACCGGCTGCACGCACCAGGTTCTGATCCGGGGCCATGTAAGAACCGTAGATAACCATGATGGTGCCAGCGAGACCGAGCGAGAAAAACGCCTGCCCCAGTGCTGCGAAAATGTGCTCGGCCTCAAGTACCGAAAAATCGGGTCGCAGGAAAGCGGCGAATTTTGCCGGTGCGCCCGGGAGGAACAATGCGTTAACGACCAGGTAGATGATTACCAGCGCAAAGAACGGCACAAACAATCGGCTGACCGCCTCGATGCCCTTGTGCAACCCACGGTAGAGGACAAACAGGGCGACGCACAACACGCCCAATGAATAGCCGTATTGAAGCCAGCCGTTGGCGAACTGCGCATCGAATTCCTGCAGAGTCGAATCGTTGAACCCGGCGATGACGGAATAAGTGGCGGTGAAAGCTATGTTGCCGATAACGACGATGTAGTAGGAAGTCGACACCACCATCGTGAACACGAGCAGGCCACCTATGCGTCTGCCCCAGGTCTGCCCCCACACCTTTGAAAGTGCACCGATGGGTCCCTTGCGTGTTTCCCGCCCCAGTGACCATTCAGCCGTCATCGCCGGAATACCGAGCAATAGTGTGAACAGCAGGTAGACGACCAGGAACGCTGAACCACCATACTCGCCCATCATGTACGGGAATCGCCAGACGTTGCCGAGACCCACAGCCACACCAATCATGGTCAGCACGGCCACAAATCCCGATGAGAAAGTCTCTTTTCGCGCCATCGTTGAGCTCGTTGTTATTGTTTGTTCTGTGGCGATATGACGTGAGCCGTCAGTAGTGCACGGTCCATTGCCGCACTGTTGCTAGGCCCACTCTTCCACGCGATAGACCACGTCACCACCTGCTTTAAGGCGCCATCCTGTAATCGGATTCTGATGATAGGGCCCAGATCCGGGACCACGTGCCTGCATAAATGCCGCACGCGTCGGTTGAATGTAGCCAGTCTCATCGATAGCCCGGCTCATGATTACCGTGTCTTTGCCGTCCCACTTGAACATGTGCCGGAATCTGACGTGCGCTTTCGGCAGAATCGGATCTTGTAATGCGGCCCGCTGCCAGGTCTTGCCATCGTCAGTACTGACTTCGGCGGCGGCAATCTTTCCCCGCCCGCTCCAGGCAATTCCCTGTACTTCAATCCAGCCTTTTTCCACGGTGTTCGGATAGCTGGGGTACGTAATGATCGAGCGGGCATCCATCACGAGGCTAAATTGTCTTGATACGCCACCTTTGACAGGTTCCGTGTACTTGGACGTTTCCTCTCGCGTCATGAAAGGTTGATCCGACACCTCGATCCGGCGCAGCCACTTAACGGACGTATTTCCCTCACAGCCCGGATTCAGGAAACGAATCGGATATCCGTTTTCCGGCCTCACTGCCTCGCCGTTCTGCGCATAGACGACCATGGCCTCATCCCAAAATGCTTTCGGAATGCTCCGCGTCAAAACGGCCGCATCTGCCCCTTCCGCGAGAAGCCAGCTCGCTCCCGGGTCAGCGCCAACCTCTCTTAACAGGGTCGACAGCATGACGCCGGTCCACTCGCTCTGGCTGGTCATGCCGGCGATCAACTGCGCCGTAGTTTGCTCGGGCGCATCGCGAAAGAGATTTCCGGAACACTCGATGAAACAGATGCGGCTGGCGGCGGGCAATCGCTTCAGGTCGCTGACAGAAAAGGTCGTCGGTTGCGACACCATGCCGTGAATGATGAGCTTGTGCTTGTCAGGATCGATCGACGGCACTCCCGCATGATGCCGCTCAAAATGCAGTGCAGCGGGCGTAATCGTGCCGTGCAGGTTTTGGAGCGGCGTTTCAGAACTGCTGCGGGAAAATGAAGTAACGCGCTCCAGTCTCTCGAAAGGCGACCGTTCGCCGAATTCTGACGCCAGCCTGCCAATCACTTTTGTTGGATCAGGCGGCACCTGCGGACGGCTGCCACTCGATACCTGCACCTCCTGGCCATCTGCACCACGCGCCAGTACCGTACCCGCTGCTCCCGCCATACCAACCAGTGCGGCTCGCCGGGTAACGTTGCGTTGTTTCTCGCCGGAGGTCTTGTCGTTATTTTTTGCGTCGTCCTGCGCCATTAGTGAACCTCCTTGAAGTCCTGACGGTCATCCAGGCGAAATTTGCCGTGTGCGGGCATGACGACTTTCGGCAGTGTCTGCGCGTTCATTTCGGCGTCTTCGGGAATTACATGGTTAAGATGCAGGAGATGCGCTGTGAGCGAGTACACCTCATTTGCCGTCAGGGTTCCCGGGGCAGTAAATGGCATGCTGCGGCGAATGTAGTCAAATACTGTCGTTGCGTACGGCCAATAGTTGCCGATAGTGCGGTGCTGTCCGGCATTTACATCGCTTGCCAGTGGAAACGGTTCGTCAGCCGAATGTACAACCAGGCGATCATTCAGGCCGCCTTCGCCTTGCGCACCATGACAGGCGGCGCACTGCGCTACGTAGATAGCCGCTCCTTCCGCTGGCGTGCCGCTGCCCGCTGGCAGGCCTTTTCCATCCGGCCGCACATCGATGTCCCAGGCTGCAATTTCCTCGGCAGTGGCCGGGCGCCCAAAGCCATAGACAACGGCCTCTTCATCGTCTTCACCCGCAAACGTGGCGCCTGCCATGACACATACGCATATCACCAGTAACCATGTCATCGTCACAGCTCGATCTGGCATGGTGCCCCCTTTAACCTGGTACATGTGATCGCCCCCTTCGACGCCTGTCGAGCCATCGATACTCGCAGAGCAGCCTGTGGATTTAAAGGGGCCCGACGTAATAAAAATGAGCCCATCCGGTCTGCTTATGAGAGACAATCAAGTTTTCCGGGGGAAACCAACAATGTTCAAATCAATCGCGCTGGTAGTAGCAGCATCCGTCCTGTCGGGTCCGGTCATGGCCGTTGAGACGGGGGAGATCGCACCCGCATTTGCCGGTCTGGATGAATTCGGCAACGAGGTCAGCTTTCCGGAGGTCATTGATGGAAAACCGACCATCCTGTTCTTCTGGGCCACGTGGTGCCCATACTGCAAGGCATTCATGCCCTATCTTGAGCAAATCCAGAAAGACTATGGCGATGACATCAACGTCGTCATGATCAATCACAAGGAGCGGGGCGAAGGCGACGCTGTTGCCTATATCAAGGCGCTCGACTTCAAGGTAACCGCCGTTATGGACGGCGATGCGATTGGCGATGCGTACACCGTTGATTTCATTCCGGGCCTCATGATTGCAGACGCCGACGGACGCATGGCCTGGAAACGTGAATCAACCGATCTGCCGGCCGGCCGGAAAGTCGGTGAATTCTGGAATACGGTTGTTAGAGAGCAGCTCGACAAAATGCTTTAGCCGGTTATCCTGTGGATTGGCGCCGACGGGCCGGCGCCAATTTCTGAAGCAGACCGGACGACATGAGAGCACACGCGTCAGATCGAATCGGCCGGGCCAGGCGTCCGCGAAAAAAGAGCAAGAAGAAGAAAACGGGCAGCGTTAAGCGCTGGATCGTGCATCGCTTACTCTTAGTCGTACTGATCGTTGCGGCATTGAGCTGGTTAGCGGTGCTGCCGTTTCGCTGGATTGACCCACCAATTACTTCGTTTATGTTGCAAGACAGTAGCGGCAGAAGCCCCCTGCTGCACGAATGGACTGCGTGGAATGGTTTCGGCGATGTAATGCCAATCGCCGTCGTCGCCTCCGAAGATCAGAAGTTTGCGAGTCATTTCGGTTTCGATATCAAATCAATCCGGGAGTCTGTCGACAATTTCAACGAAGGCGCGACGCTTCGCGGTGCGTCGACCATTACCCAGCAAGTCGCCAAGAACATGTATCTATGGCCCGGGAAAAGCTTCCTGCGCAAGGGCATCGAAGCCTGGTTTACGCTGTTGATTGAGGCGACCTGGTCGAAGCAACGTACACTCGAAATCTACCTCAACATTGCCGAGTTTGGTTCCGGAATCTATGGGGTGACCGCCGCGAGCGAATTCTATTTCGGCAAAATTCCGGCGGCACTCAGCGACAGTGAAGCGGCACTACTGGCCGCGGTCCTGCCAAACCCGAAGCAATTTCGTGCGGATCAGCCTACACAGTACCTGCGCGACCGGCAACGCTGGATAGTCACCCAGATGCAAAGGCTGCGGCGCGAACAATGGATCACGTTGCTGGAGTGATAGTGCTATGCGCTCGCGCGCGCAACCTTAAGCGTTCAAGTAAACGCAGCCTGAACCGAGAGCTAAGCAGCGGCCGCGGGCCATAGCCAGGCGAACGCACCTGCAATAACCAACCCATAGATAAGTGCATCCAATAGGTATTTTGCTGTGGTCGACCACAGGTGTCCGTACCAAATGCTAAACGGAATTACGGCCCAGCCGAAAGTCAGGAATCCGACGGTACCAACAAAACGAAACACTGCCATGTACTGCGCACCGGGCTCGAGCGCCAGCACCGCGCAGTAGGCGACCAGAACGCTACCGACAAGAAAGAAGCCGATTTGCTGGCCCATCAACTTGCCCATTGGCGGCATGCCATTCGGCATCACCGTGACGAACCCTACCGGTCCATCCTTGAAACGCTGCTGAACTTTCTCGTCTTTCATTTCATTCATGTCAATGCAATAGGGATAGGAATGCACGCCAGGAGACGGCGAACCTTTCCGCACTGCAGCCGTAACTTCGTCTTCATTCGCAAGCTTTTGGTAATCCGAATTGTGATACTTGAGAAGCATGTGAATTAGACCGCTGGCCATCCAGGCCAGGAATGTTCCGAGAATAATGGGTAACCACAGGTCCATAATGCTTAGAGTCATGAGGCTCTCCTTCACTTTTTAGTGTTATTTGAAGCATGCCATCGGATCGACGGCTCTTAGAATAGCAGATGTCAAAAGGCGGCTTCGGTCACACTTCCGCAAGGCTCGCAAAAAATAGTGATCGGATACCTTTACTGACTGCAGGAAACGCGTACAAACAAGGGCTTACAACGCCATTAAGCGGGCGTTCAGATTGCCTGCTGTATCGAGGTTCCTGTTATGCGCCATTTGATCACGCTTGTCGTCGCCACACTGTTTTCAGGCTGTGCAACTTTTCCGGGTGGTGGTGATCGCGACCTGACCGTCGGCAGCGTGCAGAGCCAAGTCTATATTGGCATGTCCGGGGCTGAAGTTGCGCAGGCACTCGGTTCCCCGAATATCGTCACTACAGACGAGTATCGAAACGAAACCTGGATATACGACAAGATTTCGACGCGGGTTTCAGAATCCGAAACACGAGGCGCCACGGGGTCGATCCGTTACCTGGATGTCTGGGGCCCTATCGCAGCAACGTCCAAGTCCAATACGAAGTCGAGCAGTCAACGCACATTGACCGTCATTATCAAGTTTGACGAGTTCGGTCAGGTCAACGACTTTGCATACCATACTTCACGCTTCTGAGTCGGACGATAAATGGCATTTCGAGCACTGCTACTGCTCCCACTAATTCTGGTCGCGGCATGCCAAACTTTGCCACGCGACGCATTTCGACTTTCTGAGTCGGCGCTCGCTACCCGGGAAATGCAGACTCGTGAATACGGGTCGATGTCGGATGTTCAGATTTTGTCCGCGTCCACCGCAGTATTGCAGGACTTGGGCTATGCAATTGACGAAATTGAAGAACCGCTGGGCGTTCTCTCGGCATCAAAACGGGCGGATGCGACAAGCGGTATTAAGGCGGTGGGATCGCTCGCGATGGATGGGGCGAAGTGCATTTTCAGTTTTCTGCGTGCCTGTGATGGAAAAAACTACAGCAAACTTGATGATGTTCAGGATATTCGGCTTACATTGATTTCCCGACCACAGCTCAACAATGAGAATAACGTTATTGTTCGAATTACGATTCAGCGAGTTATCTGGGATAAGAAAGGACGATTATCCGAGCAGCAGACGGTAATCGATGATTCTGTCTACGCATCTTTTTTCGACAAGATGTCCAAAGCGGTGTTTCTCGAGCAGGAGGGCGTCTGATGAAGAACGCCGCCGTTGCATGCGTGCTGATATTGCTGGCCGCCTGTGCTTCGAACAACTCGGTAATCACCGAGGGTGGCAGCCAGGTCAAGGTGCGGCAGATACAGACTCGCACCTATGACACACTTGATAAACGTGACACGCTTCGATCCGTGCTAGCCACGTTACAAGACCTGGGCTTTGTAATAGACAAAGCTGACTACGAACTCGCCACCATATCCGCGACAAAACTCCAGGATTACCAGATAAGAATGACCGTCACCGTCAGGGAGCGAAACGGCGAGCGGCTAGATGTCAGGGCGAACGCCCGGTTTAATGAAACCCCGGTCGAAGATCCGCTTGCATACCAGGACTTTTTCGCAGTGCTGGACAAAGCGATGTTCCTGACGTTGCACAACGTTGACTGATTTCGCCGCTTAGTCGCACGACGAGCGAATTCGAACATAAGAAACACTGAGCATTCGTGGCGAACAACTTGTAACTAAGATTCCGTGTCGATTAGCGGCCCCAAAATGAGACCTGGTCGAACGAATCGAACATTGCAATATGCCGATTCGCCTATGTTTTCAGGTTTTTCATGAATTTTGATTCGTTATGGAAAATCCCTGTCTTTGCATAAATATTTGCTGCTATAAGAACTCTACAACTGAAAACGGCAAACCTGTCGAAAGGCAGGGACGCAAAGCTTCCGGTCTACGGGTTTAACCTAGGACAGCGGGGCCGCCAGACAAACCAGGTGCAGTCCGCACCAGATGTGTCCCGTCGGGCAGGCCTCCAGCTATTCATTGGTTTCGACTCATTTAGAGTCATAGTAGTTATACGGGTGCGCAGCGTTTGCCACTGATCTTGACAACGGATGAACGGAACGCATGACGCATTTAAATGGAATTAAAAGATCACTGCTGGTATCGCTGGTATTCCCTTTTGTATTAAGTGGTTGCCTTACAGACTCGGTGGAACCAAGCGCTTTTGTGCCGGAAGGCAATACGCAGACCATAAATGGGGCGCCGGTAATCTCCGGGAATCCACCGCAGGCAATCAAGACTGGCGTTACTTATGTGTTCACGCCTACAGCGTCCGATCCGGAGGGCGATGCGCTGGTGTTCAGCGTTGCGAACATGCCGATATGGGCTGAATTCGATCAGGCAACAGGTCGCCTGTCGGGAATACCGTTTCTTGGCAGTGAAGGAACCTATGCCGAAATTGAAATCAATGTTAGCGATGGCGTGTCGACGACAGCCTTACCCCCGTTCACGATAACAGTTGAGCCGGTCAACGCAGCTAACATGCCGCCGGAAATTGACGGGGCGCCGGCCGCCAGCGTCAATATCGGCAATAACTATTCATTTGTGCCAGCCGCATCAGATCCGGATGGAGACTTGCTGTCATTCACCGCTCAAAACGTTCCGTCATGGGCGACTTTCAGCACCGTCAATGGCTCACTCTCGGGAGCACCGCAAGCCGGTGATGAGGGCACCTACCCGAACGTATCCATTACCGTAAGCGATAACATAAGCACCGCATCACTGCCGTCATTTTCAATCCAGGTCATTGGTCTGAACGCAGCCCCGTCAATTTCAGGCACACCTGACAGCCAGATCACCGTCGGCCAGACTTATAGTTTCGTGCCGGTTGCCACCGATCCGGATGGCGACGCACTCACATTCTCCGTGCAGAACATGCCTGGCTGGGCAAGCTTTGATACACAAACCGGCGCGCTCTCCGGTGCTCCTCAGGCCGGCGATGCCGGCACATTCGCAGGAATCATTATAGATGTTACGGACGGAGAACAAACGGCAGCGCTACCGACGTTTTCGATTGACGTTAACGCAACCAACAGCCCACCTAACATTAGTGGCACACCTGGAACCCAGGCCGTCGTAGGGCAGAACTACACGTTTACGCCGACTGCATCTGATCCGGACGGCGACGCAATTTCGTTTTCTGTACAGAACGCGCCGGCATGGCTGTCGATTGACTCTGTTACCGGGACACTGTCTGGCGTCCCGCAGGCCGGAGACGTTGGTAGCGCACCCGGAATCATCATCACCGTAGCGGATATTACAGCGGCATCCTCGTTACCTGCCTTCACGATAAGCGTCGCTCCGACGAATACCCCACCCGTAATCAGTGGTACACCTGGAAGCCAGGCAACCGTCGGTTCCCGGTACAGCTTCACGCCGACAGCAACAGATTCCGACGGCGACACGCTCACG